>NZ_JAHLMF010000013.1 GCF_018919385.1 Geomonas diazotrophica
AACGGCTACTTTGGCTTTGAATTCTGCGCTGTGACGGGTGCGATGTTGTGGCATTGAACCTCTCCTCTGGAAATAGGTCGGTCCATTGCTTATCACCCTGTCTCAAAAACCGCAACCACTTCAGATTGAGGTTTAGTGGAGGGTGAAATCGCGAATTTACTTGTCACGGCGCAATTTGCTTACACTACTGTCTAAACTCGATCGCCGAGCTGCTGGCCAGCAGGCTGAGTGCACCCTAGTCAAAAACGATAATGCCAATCGAATGTTCCGTCAGACAATGAAATCCGTCGAGGTTATTGCCGTCGAGGATGATGAATTCTACGCAGAGCGGGATCCGGGACCGGTCCACGTCGATGACACTCCCGGCCGCGAGCTCGCATTGGCTGTCCTGAAACTACATGGGCACGAATATCTCAATGACCAGGAGTACGCGGTTGTTGAGGAATTTCTTTCGAGGTATGGGCTGAAGGCTGGCCGTTAATTATGTTAAATCTGGTTATGCACTTGGCTCAAGCGCCCGTGGACCTTGCCACGGAGGCGTGGCAACACACTGACCGATGCGCCTGAAGCGTTTGCCAACAGTTTTTGTTTGGATTTGAACGAAAATATGATAACATCTAGCTAGACCGGCTAGATCGAGGAGAACCCTATGAAAAATTATGAAAAACATTCCCCACACGTCGGATCCTGGCAACTCCAGGATGCAAAGAACCGTCTGAGCCAGGTGGTGAACTCGGCCCGATCCGTAGGCCCTCAGACCATCACTCTTCGCGGTGAGCCAGCAGCGGTGGTCATCTCCATCGAGGAGTACCGGAAGATGGTTGGGAAGCCTAAAACATCTCTATCCGCCTTTTTTGCTCAGTCACCCCTTCACAATGTCGAACTCGATCTCACGCGCAGCACTGATCTGCCTCGGGAGGTGGATCTGTGAATGTTAAGTATCTGCTGGATACCTGCCTGGTTTCAGAATTGGTCAAAAAAGAGCCAGACCCAAAGGTAGTGGTTTGGCTGGATGGCTGTAACGAAGAGAACCTGTTTTTAAGCGTGTTGACCATAGGAGAAATCCAAAAGGGTATCAGTAAACTACCGGATGATGAGCGCAAGGAAACACTTCAGAGGTGGCTCGAAGACGACCTGACAGAGCGGTTTAAGGGAAGGATCTTGGATGTGGATAGGGATGCAGCCATGGCGTGGGGTAGACTTCTGGGATCTTCAGCGAGCAGAGGCGAAACGCTTCCGGTAATGGACTCCTTAATTGCCGCTACGGCTATCAATTGGGGGCTGGTTGTTGTGACGCGGAACGTCAAAGACATGGGACGATGCACGGAGAGTTTATTTAATCCGTGGGAGTGAAGTCCCGAACCAACACATCAACTTATGCACTTGGCTCGAGAGCCCGCGGCGGTCGAACTCCAAGACTATGTCGTCAGGGCTTGAGCCAAATGCATAACCAGAATGTTAAATATGGCATAAATGCAAAATATGTCTTTTATGCCATATCGGATAAAAACATGATTACTGATAATAATGGGTCTCCAAATTTGAGTGTGGATTAGGTGTGGGTGCCTTTGGTGTAAAGCAGTTTAAACCTAAGCACTTCGAAGGACAGACCGTTGCCGGCGTCATAGACCTTGCGGATTCCGTTGTTTAGCCACTCGGTGAAGGCATTGGTGAACCTGTAGTCCCACCAGTTGAAGATCTCATGGTGCCAGTTGCCAACGGCGGTGAAAATATCGGTGAAATATGAACGAGCTTCCTCGGGAATCCAAGGGTTAACCCGAGAGTGACGACGATACCAATCATTCCCAAGATAAGAGTAGCCCCTACCCTTTTGGCTTCGAGCTTGGAGATGGTTGCCCCTCCGAAAATCACCTTGTAGTCGTCGTTATCTTTATTCATGTTTTGGTACTCGTCCAGCGGTTCCTGCCTTGACCTGCCTGGTTTTGGGGGCAGGTCCAAGAACGTGGTTGGAACGTCACTCATTCCAGCGCAAGGAACAGTTGAAGTACCAACTTGTTCTCTATCTTGTCAGCTCCAGATGGCGACCAGCTCGGCAATCTTGGTTGCGATCACCGTCATTGTGTCCTCCGATGTGTCCAGGCCGCTTCGCGAAGCGAGCATGGGGCTGATATCGCGCAGCGCTGTGTACGTTGTACCATGCACGATAGGCACCAGCCGGTTACCCTGCAGGAGCGTCGAAAGCTCTTTATCTGCAATGCCCTCTTTCGGGAGGCGTGCGAGCAATGCAGGGGTCACTAGGACGAGCCCGATTTTCGAGGCGGCCAAGCCCTTGTCGATCGCGCGCATCATTGGAACGCCAAGGCCAAGGTCTTTCTCGCTGAACCAAACCTTGACACCAGCCGCCTCGAGCAAATCGTGCAGTTCCTTGGCGGCGCCTTGCCGGTCGTCCCAGGCATGGCAGAGGAAGCAATCTCGAAGATCTGGCTTAGCCGCCGTTTGTATCTCAACAGCCTCACGAACCGGCGTGAGCGACGCAACCTGAGCTGGCGTGTACGAGACGGACGAACTGGCGCGCGACCAGCGCGGCCTTGAACTACCACTCCCGATTGATCTTCCACCGCCGCTGTAGCTGCTGCTTCCCGATGGGTAAGGCGAACTGTAGCCCCCACTGTAGCTGCTGCGGTAGCCGCCATAGCGGAAGCTGCATGCAGGACAGTTCGCTGCGGCGGCTGCGGATTTGTGACCTCGAATTGGTGCTGTGAATCGTGCCATTGCTTCCTCCTTTATTTGATGACGGCGTTGATGGTATGCACATCAACCGCCATGCGACGACTCAATCGCGACCGTGGGGAGATGCGTTTTAACTGCGGGTTGGATTATGCCTTCTTGCGCCACAAAACTTGCAAGATGTCATATCGTTGTCCGCTCAGCTCGTTGAGACTAACCCTTCGCTCCATGGCGGAAATTCCATCTTGAGGTAATCGAGATCGTGGAGGATGATGCCGTTGGCGACAAGGTGGTTGAGAGAGGACGAAGGGTCCGATGTCAGTGATCGCATGGACTTCCCAAAAAATCCACACTATATTTTTGTTGGGATGGTTTTGTCACCTTTGAGTTTCCACACCGAAATTCGAAGAGCCATAATAATTACATCAGGTGCACCATCGCCGTTTGTTCAAGTTGGGCCACTACGCACGGGTACGAGAACGAGGCGGTGGAGTACGCGGACGGCACTGAGGTTTTGATGTCCACTCCCTATGTTATTTACGCCGGCAACGCAAAAGTCACCGTAGAGTTGCCGACTACCGTCATCATCGAAAGGGATCAGCACTCAGTGGTAACGGAGATCGATTTGCCACGAATTGAAGATGTGGAAAAAATAGATACACTACAGACAGCCTTGGCCGAGCGGGTCAACGAGCTCGAGGCGATTTGCCAAGGAAGCAGGATGAGCGTTCCCATGGATAACCAGGGAGTGTTGTGGCTAAGGTGCGAGCATCGGCTGCCGGTGAGAGTCGACGAAATTGCTTCTACCCTTGAAGAACATATTGGTCACAGCAGGCAGCTTTTCTCCACTATCATCGCCGAGTTCCTAGTGCCGCCGGAGAAAGCAAGCCACCTGCACCTGGTGAAGTGATCAGTTGTTCTTCTGGGGGAGGTAATGCTGTATTTAGTTGTTTCTTGTTGACCTGACACGATTAATCATTTATAAAACTCGCTAACAACACCCGTCACCTCCGTCTGGACGTCGGCGGGTTTTTTCATTTAGCTGGTGTTAAAACTGTAACAACGGACCTTGCCAAATTTAACACAAGCCAAAATTGAGGTTGAAATGGAGTTTGTAGCTTATCTTCGGGTTTCCACCACAAAGCAGGGCATCGATGGTTTAGGCATCGAAGCACAACGAGCCGCTATCGAAAAACACCTTCGCCCAGGCGACATAATCCTCCACGAGTTCGTTGAAGTCGAGTCAGGCAAAATAACGAACCGACCTGAGCTCGGGAAGGCCCTTGAGGAGTGCCGACTTCGCCGGGCGACGCTTCTAGTCGCCAAACTGGACCGCCTGGCTCGCAACGTCGCTTTCATCTCCGCGCTGATGGAGTCGGGGGTGGAGTTCGTTGCCTGCGATTTCCCCCAAGCCAACCGACTTACTCTACACATTCTTGCCGCGGTAGCCGAGCACGAGCGAGAGATGATCTCGAACAGGACAAAAGCAGCCCTGGCGGTTGCCAAAGCGAGAGGGGTGAAATTGGGGCACAACAATTTAAAGCCGGAGATCTCAGCTAAAGGCCGAGAGGCTTCGATCGAGGTGAGGCGTCAGGCTGCAGACGAGTTTGCTTTGAGAGTTTACCCGATCATTGCTGCCTTTCGCCAAAATGGACGCTCTCTGCGCGGGATCGCCGCGGATCTGAATGTGGCGAGGTATGCTACTCCTCGCCAGCGCCAGTGGTCAGCGGTAACAGTAAGGAATGTGATTTCAAGGGTGGCTACGGCGGAGCCGTAAAAAAAACGGCTTCCTGATTTCCGTTTTTAAAGAAGTTTTTGACCAAAGCCTTACCAGGGGCATGCCATTACAAATGGGATCAGCTCAACAAGCTAATCCTATCAAGCCTCTGTAATTTCACGTTTTTCGCGAACAAATGAAATTTTCAGATTGAATGGCCTGGCGACTTTCTCGAGCGTCTCAAGCGTCGGATTGCCCCGGTCATTTTCTATGTCCATCAGTACGCGCGGAAAGATTTTCAGAATTTTGGTGGCATATTCCGCCTGTGTCAGACCGATCATCTTGCGCATTCGCCTGGTTGCCTGGCCCAATGTTAGTGCACCGCGTTCTAGTTCAGCGTACAAAACCTCTCTTTCCGCCTGAATATCTTTGTTATTTCGCCTAACTTTTCGCATATCTACCTCCTGGCTGCCTTGGCCAGATCCTCAGCGATCTCTTCACAGCGACGGGCCACCCCTTCGATGACCTCCCCTTCCACTCCGCAGCCCTCCATGAGTTCAGGTAGACGCCGTACAGTTTCAGCATCCTGAGCAAAGGCCTCGCGAAGAGCAAAGGTGTCGCACATATCTGAGAGAGCTTCCTCGATCGCAGCCCAATCCGGTCGTCCGATGGCCGGTTCCAGTTCCACAGGCCACCTACTCGCGCGCGGTATTCCTTCAGGATCCAGGAACATGGGGGCGAAGTCATATACTGGGGAGAGGGATGCCGTACCGCGGCGTTTCAGGATAGCCGTGTTCCTTCCATGGTTGTCTGTATTACGCAAAGCACAATTCAGGATGTCCCTACGCACGTATTCCAAGACGTCGTCTTTGTAGTCGGTACACGAATCCGCAATGGCTTCGCAAAAGACCAGGTGATTACCCTGTTTGCCAAATTCGGCCACCTCGGCCGCCGAGCAGACCGTTTCCAAACCGTGGCGCTCCAGGATGCCGGAATGTGCTTCTCGGTCGAAGCGCGGTATAAAGAGGCTGTCATCGCAAAATTCAAGCGATCTGCCAACCTTTAACCCGAACATTCTGGCAACCTCGAGGTATGGTGCTTCGTTCCTCAAAACAGTCCTATCTTTCTCCTTTTTCCCTCGTGGGAACTTAACGAGCCAGCAATCTGCGACCTCGGCGTCCGGAAGAGACCCCGAAGGGTGCCAACGCCCGCGGTGATCGCGCTCCAGTAAATATTTTGGTGCGTCTCCCTGGACGTCGGTAGCTCCGGCCATAACCGCACCGCGCTCTTCGGCGTATTCAATGAAATCCGCGTTCTTATCGATTATTTCTTCCCGGGTGAACCCGTCGTGAGGTGGCGCCGGTGCCATGGCGGCTTCCGCTATTCTCAGGTTTCCTGGAGGGTTCCCAGCGCCCTGCAGTAAAAGTGACCAATCGGCCTCAGGCCCATCGCCGCGACGCCCCATTCGCTTGAGCCAGACCCTGCGACCGGCCCCAGTAGGAATAATATCGAGCAAAAAAGCTGGCCACCGAGGCGTATCAAAGCCGCCAAAAGTGACAGGGTAGTTAAAGGCGATATTGGGGAGCAGCTCATTTTCGCTTAGTGCGCTAAAAGCGTATTCGAACTCATACTCGAGGATACCGCCCCCTTGATACCCAAGGCCGAGGGACTTTGCGTAAGGTTCGAACTCGGCCGCCAGTCTCCAGCGGCCATTGATGAATATTTCGATTGTGGCTTTCCGTTTAGCACTCATGCTACCTTAATAGCATATTTTCGAAGCCAATGCAATTTTTACCGCTATTGGAATAGCACATATAGCCGGCCCGAGGTCTTTGGGGTGCTGTTCTTAGATGGGTGGGCACGTAGACGCAAAAAAAGCCCGGTGAGCCCCACGGGCTTTTCGCTACTGGCTTGCTTCGCGCCGTCTCGTATGTGCTTACCAGGTTATTGCAGTGCTCCAGCTGCTGCCTGTTGGTTTGCTTGCTGCCAACTTGCAAAAACCGTTGAAGCCATCACCACCATTACTGCTACTACGATTACCTTTACCTTGATTTTGCCCATCATCCCTCCTGGCTGTGCCGCATTACAGCAATATTAGCCTCATTGAGGCGTTGAGTCCTTTTAGGCTTTACTCCGAAAACGTTAAGTAGTGACAGGTAGTTAGCGCGCCGGCTCGTCGCTCAGCTTGTAATCGCGGTTGTCGTAACGGGTATGCAGGTTGATTTGCCGCCACTCGCTGCCGGCACGGTAGTACAAGTCGACGTCGAAGAGCTTGTACTGTCCACCGGTGCCGCCGCACACCGGATAAGCCGGATCTGTATCGAAATCGAGATGGATAGGGAATGGTGTCGGCCTCCCCTGGTCGTCGTGTGGCTGCTGGTTGGCATATTGCGGGTTGTTTTCAGTGTTGATAACTGCGTACAGCTGCATAACCTTACCTCCTTTATCCTTCAAGCACTTTTTTCACGTATGAGTCGAACTCAAAATTTAACGCCGCCTGTGCTTCCGGCTTTGCCTTCCAGGTTTTTGTTCCTGAAAAATGCTGACCTTGTCGCAAACACAATAATTTTCGAAGAAACCTGCTCTTGATCGTCCCCCACAGCCCGCAAGCTTGCCAGTTCGTTGTCAATTTCCGCCAGCCGACCCTGAAGGACATCGACTGCAAGGCTTACGGAGTTAATCGTTTCTGCCAACTCGCCAGCTGCTTCTTTCTCGATCATCTCGCAGATGAGGTCCGATGTTGTCACTCTCCTGGAGGAAATGAGCTGTTTTAACAACTGCTCCGTTTCAGCATCGCGCCTTACGCTCAGGGTTCCCATTACGCAACCTCCTTAACAGCTTCCGACTCGCCCTTGAGGTCTTCCTGAGCACCACCATCCTGGACCCGCCCCGGCACCACCTCGCCGAGTTTGAACTGCTCCTCCACGAATTCCGGCTCACCTTCAATACCCGCCAGCACCTCTACCTTCATGCGCAGGTCCGTCGGCAGCATGTCGAGGTTGTCCATTACCACTTCGCCGGCTTTCTTGTTAACCCCGGCGGCCAGACTCGCCCTTTTCTTGCTGAGCTTGGCGATTTTGATGTCGAGAGTGACGATCTGGTCAGCCACATCGACGAAGGCGACTTGTTTACTGAGAGGTTGTCCATGTTCGCCCTGACGAGTTCGCCGACCGTTACCGTTGCCGCCTCCTGTTCCGCACGGAGTTGCGCCCTGAGTTCCGCCTCCTGCGCCCTTAATCTTTTGAGCTGCTCTTCCAGCCTGCTTACACCCTTATTTGTTGTCTGTACGATTGCCATTGTCGCTTCCTCCGTTTATCCCCTAGACGGGTGATTTCTGCCTCTATATATAAGAGCCTGATATTTCACAAAAAATGACGACATAAATGCATTTTTTATTTTTTTCCTTGCCTCTATTGTGCGGGACAGCAATAATTAAATATGTTTTTAAATGTATAAAAATACCAAAACTGGTATTTTATCCACGTAACTAACTACAATACTGAGGTTTTTAAAAGCGAGGGCGGCATGAGCAAAAAAAACAAAGAGGTGGGTTTGCTGGCAATGTCAGGGGGAGTCTGGGCGGTTCCTGGTGTAAACGAGCAGCCACGAATCCGGTTGGCAAGATGGAGTGTGAGGGAAACTACAAAGGGACGAGTTTTTGTTGGCTACAACATCGACGACCAAGAAGGGCGAGTGAGTACCATCATCGAGGGTTTTGACCGTGATACGTGCTGCGGAACTACAAGATCAGGGAGGCTTTATCAGCTCGTAGGGCCGCCGGGAAGTCACCCCGACGCAGATTTTGTCTGGAGCAGGGTTACGAAACTTGATTGGCGGGATGTCTCCATCGAGTATTGCGGGTTAGCCAAATAAAAAGAAGCCCTGGTGATCGTCTACCAGAGCTTCTTTAATCTATCCGACAATGTACCGAGTCGGGCCTGATAGGTGACGCCCTATGGCTGAATGGTTCGTGAGACGGTAGGTTTGCCCCCCCTTCGGGAGGGTATTCGCGCATGAGTTTGTGTAGCCGCCTGTCTCGCCAGTGCATTCGCCACAATCTTCAAAATCTTCTGCGTTTTTAGCTTTTCGATTTCCGGCTCTAGCTTGACGAAGATGACTTCACACGTGTATGTTTTCGTACCCAAACCCCACCTTTTCAAAATAATGAGAAGCTGAAGGTATTGGGCAGGCCAGCAACACCAGGACTGAGGTGACAGATGAACGATCTAGATTTTGGAATATGGCTGCGGGTTTCAACGGATGAGCAGGCCCAAGGCGAAAGTCCCAAAACGCACCTAGAGCGAGCGACTTATTACTGCAAAGCTAAGGGGTGGAACATTGCTGAAACCTACGATTTGTCAGGAGTTTCGGGTAAATCCGTGCTAGAGCATCCCGAAGCTCAACGAATGCTTGCGGATATCAAAGCCGGGAGAATAAAAGGCCTGGTCTTCAGCAAATTGGCCAGACTTGCCCGGAACACAAAAGATCTCCTCGAAATTTCGGATATTTTCCAGAAATACGACGCATCGTTGGTGTCGATTGAGGAAAGCATTGATACGTCTACCCCCGCCGGCCGTCTTCTTTACACCGTCATCGGCGCATTGGCGCAGTGGGAGCGCGAGGAGATTTCAGCTCGAGTAGCAGCATCCGTCCCGATCCGTGCTCAACGCGGATTGCCTACTGGTGGTATCGGCCCGTTCGGCTATCACTGGCTAGATAAAAGTCTGGTCCCGAATCCTGCTGAGGCGCCGACAGTACGACGAGCATTTCAACTTTTTCTTGAAACCAAGAAAGTCCTGACGACTGCAAACATGCTTAACAATGAGGGGCTTAGAGCCCGGAAGAGCGCCTGGGGAACGACCACTCTCAAACGCTTGCTTGTGGATCCGGTTTACAGAGGCGAGCGCCGCGCGAACTACACCAAAAGCAAGGGTGGCGGCCGGTCGTGGGTAATCAAAGATGAAAAGGACTGGGTATTTACGGAAGTTGAGCCACTCGTGACACCTGAAGTATGGGGTGCCGCACAGGCTGTCTTTAGAGAAAGAGCAGGCAAGGTATCGAAAGGCATCCCGAAGGAGACCTCGTATATGTTCGGGGGGCTTCTGCGGTGCCACTGCGGTACTAAAATGTACGT
This sequence comes from Geomonas diazotrophica, assembly GCF_018919385.1. Taxonomy (GTDB): domain Bacteria; phylum Desulfobacterota; class Desulfuromonadia; order Geobacterales; family Geobacteraceae; genus Geomonas; species Geomonas diazotrophica. The sequence continues at coordinate 9,540 of NZ_JAHLMF010000013.1, forward strand.
CCTTCCTTATAAGGGCATGAAAACACCGCGGTATATTTGCCGCACTTGCCGCAATAAAATAAACGAGGACGCGATCTTAGCCCAACTTCTCGAAGCTATCAAAACGATAGTCGTCAGCCCCGAACAGGTTCTTTTCAGTAAAGCCGCCGACGAAGAAAAGATATCCCAAAGGAAGGATCTCTTGCAAAGCCACAAGCGTGACCTGCTCTCGATCCGCCGCAAAATCGACCTAACTTTCGACCTACTCCACGACGGGACTCTCAGCAAGGGGGTGTTTACAGAACGGTATCAGCAGTTAAACGACAGGAAAGAGCAAATTGAAGCGGACATATCCCGGATTGAGGTGGAAAACGCGATTGCGCAGGAAACTATAAACAACCGCGGCTTTATACTCCAGCAAGCTGAAAACCTCATGAAAATGTGGGATATCTTCACAACTGAGGAAAAAGCCGAAATTGTGAGAGAAATTGTAGAAACTGTGGTGGTTGGCCCTGAAACACTTACCTTTTCGATAAATTACCTGTCTAACATCACACCACTATGTAAAGATGACCACACGAGCAGGGATTCATGGCGGCGACCAGCATGATGCGGGAGGGGTAGGTGACCGAGGAGAGCGCCCGGGAGATGGTGACCCGCCCGTCCTCCATGGGCTGTCGCAGCACCTCCAGAACGTGCTGCTTGAACTCGGGGAGCTCGTCCAGGAACAGGACGCCGTTGTGGGACAGGGAAACCTCGCCCGGCTTGGGCGTGTTGCTGCCGCCGATGAGCCCGACGTCGGAGATGGTGTGGTGCGGGGAACGGAAGGGGCGGGAGGAGATGAGCGCATGGTCCCGCTCCAAAAGCCCCATGACGCTGTAGACCTTGGTGGTTTCGATCGCCTCCTCGAAGAGCATCGGGGGGAGGATCGAAGGGATGCGCCGGGCCAGCATGGTCTTGCCCGACCCCGGCGGGCCGATCATCAGGAGGTTGTGCGAGCCGGCGGCGGCGACCTCCAAGGCGCGTTTCGCATGCTCCTGCCCCTTAACCTCGGAGAAGTCGTCGCCCGCCTCGCATCCCTGGCTGAAGAGCGCCTCGACGTCGGCACGGAACGGGGCGATCGCGAGGTTGCCGTTCAGGAAATCCACGACCTGGGAGAGCTCGGTCACGCCGATCACCTCGACCCCCTCGACGACACCCCCTTCGCAGACGTTCTCCGCCGGGATGATGATGCCGGCCAGCCCCGCCTCGCGCGCGGCGACCGCCACCGAGAGGCAGCCGCGCACGGGCTTGACGCCACCGTCCAGCGACAGCTCCCCCAGGAGGATGTAGCGCCGGAGCTGATCTTCCTTGACGGCGCCGGTGGCGGCGAGGATGCCTATGGAGATGGGAAGGTCGAAGGAGGCCCCCTCCTTCTTGACGTCGGCGGGGGCTAGGTTGACGGTGATCTTGCGGTTGGGGAAATCGTAGCCGGAGTTCTTGAGCGCGGCCTTGACCCGGTCCTTGCTTTCCTTGACCGCCCCGTCGGGGAGGCCGACGGTGGCTAGCTGGGGGAGGCCCTGGGCGATGTCGACTTCAACGTCGACCAGGATGGCATCTATACCTAAAAGCGCGCTGGCGAGAACCTTGGCAAGCATCCGAACCCCCAACTAACGGTGAAATTACTCGGGTAAGTTCCTGCGGGTAGTCTGCGCTGCCGTGCGTGTCGCGAGGTGCACCTTGCCCCCCCTCCCCCGCTGTGCGAGGGGGGGGGCGGAGGAGCAGGGTCAGGCTTTCAGCATTTCCAGGTAACGGTCGGCGTCGAGGGCGGCCATGCAGCCGGTGCCGGCGGAGGTGATCGCCTGTTTGTAGTTCCTGTCCTGCACGTCGCCCGCGGCGAAGACCCCGGGGGTGCTGGTTGCAGTCGAGTTCCCTTCGTAGCCGCAGTTGGTGCGGATGTATCCCTCGTCCATCTCGAGCTGCCCTTCGAAGATGTGGGTGTTGGGCTGGTGCCCGATGGCGATGAAGCAGCCGTGCACGTCGATCACCTTGTCGGAGCCGCTTTTGTGGCGCAGCCTGATGCCGGTGACGCCGGACTCGTCCCCGAGCACCTCTTCCAGTTGGTGGTTCCATTCAATGGTTACGTTGCCGTTCTTGGTCTTCTCGATCAGCCTGTCGGCAAGGATCTTCTCGGCGCGGAACTTGTCCCTTCTGTGCACGACGGTCACGTGGCTGGCGATGTTGGAGAGGTAGAGCGCCTCCTCCACCGCCGTGCTGCCGCCGCCGACGACGGCAACCGGCTTGCCGCGGTAGAAGAATCCGTCACAGGTCGCGCAGGCCGAAACCCCCTTCCCCTTGAAGGCGTGCTCGGAGGGGAGCCCCAGGTACTTCGCCGAGGCGCCGGTGGCGATGATGAGCGCGTCGCAGCTGTAGCTGCCGCTGTCCCCTTCCAAAACGAACGGGGGCTTCATCACCTGGGCCTTGTTGATGTTGTCGAAAATGAACTGGGTGCCGAAGCGCTCGGCGTGCTGGCGCATCCGCTCCATCAGCTCCGGCCCCATCACCCCTTCCGGGTCGCCGGGCCAATTATCCACCTCGGTCGTCGTCATCAACTGCCCCCCCTGCTGCAGCCCGGTGATGAGGACAGGGTTCAGGTTCGCCCGCGCCGCGTAGATCGCGGCAGTGAAACCCGCAGGACCTGAGCCTAAGATGATGAGACGATGGTGAATCGGTTCCATTTGTACAGACCTCCGACAGAATTTTGCCGGAAAGATAACAGTATATAGTTCAAATTGCAAGGCGCCAGGCGGCTAAGCGATTGACCCCGGTAGGGAGCTCTGCTAAGATTCAAACCGTTGCTCACTATAATGAAAACGAGGGGAACATGAAAAAACTCGCCGTATTACTCGCCCTGTTGGTCACCCTTTTCGGCGCCGCACAGGCCATGGCCAGAGACATAAGCTTCAACTCTCCGCTGACCCAGAAGGAGTTCCGGGAGCTGACCAGGGAGGCGGGCGCCGCCATCTCTTACAAGAACGTGGCACCCGCTGAACCGCTCGGGATCACCGGGTTCGACATCGGCGTTGAGCTCTCGGCGATCGACATCAGCAACAGCAGCTACTGGAACGCCGCCTACCGAAACGACGCCCCTTCCTTCCTGGCGATCCCGAAGCTGCGCGCCCGTAAAGGTCTTCCCATGGGGATCGACGTCGGCGCCATGTACTCGTATGTTCCTGATTCCAACATCAAGCTCTGGGGCATCGAGGTGAGCAAGGCAATCCTCGAAGGGACCGCGGCGACGCCCGCTCTCGGCGTGCGCGCCACCTACAGCAGGCTTTCCGGCGTCAACGATCTCGACTTGCAGACCGCCGGCATCGATGCCTCCATCAGCAAAGGATTCCTGATCCTGACCCCCTACGCCGGGGCGGGCGGGGTCTGGGTCAACAGCGAGGCGAAAGGGCATCTGAAGGCACTGGCCCCGACCCTCAAGTCCGAGGACGTCTTCCAGCCGCGCGTCTTCGGCGGCGTGAAGTTCTCGCCGCTGCCCCTGGTCGGCATCACCGCCGAGGTTGAATACCAGCAGCGCCCGATCTATTCCCTCAAAGCCGGGTTGAGCTTCTAACCGGGAGGGGAGGGGCTTCGCCCCTCCCCACCCCATCGAGATACGCTATGCACGCCCATGCCGAAACCCACCTGGACCAGAGCATAACCGGACGCTTCAAGTACGCCATCCTGCTCACCTCGCTGACCCTGGTGGCTGAACTGGCGGGGGGCATCTGGACCAACTCGCTGGCCCTTTTGTCCGACGCGGCGCACGTGTTCCTCGACCTCTTCGCCCTGCTCCTCTCCCTGGGTGCCATCAAGCTCGCCTCGTATCCTGTCAGCGACACCCGAACCTTCGGCTGGCACAGAACCGAGGTGTTCGCCTCGTTCATCAACGGCAGCACCGTCTTTCTCATCGCCGGTATCATCTGCTACGAGGCGGTGGAGCGCATGATGCAGCCGCAGGCCGTGAAGAGCCTCGAGATGCTGATCATCGCCGCCGTCGGCCTCGCCATGAACCTGCTCTCCGCCGGCGCGCTCCACTCGCACTCGCACGACGACCTCAACGTCCACAGCGCCTTTTTGCACGTCATCGGCGACGCTGCCGCCTCAGTCGGCGTCATCGTGGGCGGCATCATCATGTACTTCACCAACTGGTACCTTCTCGACGCCATCATATCGGTCGGCATCGGCTTCATCATCTTCTGGGGATCGTGGCGGGTGATACGCGAGTCGGTGCACATCCTTCTGGAAGGTGTCCCGCGCGGCATCGACATAAAACAGGTCGCCTTCGCCATGCAGGAGGTGAAGGGGGTGGCAGAGGTGCACCACCTGAACGTCTGGACCATCTGCTCCCACATCATCGCCCTCTCCGCGCATGTCGTGGTGCCGGATTGCTCCAACTCGGAACAGGATGAGATCCTGCGCAAGATCGAGGAGAAGCTGTTCCAGCATTTCCACATCAGCCACACCACGCTGCAGGTAGAGAGCGCGCGCTGCACCGAGGCGCAGGGCGCCAAGCAATTCCGACATCGCCCCAGAGCCGCCTCGCTGGCGCATGCCCACGCGCACCCGCATCAACACCCGCACGGCGCTTGCCAGGGACACCATCACGGCCACGACCACGATCACGCACACTAACTGAAACGGAAAAGATAGATGCTCGATTACAACCTGATCCTCGACGCGGCCCAGCGGCTGAAAAAAAGGGTGCGTCGCACGGAGCTGATCCAGGCCCACCACTTCAGCGAACGACTCGGCATTCCCCTTTACTTCAAGTGCGAGAACCTGCAGCGCACCGGCGCATTCAAGATCCGCGGCGCGCTCAACTTCATGACGGCGCAGTCGCGTGACGCCCTCGCCGGCGGCGTGATCACCGCCTCGGCAGGTAACCATGCCCAGGGGGTCGCCTTCTCCGCGGACCTCCTCGGCGTGAAGGCGGTGGTCTACATGCCCGAAAGCACCCCGCCGCAGAAGGTCTTCGCCACCCGCGACTACGGCGCGGAGGTGGTCCTGGAAGGAAAGAATTTCGACGAAGCCTGCGCCGCCGCCCTGAGGCAGGCCGAGCAAACCGGCGCCCTCTTCGTGCACCCCTTCAACGATCCGCTGGTGATGGCAGGCCAGGGGACCATCGGCCTCGAGTTGTTGGAGGATATTCCCGACCTCGCCAACGTGCTGGTACCGATCGGAGGCGGGGGGCTGATCGCCGGGATCGCCCGGGCCATAAAAGAGACCCATCCGCACGTGCGTGTCATCGGCGTCGAGTCGGCAGCGGCCCCCTCCATGCGTCAGGCTGTGAAGGCGGGAGAGGTGATCACCGTGCCGATCCGGGCGAGCCTTGCCGACGGCATCGCGGTCAAGACTGCGGGGAGCAACACCTTTCCGATAGTCCGGGACTACGTCGACGAGATCGTGTTGGTGGACGAGGAAGAGATCGCGCTCGCCATCGTGTCGCTTATGGAGCGCAACAAGCTGATGGTTGAAGGTGCCGGCGCGGTCGGCCTTGCGGCGTTACTGAACGGGAAGGTGAAGAAGGTTACCGGCAAGACCGTCGCGCTTTTATCGGGCGGGAACATCGACGTGAAGACCATCGCTGTGGTCGTGGAGCGAGGCCTGCTGGCGGCGGGGCGCTACCTGAAGCTGAAGGTGGAGCTGGACGACGTGCCGGGAGCGCTGGCGAGGCTCGCCGCGGAAATCGCAGAGGCGCGCGCCAACATCTCCATCATCACCCATGACCGGCGTTCCGAGTCGCTCCCCATCGGGAAGACCGAGGTGCTGGTGGAGTTGGAGACCCGCGGCGCCGAGCACATCCACGAAGTGACCCGGCACCTCACCAAGTGCGGGTACCAGATCGAGGTCATCAAGTAGACTGGTGCCCCTTTATCACGCGCAGGAACGCATCGCCATAGCGCGCCATCTTGTGCTGCCCCACGCCGGTAATCTTTAGGAGCTCCCACTTGTCCTTGGGCATCTGCGCCGCCATCTCGGCCAGCGTCGCGTCGGGGAACACCACGTACGGCGGCACCTGCTGCTCGTCCGCGATCTGCTTGCGCAGCTCCCGCAGCTCCCCGAAGAGCTCGCCGTCATAGGAGGGCTTCCTGGCCGCGCTCTTCTTCTCGACCACCCGGGTATCCCTCGGCTTCGCCAACTCCAGCTTCGTCTCCCCCCTCAACAGCGGGCGCGCCTTTTCCGTCAGCTTCAATACCGAAAAACCGGCCACATCCTGTTCCAGGTACCCAAGGTGTATCAACTGGCGCAAGAGGTTGCCCCAGACATCCTGGGAGTGGTGCTTCCCGATGCCGAAGGTGGAAAGCTGGTCGTGCTTCAGCTCGTGGACTCGCTGGTTCTGCGATCCGCGCAGCACGTCGATGACGTGCCCCATGCCGAAGCGCTGCCCGACCCGGTAGACGCAGGAGAGCGCCTTCCTGGCATCCTCGGTGGCGTCGAACCGCTCCGGCGGGCTCTCGCAGATGTCGCAGTTGCCGCACCCCGCCGCCAGGCTGTCCCCGAAGTAGCCCAAAAGCACCTGCCGGCGGCAGGTCTGCGCCTCGGCAAAGCCCACCATGCAGTTTAGCTTGTGCAGCTCGATCCGGTTCTGCTCCTCGTTGCCGCCGTTGCCGATCAGCCCACGGGCCACCGCTATGTCGCCGTAACCGAAGAGGAGCAGCGCATCGGCTGGGAGCCCGTCGCGGCCGGCGCGCCCGGTTTCCTGGTAGTAGCTCTCGATGCTCTTGGGCATGTCGTAGTGCACCACGAAGCGGACGTTGGACTTGTCGATCCCCATCCCGAAGGCGACCGTCGCAACGACGATCTTCACGTCGTCCCGCAGGAAGGCTTCCTGGGCCTCGTGGCGCTCCCGGTCGGGCAGCCCCGCGTGATAGGCGGCGGCCTTGATCCCGCTCTCGCAGAGCTTCCTGGCCACTTCCTCCACCCGCTTGCGCGACAGGGCATAGACGATGCCGGCCTCGTCCTTCCTGGTGGACAGGAAGGCGGTCAGCTGGCTGAAGGGCTTGCTCTTCTCCATTACGCTGTAACGGATGTTGGGGCGGTCGAAACCGGTGCAGAAGCAGGTGGCATCCTGGAGCCCAAGCCTGGAGAGGATGTCTCCGCGCGTCTGGGCATCGGCGGTCGCGGTAAGGGCGATCATCGGGATCTGCGGGAATATCTCGCGCAGCATGCCGAGCTGCGCGTACTCGGGGCGGAAGTCGTGCCCCCACTGGGAGACGCAGTGGGCCTCGTCCACGGCAAAGAGGGAGATGGGGAGGGTCCTGATGCGGTCGATGAAGCCGTCGGAGAGCAGCCGCTCCGGCGCGACGTAGAGAAGCTTCAGCTCCCCCGCGTGCAGTTCCGCCAGCACCCGGCGCGCCTCGGCCTCGCCCAGGGCCGAGTTGTAGCAGGCCGCGGCGACCCCGTTCTCGCGCAGGGCGTCGACCTGGTCCTTCATCAACGAGATCAGAGGCGAGACGATGAGGGCGGTGCCCGGAAGGCAAAGGGCGGGGACCTGATAGCACAGGGATTTGCCGCCGCCTGTCGGCATCAGGACGAAGGCGTCCTTCCCGGAGAGCACCGTCTCCACGATCTCCTGCTGGCGCGGCCGAAAAGACTTGAAGCCGAACACCTCGTTCAGGATCTGGATATGGGAAAGCGGCATGTAAACCCCTCTAAAGCAGGTGCTGATGATAAACGAAAGGCGCGGTCTGCGCCACGCCATAGATCAAAGCAGGTATGGGAATCTTGTCAACCGTGTGCGGTCAGACCGCGTTCGCGGCAAGCGGGGCGGCAAGGCCCAGCTCCGCGATGAAGGCGCGGGTGCGTGGCGCGCCGCTGGACGTCTCCAGCAGGTTCGGGCGAAGGAGATCCTCATAACTGTCCACGTCGTGCCATGAGGGGAGCAGCGCTGCGGCGAGCCCCGAAGCCGCCGCCTGCCTGAGGCTCGCCTCCAGCACCTTCTCGCTGGACCAGGGGATGTCGCGAAAGAGGGTACCGTAGCCTCCGCTCACCCCGACCAGGTAGTAACCGCCATCCTCTGCCGGACCGAAAACCGCCTCGCTCCCCTGCTCGAGTCTCCGGAACCCCTCTTCGATGAAAGCCAGGGGCAGATCAGGGGAATCGGTCCCTATCACCACGCGCGGGCCATAGCCGCGCGAGGAGAGCTCCTGGAACGCGTGTTCCAGGCGCACTCCCAGCCCGCCCGTGCACTGGCGCACCAGCACCGCGCCCGGCGCCGCCTTCTCGAAGAACTCCGCGCTCCCCTCGTGGAAGATCACGATATCGGTTGGAAGTGCCGCCGCCCGCTCGACGATGTCGAGTAGCATGCAGCGGTAGAGTTCGGCGGCCTGACGCGGCGAGAGGGGGGGCGAAAGACGGGTCTTCACCCGTCCCGGCAGAGGCGTCTTGGCGAAGATGGCGAGTACACGCTTCATTAGAGAGGAGAACCTTAAGAGAGTTAAATGAAGGATTAAAAGCTAGAGTTGTCCACAATTTTGCCGCTTTTCAACAGAGTTATCCACAAACCGAGACAGTCAAGCCGTTGACTTCGCCGGCCCCATTATCCCTTTTTTCGCTCGATCGCCGCGTACGCGGAATGCTTGTGGATCGACTCGAAGTTTTCCGCCTCGACGGAAAACCACGTGACATTCTCCATAGATAGCAGCCGCACCGTGGCTTCGCGCACCATGTCCTCGACAAAGCGCGGGTTCTCGTAGGCACGCTCGGTGACGAACTTCTCGTCCTCGCGCTTCAGCAGTGAATATACAGGCGAGGAACCGCACTCCTCGATGAGGTCGATGAGATCCTCGATCCAGATGAATTCGCTGTAGCGGACCTGTACGGTCATGATGGAGCGCTGGTTATGGGCGCCGTAGCTGGAGAGTTCCTTGCTGCAGGGGCAAAGCGAGGTGACCGGCACTTTGATCCCCAGTACGAAGTCGAATTGGTCGGAAAGCGACGCGCTGAAGGTACAGGTGTACTCCATGAGGCTCTTGGCCTTCGACACCGGCGCCTTCTTCTCCACGAAGTAGGGGAATTCCATCTCCAGGTGCGCGTTGGACGCGCCGAGCTTCTCCTTCATAGTGGCGAGGATCACCTCGAGCTTGTCGAGGGCGATGTCCTGCCGGTACTTGTTCAGGATCTCCACGAATCGGCTCATGTGGGTCCCCTTGAAGTGGTGCGGGAGGTCGACGTACATGTTGATGCGCGCGATGGTGTTCTGGAACTTCTTGTTCTTGTCCATCACCACGATGGGATACGAGACGTCCTTCACCCCGACCTTCCCGATCGGGATGTTGCGCGTGTCGCGGGTAAGCTGCACGTCGGAAAGTGCCTTGCCTTCTTTCTTTTGCTCCATATCTTTGCTCATGCCTTTTCCTCAGCCGTTCTTCCCCCTCGGTGAGGGCGTTGCCACGGAGTGAGGGTATCGCCTATTCCGGCGCCCTCACCCCGGCCCTCTCCCGAAAGGAGAGGGAGGGACGGTGGAATGATGGTAGATCTGCCGGGACTACCGCTTGACGTACCGGACCGGGTCGGTGACGCCCAGTTCCGAGAACCCTTTCAGGCGCAGGCGGCAGGAGTCGCACAGGCCGCAGGCGGCGCCGTCCTCGGTCGGGTCATAGCAGGAATGGGTCTTGCCGTAGTCCACGCCCAGGGTGAGGCCGGTCTTGATGATCTCCGCCTTGCTGAGGCTGATGAGCGGCGTGTGGATGGTCATCTTCTTCCCTTCCACGCCCGCCTTGGTGGCGAGGTTCGCCATCACCTCGTAGGCCGCGATGTACTCGGGGCGGCAGTCGGGGTAGCCCGAGTAGTCGAGGGCGTTCACACCGATGAAGATGTCGAAGGCCCCAAGCGTTTCCGCCCAGCCCAGCGCGAAGGAGAGGAAGATGGTGTTCCTGGCCGGAACGTAGGTGACCGGGATCTCCTCACCCACCCCTTCCTTGGGGACCGCGATGTCGGAGGTGAGGGCGCTCCCCCCCATCTTGCGCAGGTCGAACTCGACCAGCATGTGGTCCACCGCTCCCATCGGGCGCGCGTTCTGCTTGGCGAGGGCCACTTCGTGCTGGTGGCGCTGGCCATAGCTGAAACTCATGGCGTAGGGCTCGAAGCCTTGGTGCTTGGCGATGGCCATGCAGGTGGTCGAATCGAGCCCGCCGCTGTACAGGATTACCGCTTTTTTCTTCATCGCTTACCTCTGTCTCACGCTCCTCCCCGGAGGGGGGAGGTCGTAAGGGGGGTTCCGTTTTTTGGTTCTTAAAAAGAAAAAGGCCGCGCCGGCGATTCCGGTGCGGCCTTGGTGACTACTCCACGAAGCTCTTCAGCTTCTTCGCCCGGCTCGGGTGCCGCAGCTTCCTGAGCGCCTTGGCCTCGATCTGCCGGATCCTCTCGCGGGTGACCTCGAAGTCCTGACCGACCTCTTCCAGGGTGTGGTCGCTCTTCTCGCCGATGCCGAAACGCATCCTGAGCACCTTCTCCTCACGCGGCGTCAGGGTGGAGAGCACGCGGGAAGTCTGCTCCGAGAGGTTCGCCTTGATGACCGCCTCGAGGGGGGATACCACGCCCTTGTCCTCGATGAAGTCGCCAAGATGGGAATCTTCCTCCTCGCCGATCGGGGTCTCCAGGGAGATCGGCTCCTTGGCGATCTTCAGGACCTTCCTTACCTTGTCCAGCGGCAGCGCCATGCGCTCGGCGATCTCCTCCGGGGAGGGCTCGCGGCCGATCTCCTGCACCAGCTGGCGGCTGGTACGGATCAGCTTGTTGATGGTCTCGATCATGTGCACCGGGATACGGATGGTGCGGGCCTGGTCCGCGATGGCGCGGGTGATGGCCTGACGGATCCACCAGGTGGCGTAGGTGGAGAACTTGTAGCCGCGCTGGTACTCGAACTTGTCCACCGCCTTCATGAGGCCGATGTTCCCTTCCTGGATCAGGTCGAGGAACTGCAGGCCGCGGTTGGTGTACTTCTTGGCGATGGAGACCACCAGGCGGAGGTTCGCCTCTACCAGCTCGCTCTTGGCCAGCTTAGCCTTGTGCTCACCTTCCTCGATTGCGAGGAGTGCGTTGGCGAGCTCGCTCGCCTTGAAGCCGGACTCCTGCTCGATCTTCTTGAGCTTCGCCTCGCTGGAGCGGTAGCGCTTCTCGAGCTTTTGCCCCTCTTCCAGGCTCATGTTCATCTTCTTGGAGAAGTCGGCGTCGGAAGCGTTCTTCAGCCCTTCGTAGGCGGCCAGGAACACGTCCTTGACGGTGCTGGTTTCCTTCTCCAGTTCCGCGATCTCCTGCATGACGGTGTCGACCTTGCAGGAGAGCTCCTTCAGACGCTGGGCGATCTTCTCGATGTGGCGGTCTTTGAGGCGCAGCGACTTGAGGGTCTCGGCCATCTTGACCTTCAGCTCGCCGTGCTCGGTGTTGAGCGCCTCGCCTTCCTTGGCGGAGACCTTACCTTCCAGCGCGGTCTGGATCTGCTCCATACGCTGGGACATTTCGTGGATCTCGTCGATGATGCCGAGAACACGCAGCGCCTGCAGATCCTCTTCGCCCTCTTCCAGGACCTCTTCCTCCACGTCCTTGGAGATCTCGATGGCGCCGATCTGCTGCTTGCGCAGACGCTCGCCCAGGGTGATGACCTCGCGCACGGTGATCGGGGTGTTCAGGATGACGCTGGCCACGTCGCGCTCGCCCACTTCGATCCTCTTGGCGATCTCGACCTCGCCCTCGCGGGTCAACAGGGACACGGAGCCCATCTCGCGCAGGTACATGCGCACGGGGTCGCTGGTGCGGCCGAGGGTGCCGGGCTCGAACTCGACCTCTTCCTCGCCCCCCTCGTGCTCTTCCTCTTCCTCGAGGTCCATCTTGATCTTGGGGATCTTCACCTTTTGGGCGGAATCCACGATCTCGATGTCCATATCGCCAAACATGCTCATCACATCGTCAATCTGATCGGAGGAGACGATGTCAGGGGGGAGCAGGTCGTTCACCTCTTCGTAGGTGAGAAAACCCTTCTCCTTGCCCAGGTCGATGAGCTGCTTCACTTCGTCCATGCTTTTCTTGGCCATTTACCACGCTCCGCTACAGCTTGAATCCAGCACAGCTACCGCTTGAATCCTACTATAGTAATTTCGATTTTTTATTACGCAACCGCTCAAGTTCAGACAGTATCTCCAGATACCTCGGAGAATCCGGGTCGACCGTGGCCAATTCCCTCGCCAGGGCCTTGCCGTCCCCCTTGAGCGCTCGCCGTTCCAGGGCTTGGCAGCACTGCTCGAAGGCCTTGACGGGGTCAAGATCCTCAAGGTGCGCGTCCTCCACGAACAGCGAATAGAGACGGCTTCTTTCCTCGTGCGACTCGACCTGTTCCAACACCAGGGGGAGGTCGAGGTCCCCCGTTTCCGAATTGGCCACTATGGCTTGTGCCAGCTTCAGGTGGCTGGCGCTGAAAAGCTTATCGGCACCGTGGTCGCGAACCCTTAACACCACGTCCGGGTACTTCACCATCAGGGTCAGCAGCACCTCTTCCGTACCGGTCGGCTTCGGCGCGCCTTTCGGCTGCGGGCGCGGCGCCTGGGGGCGGACAGGGATACCGACCTTCTGCAGCAGCATGGCGCGGTCGATGCCGAGCGCCCGGCAGATCTCCTTCTCGTAGAGCCCGCGCTCCACCGGGTCGGCGATCTTCAATAGCCGCGGCGACACCTCGTTCACGAAGGCGACCTTCCCTTCCACGCCCCTCACGTCCATGCGCTTTAGGAGCCCCTTGTAGAACGACTCGAAGATCGGGAGCGCCTTGTCCAGAAGCGGCTGAAAGGCCGCGCCCCCTTCCCGGTTGATGAAGGTGTCGGGGTCGTCCTCCGCCGGGACTTCGACCACCCGCGCCGGGAACCCCTCTTCGAGGAACAGTTCCATGGAGCGGACCGTCGCCTTGCGGCCGGCCTCGTCGCCGTCAAAGAGCATGAAAGCCCGGTCGGCGTAGCGGCGCAGCAGCTTCACGTGCGGCTGGGTCAACGCCGTGCCGCAGGTCGCCACCACGTTGGTGAAACCGGCCCGGTACAGTGCCAGGTGATCGAAGTACCCCTCGACCACGATGGCGCTCCCCTTCTCCCGCATCCCCTTCTTGGCCAGGTCGATGCCGAACAGGACCTCGCTCTTGCGGTACACGATGGACTCCGGGGAGTTTATGTACTTGGGGAGCGAGTCGTCCATGACCCGCCCGCCGAAACCTATGGCGCGGCCGTGCAGGTCCGCGATGGTGAAGAGGAGACGGTTCCGGAAGGTATCGTAGTAGCCGTCCTTCCCCTCGCGTTTTCTCAAAAGGCCAAGCTTCTCCGCCGCGTCGAGCGGGACGCCCTTGCGCCGCAGAAAGCCGGTCAGGTTGTCCCATCCCGCCGGCGCGAAGCCCATGCGGTAGGTGGCGGCGGTGTCGCGATCAACCCCGCGTTTCTCGAGGTAGGCCCTTCCGGCGGCACCCGCCTCGTCCGATTCCAGCACCCGGCGGTAAAACTCGCAGGCCAGCTCGTTGATCTGGTAGGCCTGCTCCTGCTCGTCCACCTTGCGCTTCTCTTCGCGGGTCAGTTCCCGCTCGGGGATTTCCACCCCCACCTTCTTGGCCAGGAACTTGACCGCCTGCGGGAAGGCAAGCCCTTCCATGCGCATGACGAAATCGATGGAGTTCCCTCCCACGCCGCAACCAAAGCAATGGAAGATGCCACGCGCCGGGTTCACGTTGAACGACGCCGTCTTCTCGCCGTGGAAGGGGCAGACCCCCTGGTAGTTGGCCCCGGACTTCTTGAGGCTCATGTAGTCGGAGACAACCTGGAGGATCGGGGCCCTCTCGCGTACTTCCCTGATCTTCTCGTCCGGTATCGTCGACACTGCGGTTGATCCTTATTTCTTATGCGCTCCGTGTGGAGTCGGCGCCTTTACTTCTTTTTTTTCCCCGGGTTCCGCGGCGTCACTGGTTTCCCTGTGCTGGGCTATGGCGCCTTCCCAGCCGGCCGCTATATCCCCTCCCGTCGAGGCGAACGCGGCCGCGGTCTTGGAGCCGTGGATCCAGACCTTCACCTTCTCCGGCATCGGCTTGGTGGTGGCCAGGTAGAGGAGCACGCAGAGGATGAAGCCCCCCTGGAGGAAACCGAAAACGATCCCGCCGGCCCGGTTGATCCCGCCCAGGAGCATGACTTTCAGGACGACGGTGAGCAGATGACCGAGGAAGTAGAACAGCATGCCGAGCAGCATGAAGATGAGGAGGAACGCCAGCGGCTGCGCCACCTGCGGGGGGAGGTTGATGAAGTGCCTGATCCCCAGACTTAGAGAGGAATAGTATCGGAAAGCGGCCCAGCCGCCCGTGACGAGGCCGAGCAGGGAGCAAGCCTCCCGCACCAACCCCTTCGAGAACCCCTTCGCCACAAAGAAGAGCAATACGACCCAGATAAGGATGTCGAGAAGGATCATGCAAACACCTGGTCATTAGCCACAAAGCAAAAGAAGGGGGAATCGTCCGATTCGCCCCTACTCATGACACCCAAAACCCGCAAGCACCCCCGGGACTGGTCCCGGGGGCTCTGATCATGCGAGTTTTTCCTTCACAACTTCGCTCACCAGTTTACCTTCTGCACGGCCGGCGACTTGGGGCTGGATGGCCTTCATGACCTTGCCCATATCCTTGCCTCCGGTAGCGCCGACTTCCGCGATGACTTTCGCCACCAGGTCGGCCAGCTCTTCCCGTGTCAGCTGCTGGGGGAGGTAGCCCATGAGGAGCGCGAGCTCCGCTTCCTCTTTATCCACCAACTCCTGCCTGCCTGCTTCCTTAAAGAGTCGGATGGATTCCCTGCGCTGCTTGCAGAGGGTAACGATGGTTTCGGTGATCTCGCTATCGTTCAGTTCACGCCTGAGCTCGATATCGCGGTTTTTCACCGAGGAGAGTACCATGCGGATGGTAGATAAACGCAAGGTATCACGACTTCTCATCGCCTCCTTCAGTTCCGCGTTAAGCCTCTCCCTCAGTTGCATGAAACCCTCTTTCTTAGTCGACCATCTTGCGCTGTTTTTTCAGAGCGCGCTTGCGAGCGGCAATGGCCTTCTTCTTCTTCTTGATGCTCGGCTTCTCGTAGTGCTCTCTTTTGCGGACCTCCGAAAGGATCCCCGCTTTTTCGCACTGCTTCTTGAACTTCTTGAGCGCAAGCTCAAACGGTTCAGTTTCTTTTACCTTTACTCCCGGCATTCATATTCCCCCCCCTTCTCTAGCTAGATTTACAAACTTGTGTGGGTACGGGCCGGCAGACATTATTCAAGGAACCAGCAATATATCATCGCGGTCTTATTTGTCAAGGCATTTGTGCCATTTCGTAACGGCTACCCAACGCGGGAATTCTTCTCCTCGATGCCGGACATCCCGAAGCGGCGCCTGAGCTCCGCGTAGACCTCCTCCGGGTCGATGTCGTAGTAGCCGAGCAGGACCAGGCTGTGGAAGAAGAGGTCGGCGGTTTCATAGACGATCTCGTCGCGCTTGCCCCCCTTGCCGGCGATGACCACCTCGGTCGCCTCCTCGCCCAGTTTCTTCAGGATCTTGTCGATCCCCTTGGCCATGAGGCTCGCGGTGTAGGAGTTCTCGCTCGGGTTGGCCTTGCGTTCCTGGATGACGCGGTAGACCGCGGCGATGATGTCGTCTTTGGTGTTTTCCATCGTGAGCTCCTCTGGAAGAATGATCCTCTCTCCTTGCGCGAGTGCGAGGGCGAATGGCTATTCGCACCGACAGATTCGTCGAGCGCAGGGGGGAGGAACGTTCGTGCATTCGTTGTAGGGGCAAATAATTATTTGCCCAGCCGCAGCGGCCCCGGCCACAGCCCCCGCCAACTGAAACGGTGAGGCGGCAAAGGGGGGCGAATGATTATTCGCCCCTACAGGTACGGCGACAGGGCGTGGCTACAGCCTGACCGGCACGCCGCGCTCGCGGAGATAGGTCTTGGCTTCCTCGATGGTGTACTCGCGGTAGTGGAAAATGGAGGCGGCGAGGCAGGCGCTGGCGCCGGCCTGGGTGAAGCCGTCGTAGAGGTGTGAAAGACCGCCGACGCCCCCCGAGGCGATGACCGGGATGCTGACCGCGTCGACGACCGCACGGGTCAGCGGCAGGTCGTAGCCGTCCTTGGTGCCGTCGCGGTCCATGCTGGTCAAAAGGATCTCCCCGGCGCCCAGCTCTTCCATGCGTTGCGCCCACTCCACCGCGTCGATCCCCGTCGGGTTGCGGCCGCCGTGGGTGTAGACTTCCCAGCCGCCGTTGGCGCGGGCACGGGCGTCGATGGCGACCACCGTGCACTGCGAGCCGAACCTCTCGGCTGCCTCGTTCACGAACTCGGGGCGGTGCACCGCCGCGGTGTTGATGGAGACCTTGTCGGCGCCGGCGTTCAGAAGCCGCCTGATGTCGTCGACCGTGCGGACCCCGCCGCCGACGGTGAGCGGCATGAAGACGCGCTCGGCGGTACGGCGCACCACGTCGATGATGATGTCGCGCTCGTCTGAGGAGGCGGTGATATCGAGGAAGGTCAACTCGTCAGCGCCCTGCTGGTCGTACAGTTCGGCGATCTCGACCGGGTCGCCCGCATCGCGCAACCCCAGGAACTGAACCCCTTTCACTACCCGCCCCCCCTTCACGTCCAGACAGGGGATGATTCTTTTAGTAAGCATGATGTTTCTCCGAAACATCAGGTCAAGGTTGAGGTTGAGGTTGAGAAAATCCCAAAACCCGCGTCCCTTCCTTGCCTGTCGCTAACGATCTCGTTACAAGCAGACTTTACTTAACCTTAACCTCAACCTAAACCTGCTTCTTAGTCAGTGCGATGGCTTCGGCGAGGTTGATGGCGCCGGAATAGATCGCCTTGCCGGTGATGACGCCGGTGACGCCGGAGGACTCGATCGCCATCAGGTTCTCGATGTCCTTCAAGGAGGAGAGGCCGCCGGAGGCGATCACCGGGATGTTGATGGCTTCGGCCAGCGCCTTGGTCGCCTCGATGTTCGGTCCCTGCATCATGCCGTCACGGCTGATGTCGGTGTAGATGATGGCGGATACGCCGTCACCCTCGAACTGCCTGGCGAGCTCGGTGGCTGTGATGCCGGTCACCTCGGCCCACCCCTGGACCGCGACCATGCCGTTCTTGGCATCGATGCCGACCACGATCTTGCCGGGGAACTTGGCGCAGGCTTCCTTGACGAAGGCGGGGTTTCTTTGCGCGGCGGTGCCGATGATGACGCGGCCGATGCCCAGGGACAGGTAGGCCTCGATGGTGGCGATGTCGCGGATGCCGCCCCCCAACTGGGTCGGGATGGTGACGGATTTGACGATGGACTCGATGGCCGAGCGGTTCTTAGGCTCGCCTGCGAAGGCGCCGTCCAGGTCGACGATATGCAGGATCTCGCCCCCCTGGCGCTGCCACTCGGCCGCCTGCGCACCCGGGTCGTCGTTGAAAACCGTGTCCTTCTCCATGAGCCCCTGCTCCAGCCTGACGCAGCAGCCGTTCTTCAGATCTATTGCCGGAATAATGATCATTTCAATCCCTCATTACAAATTAAAAGTTCGCCCCTTGTGCACCCCTCTCCCCCCCGCGAGGGTGGATGAAGGCCGGGTGAGGGCGTTGCCACGGAGCGAAACTGTTGCAGCTTCCAGCGCCCTCACCCCCGCCCCTCTCCCGGAGGGCGAGGGGAGGCAAGCTCTTCGGCGGAACACGAAACTACTTCATCTGCGCGAAGTTCTTCAGCATGGCAAGCCCCTTGTCCTGGGACTTCTCCGGGTGGAACTGGGCCGCCACCACGTTGTCGCGCCAGATGGCGGCGCAGAAGTCGATGCCGTAGTTGGTGGTCGCCGCCACCACGCTCTCGTCATCAGGCTTCACGTAGTAGGAGTGCACGAAGTAGACGTTGGAGCCCTGCTCCACGCCCTGGAACAGCGGGGAGGGGCGCTTGATGTCGAGCTGGTTCCAGCCCATGTGCGGCACCTTCAGTTCCTCGCCCGCGTCCTGCATCCCTTCGGGGAAGCGGAGCACCTTGCCGGGGATGACGTCGAGTCCCTTGTGGAGGCCGAACTCTTGGCTCTCGGTGAAGAGGAGCTGCAGACCGAGGCAGATGCCGAGAAACGGCTTCCCTTCCTTGATCACCTTGAGGATCGGCTCGACGAAGCCCCCCTCCTCGAGGTTCCTGATGCAGTCGCGGAAGGCCCCGACACCCGGGAGCACGACGCGCTCGGCGTCCAGCAGCACCTTGGGATCGCTCGTGACGACCGCCTCGCAGCCGACCTTCTCGAACCCTTTCTGCACGGAGCGGAGGTTCCCCATGCCGTAATCAATTATCGCGATCATCTCTTTATCCTTCCGGCACACTGTGCGGTGCCTGTGACTTCATTGCAATTCTTCCGGAAGTGGCAAGGTTCAGAGCGATGCCACCGCCCTCATCCGCCCCTTCGGGGCACCTTCCCCCGGCGGGGGAAGGGATGGAAGCGCCTCGCTCGTAGGTATGGCCATAGGGTGGACCATTTACAAGGTAGTGGTCCGACTCCCCCTCGCCCTCCGGGAGAGGGCCGGGGTGAGGGCGGTGCCTTGCCCCCTCGCCCTCCGGGAGAGGGTCGGGGTGAGGGCGGTGCCTTGCCCCCTCGCCCTCCGGGAGAGGGTCGGGGTGAGGGCAGGCCTTACAGCTTCCCCTTCGTGGACATGACCCCTTCGATGCGGGAGTCCATTTGGGTGGCCATATCCAGGGCGCGGGCAGCGGCCTTGAAGCAGGCTTCCACGATATGGTGCACGTTGTCGCCATACATCACGTTCAGGTGGAGGTTCGCACCGCAGTGGTTGACGAAGCCCTGGAAGAACTCGCGCACCAGCTCGACGTCGAAGTCGCCGATCTTCACCTTGGGGAGTTGGACGTTGTAGACCAGGTAGGGACGACCGGAGAGGTCGGTGGCGACGCTGGCGAGAGTCTCATCCATCGGCACGGTGGCCTGGCCGTAGCGGCGGATGCCGCACTTGTCGCCCAGCGCCTCTTTGAACGCGGTGCCCAGGACGATGCCGATGTCCTCGACGGTGTGGTGGAAGTCGATGTCGATGTCGCCGTGCGCCTCGACCTTGAGGTTGAAGAGGCCGTGCCTGGCGAAAAGGTCCAGCATGTGGTCCAGGAAAGGAACGGAGGTGCAAATCTGCGCCTCGCCTTTACCGTCGATTTCGAGGGAGAGCTTGATCTGCGTCTCCTTGGTAATGCGTTCGATGTTTGCCGACCGGGCCATGCCGCCTCCTTGAATTAGATGATCAAGCCGCAATGAATTCCAAACTAGCTGTCCAGCCTGAAGCTGACCGACTTGCCGTGCGCCTCCAGCCCTTCCAGCGTCGCGATCCGGACGATGTCCGCACCAACCCGCTGCAGGCCGCCCTTGGTGAAGTAGATGAGGGAGCTTTTCTTGACGAAGTCGTCCACCGACAGCGGCGAGAAAAAGCGCGCCGTGCCGCCGGTCGGGAGCGTGTGGTTGGGGCCGGCCAGATAGTCGCCGGAGGCCTCCGGGGTGTAGTGCCCCATGAAGATCGCGCCGGCATTGGTGATGAGCGGCATGATCTCGAAGGGATTCTCCACGGCGAGTTCCAGGTGCTCCGGCGCAATGCGGTTGGAGAAGGCGATCGCCTCCTCAAGGTTGCCGGCCACGATGATTACGCCGAAGGACTCCCAGGACTTGCGGGCGATCGCCTCACGGGAAAGTTCCTTCAACTGGCGCTCCACCTCGGCCGCCACCTTCTCACCGAAAGCCCGGTCGGTGGTTATCAGCACCGAGGAGGCGAGTTCGTCATGCTCGGCCTGGGAGAGGAGATCGGCCGCGATGTGGGTGGGGTTGCCGCTGCCGTCGTTGATGACCAGGATCTCGCTCGGGCCGGCGATCATATCGATGCCGACCTGGCCGAAGACAAGTTTCTTGGCCGTGGCGACGTAGATGTTGCCCGGACCGGTGATCTTGTCGACCTTTGGGACGGTGGCGGTGCCGTAGGCGAGTGCCGCGACGGCCTGCGCGCCGCCGATCCTGAAGACGCGGTCCACGCCGGAAAGCTTGGCGGCCACCAGCACGTGGGCGTTGGTCTCGCCGCCCGGGGTCGGGACCACCATGACGATCTCGCCGACGCCGGCAACCTTGGCCGGAACGGCGTTCATGATGACGCTGGAGGGGTAGCAGGCCTTGCCGCCGGGGACGTAGATGCCGACCTTGGCGAGCGGAGTCACCTTCTGCCCCAGCATGATGTCGGCTTCCTCGGTGGAAAGCCAGGTCTGCTGCTTCTGCTTCTCGTGATAGCGCGCGACACGCTCGACGGCCAGCTTCAGTGCCGCGAGGTCCTTCTCGTCCACCTGGGCGAACGCCTTGGCGAACTCAGCCTCCGTTATCTCCAGGCCGGCCGCGTCGCACTCCACCCTGTCGAAACGGCGGGTGTATTCCAAAAGCGCCTCGTCGCCGCGCCTGCGCACGTCGGAGATGATGCCGAGCACCACCTCTTCTACCTCGCGACCGGACTCCTCGCCGCGCTCAACGATGGCATCGAACTTCGCCTGAAAATCTGCTTCCCTGATGTCGAGGAACTGCATCTTTAAACCTCGCTATTCATAACATTGAAACGGAAGGTGACTGGTCGCGGGACCGGTTAGATATGCTGCTCCAGCCCTTCGATGATCTTGGAGATGCGCTCGTGCTTGGTCTTCAGGCTCGCCCGGTTGACAATCAGGCGGCATGTGATCTCGGCGATCGTCTCGACCTCGACCAGGCCGTTTTGCTTCAGCGTCTCGCCGGTGGAGACCAGGTCGACGATGCGCTCGGAGAGGCCGACCAGCGGGGCGAGCTCGATGGAGCCGTAGAGCTTGATCAACTCGACCTGCACGCCCTTCGCCGCGAAATACTTCTCGGTCACGTTGGGGTACTTGGTGGCGATGCGGATGTTGTTCCAGGCGGCGGGGTCGTCCTTGCTGGAAAGCTCCACAGGTTCGGCGACCATCAGGCGGCAGTAGCCGAACTTCAGGTCGAGCGGCTCGTAGAGATCCTTCTCCGCCTCCATCAGGGTGTCCTTCCCGACGATGCCGAGGTCGGCGCAGCCGTACTCCACGTAGGTCGGGACGTCGGTGGCGCGCACGATCATGTAGCGCATCTTCTGCTCGTGGTTCTCGAAGACCAGCTTGCGGGTGTCGGAGAGGAGCTCTTCACAGTCGATGCCGATCTTCTTGAACAGGGCAACGGAGTCCTGCAGGATGCGGCCTTTGGGGATGGCGATGGTGACGTAGTCGGTCATTTTAAAAACTCCGTGGGAGTATGGCGTTTCTTATTTGTAATCCCCTGGTCCCCTCTCCCCCGGGAGAGGGTGCCCGAAGGGCGGGTGAGGGAGCTTACCCCGCCTCAGCGGGTGCATTTCCAGGTTCAGTTGCCCCGATGAACCTACGGCGCATCAACGTCCGGGACGCGGACGATGTCGGCGCCGAGACCGGCAAGCTTCTTCTCGATGTTCTCGTAGCCGCGGTCGAGGTGGTAGATCCTGGAGATCTCGCTGGTGTTGTCGGCGGCGAGGGCGGCGAGGATCAGAGAGGCGGAGGCCCTGAGGTCGGTGGCCATGACCGGCGCGCCGGAGAGCTTCTTGACCCCTTTCACGGTGGCGCTGTTCCCTTCGCAGATGATGTCCGCGCCGAAACGCAGCAGCTCAGAGACGTGCATGAAGCGGTTCTCGAAGATGTTCTCGGAGATCACGCTGGCGCCTTCGGCGATGCACATGAGGGCCATGAACTGCGCCTGCATGTCGGTCGGGAAGCCCGGGTAGGGACGGGTCTTGATGTTGACGTTGCGGATCTTCTTGGGGCCCTTGACGCGGACCACGTTGTCCTTGTTGATGATCTCCACGCCGGCGTCCTGCAGCTTGAAGGTCAGTGCGTCCAGGTGCTCCAGGCGCATGTTCTTGATCTTCACGTCGCCGCCGGTGATGGCCGAGGCGATCATGAAGGTGCCTGCCTCGATGCGGTCCGGCATGACGGCGTGCTCGGCGGCCGTCAACTGCTCGACGCCCTTGATCCTGATGGTGTCGGTACCGGCGCCCTCGATGTTGGCGCCCATCTTGGTCAGGATGTCGGCCAAGTCCACGATCTCCGGCTCGCGCGCGGCGTTCTCCAGGATGGTCTCACCCTGCGCGGTCGCCGCCGCCATCAGGAGCTGCTCGGTGCCGCCGACTGTGGAGATGTCGAAGTTGATGCGCGCGCCCTTGAGCTTCTTCGCCTTTGCCTCGACGTAGCCGTGCTCCAGGGTGATCTCGGCGCCCAGCGCGGCAAGCCCCTTCAGGTGCAGGTTGATGGGACGTGCGCCGATGGCGCAGCCGCCGGGGAGTGACACGCGGGCCTGGCCGAACCGGGCCAAAAGCGGGCCGAGCACCAGCACGGAGGCGCGCATGGTGCGCACCAGGTCGTAGGTGGCTTCCCAGCTGTTCAGGTCGGTGGTGTCGATCTTGACCACGTTGCCGCGGCCGTCGACCCTGGCGCCCAGTTTCTCGAGCACCTTGATGGTGGTGTTGATGTCCCTCAGGAAGGGGACGTTGCTGATGGTGTGGCACCCGGGTGCCAGGATGGTCGAGATGAATATGGGTAGGGCAGCGTTCTTCGACCCGCTAACGGTCACTTCTCCGGAGAGCTTGTTGCCACCTTTTATTACCAGTTTTTCCACTGTTACCTCTGTGTTCTTTTCTTTTGTTTTTCACCGCCTCGATGGCGGATGGAAATGGTTCAGGCTGCCAGCCTGCCGCCGACCACGCGCTCGATGCCTGCCGGATCGGTCTGGGTGAAGGTTTCCTCGACGAAACCGCCGCCCTTCAAAAGACGCAGCACCTGGGGCGCCTGTCCGGCGCCGACCTCGAAGATCAGCCAGCCGCCGGGGTTCAAATAGCAAGGCGCGTCGCCCACGATGCGCCGGTAGAAGTCGAGGCCGTCAGCCCCGCCATCGAGCGCGCCCATCGGTTCGAAACCGCGCACTTCGGCCTGCAATGTCGCCAGTTCGGAATTGGGGATGTAAGGCGGGTTGGATACTACCATGTCGAAGTGCCGTCCGGCAAACGGTTCGAACAGGGAGCCCTGGAAAAAATTCACGGTGGCCCCGTTGCGCTCGGCGTTGCCACGGGCCACCTCGAGCGCCTCGCCGGAGATGTCCACGCTGCAGACCTCGGCCTGCGGCAGTTCCTTGGCAAGGGAGATGGCCACGCAGCCGCTGCCGGTGCCGATGTCGAGGATGCTCTTCGCGGCGGCTCCGCGCTTGGCCGCCTCGGTCACCAGCACCTCGGTATCGTGGCGCGGGATCAGGACCGCCGGGGTGACGTGAAACTCGAGCCCCATGAATTCCTGGGTCCCCAGGATGTACTGCAGCGGCTCGCGTTTGCCGCGCCGCGCCACCATGGTGCGGTAGGCGGCCAACTCGGCGTCGGAAAGGGGTTTGTCGAAGTTGAGGTAGAGGCCGACCCGGTCCAGGGAGAGCGCCTCGCACAGCATCCACTCCGCCTCCAGGCGCGGGTTTTCCACGCCTTTCTCGGCAAGGTAGCCTTTGGTCCAATTGAGGACCTTGAGGACGTCCCATTTTTCGGGGGTGGTGGTCATGTCAAAATACCTGGACGCTGTGGACCCGAGGGCCGTGGTCCCCACGGCGGACGGGCCGCGGGATTACATCCCTTCGCTTTGGGCCTGCAGGGCTTCCATCTGGTAGTGGGCACGCAGGGAATCCGCGATCTCGGTGATGTCGCCGGCCATGATGGAATCGAGACGGTACAGGGTGAGCCCGATCCGGTGATCGGTCATGCGCCCCTGCGGGAAGTTGTAAGTCCTGATGCGCTCGCTGCGATCGCCGCTCCCCACCTGGCTCTTCCTGTCGGCGGCCATCTTCGCGTTCTGCTCCATCACGATGTTGTCCAGGATCCTGGACTTCAGGACCTTCATGGCCTTCGCGCGGTTCTTGATCTGGCTGCGCTCTTCCTGGCAGGCGACCACGGTCCCCGTGGGGAGGTGGGTGATCCTGACCGCGGAGTCGGTGGTGTTGACGTGCTGCCCCCCCGCGCCGGAGGAGCGGTACACGTCGATCTTCAGGTCGGCCGGGTTGATGTCGATGTCGACGTCCTCCGCCTCGGGCATGACGGCCACGGTGCAGGCGGAGGTGTGGATGCGCCCCTGCGCCTCGGTCTCGGGGACGCGCTGCACGCGGTGGGTGCCGGACTCGTACTTCAACTTCGCGAAGACGCCGTCGCCCTCGACCAGCGCGATGACCTCCTTGAAGCCCCCGCGCTCGGATTCGGAGGCGGAGATCACCTCGACCTTCCAGCGGTTGGTCTCTGCGAAGCGGCTGTACATGCGGAACAGGTCGCCGGCGAAGAGGGCGGACTCGTCGCCGCCGGTACCGGCGCGGATCTCGAGGACGACGCTCTTGTCGTCGTTGGGGTCCTTGGGCAGCAGCAGCACCTTGATCTCGGCCTCCAACTGCTCGCGGCGCTCCTCAAGGGATTCGAGCTCGGCCTGGGCCATCTCGCGCATCTCCTGGTCCGGCTCCTTCAGAAGTTCCTGGTTCCCCTCGATGTCGGAGAGCACCTTCTTGTACTCGCGGTAGGCCGCGATCAGCTCGGACAGACCCGAGTGCTCCTTGGAGAGCTTCCTGAACTCGACCTGGTTGGCCAGCACCTCCGGATCGGAAAGCAGCGATTCCAGCTCCCCGAAACGTACTTCAAGATCAGCGATTTTATCGAACATGGACATGCAAAACACCTCAGAAGGCCCGAGGGCCTGATTCAATCGAAAAGATTTGGCTCCACCGCAAGGCGGGCGAATGATTATTCGCCCCTACAGGTGCGGGAACCGCGTGTGCCCCCTCTCCCTCTCCCTCTCCCTCTCCCTCCGGGAGAGGGCTGGGGTGAGGGCGTTCCTACCCTGCGTCCCGGCTAAACCACCAGCCGGTCGTCCTTGAAGCCGTCGTTCAGCTCGAGGGCCACCTGCATGGACTTGATGGCCACCTCGATCTGGGAATCGTCCGGCTCGCGGGTGGTGAGCCGCTGCAGCGCGAGCCCCGGGGCGATCACCATTTTCACCAGCGCGTGGTTGTCGTGCTTCGCGGTCCACTTGAGGACCTCGTAGGAAAGCCCGGCGATCATCGGCAAGAGGATCACCCTGGAGCCCGCCTTGAAGTAGAAGGGCCACAGCTTCGGGATCAGCGAGAACACCACGATGCTCACCAGCATGACGATGAGCAGGAAGCTGGTGCCGCAACGCGGATGCAGGCAGCTGTACTTCCTGACGTTGTCGACGGTGAGCTCCTCGCCCGCCTCGAAGGTGAAGATCGACTTGTGCTCGGCGCCGTGGTACTGGAACACCCGCTGGATGTCCTTCATCCGCGAGATGCCGATGATGTAGATCAGGAACACCGCGACGCGGATCACGCCGTCAACCAGGTTGAAGACGATGTTGGAGTCGCCGATGATCGGGATCAGCAGCTTGGTCAGGTAGAGCGGCAGGATGAAGAAGAGCAGGATGCCAAAGCCAAAGGCCACGGCCATGGTCCCGGCGATGGCCCAGCTGTTGACCTCTTCCTTCTCCTCGTCCTCGGCGAGCGCCTCGTTGGCGGAGAAGTTGAGCGCCTTGATGCCGATGATGAGCGACGAGAAGAGCGCCACCGCCCCCCGGACGATCGGGAGCTTGGTGATGGGGAAACGCTCGGAAAGCGGGATCACCGTCTCGCTCTTGACCGAGATGTCGCCGTCGGGCCTTCTCACCGCGATGGCCATCGAGCGCGGGGCCCGCATCATGACGCCTTCCAGAACCGCCTGTCCGCCTATGTTTATCTTTGACACTTGTTACCTCGTGTGTTGAAGGCTGAAAGCTTTTCGTCCCCGCCCCCGCCTGCGGGCCGAGCCCCGGAGAGGGAGGGACAGGGAGGGGGATGGTTACATCTCCCGGAAATACTCGCGAACCTGCGCCATCTTGCCGCAGCACATGGCACCCTCGGGGCAGGGACCGGCAAGGCAGCCGGGGCCGGCCTTGTCGAAAACGGTCGGCGCCACCGGCTTCACCAGACGGAGCATCTCGATGGCCATGGCGCGGATCTCCCACTGGGCCCGCTCGCAGCAGCGGACGCCGAAAAAGTGCAGAAGCTCCCGCGCGTTCATGGTGATGATGATCTTGGTCTCGGTGGCGTTGGGGAGCAGGTAGCGCGCGTCCTCAGCCGGGACACCCGCCTCGACCAGGGCGGCGTAGGCCGCGTGCACGGCCGCCACCTGGGCCTCGAAAAGTGCCAGGTGCTCGGGGTTGTCCGCGATCGACTGCGGCGTCACGACCGCGAAGCGTTCCTTGTGGGAGACGTAGCGCTGGGACTGCTGGGAAAAGGAGGCGACCCGGTGCCGTACCAGCTGGTGGCTGGTGACGCGCGAGATCCCGTCCACGCCGAAGGTGAACGAAGCGTGCTCCAGCACCGACTGGTGCCCAAGCGACATGATCTTGTCCAGGAATTTTTTGACGTCAGCGCCGGAGAGCTTATCCTTGAGCGCCTCGATGTCGGCCGACGAATAGCAGAGCCGGGCGGCGAGGGCGATGGTCAACTCGGGCTCGGGGGTGTGCTGCAGAAGGGCAACCTTCATGAAGATCCTTCATATGCTGCGTTGTTTTGCAATCGGGCCATAGAAAACGAAACAAGGGGATTTCGCCATAGACAAAATCCCCTCCGAACGGATTCGCAAGCGCGAAAGCCTACTTCTCCAGGTTGTATCTCCTGCGGAAGCGCTCGACGCGGCCTGCGGTGTCGATGAGCTTCTGCTTGCCGGTGTAGAACGGGTGGCACTGCGAGCAGATCTCGGTGGAGATCTCCGCTTTGGTGGAACGGGTCTGGAACTGGTTACCGCACAGGCACTTTACGGTAATTTCTTCGTACTTGGGGTGGATCCCTTCTTTCATATCTTCCTCCTGGCGGGGCGCACCCCGTTATCTAACTTTGATGTTCTTGCCGGAAAGTAGTCATAAATAGCACCTTCACTGCAAGATTTCAACACTTTTTTACTTGCTCATGGAATCGAGGAAGGCCTGGTTGCACTTGGTCCCCTGCAGCTTGGAGATCAGGAACTCCATGGAATCCACCACGTTCATCGGGTGCAGCACCTTTCTGAGTATCCAGATGCGGTTCAAAGAGGCCTGCGGGATGAGGAGTTCTTCCTTCCTGGTGCCCGACTTGTTGATGTCGATGGCGGGGAAGGTCCTCTTCTCGACCAGCTTCCTGTCCAGGTGGAGCTCCATGTTGCCGGTGCCCTTGAACTCCTCGAAGATGACCTCGTCCATCTTGGAGCCGGTATCGACCAGGGCGGTGGCGATGATGGTGAGCGAGCCCCCTTCCTCGATGTTACGGGCGGCGCCGAAGAAGCGCTTGGGCTTGTGCAGGGCGTTGGAGTCGACACCACCGGAGAGGATCTTGCCGGAAGGCGGGATCACGGTGTTGTAGGCGCGGGCCAGGCGGGTGATGGAGTCGAGCAGGATGACGACGTCGCGCTTGTGCTCGACCAGGCGCTTGGCCTTCTCGATGACCATCTCGGCCACCTGGATGTGGCGCGAGGCCGGCTCGTCGAAGGTGGAGGAGATGACCTCGCCCTTCACCGAGCGCTGCATGTCGGTGACCTCTTCCGGGCGCTCGTCGATGAGAAGGACGATCAGGAACACCTCGGGGTGGTTCAGCGCGATGGAGTTCGCGATGTTCTGGATCAGCATGGTCTTGCCGGTACGCGGCGGCGCGACGATCAGGCCCCTCTGCCCCTTGCCGATCGGCGCAACAAGTTCCATGACGCGGCTCGACATGTTGTCCGGGGTGGTTTCGAGGATGAGCTTCTCTTCCGGGTAGAGCGGGGTCAGGTTGTCGAAGAGGATCTTGTCGCGGGCGACCTCGGGAGACTCGTGGTTGACGGTCTCGACCTTCAGGAGGGCGAAGTAGCGCTCGCCTTCCTTGGGCGGCCTGATCTGGCCGGCAACGGTGTCGCCGGTGTGCAGGTTGAAGCGGCGGATCTGGGAAGGCGACACGTAGATGTCGTCGGGACCCGGCAGGTAGTTGTAATCCGGTGCCCTCAGGAAGCCGAACCCGTCAGGCAGGGTCTCGAGAACCCCCTCGCCGAAGATCATGCCGTTCTTCTCGGTCTGGGCGTTGAGGATGGCGAAGATCAGGTCCTGCTTCCTGAGACTGGACGCCCCCTCGATGTTCAACGCCTTGGCAATGGCCGTGAGATCGTTGATTTTCTTTTCTTTAAGTTCCTGTAGGTTCATCTGTTCTCCTGATATGGCGCAAATATAGATCTAGCGGCAAATTGCCTGACTGGGAATGCGGGAATGTTTTCACCGAGGCGGCATGGGTAACATGCGAGGCGTGCCTGACGAGCGCTATCGTGTAAAGGATCTGTGAGTAAGTAACCTTGAGTTTATTCTTGAGGACCGGTTCGGTATGAGAAAAAATTCGGGGTATTTAAAGGTGTCTGCAAAAGGTCTTATTGAGGATAATGAGAATTTATACCCTTCCCCTCGTTACCTTGTCAACTTTATTTTTTCCACCCTTTATGGGGCGGACGGTGCCCGGGCTCAGGAGCCTCGGGGGGGGCCACAGCGGAGAACGGTCAAATTATTGGCTCTCATTCCGGACAGTTGACGCTTCAGACCCCGTTTCCGGTTCCTGCCCTGCATCCTTTGCAGCATCGGTGCCATATTTGGCCCCGCTGCGCCGTTTTCTGCGCGACTTCTGCCTTTTCAGCTTTTCCGCCGCCAATTCCTTCCTGGTCAGGCCTCCGCCGGCACCCTCGATCTTCTCCAGCAGCAGGCGGCGCGCCAGGAACCGGTTCAGCGACTGGCTGCGGGATTCCATGCATTTGACCTCGAGACCGCTTGGGAGGTGTTTCAGGTAGACGCAGGAGGAACTCTTGTTGACGTGCTGCCCGCCTCGCCCGGATGAATGCACGAAACGCTCCTCCAGGTCCTTCTCCGCGACCCCGAGCTGTTCCATCTTCGCCTTCAGCCAGCGGTTCTTCTCCTCGCTCACCGCGAAATCAGCCATCGCCCCCCCTTTCAGTGCAGAGCGACATGATAGCCTCGGGGAACGAGGAAGTCAAAGATGGCGGCCCGGCGGGAGCGACTGAACATGGCATTAATGTCACCGCACCTTTCCCTCTGGAGGCCGGGGGAGGGAGAGCCACAGGGC
The DNA here is from genome assembly GCF_018919385.1 of Geomonas diazotrophica. GTDB lineage: Bacteria > Desulfobacterota > Desulfuromonadia > Geobacterales > Geobacteraceae > Geomonas > Geomonas diazotrophica. Next base: position 38,731 of record NZ_JAHLMF010000013.1, read on the forward strand.
CGGACCCTCGATATTGCAGCGCCCTCACCCCACCCCTCTCCCAGCGGGAGAGGGAGATCGCAAGAGGGGGGGGGACACTGCAGGCCCTAGCGCCCCTGCGGCGGCATGACCACGTCCGCCATGATCTCCGCGATCCGCCCCGCGGAGAGGCGGGCGTTGTTGAAGACGAGGTGATACAAGGTCGGATCGGCGATTTCGCGCCCCAGGAAATCCTTCAGGAAGGCGTCACGCTGGTGCTGCTTCTGCATCACCATGTCCTGCGCCTGGTCGGCTGAGAGCCCGCAGCGGGCGGCGACCGACTTCACCTTGAAACTCATCGGCGCGATGATCCTGAAGTGGTAGCAGTTTCCGGTCTCCTGGGTCAGGATGGAAGCCCCCCTCCCCACCAGGATCACGTTCCCCTCGACTGCCAGCGCCACGATATGGCGACAGAGCAGCCGGTAGTAATCCTTGTCGCTTTTCCAGCGCGGCGAAAAGGTGGAGAGCATGTCGTCGAGGAAGCGGTTCTTGGTGCCGAGGTTGTGCAGGATCCCTTCGGAGAGGTTGTTGTCCTTGGTCACCGCGTCGAGCAGGGCCCGGTCCATGACCACCCAGGGCTTGCCGCAGCGCTTCTCCAGAATACCCTGCAGCCTTTCGGCCACCGGGTATCCCTCGCAGCCGAACTCCCTGGTCAGGGTCACCGTCGGGTTGGCCCGCTCCACCTCGGAGAAGCCGTGTTCGTGCAGGTTTCTCCGGCTTACCTCAATCAACCCGCGCAATCTTTGTTCAATCGATGGGATCAAAACGTTCTTGGCCATGATGCCCTCCTGAACAAGTTAACTGCCGAAGTCCGCTCCTTTAATTAGGCCCCCGTTTCCCAGTCCAGTCAACAGCACCACGTATTTTTTAAATTAGTTCTGCAAAGCAGGCGACTGCGTACCGGCGGTTTTCGGTTATCATTAGCGCCATGATGCCACTATGGTTCCCGCTCACACTCCTTTCCGCCTTCTTCCTCGCCACCAGCGACGCCACCACCAAGCGCGCGCTCACCGGCAGGAACGAGTACCTGGTCACTTGGCTGCGCATCGTCCCGACCCTGCCGCTTTTCCTGATCCCGCTCCTCTTCATCCCGGTCCCGAAACTTGGGGACGACTTCTACTTCTGCATTTTCACCGGGCTGCCGCTGGAGGCGGTCGCCATCATCCTCTACACCAAGGCCCTGAAGCTCTCGCCCCTGTCGCTCACCTTGCCGCTGCTCTCGCTCACCCCGCTGCTGCTCCTGGTAGTGCCGTACCTGCTTTTGGGAGAGAGGATCTCCGCCATGGGGGGCGCGGGGATCCTGCTCATCGCCCTGGGGGGGTACCTGCTCAATACCGGCCGCGGCGAAACGGGAATACTGGCTCCCCTCAGGGCGCTGGCCGGGGACAAGGGGGCCATGTGCATGCTCGGCGTCGCCGCCATCTACAGCGTCACCTCCACCCTGGGCAAGCGCGCCATCGCCGCCTCCTCCCCCCTCTTCTTCGCCGCGGTCTACCTGCCGCTGCTGGTGCTCGTCCTGACCCCGGTCGCCCTGTACAAGTCCCGCGGCGAGTTGGGGCCGGCGCTGCGTAACGGCACCGTTGAGGCCGCGTTACTCCCCGCCGTCTGCTACGCGCTCCAGGCCCTCACCCACGTCTACGCGGTGAACATGACCAACGTCGCCTACATGATCGCGGTTAAAAGGCTGAGCCTCCTTTTCGGCGTGCTCTACGGCCACTACCTGTTCAAGGAGAAGGGGGGCATCGTCTCCACGCTGATCATGCTGGCGGGGGTCTTCCTGATCGTCGCCGGCGGGTGACGCCGCTGCCGTTGCGGGAACGGATCTTGCTCCGGCAAACGGTTCAGAAGACGCATCGGAGGCTTTCGGCATGTACCAGATCTACAACGGCTGCAATTTCCCCCAGGGGCCGCTGCTGTTCAAGGACGTGTTCCTGTTCGGGGAGGAAGGAATCCCGCTCCAGGGAAACCGGGTCATCAACAGGTTCCTGAACTTCCGCGACGATCAACTCCTCATATGGCTGCTGCATCACGAAAGCCGCCCGCTGGTGGCGCTCGGCGGCGTGGTCCTTCCTCTGTTCGGCGACTGGAGCGACAACTTCTGGCATTGGTGCATGGAGATGCTCCCCATGGCGCTCAGCGCCCACGAGCAGGGCTTCAACGGCACCTACCTGGTCCCCCCTGTCCCCTTCGCCGCCGACTCCCTGCTGCTGCTGGGGATCAAGCCCGAGCAGATCAGGCGGGTGGAGGCGTGCGACTACCACCTGCAGTGCCTGTGTCTCTTCCCGCGGCAGACCGGCCACGACGAGGCCGGCACCCCGGCGAGGGGGCGCATCCGGGCCGCCTTCCGCTCCCTCTTCGCCACCGGGAAAAGCAGCGGCCGCCTCTACATCTCCCGCAACGGCGGATCACCGGAAAGCATGAGGAAGGTGGTGGACGAGGAGCGGCTGCTGGAGCTCTTGCAGCGCTTCGGCTTCACCATGCTGCGCCTGGAGGAGCTGTCCCTTTCCGAGCAGCTCTCCTGCACCTGCAACGCGGACGCCCTGCTCGGGCCGCACGGCGCCGGGATGATGCACTGCGCCTTCATGCCCGAGCGCTCCCTGGTGGTCGAGCTCTTCGCCCCCACCTACATAAACCCCTGCATCCTGCTCCCGTGCAGGCAACTCCGTCACAGGTATTTCCCGCTCACCAGCGCCTGCCACTACAACGGCTACCCGTACGGCTACGACATCGACCCGCACCTACCGACCCTCGAGATGACCCTGGAAAGGGAACTGTCGGATAATTGACCTTTACGCCCTCCGGCACCCTTTCAAAAACTTGACGGCATCGCGCCGCCCATCCCGCCCCTCTCCCCTTCCCGGGTGCGGATCCCCGGCAAGAGGCGCGGCCGGCGCCTCCTCGGGGAGGCCGCGGCGCCGCTGCGACCGGATACAACTCCTCTGGCATGCCAGTTGCTTCTTCCAACCCGATCGGCCTCGGATCCCCCCTCGGACCGTCGCGGGAGCGACCGAAGCCGTCACACCACCCGCACAATGGAGAATTCAATGAGCCAGATAGTTACCCGCCCCAGCGCCGGCCCGATCGCCGTCGTGGACAATGGACCGCTCGTCTCAGCCATCGTCGTCACCCGGAACCGGGAATCCCACCTCAGGGAGTGCCTGACCGGGCTGATGGAGCAGACCATCGCCGACCGGATGGAAGTGATCCTGGTGGACCGGGGTTCGGATGAGTGCGAATGGGCAGTGGCGGCGGACCTGCAGAGGCGCTACGGCAACATCTCTTTGCTGCGCGTTCCCGCCCCGGCGGCGGGCAAAGCGGTCAACATGGCCCTCAGGATGGCCGGGGGCAAGTACCTCACCATCGTGGACGCCACCGACCGCATGCGGCGCGACGCCTACCAGCAGCTGGTGGCGGCCCTGGAGGCGGCCCCCGCGGCGATGCTCGCTTACGGCGACACCTGTTTTACCGCGATCCCCCACGAAAGCTTCGCCAGTCACACCAGCTACGGCAAGGTGATCTGGCCGGACTATACGCCCCAGCAACTCGGCCAGCTCTCCGAGGTGGCCCCGCACCCGCTCTGGCGCAGGGAGCTGCACGACAGCATCGGCTTTCTCCCGGAAGGTTACCCGAACCACGGGATGCGCGAGTTCCTGCTCAGGGCGGCGGAGCGTTTCCGCCTCCTGCACCTCCAGGAATTCACCGGGCTGAAACTGATCGACTCCACCGCGCAGGCCGCCCAGGCCCAGCCGCAGCAGGCCGCGCCGGCGCAGGAGCCGGTCGCAGTAGAGGCGGTCCCGGTACGACAACCGGCTCCGGTCGCCACCCCGGCCCCGCTCCCCACGCCCGAAGAGGCGTATGCGGCGCTTGCCCCCCTACTCTCCGGCGACGACGCGCAAGAAGCGGCGGCAGCCTTGCGGGGGCACCTGCTGCGCTACCCGCAGCACGCCGTGGCGCACAACGATCTCGCCGCCGTCAGCTACCGGCTGGGCGACGGCAGCCGCGCCCTCGAGGAATACCGCGAGGCGGTGCGCCTGGACCCGGACGAGGAGGTCTACCGCAAGAACCTGGCCGACCTCCTCTACGTGGAATTCGGGCAGGTGGACGAGGCCATCGGCATCTACCTGAAGCTCCTGGAAAAGAACCCGCGCGAGGTGGAGACCCTGCTGAACCTCGGCATCATCTGCAAGGGAGTGGGCCAGCCCGGCGAGGCCGAGACCTTCTTCCAGAGGGCCTTGGAGATCGAGCCCTGGAACCAGGCGGTGCGCGAGCAGCTCTCGCAACTGAGGCAGGACCAGGAACCCGCTGCCGCCGCGGTGACGCCCGCGGAGGCGGAAGAGGACGAGACGGCCGAGGAGCGCTACCAAAGGTCGCAGGAGCTGGTGCAGCAGGGGGATCTGGCCGGGGCCGAAGCGGAGCTTTCCGCGATCCTCGCCCTCTACCCCGACTTCGCCCCGGCGCATAACGACCTGGCGGTGCTCGCCTACGACAAGGGAGACAAGGATGCCGCCCGCACCCACTACGAGAAGGCGGCACAACTCGCCCCGGGCAACAGCACCTTCCAGAAGAACCTCGCCGACTTCTACTTCGTGGAAGGTTACGACGTGGACGGCGCCATCAACATCTACCTCGACCAACTGAGAAAAGAGCCCAAGAACATCGAGACGCTGATGAGCCTCGGCAAGATCTGCACCATCCTGGACCGCCCGCAGGAGGCCGAGACCTTCTACGGCAAGGTGATCCACCTGGAGCCCTGGAACCGCGACGCCCGCGAGTGCCTCGACACCCTGAAGCAGGCGGCGAACTCGTAACCTGCGGCCGCCAGCCCCGAACCGACGACGACGCCCGGGCGACCTGAAGGTGCAACCGGGCGTTGTCGTTGGCAATTTCGTTTTTCACTAAAGTTTCCGGCGCAGGATGCCGATACGACAGGCGGCTAATGAGCATCTAGCGCGGAGGATGTTATGGCAACCCAGAAGACGGCCTGGGACTACCTGGGCGACATGTTCGACACCCTGACCTCTCAGGACACCATGAAGGCGCAGGCGGCGACCAGCGCCATGGCCACCGGCGCCGGGTTCTTCCAGAAGAAGGACTACACCCGCGCGGCGAGCGAGTTCAAGCGCGCCATCTCGCTGGACCCGACCAACTCCCAGTCGTACAACTACCTGGCCAACGCCTACCTGGCCCAGAAGAAGTACGACGACGCCATCAAGACCTACAGGACCTCCCTCACCATCGACCCGACCCAGGATTCGGTGCACACCAACCTGGGGAACATCTACCTGCAGCAGAAGAAGTACAACCTCGCCGAGAAGGAGTTCAAGGACGCCGCCCGCCTCAACCCCTCGGACACCCTGGCGCCCTACACGCTGGGACAGCTCTACCTGCAGACCGGCCGGCTGCCCGAGGCGGAGGCCCAGTTCAAGAAGGTCTCCAAGATGGCTCCCACCGACCCCAACCCCTACTACAGCCTCGGGGCCACCTACAACAAGGAGGGGAACTACGCCGAGGCGGTGAAGCAGCTGACCAAGGCGGTCAAACTCCGCCCCAAGATGGAGGCGGCGCACTTCGAACTGGGGGTCGCCTACGCCGCGCTGGGCGACAGCACCAACGCGCAGAAGGAAGTGGACACCCTGACCAGGCTCAATTCCGCCCAGGGTGCGCTGCTGCAAGCGACCATCGCCCAGCCCAAGTTCGTGGCCGCCGGCGGCGGCGAAACCGACACCTTCACTCCGGCCTTACAGGCCGGCACGGACCTCGGCAGCCTTCTCGGCGTCGATCCCAACACCAAGCTCAACATCCAGGCCAAGGAGTTCAGCCTCACCTTCTACTTCGATTCCGCCATGGATGCCACCTCGGTACAGGACACCAGCAACTGGACCATCGCCAAGGCAACCGGCGGCGCGGCGGGATACTACAACAACCTCCTACCGGTGCTCCCCACCGAGGCGTACATACCGCAGAACCCCACCAGCGTGGTGTACGACCCGGAAAAGCAGGCCGCCACCGTCACCTTCACGCTGAGCCAGAACTCCACCAACAATGCCACCATCGACCCGGCCCACATGGTCTTCAAGTTCACCGGGACCGACGCCCGCGGCAAGATCATGGACCCGACGGCGGACGAGTATGCCGGCGCGTCGGACACCCCCTTCTAGCCCGACCCGGCCTCTACCAATTGAGGCAACAATTGAGGCAATAAACAAACCGCTGCAAAACGACGACTGCCGCCCCTCCTTTACCGGGAGAGGCGGCAGTTTTGTTTCAGGGGCGCCCCGCCGCTTGCGGGTCGCGGGGGCAGTTGCAGCTCAATCCGCCCCCTCCGCCTTCTTGAGCGACTGCGCCTCCCCCTGCTTCTGCTTGAGACGCTCCTTGAGCTTGAGCTGCAGCAGGCTCGGGCGTTGCCTCTCCTTGGCCGACGCGACGATGGCGCCGTAGCGGGCGAGGAAGGGGTGGCCGTGGCTCGGCGTTGCCGGGGCGGGCCGGGCCTCGCGCAGGTTATAGACCAGGTCGATGGCCGGGCGCACGGCGTCCAGGCCGAAACCCTCTCCGGCCAGGATGTTGCGGTAGACCTCGGTGTGCAGGTCGGTGAACCCTTCCGAGAACTCGAAAGCCTCACCGTTCAGGGTCAGCGAACGGTAGGTCGTCTTCCCCGCCCGGAGCGCCTCCTCCGGCAGGTCCTCGCGCCCCACCGACAGGAACCAGCGCACCCGCGCGTTTTCCAGCTCCAGGAACCCCGCCATGCGGCGCGGGTCGGAGAGGTGCACCTCCTGCCGCTGCACCGGCCCGAAGATCCACATGAGCATGTCGAAGAAGTGCACCCCTATGTTGGTGGCGACCCCCCCGGACTTGCTGACGTCCCCCTTCCAGGAGGTGAAGTACCAGTTCCCCCTGGAGGTGATGTAGGTGAGTTCCAGGTCCAGCTTCGACCCCTTGGGGGCGCTCCTCACCTTCTCGCGCAGCGCGACGATGGCGGGGTGCACCCTGAGCTGCAGGATGTTGTGCACCCTCCGCCCGCTCTCCTGTTCGAATTCCTTGAGGGCGTCGACGTTCCAGGGGGTCAGCACCAGTGGTTTCTCGCAGATGGCATCGGCGCCGATGCGCAGGGCGAAGCGGATATGGGAGTCGTGCAGGTAGTTGGGGGAGCAGATGCTGACGTAGTGGATGCGCTCCTCCTCGCCGAGGCGGCGCAGCTTCTCCGCGTGGCGGTCGAAGCGCTCGAATTCTGTGAAGAAGGCCACGTCGAAGGAGTAGCTGTCCAGGATCCCCACGGAATCTGACTTGTCCACCGCGGCCACCAGTCGGTTGTCCGTGTCGCGGATGGCTTTCATGTGGCGCGGCGCGATGTAGCCGCCGGCGCCGATCAGCGCGAAGTTTTTCATGCTCGTCCTTTCCTTTTCATGATGTCGGCCAGCCCGGACGACGCGTCGCCGCAACGCGTCTTTCCATCGCAGGGCTGCTCGGGCCGGAGGCTCCGCCCCCTCTGCCTACTTGCAACCTCCACGCCAGCGGCTCCCGCGCCCCCCCGAGGATCTCGCCCCCCGCCGGGGCGTCTTCGTTTTTCCATGGGATACCGGCCGCTTGCCGCATCCCCCGGGAAACCCGGAAGGAAAGGCTCAGGCCGGCTCACACGCCCCGCTCCCCCCTCCCCTTGCCGCCGTGGCGCCGCCGTTCAATTTTTTGACCCGCCCGGGTTCCCGCCGCGCGTCAAAGTTGCGGCTCCCCGTAACCAGGGGGGGCAAGGGGTGGCCGCACCCCCCGGAGCGCGCCCGGCGCGGCCTGCGGGAGGGGTAAATCCTCCCCGCACGGGGGCGGGAGCGGGGGAGGCGGGGTTGGCTCCATAATTGCAGCAAGAGGGAGCCGACGGCGCGGCATCAGGCGTCCGGACCGGCTCTACCGTAGCGGAAAGGGGTTCATCGATGAGGATAATGATTGGAGTCACCGAGATCGGCGGCAACATACCCGTGGTCGCCGGCGCCCTGCGCCAGTTGGGGCACCAGGTGACCACCGTGGTGAGGCAGAAGAACAGCTGGTGGCCCATCGAGTACGACGTCGACTTCAGCGGCCGGGACATGACCATCGAGGACGTACTCGACATCGGCTACCTGGTGGGGACCCACGACGTCTTCATCTTCCAGTGGGCCCGAACCAGCCTGCTCCCCAACCACGCCGACTACCCTTTCATAAAGAAGGCGGGCAAGAAGATCATCTCCTGCTTCGTGGGAAGCGACGTGAGGGATACCGGGGCCTACAAGCAGTGGTATGTCGACGGGCGCCGGTTCCTGGAAAAGCTCCCCTTCCCGGAGGATCCCGTGGTCAACCCGCTCTTCTCCATGAGGATGGCGGAACTGCACAGCGAGATCATCCTCTCCCAGCCCAACCAGTCGGTGCTCGGGGTGCGCCCCTACCACCACTTTTTCCTCCCCATGGAACTCTCCCTGTACCGCCAGCACATCCCGGCGCGGGAGGTGCCGGTGGTGGTGCACGCCCCTTCCAAGAGCTGGCTCAAGGGGACCGACGTCATCATGGCCGCCCTGGAAACCCTCAAACAGCAGGGGGTGCGCTACGAGCTCCGCTTCCTGGAGGGACTCCCCAACGACGTGGTGATCAAGGAGCTGATAAACGCCGACGTCCTGATCGACGAGCTGTACTTCCCGCTGCACGGCAAGCTGAGCCTGGAAGGGCTCGCCTGCGGCTGCGCGGTGGTGAACGGGGACCGGGAGGACTACGAGCCCTTCCCGGCGGAGCGCCCCTTCTGGTACGTGAATCCGGACAACATCGTGGAGCGGCTACGCCAGCTCCTGACCGACCGGGACCTGAGGATCAGGCTGGCCCTTGAGGGTGGGCCGTACATGAAGATGCACCACGACCACGTGCGGGTCATGCAGCGGGTCATGGACAAGCTGGAGCAGGGGGAAAACTGCCGCTGCGACCACTACCCGACCTTTTTCACCGGCGGGTACCGGCTCCCGGACGGGGAAGCGATCCCGGCCGAGCTGGTGGGGGCCACCACCCAGCTGGTGCGCAGATGGGGACTCCCCGAGGGGGTGAACCTTGCGGAGACGGTGGCGCGCGGGCTGCTCTCCCCGGACATCCTGAAAAATGAGCAGGCCGTACCCCGCTGGAGCCGCACCCAGAGCGGAGGTCATATTTTTGACAAGACATCCCCGGTCGAGCTTGATCTGCAGCCGGAGCACCTGAGGGAAGCGAGACAGATATGAAGTTTCTGCAAATCCTGACCTTCTACCCCGTCTACCTCAACCACTTCTACAACAGCCGGCCGGGGCTCGCCCAGCAGCCGTACGAAATCCAGCTCGAGGCCCTCTTCCAGGACGGCTTCGGCGCCTCTCACGTCTTCGCCCCCTACCTCAAGGGGGCCGGCTATGACAGCCGGATGCTGATCGTCAACTGCGAGCCGCTGCAAAGGCAGTGGCTGGCCGAGCAGGGCGAGCTTGCCATGGCGCAGCGCCCTGACCTCACCGTCCACGAGGTCGCGGCGAAGCAGGTTGAGGCCTTCCGCCCCGACATCTTCTACACGAGCGATCCCATCCTCTTCGACAGCGGCTTCGTGAGGGCCCTCTCCTACCGCCCCGCCATGGTGTTCGGCTGGCGCGCCTCCAGCGTGCCGGAGGAGACGGACTGGTCGGAGTTCGACCTCATCATCTCCAACTTCGAGTTTTCCCTGGAACTGGCAAAAAAACGAGGGGCGCGCGCTACCCGGTTCTTCATGCCCGGCTTCCCTCCCCACGTGGCGAAGGTGGTGGCGGCCGAGGAGAAGCGCTACGACGTGGTCTTCACCGGGCAGGTCTCCGAGGCCCATCACCGCCGCCGGGCGGTCCTGAACGAGCTCTGCGCCGCCGCCGGGCGGGGGAACTTCTCCCTGGACTGTTTCATCCCGGAGCCCCTCGAAGGGTTCGCGCCGGGGATCGTCCAGCACAACCATGGAGCCGTCTGGGGGATGGACATGTTCCGCACCCTGCGCCGGGGAAGGATCGCTCTCAACGTGCAGTGCGACATGGGGAGCGAGCAGGCCGGCAACATGCGGCTTTTCGAGGCGGCGGGGAGCGGATCCTTTCTCCTCACCGACTACCAGGCCAACATCAGCCGCTACTTCGAGCCGGGGCGGGAGCTGGAGACCTACGCGAGCCCGGGAGAGCTGGCGGAGAAGGTCCGGTACTACCTGGAACATCCCGAGGCACGCGAGGAGATCGCCCGGCGGGGTCAGCAGCGCTGCCTGGCCGAGTACGCCATGGACAAGCTGGCCTTCAAGATGGACGAGCTCATCAAGGAGACCCTGGCCGCCAAAGGGACCCCCGTTCCCTGCCCCCCATGCGGGAAAGCGCCTCCCGCCGCGCAAACCGGCGAGATCACGGGAAACGCGATTGCCGCAACAATCACTGAAAAAGGAAACGAAACCATGACACAGGGAACCGCACAGCAGTCGGTCGAGGAAAAAGTCAGCAGCTTCATCAAGGAATCCGTGGAGCACCTCCAGGCGGGACGGGCCATCAAGGCGATGCGGCTGGCCGAACAGGCCCTCGGCTTCGGGCTCTACGTGCCGGGGCTCCACTACCTGTACGCGGTATCCCTTGACCAGGTCGGCCGCCACGAGGAGGCCCTCGAGGAGCTCCAGAGCGAGCTGGCGAGAAATCCGGGGCACAAGGAAGCCGCCGCCATGGCCGCCCATCTCACCCCCCTGCTGGTCAAGCCGCCGCGCCCGGAGATCCCCACCGAGCAGCGCGGGTACCAGACCTCGCTCCCCCGTGAGACCCTGCTGGAGATCCAGAACACCAGCCACAACTACAGCTACCGCGGCATCCCGATGATCAAGAACCCGTTCGACTTCGCCATCTACCCGATCCTGATCTGGGACAAGAAGCCGCGTACCATCATCGAGATCGGCTCCAAGGACGGCGGAAGCGCCCTCTGGCTGGGAGACATGCTCGACAACTTCGGGATCGACGGCCACGTCTACTCCCTCGATATCGTGGGGGTCAAAAAGGTGAGCCATCCCCGGGTGACCTTCGTGGAGGGGGACGGACGCGACCTGGCGGAGAGCTTCTCCCCCGAATTCATACTGACCCTCCCGCGTCCGCTCCTCGTGATCGAGGACGCCGACCACTCCTACGAGACGAGCAGCCACGTCCTTTCCTTCTTCCACCGCTACCTGGCCGAGGGGGAGACCATCATCATCGAGGACGGCATCATCTCCGATCTCGGCATGGACCCCACCTACAGCTCCGGCCCCCATCGGGCGATCAAGGAGTTTTTGGGGCTTCACGGCGGGGACTACCAGATGGAGGGGCGCTACTGCGACTTCTTCGGCTACAACCTCACCTGGTGCACCAACGGGTTCCTGAAGAGGACCACCCCCAACCGGGAGGTAGCCGACGCACACCGCAGCGGGAGCCTGGTCTACCCCACCCCCCGCACCGTTCCTTATCCGGAAAACCACCTGCTGGACAAGGGGCTCATCCGTGAGTTCATGGAAGACGACCCGGCGCCCAAGGGGATCCAGAGCCAGATGTCGGCCAACGAGCGTTTCCAGCTTTACTACGCGCTGAGAAAGGAGCTCGCCCCGCAGGGCCCGCTGCTCCGTTTCGTGGAGATCGGCTCCTACAGCGGTGCGTCGCTCGTGCTGATCCACCAGGCCCTCTCCCGGCTGGGGATCCAGTTCCAGGGGATCTGCGTCGAGCCGGGGGGAACCGAGCAGTTCCACGAGGTGGTGAAGAAGCTAAACGGCAGCGTGATCCACTTTCCGCTCTTCTCCCACCAGGCCGCCGAACGGCTCTCGGTCATGCTGGAGCCGGGGCGGCTCCCGGAGTTCATGTTCATCGACGGCGACCATTCCTACCAGGGGGTGAAGCAGGACATCCTCGATTACTTCCCGCTCCTCGCCCCGGGGGGAATCATGCTGTTCCACGACTACCTCCCTGCCATGGACGACGCCAACCGCGCCGCCATCCTGAGCCACCACGGCAACAACGAGCCGGGGATCCGCCAGGCGGTGGAGGAGCTCATGGTGGAGACCTACCGCTGCCAGCCGATCGAGCTGCCGCTGCTCTACCCGACCGACCCGACCCAGACCCAGCCGCAGCTCCCGATCATACCGGGGGTGTTCTCCACGGTGCGCGCCTACCGCAAACCCCGGCAGTAGCCGCACCCGCCCCGGGGGGCGGCGCCGCCAGCCGCCCCAGCCGCCACTTTCGCACGCCCCGGCCACGCGTCGGGGCAGGAGTACCCGTGAGCAACCAGTACCAGGACCCGACCGACAAAAAGCTCAAAGTCGTCCACCTCTCCCACACCAACTACGGCGGCGCCGGCAAGGCCGCCTATCGGCTGCACCAGGGGCTCAGGAGGAGCGGGGTGGACTCCACCATGCTGGTCCTGAACCGCAAGGGGGACGACCCGAGCGTGCGGGCCATCCCGAGCGGGGAGGTAGGCGGGGTGATCGACTGCCCCCTGGAGTACCCGGCCAACGAGGCCTACTGGCAGAGGGTCTGGACCCGCTGGTGCCGCAAGATCTACGACTACCCCAACCGCCAGGAGTGCATCGAGATCTTCAGCGACGACTATTCGGAGCTGGAGCTCTCCTGCTCGCGCGAGATCCGCGAGGCGGATATCGTCAACCTGCACTGGGTGCCGGGCATGGTGAACTGGGAGCAGGCCGCGGCCGCGTTCCAGGGTAAGCAGGTGGTCTGGACCATGCACGACATGAACCCCTTCACCGGCGGCTGCCACTACGCGGGGAGCTGCCGCAACTACCTCTGCGGGTGCGGCAGCTGCCCGATGCTCGGGTCCAAGGACCCGCAGGACATGTCGCGAGCCGGCTTCCTCGCCAAGGAGGCCGCCTACCGCCGGCTCCAGCTGCACCCGGTGGCCCCGAGCCGGTGGCTCGCCGCGACCGCCTCCGGGAGCGCGCTCCTCTCCCCCTTCCCGGCCCGGGTCATCCCCAACGGCTTCCCCACCGAGGTGTTCCGCCCCTTCGCCGGGCGCGAGGAGGTGCGCCGGGGGTACGGCGTCCCCGAGGGGGCCAAGGTAGTGCTGTTCGGCGCGGAGAACCTCGCCAACGAGCGCAAGGGGTTCGTCTACCTGCTGCAGGCCCTGCGCGGGCTCTGCGACTACAACCTGGTGCTCGCCGTCTTCGGCACCCTGCAGGAGGAGCTGCGCAACACACTGAACCTCCCCATCATCAACCTGGGCTACGTCGAGGAGGAGGAGACGCTGGCCGCCCTCTACTCGATGGCGGACGTGTTCGCCATCCCCTCCATCGAGGACAACCTCCCCAACACGGTGGTGGAGGCGATGCTCTGCGGCGTGCCGGTGGTCGGCTTCGACGTGGGGGGGATCCCGGACATGGTGCTGCACCGCGAGACCGGCTTCGTGGCCCCCGCGCGCGACGTGAAGGCGCTGGCGGAAGGGATCTGGTGGACACTGTTCCACCCCGAGGCGCAGGGCATGGGGGAAAAGGCCCGGCAGCGCGCCCTCGCCACCTACAGCCTGGAAGCCCAGGCGGCGAGCTACGGCGAACTCTACCGCGAGATCGTGTCCCGGGCGGAGACCCCTTCGGGGCGCGCCGCCGCGCTCCCCGTCACATCGACCCCCTCCGGCAGGGACGGCTCCGAACCCGTTTCCGGCGCCTGCCCCAAGATCTCCATCGTGGTCCCCTCCTACAACCAGGGGGACTACCTGGGGGCCTGCCTGGAATCGATCGTGTCCCAGGGGTACCCAAACCTGGAGCTGATCGTGATGGACGGCGGGAGCAGCGACGGCTCCGTCGAGGTGATCAGGCAGTACGAAAAGCAGATCTCCTACTGGCAGAGCCAGCCCGACGGCGGCCAGTACCGGGCCATCAACGAGGGGTTCCACCGCTCGACCGGCGACATCATGGGGTGGCTCAACTCGGACGACATGCTCCACCCCGGCGGCCTGAAGGTGCTGGCCGAGGTGTTCGGGGGGCGCCCCGAGGTGGAATTTCTGACCGGCAAAAGGATCGGCTTCGACGGCGACGGGAAGCTCAACTCCTACGGCTTCGAAACCAAGACCTGGAGCCGCGCCGAACTCCTGCGCAAGGACCTGATCCACGAGGTATCCCTGTTCGTGATGCAGGAGGCGACCTACTGGCGCAGGAGCCTGTGGGAGAAGGCGGGGGGAAGCCTCGACCTCTCCTTCAAGATCGCCGCCGATTTCGAGCTCTGGCTCCGCTTGAGCCGCTACGCGAAGCTGCACACGGTGGCCGCCCTGATCGGCGGTTTCCGGTACTACAGCGGCGGGCAGCGCTGCAACCAGTTCCGGGCAGAGTACCTTACCGAGTGCGACGCGGTGATCGACCGGGAGCGGGAGCTTCCCCCCACCCCGCTCAGCTTCGAGGCCGCTCCCCCCCCGATCCCGTATCCGCTTTGCGCGGAGCCCAAGCCCTCCATCGCCATCAGCGTGCCGGAGCTCCCCACGATTTCCATCGTCACCCCGAGCTTCAACCAGGCCGGCTTCCTCGAGGAGTGCCTGGACTCCGTGCTCTCCCAGAACTACGGCCGGCTCGAGTACATCGTCATGGACGGCGGGAGCACGGACGGCTCGGCGGAGATCATCAAGAAGTATGAAAGGCACCTCTCCTTCTGGCAGAGCCGCCCCGACGGCGGGCACTACCCGGCGGTGAACCAGGGCTTCGCCCGCTCCACCGGCCAGGTGATGGCCTGGCTCAACTCCGACGACAAGTACCACCCGGGCGCCCTGCGCCTGGTCGCCGACACCTTCCGCCACTTCCCGGAGAGCACCTGGATCACCGGGAGCCCCACCGGCTGGGACGTCTCGGGCGCGGTGCAGTACATGGCCGCCGAGATCCCGCTCTGGTCCCGGGCCAAGTACCTGCGCGGCGAGATCGGCCCGCCGCACATCCAGCAGGAATCGACCTTCTGGCGCCGCGAACTCTGGGAGCAGGCGGGGGGGAGCCTCGACACCGACTTCGAGCTGGCGGCGGACCTGGAGCTGTGGGCGCGCTTTTTCCGCCACGCGGAGCTTAGGACCCTGCACGCGCCGCTGGGCGGTTTCCGCAGCCACCCCGACCAGAAGACGGCGAACCTCTTGGAGCGCTACAACGCCGAGGCGGCCCGGGTCATCGAGCGGGAACGCCGCTTCTACCTGGCCTCGGGATCCCCCGGCCTCACCCCCGCCCCGCCGGCGTTGCAGGTGAGCGAGGTGGAGGGACGTGCCCGCACCTCGGTGATCCCGGAAAACTTCGGGGCCTTCACCTACTCCCGCGCCTATCATTTCGCCTACTTCGCCGGGATGGACCTCGAGCTGTACGGCGCCCCGGTCGATCCCGCCGACTGCGACCTCAAGGTGTACCAGGACCTCCTCGCCTACTCCTTCATCAGGAAGAACGTCCCCGAGGGGGCCAGGATCCTCGAGGTGGGAGGGGGCGCCTCGCGGGTACTGAGGGCGCTCAAGGAGCGCTACGAGTGCTGGAACCTGGACAAGCTGGAAGGGGTGGGCAACGGCCCGGTGGCCGTGGCCGCCGACGGCTACCGCCTGGTGCGCGACTACCTGGGCTCCTTCTCCCCCGAGCTTCCCGCCGGCTACTTCGACGTCGTCTTCAGCATCTCGGTGCTGGAGCACGTGGAACAGGGCGAGGAGCAGTTCGAGAAGATCCGCGCCGACCTGGACCGGGTGCTCAGGCCGGGGGGGTGGTCCCTGCACTGCTTCGACGTGGTGGCCAGGGGGCCGGGCAAAGGGGTCTGGAGCAACCCCCTGCTCCCCTACCTGTTCGAGAAGGTCGCCACCGTGAACCGCTTCGTCCCCCCGGAGCAGGTCTACCAGGACCCCTTCGTCTACCACATGAGCGAGGCGGCCTACGACCGGCACTGGAGGCCGATGACCGGGGTCCCGATCCGCGAGCACGGTTTCCCGCTCTCCTACAACGTCCTGTGGCAGAAACCCGATGCCGGGGCGGCGCCCCCCGCGTCATCCGCCCCCGCCGGCGACAAGCAGGGGTACCTGGTCTCCGCCATCGTATCCACCTACAACGCCGGGCGTTTCTTCCGCGGCTGCCTGGAAAACCTGCTGCGCCAGACCCTGTACCAGAGGGGCGAGCTGGAGATCGTCATCATCGACAGCGGCTCCCAGCAAAACGAGGGGGAGATCGCCCGCGAGTTCATGGCACGCCACCCCCACATCGTGTACCGGCGCACCGAGCGCGAGACCCTCTACGCCGCCTGGAACCGGGGGATCGCCCTCGCCCACGGCCGTTTCCTCACCCACGCCAACACCGACGACCGGCACCGTGCCGACGCCTTCGAGCTGATGGCGCGCGAGCTGGAACGAAGCGGGGCGGGGCTCGCCTACATCGACGCCCTGATGACCTGCGGCGCCAACGAGACCTTCGAGGAGAACGGCGCCACCAAGAAATGGCTGTTACCCGACTTCGATCTGCGCCAGGCGCTCTTCGACTGCCCCTTCGGCTGCCAGGTGATGTGGCGCGCCGACGCGCACGCCGAGGTCGGCAGCTTCGACGGCAGCTTCAAGCGGGCCGGCGACTACGAGTTCTTCTTCCGGCTGGCCCTCAAGAAGGGGGCGCTGCACATCCCGGAGATCGCCGCGCTCTACCACGAGTCGATCGACAACCTCTCCTACCAGGCCCCGCAGGAGGTGATCCGCGAGGTGCACGGCTTCATCGACGCCCTGCGGACCACCTTCCCGCTGGAGCAGATCTACCCGTACCTGGAGCAGGACGGCTCCCCCGCCGCACGGGTGGCAGCCCTGGTCGATTTCGGGAACCTGCTCATGGGCGCCAGCGGCTCGCTCTTCACCGATCTCCCGCTGGCCGAGTCCTTTTACCGCAAGGCGCTGGAACTCCAGCCGGGACGCTCCGAGCTGGCCGACAACCTGGCGGTGGCAGCCATGGCGCAGGGGAAGCGGGAGGCCGCCCTCTCGGCCATCGCGCTCAGCGCATCGCAGACGCCCCGGCTGGCGAGGTACCGGCAGGAGCTGCTCCAGGGGCGTATCCCCGCCCAGCTCGACCTGGTCCGCATCCCGCACCCCGGACTGGACGCCATGGCGCCGGTGAAGGTCCTGGAGCAGATCCGGGTGCCGCTCACCCCGCAGGAGCTGGCGGCGCGCAAGCCGGCCCGGACCGCGCCCCACCCACCCAGGGAGGGGAACCCCTCCTTTCCGACCGTGGTGGTGGACGGCGTTTTCTTCATGACCCCCAGGACCGGCATCACCCGGGTGTGGGAAGCGCTCCTCAACGAGTGGGCGGCAACCGAGTTCGGCAGATCCGTGCTGGTGCTGGACCGGATCGGCACCGCGCCCAAGATCCCGGGGCTGCGCTATCGGACCGTCCCCGGCTACGACGTCCGCCCCGAGGGGTGGGACCGTGCCATGCTGCAGCAGGTCTGCGACGAGGAGGGGGCCGACCTCTTCATATCCACCTATTACTCGAGCCCGCTCACCACGCCGTCGCTTTTTCTGAGCCACGACATGATCCCCGAGATGAGCGGGATGTACGACCTGCGCGACCCGCAGTGGCAGGAGAAGCGCCACGCCATGGCGCGCGCCCGGGCCTTCGTGGCCGTCTCGCGGAGTACCGCGCGGCACATGGAGCAGCTCTACCCCGAGCTTGCCGGCCGCATCGAGGTGGCCCATTGCGGCATCGACCGCGAGCTGTTCCGCCCCGCCTCCGAGGAGGAAAAGGCGGCCTTCCGGAAGGCTCGCGGCATCGCCAGGCCCTTCTTCCTGTTCGTGGGGAAGCGGACCGAGCACAAAAACGGGAGGCTGTTGTTCCGGGGCTTCTCCCGTCTCCCCGAGCGGGGCGAGCTCGCGCTCCTCTGCGTAGGGGGCGCACCGGAGCTCGAGCCGGAACTGGCCGCGCTGGCCGCGGGGAGCGAGGTGCACCTCGCGCAGTTCGGGGATGACGAGTTGCGCATTGCCTACTCCTGCGCCGAGGCGCTGGTCTACCCCTCCACCCACGAGGGATTCGGGTTGCCGCTTTTGGAGGCCATGGCCTGCGGCTGCCCGGTGATCACCTGCCGCAACAGCTCGATCCCCGAGGTGGCCGGCGAGGCCGCCCTGTATGTGGATCCCGAAGACGCCGGGGAGATGGCCGCGGCCCTTTTGCAAGTGCGGGTAGCGCAGGAGCGCGGTCGTCTGATCGAACTGGGCGCCCGGCAGGCCGAGCAGTTCTCCTGGGGTAAGATGGCCCGCGCCATCCAGGAGATCATCTGCCGCAGCTTCCCGGTCGACGCCCGCCCCGCAGCCGGAGCGGAGCCAGCTGCCGCCGTCGGTGTCCCGGCCGCCGTCGTCCCCCCCCACGTCAGCGCTGCGCCGCCCCTTTCCGCGCCGTGCGCCGGGTCCGCCGCGTCCGCAAAAGCGCCATCGTCCACAGAAGCGCCGCCGTCCCTCCCGCGCCTTTCCGTCGTGGTCCCCAGCTACAACTACGCCCGCTACCTGGAGCCCTGCCTGGACTCCATCCTCTCCCAGGGCTACCCAAACCTGGAGCTGCTGGTCCTGGACGGGGGCTCCACCGACGGCACGGTGGAGATCCTCAAGCGCTACGACCGGCACATCGCCTTCTGGCGCAGCCACAAGGACGCCGGCCAGTACGCCGCCATCGAGGAAGGGCTCAACCGCTCGACCGGCGAGATCATGACCTGGCTCAACGCCGACGACAAGTTCCACCCCGGCGCCTTCGACGCGGTCTCCCGCATCTTCGCGCAGGCGCCCGAGGTGGAGTGGCTCATGGGGCGCCCGAACAGCTTCGACGAGAACGGGGTGCAAAAGCACGTGCTCACCTTCCTCCCCATGAACTCGCGCGCCAAGTACCTGGTCGACGAGGAGTTCATCCAGCAGGAGGGGGTGTTCTGGCGCCGTTCCCTGTGGCAGCGCAGCGGTGCCTACATCGACGGGACGCTGCCGCTTGCGGCCGACCTCGAGCTGTGGGCCCGTTTCTTCAGGAGCGCGCGGCTCTTCTCGGTCGACCTCCTGCTGGCGGGCTTCCGCGACCACCCGTTGCAGAAGTCCAAGGACAAGGCGGGGTACACCGCCGAGGCCAACCAGGTGCTTGCCCGCGAGCGGGGGCTCTTCGCCGCGGAACGGACACCTTTCAACCCGCCGGCGCCGCTCCCCATCCTGATCCAGGGCGACAGGGTGATCCTGTGACCGCGCGACCCGACACATACCTGGTCTCCGCCATCGTCTCCACCTACAACGCCGAGCGCTTCCTGCGCGGCAAGCTCGAGGACCTGGAGGCGCAGACCATCGCGGACCGGCTGGAGATCGTGGTCATCGACTCCGCCTCCCCGGGGAACGAGCGCGCCATCGTCGAGGAGTTCCAGGCGCGCTACGACAACATCCGTTACCTCCGGACCGACAAGCGGGAAACCGTGTACCAGGCCTGGAACCGCGGCATCCGCATGGCAAAGGGGGAGTTCGTCACCAACGCCAACACGGACGACCGCCTCCGCAACGACGCCTACGAGGTCCTGGTGCGGACGCTTAAGGAGCACCCGGAGTGCGTGCTCGCCTACCCGGACATGCGCATCACCCAGGAGGAAAACGCCACCTTCGAGCGGCACAAGCCTTTCGGCTTCCGCGACTGGCCCGAGTTCGACCGCCTGAACCTCATCGAACTCTGCTGCGTCGGCCCCTTCCCGCTCTGGAGAAGGTCGCTGCACGACGAAATCGGCTACTTCGACGAGCGCTTCCGGAGTGCGGCGGACTACGAGTTCTGGCTGCGCGCGGCGCTCAGGCACGACTTCGTCCACGTCCCGCAGTTCCTGGGGCTGTACTGGCTTTCCGAGGAGACCGTGTCGAGGAAGGGGGACCTCCCCACCCTGGAGTACCTCGAGGTGCAGAGGGAGTACCGCCCCCGTTTCGCCCCGCTCGCCCCCCCGCCGGTGGAACTGGAGCCCGGCGAATGGCAGGAGTTCGAGGCCCTGGCCGCGCGCCTGGACGCCGGGGACGCGGCGATACTCCCCCAACTGGAACGCTTCAGCGAGCGCCACCCGCGCGCGCCGCGCTTCCACCTGGAGCTGGCCCATATCTTCTACAAGAAGGGGGAGATCGGCTACGCCAAGAAGTACTTCGAGAAGGCCGCCATCATCGACCCCGGTTCCGACAGCTACCGCGACAGCCTGCTCTCGTTCATGAAGAGCGAGCTGTACCAGGCGCTGCAGCACCAGACCGCCTTCGCGGCCGCCAACCCCGACGACCTGGAGGCCCACCTCTGCGCCGGCATGATCCTCATCCTGCTGGAGCGCTACCATGCGGCCCTGCCCCACTACCGGCGCGCCCTGGAGATCAACCCGGACAGCGCGCTTGCCCGGGAGAACATCGCCTTCCTGGAGCGTGAGCTCCGCCCCAAGGTGCGCCCCCTCACCTCCATCGTGGTGGCGGCCGACGACCGGGTGGAGTGCACCCGGGAATGCCTGGAGAGCATCGAGCGGCACACCCCGGAGCCACACGAGGTGATCCTGGTGGCCAGGGGGGCGGACCAGGCGACGCTGGCCAGGCTGCAGGATCTCTGCGCCGGGCGTGCCGACCACCTGCTCATCGACAGCGGCGACCGCGCCCGTGCCGCCGCCTTCAACACCGGGCTCCGCGAGGCCGCCGGCAGGGACATCGTCCTCCTGCAGGGGGACACCGTGCTGACCCGCGGCTGGCTCTCCGGGATGCTGGACGCCCTGGCCCGCGAACCCAACGCCGCGCTCTGCGGCCCCATGGCCAACCGCGCCCAAGGGGCGCAGGGAACCGGCGAGAACCGGTACCGGGACCTGCGCGAGCTGGAGAGCCGCGCCGACTCCTTCAGAAGCGACCACTACGGCCGGCGCATCCCGGTGCCGCGGCTGGCGGGCTTCTGCCTCCTCTTCCCGCGGGAACTCTTCGACGAGGTCGGGGAGCTGGAGCGCCGTTTCGCCTCGGACGCCTGGGCCGACGATTTCTGCCTGCGCGCGGCGCTCAGGGGACACGGCTGCGTCATCGCGGGCGACATCCTGGTGCACCGCTACGGCAGCGACGCCGACTGCGTCCCGACCGAAGAGCGCCGCCTGCTGGCAGCGAAGTGGGAACCCGCGGCCCTCGATTCGGAGCAGGCCGCGCGTGTACTGGCGCACCGGGCCCGGGTAGAGGGGGTCAGGCTCGCACAGGCGGGAAAACTGCAGCAGGCGGTCGACCTCTTGCTGCAGCAGGGGGTGGCGCTCGCGCCGGGGGATCCCGCGCCCTACCTCGACCTGTCCGGGGTGCTCGCCGAGGCGGGGCGCCACGGTGAGGCGCTGGAGGTGCTGGCGCAGGCCCCGGCCGGAGAGGCGCTGGCGACCCACCTGCTGCGGGCCCGCTGCCACCGCGACGCCGGGCATCCCGACCGGGCAGCGGCGGAGCTGCAGCAAGCCGCCCTCCTCGCCCCCGAAGCGCCGGAGGTGCTCCAACTGCAGGGGGTGCTGGCGCTGGATGCGGGGGAGCGGGATCAGGCAGAGGAGCTCTTGCGCCGGGCACTGGTGGCCGACCCCGGCTGCGGCCGGGCCTACAGCACCCTCTCCGCCATCCTCTGGGAGCGCGGCGAAAGGGAGCAGGCGCTGCACCTGGCCGAGCTCGGCTTCGTCCTCCACCCGCTGGAACTCGCCGCGCTGTCACGCTACCACGACTACGCCACCTTCCTCGACGCGCTGCCGCGGGAGGAGGAGCGCCTGCGAGAGGCCCTTTCCCTCTACCCCGAGCACAAGGGGCTTTGCTACGGGCTGATCGAGCTCCTGATCCGCGACGCCCGCTACGGCGAGGCCATCGGGGAGATCGGGCGCGCCGCGGCGCGCTTTGACCTCGACGACGCCGGGATCGACGCCGCCCTCCAGATCAGGGGACTGGCCGGCGACCCGGCGCCCGCCGCCATGGGCACCGGCAGCGTCTCGCTCTGCATGATCGTGAAGGACGAGGCGCGCAACCTGGCCGCCGCGCTCGAATCGGTGCGGGGGCTTGCCGACGAGCTGGTCGTGGTCGACACCGGTTCCGGCGACCGCACCCGCGACATCGCCCGCATCTTCGGGGCGCGCCTGTTCGACTTCCCCTGGACCGGGAGCTTCGCCGAGGCCAGGAACTTCTCGCTCACCCAGGCCCGCGGGGAGTGGATCCTGGTGCTGGACGCGGACGAGGTGCTGGCGCCGGCCGACCTCGCCCCGCTTGCCGACCTGGTCAGGCGGGGGGAAGGGGCGGCCTATTCCTTCACCACAAGGAACTACACCGACGAGATCACCCGGCGCGGCTGGGTCGCCAACGGAGGCGAGTACCCGGAACAGGAGCGGGGGCGGGGGTGGACCCCCAGCGAAAAGGTGCGCCTGTTCCCGAACCGGCCGGCGCTCCGCTTCGAGGGGGCGGTGCACGAGATGCTGGAGCCCTCCCTGCTCCGGGAGGAGGTCCCCATCCACGCCTGCGACGTCCCGGTGCACCACTACGGCAAGCTGGACGCCGCCGACAGCCGCGTCAAGCAGGAGCTCTATTACCGGCTGGGGGTGAAAAAGCTCGAGGAGGTGGGCGCGACGCCCGAGGCGCTCGCGGAGCTTGCGCGCCAGGCGACCGAGCTGGGGATGGGGCGCGAGGCGGAGGAGCTCTGGCACCGGCTGCTCCGGGCGAGGCCGGAAAACGCCGAGGCCTTCTTCAACCTCGGCTACCTGTACCTCTGCTCCGGCGACTACCGGCAGGCGCGGGACCACGCCGCGAGGGGGGCCGAACTCGCCCCGGAACTGAAGGAGGCGGCGTTCAACCTGGCCAAGTGCGAGCTTTACCTGGGGCAGCCTGAAAAGGCGCTCTCCCGCTGCCGCGACATGCTGCAGAGATGGCCCGGGTACCCGCCGGCACTGTCGCTGCTCGCGGTCTGCCTGCTCATCGGTGGGGACCGGAGCGGCGCCGAGGCCGAAGTGGCGCGCCTGGCGGCACTGAACTACGACTGCGGCGATTTCCTGGAGGAGTACGCAGCGGGGCTGAAACGGGGGGCGCTGGACCACCTGGCCGCGCCGCTCCTGGACCTGGCGGCGCGCCTGCACGGGGAGGTGCGGCCATGACCGAGGGACAGACCCTGAAGGAGCTCTTCGCGGCGGCAAACGCCCTCTTCGCCTCCGGCGACCTGGCCGGCGCCGCCGAGCGCTACCGGCGCGTGCTGCGGCTCGACCCCTACTTCGCCCAGGGCAGCTTCAACCTGGGGTGCAC
Organism: Geomonas diazotrophica; assembly: GCF_018919385.1. Lineage (GTDB taxonomy): Bacteria > Desulfobacterota > Desulfuromonadia > Geobacterales > Geobacteraceae > Geomonas > Geomonas diazotrophica. The sequence goes on from NZ_JAHLMF010000013.1 coordinate 61,933, forward strand.
CCTGGACCGTCTCTCCGGCCCGGGGGAGGCGCTGCCGTACTTCGAACGGGCGGCGCAACTGGCACCCCAGTGGAGCGAGGCGCAGGGAAACCTCGGCTTTGCCCTGGCCCGGCTGGGACGCATGGAAGAGGCCGCTCAGGCGCTCGCGCAAGCCTGCCGTCTCGCCCCCGAGAACGCCGGCTTGCGCAACAACCTCGGGCTCGCGCTGACTGCCCTGGGGCGCGGCGAGGAGGCCCGGGACAGCTTCCAGGAGGCGATCCGCCTCGACCCCCGCTACCCGGAGCCGCACAGCAACCTGGGCATCCTGCTCGAGCGCTTCGGCAACGGCGGCGCGGCCATCCGCTCCCTGCGCGAGGCGCTGAGGCTCCGGCCCGACTACGCCGAGGCGCACCACAACCTGGCCAACGCGCTCAAATCGCAGGGGAGGCACCGGGAGGCGCTGGAGCATTACCGGGCGGCGCTGCGCCTCGACCCGGGGAACGCTGAGGCGCACAGTTCGCTGCTGTTCGCCCTGCTCTACCAGGCCGGCAGCGCCGAAGAGACCCTGTTCGCCGAGCATGCCGCCTTCGGCGCCGCGCACCGCTTTCCCCCCCGGCGCCACGACAACGCGCCGCTCCCGGACCGGGTGCTGAACATCGGCTACGTCTCCGCCGACTTCCGCGAGCACGCCGTGGCGCGCTTCATCGAGCCGGTGCTCGCCCACCACGACCGGGACCGCTTCCGGGTCTTCTGCTACGCCAACGTCTCCGTCCCCGATGCAAAAAGCGCGAGCCTCGCCTCGCTCTGCGACCGCTTCGTCAGCATCGCCGGGCTTACCGACGACGCCGTGGACCGGCTCCTCACCGAGGACGGCATCGACATCCTGGTGGACCTTTCCGGCCACTCTGCCGGCAACCGCCTGCCGCTCTTCGCCCGAAAGCCTGCCCCGGTGCAGATCACCTGGATCGGCTACCCCTTCAGCACCGGGCTCACGAGCATGGACTACCGCATCAGCGACGCCGTCTGCGACCCCCCCGGCGCGACCGAGCGCTACCACAGCGAGGAGCTGATCAGACTCCCCGGCACCTTCTCCTGCTTCGCCCCCCCCGAGGATGCCCCTGCCGTGACCGGTCTCCCCTGCCTCGCCTCGGGACAGGTCACCTTCGGCTCCTTCAACAACCCGGCCAAGATCACCCCGGAGACCGTGGCCCTCTGGGCCGACGTGCTGCGCGCGGTGCCCGGCTCTCGCATGCTGCTCAAGGGGTACTCCTTCGCCTGTCCCGAGGCGAGGCAGCAGCTGCTGGACGCCTTTTCCGAGCGCGGCATCGAGCCGCAACGGCTGGAGCTGACCGGGAACACCCCCTCCTACCGCGACCACCTGGCGCTCTACGGCCGGGTCGACCTCGCCCTGGACACCTTCCCCTACAACGGCACCACCACGACCTGCGAGGCGCTCTGGATGGGGGTGCCGGTACTGACCCTCTCGGGGGCTACGCACCGCTCGCGGGTGGGGGCTTCGCTTCTGCACGCCCTGGGACTGGACGCCCTGGCGGCACAGGAAGGATCCGCTTTCGTGGAGCGGGCCGCGGCCCTCGCGCTGGACCCTCCCCGGCTGAAGGAGCTCAGGGAGACCCTGCGCGACCGGATGGCAGCCTCCCCCCTCACCGACGGCGCCGGGTTCACCCGGAACCTGGAAGCCGCGCTCACCGAGGTCTGGGGCAGGTGGTGCCGCACCCATCCGCACCTTGCGGCGGATCCCAAGCTGGAGGGGGGGGCGCTCCTGCGCCAGGGAAGGCTCGACCTCGCGCTGCGGCGCTTCCTGGAGCCGCTCCGCTCGGGGGACAAGTCGACCCTCGGCGGGATCCAGGAGACGCTCAACGCCCAGACCGCGGCGGACCAGGCGCGGGCCCTCGCGCGCGAAGAGGGGGTGGACGATCCCGCTGCCCCGGAGGAAATCGCCAGCGAAACCCTCGCCGAATGCGCCGAGCTCCTCTGCAGCGCCGGTCTGGTGACGCCGGCGGACCTGATCTGCCGCTACCTGGGGGACCGGGGCTATCGCACCCCCCGGGTGAGCCGCACGCTGGGAGAGGTGGCCCTGGCCATCGGGCAGCCGGCCGCGGCGGTGCACGCGCTCTCCCGCGCCCTGGAGCAGGGGGACGCCTCGCGCGCCACGCGCATCCTGCTGGTGAAGGCGCAGCAGGGGGCGCAGCTCCCGCCGCCGGACACGAAAGGGGAGCGCCTGCTGCTGATCAAGGCGTGGGGCTACGGCTTCTGGAGCGACGTGAACCACGTGCTCGGACAGCTCCTCCTGGCCGAGATAACCGGCCGCACCCCGGTGGTGCACTGGGGGGCCAATTCGCTCTTCAGCGACGATCCCCTGGAGAACGCCTTCACCTATTTCTTCGAGCCGGTCTCCGCGGTCACCATGCACGACGTCATCTCGCGCCGGCGCAGCTTCTACCCCCCCAAGTGGCAGCGCGACAACGTGCGCCACGAGAACCTGGCGAAGTTCGACGGCCCCTGGTCCCGCTGTTCCGCACTCTGGACCCTGGAGCGCCAGGAAGAGGTCGTGGTGAGCGACTTCCATTACGCGGTGAACGACCTCGCCCCCTGGATCCCCGCCGGGCACCCGCTGCACGGGCTCTCCACCGAGGAGCTCTACCTCTACCTGTACCGGCGCTACCTGAGGGTGCAGCCCCGGATCCTGGAGCGGGTGGAGGCCTTCCACCGCGAGCAGCTGGCCGGCGCCCCGGCCATCGCGCTGCACGTGAGAGGGGGCGACAAGGTGGGCGAGGACCCGGGGCTTGCCCGGCTGAACGCCCTGTACCTCCCCGAGCTGGAGCGGCTGCTTGGCGAGGAGCCGCAAGCCCGCATCTTCCTCAGCACCGACGACGACAGGATCCTGGCCGGCTACCGGGAGCGCTTCGGGAGCAGCAGGCTCATCTACACCGTCTCGACCCGCACCGCGAACCTGCAGGGGGTGCACTACCAGAAGCAGGCGAGCCGCCGGGCGCTTGGGGAAGAGGTGCTCATCGACACCCTCCTCGCCGCCCGCTGCGACCGTTTCCTGGGGAACGGCCTCTCCAACGTGTCGCTCGCCGTCGCGCAGATGAAGCGCTGGGCGCCGGGGACCTGCCGGCTCTTCGGCACCCGGCTGGACTACCTGCGCCAGCTCACCCTGTACCGGAGCTGACCATGAACCCGGAGCAGGCGGCACAAAGCCAGGCGCAGCTCAAATACGTGGAGCTCCTCTTGCGCAAGGGGATGCAGGAGGAGGCGCGCGCCCGGCTCGAGGAGCTGGTGCGGCAGGAGCCCCCCTGCACCGGCGCCTTTTACCTGCTCGCGGTGCTGAAAGGGGAGGACGGTTTGCCGCAGGAGGCGGCCGAACTGCTGGCCCGAACGCTTGCGCTGGAGCCTGAGAACACCAGGGTCCTGAACGCCCTGGGGGGCGCGCTGCGGCAACAGGGGGAGCTCGAACAGGCGGCGGCGGCCTTCGCCGAGGCGCTGAGGATCGATCCCCGCTTCAGCGAGGCGCGCATCAACCTCGCCCTGCTCTTGAAGGAGGCGCTGCGCTTTGGCGAAGCCGAGCTGATCCTGCGCGCCGGGATCGACCTCGCCCCCGGCTCGGTGCGCCTCAACTACAACCTCGCCAACGTGCTGCACGCGCAGGGGAGGAGCCTGGAGGCGGTGGCCGCCTACCGGGAGACGCTGCGCCTCGACCCGGACCACCTGGACGCCCGGCAGAACCTCCTCTTCGCCCTGCACTACTCGCCGCAGTCGAGCCGGCGCGAGATCTACGCCGAGCACCTGAAGGCGGCACGCAGCCGCCCCTTCCGCCCCCCCCGGCAGGAGCCCCCAGCGCGCCCCACCCCCGGCGGCCGCATCAGGGTCGGCTACCTCTCCCCCGACTTCCGGGGACACGCCGTGGCGAGCTTCATCGAGCCGGTGCTGCGCGAGCACGACCGCGACCGCTTCGAGATCTTCTGCTACGCCAACGTTCCGACTCCCGACCCGACCACGCGGCGCCTGATGGGGCTCACCGAGCAGTGGCGCGACATCCACGGCATGGCCGACCACAACGCCGCGGCGCTCATCGCCCGCGACGGCATCGACATCCTGTTCGACCTGGCCGGGCACACCTCCGGCAGCCGGCTGCCCGTCTTCTGCCACCGTCCCGCGCCGATACAGGTCACCTGGATCGGCTACCCCGACACCACCGGTCTGCGGGCGCTGGACTACCGGATCACCGACGCGCTGGCCGACCCACCCGGAGCCGCGGACCGCTGGCACAGCGAGCGGCTGCTGCGGCTACCCCGCTCCTTCTGCTGCTACCTCCCCCCGGTCGAAGCCCCGGAACTGGTCCCGCCCCCGTGCGGCGCAAACGGCGGCATCACCTTCGGCTCGTTCAACAACCTCTCCAAGGTCACCCCTGAAATGATCGCGATCTGGAGCCGCCTGCTGCGTGAGGTCGACGGCTCGCGCCTGCTTTTGAAGGCGAAACCGCTGGCGGATGACGGGGTGCGTCGCCGCATTCTGGCCGGGTTCGCGGAGCATGGCGTGGCGGCGCGGCAGGTGGAGCTCGATCCGGGCCAGCCCGGCACCCGGGAGCACCTGGAGCAGTACCAGCGCGTCGACATAGCGCTGGACACCTTCCCCTACAACGGCACCACCACGACCTGCGAAGCGCTCTGGATGGGGGTCCCGGTGATCTCCCTCTCCGGCGAGCGCCACTGTTCGCGCACCGGCGCGAGCCTTTTGACCAACTGCGGGCTGGCCGACCTGGTGACCACCAGCGAGGCGGCATACCTCGACATGGCGCGCCAGGTGGCCGGGGACCGGGCCACGCTGCGGGAATTCCGGGGCGGTGCCCGGGAGAGGCTGCTGCGTTCGCCTCTTCTGGACGCGGTTGGGGTGACGCGGGAACTGGAAGCGGTGCTGGCGGAACTCCGGGCCACCTCGCGCAGGCGCGGCTAGAAAAGAATTTTCGGGTTTCGGAGGGAGACGGCGCTGGTCAGGCGAGAGAAAGCGACGCTCGGCGCGACGGATCGGGCGCATCGGGCTCGGGCCGACATCGCTATTCATTCAGGTGAGGAGGCAGCCGGTCGGCTGCAATCGTGACGGGGGGGAAAGCGGCGCGTCATCGAGGGGGACCGCTGTGCGGCAATCCCCCTCGAAGAGCAGCTCCTGCCACTAACCTGCGGTCTCGGGGTTGGTCCGCAAACCCGCGGCGATGTTGAAGTTGATGTCGATGACGATGGAGAGTTTTTCCGGGGTGGGGAAAGCCATCACCTCGAAGAACCTCTTGTCCACGAACAGACTCAGGTTCAACAGGTCCTCCCTGAGCTTCTTGGGCATCGGGTGGTTCGGCTCGGTCAGCTCGGCCTGGAAGAAGCTCCAGACCTTCTGGTTGTACTTTATCGCATCCAGCATCTTGGCTTCGCGGTCCGGGGCATCCCAGTTCTCCTGGACGGCCTTCAGCATCAGCCCCGCCTTGGTCAGCACTGAGGCCTCCAGCTCGCGCCCGGACATGCTCTCCTTCTGGATACCGACGTACTCCTTGATCGCGTTGTTAGTTTGCATTTTTCAGTAGCTCCTCTTCGTACTCGATGAGATTCTTCGCAAGTTTGAGAGCCTGGTAGTAGTTCCCGGCCTCGATCCGTTCATTCAACTGCTCGATGTAGGTCCTGGTGCTGGGGGCAGCCTTCAGTATCTCGGCGGCCTGTTCCGAGTACGCCTTGACGTAGTTCGGGACGTTGGGCTCGTCGATGTACATGAGCTGGATGGTGAAATAGACCCGTTTGCAGGGCGTGTCGATGTCCTTCTCGCCCAGGATGTCCTTTTCGCGCAGTATGGGGACCGTGTTCTCGATGAAAAGAACCGTCCCCTTGCCGCCGTTTTTGACCACGGCGCCGCCCACGATCAGCCGCTCGTTGCTCTTCAAGGTAATTTTCAGGGACATGTCGGTTAGCTCAACCCTTTCAGGAATTGAGGGTGCTGTAGCGTCACCCCCTGAGTAACCGATTCTGCAAATTGCTGGCCAATCTCGACACTTTTTTCAGCCGCGCGCGATTCGCTGGCGATGGGCTCGAAAGACAGTGTTTCCGCGCCCTTGGGGGCGGAGAACATGGCGGCGAAGCGCCCGTTGCCCAGAAAAGCAGCCGTATCGGCGGCTATGGCGGCACGCATCGTCTGCAGCGACTGCGCCGTCGCGTCAAGTTTGTCCACGTGGTCAGCAATTTGACTGTCGTCCGCGTTCATACCGAGCGGTGCGGGAAGCGCCACCGGCTTGCGGTCCTCGACAACGGATGGAGGAGGAGGGAAGGTGAGCTGGTCGATCTCCTTACGGAGCGCCGTGTAGGTCCGCAGCAGCTTCACCCTTTCCTTGTCTTGCGGTGCGAAGGGAGGGAAATTCTTCACTATCGTTTCCAGAGGCTCCTTCAGCTTGTCAATCTTTTGACCCAGATCCTGGGCCGCCTTGTCGCTCTCCCTGATGGCGGCGGCGGCGCTGTTTTGCCGCTCGTTTTGCAGACGAATGCCTGCCAGCCTGCCGTCCCCCTGCGCCGAGACGAGCACCTGGTCTACGATTTGCGGCTCTTCGGGCTTTTGTTTTTCGAACTGGGGAATTTGGGCAGAGCTGGAGGGGGAGTTGGGTTGGGAGGCAGACGGGAGGGGAACGCTCTCGGCTTGCAATCGATCGATCAACATACGCTACCCCCAGTGAAGAGGGATTGCGGAGCGGGTTACCCCGCTCCGCAAAGCTAGGGTTAGAACAGCCTGAGGACTGCCTGAGCTGCCTGAGACGACATGGAGAGCGAGGTGGTGCCCAAGCTCTGACGGGTCTGCAGCATCAGCATGTTGGCGCCTTCCTGGTTCATGTCGGCCAGGGTCAGGTTGTCAGCACCGGTCTGCAGCGTACTGATCATCGAGTCGGTGAAGTTCTGACGGGTGGTGATGATGTTCAGGTTCGCCGCCAGGGTCTGGGTGTTGGACCTCAGGGTCGAGATCGCGGTATCCATCTTCGCCGTGTCGGTGGTGATGTCGGAGTTCGCGGACCAGCTGTTGCTGGCGCCGCTGAGGCTCAGACCGCCTGCATTGGCCAGGAAGCCCACGACGTTGAGGCTGGAGCTTGCATCCTCGTTGAAGTTGACGGTCAGGGTGTTGGTGGAGCTCAGCAGGTTGAGGCCGCGGTAACCGGAGTCGGAGGAGATGTTGTTGACCTGGCTGCGGATGGTGTCGTACTGGGTCGCCAGCTTGGACCTGGTGGAGGTGTCGCTGGTGGAAAGAGCCGACTGTGCGATACCTTTGGCGGCGTTGATCAGGCCGGTGATCGCGGTGATACCTGCGTTGGCTGCCGAAACGGTCTGGACCGCCTCGGACATGCCGTCCTTGCGGTCGGCAAGGTCGCTGGCGCGCTGGTTGGCGTTCTGGGCTGCGAAGTAGTTGGTCGGGTTGTCGAGGGCGCTGTTGACCTGCTTGCCGGAAGAGAGCCTTTCCTGGGTCCTGTTCAGGAGCTTGCTGGTCGATTGGAGGTTGAGAAGATTGGTCCTCATGCCTGCGGTGAGAGAGATGTCGCTAGTTGCCATGGTACTTCTCCTTTTCTGGGTGTTTGCCGGCATTCTTGCCGGGTTGAAAACCGTGTCGATCCGCTACGTTCTTTACTGTCTGGCATCCTGCCTTACGGCGAATAACTGATGAAGTTCACCCCCTCATCGCCGGCGCGTCCTGCGCTTTTGTAAAGAATATCGACACGGCGGGCCCAAAACTTTAACGGAAAAGCACCACCTTACGATTATTTTTGTCAAATTATTGGCTTTTTAAGCGTTGCTCCACCCCCTCCCTGACCCGGGCCATCACCCCAGCCCAGTCCCCCGGGCGCTCCTGCCGGAAGATTCTCATGGTCGGGTACCAGGGCGAGTCCTCGCGGTCGGCGAACCAGCGCCAGTCGCAGGCGTACGGCAGGAGGAGCCAGACCGGCACCCCCATCCCCCCGGCCAGGTGGGCAGCCGCCGTGTCCACCGTCACCAGCAGGTCGAGCCCGGCGAGGATGGCGGCGGTGTCGCCGAAGTCCCCGATCTGCGGCGCAAGGTCGACGGCGGCGAGGACGCCGGGATCCGGGGTGTCGCCAAGCTGCAGGGAATAAAAGAGCACACCCGACATATCGGCGAGAGGGGCGAACTCCTTGAACGGGCAGGCGCGGTTCCTGGGAAGGGGGCCGCCGCGCCAGACCACCCCGACCTTGAACGTGTCCCCCTCCTCCAGCATGAGGCTCCAGAGCGAGGAGCGCCGTTTCTCGGCGTAGAGGTAGGGGCGCCAGGGGGGCATCCGCTCCAGGGTGGTCCCGAAGAGGTGCGGCAGGCTCAGGAGCTGCACCTGGCAGTCGCAGGGGGGAAGTTCCTCTCCCGGCGCGCAGACCGCGGCGACCCCGGGAACGCGGCAGAGAAGCGGCTTGAGCCCGGCTGCCTGGCAGCGCACCACCACCTTCCCCCCCCTCTGCGCCACCAGCGGCGCGTAGCGGATGAACTGCAGCGTGTCGCCAAGCCCCTGCTCGCACTGGAGCAGGATGGTCCGCCCGGCGAGCTCCTCGCCACGCCAGACCGGGATCGGGAGCTCCGGCTCGCAGTCGGCCAGGCGCCACTCGTATTCGCGCCACCCCCGCTCGAATTCCCCCACCGAAAGGAGGCTCAGCGCCAGGTTCCAGTGCGCCTCGGGGTGCTCAGGCGCCAGGCGCAGCAGTTCCTCATAGGTGTCGATGGCCCGGAGCGGCTGCATCAGGTCCTGGTAGGCGGTCCCCAGGTTGATGCGCGCCTCGAAGTAGCCCGGGTCGAGGGCGAGGGCGCGCCGGTACAGTTCCACCGCCTGCGCCGGCTGCTCCAGCACCTGCAGGCAGGAACCGAGGTTCACGTAGGCGGGAAGGTACCCGGGGTCGAGCTCGACGGCGCGCCGGAACAGCGGCTCGGCCTCGTCGTGCTCCGCGCGGCCGACCAGCAGCGTCCCCAGGTTGTTGTAGGCGTCGGCCAGGTGCGGCTTCAACTCCAGGGCGCGCCGGTAGCTCGCCTCCGCCTCCGCCGCCCCCCCCTGGTCCTGCAGGGCGAGCCCCAGGTTGTTGTAGATCTCGGCGCAGTCGGGGAGCCGGGCCAGCAGGGCGCGGTACATGTTTATGGCGCCACTTAGGTCCCCCTCGCCCCTCAGGCGGTTCGCCTCTTGGAACAACAGGTTCGGGTCCTGCCGGGACGCCTCGGGGAGCGGGGCGATCCGGCGAGCCACCGCCTCGACCACCGATTGCCACTGTCCGGGAACCTCCTGGCGGTGGAGGGTGACGCTCGGGTACCAGGGGGAGTCGGTGCGGCCGTGCAGCCAGCGCCAGTCGCAGGAGAAGGGGAGCATGAGGTGCACCGGCTTCCCCATCGCCGCAGCCAGGTGCGCCACGGCCGTGTCCACCGAGACCACCAGGTCGAGGTTGTCGATGAGGGCCGCGGTGTCGGCGAAGTCCCCGATCTCCCCGGTGAGGTCGACGAGCGCCCCCTCCCCGCGCAACGCGGCCAGGTCCTCGGCGCAGCCCCCCAGTTGCAGGTTGTATAGGGTGATACCCGGCAGGGACGCGAGCGGGGCCAGGACGCCCGCCGGGAGCGAGCGGTAGCGGTCCCGCTTGTAGCCGGCGCTCCCGGCCCAGACCACCCCGACCTTGAGGTCCCCCCCGGCCGGGACCAGGCCGCGCCACTTGGTGCTGAGGGCCGGGTCTGCCTTGAGCGGGGGGGCCTGTGGGGGGATGTTCTCCAGCGTGGTCCCGACGAGGTGCGGCAGGCTCATCAGGTAGGCGAAGGTGTCAAAGGGTGGAGGTTCGTCCCCTGCGGCGCAGAGTGCGATCTCCTCCCCCTGCGCGGCGAACAGCGGCAGCAGTTCGCGACGGCACTCGAGCACCACCCGCTCTCCCCGGCGTGCCAGTAGCCGGGCGTAGCGGAAGAACTGGATGGCGTCGCCGAACCCCTGCTCGGCGCGCACCAGGAGGGTCCGCCCGGAAAGGGGTGCGCCGTCCCACATGCGCCGCCCCAGGAACTCGTCGGAGAAGGAGCCCGCGGCATCCTTCAGGCGCCACTGGTACTCGCGCCACCCCTCCCGGTAATCCCCCACGGCAAGGAGGGTCAGGGCGAGGTTCCAGTGGGCGTCGACGCTCTCCGGCTCGAGGGCGAGCGCTTCGCGCTGGGCGGAAAGCGCCTCGTCGAAACGGTTCAGGGCGAGCAGCGAGCCGCCGAGGTTCACCCACCCCTTCAGGTGGTCCGGCTGCAGCTCGACCACCTTCTGGTAGCAGCGCGCCGCCCCCTCCCACTCCCCCTGAGCGCGCAGGGCGTGCCCAAGGTGGTAATAGGCACTGGTGTAGCCGGGATCGAGGGCGATGGCGTCGCAGAAACGGGCCACGGCCTCGTCGTGGCGCTCCAGCTTGAGGAGCGCGTTCCCCAGGTTGCCCAGGGCCTCCGGGTAGTCGGCTTTCAGCTCCAGGGCCCGGCGGTAACATCCGGCCGCCTCCTGGTAGCGCCCGAGGTCCTCAAGGACCACCCCGAGGTTGTTGCTCAGCTCCGCCTGCGAGGGGTCGAGGAGGGCCGCCCGCGAGAAGCTCTCGAAGGCCTCGGCGACATCCCCGCAAAGGCGCGCCAAGGCGCCCGAGAGGGTGAGCAGGTCGACGTTGTCCGGCTCGTCCCGCAACAGCCCCCGGCAGAGTTCACGGGCCTGTTCCACGCGGTTTTCCGCCAGCGCCCGGTTCAGTTCGTCAAAGCGATGCATCGGCTATCGTTCTCCTTTTCGTCCTGCGAGCAGGGCCAGCTGCCGCGCCACCCGCTCCAGCACCTCGCCCCAGTCGCCGCGGTACCGCTGGCGGAAGAGCCGGGCGCTCGGGTACCAGGGGGAATCCTCGCGCTGCATGAGCCAGCGCCAGTCGCACGCCATGGGGAGGAGCACCCAGACCGGCACGCCGAGCCCCCCGGCCAGGTGGGCCACGGCGGTATCCGCCGAGATGACCAGGTCGAGCTGGGTGAGGATGGCGGCGGTGTCGGCGAAGCTCTTGATCCCGGAACCGAGGTCGGTAAGCTCCATCCCCGGCGGCGGGGTCGCGGCCTGTTCCGCCCCGTCCCCCACCTGCAGCGCGCAGAAACGGACACCGGGGACCCGCGCCAGCGGCGCGAAGAGCGAGAGGGTGAGCGAGCGCTTCAGGTCGTCCTTGTAGCTCTTCCTCCCGGCCCACACCAGTCCGACCCGGAAACCCTCCCCCGGGAGCGCGGGGCGCCAGCGCTCCACCAGGACCGGGTCCGCGGCGAGGTAGGGGATCTGCGCCGGGATGGTCTCCAAGAGCGTGCCGCACAGGTACGGCAGGCTCATGAGGGACGCGTGGCAGTCGAACTCCGGGAGCCTCTCGCCGCGCACCAGGACCCGGGAGACGCCGGGCACCGTGGCGAGCACCGCCGCTATCGGCTTGGCCTGGCACTGCAGCAGGACGGTCGCCCCCTGTGCCGCCAAAAGCGGCGCGTAGCGCACGAACTGGAAGGTATCGCCGAAGCCCTGCTCGGCGTGGAGCAGGATGGTCTTCCCCTTCAGGGGAGAGCCGTCCCACAGCGGACGCGGGAGTTCCAGGCGCGGGATGGGGTCGACCTTGGCGAAGCGCCACTCGTACCCCTGCCACCCCTCGCGATATTGACCCAGTTGCAGCTGCACGAGGGCAAGGTTCCAGTGCGCATCCGCGTAACCGGGATCGAGCGCCAGGACCTGCCGGTAGCACCGGACCGCCTCATCGACCTCGCCCAGGGCGCGACTCACCGAGCCCAGGTTGTTGAGCGCGTGCAGGTAATCGGGGTTCAAAGCCAGCGCCCTGCGGTAACACTGCGCCGCCTCCTCCAGGCGCTCCTGCGCCTGCAGGGCAATCCCGAGCGCGTTCCAGGAGGGGAGGTAGCCGGGGTCGGCGGCCAGGATGCCATGGAAGGTCGCCTGGGCCAGGTCGAGATCCCCCAGGGCGTGGTACAGCTCGCCCAGGTTGTGCCGGGCCTCCAGGTAGTCCGGGGCGACCGAGACCGCGCGCTTCAGGGCGTGCAGCGCCGCCTCGAGCTCCCCTTGCTCCTTGAGCGCCAGTGCCAGGTTGTGCCACCCCTGCGCCAGGTTCGGGTCGACGGCCAGGGCGCGCCGGTAGCAGTCGACCGCCTCCGCGTGCCGCCCCAGGGTGTAGAGGCTGTTCCCCATGTTGTAGTGCGGTGCCACAAAGTCGGGATGCAGTGCGATCGCCTCGCGGTAGCGCTCGATCGCCTCCTCCTGCCTGCCGGCGCCGTCCAGGGTGCACCCCTCGTCGTTGTAGCGCTCGGCCTGCCGCACCGGGTCCTCCTGGGGCGCCGTCCGCCCGTTTTTTGACTGCGCCAGTTGGTCCAGCGCCTGCGCCACCCGCTGCAGCACGCCGTCCCAGTCGCCCCGCGAACGCTGCCGGAACAGGCGCATGGTGGGGTACCAGGGGGTGTCGTCGCGGTCCAGCAGCCAGCGCCAGTCGGGGACGAAGGGAACCAGGAGCCAGACCGGGAGCCCCAGCGCGCCGGCCAGGTGTGCCACCGAGGTGTCCACCGAGAGCACCAGGTCGAGACGGCTCGCCAGGGCCGCGGTGTCCGCGTAATCGCCGATGTTCGGTGCAAGATCGATCATGGGAAGGAGCGCGGCAAGGTCGCCCCGGGCGCCCAGCTGCAGCGAGTAGAAGCTCACCCCGGGGACCGCGGCCAGCCGCGCTAGCCGCTCCGGGGGGAGGGAGCGGTTCGGGTCGTTTGGGTGCGCGGGGTTCCCCTGCCAGGCAAGCCCCACCCGCAGGGTGCCGTCGGCGGGGAAGAGGGTGGCGCAGGCTTCCCGGCGCGCAGGATCCGTCTCCAGGTACGGCACCCGGGCCGGGATGCCGGCCAGGTCGGTGCCGAAGATGCCGGGCAGGTCCATGAGCGAGGCCTGCAGCTCGAAGGGGGGGATGCTGTCGCCGCAGGCGAAGACCTCGTCGACCCCGGCCACGCCGCGCACCAGTTCCACGAGCCCCGCAGACTGCACCTCGACCAGCACGCGTCCGCCGCGCCCGGCCACCAGCGGCGCGTAGCGCACGAACTGGAGCGTATCCCCCGCCCCCTGCTCCCCGTAGAGGAGGATGGTCCTGCCGGAGAGCGGCGCGCCGTCCCAGGCGGGGTGTTCCTGCCACCTGCGCAGCGGCGCCGAACTGCTCTTTTTAAAGCGCCAGGAAAATTCGCGCCACCCCTGCGGGAGCTCCCCGGTCATGAGCAGGAGCACCGCCAGGTTCCAATGGGCGTCGGCGTAGTCGGGGAAGCGGCGCACCACCTCCCGGAACTCGGAGAGCGCCTCCTGGAAGCGCCCCAGGTCCTTGCACGCGGTGGCCAGGTTGTAGCGCGCCTTCTGCAGGGAGGGGTCAAGCTCCAGTGCCCTGCGGTAGCATGGCAGCGCCCCTTCCAGGTCGCCGCGCACCTGTTTCACGATTCCCAGGGCCTCGTGCAGGTGGGGAAGCCCGTCCGCCAGGGCGAGGGCCGCCTCGATGCTCGCCTCCGCCTCGGGGAAGCGCCCCATCTGCTGCAGCGCCTGGGCCAGGGCGTACTGCGGCTCCCAACGGTCGGGGAGAAGCTGCGCCGCCTTGGTGAAGCGCGCCGTCGCCTCGCGCGGCCTCCCCGCGGCGGCCAGGAAGGCGCCGCACAGGTGATGGCTTCCCCCCTCGAAGGGACGCGAGGAGAGCCGCCGTTGCAGGTGGTCCCAGACCGCGTCGGACAGCAGCGCACGCAGCCGCTCCACCACCTCCCCCCACTCCCCCTGGCGCTGCTGCCTCAAAAGGCGCATGGTCGGGTACCAGGGAGAATCGTCGCGCCCGCAAAGCCAGCGGTAATCCCCCGCCATGGGGAGCAGCAGCCAGACCGGCTTCCCCAGGGCGCCGGCCAGGTGTGCCACCGAGGTGTCGATGGAGATGACCAGGTCGAGCTGGGCGACCAGGGCGGCGGTGTCGCCGAAATCGCGGATGGAATGGGTGAGGTCGATGAGGTTCGGACACTCTCCCGGCCGCGCCGCCCCCTCGCCGACCTGCAGCGAGTAGAGGCTCGCCCCCGGGATCCCGAAGAGCGGCGCCAGGGCTGCGAGGGAGCAGGAACGGAAGGGATCTGGGACGGCCTTGCCGGCCCAGACCAGCCCCACCTTGAAGCCGGCATCCCTGGAGAGCTTGGCCTGCCAGAGCACGAGGCGCCCGGGCGGGGGTGCGAGGTAGGGAACCCGGTTGGGGACGGTGTCGATCGTGGTGTCGAACAGGTGCGGCAGGGAAAGGAGGGGAACCTCCAGGTCGAAGGGGGGGAGCGGCTCTCCCATGACGCATACCTCGGCCACCCCGGGCATGCCGCGCAGAAGCGGGACCAGCGCGGCAGACTGGCATTCGGCGATCACGACGCCCCCCTGCTGCGCCACCATGGGGAGGTAGCGGGCGAACTGGATGGTGTCCCCCAACCCCTGCTCGCCGTGCACCAGGATGCGCCTGCCGTCAAGCGGGGCGCCGTCCCAGGCGGGGGCATGGAAGCCGCGGAGCGGCGAGGTGAAGGCGTCCCGTTTCCAGCGCCACTGGTACTCGGCCCACCCCTCCCGGAACTCCCCGGACATGATCAGGGCCAGGGCGAGGTTCCAGTGCGCGTCGGCGCAGTCGGGGCGGCGCCGCACCAGGTCGCGGAAACAGGCGATGGCCCCCTGGACGTCGCCTGCCCGCTGCAGGGCCCCTCCCAGGGCGATAGCCGGTTCCGGGGCGTCCGGAGCCTTTTGCAACGCCAGGCGGAACAGGTCGGCGGCCTCGGCGAAGCGCCCCAGCTTGAACAGGGATGACCCCATGTTGTTCAGAGCCATGGGGTCCCCGTCCCTCAGGGAGAGCGCCCTGCGGTATTCCTCGAGCGCCTCCTCGTGGCGCCCGGTCTCGTCCAGGAGCGCTCCCAGGTTGATGAGCACGTCCGCGGCGAGCCCCCCCGCGGCGAGCCCCCCTCCGGCCTGGGCCAACCTGCGGTAGATCGGCTCCGCCTCCTGGAGGCGACCGGCGCGCTGCAACTCGAGGGCGCGGGCGAACTCCTGCGCCGTGCCGGGATCTGCCGCCATGGGACTAAGCACCCTGCATCCGGGCCAGCTCAGCCCGGTTGGCAAGTTTGGTGGCCAGGTAGTGGAACTGGCGCGCCGCGCCGTCCCAGGTGAGCCTGCGCATCTCCTCCGCGGCCAGCGCCCCTTTCCCCGGGAGCTCGTCCCGGTTACGGTAGACCCGTTCCAGCATCTCGATGACCTCTTCCAGGACCGGCTCCTCCCACACCCCGGTCTGCACGCCGCCGTTTGCCACCACCATGGGGCGGTAGCTGGTGAGCGGATAGGCGATGGCGGGGTTGATCACGTCCGCGTGGCCGCTGCTGTCCGAGGCGATCACGGTCCTGCCGCAGGCCATGTACTCGCACATCACCATGTTGTTCCCTCCCTCGCAGCGGTTCGGGAAGAGCCCGAGGTGCGTGCCGGCAAAGACCTCTCTGATGGCTTCGTTGTGCACCAGCGGATGCGCCATCGTGCGCGCCGGGTCGAGCCCGTTCTCCAGGGCGCACCGTCCCGGCAAGCTCAGGAAGTCCGTCTCGTCGTGCCGGTAGGTGATGAATGGGGAGTTCTCCATGGTGAGCAGGGAGAAGGGCCATTGGTTGGCCCAGCTGCAGGAGAGGTAGACGTCGCGGTGCCGCTGCATCATCACCTTCATGGCCGCGATGACGAGGTCCTGCCCTTTCCTGAGTTCGAATTTGCCCCCCGAGAAGACCACGAAACGGTCGTCCGGCGGGAGCGGAAGCGGGTAGAAGCGTTCCGGGTCGACCCCCTGGAGGATGGTGCAGCAGTTTTTCACCCCGCCGATCCGCAGCAGGTATTCGCACCACTTGGAGCCCGCCACGATGAAATCCCACCGCCGCGCTGCCGGGCGGGTGAAGTTGAGGATCTCGATGCTGTTTTCGAAGAAGCAGTAGCCGATGTTGATGCTGTCCCAGGCCTCTGGGTTGAGCGGTGCGAGGTTCTGCGACATGCAGTGCAGCGTCACCCCCGGCACCGGGGGGAGCTTGGCGATCTCGCGCTCCAGGTAGGCGCCGGCGATGCCCCAGCCATGCATGGAGCCGCTAGGCATGGATACTCTCATGGGTAAAAACCTCTCAGTCGTGATGGGTCGACCATTACGCGTCAGCAACTACCGTACCAGAGGGAGCAGTCCGCGGCTAAGCAGTTGTAAAGATGTGGGTTTGCCGGAGCGAGGCGGGGGTGGGTCATTTCTTTGACGGCAGCATGTCGGTTCGACGCAGTCTGACGAGTCTGACGAGTCTGACCAGTCTGGCCAGTCGGAGGGTAGGACGGGTCGGACGCACGCGGCCGAGCCGGCTACGGCTCGTTGCGCTCGCTCTGCTCGGAGAGGAGGACGATGTCGACGCGGCGGTTCTTGGCGCGCCCGTCTTCGTCGCTGTTGTCGGCGACGGGACGGTACTCCCCGTAACCTGCCGCCGAGATCCGGGCGGGGTCGAAGTCTTCCTGCTTGGTGAGATACTGCAGCACGTTGGTGGCGCGCGCGGTGGAAAGTTCCCAGTTGGACGGGAAGGCGGCGGAGCTGATCGGGACGTTGTCGGTGTGCCCTTCAACCCGCACGGAGTTGGAATAGCTGGCCAGGGAGGCGACCACGTCCTTCAACAGGGTCAGGGAGCTCTGCTTCAGGGTGGCGCTCCCGCTGTCGAAGAACCCGGCTTCTTTCAGACTCACCACCAGGCCGCGCTGGGTCACCGATACGGAGACCTTGTTCTGCGCCCCCGCCTTCATGAGGTACGCCTCGATGGAGGCCTTGGTGGCCCTGAAGTCCTGCTCGCTGCCGCGGGTCCTGCTGGAGGTGGCCCGCTTCGGGGCCTGGGTCACCTTGTGGATGGAGGGGATCACGCTCATGGAACCGGCGTCGATCACGGTGGGCTTGGCGCCGGCGGAGGTGGTGCTGTAGCCGAAGGACTCGCGCATGGAGGCCAGCACCTCCTCGGCCTTCTTCTTGTCGGTCTGGCTCATGGCGTAGAGCGTCACGAACACGGCGAACAAGAGCGTGATGAAGTCGGCGTAGGATACCAGCCAGCGCTCGTGGTTGGGCTCTTTTTCGTGCTGGGCCTTTTTCTTAGCCATTTACTTCCCCTTCTTCTCTCCACCGTCATGCAGGTAGGCCCTGAGCTTCTGCTCGATGAAGTGGGGGTTCTCGCCGTTTTGGATGGCGATCAGCCCCTCGATCACCATCTCCTTCTGCAAGAGCTCCTCCTTCAGGCGGATCTTCAGCTTGGTGCCGAAGGGGATGCAGAAGATGTTGGCGGTCATCAGGCCGTAGATGGTTGCCACGAATGCGACGGCGATGCCTCCCCCCAGCTTTGAGGGGTCGGAAAGGTTGCTCATGACGTGGATCAGGCCGAGGACGGCGCCGATGATGCCGATGGTGGGGGCGAAACCGCCGGCGGACTCGAAGACCTCGGCGCTGTGCTTGCCGTGAGACTCGAAGGAGCCGAGCTCGATCTCCATGGTCTCACGCAGCTTCTGCGGGTCGATGCCGTCCACCACCAGGGAGATCCCCTTCTTGGTGAAGGAATCCTTGACCGTCTGCGCTTCCTGCTCCAGCGAAATGAGGCCGTTTCTGCGCGCCTTGGCCGCGTAGTTGATGATGTTCTTGATCACCGCCTCGGGGTCTTCCTTGGGGGGCATGAAGACCTTCTTCAGGTCCTTGACCGCGGCCATCAGGATCGGCAGCGGAAAACTGACGATGGTCGCCGCCGCGGTGCCGCCGAGCACGATAATGGCCGCCGTCGGCTGTATCAACGCCGACATGTGCAGCCCTTCCAGGGCCGCGCCGCCGAACACGGCGAAGAGCCCCAGGGTGATTCCGATTATGGTCGATAAATCCATAAATATTCCTGGATCCCGAAAACGCTCCCTTGCGGGCGGTTAGATTCTGCAGTTGGGGTAGTAGCCTTCCGCATCGCCTTTGCGCAGGTAACGCCGGGGCACGCTGAAGGAGGCCTGCCGGAACAGGTGCGCCTTGAAGTTGACGATCCGGCTGATCACCACCCGTGCCGGCTCCAGCACCAGGTAACGGTTACCGTTGGAAAGGGTGATGTGCGTGTCCGGGGTCTCCGTGATGATCTCTATCAGGTCCGGGTTCAGGTACATCTCGGTGCCGTCTCGTGTTGTCACCTTGATCATGTGGTTCCCCCTGCGGATTGCGGCAGATAGTTTGTTTTTCGGATGCTGCACCGAAAGCTTTAGCGCTATCACCGCCCTTCGTCAAAAAAGAAACTGAAAAGGCCGTGCGAGCCTGGCCAGCTCACACGGCCCTTGGTGACGCGGGGGTACGCGGCGGATGCTACTTCATGTAGTCCAAAAGCGAGAGCTGGCTCAGCTTGGAGGTGGCCGACAGCGCCGCGTTGAAGGCGGTGGTCTGCTGGGAAAGCACCACCCCGGCCTTGGCGTAGTCCACGTTCTGGATGTCTCCGAAGACCGTCTTCAGCGTGTTCTGGTTGTTGGCGATCATGCTCTTCATGTTGTCCAGGCGCACCAGGCGCCCGGCAACGTCGCTCTGCGCAACGGTGATCTGGTCCGCGCCGGCCTTCACGTTCTTGACCCCGTCCAGGATCCCCGCGCTGTCCTTGTTGTTGATGGCGAGGATCAGGGCATCGATGGAACCGAGGATGTTGACCGGCCCCTGCCCCGCGGTGGCCCCGCTCCCCACCGCAGCCTGCGGTTTGCCGCCAAGCAGGAGGTCGGCGCCCGATACCGTGGTCCCCACGGTGCTGTTCGGGGCGATCTCGACCTGCGGGATATCGGTGGTGCCGCTGAAGACGCCGAGGGAGCTGAAGGGCTGGCTGGTGGAGAAGCCGCCGAAGACGTACTGGTCGCCCAGCCGGGTGTTCCCCATGTCGACCAGCTGGCTTTTGAGCTGGGTCAGGTTGGTCACCGCACTCGCGGTGCCGGCGGCGTCCAGAGTTCCTGCCACCATGTCCCCGGCGATCTTCTTCACCTGCTGCATCAGGTCCGACATGCTGGAGAGCGAGGTGTTGGTAACGTTCAGGAGCGTCTCGGCCTTGGTGATGTTGGAGCTGTACTGGTCCCCCGAGGCGATCTGCTCCTGCAGGTCCAGGAGCTGCCTGGTGGAAAGGGGATCGTCGCTCGGGCGGTTGATGTTGTAGCCCGAGGCGATCTGTTCCTGGAGCTGGTCGATCGCGGTGCGCCCCTGCTGCAGGTTGTAAATGGCGTTGTCGGCGCTCATGCCGGGGGTGATTCTCATAGCATCTCTCCTATCGGACCATGTTCAGGATGGTGTCCAGCATGTCGGTCCCCGCGTTGACCACCTTGGAGGCGCCCTGGAAGGCGCGCTGGTACTTGGTCAGGTTCAGGAGCTCCTCGTCCAGGGAGACCTCGGAGTTGGAGGACCTGAGCGAGTTCAGCTGCTTCAGGAAGGCCGCGTTCTGGGAGGTGACGTTCTGGGTCCCCTCGGTGTCGACGCCGACCTGGGAGACCACGGAGTTGTAGAAGTTGCCTAAAGTGGCGCTTCCCGTGCTGAACGCGAAGCTGGTGCTGCCGAGGTTGGCGAGCTTCACGGCGTTCACGTTGTTGCCGCTGCTGGTCGGCGCCAGGTCGGTCGCGGTCGGCAGGGCCGCCGCGATCTTCACCGCCGAGATCCCTGAGTCGAGCGCGATGCTCCCCGCGGTGACGCCGGCCGGGTCGAAGAAGTTGTTGTTGGTAGTGCCGTCGAGGGCGTATCCCGCCTTGTGCACCGTGTTCACCTGGGTGACCACCTGGTTAGCCATCTCGTCCAGGAGGGAGCGGTACTTCGGGACGATGCTGTCGCGCACCTCCATGGTGCCGCCGAGCTTGCCGCCGACGGTGGCGCCGTCCCCGACGGTCCCCACCAGGGTGTCGGTGCCGGGTGCGTTGGCCGGGGGCGGGTTGCCAAGCCCGGAGACCATGATGTCGTTGGTCGCCGGCGAGCCGGTCGCGTTGGTGTAGAGCGTCGCGTACCTGGTGCTGGAGACGAGCTGCGCCCCGCCGGCCAGGGTCACCGAGGCGGTGTTGTCGCTGGCGATGCTGTAGCTGATGCCGGTCTGCTCCGAGAGCTTTCTGAGCAGGAGATCCCGCTGGTCCAGCAGTTCATTGGGGTTCCCCCCGACCGCACTGGTGGCCATGATCTGCTGGTTCACCAGCGCGAGGTTGCGTGCGTTGTCGGTCACCTCGGCGGTGATGCCGACCAGGTTGGCGTCCGCGGTCGAGGCCACCGAGGCGAGCGCGGAATCGGCCTGGTGGAAGCTGTCGACGGCGATCTGGGCCCGGGTCAACACGGCCTGGCGCTCGGCGGCGCCGGAGGGGTTGACCGAGAGGTCCTGGAAGGCGCCAAACAGATTGGCGACCGCGGTCCCGAGGCCGTCCGAGGTGAGCGAGTTGAAGCTCGGCTCGATCTGCTCCAGCGCCGACTGCTGCGCCAGCCCTTCCTGGTAGGTGCTGTTGGCGTTCACGAGCTGCAGCTGCAGCATGTTGTCGTAGCTGCGCTGCACCGCCGCGATCTCCACCCCCGTCCCCAGGGCGAAGCCGTTGGAGGTGCCGACCGGCTTGTTCTCCATGATCACCCGCTGGCGGGAATACCCCTCGGTGTTCACGTTGGAGATGTTCTCGCCGGTGACCTCCATGGCCAGGCGCTGCGCCGTGATGCCGGAAGAGGCTATGTCGAAGAGGGTGTTGATGCCCATGCTAGATCTCCTTGCTGACGAAGCCGCTGGTGCCGCGCCCGGCGTTCACGAAGGCCCCCGCCCCCCCGTAGGTCTGGCTGGGGTTGAAAAGACGGTTGAAGAAGTTTACCGAGCGTCCCACCACGTTCAGGGAGTCCTCGACCAGCCTCCTGTGCAGCGCGAGCGCACCCTGCAGGGCGCGGGCGTTGCCGGTGACCGACTCCTGCGCCTCCTTGAGCGCCTGCTTTTCCGGTGCGGAGAGCCGCTCGATGATGGGCGACAGCGTACTGTTGCCCGGCATGCCGAGGTCGGCGCCGAGGGCGGCGATCATCTGCTGGCACTGCCCGGAGAGCCTGGCCAGGCGCTCCATCCCCGCGGTGATCTCCTGCTGGTTCTCCTCCAGCTTCGCCATATCCAGGGATACCATGCACTCCTGCTCTTCCTGCAAAAGCGCCTGCATCTGGTCCAGGAGCACCCCCTTCTCGCACAGGGCAGCTATCAGTTCGACTACGTTACGATCCATCTATTCCCCCTTAACGCGACTTGTACGCGTCCATCATCTTTTGGGCCAGGGTCGACGCCTCCACACGGTAGGCGCCGTTTTGCAGGTTCTGCTTGGCCAGCGCCACCCGGTCCAGCCTCACGTCGGGCATGGCCGCCACCTCGGATTTGAGTTTCTGCAACTCCCTTGCCTGGGACGAGATCTCCACCCGGTCGAACGGGATCACCCGGCCGGCCGGCCGGCTCCCCTGGACCGCCTGCGTCTGCTGCGCCTCGTTACGGACCTGCTGCGATCGGTTCAGGTCGACGACGTAAGCCGAACCTTCAATCCGCATCCCGCACCCCCTTAGCCGGAACCGGCGTGCCGTAGGCGCGCGACAGCTCCCTCTCTATGGTCTGTGCCAGTCCTATGCCGCCCCCCTGCACCGCGGCATTGGCGTATTCCTGGTCCAGCAGGGAACGGAAGGTCTCTTCGCCTTTCCCCCCGCCGGTCAGGGTGTCCTTTCCCACCGTGTCCCGCATAGACTTCAGCATCATGCTGACGAACATCGTTTCGAACTCGCGCGCCACCTTCTTGATCTGCTCCGGGTTCTGCTCCTGGCGCCTCTTCTGCACCTTCAGGTCGGTGACCGGCAGCGCGTTGTCCGGTATCGGCTTCACGTCCATGGCCGCTCCTTGACTACATCACGCTCAGCTCGGCGTTGAGCGCGCCGGCGGCCTTGATGGCCTGCATGATGCCGAGGAGGTCCCTGGGGGTGACCCCGAGGGTGTTGAGCCCCCGCACCACCTCGCCTAGGTTCGCCCCTTCCCGCACCAGCGAGAGGTTCACCTTCTCCTCGGAGACCTTCAAATCGGTCCTCGGGACCACGGTGGTGGTGCCGGTCTTGGCAAAGGGGGCGGGCTGGGAGACCTTCGGGGTCTCCTTGACCACCACGGTCAGGTTGCCGTGGGATACGGCCACCGTCGAGATGCGCACGTTCTCGCCCATGACGATGGTGCCGGTGCGCTCGTTCATGACCACCTTGGCCATCACGTCCGGGTTAACCTCGAGCCGCTCCAGGTCGGCCACGAACTCCACCACCCGGTTCTGGTACTCGCCCGGGATGCTGATCTGCACGCTCCCCGGATCGGTCAGCGAAGCCGCCCCCTGGAAGCGGCCGTTGATGGCGGCGGCGACCCTGGCGGCGGTGGTAAAGTCGGACTGGTGCAGGTTCAGCTTCAGCACCGGGCGGTTGGCCAGCACGTTGGGGAGCTCCCGCTCCACCAGCGCCCCCTCGGGGACGGTGCCGGCGGTGGGATGGTTCTTCACCGCGGTGGTGGCCTGCCCGCCGTAGGAGAAGGAGTTGGTGAGGACCGCCCCCTGGGCCACCGCGTAGACCTGACCGTCGGCCCCTTTCAGGGGCGCCATCATGAGCGTGCCGCCGGCGAGGCTCTTGGCGTCCCCCATCGAGGAGACCAGCACGTCGAGCTTGTTCCCCTGCTTGGCGAAGGGGGGAAGTTCGGCGGTCACCATGACGGCGGCCACGTTCTTCACCGTGATGTCGGCGCGGTTCACCGTGAGCCCCAGCCGCTCCAGGGCGCCCACCAGGGACTGCACCGGGAACTTGGTCTGGTCGGAGTCGCCGCTGCCGTTCAGGCCGACCACGAGGCCGTAGCCGATCAACTGGTTCTCGCGCACGCCGTCGAACGCGGCGATGTCCTTGATGCGCGCCCCCAGCGCAAACTGGGGCAGCAGCAAAAGAATGAGCAGTGCCAGCGAGCTTTTTGAAATAACGTTAATTTTCAAGCGTTTCACCTAACCCTTTTCGGCCGCCGCGTCGGGATTTTGACGGTAAACCGTCAATTCCCGAACACGCCGTCCGCCTAGAACGGCCAGACCTTGTCCAGCACGTTCATCAGCCACCCCGGTTTCTGGCGGTCCGAGATGATCCCCTTGCCGGAATACGAGATCCTGGCGTCGGCGATGAGCGCCGAGTTGACGGTGTTGTCGGTGCTGACGTCGCGCCCGCGCACCGTGCCGGTCAGCACGATGATCTGGTCCTCGTTGTTCACCCTGACGTTGCGCCTCCCCTCGATGAGCATGTTGCCGTTGGGGATCACGTCCACCACCTTGGCGGAGATGGTCGCCTGCAGGGTCTCCTGCCGGGAGGTGGAGCCTGCGCCGTCGAACTTGGAGCCGTAGCTCGCGCTCAGGAGGCTGGCGAGGTCGGCCCAGCTCTTGATGGGCGTCTTCTCCAGGCCGAGCAGGTTCGGTATGCCGGCACTGATCGAGGAGTCGCGCGATGTCCCGGTGGCGGCCTTCTTGCTGGCGCTTGCGTTCTCGGAGATCACCACGGTGATGATGTCACCGCGCCTTCTCGCTTTCATGTCTTCGGCGAGCCCCGTGGAGGAGGCCTGCCACAGCGACCCCGAGGCGTAGTTCATCTGCGGCGCCGGGATCTGCTCGTCGAAGGCGGGAGTCGCCACTTCGGCGCTCTGGTGCGCGCAGGCCGAAAGCCAGAACAGCGGCAGGCACAGGGCCGCCGCCTTCACTATGGTCGAGCTGTTGCCTTTCTTGCGGTCCATCTAAAAATCCACCTTTACCGTGGTCGCGTCGACCACCCGCGCCGCGATCTCCTTCTGCGAGGAGAGGTTCTGCACCGTGATCAGGTCGCCCGAAGCGCCGGCCCCCTTGGCCCGCCCCGTCGCGGTGATGCGCACCACGTCGTTCTCGGCCACGATGGTCACCACCTGACCGCTCTTGACGATGGGCACCTTCTCCAGGTTGTCCTTTCTTACCGGGGCGTTGGCCCTGAGCGTGCTTTTCACCCTCAGCCCCACCGCCTCGTCGATGTTGTTGAAGTAACGCCCCTGCACCTGGGCCAGGTCCCGCTTCACGATGGCGAGGTCGGAGGCGGAGAGCACCTCGCCCCGCTCCAGGGTGCGTGCGGCGACCACCATCTCGGCCAGCGCCTCTACCTCGACCAGCACGGTCTGGTTTTTCTTCACCTGGTCGTCGACCCGCACCATGAGGGCCACCGAGGCGGGGCCGTACCCTTCCCAGCGCTCCGGGGCCACCACGTCGAAGGTCACCTTTCCGGCGGGGAGCTTCAGGTCCCCCTGGTAGTTGATCTTCTTGACCGTGATGTCGGCGTTCAAGGGAGCCGCCTTCTGCACCAGGTAGTCCTTGATGGCCGCCTTGACGGTCGCCTCGCTCACCACGTTGACCGCGGCGGGGCCCGCCGCCTGGGCGAACCCTGACAGCGGCAGGGCAAGGAGCGCGAGAGCCAGCAAAAACGCTCGCATCAGGGGTTACCTCTTGAGTGCAGCGGCCTGCTGCAGCATTTCGTCCGAGGCCTGGATCGCCTTGGAGTTGATCTCGTAGGCGCGCTGGGAGACGATCATGCTCACCATCTCTTCCATGACGCTCACGTTGCTCTGCTCGATGTATCCCTGCTCCAGGGTCCCCAGCCCGTTCTGCCCCGCGGTGCCGGTGGTGGCGTTACCCGAGGAGTCGGTCGGGAGGAAGAGGTTCTTGCCGATGGCGTTCAGGCCAGCGGGGTTGGTGAAGGAGGCGAGCTGGATGGTCCCCACCGTGGTGGAGGCCGTCTGTCCCGCCTGCTGGACCGACACGGTGCCGTCGCTTCCGATGTTGATGCTGGTGGCGTTGCTGGGGATGACGATTTCCGGGACGATAGGCTGTCCGTCCGAGGTGACCACCCTCCCCTGGCCGTCCTTCTTGAGCGACCCGGCGCGGGTGTAGGCAGTGGTGCCGTCGGACTGCTGCACTTGGAGGAACCCGTCGCCTTCGATGGCCATGTCCAGTTCGTTGCCCGTGTGCACCATGGTGCCGGTGGTGAAGATCTTGCTCACCGAGCCTGGGCGGACGCCGAGGCCGACCTGGATGCCGGTCGGGATGGTGGTGGTGTTGGTGGCCGGGGCGCCGGTGGTCTTCTCGGTCTGGTACATGAGGTCCTGGAAGTCGGCGCGGCTTTTCTTGAAGCCGGTGGTGCTGGAGTTGGCCAGGTTGTTGGCCACCACGTCTATGTTGAGCTGCTGAGCCTGCATCCCTGATGCGGCGGTCCAAAGTGCTCTGATCATTGCAATCTCCTTAACGGCTTGACGGCCGTTGTACGTTCTACGGGGTTTAGACCTTCCCGAGGTCGTTGGCGGCGCGGGCGGTCAGGTCGTCGTAGGTCTTCACCGCCTTGGCGCAGATCTCGAAGTAGCGGCTAGCCTCGATCAGGCGCGACATCTCCACCACCGCCTTCACGTTGGAGGTCTCCAGGTACCCCTGCTTGATCCCGGCCGCGGAGGGGGTGGTCGCGGCGTTGGGGTCGGCCGGCTGGAACAGGCCGTTGCCCAGCTTGTTGAGGGCGTACGGCTTGGCGAAGTCCGCCGTGCTGATGGTCCCCACGGCGTTACCGTTCACGCTCACCTGCCCGTTGGAGCCGATCTCCACCTTGCCGTTGCCGGGGACGGTGATGGGCCCGCCCCCCCCCTGCACCTCGTAGCCGTCCGCGGTGACCAGCCTGCCGTTGGAGCCCAGGTGGAAGTTACCCTGCCGGGTGTAGGCGGTCCCCTGGGGGGTGTTCACCACGAAAAAGCCGTCACCTTCCAGCGCCACGTCGAGCGAGTTGTCGGTGCGCTGCAGGCTTCCCGCGGAGTAGTCGGTGGAGTAGCGGTCGTTGCTGAACACCGGCCCCTGCGTCGAGTTTTTGACATTGGCCAGCACGCTCTCGAACTGGATCTGGTCCGCCTTGAAGCCGGTGGTGCTGGCGTTGGCCAGGTTGTTGGAGATCACGTCCAGCCTGCGCTGAGCCGAAAGGTTGCCCGTCAAGGCCGCGTACATACCTGCGTTCATGCTCCCCCCTAGGCCACGCGCTTCATCTTGCCGCGCAGCCTGACGATGGCCTGGCTGTGCAGCTGCGAGATGCGCGACTCGGTGAGATCAAGCACGGCGCCGATCTCCTTGAGGTTCAGTTCCTCGTAGTAGTAGAGCGTGATCACGATGCGCTCCTTCTCGGGGAGGGAATCGATCGCCTCGGCGAGGCGCTCCACGGTCTGGCGCGCGATCAGCTGGCTCTGCGGGCTCTCGGTACCCTTGTCCTCCAGGACGTCGAGAAGGCCGAAGGGAGCGCCGTCCTCGTCGTGCCAGGCGTCGTCCAGGGAAACGAAGGAGAGGAGGTGGATCTCCTCCAGGAGCCGGAAGTAGTCCTTGAGCTCGAGCCCCATGGCGGTGGCCACCTCGTCGCTGGAGGGGTTGCGCCCCAGGCGCTGCTCGAGCTGGGAGAACTCCTTCTCCAGCTTCTTGAACTTGTCCCTGAGGCTCCGGGTGAGCCAGTCCTGGGCCCTGAGCTCATCCATGATGGTGCCCCGGATGCGCTGCTCCGCGAAGGTCTTGAACTGTACCCCGCGGCTGGGATCGAAGCGCTCCGCGGCGGAGATCAGGCCGATCACCGCGGCGCTTCTCAGGTCGTCCCGGTCGAGGTGCGGGGGGAGTGACGAGGCGATCCGGTCGACAATGAACTTAACCAGCGGGAGGTGGGTGACCACCAGCTCGTCCCGGCTCATCGGGACCCCGCGTTGCGCCTCATGCTCATACGCCTTAAGAAGACAGTTCATGGTTCCTCCACATCGTGCTAGATGCCACCGGAGCCACCGGCATGGCCCCTGCGCCGGCCGGCCGCTCCGCATTGATTTTTAGTGCCAAATTTTTGAACCCCGTCGACGCCTTGGCATCCGGGAAGAGGCGGTATAAAGCCCCGCGGCGCCTCACGGACTCCACCAGGAGCTCGTCATGCAGGATCGATCCTGCATGGTCAAACTGTACCTGCAAAAAGCGGCCCGTAATTGCGGCCAATTTGGAAAAGAGTGTCTCCCCCTCCTGGTTGTCGCGGCACATGTTGATCAGGAGCCTGAAACGGAAGGAGCTGTCGCGGCCGGAAAGCATCTTGATCAGCGCGTAGGCGTCGGTGATCGAGGTGGGCTCGGGGGTGACCACCAGCATGATCTCCCGGGCGAGGGAGGCGAAGCCGGTCAGGTTGGCCGCGATCCCGGAGCCGGTGTCGATCAGGAAGTAGTCGAAATCGTTCTGCA
The DNA here is from genome assembly GCF_018919385.1 of Geomonas diazotrophica. GTDB lineage: Bacteria > Desulfobacterota > Desulfuromonadia > Geobacterales > Geobacteraceae > Geomonas > Geomonas diazotrophica. The sequence goes on from NZ_JAHLMF010000013.1 coordinate 89,256, forward strand.
GCCTGAGCATCGCCTGCAAGAGCGCGCCGCGCTCCCAGGGGGAGAGGGCGCTGTACTGCTGCATATCCATCCCCGCGGGAAGGACGCTGACGCCGCCTCCCAGCTCCACCACCGTGTCCTTCAGGGGGACCTCCCCGGAGAGCACCTGCCCCATGCGGAACGGGGCGTCCTTGCCCAGGCGCAGGCAGATGTCGCCGACGCCGGGGTTGGAGTCGACGATCAGGACCCGCTCACCGCGGGCGGCCAGGGAGGCGGCCAGATTCACCACGACGGAGGTCTTGCCGACCCCCCCCTTGCCGCTGGTGACCGAGATCACCCTGAGCCCTTCGCGCAGCTGGAGCTGCTCCGGTACTTCGGTCTTGGCGCGACCCGCCAGTCTCCTGAGCGATTCGGCCTGGTCTGTTGCTAGGCAAGACATTGTCATCAGTTGGACTCCTGCACCACCATGGCGGCGAGCTTTCTGGAGGTCGCCACCTCGATGTCCTCGGGCACCTTCTGCCCGGTGCTGAAATAAGAAAGAGGGATCTTGTGCTTCAAACAGGTGTCGACGATGCAGCCGAAGGTCCTGCTTTCGTCGAGCTTGGTGAAGAGGAGCTTGGTCACCGGCAGGGTGCCGAAAGTCGCGATGATCTCGTCGATCTCGCGGCTCCTCGTGGTGGCCGACAGGCAGAGGTAAACGTCGATCCCGGTCTGGGTCTCGAGGTACCCCTTGAGCTCGTCGAGCCGGTCGGCGTCCTTGGGGCTCCGCCCGGCGGTGTCGATGAGGATCAGGTCCTTGTCGGAATGGCGGGCCAGCGCCCCGGAGAGTTCCTGCGAGTTGCCGGCCACCTCCAGCGGCAGGTCCATGATCTTCGCGTAGGTCTTCAGCTGCTCGACCGCGCCCACCCTGAAGTTGTCCATGGTGACCATGGCCACGGAAACGCGGCGGTTCAGTGCGTACATGGCGGCGATCTTGGCGATGGTGGTGGTCTTGCCGACGCCGGTCGGCCCCACCACGGCCACGATGCGCGGCCCGTTCTTCTTGATGCGCAGCGAACCCGAGCATTTCACCATGCCGGCCAGGTTCTCCGCCATCAGCGAGCGGAGCTCGTCCAGGGATACCCCCCCCTCGGCTGCGGCACGGACCGACTCGGTCAGGGCCTGCACCGCCATCGGGCCGACCTCCTCGCCCCTGAGCTCATCGGCGAGCTTTTCCAGCAGGCGCTCCTCGTCGCTCCCCCTGTCGGCGCCCTTCACCAGCTTGAGCGCGGAGGCGGGGTGGGGTTGCTCCAGCTGCTCCACCGGGAACGGGACGGCCATCGGTTCGGGCTGCGCCGCGACCTTGACCGCGGTCTGCTCGAGCGCCTGCCCGGCCAGTTGGAAGGTCACCGGCTTGGGCCCCTTGTCCTTGTTGCCGGAAACCGCGTTGTAGAGGAGCTGCTTGATCTCCTCGAGCTCCTCCTTGCCGAAGGTCCTCGGGCCCGCCGGGCTTTCCGGCTGGGGCTCCTGGGAGGGCTGCGCCTGCGGCACCGCCTGCTGCGCCTCCTTCTTCGAGAGCGCCTCGATGCGCTGCTTCAGCTCGCGCACCTCGCGCGCCAGGGGACCCAGCATGGAGTTCTGGAACTCCTCGCGGGTGGAGAGCTCGCGCTCCTGAACCGGCGGCGCTTCCTCCCGGTAGGGGTTGGGGCGCTGCTGCACCGGTCTCGGCTCCAGGGCCGCGGTCACCTCGTAATAAGGCTTCGAGAAGAAGCCGAGGATCCCCTTCTTGCGCTCCTTCTTGGAGGAGAGGATCATGGCGTCCAGACCCATCTCGGCCTTCACCATCCTGAGAGCTTCCGACATCTCGCCTGCTTGGAATGTTTTAACTAGCATTGTTCACCACCACGCCTAAGGATTGGATTTTTATGTTGGGCGGGATCTCGTTGTGCGAGATGACCGCCAGGTTGGGCATGAACCGTTCGGTGAGTTTCTTCACGTGACGGCGGATGGAGGGGGAAGCCATCAGGACCGGAAGCGCGCCGATGGCGTCGAACTGCTCGGCGTTCCTGCGGATGGCGGCCAGGACGCGCTGCGCCACGTGCGGATCTATGGCCAGGTAGCTTCCCTGCTCCGAGAGCTGGACCGAGTCGACGATGGTCTCCTCGATGTCGTGGTCCAGGGTGAGCACGCAGAGGGTGTCGTCCTCGCGCTTGTACTGCTCCACGATGTAGCGCCCCAGGCTCTGCCGTACGAACTCGGTCAGCATCTCCGGGTCCTTGGTCACCCCGCCGTAATCGGCCAGCGTCTCCAGGATGGAGCGGAGGTCCCGGATGGAAACGTTTTCCTTCAAAAGGTTCTTCACCACGCGCAGCACGGTGCCCAGTGAGAGCAGCGACGGGACCAGCTCCTCGACCACCTTGGGGAGGGTGGCCGCGATGCTGTCCAGGAGCTGCTGCAGCTCCTGGCGCCCCACCAGCTCGTGGGCGTGCTTCTTGATGGTCTCGCTGATGTGGGTGGCGAGGATGGTGGTGTTGTCCACCACGGTGTAGCCGGAAACCTGCGCCTTCTCCCGTTCCTTACCCTTGATCCAGACCGCGGGGAGCCCGAAGACCGGCTCGGTGGTCTTGATCCCCTCCAGCGCACCGACCGCGCCGCCGGAGTCCATGGCCAGGTACTGCCCGGAGAGCTCGCCGCCGCCGACCTTGGCGCCGTTGATGAGGATGTTGTACTCGTAGGGTTTCAACTGAAGGTTGTCGTGGATGTGGATCGGGGGAACGATGAAACCCATGCGGTCCGCAACCTGTTTCCTGATGGAGCGGATCCGGTCCAGGAGTTCCCCCTGCTGGCTCGCGTCCACCATGGGGACCAGGCCGTACCCCACCTCCAGCTCCAGCATGTCCAGCGGACGGATGCTGCTGATCTGGTCGCTCTCCTCGGCGCTCCCGGCCGAGGTCTCCACCACGTCCTCCACCTCGGCCTTATTCTCCACCGCCATCCTGCTGATCAGGTAGGAGACGCCCGAGAGGAGGAAGAAGGCGAAGTGGGGCAGCCCCGGGATCATGGCGAACAGGAACAGGACCCCCGACGCGACCTGGAAGGCCTTCGGGTAGTTCAAAAGCTGGCCGGCGATCTCGTGGCCGAAGTTGTTTTCGTCGGCGGAGCGGGTCACGATGATGCCCGCCGCGGTGGATATGATCAGGGCCGGGATCTGGGCCACCAGCCCCTCACCGATGGTGAGCAGGGTGTAGTTCTGCAGCGCCTGGTCCAGCGGCATCCCTTTCTGCCAGACGCCGATCACGAAGCCGCCGACGATGTTCACCAGGACGATCATGATGCCGGCGACGGCGTCCCCGCGCACGAACTTGCTGGCACCGTCCATGGAGCCGTAGAAGTCCGCCTCGCGGGCAATCTTCTTGCGCCGGGCCTTGGCCTCCTTGTCGGTCAGGATGCCGTTTGAGAGGTCGGCGTCGATGGCCATCTGCTTGCCCGGCATGGCGTCAAGGGTGAAGCGGGCGGCCACCTCGGCCACGCGCCCGGCGCCCTTGGTGATGACCACGAAGTTGATGATGACGAGGATCAGGAAGATGACCGCACCCACGACGTAGTTGCCGCCGACCACGAACTGGCCGAAGGCCTTGATGACGCCGCCGGCCGCCTCGACCCCCTCGCTGCCGTGCATCAGGATGAGGCGGGTGGAGGCGATGTTGAGGGCGAGCCGGAACAGCGTGGTGACCAGGAGGATCGAGGGAAAGACCGAGAAATCGAGCGGCTGCACCGTGTACAGGCAGACCAGGAGGATCACGAGCGCTACGGTGATGTTGGTGGCCAGGAAGACGTCGAGCATGAACGCCGGCAGGGGGACCACCATCAGGGCAAGCACCCCGATCAGGGCCACCGCCATGTAGATGTCCGAATTGCTTTTTGGTCCCGGGAGCGCCAGGGCGTCCGTCGTGGGGTTGGCCATGCGTCAGTTTCCTTTGCCTGATCTGGGGTTCACTCTGCAGAGGGACCTTGTGCAACCGGTGTGCCATTTCCCCCAGGACGCCCAAGCGGCGCCGTGGCGGGCAAAAAGTGGAATGAATACAACGGGGAGCGGGGGTCTGGGTGGACCGGGAAGGGAGGAGACGGCGGGAGCGGCAACGTCATTTTTGAAGCGCTGCGCCAGTCATTTTTTTGACCGGGCGGGGGCGACCGTGGTTAGAACGTTCTTTTTTTCTTGTCAAAAGGACGGGGAGCCGCTATGTTTTCCCCGCCCGAAGGAGGCCTCCCCGCAGCCCTCCCAGGAGCCACCCCTGAAACGGAGCACAATGCGCGCGTTATTGCTGTTATCGCTGATCCTTCTGTCGCTTCTGGCCGGATGCACCAGCTACCTACCGTCCACGGTGCTCCCTGCGCCCTCTCCGGCGCAGCCGTACGTGAAGCTGGTCACCATCCCGCTTCCCGTGATCGCCTCCAGCCCCAACGAGGGGGTAACCTGGGGCGCCCTGACCGCGTTCCTTTTGCACAACGACAAGGACGAGGTTTCCGCTATGTTCGCCCCGCAGGTGAACCGAAACGAGAATTTCGGCACCACGGGGACCCTCTACGGCGCCATGTACCCCTCCCCCCTGCGCAGCATCGAGTTCAACCTCTCCAAATCCAGCAAGGTGAACTCCGACTACGAGGTGAGGGTCCGGGACCAGAGCCTCATGGAGCGCAAGCTTGAGTTGAACGCCTTCGTCTACAACTTCACCGACGGCTCGGCCCGCTTCTTCGGCTTCGGGGCGGGCAGCAGCGCCGAGGACGAGACCAACTTCGCCGACCGGGAGTTCGGCTACACGGTGTCGGCGGGTTACCCGCTGTCCGCCAACACCGTCCTGTACCTGGGGGACCGCCTGAGAAGGGTGGAGATCGACGAGGGGGCCGTCAAACAGCTCCCCAACCTGCAGCAGCACTTCAGCGCGGCCGAGGTACCCGGTATCGACGGCTTCAGCACGCACGCCCAATCCGTTTCGCTGGTCTACAGCACCCTCGACGCCTCCACCATGTCCGGTTCCGGCATCCGCGCCCGGGCCTCGATCGAGGGAAGCCTGGCCGGCCTGGGGAGCAGCGCGCGCTTCGTGCGCTACGAGGCCGAGGTTAAGGGCTTCTTCCCCGTCCCGGACAGCCGTTTCATCAGCGCCGGCAGGGTCGCCGTCGGACAGGCACGCGGGAGTTCCATCCCCTTCCTGGAGCAGAGCATCCTGGGCGGCGAGAACACCCTCAGGGGGTACGGCAGGAACCGCTTCATAGACAACAGCTACGTGGTCTGCAACCTGGAGGAGCGGATCAGGCTGTTCCGTTGGGAGGTTTTCGACGTGCGCGCGGACTGGGAACTGGCGCCTTTCGTGGACATCGGCGGGGTGGCGGACACGATGGGAGACCTGCGGGCCGGCGAAATCGAGGTGAATCCGGGCATCGGCTTCCGCGCCGTGGTGCGCCCCAACATCCTCGGGCGCATCGACGTGGGTTTCAGCAAAGACGGCCCCGCGGTCTTCGTGGGGCTCGGGTACCCGTTCTAAGAGCCCCTTTCCCCCCTCTCCCCCCGGGCCTGCCCACCGAAGCGGCAGCACCACAAGAGTTAAGCATAAACAATCTCCCCGGCGCCCCTCGCACCTCCCCTCGGCTGCATCACGTGCAATCGGTGATACATTAAAGAGGCGGGCTACTTCAGCTCATTGGAGGAGTGGATCATGACGCGCGCTATCCGTCGGCTCGGCATCACGTCCCTGTTCGCCTCGTCTTTGCTGGTTTCCTGCCTGCTCCTCTCTTGCGCTTACCCGGGCGCGACCTCTCCAACCGGCATCACGGTGCGGCAACCGCCACAAGCGACACCGCTGCGCCCCATAAACGTACGCAAGGTTTTCCTCAACTACTCCGGGGTCAGGGTGGTAGAACTCAGCTTATTTCCCAGCGCGGGGTTCGGTTCGGAAGACAAGTCCAATTTCGACGCCTCCCTAAAGAGCACGCTGAAGGGAGCCACGAAATGGCATGAACAGAGGGGGGACGAGATCCGGGTCTACGTAGTCATCAACAGGTACATCATCGGTTGGTACGGCGAATACAGCGCCGCTCACGCGGCCTTCGCCTGGTGCGCCGCCGATCCGGGGGGCAAGGTCCTGTTCCAGGAACAGTTCTACGCGACGACCAGGTGCACTTCCCTGTGCAACCTGGGAGCGATGAAAGACTGGATCAACCATGCCGCGATCCGACGCATCGCCGGCAAGGCACTGAACCTCGCTTCGGGCGTGGATGAAAGCGGCATCACGGCCGTTCCCGGCACCTACGACACCGTCGATGCGGCGATCGGGTCCATTGCCTACGGTGTTCGCTATTGGACGCCGAAGGAGATTTTCACCGCGCCGTTGCTGAAAGTGAGCGAACCGACGGATTGGGCCGGCATCGTCGTCCCGGGGAACCCGGCGCCAGCGCCCTAGTGAACGGATTCACCCGAACCACGCCTGCCGCAACAGCCTGATCCCTTCGGCGATCTCTTCCGCGGAGAGGCCGCCGAAGCCGATCATGATCAGGTTTTCCGGGGCGCACTCCGGGTTCTGCCAGAACTGGCGGGTCGGCGACACCTTCACCTGGTACGCCGCCGCCCGCTCCACCATCGCTTCCTGGGTCTCTCCCGTGAAGTGCTCCAAAAGGACGTGCAGACCCGCGTTCTGTCCGTAGATCCGCACCCGGTCACCCATCTCCCTTTGTACCGACTGCACCAGGACCTCGTGCTTCTTCTTGTTGACCAGGCAGACCTTGCGCAGGTGCCGGTCCCAGTGCCCCCCCGACAGCAGGCTCGCCGCGACGTACTGCTGCAGCCTGGGGACGGTGCACTTGTAGCGCTCGAAGACGGTGTGGTACCTGGCCAGCAACCATTGCGGCAGCACCATGTAGCCCATGCGCAGCCCCGGGGCGAACGCCTTGGAGAAGGTCCCCAGGTAGATCACGCGCTCCTGGCAATCGATCGACTGCAGGGCCGGGATGGGCCGGGTGCGGTAGCGGAACTCGCTGTCGTAGTCGTCCTCGATGATGACCCCTCCGCTTTGCTCCGCCCACTGCAGCAACCTCATGCGGTGCTGGATCGGCATCACCACCCCGGTGGGAAGCTGATGCGACGGGGTCACGTAGGCCAGCCGCGCCCCGCTTTTCTTCAGTTCCGCCGGGTCGATACCGGATTCGCCGACCGGCACCGGAAGCACCCGGTAGCCGTGGTTTGCGAAGATGACCCTGGTGAAGTCGTAACCCGGCTCCTCCATCCCGAGGATCCGCTCCTCCAGCGGGAACAGCAGACAGATCATCATCGCCAGGTCCTGGAGTCCCGCGCCGACCACGATCTGCTCCGGCGAACATTTGACACCCCGGGACTGGCGCAGGTATTTCGCCAGTTCCCGCCGCAACTGGAGTTCTCCCTGCTTGTCCCCGTAATAGGCGATGGAGTCGACCTTCAGCGAGGTCAGCACCTCGTTGTTCAGCCGCCGCCACAGGGCGTGGGGGAAGGAGTGCGGATCGAAATCGCCGTAGGAGAAGTTGTACTTCACCGGCCTGGCCTGCGCCGGGGCCGGCTCATCCGGCTCCCCCCACGTGCCGCTCCCCGAGAGGAGCTGCGGCTCCTCGTCGTCCCCCGTTATGCAGGGAAAATGCAGCAGGTCTTCCTGGAGATCCTGCACCACGTACCCCGAACCATGCCTCCCCTCCACGTACCCCTCGATGCAGAGCTGGTCGTAGGCGGCCTCCACCGTGTTGCGCGCGATGGAGAGATTTTTCGCCAGGTCCCTGGTCGATGTCAGCCGGCTCCCCTTCTCGTATTCCCCGGTGACGATGTTCTGCTTCAGCTGCTCATAAAGCTGCTGATACAAAGGCTTTTTTGATTCCGGGTTCAGGTAGATCATGGCGATCCCTCCCTCATCGCGCTCGGCGGGGACAAAAGCTGTAAACGAAGTGTATCCATAAAAATTATGAAATGTGGCCCTTCACAGGGATACTGTTTGCGCCCTATCCTTACACCAGATTTACAGCGTTGTAAATATCGCAGGGGCCGTACCCCCGGCTGGACCGGGGAGGCCCCACCCAGGAGGGCATTATGAAACGTGCAAAAGCAAATCTCCTCACAATCATGACCATCATCGCCACCGCGCTTCTGGCCGCGTCTCCGCTGACCGCCGCGGCGGGAGAACGGGCCGGCACGGCAGGCAAACCTGCTCCCCATAAAACCGCTGCAACAGAACAGGCAGAAAGGATGGAACTGAAGATAGGCTGGGTGACCGTCGCCAACGACGGCTCCCTGCACGTCGACTTCACCGTGAAGGACGGCAACGGCAAGGGGGTCACGGGACTGACCCGGGACGACATCGCGGCTGTATCCTTCGGGCGGTTGGGTTACGAGGACGAGGTGGGCCTGAGAACTGTGGTGGGCCAACCCAGCAAAATCTGGCTGAGCTACCTGGAGAAGCGCCGCGACGGGCAGGGCATCGAGCGCAACCGCGGCGTGGTCGCACTTGGGGACAAGGACCGCCTGATTGAGGAAGGGGACGGCAGCTACAGCCTCGAGGTCAAAAGGGCAGCGCGGCTGCTTACGAAGTTCAGTTATCAACCTGCGGCCGAAACCGGAGTGCTGCTGAGGATCAAGAGAGACGGCGGCGCAGAAGGGCGCGACTCCTATTTCTGGCGTCCGGCGCTGGCGAAGAGAATTGAAGTTCCGAAGATGCTGGCCCGCTCAGAAGGCGATCGCCCCTTGAGCGCCAAGCCCCGGGCCTGGAACTAGCCCGCAGGAACCGCCCCCTCCCTCGACGTGCCTGCGCGCCGCAGCGCTTCTGCCCGCGAAGGCGGGGGGGGGACCCGCAGGCTATGCGAAAACCCGCTCCGTTACCTGGCGCCCCCCTGGATCACGAAAGAGCCGCGCCCTGCCTGGTCTTTCTCCGCTCCAGCTCGTGGTCGATGCAATTCAGCACCTCGAACTTGGCGAGCGACCAGAGCGGCGCGATCAAGTCCTTCCTGTTGCCGTCTCCGGTAAGTCGCTGCACCACGATCCCCGGATCGAGCCGCTCCAGGAAATCGCAGACGAGCCCCACGTAGCTGTCGCGGTCCAACAGCGGCACCTCCCCGGCCTGGTACAGCTCAGCCAGGCGGGTGCCGCGCATCACGTGCAGGAGATGGATCTTGATCCCGTCCACGCCGGCCCGGTTCAAGAACTCGGCGCCGGAGAGCATCTCCTCGCGGCTTTCCCCCGGTAGACCCAGGATGATGTGGGCGCAGACCCTGATGCCGCGCTTTTGACACTCGCTGACTGCGGTGCTGAACGAGGCGAGGTCGTGCCCGCGATCGATGGCGGAGAGGGTGCGATCCAGCGGCGACTGCAGGCCGAGCTCCAGCCAGAAGTAGCAGCGCCGGGCGTACTCGGCGAGGAGATCGAGCGTTTCCGTCGGCAGGCAGTCCGGGCGGGTACCGACGATGAGCCCCACCACGTCCGGCACGCTGAGCGCCTCGTCGTAGAGTTGGCGCAGCCTTGCCGCGGGGGCGTAGGTGTTGGAGTAGGACTGGAAGTAGGCGATGAAGCGGGCGGCCTTGTACTTCCTGACCATGACCTCCTTGGCGTGCTCCAGCTGTTCGGCCACGCCTGCCCCCTGCAGGATGCCGTAGGAGCCCGACCCCTTGCCGCCGCAAAAGATGCACCCCTGCGTCCCGACACTGCCGTCGCGGTTCGGGCAGGTGAACCCCGCGTCCACCGAGAGCCGCTGCACCTTGCAGCCGAACACCCGCTTGAGCTCTTCAGAAAATGCGTTGTAGCGCTGCATGAAATCTCCTCGGCCTCTCTTCTAACATAGATGAAGGTTACGGAGCAATCACGGCGCCTCTCTCACCGACCGTAGGGGCGAATAATTATTCGCCCGATTCTCCCCCTTGGCCCGAACCACCCGAGCCTCCCTCACCCCCGCCCCTCTCCCGCTTGCGCGCAAGCGCTTCGGTGGGCAAGCCCGGATGGCTGAAGGGAGTCCAGCCCCTGGTCCCCACCCCCTGGTCCCCCCCCCCTGCGTCCCCCCTGCTTTTCAGTTGCCTCCCCCAGCCAAACCCTGTATCTTCGACCGGGTCATGCAAAAGTACTTTTCAGCTCTCGCCATCGAGCATTTACGCAGCGCCATCGCAGAAGCAAACGGCAACGAGGTTTTCTTCCTGGGCCGCACCGACGAGGCACGCGTCGTCGTGGCAGTGGAGCCGCTGGCCCGTGGCAACAAGGACGCCGTCCCCGCCATCATGATCGCCTGTTCCTTCGGGGACGTGGTGATCCACAACCACCCTTCCGGCAACCTCACCCCCTCGCAACCGGACATAGAGATCGCGTCGCTCCTGGGGAACCAGGGGGTCGGCTTCTACATCGTCAACAACGACGCCTCCCGCGCCAACCAGGTGGTCGCCCCATTCGCCCGGAAGGTGGTGGAGCGCCTCTCCTACCCGGAGGTCGAGCACTTCTACGCCCCCGACGGGGTGCTGGCCCAGGCCCTGCCCGGCTACGAGCACCGCCCCGAGCAGACCAGGATGGCGCTCAACCTCTCCGAAGCCTTCAACGAGGAGAAGGTGGCCATCGTCGAGGCGGGGACCGGGACCGGGAAGTCGCTGGCCTACCTGCTCCCTGCCGCCCTCTGGTCGGTGCGCAACAAGGAACGGGTGGTGGTTTCCACCAACACCATCAACCTCCAGGAGCAGCTGATCCAAAAGGACATCCCCTTCCTGCAGCAGCACGCCGGGGTGCAGTTCCGTGCGGTGCTGGTCAAGGGACGCGGTAACTACCTCTGTCTGAGGAAGCTGCGGGTGAACGCCGCCGACGCCTCGCTGTTCAAGGACGACACGGCGCAGGAACTGGACGCCATCGTCGCGTGGAGCAAGAAGACCGAGGACGGCTGCCGCGGCGACCTGGCCTTCATCCCCAAGGACGAGGTCTGGGAGGAGCTTTGCTGCGAGTCGGACCAGTGCGGCCGGGTGAAATGCCCGGAATACCCGCGCTGCTTCTTCTACAAGGCCAGACGCGAGGCCGCCGGCGCCGATCTCCTCGTGGTCAACCACGCCCTGCTGTTGGCCGACCTCTCCGTGCGCCAGGAAACCGGCTACGACGCCACGGCGATCTTGCCCCCCTTCACCCGGCTCGTTTTCGACGAAGGTCACCACCTCGAGGACGTTGCCACCAGCTTCCTCTCCAGCCAGGTTTCACGCCTGGGGCTGGTCAAGCTTTTAGGCAAGCTGCAGCACCCCAGGAAGGCACACCGCGGCGTGCTGCCGCAGCTCTCCACCCAGCTTTCCGCCGCCGTCCCCGAATCGCAGGACGACCTCTACCTGGAGATCGCCGAGGTCCTGGAGGGGCGCCTGATCCCGAGAAGGGTCGCGGTGCTGGACGCGGTTACGCGCGGCATGGACCAGATCGGCGAGGCGCTGTTCAGAAAGCTGAAGAAGGACGGGGTGGAGCAGAAGCTGCGGGTGACGCCGGCGATTTACAGTACGCCGCTCTGGCAGGAGGTGACCCCGCACATTGAGCACATGGCCAAGGAACTCTCGGACTACGCCCTCGCCATGCAGGCCTTTTTGAAGGGGTGCGAGAAGCTTTCCGACAAGGTGCTGGAAAAGCTGGCGGGGCCGCTCACCGATCTTCGCGGTGTGAAGGGGAGGATCGAGTGCGCCGTCGATGCCCTGCGTTTCTTCATGGCGCGCGAGGACGAATTCTGCCGCTGGTTCGAGCTGAGAAAGGGGCCGTTGGTGAAACTCTGCAGCTCGCCGCTGGAGGTGGCCGAGTCGATCAAGAAGGCGATCCTGGACCGTTTCAAGACCGTCGTGCTCACCTCCGCGACCCTTGCCATCGGCGAGAAGTTCGACTTTTTAAAGCACCGTACCGGGATCGAACTGCTCGCTAAGGACCGGGTGAGCGAACTGCTGCTCCCCTCCCCCTTCGACTACGCTCACCAGGCGCTGGTCGCGGTTCCCTCCGACATGCCCGAGCCGACATCCCCGATGTTCGAGGCCCGGCTCTGCAGCCACCTCTTGGACGCGCTCCGGATCTCGCAGGGGCGCGCCTTCGTCCTCTTCACCTCGTACGATCTCCTGATCCGGGTCTTCAACCGCCTCGCAGAGCCGCTGAAGGCCGCCGGGCTCACCCCGATGCGCCAGGGGGAGACCAACCGGCACATGCTCCTTTCCAAGTTCCGAAACTCGGTCAGCCCGGTGCTCTTCGGTACCGATTCCTTTTGGGAGGGGGTGGACGTGCAGGGGCGGGGGCTGGAGCTGGTGGTGATCACCCGGCTACCGTTCAGAGTCCCCACCGAACCGATCCTGGAGGCGAGGAGCGAGCACATCACCGCCAAGGGGGGCGATCCCTTCATGAGCTACACGGTGCCGCAGGCGGTGATCAAGTTCAAGCAGGGGTTCGGGAGGCTGATCCGGAGCAAGGAAGACCGCGGCGCCGTGCTGATCCTGGACTCGCGGGTGCTGACCAAGAACTACGGCAAGATCTTCCTGACCGCGCTGCACGGGGTCACGGTACAGAAGTCGCCGGAAGAAGAGATCTGTCGGAGACTGCAGGAGTTCTTCGCCGTAACGCCCCCGACCTGACTTAAGTAGGCTCAGGCGCACCTCCTTCGGCTCCTCGTGACGGGCAGGCAGCGCAAAAAAAGGGGGCCGGCTTCCCGGGCCGGCCCCTTCATATCACCATCCGCGGCCTGACCCATTCACAGCCCGCGCATCAAAACTCCGCTTAAGCGGAACTACACCTTTTCGATCTTCGCCTTGCCCCGCAGCTCTTCCACGTAGGCCGCCAGCATCAGGCGGATCTTCTCACGCTTCAGGTTCCCCGCGATCTGGTTCTTCACGTCCTCGTAGCGCTCCGTTGCGGGCGGCAGCTTCTGCTCCACCTTGATCACGTGAAAACCGAGCTGCGTCTCGACCACGTCGCTGATCTCCCCCGCCTTGAGCGCGAAGGCTGCCTTCTCGAACGGCGGCATGGTCTGCCCCTTGCCGATTATGCCGAGGCTCCCTCCCTGGTCCTTGGTGGGCGAGGTCGATTCCTTCTTGGCGACCTCGGCGAACGGCTCGCCTCCCTTGACCCGCTTCAGCACGGCCAAAGCCTTTTCCCTGGCCTGCTTCTTCGCTTCGGCGTTGGCGCCCTTGGCAACACCGATCAGGATGTGACTCACCTTGATCCGGTCCCCCTGGGTGAACTGCTTCAGCTTGTTCTCCTCGTAGAACTTCTTCACTTCCGGTTCGGTCACCTCGGCCTTCCCCGCGAAACGTTGCGCGATCAGGTTGTTGATCACGATATCCTTGCGCGCCGCCTCTTCCAGGTCCTTCTGGGTCATGTCGACCGACTTCAGCGCCTTGTCGAAATCCGCCTGCGAGGGGTACTGGTACTTGCTCTGGACGATGCGGGCGGTCACCTGCTTGTCCAGGTCTTTCACTTCCAGCTTCATGCCCGCCTGGTACAGCAGTTCGGCCGCGGTCAGCTGGTTCAGCGCCGCCTCGGTCGCCTTCTTAAACTGGTCCGGCGGCAGTTGTCTGGGGTCTCCCGACCCCACCAGGGCCTTGATGGTGCGGTCCAGCTCGGCCCGCGTGATGACGGTGCCGTTCACCTTTTCCACCGCGGCCTGGGGTGAGTTTTTGGCGGGCTCTGCGGCGCAGGCCGCCAGCGCCAGCAGGGACACGGCTGCCGCCGAACGGGTTATCTTGTTCATCGAAAGCATATGCATCTCCTCTTTAAGGCCAGGTGTTTTCGCAGTCTTAACCTTGGCCTCGACCTGTTTTTAACGTTTCGCAACCTGCGCGACCACCCCTTTCGCTTTCCCGATCTCGCTCAAGATGCGCAGGGCCGTGGTGGTGGAGTCCGGGGTGGAACCGTACCCTTCCAGCGGGCCGAAACCACCGTTGACCTTGATGTACAGCCGCTTCATGAAGTTGAAGGCGAGCGTCTTGTCTACGCGGTTGCCGGCGTTGACCTCCTTCAGGGCGCGGATGGCGTAAAGCTGCTCGTCGAGGTCCGGGCGCTCCTTGCTCTTCTTGTCGAGGTAAGGGGTGGTCTGCAGGTACAGGACTGCTTTCTTTGCGGTATCGGCATCGAGCGAGCACAGGGCGTTCAGGACATAAGCAGCCATGTAGGTGCTGCGTGCGTTGGGACGCCCGGGACCCTTCTCCGGGCCGAAGCCCCCCTCTTTCTTGGCAAACCCCTTCACGTACTCGACGGTCTTCGCCTTATCCACCGCATCCAGCCCGTTCACGGCCTTCAGCACGTGCACCGCGTAATAGGTGGTGGCGAGAGAGGATTTTTTCGCCTCGGGCGAGAAGCCGAAGCCGCCATCGGTGTTTTTCAGGGACGCGGCAAAGCTCTTCACCTTCGCCCGGTCGACGGCGTTGCCGGCATCGAGCAGTGCCAGGGTCTCCAGGGCGATGTCGGTGTAGAGGATGGATGAGGTCTTGCTTGATTTGTCAGGCGTGAAGCCGCCGTCTTTCTGCTGGGCCAGCTTGGTGGCAAGGATGATGGCGTTCTGTCTTCCGGTATCTATTTTCTCTCCCATAGCCTGGAGTGTGTAGACATAATCATTGGCGATCACCGTGGCGACCGGGAAATCGGGACGCCCCTCCATCTCTCTGATGAAGACGCTGGTTTTCTTGAAATCGAATGCGTTGGTCTTTGCATTGGCGGGTTTGTTTTCCTTGGCCAGCGCAGGAACGGCCAAAGCGGCGACCAGGGTAAGTGTGACTATTTTGCGTAGGATTTTGTTTGAAATGGGCATCTTCGCACTCCGTATGACATTGAATGGGATTTTGGGAAAGGGGGGGGAGGATCACTCCCCCCCGGAAGCACTGCAAGTTACATTACATTAGAGGTGCGGCGGTGTGCCCCAGGTCGAGGTCTTGGTCGGGTGGCAGAAGACGCAGACGCCGAGAGCGTAGGTTTTGTCTTTGCCGGCGGGGAAGCTGTAGCTGGTGCTACCCTGCAGGTTGGACAGCTGGGTGTTGTCAAGGGTCATGGTCGACGGAGCCTCGGCATGTGCGGAGCCGTGGCAGGTCTGACACTTGATGCTACCTTTGTGACCGCGGCCGTTGATGAACTTGCCGAACAGGGTCGGGTTGGTCGGGTACACGGTGCCGTTCACGGTGTTGGTCGCGTGGCAGGCGAATGCCGGGTTGGCGCCGGCGCTTGCCGCGGTGCAGGACGGCAGGGTGGATGCTTTCCACGGCTGGGTCAGCTGGCCGGCAGCGGTACGCTGGTTCAGGTTGCCGTGGCAGTCGACGCACCAGAGGGCGGTCTTAGCCTTGTGGGAACCGCGGTAGCAGTTGACGTTGTTGCCCGGGTGGCAGTCGTAGCAGTTGGTGGCAACGTTCGCGTCGTACTGGGTGAGGACCTTGGTGCTCTGGCTGTGGAAGCGGTGCAGCACGTCGGAGAAGGAGTACTGGGAAACCTTGACGTCGGCCTGGGTGAAGGTGGCACCGGGCATGATGACGTAGTTCGGCCATACGTTGGCAAGGCCAGGTGCTGCGCTCTCGCCCATCGCCGGATCCCAGTGGCACCAGGAGCAGCGGATCGGGCCGGAAGTGCCGTCGCCGGTCGGGTCAAGGTAGTTGAAGTCGATCTTGCTGGAGTTCTGGCCGTGCATCTTGCCGAGGTAGGCGAAGGAACCGGCAGAGGTAGCCGGGTAGCCGTTGGCGGAAGCAAGCGAGAGGTGGCAGGAGCAGCAGCCGCCGAACGCCACCGGGGTCACGGTGCTGGTCTGGGCCAGGATGGTGCCGGTGCTGTTCTTCACGTACACGTTGGTCATCGGGTACGGGTTGCGGTTCGCGCCGCCCAGCGGGTCGGTCATGATGTTCTTCGCTGTATTCGCATCGACCAGCGGGTAGGCCGGGATGCCGACTGCGGTCCAGTCCTTCAGGTTGCTGTCGTAGGCCATGTTGCCGGAGATGCCGTTGCCGGCGAGACCCTGCACCTTGCCGCCGGAGACCGGGGCGAAGCCCGGGAACAGTTTCGGCGCGTAGGTGATCCACTGCTGGAAGTAGGGGTCGGCCTGCAGGGTGGACTCGGTGTTGTCAGCCATCGCGTAGCTGACGGTAACGCCGTAGGTAGCTGCGTTGGTCGAATCGATGATGACGGGGTCGTTGCTGCCGTACCCCAGGACCTGGGCCCTGACCGTGTTGAACGGGGGGAGGAGCAGGAATCCGGCGAAGGTCGGGCAGGCGCAATGCATACCAAGATCATTCCACGCGACCACCTTGTAGGAGCTCGGAGCCCCGGTCCTGCCGGCAAATGCCGGAGCGACGACAGCGGTGAGGGCCGCTGCGGTAAGGGCCAGCGCGGGTACAAGTTTTCTCAATTTCATGCCTTGTGTTACCTCCTTTGTGATGTGAACCATTTTTCTCTCTGGGGTCAACCTCCCGATTCGACTGGGGTGGGTACCTCACCCGCCGAAACCGGTTGCTTCTGTTGTCCGCACCCGGTATGCGAACGGCGCTCTTAATAGCAGGGAACATGCCAGTGGTCAGAAGACCACTAACTCATTAGAAGTACACGAGCGATCACATAAGGTTTGGACGCAAAAAAGGGGCAAAATACCCAACCTACAATACCCCACACCCAACCAGTGTTATTTTACCCAGAGGATAACGCCCTATATTTATAAGGTGTTACACCCAAAAACTGTGTCAGTTAGCCCAAAAATCTGCCGAAGGCAAGGCGCCCCTCCCGTGATTGAAATCACAAAAAACACCCCCTATCGCACCGGGAAGAGGCCAATTCACCCACCCTGCAGGCGAGTTTTCCCCTCCCCCAGTCCCCGCCTCGTTGCCCCCAGTCGCCCGGAGGTGCACTGCCCCGCACCCCCTCTTGGTACGAGCATTGCTGCTGGTCGTTTCGCACCTGTTGTGCTATTTACGAGGGCGAAAGCGGGATGTTCCCATTCCCTGCAGATGGTCACGAACGTGGAAAAGGAGTACATGATGGGCAGTACCGCAAGTTGGGGAGTTTGGGCTGTTGGGATTGCAGCGATTTCTTTGTTGTTTGCCGCGACGGCCGGCGCTGCCGCCTGCAACGAGGAGGTCGTTATCGGGCAGACGCTGGCGGAAGTTGCCGCGATCTGCCCTCAGCCGACCTTGAAGGAGCACCGCGACCTTTGGGAGGAGCTGTTGGAGGGGAAGAAGAAAACACGGAGCGCCACGTCCTATGACCACTGGGTTTTCGATACCGGGCCGCAGGAATTCATGGTGAGCCTGATTTTCTTGAACGGGAAACTGGCCGAGTTGCGCAACCTGGGCTACGGCAGCATGCGCGACCCGATGATGCCGGAATGCCGCAACGGCGAGGGGCTGGCCTTGGGCGACACCATGGTCGATGCCTACCTGAAGTGCGGGGAGCCGTTGGCCCGCGAAAAGCGCGGCGACAAGGCAGTGGTGTCCGTGGAGGGAGAGGTGACACGACGGACCTCGATTGCCATCGAGGAATGGACCTATCGTTACGGCCCGGATCTGCCCGGATACACGATGCGCTTTGAAAATGGGGTGGCCGCGGAGATCCGCCCGCGTGAGTTCGGCAAATAGCAACTGTGCGAGGTTGGCTAGTGAGGGATCCCGCGCGCGACCGTAACCGCCGCCACCGCGGCGACCTCCGCTTCGCGTAAAGCATCGACACAGGCCCCCAGCGTGCTCCCCGTGGTGAAGACGTCGTCAACCAGGAGCACGCGCTTTCCGGCCAGCGCTTTTGGCTCCCCCACCCCGAAGGCATCTTTCACATTGGTAACCCTGTCTCCGGCATCCAGTCCCGTCTGCGGCTCGGTCCAGCGTAACCGGCGCAGGTTCCCCACCACTTGCGGCACCTTTAGCTTCTTCCCGAGCACCTCGGCGAGGAGCTGCGACTGGTTGTAGCCGCGCTGCCTGAGCCTTTTGCGATGCAGCGGCACCGGTACGACGCAGTCCGCCCCGGCCTGCCTGAGGAACTGTTCCACCCTTTGAAAGGTCAGCACCCCTAAGGGATCCGCCAGGTGCATCTTACCGCCGTACTTGAAACGATGGATAAGGTCCTGGAGCGGACCTTCCAGGACGGCCGCAGAGCGGCAGGTATGGAAAGGGGGATGGGCAAGACAGGCACCGCAGAGATGGTCGCTGCCGCGGTCGGTGGCAAAGGGGGCCCCGCAGAGGGTGCACAAGGGGGATTCCAGGAAAGAGATTTTGCCGAGGCAACCGGCGCAGATGAGTGGCCGGGGCGGAACGCTGTCCGCCCCGGCGACGGGTATGGCCCCCTTGCAGGCATGGCACAAAGGGGGGAACAGCAGATCGAGCAGAGGGCGCAAGAACATGGCAACCCCATAAAATCCGTTCTACGTTCTATGTTCGACGTTCTACGTCTAAAGCCCCATGTCCTCGTTGACGACCAGGACCTTGATGTCGGTGTTCCTCGGCTTCTTCTCGATGATGGTGGTCACACGGCAGATGCGCTGCGGGGAGTTGCAGTCGGAGCAGAAGCCGGTGGTGGTGCACGGGGTGGAGAGGTTCAGCCTCTTGGCGTTGGGCGGCGAAGCGTAGGTCCTGATGCGCTGCACGGCGTCGTCGATGCTGCCGTCCACCAGCTTGTTCCGCCCCACCACCACGATCACCTTCTGCGGACCGAAGAACATCGCCGCGGCACGGTTGCCGTTGCCGTCGATGTTGACCAGGACGCCGGAGAGGGTGACCGCGTTGCTCCCGGTCAGAAAAAGATCGCAGGTAAGCTGCCGCCTGGTGATGGCCAGCTTCTCCTCGGGAGAAAGACCGGGGAGCCCATGGTTCAAGATCTCCTTCCCCATCCCCTTCAGCTTGTCGGAAAGTTTCAGGTCCGCGATCGAAAGAGAGCCGCCGAAGCCGACGCTGTGAGCCCCCGTCGCCTCGTTCACGATGTAGTGGAACACCTCTTCGCCGTCATGACAGTAGAGGGCGTCGAAGCCGTTCTTCTTCAGGTTCTCCACCGCTTTTTGGCATTTGTGGGCATAGGCCCAGTCGTTCAACTCTTCAGTGTTGCTCATTACAGCCTCCGTTTAACAATTGACTGCGTCCGGCTAAACGCTCCAGCCCTGCCATTTTTTCCCAGCAACGGTGCATCACTCATCCGCCCCTGCGGGGCACTTCCCCCGGAGGGAGAAGGCAACATTTACCCCTCACCCTATGGGAGAGGGGGAGGGGTGAGGGCCCCGACTACCTTTGCGCCAGGTACTCCTTCTCGTAAGGCCAGCACTCGCCCATGAAGCCGATCAGGTGGCTCATGCGCTCCTTGAACCCGAGGCGGAACGGGTCCTGCTCCGGGAAGGAACGCTTCTCCCGCACGCTGTCGCAAAGGTCCTTGCCCAGGGCGCGGGCCTTCTGGAACAGCGCCTCCTGGTCCGGGAACTGGCGCGGCCCCGCACCGGGGGAGCCGATGCTCCCGACGTTCTGGGCTCCCATGGCGTTGACGATGCGCTGCATGTATTCCAGCGGTTCTTCGTCGCCGCCACCGCCGGAGGTTTCGACCAGCGCCGAGTACTTCCCTTCCAGCGCGGTGAGGTGAATGAGGCCGTTGCAGCGGTCCAGGAATGCCTTCAACTGGGCCGTGATGCTCAAAAGGTAGTTGGGGGTCGCGAGGATGAAAGCGTCGGCGGCCAGCAGCTTGTCCTTGATGGTTTCGTACTCGTCCTTCACCGGGCAGATGCCCACCTTGTGACAGGCGTCGCAGGCAAGGCACGGCTTGATCGGCGTCTCGGAAAGCGAGACGATCTCGATGTCGGCGCCCGCCTGCACCGCTCCCGCCAGCACCTCTTCCAAAAGGCGTCCCGTGGTGCCGTTCATGCCGCGGGGGCTGCCGTTAATTGCAACAATCTTCATGGGGTCTCTCCTTTCTTTTCAGTCGGACCATCGGGCACGTCGGACGGGAAACAAGCGCGTCCAAGCTAACCTGCCAGCAAACTCTTCCCGGTCATCTCCGGCGGCTGCGGCAGCCCGAGCAGCTCCAGCATGGTGGGGGCCAAGTCGGCGAGGACACCGGTCCTCAGCTTGACACCCTTCCTGGTGTCGTCCACCAGCACCACCGGCGCCATGTCGCAGGTGTGCGCCGTGTGCGGTCCCCCCTGCTCGTCCTGCATCATCTCGGCGTTGCCGTGGTCGGCGGTGATGATGGTGATGCCGCCTTTCGCTCGCACCTTCTCCACCAGCTTGCCCACGCATTCGTCCACAGCCTCCACCGCCTTCACCGCGGCCGAGAAGATGCCGGTATGGCCGACCATGTCGGCATTGGCGAAGTTGAGGATGATGACGTCGTACCTGTCCTCGTCCAGCCGCTTCATGAGTTCCTCGGTGACCGGGTAGGCGCTCATCTCCGGCTTCTGGTCGTAGGTGGCGACCTCCTTGGGAGACGGGATCAGGGCGCGGTCCTCACCCGGGAACGCCTCCTCCCTGCCACCGTTGAAGAAGAAGGTGACGTGGGCGTACTTCTCGGTCTCCGCTATCCTCAGCTGGGTGAGGCCCGCGTTGCTGATCACTTCGGGGAAGATGTTCACCAGGTCCTCGGGACCGAAGGCGATGGGAAGCCCGAAGGTTTCGTCGTAAGAGGTCATGCAGACGTAGGAGGCAAGCTTGGGCCAGATCTCGCGCGGGAAGCCGTTGAACTGCGGATCGGTGAAGGCGCGGGTGATCTCGCGGGCACGGTCGGAGCGGAAGTTGAAGAAGATGAAACCGTCGCCGTCAGAGACTCGACCCACCGGGACACCCCCGGCCATGATCACGCTCGGCAGGACAAATTCATCGGTCACACCGTCGGCATAGCTCTGCTTGATGGCGGCTTCCGCGCTGGCGTAAGGATTCCCTTCGCCCAGAACCATGGCGCGGTAGGCCTTTTCTACGCGGTCCCAACGGTTGTCGCGGTCCATGGCGTAGTAGCGGCCGATCACCGTGGCGATCTTGCCGAAGCCGAGCCGGGCGATTTCCCCTTCCAGGCGCTCAAGGTAGTCGGCGCCGCTCTGCGGCGGGGTGTCGCGGCCGTCCATGAGGCAGTGCACGAACACCTCTGAAACTCCCTGCCGCTTGGCCATCTCGATCAGCGCGTAGAGGTGGGTATCGTGTGAGTGGACGCCGCCGTCGGAGAGAAGACCTGCCAGGTGCAGCCTGCCGCTTCCCGCCTTCGCCCTGGCCATGCAGTCGAGCAGCGCGGCATTGGTGAAGAAATCGCCGTCATCGATCGACTTGCTGATCCTGGTCAGGTCCTGGTAGACCACGCGACCGGCGCCTATGTTGGTGTGACCGACTTCGGAGTTGCCCATCTGGCCGGAGGGAAGGCCGACCGCGAGGCCGGAGCCGTCGATCTGGCCGGAGGGGTACTCGGCGGAGAGCCGGTTCATGTTGGGCGTCTTTGCCTGGGCGACGGCGTTGGCTTCCTGTTCGGGGTTGATCCCCCAGCCGTCGAGGATCATCAAGAGCAGAGGCTTTTTAGGCATGGCATTTCTCCCTCATTAGAGTTATTAGATCCAATTAAAAAAGGTGAAGCAGAACGTCTTCACCTTTAAAAAAAGCAGTTACCCTTACTCATGATGATACGGCTCACCGTTAATGATGGTGAAGCCGCGGTAGATCTGCTCCAGCAGGAAGACCCTCACCATCTGGTGGGTGAGCGTCATTCGGGAGAGCGATACGGTCTTGAAAGCCTGGGCCCGGAAACTGTCGGTGAAGCCGTAGGCCCCACCGATGGCGAAGACCAGGTCCTGGGTCCCCTGGTCGCGGTTTTTGGACAGGAAGGAGGCGAGTTCCGGGGAGCTCATCTGCTCCCCTCTCTCGTCCAGGAGCACCAGCTTCCCCCCCTTGGGGATCAGCTTCGCGAGGCGCTCGCATTCCCGCTCCCGCATGGTAGCGGCCTGCGCCCCCTTTTCCTCGCGGGCCTCGAGGATCTCCAGCGGTGCGTACCGCCTCACTCTCCCCGCGTACTCTTCGATGCCGGTGCGGACCCAGCTCTCCTGGGTCTTGCCGACCCAAAGGAGCTTCAGTCTCATTTCTCTTTATGCTCCCAGAGGTATTCCTCGGGGATCTCGATCTGGGGAGCCCGGCTCCAGAGCTCGTCCAGGTTGTAGATCTTGCGCACCTCTTCCTGGAACAGGTGCACGATCACGTCGCCGAAGTCGACCACGACCCAGCGCCCCTCGTCGTACCCCTCGGTGTCGATGGCCATGTCGATCGGCTTGAGCCCCTGCTTGACCGAGTCGGCCATGGCCTGCACCTGGCGATCGGAGCGCCCGGTGGCGAGCACCAGGTAGTCGGCGATGCTGGAGATGTTCTTGATTTCGAGCACCTTGACGTCGAGCGCCTTCTTGTCCAGGGCGAAAGCCGCACACTTCACGGCGCGTTCAACGGCCGGTATCATTACTTCTTTATCTTGCATCAACGTATAACCCTTGTTCCTTTATGTAGTGTTCGACGGCCTCGGGAAGGAGGTACCTGATCGAACGGCCGGCTTTGACCAGCTGCCGGATATGGCTTGACGAGATATCGAGCAGCACCCCGTCCAGCGCGTAGACACAGTGGCCCGAACTGTGGTTCAGGCGTTTAGCCGCCGAATCATAGCAGAACTCCCCACTTATGGCAACAGGGAGGGCCTGGGCGAGACTGGCGATGGTGGAACCGGGACGCTGCACGCTGACGATGTTGCACAGGGTGAAGATGGCCTCGTACTGGTGCCAGGTGGAGATGTCGTTGAACGAGTCGGCCCCCACGATGAAGAAGAGCTCGTCCTCCGGGCGCTCCGCGTGCAACTGGCGCAGCGTGTCCACCGAGTAGGAGCGCCCTCCGCGCACCGCCTCCATGTCCGAGACCTCGAAGCAGGGGTTTCCGGCGACCGCCAGCCGCACCATCTCCAGGCGACTGGCGAAGGAGAGCTCCCCCACCTGCGGCTTGTGCGGCGGCGTGGCAGCCGGGATGAAGACGACCCGGTCCAGTTGGAACAGGTCGCGCGCCTCCTCGGCGATGCGCAGGTGCGCGTTATGGATGGGGTTGAAGGTCCCCCCCAGAATCCCCGTTTTCATTATTGTCCCGGCTCCGGTGTGAACGAAGACCAAATCCTTAACGCAAAGTCGCCCAGGCGCAGAGGCGCAAGGATTTAAAGATAACTTCCTTTGGTTCTCGCCGTCGCGGCTTTGCGACCTTGCGTCGAACGCTTTTAAGGCCTTACCTGTCCCGACCCGTACACGATGAACTTGGTCGTGGTGAGGTCGGTGAGCCCCATCGGGCCGAAGGAGTGCAGCTTGGTGGTCGAGATGCCGATCTCGGCGCCCAGCCCCAGCTGGTTACCGTCCGAGAACCGGGTCGACGCGTTCACCATGACCACGCCGGAGTTCACCTCGCGGATGAAGCGCTGCGCGTTGCCGTAGTCGCCGGTGATGATCGACTCGGTGTGCAGCGAGCAGTAGCGGTTGATATGGTCGATGGCGGCGTCCAGCCCGTCCACCACGCGTGCGGCGAGGATAAGCTCCAGGTATTCCGCGTACCAGTCGTCCTCGGTGGCGGGCGCTGCCTGCGGGGCGAAGCGGCGGAAGGTCTCGTCGCCGCGCAGCTCCACCTTCTGAGCGACGAGCGCCTGGTAGATGAAGGGGACGAAGCTCTCCGCGATGTCCTTGTGGATCAGCAGCGTCTCCAGGGCGTTGCAGACGCCGGGGCGCTGCACCTTGGCGTTGATGATGATCTCGCGCGCCATCTCGAAGTCGGCGGAGGCGTCCACGAAGATATGGCAGACCCCCTTGTAGTGCTTGATGACCGGGATCTTCGAGTTCTCCACCACGAAGCGGATCAGGCTCTCGCCCCCCCTGGGGATGATCACGTCGATGAACTCTTCCTGCTTGAGCATCTCGGTGACCCCCTCGCGTTCGGTGAACGGGATCAGGGAGAGTGCCGCAGCCGGGATGTTGCGCTTGGCCAGTTCGTCCTTGAGGACGGTGGCAATGGCCAGGTTGGAGTGGATCGCCTCGGAGCCGCCGCGCAGCACCACGGCGTTGCCGCTCTTCAGGCAGAGTACGGCAGCGTCGGAAGTGACGTTGGGGCGGGACTCGTAGATGATGCCGATGACGCCCAGCGGGATGCGCATCTTGCCGACCATGAGGTCATTGGGGCGCTTCCACATGCCGGTCACCTCGCCCACCGGGTCGGGGAGCGCGGCGACCTCGCGGATGGCGTCGGCCATCCCCTTGATGCGCGCCTCGTTCAGCATGAGGCGGTCCAGCATCGCCGAGGAAAGCCCCCGCTCCTTGCCGGCCTCCAGGTCCTTCTTGTTCTCTGCGATGATCTCCTCGGCGTTGTTGACCAGCCCCTGCGCCATGTCCAGCAGAAGCTCGTTCTTGACGGCGGAAGAGAGTTTCGCCATGGCGAAGGAAGCCTGCCGGGCCTCGGCAGCTATGGTGCGGATCTGTTCGGCAACTGACATGTGTACCTCCGTAAAACCCCTAAGGCAATTAACAGGGATAAAAGGGATAAAAGGGATAAAGCGGCAAGACGACTGAGAACCCGTAATTCATTCTTTGGGTTTTATCCCCTGTATCCCTTTTATCCCTGTTAAACGTGTTTTTATAACAGAACGAGATTATCCCGGTGAATGACGTCGTCGCCGTAGCGGAAACCGAGGATCTGCTCGATCTCGGCGCTCTTGTGGCGGCTGATCTTCTCGATCTCCTGGCTGGAGTAGTCCACTATGCCGCGCGCGAACTCGACCCCCTCCGGGTCCACGACCCTGACGCAGGCCCCGCGGTCGAAACGCCCCTCCACCTTGGCGATCCCCGAGGGGAGCAGGCTCTTGCCATGGGTGGCAAGCGCGCCGCGCGCGCCGGCATCCACCACGAGGCTCCCCGCGGGCTTTATGGTGAAAGCGATCCAGTGCTTGCGCCGGTTCAGCGACTCTCCGGCCGGCAGGAACAGGGTCCCGAGCAGTTCCCCGTTCATGACCCGGGCGAGGTTTCCCTCCCCTTTGCCGGCGAAGATGATCGCGGCGACGCCGGACTTGACCACCTTCTTGGCCGCGGCAAGCTTGGTCGCCATGCCGCCGGTGCCGACGTTGGTTCCGCTCCCCCCGGCGCCACGCTCCATTTCGCGGGTCACCGCGCCCACTTGGTGGATCAGGGTGGCACCCGGGTCGGTGCGCGGGTCGGCGGTGTAGAGGCCGTCGATGTCGGTCATGATCAGCAGCAACTGCGCCTCGACCAGGTTGGTGACCAGGGCGGAAAGGTTGTCGTTGTCCCCGAACTTCAGCTCGTCGACCACGACGGTGTCGTTCTCGTTGATGACCGGGACGATGCCGCAGGAGAGCAGCGTGTCGAGCGTGCCGCGGGCGTTCTGGAAACGGCGCCGGTTGGCGAGGTCGTCGCGGGTCAGGAGGATCTGGGCCACCTTGAGATCGTAGTCGGAGAATGCTTCCTCGTAGGCCCGCATCAGGCGCGACTGGCCGATCGCGGCGGCCGCCTGCTTCTGCGGCAGGGTCCGCGGCCGGTCCGGCAGGCCGAGCGCCTGGCGACCGGCAGCCACGGCCCCGGAGGAGACCACGAC
This sequence comes from Geomonas diazotrophica, assembly GCF_018919385.1. GTDB lineage: Bacteria > Desulfobacterota > Desulfuromonadia > Geobacterales > Geobacteraceae > Geomonas > Geomonas diazotrophica. The sequence continues at coordinate 114,756 of NZ_JAHLMF010000013.1, forward strand.
CACCTCGACCCCCTTCGCGCGCAGCCCGGCGATCTGCGAGGCGAGCCCGTCCAGGAAAGCCGGGTCGATGCCGTTATCCTCGCAGGTCAGGACGCCGGAGCCGATCTTCACCACGATTCTCTTTACCTTCTTGAGCAGTTCTTTACGCATGCCGCATTCCGCCGATAATGTTTAGTAAAGGCAAGGATACTAACACGTTTCCCTACCCGTGGCAATTTTCTTAAGAACCGGGAGGGCTCAAACTCATTGACAAAGCCGGGTGCGGACTTTAGACTGAGCCCCTATTTCGAGGTGACTGTTGCTGAACAAAGAGCACTGGAAAAAAAGAATCTACAGCATCCTGTCGCTGGACAGCCATCCAGGGCACATCGCCGCCGGATTCGCAGTCGGCGTCTTCATAAGCTTCACCCCGTTCTTCGGCCTCCACACTCCCCTCGCCATCGCAGCAGCTTTTCTCCTGAGACTCAACAAACTGACCTGCATCACCGGGGCCTGGGTCAACACCCCGATCACCGTGGTCCCCATCCTCGGGGTGAGCTACAAGCTCGGCGCCTTCTTGCGCGGACGCCCCATCAAGGACCTCCCCATATCGGGCGGGCTTGAGTGGCACAACCTGGAGCGCTACGCCAAGTCCCTGATCCTCGGCTCCTCGATCCTCGGTTTCTTCGCCGCTATCATCGCCTACTTCCTCTGCTACTACCTCGTCGTCCGCTTCCGCGCCAAGGACGCCGCCCAGGCCGAGCTCGCCAAGGAGATGACCGAGGTGGGCGAAGAGTTGGAGTAGCCCTCCAAAAAAAATCGGGAGCAGTCCGCAGACCGCCCCCGACCTCTCTTCACGATGTCTCCCCCCCGGTTATTTGCCCAGGAATGGCGACAACACCATGTAGCTCACAAAACCTACGAAGCCCGATGCCGGGATGGTGATCACCCATGCGGTGACGATGCGGTAGGCGACGCCCCAGTTTACCGCCGAGATCCTCTTGGTCAGGCCGACCCCGAGGATGGCGGAGGTGATCACGTGGGTGGTGCTGGTGGGAAGACCCATAGCCGAAGCGCCCAGGATGACGCCGGCCGATGCGGTCTCCACGCAGAAGCCGTGTACCGGCTGCAGTTTCACGAAGTCATGGCCGACCGTCTTGATGATCCTCCAGCCGCCGGCGGCGGTGCCAAGCCCCATGGCGATGGCGCAGGACATCTTGACCCAGTTGGGAACCTCGAAGGTGGCGAGGGAGCCGTAGCTGACCAGCGCCATGGTGATGACACCCATCGACTTCTGGGCATCAGCCGTGCCGTGGGAGAAGGCCATGACCGCGGCGGAAAGAATCTGCAGCTTGCGGAACACCTTGTTCAGGTTGTAGGGCGCCTTGTTCCTGAAAGCCCACATCATGCCGACCATGAACATGAAGCCGAAGAAGGCCCCGACTATCGGAGAAACGACCAGCACGGTAATGATCTTCTTGAGACCGGCCCAGTGCAGCGCTCCGCTCCCGGCGTGGGCCACCACCGATCCCACCAGGCCGCCGATGATGGCGTGCGAGGAGGAAGAGGGAAGGCCGTAATACCAGGTGATCAGGTTCCAGATGATGGCGCCCAGGATACCGGCCAGCACCACCATCTGGGTGATGTTGTTGGCGTCGACGATCCCCTTGCCGATGGTCGCCGCGACCTTGGTCGAGATCATCGCGCCCAGGAAGTTCAGGCCGGCGGCCATGAAGATCGCCGTCCTGACGGTGAGCGCGCGGGTGGAGACGCAGGTGGCGATGGCGTTCGCGGTATCGTGGAAGCCGTTGATGTAGTCGAACAGCAGGGCCGCGCCGATGACGGCCACCAGCAGGACCAGTGTGACCTCAGGCATTTTTAACCACCACGCTTTCCAGGATGTTCGCGGCATCCTCGCACTTGTCGGTTGCGGTCTCCAGCGTCTCGTAGATCTCTTTCCACTTGATCAGCTGGATCGGGTCCTTCTCCTCGGCGAACAGACGGCTGATCGCCTCGCGGCAGACGCGGTCCGCCTCGTTCTCCAGGGCGTTCACCTCGATGCAGTAGGCGCTGATCGGCTCGAGCTTGCCACCCAGGACCGCGACGGTCTTGTCGATGGTCTGGCAGGATTTCAGGATCAGGAAGGCGAGTTCCTTCGATTCCGGCGTCGGCTTCTGCACGTTGTACATGACGAAGCGCTGCGCCGAGGCGTCGATCAGGTCGAGGATGTCGTCCAGCGCCGCGGAGAGGGCGTAGATGTCCTCGCGATCGAAGGGGGTGATGAAGCTCTTGTTCAGCTTCTTGATGATATCGTGGGTGATGGTGTCGCCCTTGTGCTCGACGTCCTTTATCTTGCGCTGGCTGGCCACAGGGTCGTCAAAGTTGTCCAGCATGTCCTTCAGGAGCTGGGCCCCCTCGATAATGTTGTGGGACATTTCCCTGAACATGGCGAAAAACTTTTCATCTTTTGGCATCAACCCAAACATTTAGTCCCTCCAAAGTCCCGGCCTTAAAGGCCGGTATCTAGTTGCAAACTGGGGAGATATACCATATCCCGGGCAAATATAAAACAATGAAATACGTAATGCGGTTAAACTAATTAGGGGGATGATGTTTACCTCGCCATCCCGTTTCCGCTCTGGCGAAGCCGCCCCCCTCGTGTATTATTTAGCTTTAACTTTTTTGGCCCAATGACCCCCACCACCAGGAGCGGCTCATGAGCGGCGGAATCAAGTGCTGGCCGGAAGCGGAACGTCCGCGCGAGAAGCTGATGCAACGAGGTGCCTCGGCGCTCTCCGAGGCGGAGCTGCTGGCGCTCATCCTGGGCAGCGGCAATGCGGCCAGCGGCCGCAGCGCCTTGGACCTCGGCCGAGAGCTGATGCTCCAGTTCAAGTCGTTGCGCGCCCTCGCCGACGCCTCGTACCGGGAGATCCAGCAGGTGAAGGGGATCGGCCCGGCGAAGGCGACCTGCATCCTGGCCGCGCTCGATCTGTCCCGGCGCATCCGGGAGAAGGAGCGGCGCCCCATCGAGTCCTTCGAGCGCTTCACCTCCGCCTCCCAGGTGTTCGAGCATTTGAACCACGAGTTCAGGGACCGGCACACCGAGCAGTTCATGGCCCTGCTTCTGGACGGCAAGAACCGGATCATCACCCGCGCCCTCATCTCCGAGGGGTCGCTGAACCAGAGCATCGTGCATCCACGGGAGGTCTTCAACGCCGCGGTGCGCCAGTCCGCGGCGGCCATGATCCTCTTGCACAACCACCCCACCGGCGACCCGGCTCCCAGCCCGGAGGACCTCGAGGTGACGCGCCGGCTCCGCGACGCCGGGCAGCTCATGGGAATCAGGGTGCTTGACCACATCATCATCGGCGAGAACGAATTTTACAGTTTCGCTGACCACGGTCAGCTCTAACTGCCGCCGGAGGAGCCGTGAAAGCGACCGTCGCCCACAGCGCCCGCTTACCTGCTCGACGCCGTACCGGAAGCGGCGCTGCTTGCCTGGCGGGCTGCCGCGTTACCGCTTGAAGACTTCACCTTTACCCCCCGCCCGGATCAACCGGTGAAACACCGCCCGGCGGAACAGGAGAGCCAGATGCGCAAAACCATCGTGAAGAGCCAGGCTCAGCACTCCCATGAAAGCATCGCGGAGTGGTTGGACCTCGACAGCATCGCCCACGTGGAACTGACCTCGGAAGATCCTTCTCAGCCGATCGAGTCGGCCCTGCAGCCGGTGGGCGCACCGGGATGGCGCGCGGCGGAGCCGGGTCCACAGTTGATCCGTCTGCTGTTCGACGCTCCGCAGGACGTGAAGCGGATCTACCTCTTGATCAACGAGGTGGAAGTGGCAAGGACCCAGGAGTTCGTGCTGCGCTACGCTCAGCACCACGGCCGCAGCTTCCGGGAAATCGTGCGCCAGCAGTTCACCTTCGCCCCCCCCGGCACCACCACCGAGCAGGAGGAGTACCGGGTGGACCTGGACGGGGTGACCGCGCTGGAACTCGAGATCATGCCGGATGTCTCCGGGTCGGCGGCAAAGGCGTCCCTGGGGAGACTGCTCCTCGCCTGAGACGGGACGCGGACAAAAAAAAGCGCCGAGTGGAAAAGGAGGGCTCCATCATCGGCGCAAAAGTTGGGTTTTTTCGGCTAAGCGGCATTTGTCGTGCCGCTTTGTCTTTATCTATTACAAAAGCGGTGCCAAAATCGACCTCATGCCGAAAAACATGCAACTAACCGTTTCCACTAGCCTTTAATGAAATCCACTCGCCCAGGTGGAAACGGGCCTCGTATCCAGCGGTTGAACAGGTCCAAGAACTACACGGCATCTTTCCGGACAGAACCAAGCAATTTCGGCCGCTTTCACGATTTGAACAGCAGTTCAACTTTTGCACAGCTGTCAAAAAACCCGAAGGGAGGCGTCACCGCTTCCACATCTTAGGTGCTGCCACGACAGAAAAAAGGCCACGGCGCTTCCGCCGTGGCCTCTCCTTCCAGCCATTTCTCCCGGCTACTTCTGCACCCACCGGTCGTTTTGCAACTGCATCCACCACCCCGGCTGCGCCGCTTCCCTCTTGGTGTCGGCATAGGTGGCCGCCGCTTTCACCATGACCAGGTTGAGCGCCTCCTTGCTCTCCTTTTGCTTCTGCAGCTTCAGAATCGCCTTCGCCATGCTGAGCACCACCGTCTTGCGGCTCTGGTTCTCGGCGGCCAGCAGGGCTTCATCCTGCGGTCCGAGTTTCCCCTTGGCAGAGGGAGGCACTACCACCAGCCCCTGTTTCGACAGCCCGACCGCCCCGCTGGCGAAAAGGGCGTTCAGCCTCGGGAGCCGCTTGCTCATGTCGTCGTAAGCCTTCAGCACCTCCGGCATGCTGGAAAGCTCGACCGCCAGGGCCTCCGCATCGGCATCGGTATCCGCAGCGTACGCGGTGGCGACCAGGGAGAGGTCGGGCAGTTTGTCAAAAAGCCGACTCTGCGGTTTGTCCTGGGGTGCTGCCGGCGGCAGGCCCGGCGGAGGAGTCGGGCTGGCCGGCTTTTCGCCGCTTTTCAAGAGCATGTCGTCCAGCGACTTGTAGGCCTCCTTGGCAGCCTTCTCGGGGAAGTAGACGTTGACCGTGATCACCGCGCAGGCGGCGAGGGAGACACAGGCAAGGGCCAGCAGCAACTTGATCAGTTTTCGTTTCATGGGACACCCCCGTTGGATTCGTTGGTCTGCTCCAAACATGGCACTTCACGAATATAGCACAGCAGGATCACTCTTCCCACTTGAACTCGGGCACCACCTCCGGTTTTGCCGGCGCCTTCTCCTGGGATGGCGCACCCGCCGCGGGCTTGCCGCGCACAGCGGCCTCCTTGATCGACTCCAGGAGATGGTCCAGTGCGATGCGGTTCTGCGTCGGGGCGATGTTCACGTTCAGGTCCTTCACCCCGAAGAAGTTGGTATTGACGATCTTCAGGGTGTTGAAGGTCAGGTCCCCCTCCTGCAGGGTCGCCTTGATCTCCGCCTCGTCGTAGTCGCGATCCCGCCCGAGGAAAAAGCCGCTCAACTTCTGCTTGGCCAGGCGCTGCAGAAATTCCTTGCTGACCAGCATCTTCTCGCCTCCACCCTCGCGTGCCCAGAGGTCGACGAACCCGGTCGTCCCCGCGACGCCGCCTCCCACGCCCCTGAAGCTGATCACGCCGTCCACCCGCCCAGAGATGTACCCCTGGACGCTGGGGATGCTGCGGCAAAGCTGCTTCAGGCTCAGCCCGTTCACCAGCAGATCGGCACGGTAGGTCGGTTTCTCCCTGACGGCCAGGTACCCGGTCCCGACGATGGCTCCGTCGTAAAGGGTGGTGCGCAACGGGGCGATCTCCATGAGCCCCTGTGAGGCGCGCAGTTGGACGGTGAGTCTCCCCAGTTCCAGGGTGCCGAAAACGGTTCTTGCCACCGCCAGCTGCTCACCAGCCGCCGGGAGGGTGCGCAGTTGGCCGAGCACGCGCGGATAGTTCGCCCTGCTGAAATCCCTGGTTTCCTTGGGCTGCGGGGTGCTCTTCCCGGAGAGGTCCAGGGAAACGGGTATCCTGCCGTCGATGCCGGTCACGGCCAGCTTCTGGGGCGCCGATTCGATACTGCCCCCATGTATATCGATCCCCCCTTCCAGGAGTTGCCGACCATCCCGAAACTCCAGCGTTCCGTTTGCAGAGAGCACCCCTTTGAGCGCCGCCTCCTGGAGCGCCGTGGGCATCAGGTTCACGATGGCGTCAGCCAGGACATCGGCGGGGGTGTCGGGGAGCGAAAAGCTGATGGTGCCGCGACGCTTGGGCGAGAAGGCGTCGGCCACCTGCCCCCGCGCCCGCAGCGCGACTCCTTTTCCCGGTGAGAACAGCCCTTCGCCGACGGAAAGGCCCCCTGCCGCATAGCTCCCGGAGAGGAACAGGGAGGCTCCGGAGAGTGCGCTCCTCCCGTTTTTGGCGAGGGCCAGCCCGCGCCCCTTGGTCTCGAAGCGGCACTCCACCCCCCCCTTCCCCGAATAGGTCCCGGAGCTCCGCAGGTCCAAGTGCCCGTCGGTTGGGCGGATGGTGGCGGTTTTGGGAAGGAAGGAAGCCATCTGGGCCGCATCACCATCCTGCAGCGCGACCTTGAAAGCGACGCTTGCCCCGGGAACAAAGGGACGGAATGTGGCATCTGCGGACAGCTTCCCCCCCAGGAACCTCCCCTCCAGCTCCGCGCGGCCGCCCCCCTTGGTGAAGTTCGCCTGCAGCAGGGCAGCCCCGGCGGCGCGTCCCCTCATGGTGACGGCGCGGCAGGAAAGGGTCGCGGTCCCCTCCAGCCATTTTTCCGCTCCAGCCGTGACCACACTCCCCTGGGCCCGCCCCGACAGCCCCGAAAGGTCCAGGTCGCCCTGCCGTAACGCCCCCCCTTCGAGCTCCAGAACCAGCGGAACGCGCCCGACCCCGGGTCCGGGAGGCGGCAGGCGGCTCGCTATCCGGGTGGCGACCACCCTGGTCTCTCCCAGCCGTCCCTGTACCCCTTCCAGGCTGACCTTCTCGTCCTCGACGCGGTAGCCGAAGCGGGCATCGCCGGCCCGGGGGCCGAGGGTCATCCCGGCCAAGCGGGCCTCGCCGGACGCGTGACGGTGGCCTCCCTGCTGCCGCAATTGCACAGTCGCCACCCCCTCCTTGACGGCAACCGGCTCCTGGCCCCGCTTCCCCGCGACGTCGGCAAACGCGATCCGGCCCGACAGCTTCAGGTCCTGCGCGCTCTTCCCGGTGAATTCCACGGTCCCCGATGCACTGCCGGAGCCGGCCTGCAGGTCGTGGCGTTTCAGGAACGGGTTGAGGGAGACGAGCTTCGCCCGGGACAGCCTCAGCGAGGCCGTCAGCGGCTCCGGACGTTGCAGGTCGTAGGAGAGGTCGCCGTCCAGCGGAATCCCGAAGACCCGGGCGCTGAACCCGCCGCTGTGCGCCATCACCGGCTTCAAGTGCGAAGAAAAGGTGACGTCGAAGGGGAGACGGAGGGCGTCGACGACCGCCTTCCCCTCCCCTTGGGCGGCGGAAAGCGTGCCGACGGCGGCAACGCCCGCGCCCTTCCTGGAGAGGGCTCCCTTCCCCGAGAGCCCTGCTATCAGCAGCTCCCCCTTCCGCGCCACCGCCCCGTTCCGGAGCAGCAGGACCCCGGCGGCGCTTTCCAGGCCACCCCTACCGGATCCCTCCAACCGCAGGGATTCGCAGCGCAATTCTCCCCCGAGCAACAGGCCGCGCCGGGACTCTTCGGTCAAAAGCACGTTCAGCAGGGCGAGGTCGACCCGGTCCACCCCAAAGAGCAGGGCAAAGCGCCGCTCTTGCCTCAACCCGCTCAGGCTGCCTTCCGCGTGCAGTTGCGCGACCTTGTCGATCTCCAGGGTCGCGTCGTTCAGGTCGGCCCGGTCCTGCGCGATACTGTAGGAGCCGTTGAACTGCAGCGTCCCCGCGATGGGGTAGCTTCCCTCGGCCACTGGCAGCTGCACATCCCTGAACCGGAAGGAACCCGAGCTGCGCAATTCCCCCTTGGCGAGCACTGCGTTCACCGTGAGGGATCCGCGCGCCTTTTCCAGCGGCCGCGGGTTCTTCAGTTTCAGCAGGGTTGCCACCCTCTGCAGCGACAGGGTCGGTGCGCTGAGGGTGAGGTCAACTGCGGCCTGGGCACCCGGTCTCGCGGTCCCCTGCAACTGGTAGCGGTTGCGCGCCGCATCTTCGAAGACGAGCTCGACCTGGGCGTTCCGTGAGCCTCCGCTGGTCAGGTTGTAGAGCTTAAGGTCGAGGCCGCGCACCCCTTCTCCCTGGACCGTCAGCGCCCCGTTTTGTACCAGGAGCTTGACGATTACCGTTTCGGGAGCGGGCTTTTCGGGTTTCCTGGCGGCGAGCCTGCGTTGCAGGTCGCTGAAATTCCAGGCCCCGGCGCCGTTTTTCAGCAGGTTGACGCTGCCCCGTTCGACGGAGATGAGGTCGAAGCGTCGCTTTCCACGCAAAAGGCCGAGCCACTGCGGCTTCACGGCGACCGACTCCGCCGCGACTAGGTCGGGACCGGCGAACCCTTTCGGGTTGTGCAGCCTGACCCCACGCAGCACGAGCGTGCCGCCCGAAAGGGAGACGCCCTGCACGGTGAATTCCTGCTGGAGCGACGAGGTGACATAACGGGATAGCTGGCGTGCGGGGAGCGGCGTAGCGAGGTAGAACTGCAGGAGCACGAAGACGAGCAGGCACACGCCGAAGAGGCCGGCGGCGACAAATGCCAGCATCCTGACCGGTCCCTCCGGTATTGAGTTTCTGTCGCCGACCACTTTCATCTGTCCCCTTCCTGTGCAGGGAGAACTTTACCGTGCTTCGCGGCGCTGGGCAAGAGAAGCGTCCGTCCGGGACCTCACCATGGGGAGGCCCGACCCGAAAAACGCAAAAAGGGGCACCCAAGTCGGGTGCCCCTTTTCATGCCTGTCAGTATTGGGCCGGTGCTGAAACTAGGCCGGCAGTGCGGGGAGTTCCAGGCCGGCCATCTTCTGGACCATGCGCACAACCTGGCAGCTGTAGCCGAACTCGTTGTCGTACCAGACGTAGAGCACGCAGCGGTTCCCCTGGACGATGGTGGCCAGGGAGTCGACCACGCCGGCATGGCGCGAGCCGACGAAGTCGCTGGAGACGACGTCCGGGGAGTTCGTGTAGTCGATCTGGTTCTGCAGCGGCGAATCGAGCGAGATGGCGCGCAGGTAGCTGTTCAGCGTGTCCACGTCGGTCTCGGTGTTGAGCTGCAGGTTCAGGATGGCCAGCGAGACGTTCGGGGTCGGCACGCGGATGGCGTTGCCGGTCAGCTTACCGGTCAGCTCCGGAAGCACCTTGGCAACGGCCTTGGCGGCGCCGGTCTCGGTGATGACCATGTTCAGCGGGGCGCTCCGCCCGCGGCGATCGGCCTTGTGGTAGTTGTCGATCAGGTTCTGGTCGTTGGTGTAGGAGTGGCAGGTCTCTACGTGGCCGCTCACGATGCCGAACTTGTCGCTCACCGCTTTAAGCACCGGTACGATGGCGTTGGTGGTGCAGCTCGCGGCGGAGAAGATGGTCTCTTCCGGCACGATCAGCTCGTTGTTGATCCCGGCAACGACGTTGGGGATATCCCCCTTCCCCGGGGCGGTGAGGAGCACCTGGGAGACGCCCGGCGCCTTCAGGTGACGGCCGAGGCCCTCGCGGTCGCGCCACTTGCCGGTGTTGTCGAGGACGATGGCGTTGTGGATGCCATACTGGGTGTAATCGACGTTCTCGGGGGCATCGGAGTAGATGATGCGGATCATGTTGCCGTTGGCGATGATCGCGTTCTCTTCCTCGTCGATGGTGATGATGCCGTTGAAGGGACCGTGCACGGAGTCGCGGCGCAGCAGGCTCGCCCTCTTCACCAGGTCATCAGGACCGGCCTTGCGCACCACGGCGGCGCGCAGACGGAGCTTCTCGCCGCTGCCGGACTTCTCGACCAGGATGCGAGCGAGCAGACGGCCGATGCGGCCGAAACCGTAGAGCACGATGTCCTGCGGCTCGTCGAGCAGCGAGGTGCGGCCGGTGTTGACCGAGGCGAGCTCGCTGGCGACGAAATCGTCGATCGAGACCTTGTCCTGCACGGCCTGGTAACGGACCGCGAGCCTGCCGAGGTCGATGCGAGCCGGCGCCAGGTCCAGCTTGGCGAGCGCTTCAAGGACCGGGAACGTCTCCTGGACGGTCAGTTCGCCGTCAAGGATCAGACGAGCGAAACGATGCGCCTTGAGGATCTCGATGGTCGGGCTGTTTACCAGGGAGCGACCGTACACCGTGGTGACGATGTTGTTGTCGCGGTAAAGATGGCCGATGATCGGGAGCATGCGCTCGGCAAGCTCCTCATGGCCCTGCCATTCCTTCAAATAAGCTTCCTGTTTCTCAATCTTCATAGTTCCGTCCCTTCGCAGAAAATAACGCCGGACGCTTCGAAGCGCCTCCGACGCAAAACTCAGGTACATGACGGCCGAAGCGCCACTGTCAACTGCACACCAAGGCATCGCCTAAGTACACCGAATCATTTCGCGGTTGACAGAACGACAGCAGCAGGAGCGGCCAAAACGCCTGCATACTACAGTATTTTTGTGATGTAAACAATTGAAACTTCAAGGAGATCCATAAGTAATGTTTTTGTTAATTATCGCAGGTAAATCTTATCTCTCCCGGTTCGCCGTTGGCATGTCATATTGCCGCAACCTTTGCGCCGAACGCGCTTCTCGTGCTATCCTTGCCAGTCGCCGCAGCCGTTCACGGCGCGTCACACGCCTCACGTTCCGGCCGCGGCGGAAGCGCCGAACCGGCCTAAGGCGGCCAAATCTTTACGGGAACCGCTATGAGAACCATCGTACTTCTGATCCTTTCCAACGTTTTCATGACCTTCGCCTGGTACGCGCACCTGAAGGACCTGCGCAGTGCCCCGCTCTATGTCGCCATCCTGGCGAGTTGGGGTATCGCCCTGTTCGAGTACATGCTCCAGGTGCCGGCAAACCGGGCCGGGTTCGGAACCTTTAGCCTGGGACAATTAAAGATCATGCAGGAAGTGATCACCCTTTCGGTCTTCGTCCCGTTCGCCGTGTTCTACATGGGACAGCCGCTAAAACTGGACTATCTGTGGGCCGGCATCTGCATGGCAGGGGCCGTCTTCTTCATCTTTCGCGGGTAAAACGGAGGAATACCGATGATCTGTGTAATCGCATCAATCAGGGTTCGTGAGGGGGCGCGGGACGCGTTCCTGGAAATCTTCAACGACAACATCCCGAGGGTTAAGGCTGAGCCTGGGTGCATCGAGTACTTCCCGGCCGTCGACGTCGACGCAAGGCTCCCGGTACAGCTCCAAGACGAGCTGGTGGTGACCATCGTGGAGAAGTGGCAGGGCGTCGACGCGCTGCACGAGCACCTCGCATCCCCGCACATGCTCGAGTACAAGGAGAAGGTGAAAGACCTGGTGACAGAGGTGTCGCTCAAGGTGCTGCAACCGGTTTAGAGCGGGAGGCAGGGTATGCCGGCAAAGACGAGAAGCGCGAAGGGGCGCGGGCTGCGCGTGGTGGCGGTCTTGGAGGCCCTCAAGGGGGCCGTGGTCCTGCTGGCGGGATGCGGCGTGCTGACACTCGTCCACAGGAATCTGCACGACATTGCGGTGCGGCTGGTGCTGGCCCTGCATATGAACCCGGCCCGCCATTATCCCAGCATATTCATCGACGCCGCCAACCGCGTCACCGACCTGCAGCTCTGGATGCTGGCGCTCTCCGCACTGGCCTACGCCTCGGTCCGACTGGTAGAGGGATACGGGCTGTGGCATGAGCGAAAATGGGCCGAGTGGTTCGGCTTCCTTTCCGGAGCGGTCTACCTCCCCGTCGAACTGTTCGAAATCTTTCGCAAGCCGGACTGGCCCCGCGTCGCCGTATTCCTCGTGAACGTCGGCGTGGTCGGTTACCTCGCCTCGGCCCTCAAGCGCTCCAGAAAGTCCCGCCGCTAGCCCAGGTAAGGGGTCAAGACCTGCAGCGAGCTCTCCAAGTGCGCTCTGCTGTGGGACTCGATGGTGTAGGCGGCGTCGGGAGCGTATCTTTCCATTAGCCGGAAGAACAGCTCGAAGTCGATGGCGCCTTCTCCCGGGGGGGCATGGTCGTCTTTCGTGCCGCCGTTGTCATGGATGTGCACCTCCTTGATCCAGGTCCCCAGCGCCTCGAACCACTTTTCCATCCCCACCCGCTTGAACAGGTTCCAGTGTCCCACGTCGAAACAGTGCCCGAACGAGGGTTCCTGCACCGCCTCGAACAGCGCCTTCAGGGTCGAAGGCTCCTCCTCGAAAATGTTCTCCACCGCGACCACCGTGCCGATCTCTTTGGTCCGCTGCAAAACCTCCCGCCAGGCGGCTACGCTCAACTCGAGCCACTGCCCCTGCGCCTCGCCGTAGCGCCAGCGGTCGAAGCCGGGGTGAAACACCATGACCTCGGGGCGGAGCAGTTCGGCGGCGTCGAGCACCTGCCGGAAACGGTGCATGGTGGCGTCCCGCAACATCCGCTCCAGCGAGCCGGGGTTCAGGTCCATGAACGGCGCGTGGATGGTGCAGGAAAGCCCCTCCCCCGCGAGCACCTGCGCCGTCTCGGCGAGCTGCGCCGGGGCCGCGGCGTCGAGCGCGTCGGCGGAGAGGTATATCTCGGGGCTCAGTCTGCGCTCCAGGATGAAGGGGAGATGCGCCCCGATCTGGGGGTAGGGGACATGGACGAAGACTCTTTTACTCATCTTTTTTCCTGTGCTTTTTGATCAGTTCCTCGGCGCAGCTGTCGCAGCGTACCAGCTGGTCCAGCTTCTCGATCGCCGCCGGTTCTCCCAGCACGATCAACGTGTCGTGCGCCTCAATCTTCGTGTGGGACTCCGGGTTGAAAACCATCTTGCCGGTCTGTTTCTTGACCCCCACGATGATGACGCCGGTCTCCTTGCGGAAGCCGGAACTGGCCAGCGTCTCCGCGATGAAGCCGGAATGCGCGGGAATCAGGATCTCCTCCATCTGCAGCTCCATGTGCTCGCGCCCGGTGGCGATCTCGATGAAGTCGACCACTGTGGGGCGCAGGATCGCCTGTGCCATCCTGGAACCGCCGATCAGGTACGGCGAAACGACCTTGTTGGCGCCGGCCCGCTTCAGCTTCAGCTCGCTCCCCTCTTCCCCGGCGCGGGCCAGGATGAACAGGTCGGGGTTGAGCCCCCGCGCCGTAAGGGTGATGTAGACGTTCTCAGTATCCGAGGTGACCACCGAGATGAGTCCCTTGGCCCTCTTGATCCCGGCCCTAAGGAGCACGTCGTCCACGGTCGCGTCCCCCGGCAGGAACAGGTACCCGTGGCCGTCCTGTTCCATCTGGGCGATCATCTCGACGTCCTTCTCCACCACCACGAAGGGAAGCGGCTTGGCTGCGAACTCCTTGCAGATCAGCGAGCCGATGCGCCCGAAACCGCAGATGATGTAGTGCCCGTCCAGGGCGGCTATCGCCTTTTCCACCTTTTTCCTCCCGATAATGCGCTGGAACTGCCCCTCGAACATGATCTGGGCCAGGCTCCCCACGATGTAACCGATGACGCCGACACCGAAGAAGATCAGCATCATGGTGAAGACCTTGCCGACGTGGCTCAGGTCGTGGACCTCGCGAAAGCCGACGGTGCCCAGGGTGATCACCGTCATGTAGAGGGCGTCGAGCAGGCTCCACCCCTCCAGCGTCATGTAACCGCAAGTCCCCACCGTCAGCAGGAGCAGCAGCACACAAATTGAGATCTTGAAATGGCGTACCGGGTCCATAGGTAAACTCCCTCAGCGTCGCAACATACAGAGCGCACCGGGAGATTTCAAGCTTTTTCATGTGCAACCCCACAAATTTCAAAAGGGAAGTTCTTGACAATCTTTGGATACTGTATACAATACGGCGATCATTGAAGGGGGCCGCATGAAGAAGAACGTTGAGAAGCACCTTACCCTTAGAGAACGGATACTTGAGACCATCCGTGACGCCATCATGTCGGGAGCCCTCAAGCCGGGAGAAAAGGTAGCCGAACCCGAACTCGCAGCCCGTTTCGGCATCAGCCGCACCCCCATCCGCGAAGCGTTCCGCCAGTTGGAATCAGAAGGGTACCTCTCCGTCATACCGCGCAAGGGAGCGCTGGTCGCCAGCTTTTCCGCCAAAGACGTCGAGGAGTTCTACGCCATCAAGAGCATTCTCGAAGGTTACGCCGCCCGCAAGGCCTGCACCCTGCTCAGCACCAGGGAGATAAACAAGCTGGAAGCGATCAACGAGAAGTTGCGCGACATCGCGGCCGAAGGGGACGTGCGCCACTTCTTCAAGGTACACAACAGTTTCCACGACCTCTTCATCAAGGGAGCCGGCAACGACAAACTCCATGACATGATCGCCCAGCTGCTGAAGAAGTTCCAGCGGCTGCGCATGGCCTCGCTCATGAAGCCGGGCCGGATGCAGCTCTCGGTGGAGGAGCACGAGAAGATCATCGAGGCCTTCCGCAAACGCGATCCGGTTATGGCAGAGATGCTGGTCCAGAAAAATGCCGAGTACGGCGGCAAGGTCCTCATCGAGGAAGACGCCGCTGCCGCCGAGGCGTGGACCTGCAAAGGGCTCGATCTTTAAACTTTCCCCAGATTTCCCCCCGGCCGAGGCCGTCCGCCCCCGGGGGATTCGCTCCCTCCGTTTCGCCCTCCCCTCCTTTCGTCCCGGCACCCCCTTGCCCCTTAACCTGCCGGCACCTCGTCGCCCGTCATCCTGCAGCGGCGTCCTATGTTGTCAATCGTCAGCTGCCCATGGTCAATTGCCCGTTCCCCTTGTGGTTTTCCTTTGCCTCACGGCTCACTTTGCGCTAAATTAGCCCTTTGCCATTTCAATGAGAAGGGGGGCGCCGTGCAGCAGCTGAAAATGATCCCGAAAGTGGACCGGGTGCTTGAGTGGGAGGCGGTGCGGGGCCTTTTAGCCGGGCAGCCGCGGGAGCTTGTCCTCAAAGCGGTGCGGACCGTACTGGACAGGCTGCGCAGCGGGGCCCGCGCCGGCGGCCTGAGCGACGCGGCCTTCGCCGAAGCTGCGGTCTGCGCCGAGGTGGCGCGCGAACTGCGCCTGCTCACCCAACCGAGCCTGAAGCGGGTCATCAACGGCTCCGGCATCGTGATCCACACCAACCTCGGGCGTTCCATACTCCCCGAGGCGGCGCGCGATGCGCTGAACACGATCGCCTTTTCCTATTCAAATCTCGAATTCAACCTCGACGAGGGGGTACGCGGCAGCCGCTACAGCCACGTCGAGGCGCTCTTGTGCGAACTGACCGGTGCCGAGGCCGCCATAGTGGTGAACAACAACGCGGCGGCGGTGCTCCTCACCCTAAGCGCCATGGCAGCCGGGCGCGAAGCCGTGGTGTCGCGCGGGGAGCTCGTGGAAATCGGCGGCTCCTTCCGCATCCCCGAGGTCATGAAGCTCTCCGGCGTCACCCTGAGGGAAGTCGGCACCACCAACCGGACCCATCCCAAGGATTATCTCGGCGCGATCAATGAAAACACCGCCGTGTTCCTCAAGGTGCACTGCAGCAACTTCGCCGTTCTCGGCTTCACCAAGGAGGTCACCGCCGAGGAGATGGTCGAGCTGGGGAAACAGGCGGGCGTTCCGGTGCTGGCCGACATGGGGAGCGGCAACCTGGTCGATCTCTCCAACCGGCTCCCCTGCCCCGAACCGACGGTACAGGATTTCGTCCGCGCCGGAGTCGACGTCATCACCTTCAGCGGCGACAAGCTCCTTGGGGGCCCCCAGGCCGGGATCATCGTAGGCAAGAAGCATTTCATCGAGTCAATGAAGAAGCACCAGCTGTTACGCGCGCTCAGGATGGACAAGCTGACCCTTGCGAGCCTGGAGGCGACGCTCGCCCTGTACCGCGACGAGATGGTGGCGCTCAAGGAAGTGCCGACCCTGCGCATGCTGACCGCCACCCTCCCCGAGCTCACCGCTCGGGCCAGGAAGATCGCCGGCCGGCTGCGCCGCCGGACACCCGACGCCGTCAGCTTCAAGCTCAGCGAGGGGTTCTCGCAGGCCGGCGGAGGGACGCTGCCCCTGCTGAACCTCCCCACCATGCTGATCGAGGTCGCGGTCGGGGGGCTCACCCCGAACGACATCGAGGCAAGGCTGCGCGGGATGGAGATCCCTGTGATCGGGCGGATCAACAAGAACGCATTCCTGCTCGATCCGAGAACCCTGCAGGACGCCGACCTGGACGATCTGGCAACGGCGCTGAGCGCTCTCGCCGGCTGAGCATCGGCGTCCGGAATGAACTGGCCGCCTCGCTCCCCCTCCCTTGACGGGCCTGCGCGCCGAAGCGCTTCGGTCCGCGAAGGCGGGGGGGGGGGTGAAGCTGCCGTCTGGGCCGCCGGTGGCTGGCGCCCTCACCCCAAGCCCCTCTCCCGCAGGGGGAGGAGAGTCGGCACTTTGGTTATATTTAACTGGTTTTTTCACAGCCAAACTGTATAATTCGGCGATTTTCCCCTTATACGGGGCGCCAGCTCATTTAGAGGTGACTTTGGCCAGAACGTTCGCGCTCATCCCTGCCGCCGGCATGGGAAAGAGGATGGGGGCAGGCTCCAACAAGCAGTACCTGATGCTGGACGGCATGCCGATCCTCGCCCGCACCGTGCAGACATTCGAGGAAGCCGACTGTATCGATGCCATCTACCTGGTCTCCCCGGAGCAAGAGATCCCCTTCTGCCGCAGCGAGGTGGTGGAGCGTTACGGGTTCACCAAGGTCCGGGCCATCGTTCCCGGCGGCAGCGAACGGCAGCACTCGGTGTACAACGGGCTGCGCGCCCTTGAGGATATCGAGCCGGACGACCTGGTGCTGATCCACGACGGGGTTCGCCCTTTCGTCTCGGTGAGGATGCTGGAAGAAGCCTGCGCCGCCGCCAGGGAAGCGGGCGCATCGGTAGTCGCGGTACCGGTCAAGGACACGGTCAAGGTGGTCCGGGAAGGGGTGATCACCGAAACGCCCCCCCGCGAAACGCTCTGGCTAGCCCAGACCCCGCAGGCCTTCCGCTACGACCTGATCCGTGCCGCCCACGACGAGGCTGCCGCGGCAGGTTTCCTGGGAACCGACGACGCCTCCCTCATGGAGCGGCAGGGGAAACCAGTCCGGGTGGTACCAGGCGATTACCGCAACATCAAGATCACCACGCCCGAGGACATGATCCTCGCCGAGGCTTTTTTGAAGGAGATGAAGTGATATGATGCGCATCGGACACGGCTACGACGTACACAGACTGGTGGAGGGGCGCAAGCTGATCCTGGGAGGGGTGGACGTCCCCTACGCGAAGGGGCTCCTCGGGCATTCCGACGCGGACGTGCTCTTGCACGCCATCTCCGACGCCATCCTGGGCGCCATCGGCGAGGGGGACATCGGCAAGCACTTCCCCGACACCGACCCCGCCTTCAAGGGGGCGGACAGCCGGAAACTGCTGCGCCACGTTATGGACCTCGCCGAGCGCAAGGGGTACCGGATCGGCAACGTCGACGCCACCATCGTGGCGCAGCGCCCCAAGCTAGCCCCCTTCATCCCGCAGATGAGGAGCAACATCGCCGCGACGCTTGGCACCGAGGAGGACCGCGTCAACGTCAAAGCGACCACCACCGAGGAGCTCGGTTTCGCCGGCAGGGGGGAGGGGATCGCCGCCTACTCGGTCGCGCTTCTGGCTACAAAAGGGTAAGGGTAAAACCTGGGCGAATGATTATTCGCCCCTACAGTCACCCTGCAGCACCGTACCCCTTAGGGGCGAATAATCATTCGCCCCCCGCATCCGCCCCCCGCGAGGCGGTTGCCATTTACCAATTACTCTACGCACGTCGACCCACCCCGGCGGCGGACAGGACACTTGATATGACTACAGAAGAAACCCCGGTCGTCGAAAAAGCAGCCAACTTCATCCGGAACATCGTCACCGACGACCTGAAAAGCGGCAAGCACCAGACCATCGTCACCCGTTTCCCGCCCGAGCCCAACGGCTACCTGCACATCGGGCACGCCAAGTCGATCTGCCTCAACTTCGGCCTTGCCCGCGACTTCGCCGGCCGCTGCCATCTTCGCTTCGACGACACCAACCCGACCAAGGAGGACATCGAGTACGAGGACTCCATCAAGGAGAACGTGAAGTGGCTCGGCTTCGAGTGGGGCGAGCACATGTACTACGCCTCGGACTACTTCGAGAAGTTCTACCAGTACGCACGGGTCCTGATCGAGAAGGGACTCGCCTACGTCGACAGCAGCAGCGCCGATGAGATCCGCGCCATGCGCGGCACCCTCAACGAGCCGGGCAAGGAGAGCCCGTTCCGCGACCGCAGCGTCGCCGAGAACCTCGACCTCTTCGCCCGCATGCGTGCCGGCGAGTTCGAGGACGGCAGCCAGGTGCTCCGCCTGAAGATCGACATGACTTCCCCCAACATCAACCTGCGCGATCCTGTCATCTACCGCATCAAGAAGGTCGAGCACCACCGGACCGGCGACGCCTGGTGCATCTACCCGATGTACGACTACGCGCACTGCATCTCCGACGCCATCGAGGGGATCACCCACTCCATCTGCACCCTTGAGTTCGAGGACCACCGCCCGCTCTACGACTGGGTGTTGGACCAGCTTCCGGTCCCCTGCCACCCGCAGCAGATCGAGTTCGCCCGCCTGAACCTGAACTACACGGTGATGAGCAAGAGAAAGCTCCTCGAACTGGTCCAGGAGAAGCTGGTGGACGGCTGGGACGACCCGCGCATGCCGACCCTGGTCGGGATCAGGCGCCGCGGCTTCACCCCCGAGTCCATCCGGGCCTTCTGCGAGACCATCGGCGTTGGCAAGAGTGACAGCCTGATCGACATGAGCATTTTGGAAGACGCTGTGCGCGAGGACCTCAACGTGCGCGCCCCGCGCGCGATGTCGGTGCTGCGCCCCCTCAAGGTGGTGGTCGAGGGATACCCGGAGGGCCAGACCGAGGAGTTCGAGGCGGCCAACCACCCGAACGCCCCGGAGATGGGGAGCCGCATGGTCCCCTTCGGCAAGACGGTCTACATCGAGCGCGACGACTTCCAGGAGGAGCCGGCCAAGGGATTCTTCAGGATGGCCCCGGGCAAAGAGGTGCGCCTGCGCTACGCCTACATCGTGAAGTGTGAATCCGTTGTGAAGGACGAAAACGGCGAGATCGTCGAGGTGCGCTGCAGCTACGACCCTGAATCCCGCGGCGGCAGCGCCCCGGACGGTAGAAAGATCAAGGGCACCATCCACTGGGTGAGCGCCGAACACGCCGTCGAGGCGGAGGTACGCCTCTACGACCGCCTGTTCAGCACCCCTAACCCGGGCGGCAAGAACGAGCCGGACTACCGCACCTCGCTGAACCCGAACTCCATCGAGGTGCTCAAGGGGTGCAAGCTGGAGCCGTCCCTCGCCGCGGCGACCCTGGAGCAGCGTTTCCAGTTCGAGCGACTGGGCTACTTCTGCCTGGACAGCAAGGACTCGCGTCCCGGCGCTTTGGTCTTCAACCGCACCGCCACCCTGCGCGACTCCTGGAATCAAGGCAAGAAGTAACGGCATATCCCCCTCGCCCTTTGGGAAAGGGGGGGGAGGGCACCTCAATAGACAAGGTCGCACTCAGTGGCAATGCCCTCACCCGGCCTCCGGCCACCCTCTCCCAGAGGGAGAGGGGCTTGCAAGTGCGTAATTCGAATCCGGCCCTAAACAGGGTTAACACTTTTTAGAAAGAGGAACTGACATGCCCTTACGCGTCTACAACACCCTTACCGGCAGCAAGGAAGAATTCGTACCGATCAACCCCGGCAAGGTCGGCATGTACGTCTGCGGCGTGACGGTTTACGACCACTGCCACATCGGGCACGCCCGTGCCAACGTCGTCTTCGACATGATCTACCGCTACCTGCAGGCCAAGGGGCTCGACGTCACCTACGTCCGCAACTACACCGACATCGACGACAAGATCATCAACCGCGCCAACCGCGACGGCGTCCCCTACAACGAGATCTCCGAGCGCTTCATCGAGGAGTTCGACAAGGACATGGCGCGGCTCATGCTGCAGCTCCCCACCTTCCAGCCCAAGGCGACCGAGCACATCCCGGAGATCATCGCCTTGGTGCAGAGGCTGATCGACAAGGGGTACGCCTACGCGTCCGGCTCCGACGTCTTCTTCCGGGTTGACCGCTTCGAAGGGTACCTGAAGCTCTCCAAGAGGAACCTCGAGGACATGCAGGCCGGCGCCCGCATCGAGGTGGACGAGAAGAAAGAGCACCCGATGGACTTCGCACTCTGGAAGGGGGCCAAGCCGGGCGAGCCGTACTGGGAATCCCCCTGGGGCCAGGGAAGGCCGGGCTGGCACATCGAGTGCTCGGCCATGAGCACCAAGTTCCTGGGCGACACCCTGGACATCCACGGCGGCGGCAAGGACCTGATCTTCCCGCACCACGAGAACGAGATCGCCCAGTCCGAGGCGGCCTCCGGCAAGCCCTTCGTGAAGTACTGGCTGCACAACGGCTTCGTGAACATCAACGCCGAGAAGATGTCCAAGTCGCTGGGGAACTTCTTCACCATCAAGGAGGTCCTGGAGCGCTACGACGCCGAGGTGCTCCGCTTCTTCCTGCTGTCGGCACACTACCGCTCCCCGATCGACTTCTCGGATCAGAACCTCAAGGAAGCCGAGCTCGGCCTGGAGAGGATCTACAAGGCGCTGGCCGGCATCGACGAACGCCTGGCCGCCGGCACAGACCACGCCCCCACCGAGGAGAGCGCGGAGCTCGAGGAGAAGTGCAGCAGCATCGCGGCCCGCTTCGTAGAGGCCATGGATGACGATTTCAACACAGCCATGGCGCTGGGACACGTCTTCGACCTGGTGCGCAGCATCAACCGCGCCCTGCCGGTCTCCCCGCTTGAGTTGCTCGCGCGGGTGAAGCAAGAGGTTGCCAACATCGCCGCAACCCTCGGCGTCTGCGATTCCGTGCCCGCCGAATACCTGCAGCGCATGAAGGACCGCAAGACCTCCGAGATGGAGATCCCGGTCGAGGAGATCGAGGCGCTCATCGCCGAGCGCGCCGAGGCCCGCAAGGCCAAGAACTTCAAGCGCAGCGACGAGATCAGGGATCTCCTCCTGGAGAAGAACATCGTGCTCCTTGATAGCGCGCAGGGGACGACCTGGAAGGTGAAATAGTGCAATAGGGAAGGTACCCGGGAAACCGGGACTGCAGGAATAAAAAAAGGCCGCTTAACGCGGCCGTTTTTTATGCTTCGGCGGGGTGATGCAAGGCGGCCTAGGCCGCCTTCTGGTTCATCTCGGCGCTCCTTGCCTTCACGAGTTCCATTGCTTCCCTCATGATGTCGGAAACGCTCTTCTTGGTGGAGTCCATGATCTGCTCGAGGGTCTCACGCTCTGCGTCGCTGATCCTCATGGAAATGACATTGTACCTCGGGTTCTCTCTCATTCTGCCCATCTGCTTCTTCTCCTTGTACTGCTCAAGATTGGTGACACGATGTCTACAATATTGCTATATGCGTGCCAACCTCAAAAAAGAGCAGGACTGCTGCGTAACCCACTGTTTTCACGTATACCCTTATTTTTACGTTAGAAACACGTAATGCCACAGTGTATACAAAGTGCGCCACTTTTGGCACACGGTGCGTAATTGTGCCCATTTGTATCATTTTGGCCAGGGCGGTCCTGCCCCCCGAGTGGCAAATCACTCATCTTCTTCCTCGCGTGCGCGGATTGTGCGTCCTTTCAACCCATGTTTGGCCAAAAGACGATAAAAGGTCCTCCTCGGTATGTTGGCAAGTTGTGCCGCTTTTGACACATTGCCTCCGGCGTCGGCCAGGTAGCGCTGGATCAGCTTCTTTTCGACCCGCAATACGTGCGGCTCTCGCTCCTTTTTGAAGGAGCGCAGATCGATGACATCCTCCCCCTCGTCGGCGTAGCTCTCCGCGAAGGCCAGCGGCAGGTTGCCTAGCTTGATGATGTCATCGTGGGTTAAAACGGCGGCGCGCTCGATGACGTTTTGCATCTCCCTGATGTTGCCGGGCCAGGGATACTTGACCATTGCGTTTATGGCGCGCTCCTCGATGCCGACGATGTGCTTGTTCAACTTGTTGCGCGCCTTCTCCAGGAAGTAGTGCGCGAGCTGCGGGATCGATTCCACTCGCTCCCGCAGCGGGGGCATGGTGATGGAGAAGACGTTCAAGCGGTAGTAGAGGTCTTCGCGGAACCAGCCGTCGCGCACCCCGTCCTCCAGCGACTTGTTGGTGGCCGCGATGAGACGGACGTCGACGCGGCGCGCCAAGGTGCCCCCCACCGGCCGCACCTCGCCCAGGTCGAGCACGCGTAACAGCTCCGCCTGCAGTTTGGGGGTGATGTCGCCGATTTCGTCCAGGAAGATGGTGCCGCCGTCGGCCGCCTCGAAAAGGCCCTTCTTTTCCATGATGGCACCGGTGAAGGAGCCCTTTTTGTGACCGAACAGCTCGCTCTCAAGCAAGGAGTCGGTGATGGTGGTGCAGTTGACCGTTACCAGCGGCTTGTCGTTTCTCTTGCTGTAGCGATGGATGGCGCGAGCCGCCAGCTCTTTGCCGGTGCCGGATTCGCCGCGGATCAGCACCGTGGTCGGCGTCGGCCCGACCTGTTTGATCTGGTCCAGGGCCTCCAGGGTGTTGCCGTCGCTCCCCACGATGAACTCGTCGCCGTACTCGCGGTCCAACTCCCTCTTGGCCAGTTCGTACTTTTGGATCAGGCGGCCCCGCTCCTCCTCCAGCTGTTGCAGGTTGTGCGGCAGGCACATCTCCAGGTCCGCCAGTCCCTGGAACACAGCCACCGCGTACTCGCGGCAGGTGCGGTAGCCGCAGGTACGGCAGTTGAGCTCGTCCTTCTGGGTGAACTTGTTGGTGGCGTGGAGGATCTTCTTGACGTCGCCCCCCTTCGGGGTTGGCAGCTTGGCGTACTTGTCCGAAAAGGTGCGGGAGAGGTCGACCTCACATTCATTCTGGTAGTGCGGCGCCACGCGGTAAGGGATTTCACTCTTAAAATGGGAGATGACCATGTTGCGCCGGGAAAACTCGGTGAGTTCCCTGTTCCTCCCCGGACCGCCGATGCAGCCGTCGTAGCAGAAACGGAGGTCGACCAGCTTCGGGCTGATGCGCCCGGCGGCGAGGTCCTTGATGATCCCCATCACGTTCACCTCACCCTCGGCGGTGACGATCTCGGTGTCCAGGGGGTCCGGGTTGATACCGAAGGCTTGGAAGGAGCCCTGGGAAAGCGAGAAGATCCGCCCCATGTGCGGGGTCCTGCCGTCGAACGGTTCCTCCTGCAGGGACGCGAGGTCTATGCCGCGCTCCTTGAAGATCGATTCCAGCTCCCGGTAGGTGAGCAGCACGTCCACCGCTCCCTTGGTTTGTTCGGCCTGTACCTCGAACTTCCCCGCGATGCATGAGCTGATGTAGACCACCTTGACATGCTCTCCCAGCACCTGCTTGAGGAAGCGCCCCATGGCAACCATGTGGGTGACCACGCCGACCAGGTTTTCGATCAGCTGCGGGTAGTGCCGCTCAACCAGATCGACGACGGCGGGGCAATGCGACGAGATGAGCGGCAACTGCGCCTTCTCGATGGCGTTTCTGTACTCTCCGGCGATGAGTTCCACCCCGCTTGCCCCCTCGTGCACCTCAGCGAAACCGAGCTGGCGCAGGCCGGCGGAGAGCTGCCCGGGTGAGCAGTTGTGGAAGAAGGCGGGGAAGGAGCAGCCGAGGACGGCGACAACGGGGTCACCTGAGGTAAGAAGCGCCTCGGTCACCACCACGTTGTCCGCGATCACCTTGGCGTGCTGGGGACAGTTGCTCAGGCAGTTGCCGCAGCCGATGCAGCGCTCGAAGATGATCTCGGTGTAGCTCTTCTCAACCTTGATCGCCTTGACCGGGCAGCTGCGCACGCAGGAGTAGCATTTTCGGCATTGGTCGGTAATGGTTACAATAGGATACATCGTTCCTCGCTGGCATGGCCGGATAAGATTGCGGAGTCAGGTGGGATTGTATAGGAATCGGGAAAAGTGTGCAACAGTTGGCACACTTTGGATGCGGTAGGTACAAAAAAAAACCCTAGCGACTAGGAGGGCAAGTCGGCTAGGGGAAGGAGGATCCTACGATCCTCCGCAACTCTTATCTATGAACACATTATACTGAGGCGTAGAAAATACTGCAAGAACTTAACTGCATTTAATCAAAGAACTCTTTCCTTGCACCACCTCATGAGCTCCGCCCGGATCGCGTTTCATAAGAAAAAGAGCGGGTTGGCGCATTGCGCCCGGCACGCGTCGTGTGGTATAAGGTACCGCGAACTCAGCCAAGGAGGATGGTATGACAACCACGGCACGCTTTCATTTCTCACTACGGCTCATGGCAGTACTGGCCCTGGTCCTCTTGCCGCTACAGCTCCTGGCGGCCACCCCTCTCCCCAAGCTGGCCGCCCCGCCCGAAGGGGAGCGCTGGTTCAGCATCATCATGGGTGACGAGCAGGTAGGCTTCGGCCAGACCACCGTTACCCGCACCGCCAGCGGCTACCAGATCTCCTCGCGCGGCAGCGTCAAGATGAAGGTTATGGGCTTCTCCAGGGAGGCCAGCTCGACCGAGTCGTACCAGGTGGCACCCGATCTCACCCTGCGCTCGTTCCAGGTTCAAAACCGCATCGACGGAAGCCCGGTCGACATCGACGGCGAGGTGACGCCCAAAGGGATCACGGTGCGCACGCATTCGGCGAACGGCAACAAGGAGCGGATCCTGAAGGTGAAGGGGCCGGTCTACCCTCCGCACGCCCTGAACTTGTACCCGCTCATGCGGGGGGCCGTGCCGAAGAAGACCTACAAGGTCCAATACCTCGATCCGGAAGCGGTGAAGGTGAAACAGGCGAAGGTCGAGGTGATCGGGCAGGAGACCCTGGACGGGAAGCCGGTGGTACACCTGAAAAACGACCTCTATACCATGGTGGACAATGATATCTGGGTGGACCTGGCGGGGAACGTCCTGAAGGAATCGGTGCGGGACGGTCTGGTGGTCACCCTGGCCCGTGACGAGGCGACCGCCAAGGCCGAACTCGCGGAAGCCGCCATGGACAAGAAGGACCTCGTATATGACTTCAGCCTGATCCGCGTCGCGCCTTCCTTGGAGCATCCCGAGCGGATGCAGAAACTGGTGCTGCAGATAACGGGGATACCGGCGGAGCAGCGCCTGCTGCAGGGGGCATGGCAAAGGGCGGAGCGCCAGCCGGACGGCAGCGTCATCTTCACCCTCCCCAACCCCGGACCCGCAGCGGAAGAGTTGCCCGCCCAGGCGGACCTGCAGCCTGGAGAGCGGACTCCCAGCGACAACCCCGAGATCGTCTCGCGTATGAAAGCGATCGTGGGGGACGAGAAGGATCCGGCCCAAAAGGTGGCCCGCCTGGCAGCGTGGGTCGCAGCCCAGATCAAAGCCGACGTCATCGACTCCCAATCACCCTTGGAAACGCTGCAAAAAGGGCGCGGCAACTGCCAAAGCCACGCGAGGCTCTACGTTTCCCTGGCGCGGGCCGCCGGCATCCCTACCCGCTTCGTGTCCGGCCTGGTGTACCAAGGTGACGGATTCTTGTACCACAGCTGGGCTGAAAGTTACCTGGAAGGGAAGTGGGTCTCGGTTGATCCTACCTTTAACCAGGTCCCCGCTGACGTCACGCACATCAAGCTGATCGAGGGAGACTCACTGGACGAGCTGGGGAGCATCGCCGGCATGATCGGCAGAGCGCAAGCAAAGGTCCTTGAGAAGCGGTAGCCTCCTTCCATCTTCCCGAACGCAGAGCGGGGCGGATCACCTGGATCCGCCCCGCTTTTTTCGTGCTGCAGGTCGCGCTTCTAGTGACAGCCCTGGGCCGCCACCACACCGACTCCGTTCTCTCTTGTGCCCTTCTTCAAGCTGCTCCTGTAGCAGGCGATCTGTACCAGGATTGCCATTGCGTAGACCACCCCGACCGCCATAAAGAAATCACCCATCTGTCACTCCCATATATCTTGGATTCGCCGCGGAAGAGGTACGTCCTCGACTGCGGGCGCACCTTCTAATGAGCACGATACATGCCGCTTCGGCTCCGGCCGGCCGATGCCAGGGAATACGTGGGATTACGACGTCGAGGGGGGGCTTTCCGGCCAAGGCCTGTGCGAAAGTGGGACGCCGAACTGTCTCAATAGCTAACGTTGCCCCGCAGGGTGACAGGAAAAATACCATGCTGGCCATCCTGGTAACATTGAAGTGTGCCGCTTCAGGTTACCGTACGAGGGAGGCCAACATGGCGAAAAAGAGTCTAACAGGAACTGAGCACTTTGTCGCAGGGTATGAATCTCACACTTTCTACG
>NZ_JAHLMF010000014.1 GCF_018919385.1 Geomonas diazotrophica
GCTTCCTTCAGACCCCTCCTCGCGGAGACGCCCTTGCCGTCGGCTAGTACTTCGTTGACGCCGTCTCGCGACGGTGTTGGATTCTACGTACAGGGGACTTACACCCCATAAGTTCACGCCCATGCCGGGCGTACACAACGTCCTTGGACGCGGACGGCTAGCGCCGCCGGTCAAGAACGCCCCCGTTGGGCCGAATAAAACAGGAAGAAGGAGCGGAGGAGGTTTTATAAGTAATGTACGTTGAGTTTGAACTACCCGCAATTCCTGAGCATGCGTCTGATTTCGCGCAATATTGGCTCAAATCTTTGTTCATACAGTTTCCATCGAATAGATATCAGATTAATGCGTTGACCAGCACGTATGTTCGGCTAGTTGAGGCAGCGATCATTGAGTATCAGCTTGGAGCCATAAAGCTGGGAGAGTTTTGGGGCACACATTCGTCTTTTAACGTTGGGGCAATGCATAGGTCGGTGTCTCACTTTGAGACATGCATATCGAACATGTACCGTGCGACAAACTGCTTCCGCCGACTCAGGCGCGACAAGAACCCTTTGTCTCAGATGCTGAACGCCGAAAAGGCAAATTTCGCGACCGATTCAATTGCCGACAGATTTCGCATGATTCGCAATGAAATTCATCACCTTGAAGAATTGGTCATGAAGGAGCAGATCGCAGATGGACAACCATTTGCCCTCAAACCAGACGGCCCAGAAACTCCACATCCGACTGAGCCAAACCAGACCATAAAGACAATTGACAGGCTTGTTATTGGTACACGCGAAGTGCGGTTTGGTGAACTTACCGAATGGCTCTCAGAGATGGCGAACTTCGCAGTGAAGATTGCCGATTTCCTTCCCAGCAGTTGATCATATTCTGATAAAGCATAAACAGGGGCGGTATCGGGTCTTGAATTATAATGGGGACCGAGGGGACGTTGTTAGTATTTTCACTTTTGTCCTGGTTTCGTCACTATCAAATGTCAACATAACAACAACGTCAAACGGTCACAAGTGCGAAGGAGGCTTTTGCAACCGCAGGAGGCTTCACTCCGCCATCAGGCCACAAATGTCAAAAAATCAAGAACGTCCTCCCCTCTTCCTCTTTCCTTTCTTCCCCCCTCGTCACCCCTCTTCCTTGCATTGTGAAAGGTCTTCCGTTGACTTGTCCCAACCAACCACTAAACTCATAAGAATTACAAAAGACCAGCCGCAGCAAGGGTAATTGCGGCAATGCCATGAGGAGGTGTGAGATGAACAGACGGGCTTTTCTGAAAACCACTGTTGCAGGCTCCTTTGTCGTTGGCTTCGCTGGAACGGTTGCTGCGGCCGAGCGCTATTTTCCAGACCAAGTGGACACGAGGCTCTTCGAGACGATCAACAGGGTAAAGGACCCAACTAAAAAGACCCCGCTTGAGAAAAGCCATGCGCCTGTCATTACCGCGCCAGCCTCAGTGATGGCCGGCAAGCCTTTCACCGTGGAAGTATCTGTCGGTGAAGTGCTCCACGGCATGATGCCGGCCCACTGGATAGGCTTTATCGAACTCAGCCTTGGCAACGAGCCATGTGGAAGAGTGGACCTGCAGCCGAGGGGATACCTGGCACCGAAAGTCGCCTTCAACGTTGTGGTCCCCAAAGAGGCCGCACCGAGCGGGAAGGTGACCCTGGTGGCGAAACAGCAGTGCAACCTCCACGGTCTATGGGAAGGTACCCTCGATATCGCAGTGACCTGATCCCAGCCGACGCGAGGTGCACACCTCCATCTCATACCTGCCGGTTGTAGCGCGCGGGGATGATGTGGGTGATGAGGCCAAGCGGCATGCCAATTCAAGCGGGGAGCACACGGGAATTCTGGTGCCTGTCATGTCCAAAATTCCTGTTTGCTTTTTTAGCGGATAGGCAGATAATGACTCTTACCTGCTATGAAGACCATCGTACCGAAGGGATGCTAATCAACATCTCTATTGAATGCGCCAGCCTCCAGAAGCAGGGAAAAGCTCCCGCTCCACCAGCCATCGGTCCTGAAAAAGCCGACCGCTGAGCGTAGACAGTGCTAGCATTAAAAACGCTACGCTGCCGCCGGGAGCCATCACCGAAACTGCTTTGGTCAGAGACCGCACTCAGACTTGCCAAAAACAAGTCCAAGAACAGCGGCAACCTCCCAAAGCAGTTTCTTTTTTGTGCCCCCGTCGTTCGTTATCCCAGCGCATCCATATCCCTCAAGGCCTTTCCCATCTCAACTTGAATAGAAGCGCTCAACCTCCATCCATGCCTCATCTCCCCCCGGTGATAGATAGGGCCTGATCTCGGCACCGGTGGAAACTGCCATGCATCCCCCCACCGCCTCGCACCAAGAACCGCCTCCGACAGCTCCAACTGTTCGTTTTATAACCGATGACTCGTTTATCGCGATTGATGACTCGTCTATCGCGATTGATGACTCGTTTACCGCGATCGATGACTCTTCTACCGCGATCGATGACTCGTCTACCGCGTTTGATGACTCGTTTACCGCAGTTGGTGACTCGTGTATCGCGATCGACGACTCGTATATCACGATCGACGACTCGCATACCGCGATCGATGACTCGTGTAGCACGATCGACGACTCGTGAACCGCGATCGACGACTCGTGTACCGCGTTCGACGACTCGTGTACCGCGTTCGACGACTCGTGTATCGCGTTCGACGACTCGTGTATCGCGTTCCACGACTCGTGTATCGCGATCGACGACTCGTGTAGCACGATCGATGACTCGTGTAGCACGATCGATGACTCGTCTATCGCAGTTGATGACTCATTTATCGCGAGAAGTGACTCGAGAGGCTCGATGGGATTAGATTTCGGGGACAGGGAGGCGAAGTTTTTTGGAGAGCATATGACTTGTTGGAGGTGAGAGGACGATCTGGGGAAAACATGGGGGATGCTGGCGGCATCCCCCATGTTGGTTGTTGGATCATGATGGAGTGCCGCTGTCTCCATCTGCCGACTCAGCATCCCCTGCGATGCGAGCTGCGGCAGTTGCCTTGGCCCTGGCGTGACCTCTTCTTTCCTTGGTGAGATCGAATCCGGAGGCGATGAGGATCCCGGGATTGCACACCGCCATCATGTCCAGCAGAGCCGCGATCTGGTCCAGGTAGACCACAAGTTGTGCCTGGAGCCCCTCGCGTTCCGCTATCACCAGTTTACTGCCCAGCATCGACTCGTGGTACACCGCGTCGTGCTTGTCCGATGCCGAGAAATACGCTACGACAAGCGGTAGATTGTTCCCCCAAAATGAGTCGGGAAACCTCGTTTGGTCAGCCAGGGAAGCTCTCGTCCTCTGGTTGAACTCGTGGAACCTTGTTGCGGACAGGTTCCGGTAATCACGCAGTATTCGCTGACACTGACCTGTTGTCACTTGCACCTCCTTTCTTCGCAATTACGAAGTATGGTTGTTAATTAACCGCCACCAATTTAAACATTCTCTAGACTACAAGGTTGTGCAGGCAATGCAAGCTTTGCGGCGAAGAAAAATAAAAATCGGAGTAAGCAAATCCCCTGCGTCCCGCTTTGGTAAAGGGGGAGCAGGAGTTTACGTTCGGCGCTTGGCGGATAGCTTACGTGCGTTTATACAGCGTCGTTACCGGCCTGGTACCGAAAAAGGGAAACTCCGTGACGAGGTTTATCGGGGCTGACACTTGGGTGCGGGTGTGCCACTTGATCTATGGGGATTGGCAGATCAGTCGGGGTATGAGACCATTTGCAGAGTACGCAGTCGACTTTCGTGAAGTTTGCCTTCCAAACACGTAAATAACATAAATATAATGTATTACAATCTGCATTGTGTATACTTTTTTTCTCTGTTTATTCCTCACCTTATAGATCCTAAAGAAGCTCACCTCTCCTCTTATACCGCTCCCCTTCACCAAAGCTAATCGTTTTTCCCTTCATTTATTCACGTCTCCCACCGAAAGCAACACCAGCTTTCAACGCAAAATGAAGAATCTTCAGACGCATTCTACTAAAAAACCGCGCCGGGCTAATTTCTAAATGCCGCCCTCCCCTTCTCTTCGGTGGCGGCCCAAAGTCACGATACACGCGTCGGGGTGACGCCACCACTAAACCAGAAACAAGGACAGGAAGGTATGGAAATGAAACTCAAGGTAAAGGTAATGGTTGTTGTCACTGCCGCGGCGGTTCTGGGTGCCGCAGGTTCTCTCGCGACGGTGCGTGTATCCACGTCAGTCGGATTAGGCACCGGCGCAGTTGCATTCACTCTCATCCTCGCCCTCGGCGGGTACCTGGCGCGCACGGTTGCAGCAGAATGGGACCGAATCGTGGAGAACAGCGCCCGGACAATCGAGACGATGACGGGGGAGCTCGAAGCAGAGCGTGATCAACTCGTAGCAAACAACACGCAGACGGTGGAGAAATTGACGAGGGAGTTCGAAGCAGAACGGGCCTGCCTCATCGAGAAGAACGACTGGTTCCGCGCCATCATCGACGCGGTTCCGTTCCCGGTGCATGTGACCGACAACGACATGAACTGGACCTTCATGAACAAGCCGTTCGAGACGCTGCTGGTCCGCGAGGGGCGCATAAAGGACCGTGATTCCGCAGTGGGGCTTGCCTGCAGTAACGCGGCCGCCAATATCTGCAACAACGAGGGGTGCGGCATCAAGCAGCTCCACAAGGGGGTGAACGAGAGCTTCTTCACCTGGTGCGGCTCCGAATGCAAGCAGGACACTGCATTCCTGTTGAACGGCAAAGGGGAGAAGATCGGATTCGTCGAGACGGTGACGGATCTCACGGCGATCATCAGGAACCGCGACTACACCCAGGCGGAGGTGGAGCGCATGGCGGGGAACCTCACCAGGCTCGCGCTGGGGAACCTGGACCTCGACCTGAAGGTTGCGGAGGCGGACCAGCACACCGTGGTGGCGCGCGAAAACTTCGTGAAGATCAACGACAGTCTCTCCAAGGTGAAGGACGCTGTGGGTGCCATGATCGTCGACACGGAAACACTTGTGAACGCCGCCCTGGCCGGCGACTTCCAGACCCGCTCCGACGCATCCAAGCACCAGGGTGAATTCCGCGCGATCGTTGACGGGGTGAACCGTACCCTGGACGTGGTGGTGGAGAAGAACGACTGGTACGAGGCCATCATCGATGCGGTCCCCTTCCCGATTCACGTCACCGACAACGACATGAACTGGACCTTCCTCAACAAGCCTTTCGAGGCGCTGCTGGTCAAGGAAGGACGCATCAGGGACCG
Organism: Geomonas diazotrophica; assembly: GCF_018919385.1. Classification (GTDB taxonomy): domain Bacteria; phylum Desulfobacterota; class Desulfuromonadia; order Geobacterales; family Geobacteraceae; genus Geomonas; species Geomonas diazotrophica. The sequence goes on from NZ_JAHLMF010000014.1 coordinate 5,255, forward strand.
GCGCACCGCGCTGGGGCTTCCCTGCAGCAACGCGGCCGCCAACATCTGCAACACCGAGGGGTGCGGCATCAAGCAGCTGCACAGGGGGGTGCCCGAGAGCTACTTCGACTGGTGCGGCTCCGGGTGCAAGCAGGACACGACGTACCTCATGAACCGCAAAGGGGAGAAAATCGGCTACGTCGAGGTGGTCCAGGACCTGACGGCGATCATCAGGAACCGCGACTACACCAAGACCGAGATCGAGCGCATGGCTACCAACCTCCACCTCCTCTCGCAGGGGGACCTGGATCTCGATTTCGCCCTCACGCAGCCCGACCAGCATACCAAGGAGGCCCACTCCGACTTCATACGTATCAACGACAGCCTAAAAAGCGTGAAACTTGCCATGGATCGCGTCATCGGCATCACCAAGGAAATCGCCGACGGGAACCTGAGCGTTGAAGTCACGCCGCGCTCGGAAAAGGACGAGCTGCTCAAAGACTTGGCGGCAATGGTGCAGAAGCTCTCGGACGTGGTACTCGACGTGAAGCAGGCGGCGGACAACGTGAGCCTTGGGAGCAAGGAGCTTGCCGAGAACGCGGAGAACACGTCGCAGGGGGCTACCGAGCAGGCGGCCTCGGCCGAGCAGGCATCCTGCTCCATGGAAGAGATGAGCGCCAACATCAGGCAGACTGCGGACAACGCGATGCAGACCGAGAAGATCGCGGTGAAGTCGGCGGCCGACGCGCAGGAAGGTGGCAAGGCCGTTGCCGAGACGCTCGCCGCCATGAAGGAGATCGCAGGGAAGATATCCATCGTGGAGGAGATCGCGCGGCAGACCAACATGCTGGCGCTCAATGCGGCCATCGAGGCGGCCCGCGCCGGGGAGCACGGCAAGGGGTTCGCGGTGGTAGCCGCCGAGGTGAGAAAGCTCGCCGAGCGAAGCCAGAAGGCGGCGGGAGAGATCTCGACCCTCTCCACCTCCAGTGTCGAGATCGCCGAGAAGGCGGAAGCTCTCCTGGGCGAGATCCTGCCGAACATCCAGAGAACGGCGGAACTGGTCCAGGAGATCAGCGCGGCCAGCACGGAACAGGACGGCGGCGCCCAGCAGATCAACCAGGCGATACAGGTGCTGGACCAGGTGATCCAGAAGAACGCGACGGTGGCCGAAGAGATGGCCTCCACCGCCGAGGAGCTCTCCTCCCAGGCCGCCCAGTTGCAGAGCACCGTCTCCTTCTTCCAGGTCAGGGACAACGATGCCCCAGCGGGTCGGCTCGCGGAGGGAGTGAAGCGGCAAAGCGGCCGCGCCGCCGCGTCGATGACCTATGCGGCCACAGCCACCAAGGGTAGTCCCAAGGCGCGCGGCAAGCAGGCCGCCATCGACAAGGGAGTGGCACTGAACCTGGACCACAACGACTTCGAACGCTTCTAGGCGCGACCAAACGTAAGCGGCGCAGGCCCGGTGAAACGGACCTGCGCCGTTAAAATAAATATTTATTAATTACAATTGACATACGTAGATCTTATTCTATACTGCACAACTCCTACTCAACGAGCCACGACGTGCCGCAGCACGGAAGGAGTTATGCAATGGCAACCTGTAACGACTGCAGAGGTAAAAAGATCGTAACCTGTCCGGAGTGCGGCGGCACCGGCAATCTGTACTATGTCCCGGTGCTCGATATCTGGGAATCCGATTGCAGTGTCTGTCTCGGCAGCGGTACGATCAGTTGCCCTGCTTGCGAGGTGAGCCCGTTAGGTTCAGGGCTATCCAGGCCGCCTGCAGCCTGGCCCCCGCCCCCTGCCCCACCGGGGCTGTAACCTCCCCCAGAGCAAACGCAAAAGGGCCGGCAGATATTGCCGGCCCTTTTACATTGGAGTTGGATTGAACGTGCCTGTAAGTGGTCACCCCTCTCCGATTTCCCCTTTCGCCGTCCCCTCGCCTGAATTCTTGCAGATAGCATCCCCCTCACCCGCCTTTTCCCCTCTCCCGGAGGGCGAGGGGAAAAGGCGGGTGACAGGAGAAACAGCTTGGTCAGAGCGCCCAACGTCATGGTCTCGCGTGCGCGCACCAGGATTTAAACGTTGAACGTCGACCGGATTTACTGATGTATGGAGAGCTTCTTCATCAGATCGTAGAGGGTGGGGCGGCTCACGCCCAGCTCCTCGGCGGCCTTGAGGATGTTGCCGGACTGCCGCTCTATCGCGCTCAGGATCATCTCCCGCTCCATCCGCTCGCGCGCCTCCCTGAGGGAAAGGCTGTCGTTGCTGGGAGCCGGTATCGGCGGAGGCTCGAAATCGCAGCCAAGGTCAAGCGGGCCGATGCTGGAACCGTCGCACATGATGACGGCCCGCTGGATGCGGTTTCTCAACTCGCGCACGTTGCCGGGCCAGTCGTGCCGCTTCAGGAAGGCGACGGCGGCAGGCGACAGCCGCACCTTTTTCTTGTTCTCCTTGCAATAGAACTTAAGGAAATTGTCCGCCAACAGGAGCACGTCGTCGCCGCGATCCCTCAGCGGGGGGAGTTTGATGGTAACAACGCCGATCCGGTAGTAGAGATCCTCGCGGAAACGCCCCTCCTCGATCGCCTTCTGGATGTCTATGTTGGTGGCGCAGGTGGTACGGGCGTCGATAGGAATTTCCTCCCTTCCGCCTACCCGCTGGATGGTCCCTTCCTGCAGGAAGCGGAGCAGCTTCACCTGCAGGTTCACCGGGAGCTCGCCGATCTCGTCCAGGAAGAGGGTCCCCTTGTGGGCGTATTGGAGTTTGCCCCTCACCGCGGTATGGGCGCCGGTAAAGGCGCCTTTCTCATGACCGAAGAGCTCGCTCTCCAGGAGGTTCTCCGGGATGGCGCCGCAGTTGATCGCCACCAGGGGCCCCTTGCGGCGCAGGCTCGCCTCATGGATCGCGGCCGCCACCAGCTCCTTGCCCGTGCCGCTCTCACCGACGATCAGGATCGGCGCGTTGGAGGCTGCGACCTTCCGGATGGTGGTGTAGACTGCCTGCATCTCGGCGCATTTGCCGGTCATGCCCCATTGCTCTTCCGCTTCGCCGAGCGAGGAGAGCGCGCTGTTTTGCTCCTCGATGTTGGCGATGTGGAAGGCGCGCCCGATCATCACCTTCAACTCGGACAGGACCGGGGGCTTCGCGTAGAAATCGAAGGCGCCCATGCGCATCGCCTTCAGCGCGTTTTCCCGCTCGTTGTTGCCGGTCAGCATGATGACCTTGGTTACCGGGTTCAACCCCAGCATTTCGTCAAGGCAGCGAAACCCCTCTACCGAGCTGTCCGGGTACGGGGGAAGCCCCAGGTCGAGCACCACCACCGGGGGGTGCTCGCTCTTGAAAAGGGACAGAGCCTCCCGGGCATCGGCCGCCAAAAGCACCTGGTACTCCTGGGTCAAGCCCCATTTCAACTGCTGCCTGATATCCTCATTGTCATCGACAATTAGAAGCTTTCTCACCAACTCCTCCTTCACGCGGCCTTGATGACGCCGCCGGCCGAATCCTCCTCGGCAACGGGCAGGTGGACGGTGAATACGGTCCCCTCCCCTTCCACGCTGGAAACATCGATCCTGCCGCCATGGGCCGTCACGATCTGACGCGATTGGTACAGCCCGATACCGAGACCGGTCTGCTTGGAACTGCGGAACGGCACGAACAGGTCGTTTCTGATAAAGCGCGGTGACATGCCGCAGCCCTGGTCGGTTACCTTCACAAACGGGGTGCCGTTGCAGCCCACTTCCACCGCTATGGGAGCCTCGGGGGACGACGCCTCCACCGCGTTCAGGAACAGGTTCAATAGCACCTTCTGCAACTCCTCCCGGTCCCCCAGGACGATCTGCTGGCTTCCCTGCACAGAGATCACCCTCCCCTGCATCATCCCGGCACAACTCTGGGTGAGGGCAAAGAGATCCACCGGGCGCCTCTGCAAAAGCTCGCTCTCGCCCAGGTTGCGCAGCCGCCCGATCAGGTGGTGCATCTTCTTGGTGGTGTTACCCAGGCTGGTCAGCATGTCCTGCTGGAATTCCGGGTTGTCGATATGCTCCCGTGCGTTTTCGAGCACCAGCGAAATGGTCGCCGCCAGGTTCTTCAGGTCGTGCACCACGAAGGTCGCCAAGCCTCCCACGGCCTGCATGGCCTTGGACTGGGTGAGCTGTTCGGTGAGGCGCTGATGCTGCATGGCCACCGACACCTGCCGCGCGATGGTCTTCATAAGGTCGAAATCTTCATAGCGGTACTGCTCGTCGGGCACGACCTGCGCACCGAGCACGATGAAGCCGGAAAGCGCCTCCCCCTCGAAAAGTGGAACCACGAACGAGATGCCGTAGCGTTGGAGAAAGTCCCACTCCTGCTCGGTCAGGTCACGGTTGGGGTCGCTGCTGCAAAAGACCCATTGCCTCTCGCGCAGCGAAGTCAGGATCGGGTTGTCATCGCTGATGGTTTCCCGAAGCGGCTCCAGTTCCAGGTTCGAGGCCACGCAGTACCAACCACACCCCTGCTGGTGCTGGTAAAGGGCAGCGCCATGAACCCCGAAGATCTCGCAGTACGCGAGGAGCACCCTCCTGACCAGATCGTCTCCGTTTTCGAAGGTGGACAGCCTCTCGGTCAGCCCCAGCCACTGTGCCCGGTAGTCGTACTTGCTCTGGTAAAAGTGCTTGTGCAGCAGCACTTTCAGCTCCCGCTTGGCGCGGTCCGAGAGGAGGAGCAGCAGCAGCAGGATGCCCCCGATGAACCCCAGGGACAGGGTGAGCACCCGCGGGAACTGCGGTCCGAAATACTTCATCCCCTCGCCAAGCAGACCGAGCATGAGCAGGTAAGCGGAGACCGTCGCCACGACCACCGATTTCAGCACGACCGCCTGGGAGATCTTGACACGGGCGCTGCCGCGCCAGTGGGAACGGGCGTAGAGCATCATAACCGCGGCGATCGAGAAAAGCAGGGAGCGCAGCGGCGCAAGCTCAAGGTTGAGGGAGCGGTACAGCAGGGCGTTCGAATAGTAGAAGATGAGCACGGCGAGCATCGAGCCGAGCGCTACGATATCGAGCTTCACGCGCCACAGGGCCTCCGAGGAGGCGTTAACCAGGGTGGACTCGAAGTTGATCAGGGCCACGACCAGCAGCACCAGGATGGCGACATAGAAGTAATAGCCGACGTCGCCCAGAAACAGCACCGGTTCGGCGGGAAAATCCGGCGCGTAGTAGAAGGAAGCCGACGGCAGGAACGCGGGGACCAGCACCAGCAGTAAGCTGGCGCCGACCAGCAAGCGGTTCTTCAACGAGAGTCCCCGCTCCGGGATCTCTCGGGCGTAGGTGACGCTCAGCAGGAGCCAAAGAGACGGCAAGAGCGCCTCGACGAACAGGGCACACCGCTTCCACTCTATTTCCGGCCAGAAATTGTTCAGGGCGAAGAAGTCGAAAAGTTCCAGGACCGCTATGGTGAAAAAGGGGGCGGCAATATAGCTGAGCGTTCCGCTTCGTCTCTCCAGCAGCACGATGCGCAGCACGGATACCAGCAGCAGAAAGACTGAAATCAGCATAAGAGCCATCGTTGTCCCTCGGGCAAGGCCGGCAGCAAAGTTCTCCCCGGAGGCCCTCCCATCTGCTCCGACGGGTGAAGAATTAACTCAAAGCCCGTGCCGATGTCATTGGCGCTCGCTACGCGCCTGCCAGCAAGGGCCAACCGCCGGCAGCACAGGCAGAAAATACAGGCCAATGCCTGCTATACCTATACAGCCTAAGGCATAAATTGACAAGTGCTAATTGTTTGTGTTAAACACTCGAATGGCTGAGGTAAAATGTGAGCCGGAGGCACTGTGATGACTTGTCCTACATCGTCGAGAAATAAGCACGAATCGAATATCATTAGCAGCATTCCTTTCTTCTCATCTCTGACGCCTGACGAGGTGGACCAGGTGGAAAAACTGTTCAGAAAGAAGAATTACGAGAAGGAACAGATAGTGCTCTATGAGGAGGACACCTCCAGCTACATGTACCTGATCTATTCCGGCAAGGTGCGGGTAGTGAAAATGAACGACGAGGGGAAGGAGCAGATCATCACCATCCACAAGAAGAACGACTTCTTCGGAGAGATGTCGCTGCTGGACAACAAGACTTCCCCGGCCACCATCATAGCCCACGAGGACTCGGTGATCGGGCTCTTGCACAAGAGCGATTTCGAGCAGCACCTGATCCGCAACGACGAGATCCGAAGAAAGATCATCGAGCTGCTCTGCAGCCGGCTGCGCGAATCATGGGAGATGATCAAGATCCTCAGCTTCAACGCCGAAAACGCCCAGGACCGGGTGCTGTCCCTGCTGGACCGGCTGGGGGAGCTGTACGGAGTCCGGGACGACCGCGGCGTTATCATCGACGTGAAGATGACCCACCAGCAGATGGCCAGCTACGCCTCGGTCACCCGCGAAACCATGAGCCGGGTGCTGCGCAGCCTTGAGAAGTCGGATGTGATCAGCATCCTGGACAGCAAGGCGATCCTGCTCAACAAGAACTTCTTCGATACACGCAGCAACAGCAAGAGGCATTAAAACCCAGAAGACGTTCTACGTTCTGCGTTCAACTCCGCCTGCAACCGATGCTCCTTCGGTCGCAACGACGCCCCCATTTCCCTGCCCGGGCGCTACTTTTCTCCTGCAAATCCTATTGAATCTGGTTGCCGCTACCGTCGTACACCGCCGACAGTGCTACGCCGAACTCGCTCGCTTGAGCACCCACCGGCAGATTGGCGAAGGTCACGGTCATGATCTCGCCGGAGGCTATATTGCTGCTGGCGAGGATGAGGCTGTTGGCACCCGCGATGCTGGCGAGACCGCTGCCCGCGTAAGGCCCCGAGGTGCTGACCGCCGACAGGGTGGCGCCGGCAGGCATGGTCACCACGAAGTTCAGGCCGTAAGGGGCGGCAACCGGCAGCCCAGCCAGGGCCACGGTACCTACCGCGCCGGTGCCGCTCACCACGGTAGTCATGGTCGCGTAGACCGGGACCGTAACCGTTACGCCCGCGGATTGCCGCTCGTTATTGGCGGCGTCATAGGCCTTGGCGGTCCAGGTGTAACTTCCCCTGGCAAGAGTCGAGGGATCCCAGAGGTAGGTATAGGGAGCCGTACCGTCGCTCCCCTGCTTGACGCCGTTGAGGTAGAAGTCGACCCTGGTCACCCCGACGTCGTCGCTTGCGTCTGCGGTGACGGCGGTGATGCCGGTAACGGTCGAGCCGTTGGCCGGACCGGAGAGGAAGACGGTGGGAGCGGAGCTGTCCACATTTCCAGGGGGGGTCCCCCCTCCCCCGCCTCCGCAGGACGTAATCAGGAGCATGATCCCGCACAGCAGCAATCGTTTCAAAATCTCCATGGCTCCTCCTTCAGCTCCTGGTGCAGATCTGGCCACCTTTGAGCCGGTAGGTTCATCACTTGTTCCTCTCACAGCTTTCCGGTCAGTTTGGCGAGGATGACCACGACATCGCCGGTGTCGACCTTGCCGTTGGGCTGTGACTGGCCGTTCACGTAGGGTGCCAGGTCCAGGCGTTGAGTCTGCTCGACGGTGGGACTTAGCTGACCAGAGGCGACCTGCAGGGCAAGCTGCGCGTCTGCCAACGTAAGCGGAACCGCTGTCGAGGTGGAGGTGGAGGTGGAGGTCGAGGTCGAGGTCGAGGTCGAGGTCGAGGTGGAGGCCGAGGCGGTCTGGCTGGTACCATTATCTACTAGGACCGTCGCCGACGCAACGCTGCTGTTTCCGGCTGCATCGTAGGCTCGGGCACTGATGAGGTGGCTGCCGTTGGCAAAGCCGGTGGTATTCCAGGTATAGCTTACCGGGCTCTGGTTGCTGCTCAGCAAAAGCGTGCCGTCGATGGACAATTCGAGTTTGGCAACACCGAGATTGTCGCTGGCGGTTGCCGATACGTTGATCGTCCCGGCTACTGCAGCATCGGAAGGGGGCGCCGCCAGTGAAACGGTGGGCGAGATCACGTCCCCGACTACCGAAACGTTCACCGCTTTGGAGACAGCCTCATTACCCGACAGGTCAACCGCCCTGGCTGCAATGGCGTAGCTGCCAGGGGGGAGTGCCGCAGCGTTCCAAGTGTAGGTGTAGGGAGCGGTGCTGGTTTCATAGACCTGGGTGCCGTTCACCAGGAACTGCACCTTTGCGATGCCGACGTTGTCGGTCGCTGCAGCGCTGATGGCGATGGTTGTGGCTACGGAGGTGTTGTCGGCGGGCGAGGTTACGCTGACCACGGGGGGCAGTGTTTCGGGGATCTGTACGATGTTGGAGTAGACGCTCTCCTGTCCACCCGAATTGTAAGCGGTTACCGCGAAGTAATAGGAGTTGGCGGGGTCGAGCCCGCTGATGCTCGCCACGGTGACTTTACCGCTATCCACGGGGGCACTTCCTTCAACGGCTCCGGTTCCCTGGAAGGGAAGAGAGCTATTGTTGGCCTGGTAGTAAATGCGGTATCCCGCGAGATCGGCGTCCGGGCTGGGATCCCATGCCAGCGTCACCGCGGCGGCAAGGCTTGTATGAGGGGTGGCCAACAGCAATAACAAAAACAACGCGGACAGAGACAAAAAAACCGCCCTTCCAGATACTTCCATCGTTGACTCCCAAGGATCGGTCTGGGCCCTGTGCGTTTCTCGCCGGGAAGGAGGGAAAAAGAAAAGCCGGGACCGCAGCACCAGTACTTGGCATTTCGGCGACCCGGCTGTCTCAGAGAGACCCTGTAGGCTTTCCGTCCCACCCTCGCGGATGGTTTAGTATTATCGTCTACCTGTATTCGGTTGGATGGAGCACCCCACCGTCGGGTGGGCATAATATTTGATTTATAGTGAAAATCAACTCATCTGTTCCCATAAAACCGAGCACAGGATCTCATCCCGTGCCCGCTTCGTTCTCTGTCTACAAGCGGAACTACCTGGACACGGAGACCGCCTTGCTCCCCTTGTTTCCCGCAGCATCATACGCGTTGACGGTGACGGTATGGGTGCCGGCACCGACCTTGGCCGTTGCGCTGATGGAGCCCGAGTTGGTGCCCAACAGCAGCGCCCCATCCAGGAAGACCTCCATCCTGACCACGGCCACGTTGTCCTGGGCCGAAGCGGCGACCTTCAGGTTGGCGTTGTTGAGTACCAGTGAGGAAGGGGAGATGATTTTGACGCTTGGGGGGACAAGATCGTTGGCCACGTTTACGATCACGCTGGCGGAGCCGGCGTTTCCGGCAGCATCGGAGGCTATGGCGACGAGGGTATGGCTCCCGTTTCCGGCGCTGGCCGTATTCCAGTTGTAGTTGAGTGTCCCCTGGTTGGCGGCGTAGATAAGGGTCGAGTTGTCGTAAAGGGCGAAACCGGTCACTCCGACGTTGTCGGTGGCGCTGGCCGTCACTGCCACGGTGCCGCTTACCTGCTTGTTGTTGGTCGGCCCGGTTATGGTGACGGTCGGGACCACCGTATCACCGGCAACATAGACAACTTCCTCGGCGGTGCCCACGTTACCGGCTGCATCGTACGCCTTTGCTGTGAGGGTATACTGGCCCGGGGCAAGTGAGGCAGTAGGCCAGTTGAACGCATAGGGGGCGGAATTGCCGCTGGCCAGGAGGTTCCCGTTCACGTACAACTCCACGTTGCTCACCCCGACGTTGTCGACGGCGCTGACCCAGACCGCAACAGAGCCGGTCACGGTCGCACTCGCCGAAGGTGACGTGATCCCCACAACCGGAGGGACCATCTCTTTCACCTGTACGACGTTCGAGTAGACACTCTCGACGCCGCTGGAATTGTATGCGGTTACTGCAAAATAGTAGGAGCTGCCGGGATCGAGGCCGCTAATGGAAGCCGTGGTAGTGGTGGAGACATCGACAGGGGCCGCCCCTTCCACGGCGCCGCTGCCGATGAAAGGCTGGGACGAAGAGTTGGCCTGGTAGTAAATCCGGTACCCGGCGAGGTCGGGGTCGGAGGAAGGGTCCCACTGAAGGTTCACGCTGGAGGAGAAAGCTGCGACAGGAACAAGAACGAGAAAAAAGGCAATAACAAGCAACTGCAGAACATGCTGTGCTTTCAACACGGACCTCCACGAGAGGCGGAGCCCGTGCTCAAGACACAAAAAAACCGGGCACCAAGACCTGTAGTGCAGGCATTTCGGCGACCCGGCTGTCTCAGAGAGACCCTATAGGCTTTCCGTCCCACCCTCGCGGATGGTTTAGTATTGTCGTGTACCCAAATTGTAGGTTTCCTTTTATCAGAGCAGCGCAACAAAGTTGGTGATTTGAATCACAATCGAGGAAAATTATGTCCGTTTTTTAATCGATTAAACGGTTAGATGCCGTCACGCAGCCCCTGCTTGACCCCTCTCGGATATCGGATACGCTATTGCGGTGCAACAGATTATAAATAACCAACAAACCATCCTGTGCTTCCGTCCACCGACTCCCCGCCCCCGGAACTCGGTCGCGCTCAGGTTCCGCCCCCAGTAACAGCGATGCACACCGTTCCAATAAGCGGCATGACTCGAGTGAACAGCCGGTGGACCAATTCGGGCAGGGTCATGACCGGTACTGACAGAGCGCATATCTCTCTTTAGGAGAACGCCATTAGTGCGCTCACAACGGCAGGCTCTAACCAGCTAAACCCTTGACAAATAGAGAATAAAAGTCAAGAATTGTGTCAACCATCACCGGGCAGATTGCATTTTGTCTTTGTAAGATACAGCAGTTAGAAAAGGGAGAAGACCAGCCGCACTCGATCGACGCCACTTCATATCAGCCATGTTGATCCAGGCCACTGTCGACCACAAGCCGCTATGGGACGCATTTATGTCCCGCAGGAAGGAGCTGATCATGCGGAGCTTTTTTAGACGCGCCCTCGGGCAGATTCTGATAGACGGGAAATTCGTATCGAGGCGCGCCCTCAACCGCGCCCTGGAGCAGCAGAAACAGACCCACGAACTTCTCGGCGGGGTCCTGGTCAGGATGGGCGTCTTGAGTCCGAGCGACATCGGTGCCCCCCTTATGGTCCAGGAACACCTGACCAGCCTGGAAGACGCGGTCAAGCTCGCAGCCGGGCAAAGACAGCTTTTGGGCGCCCTGCTGGTGCAATCCGGAAAGATCACGGCCAGACAGCTTGACGAGGCGATAGCGGAGCAGCATCGAAGCGGCGAGAGACTGGGCCAGGTCTTCGTCCGCCTGGGCATGCTCACCGAGTTGCAGTTGAAAGGTCTATTGGACCTGCAGCACAACCAGGAAAGCCCGGCAAGCAACCCGCTGCGCTTGGGCGAATTGCTGGTGGCAACCGGCCAGATCAGCCGGCAACAGTTGGATCAGGCCCTGGCCAGACAGAAACAGACCGGCCAGCGGCTCGGTGAAGTCATCGTATCCGAAGGCTTCGCCCGCAAAAGCCAAATCAACCACGTGGTGCGGCTGCAAAAGCTCTGCGTCAACTCGGTGCTCGCCGCCATACTCTCCATGGGCGCGATGACGGCAACCGCCTCCGCTTCCACGGTTTCACTGCAGTGGGACCCCTCGGCCGACGCCTCGGTGGTGGGTTACAAGGTCCACTACCAGGCCGACTCCCAGACGACCCCATTTCTGGGGCCCGCCCCGATCGACGTGCAGACAGCAACCACGGCAAGCGTTGCCAACCTCGACCCGTCCCATTCCTACAGCTTCGCGGTGACCGCCTACGATGCCAGCGGCATCGAAAGCACATACTCCAACATAGTATCGGTGCCGGAGATGCAGCCCCCTGTCACCTCCATCACCTACCCCGCCACTTCAACCACGGTAGCCGGAGTCGTCTCGGTAACCGCGGATGCTACGGACAACGTCGGGGTGACCAAGATAGAGTTCTATGTCAACGGTGTCCTGAAGGCCACCGACACGGCGTCCCCGTATGTCTTTTCCTGGGACACCACCGCGCTTGCGCCGGGAAGCTACACCCTCATGACCAAGGCCTATGATGCGGCAGGCAACGTCGGCCAGTCCCAGAGCGTGACGGTAACCGTCGCCAACGACACCCAGGCACCCACAGTCTCTGTGACCTCGCCCAGCAACAACCTCACAGTAAGCGGTTCAGTGAGCATTGCCGCCTCCGCCACGGACAACGTGGGGGTGAGCCGGGTCGACTTCTACGTGAACAATGCTCTTCTGGGCAGCACCAATATGGCGCCCTATACCTATAACTGGAACACGAAGACCGTCGCGAACGGCGTGTACAACATCACCGCAAAGGCCTACGATGCCGCGGGGAACATTGGGCAATCGCAGATAACCACGGTCAACGTCTTCAACGACGTCACAGCCCCGGTCGTCACCCTCACCTCTCCGGCTGGTGGCTCAACGGTAAGCGGCACCGTGGCGCTGACAGCCAGCGCTACGGACAACGTGGGGGTGAGCAAGGTCGAGTTCTACCAGAGCAACACCCTCATCGGCACAAGCAGCGCAGCTCCCTACAGCTTCAGCTGGAACACCGCTCTGGTCGCCAACGGCACCTACACCATCACCGCGAAGGCTTACGACGCCGCAGGCAACGTGGGGGCGTCGCAAAGTGCAACGGTCACCGTCTCCAACGTCACAAGCGACACCATCGCCCCTTTGGCGTGGCTCACCTCGCCGGCTAACAACTCGATCGTCTCCGGCACTGTCACCATAAGCGGGGGGGGGACCGACAACGTGGGCATAACCAGGATGGAGTTCTACCAAAACGGCAAGCTGATGGGATCCAGCAGCACGGCACCCTATTCCTACAGCTGGAACACGACCGCCTACCCGGACGGAAGCTACACCCTGACCGCTAAGACCTACGACGCCGCAGGCAACGTGGGGCAATCGGCGAGCACGTACGTGACGGTGAAGAACACTACTAGAACGGGAAAGAAAAAATGAGCAGATGGTTGCGGCAACGGCATTTACCCGTTCCGTCCCCCCAAAATAGGAAATGATACCGTCCAGAGTGATGGGATAGGGAGAACAAAATGAGACCTAATCGTGTTGAGGCAATGCCCTCCAATCGACTCTACATTAATAAAAAATTCTGCCGGGTGATGACGTTTCTGGTGCTAGTCCTGATAGCCTCAAGCATAGATGTTCGTAGCCCGGTGTACTCAGCAGTTTTAAACCCGCCGAACGTTACCTCCATCACTGGCGAGCTAAAACATGACACTCTGGCAACCATCAACGGGATCTACTTCGGCCAGAAAGCGACACCTGCACCACTGGTTAGGGATGACTTTTCCGTTGGAAACAATGGTGACCTCCTCAGTGCCAGGGGGTGGTTGGTCGACAGCGACAATCCCGACTATGACAAGCCCCAGTTGAGCTCTGCAAAGCTCAGACACAGCAACAGCGTAAACTCCGCGAAATTCCATTTCACCAGGGCCACCTCTCCATTGCAGGATCTGGCATACAAGCAGGGCCTCCCGGTAACCGGCACAAAACGTTATGTGGACTACTGGATGTGGTACCAGATGCCTGTGCAGACATCGGGGCAACCCCAACACCAGCTCAAACTCCTTAAAGTCCAGACGGGAAACGGTTCCGCCGCCTCTGCGACTGGTGGGCCGGGGGTGGACGGGTACCCGTTGATCGACACCTACGCCTGGAGATATACAACTGGAAACAGAAGCACATATTTTCCGGTATTTGCAGCACCGTCGGTGGGCCCGTCCCTGTATTCTCCCATAAACTTTACCGATGGTGCATGGGTACACGTCCGGATGGCCATCGATGTAGGCACGGAAGGGGCGGCCAACGGAACGCTGAAGGTGTGGTTTGACGACACCCTGGTTATCAATAGAAGCGACGTGATGATGGTGGCCGCTGGATATGGGGCTCTCCCCTGGTTTAACAACTTACAGATCGGCAAGTACCTGGGAAACACCGACTACGACCCCCAAAGCGAAACCACCATATATTACTCTGAAGTCTACTACGATACGACGTGGTCCCGTGTGGAGATAGGCGACAACGCAGTGTACGACAGCTGCAAGCATAGGGAAATACAGGTGCCGCAGGGATGGAGCGACGGACAGATAACTTTCAAGGTGAATCAAGGCTCTTTCAGTAGCACTGAACCGGCCTATCTCTTCGTTATAGACGCTTTGGGGAATGTCAGTAATCCAATATCAGTGTCATTTAGCGGGCTGCCACCTGCACCGGCGAACCTTAAAGGGACCGTGATTCAGAAGTAAGGGTGTGGTCAGCGAGGAGGCTACGTTGGCGTTTAAAGCTCTTCAACGTTGAGCAAAAGAGTTGTTGACCAGCAAGTCGTAATGCCTGAACTCCTGCAGGACCGACGCATGTCTCAATATCGGGCCATAGCTTTGCTCGAGAGCAACGTTGTCATGCAAAGGGTTGATTTCTATCACAACTGGACCGGTGGCAGTGACCCCTATGTCGAGTCCCATGAACCTGAAAAATGGAAAAAACAGCTGTACCTCCTTAGCTAAGGCAGTCACTTTATCCCAGAACGGGATCTTGATGCTGTTGAACGGCTCTCCGGTTGCCGGATGTGTGTAGTAGACCCTACAATTGAAATCATTGGCGCGCTCCATGAGCGTTCCATCTTCTATATTGACTCCCACTGCAATTCCACCGGATGATAGATTGTCAACGTAAGCATCGCCAAGTCCAAAACGTATAAACGCCCCTACGATTATCACAGAGTTATCGTGGGCTAGAAGTGTTGCGACCCTGATGGTATTGAAAGCATTCGAAAGACGGTTAAACGATTCATGCTGTGCCAGGTACTCCTGAACGACGCATCTGGTCTTGATGACGTATTCTCCTACGGGAACTTTTCTTTCTTTGTCGGCAATGACGATCTCGCCATTGTCCTGAGAAGCCAGCAAGATACCGTGACCTCCGCTGCCTGCTACCGGTTTGATGATCATCCTTTCTCCCCCGCCGCAGGAGAACATCTCTCTCAACTTGGTGGCAAGGTCTTCCGTTGGATCGATGCAGCCGTACTGCCGAGGCAAGGGGAAGCCGCCCGCTTTGCAAAGCAGGTAGCAGACTTCCTTGTCCTCGAATAGGACTGAATATTCCGGCCTCTGGACGTGTCTGCTGAGCCGTTGTTTCTGGTAGGGATCGTAGATGGAACCGTAATATAACTTCCACTGCGATCTATCCAGTTCCCACAGTCGGCACAAGGAGTAATTGTCAGGATAGTATTTGAGCTTGAAAAATATGTAGAGCAGGTCGTAGGCCACTAAAAGCTTCGAACGCCGGCATTCCTCCCAACTGATCTTGAAGAAATAGTAGTACGGCAGTGCTGCAAACCTGATCAGGCGCCGTATATAGGGCGTCACCACCCCGGGCAACGATTTTATAGACTTGTAGCAGAAGTCGTAGAAGGATTCCAAGAGGTTAGCCGCTTTCATCACTGCACCTCCAGAGCCGCCTGGACGGACTGGAAAGAACTCTGCCACTTCACTTCGATCTCGTCTTTCATGACTTGGACCTCCCTTTGGCAGGCAGGAAGATTGTCCCGCACGAAGCGGATCCCGGCGGCGATCCCGTCTGTTGAATTCTCCACCAGTACGGCCCGATCGAAATAATCCGCAAGCACCGCCTTGTTGGACGTGATCAGTGGTTTAGCTGCCGACACAGCTTCATAGCAACCGCAGAGCATGCAATGATCGGCGGTGGTCAAGACCATAACGGCATTGACAGCATTGAGCATGTTTATGAATTCTTGTTCCGGGAGGAACCCGGTGAATCTGACGTTGGGAGGCAACGCTTCCGTCAGTTCGGGGAACAACTTCTTGAAGTTCCCCGTCACGTAAAGCGTAATGTCTTCACCGACGAGGCTTTGCATAGCCTGAAAGATCAGCCCGATCGGCTCATCACCCCCAAAGGATGAAATTGCAAGAACAGAGAATCCCTCTTGGAGCTCTGGACGTGCAGTAGGTGCCACATCAGGAAGTTTGTCCGGCAGGATTAAAGGACGACCGCCTGCATCGGTAACGAGTTGCGCAAGAAAGGTGTTGGTCACGATAGTAAAGTCGGCATGTTTCAAGGTGAAACGGTGCAGCAACAGGAACACCAGGTAATCTAAAGAAAACTCCCGTCCCCTGTTAAGGCGGAAAGTGGTATGCCTGTCGACAACAACCCTCCTTCCCGTGAAAATCCGATACAGACAAGCTACGGCTGCCAGGATCATCGAGGGATTTTGGACAAAGAGCAAAGACGGCCGAGATATCATCAGCAGCCGTATTGTCTTGAGACAGCAGGCGAGGTGCCTGAATGCCCCTGCCCCAGCGATCACGTGCAACTCGCATTGGAAAGCTCTCGCGAGTTCCACTGATCTTCTCTGATTCTCCCATGTTATCCAAAGGCGCGTCTCCAAAAGTACTCCCTCCTGTAGAGAGTCATATCAATCAATCATCTCAAAGTAGCTGAACTTCCTGCCCTCATCCAAAGGAATAGAGCCGAAAACCAGATCATAGCCGATCTCACCGTTTAGAATCTTGTCGAGCGGCGGCCGTATAGCTGCGACGAACTTTGCTTCATCGCCTACCAAGTCAACCTTTATCTCCAATCGGCCCTTGCTGTAGTAGATCTTGAAGCGCCTCACGTCAAAACCGCGCTGGCAGACCTCCTCGATGGCATAAGCCACGTAAACGGCGTGTAACCCTCCCCCCGTCGTTGGGATCAGCTGATTGATAGACCGTCCCTGCAAGGACCTAATAACGGGAAGAGCGCGTCCGCACTGGCAAAGACTGGCTTCGATGGTGGCAACATCACCGAGACGGTAATTGATCAACGGCATGACGCGGTTGTTGAGATCGGTGTAAATCACCTCGCCTTCGTGCCCGGGACCCACGTCCTGCCGCACTACGGAGTTGACGGAGACGAGATGCAGGGATCCCTGTTCGCACTGGAAGGCAAGAATATCCGACTCTGAGCATCCGTACTCGACAACGACCGGGCAGCCGAAGACCCTCTCGATGAACTCAGTCTGGAAGGTATGTATGGTCTCCGCGGTACAGATGACAGCCTTTAGTGGGAGTTTGGGCAGTTTTTCTTGATCGAAGAAAATGGCAGCCTGCAAAATCAAAGACGAATATCCATAGAAGTAACTGGGCTGATACTTTAACAGTGCCTCATACTCGGACATGTTTTGCTGCCTGTCCTTATGGTGGAAGCAAAAACGCTTTCGATTCAAAAGGAAATCCTTCAGCATGTAAGAAGAACTTGTTACGGGCCGCCCCCAGAATCGCGCCTCCTTGTCGCCAAGATCAATACCATGCCAGCCATACAAGTGATATCTCGTTGCCACTTGCCATGACAAGGCGTCGACGTCTACCCGCACCTTGACGGGATGACCAGTTGTCCCCGCAGTATCTCTTACCGCCAAAGTCCGGTCACCTGCGCTGCAGCGGTACAGTTGGTCGAGTTCCTGTTTTTCGAGGACTGGCAGCGACGCCAAGAAATCGGTGCCGGTCTTCTGTGCATCGCCCCCGTCTGTCAGTCGGCCAATATAAAATGGATTGCGATTGGCCGCGGAAATGATCGATGCGAGTTTAGCCTTTTGGATCTCGCCGACATTGCGGTATCCATCCTGCTCCTGAACTTTCAACAAGGCTGCAACTTCTTTATAGCGGATTCCCTTGGCCAAAAACACAGCAGGGAAGATTACGTACCTGTGCAAATAGCTGAACATAACATAGCACTCCAAATGAACCGGCTTCGATCACACATCATTTAGTATCTTATTCCAACCCTGTCATACGCGGACAGATGTCTGGCCATATTGGCCAAGGCTATGGTCACCCCAATGGCGAACCACCAGTAGATTTCGTAGAGATCCATGCCAAACATACCAAGCGCTAGCCGAATGGCTATGAAACAACTCGTTGCCAAGGCCACTTGCTTTATCAGCATCAGGTCCTGGTAAAGCTGCGAACTGGGATCGGGCAGAAGATGCAGGTTCGCGGCAGCCCAAACATGGATGCCACGCAGAGTCTTAAACAGGGAGAAAAGTAGCAAACAAAACACGATAAAGCCCTGGATGCCGAGATTGGTAGCTACTTCGAGATATAAGTTATGGGTATCCTGAAAACGCCCGAACTTCTCCATTCTGACCTTTGGAAACGCCGAGATGCCTATCCCCAGAGGGTGCTCCGCGAACACCTGGACTGCATCCTTTATGATCATGATCCTCGCCTCGGCCGAGTGCCCCTCTTTTTCTTGCTGGGTGAAGATGCTTTGGAACCTCTCGTAGTAATCTGCAGGCACGAGGGGCGCGCAAATGATCATTGCAGCGAAGGTGAATAACAATACCCTTTTCTTGTTTTCTGAAGCGAAAAGGACAAAAAGGAGGAAGATGATGAGACCGACATATCCGGTCCTGGAGCCCGTGTATAGTACGATGTTGAGAGAGAAAAGATAAAGAACCGCCAGGAGGGCCTTTACCTTCTTGTTCGACAAAGGCCAAAGAAAATGTACGAAAGGCAAGGTCCCCAAGGCCATTCCAGCCAGGGAGTTCGGGTGCGTGTAGAGCGGTGTTGTGCCGTGAAGTCTCATGATACCCTGGTTCTCCCACACCAGTGAACCCGTTACCCGCCCCAACAGCCCTTCCTGGCCCATCTTGAAACAGGCAAGCAGGAAAGCGGCCAAGAAAAATTTGAGGTGCCTAGGGCTTCTCACAAAACAAACGATGAAGAAAGCCAAGGCCGAAAACTTCAAAATGCGATCAACGAAGATGTCGTATGAGCGGTTAAAGTCGTGCGAGAACGGTAGTTGCACCAGCAATATCAAGAAATAAAGGAGGACATAGAACACCAGCTTATGATTCAGCTCAATTTTTGGGGTGAACACCACGGCAACGATGCCAAGAACAAAGGCATACCAGAATTCAAAACGAATAGCTCCCAACGCAGCAATGCGGTAACCTATCTGCAAATACCAGATAAGGACGTAACCGCAGAAAAAAGCGACAATAGGTGTGCCGATCCTGGGATATATTTCTTCACCGTAGACTGACGTTGTGCCTGTGTTATAAGATGTGAGCACCATCACCGTCGTACCTCACAAATCGAAAAACGATATTTGCCAGAAGATTCCGGCGGGATTGTCTCCAGTTCCACAAACCTGATATTTATATTTCCAAAGGTATTACAAAGAAATTCGGCAAGCTGCTTCTGAACCTCCGGTTCATAGCCGTGCCCGGTAACAAGATTGACCGTGAAAGAATCGATTGAGTGCTGAACTATCTGCATCTGGTCAAGCCCCTTGTACTTCGTCAAGGTATTCTCTATCAATGAAATGCCGGCGACACGGGAACCATCGGGTTTGACCAGGAAGTCCGCTGTCCGTCCCACCACTTGCTCCATCAGGGGAAATCCCCTGCCGCAGGAGCACTTGCGTCCGGAAGGAACCCCGACATCTTCAACCCTGTACCTTACAAAGGGCATCGCATAGTTGATGAGGTCGGTGATCACCAGGTTCCCTGCCTCCCCCCCCCCCGCAGCGGTACCGTCTTCCTTCAAAAATTCAACGAACAGATGGTCCGTATTCAGGTGCATTCCCTGGTGCTCCTCACACTCACACCCGATCAGGCTCACCTCTTCACAACCATAGCGGTCGGTCACCTTTACCTGGAAGACGTCCTCGATGTACTGCCGCTCGTGCGGGAGCAGCATCATCGATGTGGAAAGGATCCCCTTGGGCCTCAGATGCTCGATTTTCAACTGACGCAGGTATCTCGCCAGCAAAAAGATGGAATGCGCGTGGCCAAAGAGCAAGGTCGGCTTGACGGCCTCCCACTCGCGAACAAAGGCGGTCACTGATGCGTTGTTCACACACATTGTGTCGAGATAGATAACCGGGCCCAGCAAAGTGTCCTTAATCCTTTCCTTCAGGGTGGTGGGAAGCTGAGGGTTGCCCCAAACTGCAGCTATCGGCTCTCCTACTTCCCATCCCGTCCACCTGTCATGACGTCTGGCGCAGGCATTTCGCAACTCGCTGCACTCTTCGGTGATATAGATATCCAGGCTTTTGCCCGTGGACCCCCCTGTTTTGAAGTGCATCAGCCGGTCAATGTCATATCCGTTACTGATCATTCTAGCGGAGTTCTCACGAATTTCTTTTTTGGTGAGAACGGGAATTCTTTTAAAGTCGTCCAAGGTCCAGGGTCTGCCGGTCGAAAAACCTGCCTTCTCGAAGCGTTGACTGTAAAAGGCGTTTTCCTTGCCGGCAAATTCGACAAGTCTTTTCAGCTTTTCTTGCTGACGGTCCTGGAGCTCTTTCTCAGTCAGGAATTGTGACTTTTCCAGTTCCCGCCAGTAAGAGCGACGCGGACTCCTCGTATAGTGGCAGTACAAGGGGTCGAAAACGTTCTTCCTCAGGAAGTTCATGAAGCTCATACTCTCCCCCCTCCCCCCTGAACCAGTCGCCGGTAAAGAGCGAGGTGTTCGTCCGCCATCTTTTTGATGCTGAACCGGTCGGCAAACAGCCGCGCCCCGTTCTGGCCGAGTTCCCGTGCATGGTCCCGCTGGGACAAGAGAAGCCTCAGTTTTTCCGCCAGCCCGGTGACGTCTCCCACGTCCACCAGGTACCCGTTGACGCCCTCCGCAACAAGCTCAGGGTTGCCTCCGGTCCTGGTACAGATCACGGGCTTGCCGCACCCCATGCACTCGATTATGGCATTGGAAAGCCCCTCGGATTCGGAACACAACACCGCGACGTCGAGGTCGGCTATCACGGGCAAGACGTCGCGGACGCTTCCCAGGAAATGGATCCTCGAGGTCATCCCCAACTCCCCAGCCAGCTTCCTCAGCGATGATTCCTCAGGTCCGTGCCCGGCAAGAACCAGATGCGCCGCCGGGAATTCCCCCGCCACCAGGTGAAAGGCCCGGATCAGGTCCTGGTGCCGCTTTATCCCGTCGAGGTTTGCTACCATCCCCACGATCGCGTCACCTGCGCCAAGCCCCAGCGAGCCCCTCAGACCGCCCCCCATGGCGGCTGCAAAGCGCCCCATGTCGATCCCGTTATAGATTACGTGAACCTTCGCCAACGGGTACCTTTCCCTTTGATTGACGTTCGCCTTCACCGCATTGCTGTTTGCAACCATGCCGTCGACGAACAGATTGCTCAGAAACAGGCACGCGAGTTTCGCCGGGGTGTACCAAAACCCCATGTCACGCCGGGACGAAACGACTCTGCCCCCCCCCAACCTGGCGAACAATGGCGCGAGGATCGATGCATCGTTGAAGAAGATATGCACTACATCGACCTTTTCGCTGCGCAGCTGTCGCGAGAAGGAGAGCA
The DNA here is from genome assembly GCF_018919385.1 of Geomonas diazotrophica. Taxonomy (GTDB): domain Bacteria; phylum Desulfobacterota; class Desulfuromonadia; order Geobacterales; family Geobacteraceae; genus Geomonas; species Geomonas diazotrophica. The sequence continues at coordinate 26,495 of NZ_JAHLMF010000014.1, forward strand.
TCGCCGCCAGTGCCTTCACTGAAAAGATCTTTTTGATATCCAGACAGCTTATCTTGAATGGATAGTCTTTGAGGTTGCGTGTGTAGGAGGTTTCCCTCAGAACGACAACCTGGGGATCGATCTCGTCACGACTGAGGGAATTGATCAGGTTGATGAACTGAACCTCGGTCCCTCCACCGGACGGGCCTCTGAAGTCATCCAGTATAAAAACAATTCTGAGTCGTCTAGGTATCATAGCGCCTTTAGTGGCTGTAGAGTTGGTTGGCAAGCTTGTTCACGGAGTCGTATCTGCCAACGCCGGTTCGCGGTATCTCGAAGACCGGTTCGTTGGTCCACGGCTTCGCCTTGGTTGTCACGCAGCTCCTGAATCCGAGGCCTTGAATGACTTCGATGGCTTCGTTGTCATAGTCCCCGTTGGGGAACGCGAAGTGCTCGACGGCTGCCGAGGTCCAGTTTTCCAACAGCTCCCTGCATTGGGAGACGGTCGCCCCGATTTGGTCGCGGGAGAGCGACGGCAACAGGCTGTGACAGTGAGTGTGCGCACCTATGGTCACCAACGGCGAGCGCGACATCTCCTTAACCTGCGCCGGCGTGAGATGCCTCAACACCCGTTCCGGTGCCGCATCCGCCTGCGTCAGAAGCGACTTGACGGCAGGCTCCAGGTCGGTGCGGGGTAGTTTCTTCAAGTCCTGAAGCAGGCCCTGTATGTGGTCCCACTTGCGCTCCCCCTTGGCATGACGGCTGACACGATACTGCTTCCCCGTGAACGCGGACAGGTCTACCCGATACTCCTTCGGAGCCTGAAGCGACTCAATGACATCGTTGAACCAGTAATTTCCGTTGCCCTGGCACCCCCTGGTCGCCACATACACCGTTACGGGGAACTGATATGCCTGGACAATGGGGAAGACCACCTCGTAGTTTCCGGCGTATCCGTCATCGAAGGTCACCACCATGAAGTCCTCGCGCAGCGGGTTTCCCGAGGCTTGCAGGGAGAGGGCGTCGTCCAGTGCTATGACGGTGAAGTTCTCCTTGAGGAACTTGACCTGCTTGGCAAACTCCTCTTCCCGCACCACGGTCCAGGCCTCGATGGCGCAAGCAGCCGGCAGTACCTCGTGGTACATGAGCAGGTTGATCGAACCGCGGCTGCCCTTCAGCCTGTTGATCCCGGCAGCCGCCTTGTATAGGAGATCCTTCAAGGTCTCACCTCTGCCCACTACATGATCTCCGCATCACCGAAGGTGATGTTCCATTTGGAGATGTCATAGAGCCCCTCAGGGGCCACTCTCCCCGATCTGACCAGCAATCCTTGCCCCTGGTGGCCGGACCTCATCCGGTTGGTGATGAACTGCCCCGTGACGCTCCCCGGGTAGGTGTGCCACATTTTCAGCTTGAAGTCGCACCCCAGGCTGCGCAGATGGCAAAACAGAAAATCCAGGGTCGGCTGCACATCATCCAACCACAGAAAGTCGCAAAGGACGAACTCGCGGCTGCGGCTGTCGATCCTGATAATGGCGACCTTGGTCACCCGCCCATCGGCCCGGGCGCCTATGTACCGGTACTGGTTGAAAGGATGACGCTGGTAACGCCATTGCAGGTACCCGAAGCTGCGCTCCACGGTGAAACCGCACCGGCTCAAGGCGCTGAGGCTAAAGGGGAGATCCCGCAGATCCTCGAACTCGAGCTCGACAGCAGGCTCCGCCTTTGCGGCGCGGTAATGGCACCTGCTCAGGAGGTAAAGCGCCGCCTGCCTGGAAAAGAGCCGGGTCCAGCCGACCTGGTACACGTAATCCCTGAGCGTCCCGATCTGCCGCCACCCGTTCCTTATGAAGCCCCCCCTGGACAAGTCGTTGGCAAAGTTGAAATAGAAGTCTATGTCCTTGAAACTCTCCAGCCCGTGCTTCAGAAGGCCCGAGAAGACCCCTTTTCCCCTGAAATCGGGATGCACGACCGGATCGACATCGCGGCCGGCGACATAGGAGCAGTCGCCGAACAGCGCCTTTTTCCTGATCACCGCGTACATCCCCACGATGCGGTCGCCGCACTCGGCAACGGCGATCCGGGACGGCGCGAGCAGGTTTTCCAGGTGCAGCCACCCAAAGCGCCTGGCATCGAACTCGTCGGTATGGCCGGTTCGCAGCAGTTCGAGGCAGTTGCCGAAATCCGCAGGGGCATAGTCGCGATATATCAGGTCAGACATGCCACACCTCTGATCATCCACCAGTTAAAGACTCCCCGCCGTAGAGCTTCCACAAGAAGTCTTCCCGGTCCTCGGTCACCCCCATGCGTGGCAGCATGTGACGGTCCCACCGCTTCAGGTCGATGCCGAAGACGGCGCCGGCATAGTGCTGGCGCACGCTGCCGAGAACGGCTTCGTTGATGTCATGCGGGCTGCTGTTGGGATAGCAAAAGGTGCTGACCTCGCAGCCCAGTTGTTCTTCCAACCGCCTCTTTGACAGCCTCACTTCCCGGTCCAGTTCCTCCAGCGGCACCCGGGACAGGATGGGGTGGCTCACGGTGTGGGAGCCGATCTCGATCCCGTGAGAGCCGATGTCACGAAGCTGGTCCCAGGTCACCGCCTCATACTCGGATGGGGGGTGCGGCGGCAGCACCACGCCAAGCTGTGCCAGGACCGAACCGATAAGCGCCTTTCGCTCGTGGTCGGCCACCTTCAGGCAATGGGAGCTTACCGCGCTCCACGCCTGCCTCTTCGCGTCACCACCATGCAGAGGGAAGCTCGCGACTCCGTCGCCGAGATCGAGTGTCAGGCTATCGGCATGGGTCACGGAAAAGGCATGTTCCAGCATATCCGGCCACAGCCACACGTGCCGGTCGATGAACCCGGTCGTGACATAAAAGGTGGCGGGCAAGCCCCGCTTTGCCAGCTCGGGGAAGGCGATGTCATAGAAGTCCCGGTAGCCGTCGTCTACCGTCACTATGGCGCTTTGCTTCGGCCATCGTCCGTGCCGCTCGAAATGCCCCAGGCACGCGGCCACCGTCATGACATCGAACCCGCTCCTCAACTGCTCCAGCTGCCAGATGAACTCGTCAACAGCAAGAGCATCGCTTCCCGGCTGCCGGGAGCGGGCGAACCTGTGGTAGACGAAGATCTTGGGGAAGTCGCCCGTGGCGCTGTTCAGCAAGCCCCGAAGCATCCTGTTGCCGACGATGGCCGTCTTGATACTGTTTTTAACCTGCCGCATCACTGTCTCGGAGCCCCATTCTCTTTTCGTCGAAGACGATGAAATCCCGGCTCGATCCATAATGGATAATCTTTGCGGGAATACCGACTGCTACCGCGTTGTCGGGCAAGTCCTTGGTGACGACTGCGTTGGCACCGATGGCGACGTTGTTGCCTATGTTGAGCTTGCCGAAGATCTTGGCGCCCGGAGCTATGTAGACGCGGTTACCGATGACCGGGGTGTGCTGTTCGCCTCCGCGGCCGGCCTGGCCGATGGTCACCCCCTGGGAGATGTTGCAGAATTCCCCCATGACGGTGCGAGTGGAGAGAATGACCTGCCCGAAGTGCCCGATGTAGAGGCCTCTGCCGATTCTCGCGGTAAAGGGGACCTCCATGCCCGTCGCCACTTCGGCGAACTTTTGCAGTATGGTCAGGAAGGGAAGAGCGAGCTTTGGAAGCCCTCCGTACCTCTCCCTGTTCCTCACGCACCAGAATCCTGCTCGGTACACGATTAAAGTCCATATCGCCTGAGTCAGAAGGATTATCTTTATCTTCTTTATCAGCGAGATGTCGGGAGAATCTTCCTCGTCGTAGAAGTAACGATAAAGATCGTACTTCAGATATTGTTCGCGCCCCTTGTCCATAAGACGTTCCTTTTGAGTGCCGCTTACCCAATTATAACCTTGACCAGTGTTTTCCAAAACTGCAACCTGTCGGGTCTCATCTTGAGAGCGCGTACGGCTTGTGTCATCGCCTCGCTTTTAGTACCGTTCTTAAGCTCCAGCAAGGCATAGTCGGCATACAGGAGCGCCTTGGCCTCATCGAGAGTTTTGGCGGGCACGGCGTCCGGATACGCCCTCTGGAATTTTTCCAGGATCTTCTCCGCGTTTTTCAGGCGCTTCACCTTTTGATGCGACATCTGGTTCTCCCAGAGCCGGTAGGAATAGGTCTGCTCGGGCAAAAACCTGAACCGGTACCGCACCGAAATCCTCAACCACAAGTCCCAGTCGATCCCCATGGCCAAGGCCTCGTCAAATCCCCCGACCTCGTCGATCACCTCTTTTCGGACCACGGCCGAATTGAAGTTGACGAAGTTGCTCAGGAGCAGCTTCGCGGTGATGTCGCCGTCGTGATACTTTCTCTCGATATAGGGGAGGACAGCTCCGGAACCGTCTATGTACTCCGCATCGGAGTAAACCACCCCCGTCCTTTCTGATGCCACGAAAAGCGGCAGCTGCCGCTCCAGCTTGTTCGGTTTCCAGAGATTGTCCGCGTCCACAAAAGCGACGAAGGCGCCCTTGACCTCGGAAAGCCCACGGTTCTTGGCGACGGTTTGCCCGCAGTTTCTTTCCAGCCGGATGTACCTTACGCGCGGCTCCGCGGCAAAGCGCGCCATGACCTCGGACGTATTGTCGCTGGAGCCGTCATCCACCACGATGAGCTCGAGATTCTGGTACGTCTGCCCCAGAACGGATTCCACAGTCAAAGGGAGGTACTGCGCCATGTTGTACGTTGCCGTGACTATACTGACCAGACCGTAATCTACCATTGCTGACATCTCCTCTATCGCTCACCGGAACCGGGAGCATACCGTGGCGGCTAGCGGCATCACCCCGCCGCTGCCGACCGGTAAAATCGGGACTTGAACTGGGTGGTGAAATGCCCCCTGGTGTCGGCGGGCAGGGTGAGGAACCAGACCGCGGCGAGGTAGATCGCCCCGCCGCAGGCAAGCTGCAGGATCAACATGACATAGCCGGAAACCGGGAACAGCCGGGCGAGCAGTTGCGCCGCAGCGACAAAAAAAAGCAAGGGGAGCAACAGCCGCTGCAGCGTCTGCCGGGCGTAATCGCGCAATGAGAGCTTCATCAGCCGGCAGGTCATCACCAGGGTGACCAGGTTGCCGACCACCATGGTAACGGTCGTGCCCAAGGCCGCCCCGGCCACCCCCCAGACCCGGGCACCCGCGATCCCCAGCGGGATGCTGAGCGCGGACATGACGAGCCACACAAGCGCACTGCGCCCGTGCTGCCCCTGGGCCGTCAGCATGCGGAAGGCGTTGCTGGCCAGGGCGTCGGCGACAAGCCCCACCAGCAGGCAGTAGAGCACCCACCGCCCGGCCACGGCGTAGGACCTGCCGATCCAGAGGGCGAGAAAGGTTTCCCCGTAGTAGAAGATGGCGACCGGCATGGCCAGCGTGACGATCTGCAGCGCAAGCGACGTGTTGAGCCACGACGTCACCAGCTCGTCGTGCACCCCCTTGCCATAGGTGGAGCTGAAATAGGGGGTGAGCGGAAAGCCTATGGCAAGCGCGAGGCCCTTGGCGTAGTCGATGAGGCGGTTGGGCATGGCGAAGTAGACTATGGTCCCAAGCCCGAGCACATGACCGATGATGAAGGGGACGCTCTGGTTCTGGAGGCGCCCTGCCACCTGCATGGTGGCATTCTTGACACCGAAGGAAAACAGTTCCCCGAGCTTGCCCCAGCTGACCGCCGAGCGGGACATGCGGGGAAGCTGCGGATCGAGCTGCACCGCCGCCGCGAACAGCAGGAGTTGCACCAGGGAGAAAAGCGGCTCCAAAAGGGCCAGTACGATCAACCCGCGCCCGGCGTACATCCTGAGGAGATAAAAGGTGAGGACGGCTCGCAAAAGCGCCAGCCCCCCCCGGGAGAGGTTGATGAAATAGTGACGCTGCACCCCCATGAGCGTGGCGATGAACACCTGCTGCGGCAGCACCAGCGCGGCGTTAAGGCCGAAGAGGAGAAACACGGTACCGATGTTGGCGATCTCGCCGGTTTCCTTCCCGCCGACCAGGTAGGGGAAATAGCCGAGCAGGATGAAAGCGAGCACAACCGCGACGCCGACGGCCAGAAAGAAGGCGAAGGAGGTGCTCATGGTACGCCGCATGTCGTCCCTGTCCTCCTTGCCGCTGGCGACGGCGACGAAACGCACCAGCGCAGGCCCCACCCCCAGGTCGAGCAGCCCCATGTACCCCACGACGCTCATCACCAGTTCCCATACCCCGTAGTCGCGGTTGCCGAGGGCACGGATGACGACCGGGCTCATCACGAACGCCACCAGGATATTGACGGCGTAAAGGATGACACCGGAACAGGAATTGAGGATCAGCTGCTTCTTCACGGTCGCTCCGACTCGTCAGGCGAGGACGGTACTCATACCAGCCCCGCGTAGATGGAAAGATATTTCTGTGCCATGGCCCTGCTGGAAAACCGCTCGGCGACCATGGCGCCGGCGGCGGCTACCCTCTGCGCGGCTTGGGCGGGATTGCCGAGGACGGCCCGGATTCCGTCGGCCAGCGCAGCGCTGGAGCCTGGCTCGACGAGGACTCCGCAGTTTCCCTCCTGCAAGACACCGGGTATCCCCCCCACCCGGCTGGCTACTATCGGCACGCCCGCCTGCATGGCCTCCAGCAGCACCATGGGAAGCCCTTCGGTGCGGGAGGGCATGGCGAAGACGCCGAACATGGGGATATACCGTTTGCCATCGCGGAGGTAGCCCGGCATGAGGAGCCGGTCGGCCACACCGAGCCGGCGTGCCGCTGCTTCCAACCCACCCCGCTCCCCCCCCTCTCCCAGGATGACCAGGCGGAGGTCGAGCCCGCCGGCAACCAGGGCAGCAAGCGCCTCGAGCAACAGGTCGAACCCCTTCTCCGGTGACAGCCTCCCCAGCGCTCCAATAGTGCACCCGCCCGTGATGAAGGAGACGAGCGCAGGATCGAGCTCTTCCTGGTCCGGCTCCCCCGGCCCAGCGATGCCGTTCTCCACGATGGCGGTGGTCCCGGTAGCCAGGGAACGAAGCCGGGGGTGTTGCAGCATCACCGCGCTCACCAGGACGACGCGGTCGGCACCGTTGAGCGCCAGGGCGTCCAGGCGTTCGTAGAGCAGCATCCGGTTGAGCCCTCCGGTCCAGGTCCAGCCATGTACCGTGCTTACCAGCGGCAGCCGGCGCAGACAGCGGGGGAGCAGGCCGAAAAAGATGTTCCCCTTGTACCCGTGGGAGTGGAGCAGGTCGACCCCCTCCCGGCGGGCATAGCGCAGGATGGAGAGGACTCCGGCCGGGTTGGGACCGGGCCGCATGCGGAAGGTTTGGACCCGGAGACCGAGCCGCGCCCCTTCCCTTTCGATCTGTTTCTCCAGGCAGCCAGGCTCGCCGATGCTGGCGAGGATCGGCTCCAGCCCCAGGGCCACCTGCTCCCGCATCAGGTTGAGCAGCATCGTTTCCGCCCCGTACAGCCCGCCGCTGTCTATGACGTGCAGGATCTTCATGTCACCCCTTGCGCGGCGCCCAGAGGACCTGCTTCTTGCCCAGCAGGAACTTGCCGCAGGCGTGGGCGGCGGCGATGTTGAGGAGGCAGAAATACCTGCCGAGGGAGAGCAGGCGGCTGCCATAGCCGGCACGCTCCAGGAAACGGGAGCAAAGGGCCAGCAGGTACAGGACGTTTTGCGCCAGGAAAAGCACCCGGTACGGCCAACCGCCGCCCAAGAGCATGGCGTTGGCCAGGTAGGCGACGGCGAGAAAAACGAAGCAGAGGTAGCGAAGCACCTTGTGCGACCAAAGCTGCCAGGAAAAGAGCGGGTAGCGCAGCGGGTTCAAAAGCGTCCTCATCTCCCACAGGGCCCAGAAGGCCCGCAGCGAGACCCGCACCCGCATCCGGTACTCGTCGGCGTCCTCCTTGAGGGCCTGTTCGCACAAGAGCGCCTTCGGCTCGTACACCACGCGGTACCCCTGTTCCACCACCCGCAGCGGCAGCACGAAGTCGGGGAGGAGGTCCGGGTTCATGGGGCGGTACAGGGAGGCCCGCACGGCATCGATGCCGCCGTCCACGCCGACCACGGAGCCGACCCGGGTCTCCAGAGCCCGCAGCAGGTTCTCGTAGCGCATGTAGGCGCCGCACCCCTCCCCTACCCCGGTCCCCTCCTCGTTGGCGTAGACCATCTGCCCGGTGACATAGCCGACCGAGGGATCGGCGAAGTTGGCAACCACCTGTTTCAGGGCATCGGGTGCGTAGAGCGAGTTGGCGTCGGAGAAGACCACGATCTCGCCGCGGGCGAGGGGGACGGCAAGGTTCAGGGCGCTGGTCTTGCCGGCGCGGGGCTCCTGCCGCATGAGCCGGACGCCCCGATCGGCGAACCCGGCGACGATGGCGTCGGTGCCGTCGGTCGAGCCGTCGGAGACCACCATGATCTCGAGCCTTTCCCGGGGGTAGTCCAGGACCAGCTTGTTCTCTACGGTTGCGGCGATGACCTGGGCCTCGTTATAGGCCGCGATGACGACGGTGACGGAGGGTTCCCCCCCCCCTTTGCTCACCTCGCGTCGCACGACCATGCCGAGGCACGCGGCGGCCAGGGGATACCCGAGGTAGGTATAAAAGATCAGCAGGAGCGAACCGAAGAAGAGTGCTTCCAGCATCAGGAATGTCCTTTGTCCTCCATCTGCCTCACGTAGCGCACGAACTGGGGGTAGAAGTCGTCGATGAACCGGAAGATGCGCTGCCGTGCCGCCTCGGGGGTGCCGGCGCCGACCGGAGCGCTCAGCCTGACGAAGGCGTTGTCCTCCCCCCGCCCGGATATCCTGTCCATCAGCATGGCCAGTTTCTGGGAGTGGGTGTTGGCGGTCGCCTTGTCGTTGACCTGGAACCAGTAGACGATGACCTGCTTCTCCCCCTGCAGTTCGGCCACCATGGACGAGTAGGAGATGGTGTACTGGGGGTGGCTGGTCAGGCGGTAGCTCCCGCTGTCGCGCTGGCCGATGGTCCACCCCTGCCCCTGGAAACAGACCAGGGGGTCGTGCGCCGCGCCGACCTTCTTGGCGCTGCGGTAATAGCCGACGTAGAGGCTCAGCTCCCCGCGATCGCGCTGGTAGGCCTGGAAGAGGAAATCGTCCAGGTCGAGGGCCTTAACCACCTTCTGGTCCATGGCGAGTCTCTGGGTGCACTGCCAGGAGCCTATGTTCGCAAACGCCGTGGCGAGCGGCTCCTTGCCCCCCGGGGGGGCCTTGCGGGTGGCCGAGTTCGCCCCGAGCGCCGCCAGGATGAGCAGCACGCTCAGAATAATCAGCCGTGCCGGTTTCAACGCTCGCATAGGGCAAGCCCCCTTCCGCAAAGGACGAAGAGTCCCAGGGCCGCCAAGAACACGGCCAACCCCAGCATGGTATGAGCGGCGCCCTCGGACAGGTCGAGGTGGCCGTAGTGGAACACGGTCACCAGGACGAAGACCCGCAGGATGTTGACCAGTATGGCGATGGGAACCGCCAGCACGAACAGGATCGCCCGCAGGGCCGTCGAGCGCAGGGTGAGGTAGGAGACCACCGCGCCCAGGGTAAGCAGCGCCATGATGGAGCGCAACCCGCTGCAGGCCTGCACCACCTCGAAGCTCCCACCCGGGAGATGGATCACGTTCCCCTCGTGGTAGATCGGGACACCGAAGAGCGCGGCGAGCGCGACGCTCACCTTGGCGACGATGAGCTGCAGAGGGATGGTCAAGGCGGCGATCACCTGCGCCGGGACCGGGACCATGAAGAACAGGAGCAGCAACGGGAACAAAGACACCCTGAAGACCCGGTAGCCGCATAGGTAGATGGTCCCCCCCCAGATGAAGAAGATCATGGAGAGGGAGACCGCGGTCTGCATCTCGGCCCTGCGGGCCACCACGTAGCAAAGAAGCGACAGCGCCGAAAGGACAAGTCCCGATCCGGCGCCGGCAAGCGGCTCGGCGGCGAGACGGGCGCGGTTTTGCCAGAGAAAATAGAGGGCTATGGGGATCACGGCGAAGCCGTGCGAATGGTCGTCTGAGCCGGCCCAAGCTCGCACCAGCCCGGAGAGCACCGGGAGGTAGGCGTACAGGAACGCCCCAGCGAGGATCGCCGAGAAAACCGGGATTGTCGGGTTCATCTTTTCGCTCATTGCCACAGTATCCTCTGCCATGTCTCTTCCATCCCGGGCCGCACCGCCCCCCCTTCAGGCCGGAGCATCCAGAAGGTCGCGCAGCCTGCCGAAGCCGAAGTCGCCCAGCAGCCGCACCAGGCGGGCCTGGGTCTTGTCCAGGTTAAGGTAGTGGCGGAACCGGCTTTTGGCACCGGCGCCGGCCATCCTGGGCTGCTCCGGATCGAGCTCCCAGGGATGCAGGTAGAAGACGAAGGGGCGCCCCTCGCCGCTGTTGATACGATTCAACCCCCACTTCGTGAAGCCGTAGGGGAAGAAGCGGAAGTACCCCCCACCGGCGATCGGTATCCCCATGCCGAAGAGGCTCAGGGTGGTGATGGGGAACTCCACCAGATCGCCCCCGCTCTCCCCCCCGAACAGGATGGGGGATTCCCCCGGCACCGGTTCCCACCTCTCCGTCCCCCGCCTGAGCAGGAACGGAAAACGCGGCCAATCCGGGATGCCGTAAAGGTCATGGCGCACGGGAAAGACGCTCGAATCGTAACGGTAACCTGCCTCGGCCAGTTCGTCGAAGGCCCAGTGCGTGCCATGCGCGATGGAGTAGCTCGGGGCGCGATAGCCAAGCACCGCCTCCCCGGTCAGATCCTCAAGGAGCGCCTTACTCACCCGGATGTCATCGCGGAAGGCGGTGCGCCCCAGCAGGTTCACGCGCTGGTGGCCATAGCCGTGGCAGGCGACCTCGTGACCGGCGCGCCGGATCTCGCGCACCAGGCCCGGGCAGCGCCTGGCCACCCATCCCAGCACGAAGAAGGTCCCCCGGACGCCCCGCTTTTCCAGCAGCTCCAGGATGCGCCTCGTGTTCCGTTCCACCCTGAGGGGATAGTCGTCCCAGCGATCCCGGTCCACGCAGCCCTCGAACGCGGAGACCTGGAAGTAATCCTCGACGTCCACAGTCAGGGCGTTGACGACCTTCATCTCGTGAGCCTCAGTTCCACGATGACCCGGTTCACCTCGACGCTGTCGGCCGCGCTGTCCAGGTGGTTGCGGTAGCTTATGTGGGTGTAGTTCGTTCCCAGCACCGCTTGGCTGGAAAGCGCCCAGTCGAGCCCGGCTCCCCCCACCAGGTGGTAGGGGCGCTCACCGACCAGGTCGCCGTCCAGACGGTCCCCGGAAAGGTTGAGCGACAGGGCCACCCCGTCACGCAGGTCGTAACGGCCGGAAAGCCCCAGCAGCACCTTGCGTTGCACGTCGCGCACCAGCACCTGCTCCTTTTCGTACTTGGAGTAGGAGGCGTTGAAGCTGGCAAAGCCGCGTGCGAAGGCGCGGCTCAAGGTGGCGTAGTGGCTCACGTTCCTGGTGGATAGGGTCTGCGGGTCCTCGGTGTACTGCACCTTGGTGCCGACCGCGGCGGTCAGGACGCCGAAATCCCGGCCGGCCCCGACATCCCAGAAGGGATCGCTGCTATTGACCCCGCTGTCGAAGCTCTGCCAGTCGTAGCCGAACTTGCCGTACAGGAAGTTGCCGGTGCCGTAGTCGTAGCGAAGCCCGGCATAGACCTCCTGGCGGTCCAGGGCGTCGGTGCTGGACGCCACATGGGCAAAGGAGTAGGCGGCCGAAAGGACGAGCCCCTGGGACAGCTCCCGGCTCCACTCCGCGTAACCGTCGTGCTCGGTCTTGTCGATCCCCGTGCCGCTCCAGTATCGGGTGTCCCGGTAGCGGTAACCGGTCTTCAAGGTGGAGTCGCCGGGGAGGTGCCAGCTGAGGTACGGCGAGATCTGGGCGTTGTTCTGGAGGGTCTGGTTCACCACCAGACTCTCGTTCACCACGTCGCGCGCCACGTTGGAGGAAACCCGGCTGTACGTGTCGGAGAGATCGAGATGGAGGAAGTCGTCGAAGAAGACGAAGCCCCCGTTCATCGAGGCGCGGTGGTCCAGCTCGTATGTGCGGCTGTTCTTGGCGTAGTAGCGGTAGTCCAGGCCATAGGAGAGATCGGTCTTGAAACCGCCCCCCCGGGCCGAGAGGGCCAGGTTGGGCTGGACCCTGGTGACGAAGTCGGTCTTCTGGGCGCGGGGGCTCTGGAACAGGTTGTCGTTGTACTCCTCGCCCAGGATGATCGAGGGGGTGAAGCGGAAATCTGCGGCCCGAGCCGGTGCCGCAACCAGCAGCGCCAGCGCCCCGGCCGTAGAGGCGACGGTTAAGATAGCGGTTCTCATTTCTTACCTCCCATGCCGACCCCATCCATCAGACGCCGGGCGAAGCCTGCAGCGGGGCGGTCCGGCGCAGAAAGGGCCAGCCCCTGGACGGCGCTGGACACGGTGGCGAGGCGCTCGCCCAGTTCGGCGACCCGTCGTTCCTGCTCAGCGACCCGGTGCGAAAAGTCGGCCTGCATCTTCTGCATGGTCTCGGCTACGCTCTTCAGCGCCTGGGGAAGCCTTGCGGAAAGCTCGTTCTCCATGGTCTCCAGGCGCCGCTCTATGCGTCCGAGCGCCTCCTCCCCCGCAGCGCAGGCGACGACGCCTCCTTCCGGCGGCAGGTCGGGACCTCCCCCCCAGTAGGTCCTCTCGAAGTCGAGGTCGGCTCCCACCTCCTCGGTCATCTGGGCGGTGACGGTGCGGACCTCGTCCGCGAAGGCGGCGAGCATGAGGAAATCGCAGATGATGTTCACCAGGCGCGGGATGCCGCGGCTGAACCGGTAGATGAGCTCCACTGCCTCCTCGGTGAAGTGGACCGCCTCGGCGTTGCCGGCGACCTTCATGCGGTGCAGGATGTAGGCCTGGGTCTCGTCCAGTGACAGGGCGTGCAGGTGGCAGCTCACGCTGATGCGCTGGCGCAGCTGCATGAGCCCCGGGCTCGCCATGGTGTCGCGCAACTCGGGCTGCCCCACCAGGATGATCTGCAACAGCTTGTTGTGCGAGCTCTCAAGGTTGGACAAAAGGCGCACCTCCTCGAGGAGGTCGGCCTCCAGGTTCTGCGCCTCGTCGATGATAAGGATCGGGTGATTGCCGGCGGCGTACTGCCCGAGCAGGAAGTCGTTCAGGTCCCTTATGAGGGAGACCTTGTCCTTGCCCGCCACCTCCATGCCGTACTCCTCGTTGATCATGGCCAGGAGCTGCTCGATGCTGACCCGGGTGTTGAACACCTTGGCGAGCACCACGCGCTCGTACTTCTTGCCGATCAGGTCCCGGATGAGCGTGGTCTTGCCGCTCCCCACGTCGCCGGTCAAAAGGAGGAACCCCGCCCGCTCCCTGATGCCGTAGTCGAGGTAGGTGACCGCCTTTCGGTGCGACCGGGAGAGGTAGATGAAATCCGGGTCAGGCACCAGCTCGAACGGTTTCTTGTCAAAGCCGAAAAATTCCAGATACATGGTCTGTCGCCTCGCTGGCTACGGCTTCCCCTGGTAATGCTTGTAGTAGGAGTAGCGCTCCTCATGCCCGACGTTGTCCGCGGCGTTGTAGACCACCCCCAAAAGCCCCGGCCCCTTCACCGCCTCGTACGCCTCCAGCACCTCGTCCTGCGAGGCGAGCCGCTCCCTCACCACGAGCAGCACCCCGTCCACGATGTTGGCCAGCGCTCGGCTCTCCGCGAACGGGAGCAGCGGCGGGGTGTCGAAGATGAGGTAGCGGTCCGGGTAGCGGTTCTTCAACTCGTCCACGAGGGCGCGCATCTTCTGCGAGGTGAAGAGCTCCACCGGGTTTTCCACCCGGCTTCCCGAGCGGATCAGCGAGAGCTTGCCCAGGCCGGTCTGCACGATGGCCTGCGGAATCTCCGCCGTCCCCTTGAGGATGTCGGCGAGCCCCACCCCCTGCTCTACCTCGAGGTAGTGGTGCAGCGAGGGGCGACGCAGGTCCGCGTCGACCAAAAGCACGGTGTGGTCCAGCCCCTGGGCGAGGCTCACCGCGAGGTTCAAGGCGGTGAGACTCTTCCCCTCGTTGGGGACGGAACTGGTCACCATGATCGCGTTCTTGAAGGGATGCCCGTCGGTCAACTTGACCAGCACCGACTTCAGCTTGCGGTACTCCTCGGCCGCCGGGCTGTGGGGGTCGAGGAGGTTCACCAGGAAGGGGTGCTTGGGGGACAGCACCCGCTCGGGGGAGACCTGCGGCGGAGCGCTTACAGGAGCCGGGGCCGAGAGGTGATGCTGCCGGTCGACCTCGGGCGCGCCCCCCTCGCCCGGTTGTTGCGGGAGCCCTTCCTTTCTCAGCTGGGCGGCTTTTTCCATCGCCATTTCTATTCTGCTCATAAAGACCTCTCTGCCGCCGCGACCCCCGCGCGGGGTGGGCGGCGCCTCGCTAGTGCATCATCCCCTTGATCCCCTGGCTGACCGGCGCCAGGTGGTCCAAAAGCCTGTCCATGTAGGGCAAATCCAACAGCTCCATGGCCGGGAAGACCAAGAGGAGCAGGAAGTAGACGGTGGCCACGGCGAAGACACGCATGGTCCTTCTGCGCAGCTTGAGCGCCTGCTGCAGGTCCAGCATGCGCGGCACCACGGCCAGCACCGGCGCACCCAGTTCCTTGATGAAGGAAACCTCCTTCACCGAGCCGTCCACCTGGTCCCGTAGCGCCAGGAAGCCGAGCCCCCCGACCACCCCCCCCAGTATCCCCGCCAGCATGATCATGAGCCGGTTGGGGCTCGACGGCTTCTCCGGGAGCACGGCCGGATCGACGATGCGGAAGGTGGTCGACTTGTCCTGCACCTCCATCTGCTTGGAAACCTCGGACTGGCCGTGCCTCGAGTAGAGCTGGTCGTAGATCTTCTTCTGGTTCTCCCGCTCGACCTCGAGTTTCGCGAGCCCGGCCTTCGCGCTGGGGACGCTCTGCAGGATCTGCTTGTTCTGGGAGATGTAGCGCCTAAGCCCCGCCTCGGCGTTCTTCAAGGCGGAGACCTCGGAATCGATCTTGGCGATTTCCTGGGGGTCAAGCGGCTGCGGCTCCCCCCCCTTTCTCGCCTTCAACTGCTCCTTGACCGTCTCGATGTCGCTCTTCACCGTCAGCACCTCGGGGTAGCTGTCGGTGTACTGCACCCTCAGGTCGTCCAGCCGCTTTTGCAGCGCGAGCAGCTTGGACTGCAGCGGGTCGTTGGCCTTGCGGGTCACCTGGCGCATCCCCTCCAGCTGCCTGCGCCTCAACTCCAGGTCGTAGAGCTTTTGCTGGGCGAGGTTGATCTCCTCGAAGAGTTTCCCCTCGTCGATGGAGATGACCCCCCCCTTTTCGCGCTTGTAGGCGTTCAGGTCGTTCTCGGCCTTTTGCAGCTTCACGTTGAAGGCCGCGATCTGCTCGGAGAGGAACTTGGTGGCGTCGTAGGATTCGCCCCTCTTGGAGGAGGTGTTCTGCTCTATGTACAGGCGCACCAGGGTGTTCACGAAGTCGCGCGAGATCCTGGGATCGCTGTGCACGAAGGAGATGATGAAGAGGTTGTTCTTCTCCTTCACCTTGACCGTGATGTTCTTTTGCAGCTCCTTGATGAGTTCCTCGTTGTTCGCCTCCTTGCCGAGGTTCATGTCCAGGCTCTCCATGGTCTTGGTGAGCAGGGCGCGGCTGGTGATGGCATAGGTGAGGACGTTGATGGTGTCATCCATGGAGGGGGTCACGGTGATCCCCTTGACCAGCTCGCTGATCACGTTCTTCTCGATAAAGACCGTGCTCGATGACTCGTACTTCCTGGGCAAGAGGTAACTCACCGCGAAGACGACGGTCATGATGACGAGGGCGCAAAGGACGTAGAGTTCCTTGTGCCTTGCCACGAGCTGCATGTATTTCCTGTATTCGGATTCCTGCACGGCTACCCCCTTCAGCCTAGAAAAAGGCTTCCTTCACCAGGACGTAATCCCCGGCCTTCAGGTCGATGTTCTGGGAGAGGTCCCCCTCCTTGAAGAGCTTCTTGGCCTTCACCTCCAGGGAGCGGGACTGGTCCCCCTCCTTGCGGCGCACCACCACGTCGTTTTGGTCCGCGAACTTGGTGAAGCCGCCCGCCTCCAGGATCGCCTCCATGACCTTCATCCCCTCGCGGTACTCGACGGACTTGGGGGTGTTGACCGCCCCGAGGACGTAGACGTTTCGGTCGGTCAGAAGCGGCACGAACAGCGAGTCGTTGGTCTCGAGCGCCAGATCCTGGCTCGTATCCCCCTGGATGAAGAGCCGGTGCAGATCGACCTTCAACTTCTTGCCGTCGCGCAGCAGATAGGCGTTTTTCAAGTCGGCGGATTTCACCTCCGGAAGCATGCACAAAAGCTGCAAGAGCGTGGTGCGCCTGGAGAGGTCGTACACGTTGGCCTTCACGCCGGAGCCGAAGATGTACACCTTGGAGTTGGTGATCTCGCGCACGGTGACCGTGACGATGGGGTTCTTCACCAGCTCCTTGAGCCTCCCGGCCAGGTGAGTCTGCAATTGGCTCGGGGTGCTGCCGCTGGCGACCACCTCGCCCAGGCCGGGGACGGTGATCTTGCCGTCGGGGCGCACCCGCACCGGGAAGTTAAGCTCCTTCACACCCCATACCGCGATATCCAGGGCATCCCCCTCGCCGATCACGTAGTCCCCTCCCCACACCGAAAGCGGGAAGCAGCACAGCGCCAAAAGCAAAAGAAACCAGTACCTCGTTCTCATGACATCCTCCTTTAAACTCATCTCCCCCGCCCGAACAGGACCACCTTCACCGTCTCCATGATGATCTGGGTGTCCAGGAAGACGGAGAGGTTCTTGATGTAGTACAGGTCGTAACGGAGCTTCTCGATGGCGTCCTGCACCGTCGAGCCGTAGGGGTAGCGCACCTGGGCCCAGCCGGTCAGGCCGGGCTTGATGGTGTGCCGCTTGGAATAGTAGTAGATCTCCTGCTTCAGGCGCTCCACGAACTCCGGACGCTCCGGCCTTGGCCCGATGAAGCTCATCTCGCCGCGCAGCACGTTGAAGAGCTGCGGGATCTCGTCGATGCGCGAGTTCCTCAAGAAGGCGCCGACCCGGGTGATGCGGGCGTCGTTCTTCGCGGCCCAGACCGCCCCGTCGCGCTCGGCGTCCTGGCACATGGAGCGGAACTTGTACAGGGTGAAGGTCTTCTCCCCCAGCCCCACCCGCTCCTGGGCGAATAAGATCGGCCCCGGCGAATCGAGCTTCACGGCGAGGGCGATGAAAGGAAACGCCGGCGCCGCCAGCAAAAGGCCGATCAAAGAGAACATGATGTCTACGCAGCGCTTGTAGACGTTGACGAGGGCGGTGCGATGGAAGCCGCGGGAGAAGATGATCCAGCTCGGGGTCATCTCCTCCAAAAGGAGCTTCCCCTGCACCATCTCGTAGAAGGTCGGGGCGTCCAGGACCTCGATGCCGTTTAGCTTGCAGCGCATCATCTCCTGCAGCGGGAGCACCCCCCTCCTTTCGGTCAGCGCCACCACGATGGTCGAGGCCTTCTGTTCCCGCGCGGCCTGGAGCAGATCGTCGTTTTTGGGGAGGATCTGGGAGCGGAACAGCTCGGGCTGGTGCACGGTCTGCTCCGGGCGGTGCCTCTCGTCGCACTCGAGGAAGCCCGCCAGGGT
Organism: Geomonas diazotrophica; assembly: GCF_018919385.1. Lineage (GTDB taxonomy): Bacteria > Desulfobacterota > Desulfuromonadia > Geobacterales > Geobacteraceae > Geomonas > Geomonas diazotrophica. The sequence goes on from NZ_JAHLMF010000014.1 coordinate 44,094, forward strand.
GAAAGAGCCGCTTTGGGAGCTCAGCAGCCCCCCCAACTGGCAGGCGAGGTCGCCGGTACCAAGGATCAGCACCCGGTGCGCAAAGGGGACCCTGCGGGCCCCGATACCGGAGATCGCGTACCAGGTGAACTGCAGGATGATGAAGAAGCCCAGGGCGAAGAAGAGCACCCCTTGCCCCAGCATCAGTTCGGGAGACAGGTAATAGACCACGGACAGGAAAAAGAACGCGGCACATCCCGCCTGTACGCAGGTCGCCAGGATGTCCCGCTTGCGGCTCTCCCTGGGAAGGGTGTACACCTCCATGAGATAGGAAGAGAACAGGACCACGGCAACGAAGAGGGCCGCGGCCATCATCGCCTGGTCGGGCTGCCACTCCGTGTTAAGGACCAGGTCGCCGAACCTGACCCACGCGGCCAGGATGAGGGCCGCCAGGGCGAGCAGGCCGTCGATCAAGATGTAGAAACAAACCCGAAGATCCATAGGCTGCCGTACCGTTTCTCCCTGTGCCAGCGCCGTGCGGCGAGAGCGCTGCTATTTCTTCAACTGTGCCAGCAGCGTCTGGGCCGCCTTCCGGTCCGGGTACTCCCCGAACGAAAGCGACTCCTGCAGCGCCTGCTGTGATTTGACGCGGTTCCCCGCCTGGTGATAGGCAAGGCCCAGGTGGTAACGGACCGTAGGGTCGCGCGGCATGAGGTTGGCGGCCCGCTCAAGCACCTTGACGGCATCGCCGCTGTGCCCGTTGCGGTACAGGGCATAGCCGAGGGTGTCCATCACCCCCGCGTTTCCCGGCTCCAACCTGAAGGCCGTGATGGCATACCTGAGCGCCTCCTCCTTCTTCCCATACCCCTCAGCACAGAGATAGGCGAGGTTGTTCAGGGCCGGGACGAAGGAACCGTGTTCCTCGACGATCGAGCGGTAGCGGGAGACGGCCTCCTGCTTTTTGCCTTCCCCCTCGATGAGGCTCGCCAGGGCGAACCCGGCCGCCGCGGAATCGGGCTGGACCTTCAGCGCATCCTGGAAGGCGGCCTGCGCAGCCGGGTACTCCTTCCTGGCGCGGTGCAACTCGCCCAGCATGATGAGCGGCTCGGCGCTCTTGGGCTCCGCCTTGGCGGCCCGGCCGGCCTGCGCCAGAGCCGAGGCGGTATCCCCGGTAAGCTGGTAGACGCTCGCCAGGACGAGGTAGCCTCGGGCGGAGGTCGGATGGCGCGCAATCAGCCTCTGTGCCTGCTGCACCGCGTTGTTCCCTTGCTTGAGGGCCGTGTACGCCTTGATCTTCAAGGCAATCCCGCGGTCCGGGTCGAGGGGCTCCATCTCGTCGGCGACCTGGAGCACCTTCTTGTAATCCTTCAGGGTCAGCAGCAGGAACCCCTTCGCCTCCCGTGGAACGACCGCGCGCTGGTCGGACTGCACGGCCTCGTCGAGCACGGCCAAGGCTTTGCCGGGGTTGTTTTTCTTCTGGTGGTAGGCTGCCAGCGCCACCCACGCCTCGGGAACCCCGGTCCGCGTCGCCTTTTGGTAGTAGGAAAGCGCGTCGTTGTCCTTGCCGGACAGCTCGCTCAGGGCGGCAAGGCCCAGCAGGGCGCGCAGGTTGCCGGGCACCTTGTTGTGGAGCTCGGTGAGTTCTGCCATGGCCCTGCCGTAGTCGGCCCGGGTGGCGTACTGCGCGGAGAGGTTCAGGTAGCTTGCCGGGAAGAGGGGGTCGACCCGCTTCGCCTCGGTGAGGCTTTTCACCCCCGCCGCCTGGTCCCCCTTGCCGAACTGAAGTCCGGCCAGCGCGTTGTAAATGAGAGCGTCCCGCCTGCCCCCGTTGAGCCCCTCGCGCAGCACAGAGATCGCCTTGTCGGTCCTGCCCTGGCGCTGGTGGTAGGCGGCTAGAAGCAGCCTGCTGTTCAAAGCGTCGGGAGCCGCCCTGACCGCCGAGGCGAGTTCGGTCTCACCCTCGGCCCCCTTTCCCCTGCTCAAGTAGAAGGCTCCCTTCTTCAGATGCGCCTGCACCAGCTTGGGATCGAGGGTGGTGGCGCGGTTCAATTCACGCATGCCGTCCTCGAACAGCCCCTGCTGCAGGTAGGCGTTTCCTAGCAGGTTGTGGGCGACTGCATCGGAATCGTCGGCGGCGAGCACCTTCTTTATCTCTGAAACGGCGTCCTCGACGTGCTTCTGGGCGAGCAGTATCTGCGCAGTCATCAGACGCGCCTGGCGTGAGGAAGGGGACTTGTCCAGGATGATGCGGAACTGGCTTAGTGCGTTCTCGAGCTCGCCCTTGCTGTAGTAGCTCAGCCCGAGAAACTGGTAACCGTCCATGCTGGGAGCGAGCTTCACCGACTGTTGCAGCTGCGTGATGGCGTCGCCGTAGGCCTTGCGGTAGTAGCTCACCACCCCCTTGAGACGGTATCCCTCCCCTCTCTTGGGGTATTCCTTGATCATCCGGTCCGCCACTGATTCCGCACTCTCAAGCCGGCGGCGCTCCACCTCGATCAGACCCAGCTTGTACTGCGCGTCCAGGCGCGACGGATCGAGCTGCAGGACCTTCTGGTAAAGGGTCCCGGCGCGGTCCATGTTGCCTGAGCCGGCCTCGAGGCCGGCCAGCATGAACAGGGCCTTGAAGTTCTTGGTATCGAGTTGTACCACCTGGTTCAGCAAAGACTTCGCCTTGTCGGTGTGCTTGAGCACCAGGTGCACCGAGGCGAGTTGCACGAGCGTGGAAGCGCGCCTGGGGTCGGCGGCGAGCGCCCGCTCCAGGAAGCCAAGCGACTCCTGGTACTTGCCGCGCACGGCATAAGCCCCCCCCACCACCTCGAGCCCCTCCGGGTCCCCGGGGCGGCGAGCCAGGTATTTCTGCGCCGTGTCGTAGGCATCGTCACCCTTGCCCATGATCACGTAGAGCCGCGCCAGCTCGAGCAAGGCGGCATCGTGCGACGGGTTCTGGGTGAGCACCTTGAGGTACTCCCTCTCCGCCTGGTCGTTCTTACCCAGATCCGCATACGCCTTGGCCAGTTGCAGACGTGCATCGTAGTAGTTGGCGTCCTTCTCCAGGGCGTTCTTGAAGTAGACCACCGCTCCGGCAGGATTGGCGGCTTTCAGTTGTTTGACCCCCTCCTCGTAGAGAGTTTCCTTGGTCTTGCTGCCGCACCCCGCGATGACCAGCAGCGCCAACAGTATCACAACGACTACTTTCATGGGTCAACCTCCAGACGCCTCCCGGCCTAAAAACCGAAGAATTTTTAAATTAAAACTTACTGTCGGTTTTCTTAACAGAATGGTGTCTCTTTTTTCAAGCCTATTCTCGTCTTCTCCCACCGTCACCCGGCAAAGCGCCCAACCTACGCTTTACCGCCGCATTCCGCGTCCATCCCGTCCAGGGATTCCGGCCGCCCTCCGCTGCGGCGCGTGGCCACGGCAAAAAGCAGAATCAACCTAAACCGGGAAAAGTACGTCTTTTCCGCCCGGCGCACCCGCGCCGGGAAAATCGTGGCTCCTGTCGATAATTTTTACACAACGGCGCGCCACTGCAAGCCGCGCGGCCCTTTATGAGCTATATCTAATTGTTCTCCCGGCAATGGCACCGCTCTTGCTTTATGTGCGTTTCAATTAATTTTTGCAAATAAGGTGAGGTGGACACATGAAAGGCATGGCGGCATTCATAGCAGGAACCCTGCTACTGCTGGCGACCGAGTACGCCCAGGCGAGCTACATCACCCTGAGCACCACGGATCTGCTGCTGGCGGAGGCGGTCCAGACCAACACCGACGCGTCGAACAGGGGGGATTTTCAGGTGGTTAATTTTTCGCCATCGGGGGTGCTCTTCACGCAGAACATGTCCAGACCATGGAGTGCGGGGGGGGATCCCTTCTACGTTTACTGCTACATCGGCGTCGACGCGGACCTCGTCGGCAAAAGCGACCTAACCGGGGTCGATAGCTTCGAACTGCAGTTGGCGAACGTGAACAACAGTCCCTGGGAGCTCGCGTTGTTCGTGCAGGCGGCGGGGCAAGCGCATCTGACGGAGTACCAGGCGATCCAAAACCACCGCACCCCGCTCTTCGAGCATTTCGCCTTCGACCTCGCCTCGCTTGGCTCTGACGCCTCGGAGATCGAATTCCTGGGCCTCGCCGTGCGCAGCCTGCTGACCGGCAACCCGAGCAACCCCGACGCCTACCACGTGATGGCGGCACCGGTCCCGGAACCGGGCACCGTGCTGCTACTTGGGCTTGGCTGCTTCTGCCTCGCCATCTATGGCAAGCGTCGCAAAAACGCCTGATGCAACAAAGAGGGGAGCGACGCCGCGAGCCCGGCTTTTTTTCAGCCGGCCGATGGACAGGCGGGCGGCGGTATGATAGACCCCTCATCCATGAGAGCCTTTGCAACGGTAAAGCAGTGGCCCGACCGGGGAGCGCTGCCGCGCGTGCTCCCCTTCGCGCTGTTCATCGCCTTCGTCGCCCTGGAAGAAGGGGCGCGTACGGCAGCGCTACGGCAGTGGTTCGTCCTGCCGGAGCCGGTGCTTTACGCGCTGTACCCCGTGAAGGCATGTTCCGTCGCGGCGCTGCTCTGGCTGTGGCGTGGCAGCTATCCGGAACTGCACCTTAGGGACCTCCTCGACCTGAAGAGGTCCACCTTGGCAGTAGTGATCGGCCTGATCACCTTCCTGGTCTGGATCAACCTCCAGGTGACGCTGCCCTTGGTGGGGGGGGCAGCGGGGTTCGACCCGACGCTGCTGCCGGAGGGCGCGCCACGCCTGGTGCTGACCGCGGCACGTGTGGCGGGTGCCGTGCTTGTGGTGCCGGTCATGGAAGAGCTCTTCTGGCGCTCGTTTCTGCTGCGCTACCTGATCCACCCGGACTTCGAGTCCGTTCCCCTGGGGAGCTTCAGCTGGAGTTCCTTCCTCGTAGCGAGCGCACTCTTCGCCCTTGAGCACCATTTCTTTCTTGCCGGCCTCGCCGCCGGTGCCATCTACAACCTGCTCCTCTACCGTACACGCAGCCTCGTTCTTTGTGTCATGGCCCACGCCGTAACCAACCTCGTCCTCGCCATGTACGTCCTGCACAGTGGCAAGTGGTACTTCTGGTAGTCCCCGATCGCGGCGGTTCGATAACAGTGTAAAATTTCGCGACAGTCCGTACGTGGCTTATCCGGCGCCCCTGCCCGGTCATGGCGCCGGGCTCCAGATCGCGCGAAACCTTTAACGCGCAGAGTTGCCGTCCCTCTCCCTGGTATCCCATCGCCTTGGTTCCGCATGATCCTGGTGTCGCTAAAGCTTACACCCGTTTATCCATCCGCAGTCCGAATCAGGCCGATATCGTGTTTTTTCAGGGAGTTAATCGAGTTGGTTCCACTATTGCAACCAAGCCAACAAGGGAAATTGCAACGAGGGTATCGAGGCGATGAGGTAAGCAGTATCAGGCCGACATCAAAAGGAGGCAGACCATGAGAGCACGTAGATCATCATTAGCGCAGTTTATATTGCTCGGAGCCGCACTTATGTTGTCATTTGGAGTAGCCGTTGCACAGGCTACCATTGTCGATTTGACGACTTATGGGTCCAGCGGGACCGTGAACGGAGCCCTTTTCTACCAGACTGATCCCAGGCCCACCGGCACCGGCTACATCGATCCCTTCCTGAGGCTTGGAACCGGGACCAACAACTACGAACAAGGGTACAACACCAGCGCGCGCCCCTTCCAGTATGACCAGAAGGAACCGCTCAACTACACCCACGACCTGATGCTCGGCGCCGTTCCGATCGTCAACAAGAACGGGGTCGACTACCGCGAATTCCTACTCGACATCAACCAGATCAACAGTGGTACCGGGGCGCTCCTCTCTTTGGATGTACTGCAGATCTTCCTGAGGAGTTCGGCGTTCACCGACAGCGACATCACCCACCAGGGCAACAACTACACGTTCCCTAGCCTTGGCACCATGGTTTGGAACCTTGACGACGGTGTCGACAGCTACATCAAGTTGAATTACGACCTCAACACCGGCAGCGGTTCCGGCGACATGCTCTTCTACGTCCCCAACTCCCTGTTCACGGGCTACGGCGACAGCACTGCGCTCTACCTCTTCTCCGGTTTCGGCACCAACTATGAGGCCAATGACGGGTTCGAGGAATGGTGGGTAGGTAAAAGTGCTCCGGTACCGCCGGTTCCGGAACCGGGAACCATGATCCTGCTGGGCGCCGGCTTCCTGAGCCTCGCCATCTACGGCAAACGCCGCAGAAACAACGCATAAGAGAAGATGCAAGATTGAAAAAAAGCGGGGGCCGCAAAGGCCTCCGCTTTTTTTTGCCTGGAGTACAAGGATCGGCAGCCCGGATGCCGCCGCTGTCGGCATCCCTTACACCGTTTTGGGCCGGTCCGGCAAAGTGTGCAGACCCGCGAGAGACGCACCCGTGGGCACAGTAAATGTTAATTGATGAATTTTAAAATTTTCGATGTGATTCAGGAGGATGTTATGGGAAAGATGCTGCTTACTGTCCTGGTGCTTGGTCTTTTGGGCGTCGCGCGCCCCGGCTTCTCGTACTCGCTGATTTCGGACTCCGCCCAAGTCGGCGGCAGCGATAACCTCCTGCAGTACGCCGACCTTTCCAACAGCAGCCAGGCCGAGATCGACTGGATCCAATCGTTCTTTCCCGATGCCTCGATTTCGCTCAAGCAGGAGGACTTCCAAGGCGGAGACTGGCAGAAGGTCGACTACGGCGATCTATGGCCCCTGTACCTCACCACATCTCCGACTATTTCCTGGTTAAGACCGGCAACACCGGCACGTACACCCATTACCTCTTTGAAATTCTCGATGACCCGTCCTGGGCGGTGATCAGCCTGTCCGACGTCAACATTCGCGGGGTGGTTGGCATCTCCAAGATCAGCTACGTCGACGAGATCGCAACCACACCGGTTACTGAGCCAGGGACGGCCCTACTTTTGGCGACCGGGTTTATGGGGCTTGCCTGGTACGGCAAGCGCCGCAGAGGTAGCCGCCTCTAGCCCGAAAAACAAAGCGGCGGGAGTTGCTTTGGCAACTCCCGCCGCTGCCGGGTGTTAAAGATCCCGACAAAGCCATGCCTCCCTGTAAAGGAAACCGACGGCCGCCCCCTCAGGCCACCGCGCTGCCAGGATGTCTTCTTTCCGGACCGGCATAGCTTTTGTGGATTTTCGGCGACCGGACCGGGTCGACCCCCACGATGACCCATCCGGACGAGCGCAGGAACCTGGCGACGACGCCGGCCTCGATCAGGCTGTCGAGCATGTAGTCTTTGACGTAGTCGTACCTCTTGTTTGTCCAATGCACTTGAACCAGCATAACTGCCCCCTCGCACTGCAGCTTTGGTCAACTCAGCGCAGTTTCTGGTTGGGACTCCTCGCTTGAAATAATTGCAATTTTCAGACCCGCCTTACCGAAATTCGCAGCTTATCTTGGGGGGTTACCACGACGGGGCTAGAACTGACCAAGGACGAGCCGGGCCTGTCTTGATGAATTGGCGAGGGGGGGCTGCGCTTCCTGCTGGGCCAGGACAAGCCGCTGCATGTTGGTGCCTTCCTGCCGGAGATCGACGGCGGCGGCACCGTCTCCACCCGCCGCGACGGTCGCGCCAGGCGATGCGGGGTGAACACCGTTTTCGGCGCTATCCTGGAGCAGGCGGCACACCGGCGGAAGCTGTGATTTTTTCATAGCCGCTCCTTATCGGTGAAGCGGCGGGATGGCCAGGCCATCCCGCCAGGACAAGCTAGAACAGTTTGAGGATGGACTGGGCCGCCGCTGAGGAGAGGCTCAAAGAGGTGGTGCCCAGCGACTGGCGGGTCTGCAGCATGAGCATGTTCGCCCCTTCCTCGTTCATGTCGGCGAGGGTCAGGTTGTCGGCGCCGGTCTGCAGTGTGTTGATCATCTGGTCCGTGAAGCTCTGGCGCGTGGTGATGATGTTGAGGTTGGCGGCCAGGGCCTGCGTATTGACCCTCAGGGTCGAGATGGCGGTATCCATCTTCGCGGTGTCGGTGGTGATGTCGGAAACGGTCTGCCAGTTGCCGCTGGCCGCAGAAAGGCTCAGGCCGTTCGAGTTGGCCAGGAAACCGACGACGTCGAGGGTGGAGCTGGCGTCCTCGTTGAAGTTGACCGTGAGGGTGTTGATGTTGCTCAGCAGGTTCAGCCCCCGGTAGCCGGAATCCGAGGAGAGGTTGTCGATCTGGCTACGGATCGTGTTGTACTGGTTGGCGAGCTTCGACTGGACGTTGGTGTCGCTGGTGGAGAGGGCGGATTGGGCAACCCCCTTGGCGGCGTTTATGAGGCCCGTGATGGCGGTGATCCCCGCGTTGGTAGCGGTGACCGTCTGCACCGCTTCGGACATGCCGTCCTTGCGGTCGGAGAGGTCGCTGGCGCGCTGGTTGGCGTTTTGCGCGGCGAAGTAGTTGGTCGGGTTGTCCAGGGCGCTGTTGACCTGCTTGCCCGACGACAGTCTCTGCTGGGTCCGGTTCAGCAGCTGGCTGGTGTTCTGCAGGTACAGCAGGTTGGTCCTCATGCCGGCGGTCAAAGAGATATCACTTACTGTCATGGCGTTACTCCTTTTCTGGGCGACCCGGCGTTCTGCCGGTGGTTTTCCAACCGTTTGCTTGCCTCGCACGGAAAAAGGTCGCAGAGTGGCCAGTTCGGCGCCCCCTCCGCAGGCACGATAGTCTGCTTATCGACCTCGGGAAGTATAACTTAAATGTTTTTTAATTCACAAAAATCAATTCTGGATTCGAGAGGAGGCGAGGATAACGGCGGGGAAACGGGTGCGGAATCCGGCGCCCCCCGCAGCGGGGAGGCGCCGGGAAGGGTGCTAGGGGGAATGCTCGGGGAAGCGTACCACCACCTCCCCGTCTTCGGGGACAGCCGTCGACTTGCGGCGGTTGGCGCCGCCGGAGAAGAGGAGATAGCCGTATTTGCCGTAGTGGGTGACCTTGGGGGCGTACAGGGCAGCTGCTGTTGGCGACCCCGGCTCGAACAGCGCAACCACTCCTCTTGCGGGCGCGCTGCGCTGCAGCACCGTGAAGCGCAGGGTATCGGGTGGTCCGGCCTCTCCCGCGGGGTTGACCGGTTCCGCACCGGGGGGCAGGAGCGAGGCGTCGCGGGGGAGGCCGCAAAAGAGCAGGTCGTGCCCTGCCGCCTGCTCCGGCCTCAGCTCCGCCTCGTCGACGACACCCGCCCTCCCTTGGGAGAGGGAGGCAAGAAAGCCCCTGAAGCTCCCCCGGTCGACCCGGCAGTTCCGTGTCACGACACCGAGGAGTTTGCCGGACCCCTTGATGCTGTTCACCGTGGCGGGGATCTCGCCGGGAGCGAGGATGCGGAAGATCTCGGCATCCGGGTCGAGCAGCAGCCGCTGCGGTTTCGCCGGCGCGGCAAGGTCGAACGAGGTGGCATCCTGCGCCTGAACCGGCAGCTGCCAGGCAAGCGCGCCCGCCGAAGTCTCCAGGCGCAGCGGGACCTTCTGCGCGAAGTACGGGGGGGACTGCCTGACCCTTCCGATCACCTGCCAGCCGACTCCCAGGCGTCGGCTCTGCGTGCCGTCCAGGGCGAGCCTCGGTCCCCCCTTGCGCTCGATCAGCATACGGATCTCCGCGAGATCCTTTCCGGATGCCTGGGAGAAGGCGCGCAACAGGTCGCTCCAGGAGGCGGAGCGGTACATCCGCTGCCGCGCCAGTTCACGCAGCGCGCCGAAGAAGGCCTCGTCACCGATCCGGGACCGGATCATGTGAAACACCATGGCGGCCTTGCCGTAGCCGATGGCCCGGGAGGCGGGATCGTTGCGGCTTACGAAGGCGGTGAGGGCAAACTCGTTTTCAGGGGTGACCAGCGAGGCGTAGTCGATGAGGAGCTGCCTGCGGTATTCAGCCGCCTCGGCCTGCGAACGGCGCTCCTTCAACAGGTAGTCGGCCAGATACGTCACCAGCCCCTCGCACCAGTTCCCTTCCGACAGGTCGACATCGATCCCGTTGCCCCACCAGGAATGCGCGATCTCGTGCGGCAGGCTGGTGTCCACGATGAAGGGGAGCCTGATCACCGCTCCGCCGAGGAGGGTGAAGGAGGGGAACCCGTACCCGGTGGGAAAGAAGTTTTCCACGACTGCGAACTTCTCGAAGGGAAAGGTGCCGAAGAGCTCCTGGTACGAGGCGAGGTACTTCGCAGCCGCATCGAGGTAGCGCGGCGCGAGCTCGGCGTTGTCCGGATAGAAGTAGCTGTAGAGCGTGATCCCCGCAGCCTTGCGCTCCTCGACGAGGTAAGGGCCGGCGCTCAGCGACAGCTCACCGACGGGCCTTTTTTCCTGCCACACGGAACGGGTGGTGCCGCCGGAAGTTTGCCTGGAAAGGCGGGCACCGAAGGTCACCGCCTCTGTTCCGGCCGGCGCCGAGATGGCGATCATGCGGCTGGCCGGGACCTGTTCCGGAACGGGGTACCAGTTGGCGCCCCCCCCGAGGAAGGTCCCCTCGCTGCCGATGGCTGCGTTGACGCCATAGCTTGGGTCCTCCCCGGCCGCGGGATGCCGGGAGACCTGGTCGTTGAAGCTCGCGCGGTACGAGATCGCCAGGGAGTTCTCCCCTGGCGGGAGTTCCAGATCGATGGCGCCGGAGCGGAAGGTGAAGGGAAGCTCGCGGTTGCCGCAGCGCACCGACTCAACCTTGGCCTGGCTGGCGAGTCTGAGACGGACCGCGCGGCTTCCGGGGGCGAAAACGATCCGGCTTTCTCCGGCCAGTTCGTGTCGGGGAGGATCGAGACTGACCGCGATCTCCTGGCTGATCACGGCGGGAGCCCCGGTTGCGGCGGCAAAGCTTGGGAACGCCGCCAGAGGCAGCAAAACCAGCGATAACAACAGGGGAACCACCCTCACATGAACCTCCCGCCGACGCGGCACCCCGCGCCCTACGCCTCTTGCGCCGCCTGGCAAGAAGCAATTTAAGTTTGTGATCTTAGCGCCGTTGGTGTAGGCTGCGCCTTCCAAACCAATCGGACCGAGGACCTCAGATGACCATGCCCAAGACCATCGCCCTGTTCTTCGTCATCCTCTGCACCTTGTCTCTCCCCTTAAGCGCCCACGCAGGCCAGACTATCACCCGCGTCGGCGACCGGCAGGCAGTCACCCTGCAGCAGCTCTGCGCCAAGGCGGAGGCGGCCGACCTGGTGATGATCGGCGAGGTGCACGACGCGGTTCAGCACCACGACCTTCAACTGGCGGTGATCCGAGAGCTCAGGACGCGAAAGCTCCCGCTGGCCATCGGCGTCGAGGTGATGCAGTCGGACAACCAGAAGGAGCTGGACGCCTTCATGGCGGGAACCATGTCCGAGGCCGATTTCCGGCAGGTTTTCGCCAGGAACTGGTCCTACGACTGGCGCCTGTACCGCGACATCTTCATGTTGGCGCGGGAGAACAAGATCCCGATGATCGCCCTGAACGTCCCCAAGAAACTGGTGATCAAGGTATCGCGCCAGGGCTACGCGTCGCTCACCCCCGAGGAACGCACGACCCTCCCCGAAGGGACCACGTGCGACATCAACAACCCGCATACCGAGTTCCTGAAGCAGTCGTTCGGGGAGGTCTTCAAGCGCGTTACCAAGGGGCGTATCTTCGAGTACTTCTGCGAGGCGCAGACCCTGCGCAACTCCGGCATGGCGATGAACATCAGTCAGTACGTGAAGACGGCGCCGAAGACCAAGATCGTGGCCCTTACCGGTATCTGGCACGGCGTGAAGAACGCGGTCCCGGAGCAGCTCGCGCGCAGCGGCACCAAGCTCTCCAGCCTTGTGGTCATGCCCGAGATAAAGGAGTTCAGCGCCGGCAAGGCCTCGCCCGATGCCATCGACTACCTGGTCAGCTTCCCCTCCCCTTGAGGGGAAGCTTGGCCACATTAAGGCCATTCCCCTCCGATTGCAAGTTTTCCCTCAGAACAGCTTGTTCCACATCAGCGTGACGCCGTTGCCCGAACGGCCGTTGCGCATCACCCCCGACTCCCAGCTCCAGGCCAGGTAGAGCGACGAATCCCAGAAAAAGGCGCTGTCCAGGGCGACCGTAGCGGCTGCTCCGTGCATCTCGTCGAAGTCGACCCGGTCGTTCCCCACTGCGGTGGAGCGGTCCGCCCAGACGTAGGAGCCGAGGGTGCTGAGGTACAGGAAGAAGGTGAGCTCGCGACGGTAACCGGCGCTGGCGCTGGCGTAGCCGCGCGCCAGCACCCGGTCGTAGATCACTCCGGAGTAGTGCGGCCAGGCAAGGTCGTACTGCTCGCTCGGGAAGGGACCCCCGTTCAGGCGGAAGGCGTTGAAGCGGTCCCCCCTCCCCTGTGCGGTGAAGCCGCCGTAGAGGCTGAACAGGAGACGGTTACGCTCGGACAGCCCCGGCACCCCGCCCGCCGCGACCAGGTGTCCCTCCACCTGGGTATAGTCGCGGTTGCCCCCGTCGGCACTGCCGGCCTCCCCGCGCCACGTGTCCCGGTGCAGGTGGTCGACGTCGAACCCCGCGGCCATCCCTAGATGCGGCAACTCCAGGAGGTTTCGGCGCATCCCGTCGTAGCGGCAGCGCAGTCTGGCGCCGTAGAGGGGAGTGTTGGGAGGGACCCAGAGCCCGGGTGCGCTGTCCGTCTCGCGGTGCGCGTAGAAATAGCCTCCCCGCGCCACCAGCTGCACCCTGAGGTCGTTGTCGACCTGGAAGGGGTAGACCGGACGGCGCCAGCCAACGCCGAGCGAGCCGAGCAGGATCCCATGATAGAGCGCGGTGCCGCGGATCTCGTCGCCGTTGCGCAGCTCCCTTCCCGCCACCGGCGGCGTGTCGTTCTCGAACTGGGCCACCAGGTCCCATCCCCCGAGGTCGCGCAGGTAATCGAGCTCGTTCACGAAGACCGCCACCATGGCCCGCCGGTAGCTGCTGTCTGCGACGCGCCGATGGTAGAGGGCGGCCGCCGGGATGATCGGGCTCTCCCCTTGGGCGGGCGCAAGCAGCGAGGCGCCCACGGTAATGGAGGTCATGTCGGCGCGTTCCACCGCGGGAATGTCGACCCGCTGCCCCATGAAGGTGACCCGCTTCGCCTCGCCGGCAAGCGGCGTGTGGTACGCCGTTTCCTCCGCCGACCAGCAGAGCGAGCACCCCAAAAGGAGCAGGCAGGCAGTAACGATGCCCCTCGGGAGCGTCGCGCCCGGACCATGCCCCCCTCTTGCTGAGCCCCATGCATCGGGGCTCCCTTCTCCGCCCCCCCCTCCCCCGCCACTTCGCACCAGCCTCCACGCCGTAACCCACTTTGTTCGCGCGACTTTGTTTGCCATGGCTCCCTCCGTTTGAGTTTGGCTTGCGCTGCACCACCTGGAACACCGCTACACTATAATTTGAAAATTTTACTACTCAAGGAGGGAGTTCCCGCTCGATTTTGGTGTTGACAGAGAGAGGTTACCATCTGGTAAGGTTGTCATCAGATAACCAGGAGGTGGTACTGATGGAGCAACTGACGCCACGACAACAGGAGGTGCTGGACATCGTTTCCAGGCATATCGAGACCTACGGCTACCCCCCCACCCTGCGCGAGATCGGCGCCAAGCTCGGGGTTAGCGGGACCCTCGGGGTGCTGAAGCATCTGGAGGCCCTGGAGCGAAAGGGGTATCTGCGCCGCCAGGAAGGTAGCACCAGGGGGATCACACTGAACCGGCAGGGGCAGGGGGCGAGCCTCCCCATCGTGGGGACCGTGAGGGCCGGGGCGCTGCACCCCGCCATCGAGGACATCGAGGGGCACTTCACCATCGACCGTTCGCAGCTGGACAAGGGGGGGACCTTCTTCCTGCGCGTAAAGGGGGATTCCATGATCCACGCCCATATAAAGGAGGGAGATCTCGCTCTGGTGCGCCCGCAGCCGGACGCGAACAACAGGGACATCGTGGTCGCCATGGTGGCCGGCGAGGCGACCCTGAAGAGGTTTTACCGCGAGGCGAACAGAATCCGCCTGCAGCCGGAGAACCCCAACTACGATCCCATCTTCGTCCAGGAGGGTGACGGCGAGGTATCCATCGTCGGGAAAGTTGTTGGCATCTACCGGCAGATGGAGTAATTTCATGCAGCGCCTTTGCGACAGCATAAGGGTGGCCGCCATCTTCGCCCCAGGCGCCGGAATCCGCCCGGTCTGGTTCGAGTGGCGCCGGCAAAAGCGCGCCGTCACCCGCCTCTCCTACTTCTGGACGGACTCCTTGGGAGGCGCGACCCGCCTGCACTTCGCGGTCTGCGACGACAGCAACCTCTACGAACTGATGTACGACACCTCCGACCAGAACTGGACCCTCGTGGGGGTCGAGGAGCAGTAGGACTTGGCAGAGAACCGGATCATCCTGCACATCGACATGAACGCCTTCTTCGCCTCGGTGGAACAGCAGTCGAACCCCGCCCTGCAGGGGAAACCCGTGGCCGTGATCGGCGCGGCCAAGCGCACCATCATCACCACCTGTTCCTACGAGGCGCGCGCCTTCGGGGTCAGGACCGGGATGAACAGCTGGGAGGCGCGCCAGAAGTGTCCGGAACTCATCTTCGTGGTCGGCAACAACAAGAAGTACAGCTACACCTCGAAGCAGATCATCGGCATCATGCGCGAGTACACGCCGCTCGTGGAGGTTTTCTCCATCGACGAGGCCTTTCTGGACGTGACCGGGTGCCTGAGCCTGTTCGGCTCACCCGAAGGGATCGCCGGGATGATCAAGGAGCGCATCAGGGAGCGTTTCGGCCTCACCTGCTCGGTAGGTATCGCGCCCAACAAGCTCCTCGCCAAGCTTGCCTCGGACATGCAGAAGCCGGACGGGCTCACCGTGATCCCCCCGGAACGGGTGGCTCAGGTCATGGAACGGCTGCCGATCCAGCAGCTGTGCGGCATCGGGGCGAAGACCCAGCAGCAGCTGGCGGCCTTCGGCATCAGGACCTGCGGCGAGTTGGGGAGGTTCCCGGTCGAGATTCTGAAGAAGAAGTTCGGAGTGACCGGGGAGCGGCTGCATTACATGGGGCTTGGGGTGGATGATGCACCGGTGGTCCCCGAGGAAGAGGCCGAGGAGGTGAAGAGCGTCGGTCACTCCACCACGCTGGACGCGGACCTTTGCCAGCGTTCGGAGATACTGGCGGTGCTGCTGCAGCTCTCGGAGATGGTGGGGCGGCGGGCCAGGAAATACCGCGTCACGGGCAAGACCGTTACCCTGACCGTCCGCTACCCGGACTTCACCACCTTCTCGCGCCAACTCAGCCGTTCGGTGCCCACCAATAACAGCGACGAGATCTACCGGGACGCCGTGCAGATCCTGGATCAGCTGGAACTTGCCCAGGCGGTGCGCCTGCTGGGGGTGCGCATCACCAACCTCTCCCACCAGGCGGAACAGTTGCCCCTGTTCGAGAGCGAACGGAAAAAGGCGCTCGTGGCGAGCGCCATGGACCACGTCAACAACAGGTTCGGGGATTTCTCGGTCACCTTCGGCACCCTGCTGGGGAAGGAGTGCGGCGCCAAGGTGATCTCGCCGGCCTGGAGACCGGAAGGGGTGCGCAACGTCGACGCGGACTGAGCGTCGCGCCGCGGGATGGAGATAAGGGGGAGCGGTCGCGTCGGCTGAAACCGCGCCCGGGGTGTCCGCGCAGTCACAGCCTCCTGATCAGTTCCACCAGGAGCCTGCCGTTGGCCGCCGGATCGAAATATTGCCTGCATTTGGCCGCCCCGCTCTGGCCGATTTTGGCCGCGGTCTCCGGGTGGTCGAGGCAGTACTCCAGGGCTCCGGCGATGGCCACGGCGTTCCCCGGCTCGACGATGATGGCGTCCTCCATGTGGCTTAAGTAGCGCCGCACGTCCCCGACGTCCGAGACGATCACCGGGTTGCCGGTAGCGAGGTACTCGCCGAGCTTGAAGGGGAACCCGGCGTTGGCGTAGGTCGAGCCGGTCCGGGTCACGCACAGCACGTCGGCGCCCTGCAGGAAACGGTAGAACTCGGCGTCATCGAGGTATCCCACGTACCGTATGGCCGGGTTCGCCGCGATGCGCGCTTGGTAGTTCTCGACGCTCCCCCCCGTGCCGCAGAGCATCAGCTGGCAGTTCCCCTTCTTCTGGTGCACCTTTTCGAAGGCTTCCAGGAGGAGCTCGATGCCATCCTTCTTGGCAAACGACCCCGCGTAAACGAACTTCATCGGTCCCGGCTCCCTCCCCCCCGTCGCACACAGATCGCAGCGAGCCGAGATAGGAATGAGGCAAAGCGGCACCGAGAGCGCTATCTTCTTGCCGTAGAGCGACCTCAGGTAGCTGGAAATGACCACGACCCCGTCAGCGAGCCCCAGGAGATACCGGTCCAGGATCTCGCCGGCCAGCCACTTCAGCTTGCCCGGAAGGGTCAGTTTGTCATCGATGTAGGTGTTGTCCTCCACGATATCGAAGACGACCTTGTATCCCAAGCGCTTCCCCGCCACGATGAGCAGCACGTTTTCCGCGGTCACGCCGCCATAGCAGTACAAAACGTCCATCGCCCCGTCCGTCCGCCACTTCTTCAACATGCCGATTCCGTTCCAGTGGTACCAGAACAGGGCGACCGGCAGTCTCCAGTCGAGCTTCAGGTCCGCGCCGATGCGCCGGTACTCCGTCCCCTGGTGGTTCCCCCCCTGTCCCCCAGGCGTCCCCTCACCCGTGGGCCGCAGCTGCAGCACCCTGGTAGTCGCCGGGAAAGCCTGGAGATGATCGATGAAATGCTGGATCCTCTTGGTGGAAGCCATGCCCGAGGGGTAACCGAACCTCCCCATGAACACTACGTTGAGACCGATTGCCATGACTAGCTCTCCCCTTGTTCAAAACCCCGGAACACCGGTTGGGACCTGGTCCCAGTAGGTGACCGAGCCGTTGTGCCAGCGTACGATCTGGACGCTCTCGTCCTGCGAGATGACGATCGCGATGGCCTGGTGCAACCGCTGGCAGAGCCGGTATGCGGCCCGGTGCCTGGTGCCCACCCCCTCGCTCAGTACCGGTTCGCACTGCTCCCCCTCGGTGTCCAGGGCGTGCGCCACCATCCCCACGCTGTCCAGGTCACCTGAGATGACGCCGCCGAAGCCGAGCAGTTCCTGGCGCTTGGTGATGACCACCGCGCCGTCCACCGCGGAGAGCGCCGCGATGAAGTGAGCCACGTCGAAGATCGCCTCGTCGAGGAGGGCGATGTTCTCGTTCTTGCTGTCGACGTACTCGTGCCATCCCACCATCCTCCCCTCGGCAGCCGCGTCCACGTTGATCTCGGCCAGGGTGTTCATAATGCGCAGGGTGAGGGAGAGGAAGCGCTGCCGCGAATCGAACTCCAGGAACTGGTACTTCAAGGCCAGGTACTGGTTCTGTTCCATGATCTCCTCGGCCATCTCGGCCGGCAGATACACCAGCAGGCCGCCATGGTTGGAGTTCCTGATCACGCTGATGATGCGCCGGATGGCCTGCTGACCGATCTTGCTGCCGAACTGGGGGTCGAGATCGGCCCAGGGACGCTCGGCGCGCTGCCGTGCCTTGCGGTGCAGGGCGAAGGTCTCGTCGTTCAGGGAGGCGAGGCTCTTCGTCATCCAGTCGGAGTTGAAGACGTCCAGGGTCGGGCAGTTGATCTGCCCCCCGTTCAGCGAGGCGATGATCTCGTCCCCGATGCAGACCGAGATCTGCCCCGGCCCGGTGACGTAGACCACCAGGCTGGGTGGCATCGGGGGAGAGGTCTTCCTGCCGCCGTACACGGCATGCATCCAGCGGGTCCCGGAGTGGAGCAGTCCCCAGATCTGGGCGCCGAGGACGGGGTCGATGAAGATGCCGATCAGGGTCCGGTAGAAATCGGCGGCGGGCGCCAGGCGGTGCAGTTCGTACTCGTTGAAGGGGCGCGTCCTGGAGAAGACGAGGCGGTGCATCCCGGTAGGAGGCCCTTCCTGGGCCGCGAAGAGGTAGGAGTCCCTGATGATCA
Source organism: Geomonas diazotrophica (assembly GCF_018919385.1). GTDB lineage: Bacteria > Desulfobacterota > Desulfuromonadia > Geobacterales > Geobacteraceae > Geomonas > Geomonas diazotrophica. The sequence continues at coordinate 62,019 of NZ_JAHLMF010000014.1, forward strand.
GCCGGAACATGACCGGGCGCTCCTCCTCGCGCAACAGGCTCGCCTGGTAGCAGGTGGATATCACCTGCTCCAGCAGCGCGCGCTCGGGGAGCTGAAGCTTCCCCTGCTCGGCCCCGGGGCAAACCCGGTCCAGCAAAGCCTCGTCCCGCCCCCGGGCGTAGATGAAGGCGACCAGTTCCCTGGGGTAGCTGTGTCCCTCTCTCATGGCAGCCTCCGCCCCCTCACAGGCACCAGACCCGGATCCCCGCGGCGGCCATCTGACGGCTGTCGTAGATCCCCTTCACGTCGATCAGGACCGGGTTCTCGACCATGAGACTCGCGAACTTGGCGGGGGTCCACTGCCGGTAGCTATCGTGCGCCACCGCGACGACGACCGCCACGGCAGGCTGCAACCGGTCCGGTGCCTTGAGCGTCACGCCGTAGGCACTCCTGGCCTCCTGGGGATCCGCCATCGGGTCGCAGACCTGAACCTTCAGGCCGTAGTCCCCCAGCTCGGTCAGGATGTCCACCACCTTGGAGTTCCTGAGGTCCGGGCAGTTCTCCTTGAAGGTGAGCCCAAGCACCGTCACGTAGGAGCCGAGCACGTGGTGCCCCGCCCTGATGATCTCCTTGACCGCACGCTGCGCCACGAATTTCCCCATGCCGTCGTTGATGCGCCGCCCGGCGAGGATGACCTGCGGGATGTAGCCGATCTTCTCGGCCTGGTAGGTGAGGTAGTAGGGATCGACACCGATGCAGTGCCCCCCCACGAGCCCCGGCTTGAAATTCAGGAAGTTCCACTTGCTCCCCGCGGCGGCCAGCACCTCGCCCGTGTCGATGCCGAGCCGGTCGAAGATGAGGGCCAGCTCGTTCATGAGGGCGATGTTCAGATCGCGCTGGGTGTTCTCGATGACTTTGGCGGCCTCCGCGACCTTGATGGAGGGGGCCCGGTGCACCCCCGGGACCACCACCTCGGAGTAGACCGAGGCGACCACGTCCAGGGTACGGGTGTCCTGGCCGGAGACCACCTTGAGAATGCTGGTGAAGGTGTGTTCCCGGTCGCCGGGGTTGATCCGCTCCGGGCTGTACCCCACGGTGAAGTCCTCGGGGCTTTTCATCCCCGAGACCCGCTCGAGGATCGGGAGACAGATCTCCTCGGTGACCCCCGGGTACACCGTGGACTCGTAGACGACGATGTCCCCCTTCTTGAGCGCCTTCCCCACCGTCTCCGACGCGCTGCACAACAGGGAGAGGTCCGGCTGGTTGGCCGGATCGACCGGGGTGGGAACGGCCACCACATGGAAATCGGCCTCGCGCAGGTCCTCGATCCTGTTGGTGTAGCAGATATCCGCGCCGACGAGCTCCTCGGCGGCCACCTCGCCGGTCCGGTCGCACCCCGCGCGCAACTCGTCGATCCTTCTCGTGCTGATGTCAAAGCCGATGGTGCTGCGCACCTTGCCGAACGCCACCGCCACCGGCAGCCCGACGTAGCCGAGCCCCACTACCGAGATCTTACGTCCATGCCCCATGCCGCACCTCCCTTGCCGGCATCCCATTGGTGCCGGTCCGCTCCCGCCTGCGTCACGTTCGCCCCGCTGCAGCCGATGAACGGAGGCCGCCGGGGGGCGCCGCAAAAAACATTAGGCAATTTTAAGTTATTTGTCGTAAAGCTCCAGAGAACGAGTGCAAAAAATGCTTTTTTTCGCCTCCGCAGCCCCCAGGGCGCCTCCCCCTCCCCGGGACCGGAAGCTTCTCTACCGCGCAGGGCAGGGAAGCTTTACATGGACCCTCGATTTTGCTAAGATGCCCCGCGTTTCTCTTCCCCCGAAAAGGTTTCCAAATGTCTGAAATGACGCCCATGATGCGGCAGTTCCTCGAGATTAAGGCAGAACACCCCGACGCCATCCTCTTCTTCAGATGCGGCGACTTCTACGAGATGTTCCTGGACGACGCGGTGAAGGCCTCCCGCATCCTCGGCATCACCCTCACCTCGCGCAACAAGAACGCCGACGGTTCCGAGGTCCCCCTGTGCGGAGTCCCCTACCATTCCTGTGCCCCCTACATCGCCAAGCTGGTCGAGGCGGGGGAGAAGGTCGCCATCTGCGAACAGGCCGAAGACCCAAAGCTCGCCAAGGGGATCGTCAAGCGCGAGGTGGTAAAGGTGATCACGCCGGGGCTCGTGGTTGAGGATGCCTCGCTTTCCCCCAAGGAAAACAACTATCTCCTCGCCCTTTGCTGCGACGGCGAATGCTACGGCATCTCCTACCTGGACCTCTCTACCGGCGAGTTCCGCGTCACCGAGCTCTCCGGGCTGCAGGCGGCGCTGGCCGAGGTGGCCTGCATCGCACCGCGCGAGATCATCCTCCCCTCCTCCTTCCGGGAGCCCCAAAGGTCGAAGGAGATGGCGCCCGTCGCCACCGACCGGAGCGTCACCTATTTCGAGGAGTGGGTCTACGACACCGATTACTGCAACCGCCTGATCGGCAACCAGTTCAAGGGAGCCAGCGCCGAGGCCCTTGGGTGCCACACCCTCCCGGTCGCCCTCCTCGCCGCGGGGGCCGTGCTGCACTACCTGGTGGACACCCAGAAGGGGAACGCCCCGCACGTCACCGGGATCACCCCCTACAACCAGAACCAGCACCTGCTCCTGGACGAGTCGACCCGGCGCAACCTGGAGCTGACGCAGACCATCTCCGACGGCAAGAGGAAGGGGTCGCTTTTGGGGCTCATGGACCGGACCGTCACCGCCATGGGGGGGCGAAAGCTCAAGCAGTGGATCAACTACCCGCTCATGGACCAGGAGAAGATCCGCGGGCGCCAGGACGCGTTGCAGGAACTGATCGAGTTTCCCGGGGTGCGCGCCGAGCTGAAGACGCTTCTGTCCGGGGTCTACGACCTGGAGCGGCTGAACGGGCGCATCAGTCTCGCCTCCGCCTCGGCCAAGGACCTGGCCGCGCTCAAGGCGTCGCTCTCCCGGCTCCCCGCCATCAAGGACCAGGTCGCCGGCTGCGCCGCCCCCCTTTTGAAGGAGCTGGACGGCGGCATCGACCCGCTCTCAGAGATCTGCGACCTGATCACCCGCGCCATCGTGGAGGATCCCCCCTTCGTCCTGCGCGACGGCGGCATCATCGCCGACGGCTACAACGCCGAGCTGGACGAGCTGCGCGCCATAAGCCGCGAGGGGAAGGGGTTCATCGCCCGCCTGGAGGCCCAGGAGAAGGGGCGCACCGGGATCGCCTCGCTCAAGATCCGCTACAACAAGGTGTTCGGCTACTACATCGAGGTGACCAAGGCCAACGTCTCCGCCATCCCCGAGGACTACATCAGGAGGCAGACCCTCGCCAACGCCGAGCGCTACATAACGCCGGAACTCAAGGAGTACGAGGAGAAGGTGCTCGGCGCCGAGGACCGCATCAAGGAGCTCGAGTTCAACCTGTTCCAGGAGGTGCGCGAGGCGGCCGCGGCGCAGGGGGAGCGGATCGCCAGGAGCGCCGACCGGCTGGCCTGCCTGGACGTCCTCGCCTCCCTCGCCGAGCTTGCCCACGACAAGGGGTACTGCCGGCCCGAGGTGCACGAGGGGAGCGAACTCTCCATCACCGAGGGGAGGCACCCGGTCATCGAGGACATGTACTCGTCCGAGCGCTTCGTCCCCAACGACACGCTGCTGGACAACGGCGAGAACCAGCTCATCATCATCACCGGCCCCAACATGGCCGGTAAGTCGACCTTCATGCGCCAAGTGGCCCTGATCACCCTGATGGCGCAGATGGGGAGCTTCGTCCCGGCCGAGAAGGCCCGCATCCCGCTGGTGGACCGCATCTTCACCCGCGTCGGGGCCTCGGACAACCTGGCCCGCGGCCACTCCACCTTCATGGTGGAGATGATGGAGAGCGCCGCCATCCTCAGGGGGGCCACGGCGAAGAGCCTGGTGATCCTGGACGAGATCGGCCGCGGCACCTCCACCTTCGACGGGGTCTCCATCGCCTGGGCCGTCGCCGAGTTCCTGCACGACAACAAGGCGCACGCCGCCAAGACGCTCTTCGCCACGCACTACCACGAGCTCACCGAGCTCGCCGTAACCCGCCCCGGCATCAAGAACTTCAACATCGCGGTCCGCGAGTGGAACGAGCGCATCATCTTCCTGAGGAAAATCGTTCCCGGCGGGGCCTCGCACTCCTACGGGATCCAGGTGGCGCGCCTGGCCGGGCTCCCGCAGGCGGTGATCGACCGTGCCAAGGAGATCCTCACCAACCTGGAGAAGGGGGAGTACGGCGAGGGGGGCGTGCCGCGACTGGCGCGCGGCAAGAAAAACCCGCCACCCTCCCCCCAGCTCTCGCTCTTCGATGCGGGCGAGGACCTGATCAGGGAGAGGCTGAAGGGTGTGGAAGTGGCGCTGCTGACGCCGCTCGAGGCGCTTAACCTGGTGGACGAACTGAAGAGGATGATCTAGATGACACCGAGAGGTCAAGGCGCATGAAGCGCAGGGAATTCGTCAAATACATCGGGCTGGCCGCCCCCTACTACCGCTGGGTCGCCTGCCGGGCGCTGGCGGCGCAGGGCTCATTGCTCCTCTCGCCGCTTTGGACCGGATCCGCGCAGGCCGCCGGAGCGCCCCTGGTCCCGGTCACGGAGCTGAAGCACTGGTCCACCCCGGACTACACCAGGGTCTCCATCACGCTGGACCAGGAGGTGCGCTTCGAGCACCACAAGCTCCCCAACCGGCTCTACCTCGACCTGCAGGGAACGCACCTCAACGCCGGCGTCAAGGACCTCAACATCGGCGACGGCCTTTTGAAGAGCGTGCGCATCGCCCAGTTCGCGGCCTCCACGGTGCGCGTGGTGCTCGACCTGGACAGCATCAAGGAATACAAGGTCTTCACCTTCTCCGACCCCTTCCGGGTCATCGTGGACGTGAAGGGGGAGCGCAGGCAGGAGATCTCCGCGTCCAAGGAGGTCATCGAGAGCGCCCCATCGGAGCCGAAGAACGTGGAGAAGGTCAACCCGCCCGAGAAGGCCAAGCCGGTGGAGAAAGGGAAACAGGCGAAGTTCAAGCCGGGACGGATCCGCAGGATCGTGATCGACCCGGGGCACGGCGGGCACGACCCGGGCGCGGTGAGCCCGTCCGGGACCAGGGAAAAGGACATCGTGCTGCAGATCGGCCTGGACCTCGCGCAGAAGGTCCGCGACGAACTGGGTATCGACGTCGTCATGACCCGTTCCACCGACGTCTTCATCGAACTGCAGGAGCGCACCGCCATCGCCAACAAGGTGGGGGCCGACCTCTTCGTCTCGATCCACGCCAACGCCTCGCTGAACCGCGCCGCCAACGGCATCGAGACCTATTACCTGAACCTGGCCAAGACCGAGAAGGTGGCCCAGTTGGCGGCCAAGGAGAACGGCACCTCGTTGGAGAAGGTGAGCACGCTGCAGGCGATCCTCTTCGACCTGATGGCCAACTACAAGCTGAACGACTCGGCGCACCTGGCCGACGAGGTTCAAAAGGCGCTCTACAAGAAGGCGCTGACCGGCTACCCAACGGTGAAGAACCTGGGCGTGAAGCAGGGGCCGTTCTACGTCCTGGTGGGCGCCACCATGCCCAGCATCCTGGTGGAGACCGCGTTCCTGAGCAACGAACGGGACGAGCAGAAGCTCAAGGACCCGCACTACCAGGCGCTCACCGCCGACGGTATCCTCGCGGGAATCAAGGGGTACATCACCTCACTGAACAAGGGGTGATCCCACCGGGGCTAAAACGCAAAAAGGCCGGCAAATGCCGGCCTTTTTTATTGTCGCTGGTTCTCCTTGCTACTGTCCGGTCGCCACCGTGGAGCCGACCACCTCCACGCCGAAGTCGGCGGCCTCTTTGGGCACGTTGGCGAGGGCCACCACGAAACCGATGGATTGCTCCGGCTTGACGCCGAGGTTGGAGAGCGAGTCGCCGAACTGGTTGTTCATGATGGACTCGATCTTTGCCATGGGAAGCGTGCTCAGCTGTTCGGTCGAGAGGCGGTTGCCGCAGTAGGCGGTCTTTTGCAGCAGCACCTTGCCCGCCTTGTCGAAGATGCTTACCTTCACCTGGATGGAGGCGCGCGCCTTGCGGTAGGAGTTGATTGCCTCGCCGTTCACGACGAACAGTTCGCCGGCCTCCTTGTTCTGGTGGAAGGAAGCCAGGGCATTCTTGATGGTGATGCGCCCCTCCTCGGGGACCTCGATGCCAAACCACTTGGCAACGAAACCGATGCCGTACTGGTCGAGCTTCTTCATCGCCTCCGGACCGCTTTGCAGCAGGTAGAGCCCCGCACCGCTCAGCGCCAGCACCACGACCACGCAGATCCCCACGATGGCGATGGTGATGACGGAGCGCCCCTTGCGCCTGGAAGAGATCGACAGCGGAGGAAGTTCCTCCTCGACCCCTTCCTCGGGGACGGCGCCGGCAAAGGACTTGTCGCCGAAGCTGAAGTCCAGTGAAGACTTGGCGGCCGGTTTGGGCTCGGAGGGCTCGGCGGCGGGGGCTGGCGCCTCTTTGGCTTGGGCAGCACTGACTGCAGCGGCAGCACCTACCAGTCCCGCAATGGCAGCAGCTGCCGGGGCAGTCCCCTCGGTCGCAGGCGCGGCCTTGGGCGTTTCGGAAAAGGAGAAGTCGCCGAAGCTGAATTCCTCGTCCTGCGCAGGCGCAGCACCCTCCCCCTTCTCACTCTCGGGGGCGAAAGTGGTCGGCTCAGCCGTCCCCTCCCCGGGCGCCTCGGCCGCCACGGCTTCCTCCTCAAACGAGAAGGATCCCGCCTCCGGACCGGCAGGTTCTTCCGCTGCGGGCGCCGCAGGCTCCTCAAAGGAGAAGTCACCGAAATCAAACGAATCTGCGGCAGCCGCAGGGGCAGGCTCTTCCTTGGGGGGGGCTGCCGTCTCCTCGAAGGAGAAGTCGCCGAATTCAAGCGCTTCGGCGGCAGGAGCAACCTCCTCCTTGGCAGCAGCAGGCGTTTCATCAAAGGAGAGCTCACCAAAATCCGCTGCGGCAGGTGTTTCTGGGGAAGGCTCCTGGACCGGTGCCGGGCTCTCGTCGAAGGAGAACTCGCCGAAATCAAAAGCGTCCGCAGCGGGCTGGGCGGCAGCGGTCTCCTCCTTAGCAGCGGACGAGGGTTCATCGAAAGAGAGTTCGCCGAATTCGAGCACATTTGTTGCTGCCGGAGCGGCCTCAACCTTGCCCGCGGCAGGCTCTTCGAAGGATAACTCGCCAAAGTCGAGGGGGGACTCTGCGGCCGCCGGCGCGGGTTCAGCTTTGGCCGGGGCCGGCGTCTCGTCGAAGGAGAGCTCGCCGAAATCAAGATCCGCAGCTGCCGAGGGCTTCGGGGCCGGGACGACGGGCTCCTCGCTGAACTCGAACTCGTCGAACCCGCCTTCCGCAGCGGCAGGGACTTCTTTGCCGGCCGCCATGCCGGTCTCGACGTTGATAACACCGAAATCCAAATCGTCCGTGCCGGCAGCGGGTTCGGGGCCGGGGCCGGGCTCGGGCTCAAAGCCGAACCCCGCCAGGTCGTCCTGCTTCGGCTGGGCGGCCTCAGCACCGGGTTCGGGAGAAGGGGTTTCCTTGCCAGCCTGCGCGGTGGCCGGTGCCTTTTCGGCCTGCACCGCGGCTGAAGCCCCGAGTCCGGATAGCAGGGCGTCGAAGTCCGACTCTTCAGCCTTCTGCTCGGCACCGGCCACGAAGACGTGTCGGCACTTGGAGCAGCGGACCTTAACGCCGCCCGGCTTCAGCTTGGAATCGTCCAGCCTAAACTTCGTATTGCATTGGTCGCATTGGAGAATCATCGACCCCTCCGGAATGTTTTGGATCTTCCATTAATTTTCTCAACGGTTTCCTATAACAGAAGCAAATTATAGTGTCAATCATTCTGGTCGCTCCGGCACCTTTGTGGTATAAATAGCCGGTGTGCCGCATCCCAGCGATAATTCAAGAGGAACACCATGAGACGCCTACCCTTTGCATACTTTCTGCTCCTGCTCGCCACCCTGAGCCGTGCCGCCACCGCCTCAGCAGCACCGGAACTGCTGGTAGAGCGGGGAAGTTTCAATTTCGGCACCGTTGCCCAGGGAAAGAAAGTCCAGCATACCTTCACCATAAGAAATAACGGCGACGCCCCCTTGCAGATCAAGAAGCTCGACGCCTCCTGCGGCTGCACCGCCGCCAAGCCCTCGGCCTCCGTGGTCTCCCCCGGCAAAAGCGCCGAGATAGAGGTCAGCTTCGACTCCAGCTCATTCTCCGGCAAGGTCGCGAAGACCGTGACCCTGACCAGCAACGCCGGCAAGACCCCGATCTACACCTTCACCATCGAGGGAACGGTGCTCGACCAGCTGCAGGTAACGCCCCGGCAGGTGAGCCTCGGCGTCGTGAGTAGCAGCACCCCCACCCAGGCCAAGATAAGCGTCGCCAACCACAGCAACGCGACCGTGAAGCTGCTGAACGTAAGCGTCACCTCCACCTCGCTGCAGATCAAGCCCACCATCAAGAAGGGAGAGCTTAAGCCCGGGGAGACCGGCACCATCGAGATCTCGGTGCTGGCGAAGCCTGAAGCCAAGATCCTGAGCGGGTACCTGCATATCACCACCAGCCATCCGCAGAAGAAGGAAATCACGGTTCCCGTCTACGCCTCGATCCCGAAGTGAGCATGGGAATGGGTAAGCCGCTTTTTTTAAAGTTTCATCTTGAGTTGGTTTTCAAAATAGTGTAGTAATGAGTTCTTTCCCGGGCGGGTAGCTCAGTTGGATAGAGTACTGGCCTCCGAAGCCAGGGGTCATGGGTTCGAATCCCATCTCGCCCACCAACTTAAATCGGTATGAAAACGAGGAATGCTCCGGACGTGTGTTTGCAAAAGTGCAAGCGCTCCCGGAGCATTTTCATTATCCCTCCATCGCTTCCTCACATGCTGGTTGCCACCCCTTCCTATTCCTGCCACAGGTAGCGTCCCCTTACGGACCAGGCCGCTGCCAGGAGAGCTTCCATCAACCCGATGGCGGCTCCCCCTCGTGCTCGGGGATTGGGCCACATTGTGGCCGCCTCCTTGCCGGCTCCCCCCCGTTGTCCCCCCCGTTTGTCACACTCTGCCAAAATCCTTCATGAACATTTCGACGAACTGTAACGAAGCTGTAACATCGATGGCCCAAGCTGTTGGCGTATGTAAAACGTCCCCCCCGGAGCACCGGCAACCGCCCCTGTCCCGGAGAAGCATATCCCTGGAGGATAGAAGTGGAGTTAGAGATGCGAACTTCCTGCTGCACCAATGAGACGGAAACGGACCGCGCAGCCGCGGCACCCAAAAGCCCCCAGCCTGCTATAGCCAAGAAGCTCGGCGGCGACTCGATCTTTCGTTACCTGACCACCTTTTTCGCTTTCAGCATCCTCGCGATACTGGCGCTCATGCTCTACGAAATGGCCGGCGAGAGCTTGCCCGCCATCAGGGAGTTCGGCTGGAAGTTCGTGAGCTCGAAGGATTGGGACGCGGTGCAGGGAAGCTTCGGAGCGCTACCCTACCTGTACGGGTCGGTGGTCTCCTCGGTCCTGGCCCTCCTGCTCGCCACCCCACTCAGCATCGGCGCCGCGCTCTTTATAACCGAAATCGCCCCAGGGCGCCTCGGGTCCGTAGTGGCACCGCTGGTGGAGCTTCTGGCCGCGATCCCCTCGGTGATCTACGGCCTTTGGGGCGTGCTGGTCATGGCGCCCTGGCTCCAGAGCACGGTCCAGCCTTTCCTCATCGAACACTTCGGCTTCATCCCGCTCTTCGAGGGGGCCCCGTACGGCGTCAGCATGCTGGCGGCGATCTTCATCCTGATGATCATGGTGGTGCCGATCATCACCTCGATCACCCGGGAGGTGCTGCTGGCGGTGCCGCAGAGCCAGAAGGAGGCCGCCATCGCACTGGGCGCCACCCGCTGGGAGACCATCAAGATCGCCATCCTCCCCTACGGCAAGTCCGGCATCCTTGGTGCCGCCATCCTGGGGCTCGGGCGTGCCATCGGCGAGACCATGGCCGTCACCATGGTGATCGGCAACGCACCCAACATCTCGCTGTCGCTGCTCTCCCCCGCCTACACCATGCCGAGCGTGATCGCCAACGAGTTCGCCGAGACCACCTCGAAGCTGCACGCCTCCGCGCTCATGGAAATCGGCCTGATCCTGATGGTGGTCACCCTGATCGTGAACGCGATGGCGAGGCTTTTGATCTGGAGCGTGTCCGGACGAGCCAAGGGAGGTGCGGCATGATGCAGAGCGTTACCTACCGCAAGATGAAAAACCACCTGATGAGCGGGCTCATGCTCGCCTGCACGCTGGCCGTGCTGGTACCGCTGGGTCTCATCTTCTTCCACATCCTGAAGATGGGGGTCAGCTCGCTCTCCCTCGACTTCTTCACCCACGTCCCCGCGCCGACCGGCGAACCCGGAGGGGGCATGGCCAACGGCATGGTCGGCTCGGCTATCATGATCGCGGGAGCTTCCCTGATCGGGCTCCCCGTCGGCATCCTCGGCGCCATCTACCTGTCCGAGTTCGGCGGCTCCAAGGTGTCCACCCTGATCCGGTTCGCCGCCGACGTCCTCTCGGGCACGCCGTCCATCATCACCGGCATGGTGGCCTACACGCTGCTGGTTGTACCCATGAAGGGCTTCTCCGGCCTGGCCGGATCGGTGGCGCTCGCCATGATCATGATCCCGATCGTCTTACGCACCACCGAGGAGCAGTTGAAGATGGTCCCCGGCTCCCTGCGCGAGGCGTCGCTCGCCCTCGGCGTCCCCTTCTGGCGTACCAGCCTCAAGGTGACCCTGCGCAGCGCGCTCTCCGGCGTCCTAACCGGTGTACTCCTCGCCGTGGCAAGGATCGCCGGCGAGACTGCGCCGCTCCTGTTCACGGCGCTCGGCAACCAGTTCTGGAGCAAGAACGTCATGCAGCCGATGGCGGCGCTCCCCCTGCAGATCTTCAGCTTCGCCATCGCCCCCTACGAAGACTGGCACCGACTCGCCTGGGGCGGGGCCCTGGTGCTGGTGACGGTCATGTTCGCCCTGAGCCTCACCGCACGCTACTTCGGCAGAACCCGGCAGGCGGGATAAAAAACAGGTTGAGGTTGAGGTTGAGGTTAAGGTTAAGGTTGAGGCCGTGGATTGCGAGGAGCCTTCCCAAGCATCGACTTCAGCAGAATTCGAGAGGAAACAGATGAACAACAAGGTACAACTGGAACAGGTCAACATACACTTCGGCAAGACCCATGCGGTGCGCGACATCAGCATGACCTTCCCGGAACACAGCGTCACCGCCATCATCGGGCCGTCGGGCTGCGGCAAGTCGACGCTCTTGCGCTCCATTAACAGGATGCACGACCTGGTCCCGTCGGCGCGGGTCACCGGCAAGATCCTGGTGGACGACGGCGACATCTACGACAGGGGAGTGGACCCGGTAGCCATCCGCCGCCGCGTCGGCATGGTGTTTCAGAAGCCGAACCCGTTCCCGGCCATGTCCATCTACGACAACGTGATCGCCGGCTACAAGCTCAACGGCAGGCTGCCGCGCGAAGAGGCGGACGAGATCGTCGAGAGCTGCCTAAAGCGCGTGGCGCTCTGGGACGAGGTGAAGGACCGGCTTAAGAGCAACGCCATGATGCTCTCCGGCGGGCAGCAGCAGCGCCTTTGCATCGCGCGCACCATCGCCGTCAAGCCGGAAGTGATCCTCATGGACGAGCCCGCCTCCGCCCTCGACCCCATCTCGACCCTGAAGATCGAGGAGCTGATCGAAGAGCTCAAGGAACGCTACACCATCATCATCGTCACCCACAACATGCAGCAGGCCGCCCGCGTCTCCGACTACACAGCTTTCCTGTACATGGGGGACCTGGTCGAATGCGGTGAGACCAAGAAGATCTTCACCACCCCCGAGCAGAAACAGACCGAGGACTACATCACCGGACGTTTCGGCTAGATCCAGAAGACGGAAGTTCATCATCGAAGACAAACCGGAGACAACTATGGAGAGAGAACATTTCAGCAAGCAGTTCGACAACGAACTGAACGAGATACGTGAAAAACTTCTGGAGATGGGTGGCAAGGTCGAATCGATGATCGCCAACGCCATGAAATCCCTGGTGGAGCGGGACACCGAACTGGCGGAGCGGACCATAGCGTTCGACCACGAGATCAACACGCTCGAGATGGTGATCGACGAGAAATGTCTCGAGGTGCTCGCGCGCCGCCAGCCGGCGGCACGGGACCTGCGCTTCATCACCCTGGCCTTGAAGATCGTGACCGACCTGGAGCGGATCGGCGACCAGTGCGCCAACATCTGCAAGCGAGCCCGGGAGCTGAACCAGGAGCCGTCCTTGAAGCCCTACATCGACCTGCCGCGCATGGCAAAGAGCGCGTCCGACATGGTGAAGGAGGCGCTCGACGCCTTCGTGCGGGGGGACGATGCCCTGGCGATCAAGGTCTGCCAGGACGACCAGTGCGTGGACGAGCTGAACGAGCAGATCCAGCGGGAGCTACTGACCTTCATGATGGGGGACCCAAAGACCATCAGCCGCGCCATGAAGATCATCCATGTCTCCAAGTGCCTGGAACGCATCGCGGATCACGCCACCAACATCGCCGAGATGGTCATCTTCATGATCAAGGGGAAGGACATCCGCCACACCATCGCATGACGGTCCTGATACATCTCCGGCAGCGCAAAGGACCGCAACCGCGGTCCTTTTTCTTTGCCCCTCCCCTTCTGCCCCCCCATCAAGCCGGCCGGAACAGGCGGCCGCCCGCACGAGCAGCCACCTGCTCATTGTCACTGTTGCTTTTTCCGGTCAGCAGGAAATGGCGGGCAAGGCGTGAACGCGCACCGTGGCTATATCTGGTAATCCTCCACGAAAACCCGCATCTTGCGCGGCCTCGCATAGACATGATCGCCTACCTTCAGTTTGAGTCGCTCCGCCTCTTCTCGCGGCAGCTCAGCCTCTATGGACCGGTCACCGTCATTAAGCGCCAGGTCGGCGCGCACCATGGCCCCTACGGAGAGCAGGTAACGCACTTCCGCTTTGATGCCCCCCGAACCAGCATTGTCACGCTCTATGGCTATGTCGTGCGAGCGGACGTACCCTACCGCCGGGGCGTCGTGCGCCGACGCGTTCTCTGGTGACGAGACACGAAAACCGGCCATCTGGGCAGTCCCCTCGTGCACCCTGCCATGGAAGAGGTTGACGCTGCCAAGGAAGTCGTAGACGAAAGGGGTGGCCGGGCGGTCATAGACCTCGGAGGGGGTACCCTGCTGCTCGATGCGCCCCCCGTTCATGACCACGATCCGATCGGCGACCTCGAGCGCCTCCTCCTGGTCGTGGGTGACGAAGACGCTGGTGACGTGGATTTCGTCGTGCAGGCGCCGCAGCCAGCGGCGCAGCTCCAGCCGCACCTTGGCATCGAGCGCCCCGAACGGCTCGTCGAGCAGGAGCACCTGCGGCTCGACCGCCAGGGCACGGGCCAGCGCCACGCGCTGGCGCTGGCCGCCGGAGAGCTGCGCCGGGTAACGGTCGGCAAGGTTTTCCAACTGAATGAGCTTGAGCAGGTTGTGCACCCTGTCCCTTATCTCCTGTTTGCCGGGGCGGCTCTTCCTGGGCTTTACCGTCAGTCCGAAGGCGATGTTGTCGAACACGGTCATGTGCCGGAACAGTGCGTAGTGCTGGAAGACGAAGCCGACCTGGCGCTCCTGGACCTGGCGCCTTGTGGCCTCCTCGCCGTCGAAGAGGATCCTGCCGCTGTCCGGACTCTCCAGCCCCGCGATGATGCGCAAAAGCGAAGTCTTTCCCGAGCCAGACGGCCCGAGCAGGGCCACCAGTTCCCCGGAAGGAACCTTGAGGCTCACGTCCTTCAACGCGGCAAAGGTGCCGAATGATTTGCTTACCGCTTCGATTTCGATGCTCATGGGGTTACCTTTCTGTTTCTGCTGCTGCGATCGTCTGCCGCATCTCCCATTCGGACACCGTCTTCACCGCCAGGGTCACCAGGGCGAGCAGGGCCAGAAGTGAGGCCACCGCGAAGGCGGCGGCGTAGCTGTACTCGTTGTAGAGGATCTCCACCTGGAGCGGGATGGTGTTGGTGGCGCCGCGCACGTGGCCGGAAACGACCGAGACCGCCCCGAACTCCCCCATCGCCCTCGCGTTGCAGAGGATCACGCCGTAGAGGATGCCCCACTTGATGTTGGGGAAGGTGACCCTGAAGAAGGTCTGCAGCCCGTTGGCCCCAAGGGTCAGCGCCGCTTCCTCCTCCTCGCGCCCCTGCGACTCCATGAGCGGGATCAACTCCCGCGCGATGAACGGGAAGGTGACGAATATGGTGGCGAGGATGATCCCCGGGGCCGCGAAGATGATCTTGATGTCGTGCTCCTGCAGCCAGGGTCCGAGCCATCCCTGCAACCCGAAGATCAGCACGTAGATGAGGCCGGAAACGACCGGCGAGACCGAGAACGGAAGGTCTATCAGCGTGATCAGGAAGCTCTTGCCGGGAAAGCTGAACTTGGCGATGGCCCAGGCCGCGACGATGCCGAAGAAGAGGTTCAACGGCACGCAGACCGCGGCGGTGATCAGGGTGAGCCGGATGGCCGAGATGGTATCCGGTTCCTTGAGCGCGGCGAGGTAGGCCTCCCATCCCTTTTCCAGCGCCTGCGTGAACACCGCGGCAAGCGGCAGCACCAGGAACAGCGCCAGGAAGCCAAGGGCTATGGCGATCAGCAGCGAGCGCACCCAGGCAGGCTCCGTGACCGCCCCCCCTTTCCTCTCAATTTTGTGAAGCCCCTCACCAACCATATCCTATCCCTCCCGGCGCCTAGGCCCGTTTATTCCGCGAAACGCCTGCTCCATTTCTGCAGCAGGTTGATGCAGAGGAGCATGACGAAGGAGACCACCAGCATGACCGTGGCGATGGCGGTGGCGCCTGCGTAGTCGTACTGTTCCAGCTTGGTGATAATGAGCAGCGGCGTGATCTCGGAGACCATGGGCATATTGCCGGCAATGAAGATGATGGAGCCGTACTCCCCGACCGCGCGCGCAAAGGAAAGAGCGAAGCCGGTCAGGATGGCGGGGAGCATTGTCGGGAGCAGAACCCGGCAAAAGCTCTGCCAGCGGTTGGCACCGAGGCAGGAGGCGGCTTCTTCGATCTCCTGGTCCAATTCCTCCAGCACCGGTTGGACCGTCCGCACCACGAAGGGAAGCCCGATGAAGACCATGGCGACGGCGATCCCGAGGGGGGTGAAGGCGACCTTGACGCCGCGCGGCTCCAGGTAGCGCCCCAGCCAGCCGTTTTGCGAGTAGATGCTGGCAAGCGTGATACCGGCGACTGCCGTGGGCAGGGCGAAGGGGAGGTCCACCAGCGCGTCAACCAGCTTCTTGCCGGGGAAGCGATAACGCACCAGCACCCAGGCCACCAGCACCCCGAAGAACGCGTTGACGAGTGCGGCAGCTAGCGAGGAACCGAAGGTAACGCGATAGGAGGCCAGCACCCGCGGCGCGGTGACTGCAGCGACGAAATCAGCCCAGCTGAGGGTGGCCGTCTTGAAGAAAAGGCCGGAGAGCGGGATGAGCACCACAATGCTCAGATAGAAAATGGTGTACCCGAGCGCCGGAGCGAACCCCGGCACTACCTTGTTTTTCCCGCTCACCCCAGCCATGTTCCTTCCTCCTACGACACCCCCGCTTGCCGGGTCCAAATGAAATAATCAGAGACAGTGACCCAAAGCGATACCCATGAACAGCCCCTCGCCCCGGCCTCTTGAAAGGTGATTCCCTTTGAGCAGCTGGACAGCTACTTGGCGCCGTAGATCTGGTCGAAGACGCCGCCGTCGGCGAAGTGGGTCTTCTGCGCCTTGCGCCAGCCACCGAAGGTGTCATCGATGGTTACCAGCTTCACCCGGGGAAACACCTTGGCGTACTTCGCGGCCACCTTCTTGTCACGCGGACGATAGTAGTGCCTGGCGGCGATCTCCTGTCCTTCCTGCGAGTAGAGGTACTTCAGGTATTCCTCGGCCAACTTGCGGGTCCCCTTCTTGTCGACGACCTTGTCGACGACGGCGACCGGCGGCTCTGCCAGGATGCTGACCGACGGAACCACGATCTCGAACTTGTCCTTCCCCAGTTCATTCACGGCAAGGAAGGCCTCGTTCTCCCAGGCAAGCAGCACGTCCCCCTGGCCGCGCTGCACGAAAGTGGTGGTGGCCCCCCGGGCTCCGGAGTCGAGCACAGGTACGTGCTTGAAGAGTTCTCCGACGAACCGTTTCGCCTTCGCCTCGTTGCCCCCCTTCTGCTTCAAGGCGTACGCCCAGGCGGCCAGGTAGTTCCAGCGGGCGCCGCCCGAGGTCTTGGGATTGGGGGTGATCACCGCGACGCCCGGCTTCACCAGGTCGTTCCAGTCGTTGATCTTTTTCGGGTTCCCCTTGCGCACCAGGAAAACGATTGTCGAGGTGTACGGAGCGCTGTTGTTGGGAAGCCTCTTCTGCCAGTCGGCCGGGAGGAGCTTCGCCTTGTCGCTGATCTCGTCGATATCGTAGGCCAACGCCAGGGTGACCACGTCAGCCTCCAGGCCGTCGATCACCGCCCTCGCCTGTTTGCCGGAGCCGCCGTGGGACTGCTTGAAGGTGACGTCCTGCTTCCACTTCTTGGCAAACGCCTTGTTGTAGTCCTGATACAGCTCGCGGGTCGGGTCGTACGAGACGTTGAGGAACTGCTGCGCCGCGAAGGCGGTGAGGGGAAGTGCTGCGATGAACAACAAGATGGTTACGATACTGGCTGTTTTATTCACGATGCCTCCGTCTGCTTACTCTACAGATTTAGTGGATTATCAAGGCACAAAAAAATGCCGTTGATTCAGATGCAAAAATTGACCGGCTTTGGGCGGAAGTGCGCAACTTCAGGGCGGCTAGGTGGCTTTCGTCTTCACGACTTTCTCTTGCAAGCCTCGGATCGGGCTGCTCGTGCTGACGTTAAACCGGTGAAACATTTTACGGTATTTCACCGTGTTTAAACCTAAACACAACACGATTTTTTTAGTAGGGTTTTTATACTCGCGGCTAAAAACTTTGTCAACCATTTTTATAAGCTTTGAAAAAACACGGTGGCTAAGGCAAAAAAAAGGTGTGCCGGCATAACGCCGACACACCCAGGGTACTCCAGTAACTGCTTGTTGCTGCTGGCTACTTGATGCTCTTGATGGTCTTCTGCACCATCTTCACCACGCTCTCGGGAAGCGGCGCGTAGAGCATGGGGGCGGCCATTTTCTGCCCTTTCGTCATGCTCCAGTTCAGGAATTCGACCAGCTTCTTCCCTTTGGCCGGGTCCTTCTGGTTTTCGTAAACCAGGAGCCAGGTGAAGCCGACCACCGGGTAGGCATCTTTGCCCGGCTGGTTAACCAGGGAGATGCGGTAGTCGGCGGGCATCCCCTTCACTGCTGCCGCCGCTGCAGCAGAGGTGGACTTGATGGAGGGTTCGACGAAGACGCCTGCCTTGTTCTTCAGCGAGGCGTAGGGGAGTTTGTTCTCGAAGGCGTAGGCAAGCTCGACGTAACCGATGGAGTACGGGGTGGTCTTGATCTGGCCGGCGATCCCTTCGTTCCCCTTGCCGCCCAGACCGACCGGCCACTTAACCGAAGCGCCCTTCCCTACCTTCTGCGCCCATTCGGCGTTTACGCCTGCAAGGTAATCGGTGAAGATGCTGGTGGTGCCGCTGCCGTCGGAGCGGTGCACGACGATGATCGGCTTCGCCGGGAGGTTCACCCCTTTGTTGTCATCGGCGATCCTCGGGTCGTTCCACTTGGTGATCTTGCCGAGGTAGATGTTGGCCAGGTCCTCGGAGTTCAGTTTGATGCCGGAGGGAACGCCCGGGAGGTTGTAGGTCACCACCACGGCACCCATGACGGTCGGGATGTGGATCAGCTTCCCCGGAGCACCCTTCAGCTCGGCATCGGAGAGGAACTTGTCGCTGGCACCGAAGTCGACGGTCTGGGCGGTGATCTGCTTGATGCCGCCGCCGCTGCCGATGGACTGGTAGTTGAATTTCACGCTCTTGTCGACCTTGGCGTACTCACTGAACCACTTGGAGTACAACGGGTACGGGAAGGTGGCTCCGGCGCCGTTGATCAGGGTCTCGGCCGACGCCTCGCCTGCTGCGCCGACTGCGGCAACCAGGGCAAGGGCAAGGAATGCTTTCTTTATGGTCTGAATCATCTTCTCCTCCTCTTTGGTTTTGAGGAGACTATAGCGGCGTTATGTTGCAGTCCGGTTACAACCGCAGCAAGAGTTTGTAAAAGTGAACGCCGAATCTGGCAGCAGGGCCGAGTGCGCCGGCGCCAGGATCCGCAAAGCTGATCGATCAGAGAATGTAATCCGTTGAGAGGAAGTGGGACTTTCTCTCCTTCACGATCCCGGTGATGATGTCGCGGTTGGCGTCGGTCTCCCGCGCCGCCACGACGATCCGGATCGAGAATACGCGCAGGGCGTCGGCGACGGACTGGGTCCCCTCGGCGGAGTTCTTGCGGCCGTTGAAGGGGAAGCTGTCGGGGCTTCTCTGGCACTTGCTGTTGATGTTGATGCGGCAGACCTGGTTCACCAGGGCGTCGATCAGTTGGGAGAGCTGCTCCTCGTTCCTGCCGAAGATGCTCGCCTGCTGGCCGTAGTTGGATTGCACCACGTAGTCGATGGTCTCCTTCAGGTCGTCATAGACCACGACCGGGACCACCGGCCCGAACTGCTCCTCGTGGTAGACCCGCATCTGCGGGGTCACCGGGTAGAGCAGGGCCGGGTAGAAGAAGGAGCCGCTCCGCGTGCCGCCACCGGGGTTCACCACCCGGGCGCCGTGCGCCTCGGCGTCGCGCAGAAGCCCCTCCAGGTATTCCGGCTTTTCCGGTTCGGGAAGCGCCGTGATGGCGACACCCTCCTGCCAGGGGACCCCGCACTTGAGCGCCGCGATACCCTGCGCCATCCCCTCCAGGAACCGCTGCGCGGTCTTTCTGTGCACGAAGATGATCTTCAGCGCGGTGCAGCGCTGGCCGTTGAAGCTGAGCGCACCCGAGAGGCACTCCTCGACGGCGAGATCGAGGTCCGCGTCGGGGAGGATGATGGCCGGGTTCTTGGCGTCGAGCCCCAGCACGCAGCGCAGCCGGTGCGGGCGGGGATGGCTCGCGCGCAGGGCGTCCGCGACCTTGCTGGTGCCTATGAACCCCAGGACGTCGACGCGGCCGGTGGCCATGAGCGGGGGGAGCACCACCTCGCCGTCGCCGTACACCGTGTTCACCACGCCGGCCGGGAAGCAGTCGCGGAAGGCGGCCAGAAGCGGCTCGAAGAGGAGGACCCCGAAGCGGGGGGGCTTGAGGATGATGGTGTTCCCCATGACCAGCGACGGGATCAGCGTGGTGAAGGTCTCGTACAGGGGGAAGTTGTAGGGCCCCATGCAGAGCACGACCCCCAAGGGCGCGCGGCGGATCTGCCCGATGATCCCCTGCTGGATCACGAAACGGGAGGAGACCCGGTCCAGCTCCTTGAGCGCCTCGACGGTGTCCTTCAGGTAGGCGAGTGCGCGATCGAATTCGGCCTCGGCCTCCTTGAGAGACTTGCCGATCTCCCACATGAGGAGCTTCACCACCTCGCTGCGCTTTTCCTTCACGGCGCGGCTGAAGCAGGTTACGCAATGGATGCGCTCCCCCACCGACATGGTGGGCCAGGCTCCCCGACCGTTGTCGTAGGCGTCAACGGCGACGTCGAGCGCCTCGAGCGAGGCGGCGACGGAAAGGGCAGGCGCCTCCCCTACCCTCTGCGCCTCGGGATGCGCGCCGTTTAGCACCCGCACCGGCGAGAGCACCTCCTGCATGGGGCCTTCCCAGCGGCGCAGTTCGCCGCCGATCAGGTAGTAGTCTTGGCGGATCGGGTTTTCTATGTGGTACGGGGCGGGGATTTCCTGCGGCAGCGGGGACAGACCTGCGATCTTCTTCTTCACTTTGCCTTCCTTACTGACAGACGTAATTGCCGGATTCAGCTCCGGTCTCCGGGTGACGCCAAGCGTCACTCACAGCTATACGCCAACATAAAAGAAGGGTCAACCTGTTTGATGGTTGTCGCGTTCTACAGACCGTACCGATTGCGCAATGACAAAGCGCCAGTATACTCCTTTGGGTCTGAACGTTTTTGACAGTGGCACTACAATCGGAAAAGGAGATCTGGATATGGGATCAAAGGGACGTGAAATAGTCGGCATGAACGTCGATGAACTCCTTACACTGCTGAACCGCGCCTTCTGCGACGAGTGGTTCGCCTACTACCAGTACTGGCTGGGCGCGAAGCTGGTGAAGGGGCCGATGAAGGACGCGGTCGGAGCGGAACTTTTGGTGCACGCAACCGAGGAGCTGGCCCACGCGGACCTGGTGGCGCTGCGCATCATCCAGCTCGGGGGAACCCCGGTCACCAAGCCGGAGGAGTGGTACAAGTTCACCAACTGCGGCTACGATGCGCCGGACGATCCTTTCGTGAAGACCATCCTGGAGCAGAACATCAAGGGGGAGCAGTGCGCCATCGGCGTGTACAAGAAGCTCCTGGACCTGACCCGCGAGAAGGACCCGGTCACCTACAACATGGTGCTCACCATCCTTCAGCAGGAGGTCGAGCACGAGGAGGACCTCCAGGCGCTTTTGGAAGACTACGACCTGCTGATCGGGGCGATGAAGGGGTAGTCCCCTAGTTCATGCACCGGTAAGAAAAAAGCCCCGTCCATGCTGGCGGGGCTTTTGTTTTTTCTCAGCCGAAACAGCAGAGGAGCTATACCTTCACGAAACTTTTGAAAAGACTTCGGCGGCCCACTGGTTCAGGCTCATGCCATGGGCCTCTGCCATCATTGCGGCACGGGCGTGAACCTCGGGGGGAAGCCGCAGCATGACTTTCCCTGAATAAGGCTTGTGAGGTGCCCTCTTTAGTTTCTCACAGGTTGCAAGATAGTCGTCCACGGCCTCCTCGAATGCCAGCCGCAGTGCCTTTACAGATTCTGCGTGAAAGCCAATGACGTCCTTGATGCCTGCGATGCGGCCAATGAAACAGGCATCTTCATCGCTGTACTCGATCCTCGCTGCATATCCCCTGTACGTCATAGTGCTCATGGTTTGACTCCTGCATTTTCCAGGAAAGCTCTCGCGTCCCTAACTTGGTACGGCTTCGCCTCCTTTGCCGGGTGAGGCCGGTGAAAAGTGGCAACAACACCATTGAGAAAGAAACGGACCCGGGACCCGCCCCCTTCGATGGTTTGCGCACCTAGCGCTATGAACAATGCCTCGATGCGGCGCCATTCCAGACCCGAAGGGACAGGATGTATAAAAATAGCTTCTAGGGTTTGGCGATGGCTTTTGTTCATGACGTTAGCATACTTGAGCCAGGCCAGGGTTGCAATCACAAAGTGATATCACTTGCTCCTTTTCCGATACGGTTCAACATGCAAAATGGCAGGATCTGCGGCTTCGTTGTCCTTGAAAGGTGAGCCGGTGTTGTGCAATGATCCCGACAGGCTAGCGGGAAGCAGGAACGGGAGGTGCCATGAACGGGACAATCATCATAGCGGTCGCCGCTTACGAAGGGGCGGAACTTCTGGACGTCACAGGACCGATCGAAGTCTTCAACATGCTGAACCGCTGCCTGGCCGAATCCGAGCCGCAGCGCCCGGGGTACCGCATCGTCATCCTGGCGGAAAAGGCGGGACCGTTTTGCACCTGCCCGGGAGTGCGCATCGTCGCGGACCACGCATGGGAGGATCTGCCGGAACAGGCGGACACCATACTGGTGCCCGGGAGCCCGGATGACGCGCTGGAGCGGGCCATGAAGGAGCAAAGGTTGCTGTCCTGGCTCGCCGCGCAGGGACCGCACGCACGGCGCCTCGTTTCGGTCTGCACCGGTTCGCTTCTTTTGGCAGAGGGGGGACTCTTGAAGGGAAAACGCGCCACGACGCACTGGCTCGACCTGGACCGGCTGCGCAACTACCCGGGGGTTCATGTGGAAAACGACGCCATCTACACGCGCGACGGGAAGGTGGCTACCTCGGCCGGGGTGACCGCGGGTATGGATCTGGCGCTCGCCCTGGTAGAGGAGGATTTCGGCAGGAAGACGGCACTCGCGGTGGCAAGGCGCCTGGTGATGTTCCTGAAAAGGCCCGGAGGCCAGGCCCAGTTCAGCACACAGCTCAGGGCCCAGATGGTCGAGGGGGGGCAGCTCGCACCGCTGCTCGCCTGGCTCAGGGAAAACCCGTGCGACAAGGCGACTGTGGAGGATCTGGCACAGCGGGCGGCGATGAGCCCGCGCAACTTCGCCCGGGTGTTCCTGCGGGAGACCGGGAAGACACCGGCCAAGTATCTGGACCAGCTCCGGTTGGAGCGCTCGGTCGCGTTGCTGGAAGAGACCACCCTGCCGCTGGAACGGGTGGCCCGGGAAAGCGGCTTCACCTGCGCCGAACAGATGCGGCGCGCCTTCGTCCGGGAGATGGGAGTCACCCCCCTCGCCTACCGGACGCGCTTCTGACGAGGAGGTTCACATGCGATATCTGCTGGCCAAAGGGGAAGTGGTAACGATCAAGGCCGACGACGCCGTCGAGTCGCTCGTTCTGGTCGCCGGAGAGGTATGGCTGACCCGCTCCTCGGACACCCGCGACTACTGCCTCAAGGAGGGGCGACGCCTGACGGTGGCCCGGGGCGAGACGCTGATCATCGAGGCCCTTGCCCCCTGCACCCTGGCCATCACCTGCCGGGAACTCCGCGCCGGCTTGCGCATCACCATGGCTTGGCACCGCACCTCCCCCCGCACAGCCTGAGCTCAGCTCACCCCTTGACCGCCGGGGCGACCGGCCAGCTGATGATGAGCACCCCGAGGATGCAGGTCGCGATCCCCACGAGCCGCAGCCAGTGCATCTCCCCCCCCAGGAACCAGTAGGAGAGCAGCAACACCAGGGCGGACTGGCAGCCGATGATGGCCAGGGCGTACCCCGCGTTGGCGCTCGAGGAGGTGGCCAGGAACATGGCCCAGTTGCCGAGCACGCTGCAGGCTCCCGCCGCAAGGAGCAGGGGCACGGCGGATTTCCAGGCCGGCCACATCCCCCAGTCCCCGGCCGACCACGCTGCGAAGCTGACCGTGAGCACCAGCGAGAGCACCAGCATGGAGAACTGGACCGAAACGCCGCGTTTGACGGCTGCGGTCATGAACAGCACCATGAAAGCGAAGCTCACCAGCGCGGTGAGGGCCTGGGTTACGTAGTTCCACATGGCTGACCTCCTTTTGTGCTACGAAGAGCCTCTGCGCTCCAGTACCTGCCGGATGGTCCGCCCCAGGGTCCTCATGGTGTAGGGCTTCATAAGGCAGGCCCGGATGCCGTGCTCGGCATCCTTTTCATCGACGGTCTCTTTGAACCCGGTGCAGAGGATGACGGGAACGTCGGGTCGCAAAGCCGTGATCTCCCGCGCCAACTCCCTTCCGGACTGCCCCGGCATGGTGAGGTCGGTGATCACCAGGTCGAAGCCGTACGGTTCGGCCCGGAACAGATCGAGGGCGCCCGCGCTGCTGATGGACGTGACCACGCTGTAACCCAGATTCTCCAGGATCCCCTGCCCCAGGACGGTGAGGGATTCCTCGTCGTCCACGAACAGGATCCGCTCGTTCCCCTGCAGCAGTTGCTCCGGCACTTCCTCCTCGCGCTTGATCTCCAGTGAGACCGCCGGGAGAAAGACCTCGAAGCAGGTGCCCGCCCCCGGCTCGCTGTGCACCGCTATCGCGCCGCCGTGGTTCTTGACGATCCCCTGTACCACGGCGAGACCGAGGCCGGTCCCCTCGCCTGCAGGCTTGGTGGTGAAATAAGGATCGAAGATCCGCTCCAGTACCCGGTTTTCCATGCCGCGACCGGTGTCGCGCACGCAAAGATGCAGGTGTTCCACGGGATCGAGGAAGGGAAAAGGGGCGAGCTGGGGAGAGCCGGGCGGTACCACCCGGAGCGACACGGTCATGCGCCCACCGTTGGGGAGCATGGCGTGGGCCGCGTTGGTGCCGAGGTTCATCAGCACCTGGTGCAACTGCGTGGGGTCGGCGAATACCTTGTCCTCATCGGGGGGTACCTCGACCTCCTTGATGATCTCGATGGAGGCGGGGAGCGAGGAGCGGAGCAGGCGGCAGGCGTCGTCGAGGATGGCAACCAGGTGCACCGCCTTTCTTTCCTGCTCACTGTGCCTGCTGAAAGTGAGGATCTGGCGCACCAGGTCCGCCGCCCGCTGCGCCGATGTGAAGACCTGCTCCATCTCCGAGCGTCCCACCCCACCTTCCGGCACCTTGTGCAGCACCATGTCCGTGAAGCCGAGGATGGAGGTGAGGATGTTGTTGAAGTCGTGGGCGATGCCGGCGGCCAGCGTCCCGATCGCCTCCATCTTCTGCGCCTGGCGCAGTTCTTTCTCGGTCCTGCGCAGCTCCGCCGTCCGTTCCTCGACCCGCTTTTCAAGCAGATCGTTCGCCTCCAGGACCGCCCGCGTCGCCACCTCGGCCCGTTCCTTGGCCTCCACCAGCTCCTCGGTCCGTTCGCGTACCAGTTCCTCCAGGTGGTCCCGGTACTTGATCAGCTCGGCCTCGGCCACCTTCTGCTCGGTGATGTCGGTACCGCTCCCTATCCAGCGCACGATGCGACCTTTTTGATCCTTCTGCGGGACCGCCCGGGACAGCACCCAGCGGTATTCCCCGTCGAAGCGCCGGTTACGGTGCAGACAGCTGTAGGGCTCTCCCGTCGCGAGGGAGTGCTGCCACTTTTGCGCGGTGATGGCAACGTCGTCGGGATGGATGATGCTGCGCCACGGTTCCGGGTCGGGCTCCCCGGGAACGAGGCCGTTGAACTCGTACCAGCGCAGGTTGGCGAAGTCCTGGGCGCCGTCGGGCGTGGCGGTCCAGACGATCTGGGGGATCGTATCGATGATGAAGCGATAGAGTTTTTCGGTAGGGTGGAGAGTATCGGTCACTCGGCCCTCTGTTACAGACAAACTCTTACATAGGGATCAGACGAGCGGCTACTGGTGTTGGGAAAATATACAGAGCTTTTAGGACAGTTCAAGCCTCTTTCTTTGTTTATTGATGATGAAGCAGAGGCATTGACTGAAAGATACAGAGGCGCCGGGGTAGGAACCTTGCAATCGCCATCTCACTTCAAAAGAGTGTGCTCCAGGAGAATCTTGAGCCCTATCAGGCAGAGCACCACGCCGCCGCAGACCTCTACCCGCCTGCCCCAGTTATCGCCCAGCCTGCGCCCCAGGAGCATCCCGGCGACGGTCAGCACGCCGGCAACCAGGCCGATGATCACCGAAGGAACCCATACGCTCACCCCGATCATCGCCAGCGACAGCCCGACGGCGAAGGCGTCGATGCTGGTGGCGACCGAAAGCATCACCATGGTGAGCCCCTTGGTCGGGTCCGACGGGGAAGCGTCCTCCTCCTCTTCGAAGGCCTCGACGATCATCCTTCCGCCGACGTAGGCCAGGAGGCCGAAGGCGATCCAGTGGTCATAGGCGGTGATCCATTTCTGGACCGTGAGGCCGAGCAGCCACCCCGCGATGGGCATGAGCGCCTGAAACAGGCCGAAATGGAAACCGAGCCGGAACAGGTGACGGCCGGTGATCGGGTTGAGCACCGCCCCCGTGGCCAGGGCCACCGCGAAGGCGTCCATGGCCAAGGCCAGGGCGATGCCGAAGATGCTGATCCAATCCATTAAGACTCCACTTTCTTTAAACGTTCCTGACCGGATACAACAGTCACGCCTCCGCGCGCGGCAGCGCCGGGGGGAGTTGTGCATCCTCCCTCCCCCTGGGCATAGCAACCGCGTGACGACATAGCCGATGGCAGCGCCCTCCCCCGGCCTGAGCCCTCCCTCACCCGGGGGAGAGGGGATGGGACGAGACCGGGGTGTGGCTAATAGCCGTAATCGAGACTCTGGATGCGGGAGACCCGGCCGTCCTGCAGCTCCAGTTGGTACTGGAACTCGTTGGGGCCGAAGTTGAAGATCCAGTTGTCGACGATGATGTTGGTGATACTCCTGGTCGGGCCGGACTGCTCCTTCTGCACCACCTTCTTGGAACTTTGACTGGTCGTGGCGGGTTGGCCGCACTTGGCGAGCACCTCCCCAGCGGAGTCCCCGACGGACACGATGCCGCCTTTGCAGCGCACGGTCTCGCTGTCGGCAAACGCGGGGGCGGACAGCATCACGACGGCAGACAACGCGGCGGTCAGGTGAAAGGCTGTTTTCATCTCAATCCTCCTGATGCTCCTGTTGGCAAAACAGATAGGAATATAAGGTACAAGCGATATTTTGCAAAGCGCTAATTACGCGGCGCGCCTGCGGATGAGATGGACGGAGGTGGCCTTGAAGGAGGCGTAAACCTCCTTCCCCTCGCACAGTTCCAGCTTGGCGAAGGACTCGCGGGTCACGTAGGCGGTGAGCATGAAGCCGCAGTCGAGCCTCAGTTTCAAAAAGGGCCCCATCGAAGAAACCTCGACCACCCGGCCGGGATAGAGGTTGCGGGCGCTGGTTTTGGGGTCGGGGTGGCTGACGCTCACGGTGACGTTTTCCGGTCGGATGCAGCAGTAGACCTGCGCGCCCGGCCGTTCGTCCCCCACCGTGTCGACCTCGCGACCCGCCACCTGTACCGCGATCTGCTGCTCGTGATTGCTTTTGACCTCCCCCTCGAGGATCGTTTCCATACCGACGAAGTTGGCCACGAACTCGTTGACCGGGTGGTTCATGACCGCGGCCGGCGTCCCCTGCTGCACGATGCGGCCGCCGTTCATCACCACGATGCGCTGCGACATCCTGAGCGCCTCGGACTGGTCGTGGGTGACCAGGATGGCGGCGATCCCCCGGTCCCGGATGATCCGGTCCATGTCCTCGGTGAGCGCCTGCCTGGTGGGAGGGTCGAGGTTGGCGAAGGGCTCGTCGAAGAAGATCACCTCGGGTTCCACGGCGAAGGCGCGGGCCAGGCTCACGCGCCGGGCCTCACCGCCGGAGAGTTTGCGCGCCGAGCGCTCTGCCATGTGACCGAGGTTGAAGCGCTCCAGGTAGCTGGCGACCCGCTTCTTGATCTCGCCGCGCCCCATTCCCCGAAGCTTCAGGCCGCTTGCCACGTTGTCGAAGACGGTGCTGTCGAAAAGGAGCGGGTCCTGCAGCACCATGGCGGTGCGGCGGCGCAGTTCCAGCCACTGCGAACTGGACGCGACGGTGCTCCCCCGGTAGCAGACGGAACCGCTTTGACGCTTCATGAGCCCCATAAGCGACAGGAGCAGGGTCGACTTTCCCGCACCGTTTGGGCCGATCAGCGAAACGAATTCATTTTCGGACAAAGAAAAAGAGGGTATGTCGAGTACGGTCACGCCGCCTCGATCAACCCTCAGCTCTTTCAGGTCGAGCACGTTTTGCGGCTTCGTCATCTGGGCCTTTCCCGCTGCTGGATGTAGGTGAGGAGGTAATTGACGGCGAAGCAGAATAGCAGAAGTATCACGGACAGGGCAATGGCCATGTCGAAATTCCCCCTGCCGGTCTCCATGACGGTCGCCGTGGTGAGCACCCGGGTGTACCCCCTGACGTTGCCCCCTACCATGATGGAGGCGCCCACCTCGGAGATCACCCCGCCGAAGCCGGCCATGACCCCCGCCATGAGCGGCAGCCGTGCCTCCTTGATCAGCATCCAGACCAGCTGGGTCCGCGTGGCGCCCAGGGCCAGGATCTGCAGCCTGAGGCTGGCCGGGAGGTTCTGCATGGCGCCGATGGTGACCCCCATGACGATGGGAGTCGCGATCACGGTCTGCGCGATGACGATGGCGGTCGGGGTGTACAGGAGCTCCAGGTACCCCAGGGGACCGTTTCTCCAGAGCATGATGGAGACGAAGAGGCCCACCACCACCGGCGGCAGCCCCATGCCGGTGTTCACCACGCTGACCAGGATCTTCTTGCCGGGGAAGCTGGTGAGCGCCACCAAGGTCCCCACGGAAAGACCGATCAACAGCGAGAAGAGCGTGGCGAGCCCGGAGACCTTGAGCGACAGCAGGGCGATGCCCAGCACCTCGCGATCAAACGACGCGAGGAGCTGGAACGCCTTTGTCAGACCTTCGAGGATCACGTCCATTTACAGCCCCAGGGACTCCGGTTTCTTGCCTGCATCCGGGAAGAAGAGCGGGGAGCCGAACTCCTTCTTGCCGAAGGTGGAGATGATCTCCTGGGTCTTCTTGGAGACCATGAAGTCGGCGAAGGCCTTGGCGCCGGCATTGTTCACCTTGGGCCACTTGGCCGGGTTCACCTCGATGACGTGGTAGATGTTGAGGAGCTTGGGCTCACCCTGGACCATGATCTCGAGCCCCAGGTGCGCCTTCTTGTTGAGCGCCAGGTAGGTGCCGCGGTCGGCCAGCAGGTAACCCTTCTTCTCGGCGGCGACGTTCAGGGTCTCGCCCATGCCCAGGCCGGTCTGCTGGAACCACTTCTGCCCTTCCGGGTTGATGCCGGCGGCCTTGAAGAGCCCCTTCTCCTTGG
Source organism: Geomonas diazotrophica (assembly GCF_018919385.1). Taxonomy (GTDB): domain Bacteria; phylum Desulfobacterota; class Desulfuromonadia; order Geobacterales; family Geobacteraceae; genus Geomonas; species Geomonas diazotrophica. The sequence goes on from NZ_JAHLMF010000014.1 coordinate 90,557, forward strand.
CGTGGGTACCGGAGTTGTCACCCCTGGAGAGCCACAGGGCGTTGCTCTTGGCGATGGTCTTCAACGCGTCTGCCGCGGTCTTGGCGCCGCGGATCCTGGCCGGGTCGTTGGCCGGTCCCAGGACGATGAAGTCGTTGTGCATGACGAGCTTCCTGTTCACGCCGAAGCCGTCGGCCATGAATTTTTTCTCCGCATCCGGGGAGTGCACCAAGAGCACGTCGGCCTCCCCCTTCTCGCCCATCTTCATGGCCTGGCCGCTCCCGACCGAGATGGTCTTCACGAAATAGCCGGTCTGCTTCTCGAAGATCGGGATCAGCACGTCCAGAAGGCCGGAGTCCTGGGTGGAGGTGGTGGTGGCCAGGATCAGGTTCTTCTGCTGAGCCCCCCACCCGGTGGAAACCGTGGCGACCAGGCTGAGCAGGAACAGGACAACAAAAAGGGGCAACGTTCTGAAAATTTTGGACATCGTCAAACTCCTTCTTTTTGATTTACCTAATTGCGTCAAGCGTTATGGTGCTTTCGCTACAGCGGTTAACCTTAAAAAGGGGAACGGCGAACCGCCCCCCAATCGCTTCAGCTCACCCCGAGGATGACGCTGGAGGCTTTGAACAGGGTGCAGGCGTGCGAGCCGACCTTGAGCCCGAGGCTCGTGCCGCTGTCATGGGTGATCACGGCGCTTATAGTGTTGCCGCCCCCCACTTCCACGTCGACCTCGGTGGAAACGGGCCCTTCCACGATCTTGGCGACGGTGCCGCACATGACGTTGCGGGCGCTGATCTTCGCGTCGTGCAGGTCGGAGCCGACCATGACCGAGCTCGCCTTGATGATGGCGTAGGCCGAGCTCCCCTCCTTGAGGGCAAGGTTCTCGACGGCTCCGTTGGTGATGACGGCGACCAGCGGCGCGCCGCCGGTGAGCACCAGGGTCACCTCCGCGTTCACCGCCCCCTTGGTGATCTTGGCGATGGTTCCGGACAGGACGTTACGGGCACTTACTTTCATGGATATCCTCCGTAAAAGCTGGTAGAGACTCGCACTGTCGCCGAGCCTTCCCTCGAGATTCTCCAGGAACCGGCGATGTTCTTCCTGGAGCACGCCGTACTGCTGGACCACTTCCTTCCCGTAGGCGGTGAGGGTCGTCCCCCCGCCGCCCCGCCCGCCGGTCACCCGCTCCACCAGCGGCTTTTCGGCGAGGTTGTTGATCATGTTGACCAGGTCCCAGGCGTTCTTGTAGCTGATGCCGACTGCCTTGGCCGCCTTGGTGATGGAACCAAGCTCGTCGATCTTCTGCAGAAGCGCAATCCGGTCCAGCCCCAGGAACTTCTGCTCATCCTTGTGAAACCAGAGAGCCCCTTCGAGCTCAATGCCGCGTTTTGTGCCACGACTCAATTCACACCTCGTTCAGGAGCAGAGACTGTGACAAGTTCCTCACAGGGATCTGCCGATGTCTGCCCAAGTATACGATCATATCAGTGAGAGTAAAGCCGGCCCCTGACAGCGACTGACACATCTCCCACGCCATCCCACCAGTCGGATTATCGTTATATCATAAACACCATAGCGTAGACAAAAAAAGTGAGAACCCGTCCCGTATACCTTTTTTCACACAAAAGATCGGGTGGTTAAAGGACCAGAAATGGCGATGCCGCCGGGTGACACCGGCTCATTCGCCGGCGTTGGTAGCGGAGAGGAATTCCGAGCGGTTCCAGGTGGTCATGCAGGAAGGGTGCGCCGGGTCGGGATGGCAGAGGTAGATCTCGTCACCGGGATAACCGGCGACCTTCAGTCCGGCCGAACGGAGCATCGCCTCGACGCCGGCGTGGTTCGCGATCCACCAGTTGGTCGGGTCCCCGGCGAAGCGTTCCTCGATGAAGGCCATCTTGGGCCACCCCACGCCCAGCAGCGCGTCCCGTTCGTTGATCCAGAAGTCGGCCTGCCCGGCGACCTCCCGGCCGGGCATGGTGATGGTCTGGAACAGCATCATGCCCGCCGTCTTCTGCGCCACGATGTCGAGTGCCAGCATCGGGTAGCGCAGGTGGTAGAACACCCCCATGAACAGGACCAGGTCGAACTTTCCCTTCACCCGCGCCAGGTCGTAGACCTGCATCTGCCGGAACTCCACCAGGTCCTGCAGGGCGTACTGTCCGGCCGCCCAGTTTGCCTGGTCCAGATAGTGGCTGTCGCAGTCGATGCCGAGCACCCGGGCGCCGCGGCGCGCCAGCTCGAACGAGTAAAAGCCCGCGTTGCAGCCGATGTCGAGGGCACTCCACCCGGTCAGGTCCTCCGGGATGCAGCCCGCGATCTCGCGCCACTTGAAACCGGGGAAGTCCCCCAGGGAATGATCCGGGGCCGTCTCGGTCCCGTCGGGCAGGTGCAGGTTGTGGAACCAGGGGGAGAGTTCTCCGATGTCGTCTTCCAGCGTTCTCGGTTTGGCGTGGGTCATGCGGGCACCTCGATTTCGTTTTACTCGCCGGGACAGGGGCTCGGCGGGACCGGGGCGACGAGTCACAGTGTGGCCAGGTACTCCTCCAGTTCCTCGGCGCGGCAGGCGGCCGAGTGGGACCGCAGCACACGGGTGCGGGCGCGCTCCCCGATGGCGCGGCGCTCCTCGTCGGGGAAACGCTGCAGGATACGCAGCATCTCCTGGCTGCCGGAAGCGAGCAGGATCTCCTTTTCCGGCACGAGGAACTGCTCCAGTCCCGGCCACCGGTCGCTCACGATGGGGACCGCGCAGGCGGCGGCCTCGAAGAGCCGGACGCTGGGCGAATAGCCGGCCACCTGCATCTGCTTCCTGGTCAGGTTCAGGGTGAAACGCTGCGAACAGTAGAACTCGCTGTGGCACTCGGGGGGGAGATGCTCGATGCGATGCGTGTTCTTTGGCCACGTGAGGTCCGAGGGGTACTGCGCCCCGGCGACAACGAAGCGCCCTTTCTCCCATGAGGCGGCGGGCCGGCAGAGCAGCTGGTCCAGGCCGGGCTGGCGGTCGCGGCTGTAGGTGCCGAGATAGCCGAGGTCCCAGCGCGGGGTGATCTGCATCGGGTAATGCACCATGGGATCGACCGAGCAGTACAGGGCGCGCGCCGCCCGCGAACCGTAGTGGCGCTCGATGTGATCCAGGGTCGGTCCGCCGGTGAAGGAGAGGTAGAGGTCGTAACAGGGGATGAGGTCCTCGCTGAGGTACTGGCACTCACCACGGGCCAGGGCGGCCAGGGTCACCGTGGTGTCGATGTCGTAGAAGGCCTTGATCCCCTTGGCGTGCTTGGATACCCACTTCCCCACTTCGATCCCCTGGTAGACGTAGGAGCCGACGATGACGCAGTCGGCGTCGCTGATCTCGGGACCGTACTCGGCCAGCAGTTCGTCCAGCGACCTGTATATCAGCGTGTTGCAAAAGGGGGGCTCGGGGAGGTCGCGGTGGGTCTCGTACCACTGCGCGTCCCGCTCCAGGAACAGGATCTCGTGGCCGCGCTTGTCCATCTCCCGCAACAGCCCGCGGTAGGTGGTGGCGTGGCCGTTGCCCCAGGACGAGGTGATGGACAGACCGAAGACGACGATCTTCATGGTGCCCCCCCGATGTACGCCCGGCGGATCGGGCCGCAGGCGAAGATCTCCTGGAACTGCCTGGCACGGTGCGCGTAGGTATGGGAAAGAAAGAATTCCTCGACCCGGTGCTCCCGGTCCGGCAGGCGGTTGCCCAGAAAGGAGAGGTCCGCCTGGAACCGCGGCTCCGGCGGGACGGGGAAGTGGGCGTCGGGTTCGTAAAAGGTGATGCGGTGACCCAGGCGGGAGAGCGCCCGCACCATGCCGCGGTAGTAGGTGGCTGCGCCGTTCCAGTAGGCGGAGACCAGGCTCGAGGCGAAGAAGGCGATGGTAAGAGGAGCAGCCATGGTGGTTCCTTTCAGGAAAGAAGTTACGCAAAGCCACGCGAAACAGGCGCGAAGTGGGCGAAGAAAGCTTGTCCTTTTTACCCAAAAAGCTCTCTTTCCGTTCTTAGCGGTTTCTCCGCGTTTCTTTGCGCTGCCGCCTTTAAAGCGGCTGGGAGAGAAGCGCTTTACCCTCCAATGCCGAGCTCGCGGCAGATGGTCAGCAGCTCCTGGACGCGGTGGCGACAGGTATGCCGGGCCAGGATGGTCTCCCGGCCGTGGTCTGCCAGGCTCTGCGCCCGCTCCGGGTCTTGCAAAAGGGCTTGCATCTGCCGCTCCATCTCCTTGCCGTCCCGGGCGTAGAGAAGATCTGCGCCATCGGTGAAAAGCCGGTCGCTGTCGATCCAGGGCGCCGACAGCAGCGGGATACCGCAGGCCAGGGCCTCGAAGGGGCGGATGGTGGGTATCCCCGGCAGCGACTCCAGGTAGGGGCGGTGCGGGATGTGGACCGTTCTCCGGCTCGTAGACCGTCACCCGGTGCCCGAGCTGCCCAAGCTCCGTGACGATGCCCCGCAGGAAATGGGCGTTGCCGTGGTTCCAGTCGGACAGGATGGAGTGGTAAAACATCACGATGCGCATGATTCAGCGTACCTCCGGTGGAGTCGTGCCGCAGAGCCGGGCGTACAGGGAGAGATAGCCGGCGGTCATCCTGGCGGCGGAGAAGCTGCGGCTTCTCTCCAGCGCCTTCTCCCTGAGGCTCGCCTGACGGTTGCGGTCGGCGCAGAGCGCGCACAGCTGCTTTTGCAGCTCCAAAGCCGATTCGGGATCCACGAACAGGGCAGCCCCGTCCCAGAGCTCGCGCAGGCTGGGGATGTCCCCCAGTACCAGGGCGCAGCCGGAGAGGGCCGCCTCCAGGACGGTGAGCCCGAAGGGCTCGTAGCGCGCCGGGAGCACGTAGATGGCGGCGGCGGTGTACCAGGGGGCCAGCGACTCAGGCTCCAGGAAGCCGAGCCGGTTCACGCCGTCGACGTTGGCCGCCCCGCCGCCGGGCTGGTTGATCTCCCCCGCCACGTACACCGGCCAGGGGAGGTCGTAGGCGTTGCGCACCAGGGCGCCGATGTTCTTGGCCTCGTCCCAGACCCTCCCAACGGAGAGGATGAAATCCTCCTTCCTGCCGGGGCGGAACCTGGTGCGGCCGCGGGCGTTGTAGACCACCTGCGCGTCGGGAAGCGGCAGGTAGAGCCTCCTGATGCACTCGAGCATCGCCGAGGAGGGCGCGGCAACCAGGTCCGCCGCGGCCAGCCCACGGGCGACCCGGACCCGGTATCCTTCCAGCCGCTGCGGTGCCTGTTCGCCGCGCACCGCCTCCCACCAGGAAAGGACGCAGGAGTGGGCCACCACCAGGCAGGGGGTGCGCCAGGGGAGCGCCGCGTGGACGTAACCGTTTAGGTGCACGAGGTCCGGCTTCAGCTCCGCCTCCAGGGAGAGGAGCCAGTCGCCGCTCATTTCCACGTCGGCCCAGGGATCATCCATCCACTCCAGCCGGTAGCCGCTCTCGAACAGCGTGACGTTCGCCTCGTCGGCCACCTCCCGGCGCTGCCCGGGGGAAAGAGGCCGCCCCATGGTGGCGAGGGCGATGCGCACCCCGTGTGGGGCCAGGCCGCGGCTGAGCTCCAGGGCGTAGTTCCAGACCCCGCCGATCGGATCGGCGGTCATCAGTATCAGCCCCGGCGCGTTCGGGGGGGCGTGCTGGCTTGCTCCTGTGGTGGGAACCGCATTGTTCATGAATAAAAAATCCCGGCTGCACCCTTGTTGAACAAACACCCGAAATATTAGCTCCTAACGCCTTGCCATCTCATGAGTCCGTGATGCCGCTCCGGTAAAGGGACACCCGTCCCCTTCGCCTTCCTCCGCGGGAAGGGCACCGCTCAAGAGCCGCCCGGCGCGGCTTATCGTCTTATCTGTGTATCGACGTATCTATTTACCAGTTTACCTTTGTTACCTTCCGTTGGCCGCGTCGAGCACCTCGGCCACCCGGACCAGTTGCTCCGCCTGAGGATCGAAGGCGCCCCCTCCTAATCTGAGCTGACGCGCCCAGGCCACCGCGCACCTCCCTCCCCAGTCGTCCGGGGGAGCGGCGATGGTCTCGGCAGCCGTGCCGCGGAAGCGCTCGGCCACGAACAACCATGGCCGCCGGGTGGAAACCGATGAAACCGCCCCCCGTGACAAGAACGCTCCCTGCCAAAAGCTCCTCCCCTCAAGCGGTTAGACCTTTGCGGTAGCGGTCATCTAATTAGACAAAAGTTTATTGATTTAAATTAATAAAACCCAATACTAGCAGTGACGGATTTTCTGTCAAACTCCCCGCACAAAAAAATCGCATTTTTCTCCAGTAAGATGGCGGACATGTCCCCTCCCCGGCACATGATCGGCTTTTCAGTTGCGTCAATCGGCCCCCCTCGGCACGGGAAGCCGAGGCACATGAAGGATGCCCCCCGCCCAATCGGTTTTAAAATTCGCGGAGTGTGTTATTTTAGAGCGTGTTAATTTTTTCTGACAGTAACGGCGTCGGAGGCGGCGATGACTGCAATGCAGAGAAGGGTACCCATCGGGGCGGAAACGGTACCGGGAGGGGTGCACTTCAGGGTCTGGGCGCCCGGCCACCGGGAAGTCGAGGTGGTGCTCGAAGGCACCCCGACGCCGCAGGCGACGGCGCTCTCCCCCGAGGAAGATGGATATTTTTCCGGCTTCTGCAGCGAGGCGAAGGTCGGCTCGCGCTACCGCTACCGCCTGGACGGCGCGGATAGCTTTCCTGACCCTGCTTCCCGCTTCCAGCCCGAGGGCCCCCACGGCCCCTCCCTGGTAGTGGATCCGGCGAGCTTCACCTGGAGCGACGAGGGGTGGCCCGGCGTGGAGCGCGAGGGGCAGGTCATCTACGAGATGCACCTGGGGACCTACACCATGGAAGGGACCTGGCGCGCCGCAGCGGAACAGCTCCCTGCGCTCAAGGAACTGGGAGTCACCCTGGTCGAGGTGATGCCGGTGGCCGACTTCCCCGGCAGATTCGGCTGGGGGTACGACGGGGTGAACCATTTCGCCCCCACGCGGCTCTACGGAGAGCCGGACGACATGCGCCGCTTCGTGGACCGCGCCCACGCCCTGGGGCTCGGCGTCATGCTGGACGTGGTCTACAACCACTTCGGCCCCGAGGGAAACTACCTGGCTCATTTTTCCGAATTCTATTACGGGGCGAACGAGAGCGATTGGGGCAAGGTGATGAACTTCGACGGCAGGCACAACGCCCCGGTGCGCGAATTCTTCATCGCCAACGCCGCCTACTGGATCGACGAGTTTCACCTGGACGGCCTGCGTTTCGACGCCACCCATGCTATCATAGACAACTCGGACATCCACATCCTGGGGGACATCACGCGCGGCGCCAGGGAATCGGCCAAGGGGCGCAGGTTGCTCCTGGTGGCGGAGAACGAGGGGCAGGACTACCGCTGCCTGCGCCCGAGGGAGGAAGGGGGCTTCGGCATGGACGCGGTCTGGAACGACGACTTTCACCACAGCGCCCACGTGGCCCTTACCGGGTACCACGACGCCTACTACTCCGAGTACTTAGGCTCCCCCCAGGAGATGATCTCCTGCGCCAAGTGGAGCTACCTCTACCAGGGGCAGTTCTATTTCTGGCAGGGGAAGCGTCGCGGCTCCCCCACCCTCGGCATCAGCCCGAACAGCTACATAAACTACATCCAGAACCACGATCAGATCGGGAACTCCGCCTGGGGGACCCGGATCGACAGGCTCACCAACCCGGCCGCCCTGCGCGCCATGACCGCGGTGCTCTTCCTGCTCCCCCAGACCCCGATGATCTTCCAGGGACAGGAATTCTCCGCCAGCGCCCCCTTCCTTTACTTCGCCGACCTGAGCAGCGAGACCTCGCAGCAGGTCCACGCCGGGCGCATCGAGTTCCTGAAGCAGTTCACCAACGTCGATTCCCCCGAGGTGATCGACACCATCGACAAGCCCTACGAGCTGGAAACCTTCCAGCAGTCCCGCATCGACCTCAGGGAGCGCGAGCGTCACCACAAGGTCTACGCGCTCTACCGCGACCTGATCAGGCTGCGGCGCGAGGATCCCGTCTTCAACCGCGGCTACGCCTGCCACATCGAGGGGGCGGTGTTGGGGAGGGGAGGCTTCCTGCTGCGCTACTTCCTCGGCGAGGAGCAGCGCCTGTTCCTGGTCAACCTGGGGCGGGAGCTGCACCTGGCGCCCATCCCGGAGCCGATGCTGGCGCCACCGCTTGGCTGTACCTGGGAAATGCTCTGGAGCAGTGAAAAGGTGGAGTTCGGCGGTTCCGGGACACCGAAGCTCGACATGGAAAAATTCTGGCGTCTGCAGGGATATGCGGCACTGGTGCTGATTCCGGTCCCCGAGGGAGGTAACGAACCATGACCACGGTAACGCGGGAATACCGTCTCGACCGGCACGACGAGGAACTGAGGACACGGCAGATGCTGGAACAGGAGTGGCTTTTGACCAACGGCCTTGGGGGGTACGCCTCGGGGACGGTCTGCGGGGCGCTGACCCGGCGCTACCACGGCCTGCTCATCGCGGCCTACCCTTCGCCGATGGGGCGCATCGTGATGCTGAACCGGCTCACCGAGGCGATCAGGTTCCCGGACGGGAGCATGGTCCGCTTCGGCGGGGACCAGAAGGAGTCGGGGCTCGAGTTCCACGGCATGGAGTACCTGACCGGCTTCAGGCTCGAGGACGGCCTCCCGGTCTGGCGCTACAAGGTGAACGGTACCGTGATCGAGAAGCAGCTGGTCATGGTGCACCGCCAGAACACGGTGCACCTGATCTACCGCCTCCTCTCCGGCGAGAAGATGGTGCGCCTCAAGCTGCAGCCCTACCTGCAGTTCCGCCCCCACGACGCCTCGGTCGACGTCGCCTCGGACGATCCCTACATGTTCACCGCGGTGCAAAACCGCTACCAGATCGCCTCCGGCGCCAATTCGCCCCAACTGAGGCTGGTGATCAACGGCGGCAGGGGGAACTTCACCCTGGAGGAAAAGCACAATACCGACATCTTCTACGACGTGGAAAGCGCCCGGGGGTACGATTCCCTGGGAACCCTCTGGACCGCCGGCTACTTCGCCGTAGATCTCGGCATCGGGCAGGACGCGGCCCTCACCGCCTCCACCGAGACCTGGGAGACCATCGCGGCCCTCTCGCCGGCGGCAGCCCTCGAGATGGAAAGGGAACGGCGCCGGCTCCTTTTGGCCGCGGCGGACCCCAGGGCGCGCCAGGGGCTTCCCGCCGAGCTGGTGCTCGCCACCGACCAGTTCATCATCACCCCGGCAGGGCGCCACAAGGACAGCGTGCGCGCCCACGCCATGGGGGACGAGGTCTGCACGGTGATCGCCGGCTACCACTGGTTCACCGACTGGGGGCGCGACACCATGATCTCGCTTGAGGGGCTCACCCTCGCCACCGGCCGCCACACCGAGGCGGGGTGGATCCTGCGTACCTTCGCCCACTACGTCAAGAACGGCCTGATCCCCAACCTCTTCCCGGAGGGGCAAAACGAGGGGCTCTACCACACGGCGGACGCGAGCCTGTGGTTCTTCCACGCGCTGAGCCGCTACCTGGAATACACCAACGACCGGGCCACGCTGAACATGATCATGCCCCAGATGCGGGAGATCATCGACCGGCACCTCTCCGGCACCAGCTTCGGCATCGGGGTCGATTCGAGTGACGGACTCTTGAAACAGGGGGCAGAGGGATACCAGCTCACCTGGATGGACGCCAAGGTGGGGGACTGGGTGGTCACGCCACGCCGGGGGAAGGCCGTGGAGCTGAACGCGCTCTGGTACAACGCCCTGCGCCTTATGCAGCAGTGGACCGAGCAGCTGGGGGACGAGCGGTACTCGCGGCAGCTCGGTACCTTTGCCGACCAGAGCTACCGCTCCTTCAACCAGCGCTTCTGGTACGCCGACGGGGGCTACCTCTACGACATCGTGGACGGCGAGCTGGGCGACGACAACGCCTGCCGCCCCAACCAGCTCTTCGCCATCTCGCTCCCCTTCCCCGTGCTGGAGCGGGACCGCTGGCCACAGGTGCTGGAAACGGTGCGTCAGCGCCTGCTGACGCCGGTGGGGCTGCGCACCCTCGCCCCTGGACACCCCGACTACAAGACGACCTACCACGGCGACCTCAGGGCCCGCGACGCCGCCTACCACCAGGGGACCGTCTGGCCCTGGCTCATCGGCACCTTCATCGACTCGTGGATGAAACTCTACCCGGACCAGGTCGGCGCGGCGCGCAGCTTCCTGGACGGCCTGGTGCAGCAGTTGAACCAGCAGTGCATCGGCTCCATCAGCGAGATCTTCGATGCCGAGCACCCCTACAACCCCAGGGGGTGCATCGCCCAGGCCTGGAGCGTGGCGGAGATGCTCCGCTGCTGGCTCAAGACGGCGCAGTGACGCAGAGTCCATCACTGACAAGCAAAAAGCCCCCTCCCTTTTGGGAGGGGGCTTTTTTTGCCCCTACTTGGTGATAAGGTCGTTCTTCACTTCCTTCACCCCCTTGACGCCGCGGGCGATTTCACCTGCCCGTCTCGCGTTCTCAGCCGAATCCACGAAGCCGCTCAACTGCACCACCCCCTGGTAGGTGGTGACGTTGATCTGGAAGGTCTTCAGCGCCAGTTCGTCGAAGATGGCGGCCTTGACGCGGGTGGTGATGGCCGCGTCATCCACGTACTCCCCTGCGGTTTCGTGCTTGGTCGTGTGGGTGTGGGTGCAGCCGACGAAGCAAGTGAGCAGGCAGGCACAGACAAGGACCGTGATGATGCGCTTTGTTTTTGCCATGACGATCTCCTTTCTCGCAGATAATTTGTCAGCCGGAAACCGGTTAAGGATAACCAATCAAACAGGGGAGTCAAGAACCTGCAGCGGGGCACATTTGAATTTTCCAATCACGAATTTATACTTGGCGGGTGGTGTGAGGGGGAGAAAACAGTGTCGATGGAGGTGATTTATGAAGCAGGTGTTACTGATACTTTTTCTGCTGCTGGTGGTCGGGACGGACCAGGTGATGGCAGTGGACGCCTCCATCTGCAACCCGGGCTCGGACATCCTCTACTATCCCAACGGGGATCTGAAGTCGTGCAACCTCAAGGACAGCACCAGGCTGAGCGGCGTGACCTGCAATCAGCTTTCCAACGCCGAGTTCTACGAGCTGGGGATGCTGAAAAGCTGTGTCACCAAGAATTTTTTCAACTATGAGGGGTTGATCTGCAACGAGTACAGCGCAATCAGCTTCTACGAATCGGGCAAACTGGAAGGGTGTGTCCTGGCCACGCGGGCTGAGGTGGACGGCAAGATGTGCGTGGAGCAGCAGCCGATCACCCTGTTCGAGACCGGCAAGTTGAAATCCTGCAGCGCGCCGCGCTAGGCGGCCCCCGCCAGGCGGCGCATCACCAGCTTCATGTCCTCCCAGACGTGGCGTTTGAGCGCCTCGTCGGCCAGGAGACTTTCCGGGTGCAGGGTCGGCATCACCGCCCTCCCCCGGACGTCCTGCAAACTGCCGCGCACCTGCTCCAGGGTTGCCTCCCCCCCAAGCAGCAAACGGGTTGCCTCTTCCCCCAAGGCGACCACCACCTCCGGCTCCACCGCAGCGATTCGCTGCGCCACCTCTCGGGCGACTGCCGCGGAATCCCCTGCACTATCGAAGCTGACCAGGCAGACCTGGTCGGTCCGGAACTTCATGGCAACTACGATCTTCGCCAGGAGCTCGCCGGCCGCACCCGCGAAGCCACCTCCGCTCATGAGGAAGAGAAGACGGGCGTGCGGGTCACCCTCCTGGCGGCAGAAAGGTGCGGCTGTCTCGTCGGTCCCGGCGGGAGGCGCGGAAACGGCGGCAGGAGACGGGGCGACAGGCGCAGACGGCGCGGCGGCCAAAGCCACGGCTGTAGCCGCGGTGGCTGACGCTGGAGGCGCCACGGTCGGGGTGAGGGCGCCGAAAGCGAGTTCATCCAGACCGCTGTCGGCCAAGTCCGTCAGGTACCCCTTCAGCGAGCGTAACAGCAGCTCCCGCTCCTCCATCTCCGCCATCCTAAACCCCTTTACATTTCCGGTTTCATTAACTATGCTCGAAGGCATGCCGCTTTTACTTCTCGTCACATCCCTGCTGGTCTTTGCGCTCCCTGAACAGGCCCTCGCCTGGGGGGCCGGCGTGCACCTTCAGCTCGGCATGAACGTGCTGAACAACCTGGACGCCCTGAAGCCGGCCGTTGCCGCCATCATCTCGGCACATCCCTACGATTTCCTCTACGGCACCATCGCCGCCGACATCACCCTGGGCAAGAAGTTCACCCACTACCTGCAGCACTGCCACCGCTGGCGCATCGGGCACCGGGTCCTTGACAAGGCGGGCGATCCCGCCCAGCAGGCCTGCGCCTACGGCTACCTCTCCCACCTGGCCGCGGACTGCATCGCCCACAACTACTACGTCCCCTACAAGGTCATGCGCAGCTTCTCGTCGCTGACCCTGAAGCACGCCTACTGGGAGATGCGCTTCGAGAACTACGTGGAAAAGGAGATCTGGGAGACCGCAAAGAAGGTTTCGCTGGAACATTTCAGCAGCAACGACCAGTTACTGCGCAAGGTCCTCTCGGATACCATCTTCTCCTTCGGCACCAACAAGAAGATCTTCAACTCCATCCTGCTGGTGAGCCGCCTGGAGAAGTGGCAGAGCATACTGCAGACCCTGTCCGACACCTCGCGTTACGCGCTCGAGGAAAACGACCGGGAGGAGTACATGCAGCTGGCCCAGGAAGCCGTTTTCGACTTCCTGAACAACGACGACTCCTCGCGCTTTTTCCACGCCGATCCGACCGGTGAAAGGGCGCTGGCGGCGGCGGAAGCGGTGCGCAAGAACCTGCGGCTTTTGTACCGTACCGGCAAGATCACCAAGCAGCAGGCCTACGCCGAGCTCGACGAGCTGAAGCTGAAACTCAAGGAAGCGATCTGCGAGCCGGAACTGCTGCTGCAGATCCTCTCGAAGTAGCACCCTCTCGAAGCAGCTCCCTCCGCTTCTACTCCCTTCCCCGAAGGGGGAGGGTCCGGGAGGGGGACGCTTCAGGGCGAATGATCATTCGCCCCTACAGCGGCTTCTATCCCTTCGCTGCGCGCTTCTCCCCCAGCAACGTTTCCACGTTTTCCAGGATCACACCCGCCAGGTCTTCTTTTTCCATCATCGGAAGTTCTTCGACCCGGCCGTCGCTGAAGAGCAGCTTCGCGATGTTGGTGTCCACGTTGAAGCCGGCACCTTCCTGCGAGACGTCGTTGGCCACCACGAGGTCCAGGTTCTTGGCCTTGAGCTTCGCCCCTGCGTGGCGCAGCAGGTCCTGCGTCTCGGCGGCGAAACCGACCAGGATCCGCTCCCCCTTGCCGGCTCCCAGTTCCGCAAGGATGTCCGGGTTCTTCTCCAGTTCGATGCAGAGGCTCTCCTGGCTCTTCTTCATCTTTTCGCCGGCGCGTGTCCTGGGGCGGTAGTCCGCCACGGCGGCCGCCTTGATCACGATGTCGATGCGGGAGAGGCATCCCTGCACCGCGTCCCGCATCTCCTGCGCGCTCTGCACCCGGATCACCTCCACCCCGACCGGGGGTGCCAGGCAGGTCGGCCCGGTCACCAGGGTCACCGCCGCCCCCCTAAGGCGCGCCTGGCGCGCGATGGCGTATCCCATTTTCCCGGAGGAGTGGTTGCTGATGTAGCGCACCGGGTCGATCTCCTCGAGCGTCGGCCCAGCCGTGACCAGGATCCTCTCTCCCGCCAGGCGCTTCGGGGTCAGGGCCGCCACGGCCTCCTCGAAGATCACCTCGGGTGCCTGCAGCTTCCCCTCCCCTTCGTAGCCGCAGGCGAGCATGCCGCAGGCGGGGGCGACGAAGAGGTAGCCGTGCTCCTTGAGGCGCGCCTCGTTCTCACGGTAGATCGGGTTGCGGTACATGTTGACGTTCATGGCGGGGGCGATCAGGACCGGCGCCCTGGTCGCCATGACCGTGGTGGTCAAGAGGTCGTCCGCGATGCCGTGGGCTATCTTGCCGATGACGTTGGCCGTCGCGGGGGCGATGATGTAGAGGTCGGCACGGTCTGCGAGCGCGATGTGCCCTATCTTCTCTTCCGAAATCAGGTTGAAGAGCTCCAGGTGCACCGGGTTCCGGGACAGGGTCTGGAAGGTGAGCGGCGTTACGAATTCCGTGGCCGACTTGGTCATCACCACGTGCACGTTGGCGCCCGCCTTCACCAGGAGGCGCAAAAGCTCCACCGCCTTGTAGACCGCGATGCCGCCGGCAACCCCGAGAACGATCTCCTTGCCTTTCAGCATGTGCTCCCCCTACTCGTTGAGGTACGGGTTGAAGCGCCGCTCCTGCCCGATGGTGCTGGAGGGGCCGTGTCCGGGCCAGACGATGGTGTCGTCCGGCAGCGGCATGAGCTTATTCTTGATGGCGTCGATCAGCTGGCCGTGGTCCCCCCCGGGGAGGTCGGTGCGGCCGACCGAGTCGGCGAACAGGGTGTCCCCGGTGATCAGCAGCTTCTCGTTGGCGAGGTAGAGGCAGCACCCTCCCTGGGTATGCCCCGGGGTGTGCAGCACCTCGATCTCGCGCCGCCCGAACTCGAGCTTCATGCCGTCGGTGAGGAAAGCGTCCGGCTCAGGCGAGTTCTCTACGTTCAGCCCGTACTTCTGGGCCGAGCGCGCGGCATTGAGGAGGAAGGGGACGTCCTCCTTGTGGGCAAGAAGCTGCGCGCCGGTCTTCTCCTTCAACGCGCGGTTGCAGCCCATATGGTCGAAGTGGCCGTGGGTGTTGATGATGTACTTGACCTTGAGCCCGAACTCGGCGATCGCCGCCAGGATCATCTCGCAGTCGGCACCGGGATCGACCACGATCCCCTCGTTACTCTGTTTGTCACCCAGGATGAAGCAGTTCACCCCCAAGGGGCCCACCACTATGGTCTCAAACAACATGGCAATTCCTCCGTGCTGGAAGCCCCTGGTCTTTGTGCTGAGGGGCTATCCGGTAGATGCGGTATGCCATCACTTCTTCAGGATGGCGAAGGGGTTGTTGCTGAAGGACTTGCGCCCCTGGTCGCCGCCCCGCTGTTCCTGGCGCGGCTTTTCCGGCGCGGTCCTTTCCGGCTCGCTCATGTGCGGGGCGGGAGCGGGCACCGTTTCCGGTATCAGCTCGGAAGGCTCCAGGCCGTCGGGAAGCACCACGGACCCGGGAGCCTCGGCCGACTCCCCTATCCCCTGCGCCGCGAGCGGCTTCTCCTTGAAGAAGTAGCGGTCGTAGAGGCGGTGGTACGAGGTCCAGCGCGACGGGTTGTCCGGCTCCTTGCGGATGTGGGTCCTGATGCCGTTGATCTTGGAGTCCAGGTCGTCCAGGTAGTTCAGGATGGTTGCCTCAAGCGTCTTCGGGCGCTTGGGGGAGCCATACTCGTACTGGCCGTGGTGCGACAGGATCATGTGCTTTAACAGCATGGCGAGCTCGACCGGGAATCCGGGGAGCAGCGCGATCCGCTCCTGCAGCATCTCAACGCCGATGGTGATATGGCCGATGAGCTTACCCTCGTCGGAGTAGTCAAAACAGCGCAGGTAGGTCATTTCCCGCACCTTGCCGATATCGTGCAGGAGCGCTCCGGCGATGAGGAGATCGCGGTTCAGCCCCTGGTAGAGCGGCACCATGGCGTCTACCAGCTTCGCCACGGCGAGCGAGTGCTCCAGGAGCCCCCCCAGGTAGACGTGGTGCATCCCCTTGGCCGCCGGAGCGGTGCGGTACTGGGCCATGAGTTCCGGGTCCTCGAAGAAGGAGCGTAAAAGCCGCGCGAGGTCGGGGTCGGTGAGGCTTCCCACCAGGGCGTGCAGCTCGGCAACCATGGCCTTGATGTCGCTGTCGGTCTCGGGGAGGAAATCGGCGAGTTGGACCGTTTCCTCGGGGACCCGCTTCAGCTCGGAGATGATCAGCTGCATCTTGCCGAGATAGACGCTCGCCTTCCCCTTCACGGCCAGGAAATCGTTGCGATCGAACAGGGAGCCGACCTGGTCGGCGTTGTCCCAGATCTTGGCATCCACCTCCCCGGTCTTGTCCATCAGCTTCAGGGTGAGGTACGGCTTGCCGTTCTTGGCCATGGCGACGATCTTTTCCTTGACCAGGAAGACCGCTTCGACGATGTCGCGGTCCTTTATTTCGGCAACGGTTTTTTTCAAAGTAAGGCTCCTTGTAATGAAAGCCCCGTGCTGGGGCAGCCGGTTCCGTTTTTTTGCGGATACTCCGCGTTCTTTGCGATGCAGCTTTCAGCTAGCGGCGATCCGTGCCGCGATGGCGTCGGCCACGCGTATGCCGTCCAGTGCGGCGCTCATGATGCCCCCGGCATAGCCGGCCCCCTCCCCGGTCGGGTAGAGGCCGCGGTGGCTTAAGGACTGCAGGTCCGCTCCCCGCACGATCCGCAACGGTGCGGAGGTCCGGGTCTCGACCGCGGTGAGGGTCGCCTCGGCGCTGATGAAGCCGCGCATCTTGCGGTCGAAATGCTCGATCCCCTCCCTGAGGGTCGCGGCGACCGGCGCCGGGAGGAGGGAGGCCAGGTCGTATTCGGTGACGCCGGGACGGTAGCTGGAGAGGATCCTCCCCCCGCCCCTGCCGATGAAGTCGAGCAGGCTCTGGGCCGGCGCACGGTACCCCTTTCCGCCTGCAACGAAGGCGCGTCGCTCCAATTCGCGCTGGAACTCGACTCCCGCCAGCGGGGAGTTCCCGGTGAAGTCGGCCGGTCCCACGGTGGCCACCAGGGCGCTGTTGGCGTAGGGGCCGTTGCGCCGGTAGCCGCTCATGCCGTTCACAACGACCTGGCCCGCCTCCGAGGCGGCCGCCACGACCACCCCGCCGGGACACATGCAGAAGGAATAGGCGGAGCGCCCGGTCACCTCGTTGTTGTAGGTCTGGGCGTATTCGGCCGGCGGCAGCGATGGATGCGCGTTGCGGCCGTACTGGATCTCGTTGATGAGGGCCTGCGGATGCTCCACCCGGAGCCCCACTGCGAAGGGCTTCTGCTCCAGGGTGACCCCGAGCTCGTTAAGCAGTGCGTAGGTGTCGCGTGCGCTGTGCCCGGGCGCCAGCACCAGTGAATCGCAGGGCTCCTCGTCGGTGTCGTTCACAACGACGCTCTTCACGCCCCCCTTGGCGATCCCGATGCCGGTCAGCCGGCTCTCGAAGCCGATCCGGAACCCCGCCTCGATCAGGCGCTCCCGGATGCCGCGCACCACCGCGCGCAGCCGATCGGTGCCGATGTGGGGCTTGGCGGCGTAGAGGATCTCGGCGGGGGCGCCGAAGTCGACCAGGCGCTCAAGCACCCAGCCGCAGTTGGGATCCTTCACCCTCGTGGTGAGCTTGCCGTCGGAGAAGGTCCCGGCTCCCCCCTCGCCGAACTGCACGTTGCTCTGTTCGCAAAGCTCGCCCAGGCGCCAAAAGCGCGCCACGTCCGAGGCACGCCGGTCCACGTCGCGCCCGCGCTCAAGGACCCGGGCGGTGAGCCCGTATTCGGCGAGCCGCAGGGCCGCGAAGAGCCCCGCCGGCCCCATGCCGACGATGACGATGCGCTCCGGGGAGGCCAGTTTCGGGAAGCGGCGAGGCTCTTCGGCCTCGACCCGCGTCAGGTCGCCGCAAGGGCGGACCCGCGACTCGTCCCCGAGGGTCACCCGGACCGTGTACACCAGCTTGATGGCACCCTTTTTCCTGGCATCGACGCCCTTTCTAACCAGGGCGAGCGCCGTGATCTCGGATTCGCGCACACCCAGCTTGGCCGCGGCCAGCGGGCGTAGCGCACTCTCCTCCACCCCCGGGTTCAGGGTGAGGTTGCGTAGCAGAAATGGCATGGGGTGTCCGTCAGGCGGCGCCGGTATCGCGCCGTTTTCTTTCCAGGAGCTGTTCAACGATGATGACGATGTCCAGCGGTGGGGTGGATTTAGGGATGTGCACCTTGGCGCCCATCTCGGGAATGGGGTGCTCGTGCGGGGCGCCCTGGAACATGGAGGTCAACAAGATGATGATCGGGTCCGCCTCCTTGGCCAGCCTCCCGATCTCCAGTGACGCACTCACCCCTCCCATCCGGGGCATGACCAGGTCGAGTATGACGGCATCGAAGGTCCCGGCGGCGTAGGCCTGCACCCCTAGGACGCCGTCCTCTGCGGTCGCTACGGAGAAGCCCGCGCCCCTGAAGGCATCGGACATCACCTTCAGGAAGAACTTGTCGTCGTCTACCAGGAGGATTTTGCCCCTGTTCTCTGCTGTCATTTCGACCTCAAGGCATGATTGAATGCGCTATCATACAGAAATGCGGCCGAAAAGAAAAGTGGAAACCGCCTTTTACCTCGGTGCGTTGAGCGGCAGGCGCACCGCGAAGGTGGTGCCGCTGGGGTCGCTCTTCTCCACCTCGATTTTCCCCCGGTAGGTCTTGACGATGCGCAGCACCACCGAGAGTCCGAGCCCGGTGCCCCGGCTGTTGGTGGTGAAGAAGGGATCGAAGATGTTGGGGAGGTTCTCCGGCGGGATGCCGGGGCCGGTGTCGGAGACCCTGAGCTTGATGTAATCCTGGTCCTGGTCCAGCTCCACGGTGAGGGTTCCATCCTCGGGCATGACGTGGATGGAGTTTAAGAACAGGTTGGTGAAGATCTGCTCGATCTCCATCGGGTCGGCCTTGATGGCCGGGGGGATGTTCCTGAAGTCCCGGACCACCTTGATCCGTTTCTGGCGCAGCTGCGGCGTGAAGGCCTCCAGGGTGTGCTCCAGGATGCGGTCCATCCTGACCTCGCTGATCTCGAACCTCGGGCGCTTGGAGGCGTCCAGGAGCTTCCCCAGGATGTTGTCGATCCGGTCCACCTCCTTGAGGATCTTCTCCACGTACTCCTGACGCTCCGGCTCGTCCAGCCCCCCCTTGATGAGCTGCACGAAGAGCGCGATGGAGTTGAGCGGGTTGCGGATCTCGTGCGCCATCCCGGCGGAGAGGTAGCCCAGGGAGGCGAGCTTTTCCGACTGGACCACCTCGGCCTGGGCACGGGAAAGCGCCTCGCTCTTCTCCTGCACCCGGGCCTCCAGCTCGCGGTTCCAGTCCGCGATCTCGGCCAAAAGCCTCTCGCGCTCGCTCAGGAGGGCCTTGTTCTGCAGCTCTATGCCGCGCAGCTTCAGGACGCTCTCGATGCGCTCCACGAGGTCCTGGTTGTTGAACGGCTTCAGGATGTAGTCGGAGGCGCCGGCCTTCATCAGCTCGACGGCGATCTCCTCGCTCCCCTTGCCGGTGAACATGATCACGTAGGTGTCGGGGTAGAGCCTCTTGATCTCCTTGAGCGCGGTGAGACCGTCCATGTTGGGCATCATGTAGTCCAAAAGGACCAGTTCGGGGCGCTCGACCTCGATGGTCGAAAGCCCCTCCTGCGCGCTCAGGGCGGTGAAGACTTGGTAGCCGCGGTTTTTCAGGATGATGCCGGTGAGATCGAGGATGACCTTCTCGTCGTCGACGATCAGCACGCGGCCGCGCGGCTCTTTCTCCGTGTTGGTCATATCGGGGCCTGCTCCTTCCGATTAGGATCGCATTCGTCAAAAAAAAGGGGCAGCAAACGCTGCCCCGCATGGATGTATGCCGCTGCCGTCAGGGGAGCCTGACGGTAACCACCGGGCAGGAAGCCTTTCGCACCACGCGCTCGGCGGTGGAGCCGAACAGCAGGTGGTCGATGCCGCTTCTGCCCTGGGTGCCCAGCACGATGCACGAGGAGCCGTCGGTCTCGGCCCGCTTCAGGATCTCCTCCCACGGCACGCCGGTCACGATCGTCGTCTCGTAGTTGTTGAAACCGGCGACGTTGTTGGCGACGAAGGTCGCCATCATCTTCTGCGCCCCCTCCTCGATCTCCTTCTCCAGGTTTTCGAAGGAGACGTGCGGGACGTAGAAACCGCGCAGGTCCACCGGTTCGTTGATGACGTGAATGATGGTCAGCCGGCCGTTGAACTGCTTGGCCAGGGTGAGCGCGTACTCGAAGGCGTGGTCGGAGTTTTCGGAAAAATCGGTGGCGAAGAGAATCTTGTCGAAGCTTGGCATCTGCTCCCCCCGTTCAGCCATGTGGTCAGTGGCTCGTTTCCTTGAAGATCTTTTTCAGGATCGACTTCAGCTCGTCGATCTTCACCGGCTTGTTGATGTACTCGAAGGCGCCCAGGTTCATCGCCTCTATGTAGGATTCCACGCCGCCGTAGGCGGTGATCATGATCACGTTGCTCGCCGGGTAGCTGCGGTTCAACTCCTTCAAGAAGGTGATGCCGTTCATCTCCGGCATGTTTATGTCGGTGACGATCAGGTTCACCTCCTGCTCGCGCAGGTAGTTGAGGGCCTCGAACCCGTTTGCCACACTGTCTACCAGGAAACCTTCCTTGGCCAGCAACCGGGAGAGGCCGATGCGTGCATTCTCCTCGTCGTCTACTACAAGTATTCGCTTCGGCTGCTTTGGCAAGATCGGCTCCAGATTCTTATTAAAAACCGCAGGATTGATTCTAACACTGCGAGTAGATGTGTCAAGCGCGGTTGCGCGCTAGGCGCGCGATTATCTGACGATGGGCTAACTCCAGGTGTCACAAGGATTCCGGCGAAAGCGGGGAAAGGGTCTCCCCCCGCATGGGGTGGCGTCCCTCCGGCAAGGTTCACATTAAGTGAGGTCGGCGTCACTCATAAAAGGGGGCGCTTAGTTGCCGTCAGGGCGCCGGTTGATCACTCTTCAGTTCCACATGCGCCGGTTTGCCCGCTTCACCCAGGGCCTTCAGCGGCCGGCCGTTGAACTCGGCCTCGACTGCTCCGCCGTCGCCTAAGTCCAGCGCGAAGGAGCGCTGCCCCTTCCACTCGATGATGTCGCCCGCTTTCAGGTCGTAGCGCTGGGAGATGCTGTCGTCGATGGTGATGCTGAGCCAGCTGTCGCGGTTGAAGCGGAGCTTAAGCACGATCCCGCTCTGCTTGCCGGCGGGTGCCGCCGGAGCGGTCTCGGTCCCGGACGGCGACGGGGCGGCTGCGCTGTGCGCGCTGCTGACCGGCTTCTGTACGGGTTGAGCGACCGGGGCCGGCGCCGGGGGAGCGGCCGGGGCCGGAGCGCTCGGGGGGAGCTGCACCCTGGGCTGCTCACCCTCGGTGAAGAACAGCGCCGCGATCACCACCGCGCCCAAGAGGAGGGCTGTAACGATCCAGCGGCCGGGGTTGCGGAACCGGGCCCGTTCCAGAGTATCGATCCCGGTCTGCGGGGCAATGCCCTGCGCCCCCGGGGCGCTCGCTTCGGGTTGGGCTCCCGGAGGGGGGGCGAGCCCCTTCTCGTAGCGCGCCACCACCTCGTCCCCGGAAAGGGAGAGAAAGCCTGCGTACAGTCTCAGAAAGCCCTTGATGTAGGCGGCGTTGGGGAGCCTGTCGAAGTCCCCCTGTTCGATGGCGGCAAGGTAGTTCTTGCCGATCTTGGTGACGCGCGAGGCTTCCTCCAGCTCAAGCCCCTTCGCCTCACGGACACTGCGCAGGTACTCCCCGACCGGTGCCTCCGCGCTGCTTTCAACCTCTGGCTCAGCCACGTTACCTCACCTTGAGCAGATCCAGGTACTCCCTGGAGAGCTGCCCCATCTCGGAATCGGGGGCGATACGGACCACTTCCTGGAAGGCGCTTTTGGCTGCGTCGGCGTCCTTCAGCTTCATCTGGGCAAGCCCCATGTGGTAGTGGGCGCTCGCGTAGGAACGGTTCAGGCGCAGGGCCTTTTGGTACTCCTCAACGGCAAGTTCGGTCTTGTCCATGGCGAAGTAGACACGCCCAAGGTTCACCCTGGTGCGCGGATCGCTGCCGTTTTTGGCGACCAGGCCGCGCAGCACGGCCAGGGCCTGCTGGTAGTCCCCCTTGCCCAGGTAGGCGAGCCCGAGGTTGCCGGCGGCATTGTCCTGCCCCTGAAAGAAGAGGTCCTCCTGCACCGTTTTGAACTGGGCGATGGCGTCGTCCCAGCGCTTCATCTCCAGGTAGTTCACGCCGAGGTTGTTGCGCGCCTCGGAGTAGTTTTCCCGCAAATCGAGGGCCTTCAGGTACTTGGCCTCCGCCAGTTCGTAGCGTCCCTTGCGGAAATAGGTAAGCCCCAAAAGGTTCAACAGCTCGGGGTCTTTGGGTGTGAGCTTCTCGGCCTCGGTCAGTTCCTGGAGCGCGCCGGTGTAGTTGCTCTCGGCAAAGAAGGACTGCCCCATCTGGTAGTGATAGATGGACTTGTTCTTCTCAGCCTGGCTCAAGGCGCATCCCGAGGCAAGGAGGAGGAGGGCAACCGGCATGAAGGTTCTGGGACGGATCATACACCTCACGGTAAACTCGCGGAAATACACCCGGAAAAATTAGCAGATATGATCATCGTTGTCAATGAGGACCCCCTTAACGGCGCCACCGGGGCGGGGCATTACAGCTCCCCCACTCCCTGGAAATGGGTCATGTTCTTGAAGCTGCGGTAGCGCGCCTCGATCTCCGGGTAGGTCAGGGTCTTCAGACGATCGAGACTGAAGGCCTCGACGTTGAAGGAGGCCATCACCGAGCCGAAGATGATCGCCTGGCGCACCCCCTCGTCGGAGAGGTTGCCGGTGTTGGCCAGATACCCCATGAAGCCGCCGGCAAAGGTGTCCCCGGCCCCGGTCGGGTCGAAGACCTCCTCCAGGGGATAGGCGGGCGCCGCGAAGACCGAGTGGCCGTTGAACATGAGCACGCCGTATTCGCCGCGCTTCACGATCAGGTTCTTGACCCCCAGGGCGATGATGGAGCGGGCGGCCTTGACGAGGTTCGCCTCGCCGGAGAGCTGGCGGGCCTCACCCTCGTTGATGATCAGGAAGTCGACCCGGCTGATCACCTTTTTGAGCGCCTCGATCTTGGAGGAGATCCAGAAGTTCATGGTGTCGCAGGCGACCACGCGCGGCTTCTTCACCTGGTTCAGCACCTCCATCTGCAGCTCGGGGTCGATGTTGGCCAGGATCAGGTACTGCGCGTCGGCCCAGGACTCCGGGATCACCGGCTTGAAGCTCTCGAACACGTTCAGGTGGGTTTCGAGGGTCTGCGCCTCGTTGAGGTCGTAGCCGTAGCGCCCCTTCCAGTGGAAGGTCTTGCCGGGAACGCGGGAAAGGCCGGTGAGGTCGATGTTTCGCGAGGTGAGGAAGCGGGTGTGTTCTTCGGGGAAGTCCTCCCCCACCACCGCGACCAGGTTGACGTCGGTGAAGAAGCTGGCCGAGGTGGAGAAGTAGGTGGCCGAGCCGCCGAGGACTCGGTCTCTCTCCCCGAACGGGGTCTGCACGGAATCAAGCGCGACGGATCCAACGACGAGTATGCTCATAAAGCCTCCGGTGTGCTGCGGGATCAGGGTTGGTTCGAGTTGCAGGGGATGACCGGGGCCGCCTGCTGGCACCGGCGGCTCCGGCTTTAGTGTTACAGGTACTTGCCGAGGATCAGCTCCAGGTTTTCCCTGGTCTCCACCGGGATCACCGAGGTGTCGCTGATCACCGCGTACTTGAGGGCCTCGCCGCAGGCGCAGCCGCGCCCCGCCGCCACGCGGGCAACGGCTTGTCGGATGATCTTCTTGGCGGTGGCGACGTTGTTCTTGATGATCTCGATGATGGCCTCGACCGAGACGTCGTCGTGGGACTCGTGCCAGCAGTCGTAATCGGTGGAGAGGGCGATGACCCCGTAGCAGATCTCGGCCTCGCGGGCCAGTTTCGCCTCAGTCAGGTTGGTCATGCCGATGATGGAGGCTCCGAAGGAGCGGTACAGGTGGCTCTCGGCGCGGGTGGAGAAGGCCGGCCCCTCCATGCAGACGTAGCAGCCACCCTTGTGCACGGTGGCACCCACCTCGCCGGCGGAGCGGTACAGGATCTCGGAGAGCTCGCCGCATACGGGATCGGCGAACTGGACGTGGCCGACCACGCCGTTGCCGAAGAAGGTGTCCTTCCTGAAGCCGCGGGTGCGGTCGATGAACTGGTCCGGCACCACGATGTGCCCCGGGACGATCTCCTCCTTGAGGCTCCCCACCGCGGAAACCGAGATGATCCGGGTCACGCCGAGCTTCTTCATGCCGTAGACGTTGGCGCGGTAGTTCACCTCGCTGGGGGTGAAGCGGTGTCCCTTGCCGTGACGCGGCAAAAACACCATCTGCACGCCGTCCAGCGTGCCTGTCACGTATTCGTCGCTGGGACGGCCGAAGGGGGTATCCACCGTGACCTGGGTCACCCCGGTCATCCCTTCCATCTCGTACAGGCCGCTGCCGCCGATTACCCCGATTACCTCGTTAGCCATAGCTCCCTCCAGCGTCATTGAATATATAGTAGGTACTGTTCGGCGTTTCCCCTGCGCCGCGTTAATCCTTCTGCATCTGGTCCAGCTTTCCCTTCAGCTGCCCGCAGGCGGCGGAGATGTCCCCCCCACGGCTGGAACGGGTGATCACGGTGACGTGCTTGTCCAGCAGGTACTTGTGGAAACGGTCGATGGTCTCCTGGGTCGGGCTCTTGAAAGCGCAGCCGTCGTGCTCGTTGAAGGGGATCAGGTTCACCTTGGACGGGATGTTGCTGATCAGGCGCACCAGGCGCTTGGCGTCGTCCAAGGTATCGTTCAGATCCCGGATCATGACGTACTCGATGGTGATCCAGCGCCGCGAAGGAAGCGGGAACGCCTTGCAGGCGGCCAGGAGCTCCTTCAGGGGGTAGGCCCGATTCACCGGCATGATCCGGTCACGCACCTCGTCCGTAGTCGCGTTGAGGGATACCGCGAGGTTCACGGTGCAGCCGCGCCCGAGCTCGGCCATCTCCGGGACCAGCCCCGAGGTGGAAACGGTCACCTTGCGGGTGGAGAGCTGGAAGCCGTCCGGGTCGGTGAGGATCTGCACGGCCGGGATCACGGCGGAAAGGTTGGCCAGTGGCTCCCCCATCCCCATGAAGACTATGTTGTTGACCGGGTGCTCGCGCTTCACCGCGCAGACCTGGTTCACGATCTCGGACGTGGTGAGGTTTCGGGAAAGGCCGAAGGTACCGGTGAGGCAGAAGGCGCATTGCATGGCGCAGCCGACCTGGCTGGAGATGCACAGGGTGTTCCTCCCCTCATCGGGGATCAGCACGCTCTCCACCGCGGCGCCGTCCTTGAGCCGGAACAGGTACTTCCTGGTGCCGTCCTCGGAGGCCTCGACCGCCTCGGGAGAGAGGTTGCTGATCTCGGCCCGCTCCTTGAGCACCGCCCGGAACTCCTTGGAGACGTTGGTCATCTCGTCGAAGTCCATGGCGTCCATCTGGTAGAGCCACTTGAAGATCTGCTTGGCGCGGAAACGCTCCTTGCCCAGCCCCGAGATGAACGCCTCGAGCCCGGACAGGGTCAAATTCTTTATGTCTGTCTTTTCCATACCTTCCGGCTACTAAAAAAGCCCTTCTCGCGAAGGGCTCTTGGTCTGCCTGAACCAGCTTCGGATTAAACCAGTTCCAGCTGGTTGAAGAAATAAGGGATCTCGTAGGAAGCGGACTCCGGGGAGTCGGAGCCGTGAACGGTGTTCTCCTCGATGCTCACGCCCAGTTCCTTGCGGATGGTGCCCGCCTCGGCGTTGGCCGGGTTGGTGGCGCCCATCAGGCCGCGCCAGTCGGCGATGGCGTTTTCCTTCTCCAGCACCAGCGCGATCACCGGGCCGCGGGACATGAAGGTGCAAAGGTCGCCGAAGAACGGACGCTCTTTGTGCACGTAGTAGAAACCCTCGACCTGTGCCCTGGAGAGCAGGATCTTCTTCATGCCGACGATCTTGAACCCGCCAGCTTCGATCATGGCGAGCACCTTGCCGGTGACGTTTCTTTCCACTGCATCAGGCTTTATGATGGCAAATGTTCTTTCCATTGTTTCCTCCGAACCGATTGTAGTAAATGACCCTTCTAATTAGCATTCCGGTCCGCCCGTTGTCAAGGCAAATGGCCGGATAGAGACGCAAAAAAAGCCCACAGATGAATCTGTGGGCTTCGTGAAACAGGGTAGCCCTGTTTCAGCTTACTTCTTCTCAGCCGGAGCGGCCGGAGCAGCCGGAGCAGCTTCCGGAGCTTTAGCGGAGGACATCGGAGCCTGAGCCGGAGCGGCCGGAGCAGCCTGCTCAGCAGCCGGAGCAGCCGGAGCCTCTTCTTTCTTCTTGCAGCCAGCAGCAAAGGACAGGGCCAGAGCCAGGCAAAGTGCCAAGGAGATCAGTTTTTTCATTGACGATATCACCTCTTTTCTTTTTAGATTTACCATTACTGCGCAAAGCGCATGGTTTTTTCTGTGCGACAACAAAGGCCGAATATACTAGCATTCGTGGAAATGTCAACAGTTTTTAAAGGTGCCAAGCTCAAAAAAATGTTAAAGCATTTTCCCAAACGTTTGGATGGCCCGGCCAAACATGCTGAAAACGAAATGTCCGGCTTCGCCCGGCATCAAAAACGGCACCCGGAAGAGAGCGCCGGCGCGTAACCTACCGTTTCTTCGCAAAACTCTGGTGCTGCAAGGGTTGCCGGCTGCTGCCGCCGCCCCTGCCGACCACTCCTGTACTTTCCCGCCGGTCGGGTTCGCCTCCCCGAAGCGGAAAAAACGGCTGCATATTCGGGACTGAGCTCGGTTCTTTCTTGTAAACGGCTCGCAAATATATTATTTTGGGCCCATTAATCTCCGGCGAGCTCGGAGCAATGCCACCAGGGGGGAGCCGTGAACGAAAAGCTTAATTCCGCAGACAAGAAACTCCTTTTGCAACTAGCTCGAGAAGCGATAACCGCCACCGTCCAGACCGGGAAACTGAAGATGCAGCAACTGGGCGAGGACAGGCTGGCAGCACCCAAGGGATGCTTTGTAACCATAAAGAAACAGGGAGCCCTCAGGGGGTGCATCGGCAACTTCAGCTCCGACAGGCCGCTCTACGAACTGGTACAGGAGATGGCCGCCTCCGCCGCCACCCGTGATCCGCGCTTCTACCCCATGAAGGAGGCCGACCTGGTCGAATTCGAACTGGAGATCTCGGTCCTGTCGCCTCTTAGCAAGATCTCCTCCCCCGAAGAGGTCGAGGTGGGCAAGCACGGGCTGTACCTGGAGAAGAACTTTTCCCGCGGGGTTCTGCTGCCGCAGGTCGCCGTGGAGCACAACTGGGACCGGGAGACCTTCCTGAACCAGACCGCCATGAAAGCCGGCCTTAAGAAGGACGACTGGAAAGAAGGTGCTGACCTTTACGTCTTCAGCGCCGAGGTATTCGGAGAGAAGTAGCGAGCGACTATTGGCCGCTCAGACCTTGAGCGGCTTGCAGTTTCCCCTCCCCTTCCCCTTCCCTGCAGTTGACAACCTTTCCCCCTAAGCCCGGTCTTGCTTCCCCGCGGCAGCGCGAAGAACGCAGAGTATCCGCGAAGAACCGCAAAGAAGACCTCGGGGTAAACGACAAAAGGCCCTCCTCGCGACCTTAGAGCCTACTTCGCGTGCTTTGCGTGACTGCTATAAAAAGCCGTAGCGCGAAGAACGCTGAGCATCCGTTTAGCGACTTTCGCGCATGCTTTACGCAACATAAAAAAAGGGGGCACCGTGGTGCCCCCTCTCTCTTTTGCAGTATGCGGCAAAGCCGATTACATCTTCCTGCCGCCCTCGGCAGCCCACTTCTCGAGCATGTCGGTGGTGACGGACTTCGGACGCTCGATGGCGTAACCCAGACCACGGTCCCAAGTGATGTTAGCCATGCAGCCCAGGGCGCGGCCCACACCGAAGAGAACGGTGTAGAAATCCCACTCCTTGAGGCCGTAGTACCACTGGATGACGCCGGACTGTGCGTCGACGTTCGGCCAGGGGTTCTTGGTCTTGCCGTGCTCGGTGAGGACGCCCGGGGCGGTCTCGAAGATCATGGCGACCAGCTTGAACAGCGGATCGTCCTTGAGGCCCGGGGTCTTGAGGCAGAACTCGCGCTGTGCGGTGTAGCGCGGGTCGGTCTTCCTGAGAACGGCGTGGCCGTAGCCCGGAACGACCTGGCCGGCGTTGAGGGTATCCCAGAGAGCCTTGGTGACGTTCTCTTTGGTCGGCTCGGCGCCGTTGAGCTTCTTCTGGAACTCCATGATCCAGCCGAGAACCTCCTGGTTAGCGAGGCCGTGCAGCGGGCCTGCCAGGCCGTTGAGGCCTGCGGAGTAAGCGTAGTACGGGTCGGAGAGGGCCGAGTGCACCAGGTGGGTGGTGTGGGCCGAGACGTTGCCGGACTCGTGGTCGGAGTGGAGGATGAAGTACATCCTTGCCACGTCCTTGTACTGCTCGCTCTGGCCGATCATGTGGGCGAAGTTCGCACCCATGTCGAGCTTCGGATCGATGCTGATCTGCTTGTCGCCGCGGTACTTCAGGTTGTAGATGAATGCGGCGAGAACCGGGATACGGGCGACGATGTCGCTGGCATCCTCGTACACGTACTCCCAAGCGTCCATCTTGTTGAACTTGCCGCCGCTGTAGAATGCGGCGAACTTGGAGTCCTTCTGCATCGCCATGATGCCGACGGAGAGCATAACCATCGGGTGGCTCTCTTTCGGGAGGGCGCGCACGGCGGTGTAGACGTACTCGGGGACAACCTGGCGGGTCTTGAACTCGGCCTCGACGGCGGCGACCTGGTCCACGGTCGGAACCTCACCGGTCAGCAGGAAGTACCAGAAGGACTCGACCGTCGGGTACTCGGAGCCTGCCGCCTTCGGCAGTGCCTCGAAGGTCTCGGGAATGGTCTTGCCGCGGAAACGGATACCTTCTTGCGGATCGAGATAGGAGATGTCGGTGACGAGCGACCTGATGTCGCGGGCGCCGCCGATGCACTGACCGATGTCCACCTTGTCGATGATCACGGAGCCGAACTCCTTGGTCAGTCTGGTGATGCGGGGACGGTGGGCCTGGATCTTCTCAAACAACTTCTCTTTTAATTGCGTCATGTGCCAGATCTCCTTTTCTGTTGGGGTTGAGGTACATACGTCGAAAACAGCTAATCGAATCGCCCTGACATCGAGCCGCGCGTGATGTCCACTCGGCCGGTTGCGTGAGGTAGGTATACTGTATACAAAGATTTTTCAAATGTATACCATTGAGCAGATCCAATTTCAACACAAAAAAATTGCGTTTTACTATTTTGCATACATTTTAATACGCGCTACAGCAGTACCAGTTCCTTACTAGAGAAGGTTAGACGCTTAAGTCCCTGTTCAGAGAGATAAAATGAATTTTCTATGCCGACCGCCCCTTCTCCGGGAAACACGAGTTTCGGCTCGAAGGCGAAGGCCATGCCTACTTCAAGGGTATCCTCTGAGAACCCTTTCGCTATGAAGGGGTACTCGTCGATCTCTATGCCGAGTCCGTGCCCGATAAAGGAGACCTGGTTGCCGGGAGTGCCCATGAAGTGCTCCGCATACCCCATGCGCCGCGCAAGGTCGACGCAGGCGTCGTAGATCCCCCCCCAGGTGGCGCCCTCCACGGCACATTCCACCATCAGTTCCTCGATGCGCAGCATGTCCTCGTAACCGCGCCGCATCCGGTCGGAGACCGAGCCGATGGCGAACACCCTGGTCTGGTCCGCCAGGTAGCCGTCGTAGCAACTGGCGAAGTCCACGATGATCGGTTCGTCGCGCCTGATCCTGTTGTAGCTTGCGCCGTGCCCGAAGGCGGGGGTGAGCCCCATCCCCCCCAGGGCCGTGTTGGTGCAGGCGGGTGCGGCCGCATCCGCGCCGGAAAGGACCTGGGCGCTGGAGAGTTCGCCGTTGAAGGCGCGCATCCTGACGTACCCCTGGTGCCCCTCCTTGCGGGAGAGATGCTCCAGTTCGGCGGCAAGGTCCACCTCGCTCATCCCCTCGCGGATCACCTCGGCGGCGCGCCGGTAGACCTTGTCGGCCTGCGTGCCCGCGTCCTGGAGGATGTGGATCTCGTAGTGACTCTTGATCATGCGCACCCGCCTGATGGCGGGGGAGGCGTCCAGCGCCTGTGCGTTGGGAAAAAGGGAGAGGTACTTCTGGTAGAGGTTGACCGGCAGGACGTCCAGTTCGAGCCCCAGGCGTTGCGGCAGCGGGTGGCCGTGCTCGGCGATCAGGCCGGCCAGTTGGTTCAGGGAGGGGAGCGGGACCACCTCGGCCAGCCCGCTCTCCATGCGCGCCCGCAGGAAGTCCCTGCGCACGAGGTAGAGCGGACGCCCGGAAACGGGAACGTAGAGCACACCGGTCTGCACGGTACCGGTGAAATAGAAAAGGTCGGCGTTTTGCACCATGAGAACCGCGTCCATTCCCGCGGCCGCCATCTCGACTTGCAGTTTCCTGTAGCGGTATTCCAGTTCGTTCTTCGGCGTGAGCCGCATATCCCCTCCTCTCTCCCCATGAAACAGGCTCATGGGGAGGAGAAGGAAAGATAACTCACAATCGGTACCGCGTCAACCCCCGCAGGTCAATAAGATCAAGGGGTTATTAGAAAAGCTGTGTTGCGGATCAGACATTTTCTTCCAGCTGCAGTTCGCGGATCGCCATCTCGCGCAGTTTGAACTTCTGGATCTTGCCGCTGGCGGTCATCGGGTAGGAGTCGACAAAGCGGACGTACTTGGGGATCTTGTAGTTGGCGATCCTGCCGCGGCAGAACTCCTTCACCTCCTCCTCGGTCATCTCGCATCCCTTCTTCAGGACCACCGCGGCCATCACCTGCTCGCCGTACTTGCGGTCCGGCACCCCGTAGACCTGGATGTCCGAGATATTGGGATGGGTGTAGAGGAACTCCTCGATCTCGCGCGGGTAGATGTTCTCGCCGCCGCGGATGATCATGTTCTTGATCCTGCCGGTGATCTTGCAGTAGCCGTTCTCGTCCATGACGGCGAGGTCGCCTGTGTGCAGCCAACCGTCGGCGTCGATCGCCTTGGCGGTCTCCTCGGGCATCTTGTAGTACCCCTTCATAACCAGGTAGCCGCGGGTGCAGAGCTCCCCCTGCTTCCCCGGGGGGAGTTCCGCGCCGGTCTCGATGTCCACGATCTTCAGCTCGACGTTGGGAAGCACCCGCCCGACGGTGGCGACCTTCAACTCGATGGGGTCGTCGGTCCTCGTCTGGGTGATCACCGGGGACGATTCGGTCTGGCCGTAGGCGATGGTGATCTCGCCGGCATGCATGTCGCGGATCACGCGCCGCATCACCTCGATGGGGCAGTTGGAGCCCGCCATGATACCGGTTCTGAGCGAAGTGAGGTCGAACTCGGCGAAGCGGGGGTGCTCGAGCTCCGCGATGAACATGGTGGGGACGCCATGCACGGCGGTGCAGCGCTCCTGTTCGATGGCCTGCAGCACCTTGAGCGGGTCGAAGATCTCAACCGGGACCATGGTGGTGCCGTGGGTGACGCAGGCCATGACCCCAAGCACGCAGCCGAAGCAGTGGAAGAAGGGAACCGGGATGCAGAGGCGGTCCTTCTCGGTGAAGCGCATGCACTCGCCGATGTTGAAACCGTTGTTGACCACGTTGTGGTGGGTCAGCATTACCCCTTTCGGGAACCCGGTGGTGCCGGAGGTGTACTGCATGTTGATCACGTCGTGGACCGAGAGCGTCCGCTCCACCGCCTCAAGTTCGGCGTCCGACACCTGCGCGCCGAGCTCGACGATATGTTCGAAGTTGATCATCCCCTCCGGGGCGCCGTCGCCGATAAAGACCGCGTGCTTCAGGCAGGGAAGCACGGGGCTTGCGAGCTCTCCCGGTCTGCTGCCGGCAAGCTCCGGGACTACGCAGGCCAGCGTCTCTATATAATTGGTGTCCTTGAAGCCCTGCACGAGGAACAGCACGCTGGCGTCGGACTGCTTCAGAAGGTACTCAAGCTCGGCCGATTTGTAGCTGGTGTTGACGGTTACCAGCACCGCGCCGATTTTGGCGGTGGCAAACTGCAGCGTCACCCACTCCGGCACGTTGTAGGCCCAGATGGCGAGGTGGTCGCCCTTCTTCACCCCCATGCGCAACAGCCCCTTGGCCACCAGCCGGCATCTCTCGTTGAACTCGCGATAGCTGTAGCGCAGACCGCGCTCCACGTAGACCAGCGCCTCGTTGTCCGGATATTTTCCGGCGATGTCATCCAAAAGCGCCCCGACCGTCAAATTGATCTCTTTCGACATGATCCCTCCTGCTGTTTCTTCACATCAAACAGTCGTTCGCGTAAAAACAACTTATTGGAAATAAAAGGTTTTACCAATTAACACAGCCTTCTGCGGCATGTCAAGAATTAAGGAATGCCGATCATTTGTTCGGCAGCGCTTACCATGACCTGCGCCGAACAGCCTGCAGAAAAAGCTTGACAGCCTTTTCCCCGCAGGACCGGGCATTTAGCGTAAGCCATTGAAATCACTACGGGTAAAACAAAAACCTGGTTGCGGTGGGGGTGCCTATTCTGTAGGCAATCTGCAGAGGCGGGCAATTTAAAAAGGCTTTTCCCTGTCTTCAACGCCTTTTCCACAACGCTTTCCACAAACGGTGTGGACCGGGGCGTTAAAACCGGATTTGTTTCGTAATTATGGCAGGTTATGACCGGATGGAACGGATGCGTTACCGCCACGGGCGACGCTTCGCCGCGAAAAGCAGAGGTTCAGCAGGGACTACCGGGGAGTCGGGAGTTATCAGTATCGAAGCGCTGCACGACAATTTCGCGTCCCCCTTTTTACAAGCAGTTACGCAAAGAACGCGAAGAGGCGCAAAGATCGCGAAGACGGCCTTTGTTGTTAAACCTAAAGCCTCTTCCCGTCCTCAACTGCCTGGCGCATTTTGCGCTACCGCTTATTAGGGGAACTGGGGGACAGGGGGATTTGGCTTGGTGGTTCGACCAGCTACAGCCCGTTCACCACGTTTCTAGGTGCGCCCGAGAGAAAAGCCGCAATGTTCCCTGCCGTGGTCGCCATGAGCCGGCGCCGGGCGGCAAGGGTGGCCCAGGCGATGTGCGGGGTGACGATGCAGTTCCTGGCGTTAAGGAGCGGGCTGTCGGAGGGAATCGGTTCGACGGCGGCGACGTCGACGGCGGCCCCGGCAATGACTGCGTCGTTGAGCGCGTCGGCCAGGTCGCGCTCGTTGATCAAGCCGCCGCGCGAGGTGTTTATGAGCAGCGCGTGGGGCTGCATCAGGCGA
Organism: Geomonas diazotrophica; assembly: GCF_018919385.1. Taxonomy (GTDB): domain Bacteria; phylum Desulfobacterota; class Desulfuromonadia; order Geobacterales; family Geobacteraceae; genus Geomonas; species Geomonas diazotrophica. The sequence continues at coordinate 123,599 of NZ_JAHLMF010000014.1, forward strand.
AGCCGGGCGGCATCCACCATCCCCTCGTTTTCCGCCGTCAGCGGACAGTGCAGGCTGACCACGTCCGCCCTGGCGAAAAGCTCGTCCAGTTCCAGCCATTGGACCGCCATGCCTTCGGGGGCCTCTCTTCGGTGCGGGTTGCAGGCGAGGATCTCCATCCCCAGGGCGCCGGCAACGGCGGCCACCCTGGAGCCGATGCGTCCCAGCCCCACGATCCCGAGCGACCTCCCCTTCAGCTCGGCGAGCGGCTGCGCGACCAGGGTGAAATCGGCCGAGCGGGACCACTCGCCCCGCTGCACCGCGGCGTGGTACTGCGCCACACGGTTGGTCAGCTCCAAAAGGAGCGCGATGGCGTGCTGCGCCACCGAATCGCTGCCATACTCCGGGACGTTGACCACCGGGATTCCCAGTTCCGCCGACTTCGCCAGGTCCACAACGTTGTAGCCGGTGGCCAGCACGCAGATGAGCCGCAGTTCGGGAAGCCGCGCCAGCGTTGCTGCACAAAGCGGGGTCTTGTTCGTGAGCACGATCTGCGCGCCGCGGCAGCGGTCGAGCACCAGCTCTTCGGGGGTGCGCTCGTGTACCACCAGTTCGCCGAAGGCGGCGACCTCGTCCCACGGGTTGTCCCCCGGGTTCAGGGTATAGCCATCCAGCACCACGATCTTCACGGACACCTCCCTAGTGCACCACCACGCCGCCGGAAACCACGAACTTCACCGCGTCCTCGACGCTCATGCCGCAGTCGTACACCTCGGACTCGTGGAAGAACAGTGCAAAGCCGGAGGTGGGGTTGGGCATGGTCGGGACGTAGACCACCACCAGCTTCTCTCCGTCGCGCTCCACCTCGGCCGTCACGAAGCCGACGGCACGTACCCCGGTGCGTGGCCACTCGACGAAGACGGCCCTGCGGTAGGAGGTCTTTCCGTCCTTGAACACCTGAGTCAGCTGCTTGCTGGAGTTGTAGATTGACTTCACCAGGGGGATGCGGGAGAAAAGGTCGTCCCCCCATCGGAGAATCCTGGTTCCCATCACGTTGGTCGCCAGCAAGCCGGAAAGGTAGATGACGATGACGCCGGTCAGCATGCCCAGGCCGGGGATATAGGAGTGATCGTTGATGAACGCGGCCAGCAGCGAGTCGAGGTAGCTCCCCAGGATGCCGTCGGCGAAGTTGAACAGGAACTTCAGGATGAATATGGTGATGCCGAGGGGGACCACCACGAACAGCCCGGTGATGAATTTCCCCTTGAAATGTTTGACAAGTTGTTCCACTGGCGCCTCCGATTGATAGTTCGCTTGCGTTATGCAACAAAGTAGCCGCAGTGTCAACGGTTTTGGGTCCAGGCAGCGAATACGGGGCGCCGGCCATTTCTGCCGTAGACCTTTTCGGTTGGATACCGATTTATCGGCTGTAGCCGCTTTAAGGCGAAGGCCCCGATTTATCGGCCGTAGCTCCTTTAAGCAAATCCGATTTATCGGCCGTAGCCGCTTTAGGGCGAAGGCAGCGATTTATCGGCCGTAGCCGTTTAGCGGCGAAGGCAGCGATTTATCGGCCATAGCCGTTTAGCGGCGAAGGCCGAAGGCCGGGGCAAATGCAGTTGACAACAACACGCGCAAAAACTACATTAACACGTTGCGGTTCATCCCCTAAAAATCCCGTCAAAGGTCCCCGATGTTGAAAAAAGCGTTTGTCATATCGGCCGTCGCCGCCGTCCTCGCCGCCATCTTTTTCCTCGCGCCGCTTCTGGACAAGGAAGAGCGCGCCCGAAGGAGCGAGGCGGAGTACGTCTCCATGTTCAAAGAGGTGGTCGACATCGTCAAGGAGAGCTACGTCGACAAGGTCGATGACAAGAAGCTCATGACCGGCGCGATCAACGGGATGCTTGCCGCGCTCGACCCCCACAGCACCTACCTCCCGGTCACGGAGTACTCCGAGATGAAGGTGCACATGGCGGGCGCCTTCGGCGGCGTCGGCATCGAGTTGGACATGCGCAACGGCAAGCTCATGGTGAACGCCCCCATCGAGGACACCCCCGCCTTTCGGGCCGGCATCCTCGCCGGTGATCACATCTTCCAGATCGACGGCAAGCCGACCAAGGACCTCCCGATCAACGAGTGCGTGAGCCGGATGCGCGGCACCCCCGGAACGCAGGTCACTCTCACCGTCATCAGGGAGGGGAGCGCGAAGCCGCTCACCTTCCGTCTGACCCGCGCCATCATAAAGACCAAGAGCCTCAAGGCACGCCTTCTGGAGTCCGGTTACGGCTACGTCCGCGTCGCCGAGTTCCAGGAGCGGACCGGCGAGGACTTCGAGAAGGCGCTGAAGACGCTGGCGGCCGACAACGGCGCCCCCCTCTCCGGCCTGATCCTCGACCTGCGCTACAACCCCGGCGGCCTGGTGGACCAGGCCTACCGCGTGGCGGACCGCTTCATAGGCGAAGGGCTCACCAACGGCGACATCGTCACCACCAAGGGGCGCGACGCCGCCTCGGTGCACACCCTCACCGCGACCATCGGGGAGAAGGAGCCCAAGTACCCCATGGTGGTGCTGATCAACGGCGGCAGCGCCAGCGCCTCCGAGATCGTCGCGGGCGCGCTGCAGGATCACAAGCGGGCCGTCATCATGGGTACCCAGAGCTTCGGCAAGGGAAGCGTGCAGTCCATCATGACCCTCAACAACGGCGACGGGCTGAAGCTCACCACCGCCCGTTACTACACCCCGAGCGGTCGCTCCATCCAGGCCAAGGGGATCACCCCCGACATCGTTGTTGAATTCGCCAAACCGGCGGCCGCGAAGACGGAGAAGGAAAAGGAGCTTGAGATCCGCGAGCAGGACCTCGACGGGCACATGCAGGAAGTTCCCGAGACCAAGGCGCCCGCCCCGGCCAAGCCCGCGCACCCGGTCCTGTTGCCCCGGGTGAACGGCGTCGGCAAAGAGCTCAGCGAGCAGGAACTGCTGCAGAAGGACAACCAGTTGGCCCGCGCCCTGGAGCTCATCAAGGGAGTCAACGTCCTGAAAAAAGGTCTGCTCCGTTGACCGGCACGGGCGGCAGCGAGGCGCCCGGCACCCCGAACCTTTTGGTGATACTCGGGGCGACGGCCTCCGGGAAGACCCGCCTGGGGGTACAGCTTGCCGGGAGGCTTGAGGGGGAGATCATCTCGGCCGATTCCCGCCAGGTGTACCGCGGCATGGACATCGGCACCGGCAAGGACCTGCACGAGTACCAAGGGGTTCCCTACCACCTGATCGATGTGGCCCCCCCCGGCCACGAGTTCAACCTGTTCCAGTTCCAACGCCTTTTCCTCGACGCTTTCTCCGACATCTCGCTGCGCGACAGGCTGCCGGTCCTGGTCGGCGGCAGCGGCATGTACCTCGACTGCGTGCTGCGCGGTTACCGTCTCATCGAGGTCCCGGAGAACCCTGCGCTGAGGCAGGAGCTCGCCCCGCTCTCCATGCCGGAGCTCGCCGACCGCCTCGCCCGGGCCAATCCCAGACTGCACAACAGCACCGACCTCACCGAGCGGAGCCGCCTGCTGCGTGCCATAGAAATCGCCGAGTACCAGGGGGGGGGCGAGGAGCCCTGGCCGGAGATCACCCCCTGCACCATCGGTATCCGCTGGGACCGCGCCCAGCTCAGGGAGAGGATCACCAAACGACTCAGGGAGCGGCTCGAGGCGGGGATGATCGAGGAGGTGCAGCGGCTGCATGCTGCCGGCACCGGCTGGGACAAGTTCGAGTTCTACGGCCTGGAGTACCGTTACGTGGCGCGTTACCTGAAGGGGGAGCTTTCCAGTAACGACATGTTCCAGAAACTCAACTCCGCCATCCACGACTTCGCCAAGAAGCAGGAGAACTGGTTCAAGCGGATGCAGAGCCATGGCACGGTGATCCATTGGGTCGAGGGGGCAGGAGATCCGCTGGCCGAGTCGCTGGAGCTGCTAAACAGCAAAGGCATATCGTTCAAACAGGGATAAAAGGGATGAAAGGGATAAAGGCGTAAACCCCTTCTCGCGCGAAGACGCAAAGGCGCGAAGCCAGGCAAGACCAACAAGACGTTTTGGCTTAACCTGAAATCTTTTGTGTCAGGTGTTATCCCTTTGATCCCTTTTATCCCTGTTAAATGAAGTTGTTTTGGGTTTACTTTGCGCCTTTGCGTCTTGAGTGAGTGCAGCGAACGGGCGTGAGACGATTGCGGCAGAGCCATGGCACGGTGATCCATTGGGTCGAGGGGGCAGGCGATCCGCTGGCCGAGTCGCTGGAGCTGCTAAACAGCAAAGGCATATCGTTCAAACAGGGATAAAAGGGATGAAAGGGATAAAGGCGTAAAACCCTTCTCGCGCGAAGACGCAAAGGCGCGAGGCCAGGCAAGACCAACAAGACGTTTTGGCTTAACCTGAAATCTTTTGTGTCAGGTGTTATCCCTTTGATCCCTTTTATCCCTGTTAAATGAAGTTGTTTGGGTTTACTTTGCGTCTTGAGTGAGTGCAGCGAACGGGCGTGAGACGATTGCGGCAGTTAATTATTGACGTAATCGGTGTGGTATGTTACGAAAAAAATGGCGAAGCAGATGGTGCTTGTTTCGTTAACGTACTAGCAGCCAGGGAGGGTACCGATGTTTGCGAGGCTAAAATCGGACATTAAGGCGGTGTTTGACAGGGATCCGGCGGCAAGAAGCGTGCTGGAGGTGATCTTCTGTTATCCCGGGCTGCATGCGCTCTGGTTCCACCGGGTCGCCCACTGGCTTTGGACGCACAAACTCTATTTCCTGGGACGCTTCACCTCCCACATCGGCCGTTTCCTGACCGGCATCGAGATCCACCCCGGCGCCACCATCGGCAAGGGGTTCTTCATCGACCACGGCATGGGGGTGGTCATCGGGGAGACCGCCGAGATCGGCGACAACGTCACCCTCTACCACGGGGTCACCCTGGGTGGGGTCAGTTGGGAGAAGGTGAAGCGCCACCCCACCCTGATGGACAACGTGGTGATCGGTTCGGGCGCCAAGATCCTCGGTCCCTTCACCGTGGGCAAGGACAGCAAGGTCGGCTCCAACTCCGTCGTGGTCAAGGAAGTCCCCCCCAACTCGACCGTGGTCGGCATCCCGGGGCGCGTGGTGATGGCGACCGAGAAGCCCCAGGACCGTCCGGACCTCGAGCACGGCAAGATGCCCGACCCCGAGGCCAAGGCGATCTCCTGTCTGTTCGATCAGATCCGGGAACTGGAAAGGAAGTACAATGCGCTCGCCGCCGAGCACGAGGCGCTCAAGAAGAAGATCGGGTAAAAACCATTTAAACAGGGATAAAAGGGATACAAGGGATAAACCCCAAACAAAAGATGTTCGGGGGTAACCCAAATCTTGTGCCTTTAGACTTTTCTTTGCGCCCCTGCGGCTTTGCGTTAAATCTTGGTTATATCCCTTCCATCCCTTTTATCCCTGTTAACCGTGTTTCGAGGTTCGTTTTACCGCATGAAAAGAATCGCCATCACCACCCTCGGCTGCAAGATCAACCAGTTCGAATCCGCCGCCATGACCGAAGCCCTGGAACAGAACGGCTACAGCTTCGTCCCCTTCACCGAAACCGCCGACATCTACGTCATTAACAGCTGCACCGTCACGGCCAAGACCGATGCCGAGTCCCGCCGCCTCATCAGGCGCGCGACCCGCATGAACCCCGAGGCACGCGTGGTGATCACCGGCTGCTACGCCCAGATGGCGGGCGATGAACTGCTGAAGCTCCCGGGGGTCAACCTTATCCTCGGAAACAGCGAGAAGAAGGACATCGTCGGTTTCATCAAGGGGCTCGGGGATGAACCGCAGGCGGTGGTGAGCGACATATCGCAGCAGAGAACGGGAGAAAGAACACAGCTGGAGAGCTTCGCCGAGCACACCCGCGCCTTTCTCCAGGTCCAAAACGGCTGCGACGCACGTTGCGCCTACTGCATCGTACCGTACGCCCGCGGGGCCAGCAGGAGCGTGGCCCCCCAGGAGGCGCTGGACGGCATGGCGGCGTTCTCGGCGAAGGGTTTCCAGGAGATCGTTTTGACCGGCATCCACCTTGGCGCCTACGGCCTCGACCTCGACCCGCCCACCGACCTGCTCGCCCTGATGCGGGAGGCGGAGCGCCAGGGGGTGGTGAGGCGCCTGCGGGTCGGCTCGGTGGAACCGACCGAGGTAGCGCCGGAGATGATCGCCTTCATGGCCGGCTCCGGCGTCGTCTGCCCTCACCTGCACCTGCCCCTGCAAAGCGGCTCCGACGGCGTCCTCACCCGCATGAACCGCGGCTACGACACCGCGCTGTTCCGCTCCGTGGTCGAGGCCCTGGTCGCGGCCATGCCCGACGTCAGCATCGGCTCCGACGTGATCGCCGGCTTCCCGGGCGAAACCGACCAAGAGTTCCAGGAGACGCTTTCCTTCATCGAGTCGCTCCCCCTGGCCTACCTGCACGTGTTCCCCTTCTCGCAGCGCCCCGGCACCCCGGCCGCGACCATGGCTGCCCAGGTCCACCCGCGGGTCATCAAGGAGCGGGCCGAGGCGCTCCGCATCCTGTCGGAAAAGAAAAAGACAGAGTACGCGGCACGTTTCGTCGGGCGGGAACTACAGGTGCTGGTGCAAAAGGACGAGGGGGGACGCAAGGGGTTGTCCAGGAACTACCTTCCGGTGCTCATCGAGGAGTGCGAGGGGCTGGTCAACCAGGAGGTCGGCGTGCTGATCACCGCGGCCAGCGGCGGAGAGTTGACCGGGAAGCTGGCAGCGACGCGCTAAACGGTGAAGGTCACCGTGGCGCCCTGCCCCGCTTCCGCTTCTATCTTCACCTTGCCGCCGTGACGGCTGACGATTCGCTTCACGATGGCAAGTCCTATCCCGCGGCCCGGAAACTCCTCCTGGCTGTGCATCCGCTGAAACGGCGAGAACAGCTTTTCGGAGTACGCCATGTCGAACCCCGTCCCGTTGTCCCGGACGGCGAAGGCGGAACGTCCCTCCCACTCGATGGGAAAGAATTCCACCACGGCATGTTCCCTTGTCTGGGTGAACTTCCAGGCATTTCCTACCAGGTGCTCCACCGCCACCTTCAAAAGGCGCGCATCGCCCCGCGCCGTCATCCCCTCCGCCACCCGGACATCAACCTTCCGCTCCGGTTGCGAACGGACCAGTTGCCCCACGACCTCCCTGGCCAGCGCGCTCAGGTCCACATCTTCCTTGTTGAGCTTTCCCCTCACGCTGCGTGACAGTTCCAGGATTGCGTCCAGCATGTCCGCCATGCGGCGGCTGGACCTCCTGATCCGGTCCAGGTAGTCGTTGCCTATGGTGTTGAGCCTGGCTGCGTATTCCTCGGTGAGCGCCTGGCTGAACCCCTCGAGGTGCCGCAAGGGCGCCCGCAGGTCGTGCGAGACCGAGTAGCTGAACATCTCGAGGTCCCGGTTGGCCGATTCCAGCTGCGCGGTCCGCTCCACCACCCTGCGCTCCAGTTCGCCGTTCAACCTGAGCAGGCTCTCGTTCTCCTCGGTCAGTTCCCGGACCTTCTCTTCCAGGCGGGTGGCCACCACCTGGCTGTAGTCCCTGAGGGAATCCTCCTCCTGCATCGGGCGCGGCTCCGCCTCGCGCTCGGTGGCCACCTCCGCCACCAAAAGCCGTCCCACCTCCTCCCACAGTTCATCCGGCCGCATCGGTTTCTCCAGGAAAGCCGTGGCCCCTAGGGAGGCAGCGAGCTCGGCTTCCCTGCTGCCGGTGTAGATTGCTGAATAAAATATGAAGGGGATCCTGCCGAGTTCTTGGAATTTCTTGAGTTCGCGGAGGAATCGGAAGCCGTCCATCACCGGCATGAGACAGTCGGAGAGGATGAGGTCCGGGGCTTCGGCCGCCGCGACCTCGAGCCCCTGCTTGCCGTTGGCGGCCTCGACGACATGCCAGCCATGCCACTCGAAATTGTAGCGGATGATCTTGCGATCGTTTCTGGAATCGTCGACGACCAGTACCTTCATCCTCCCCCCCTGACGGCTGCGGCAGATGCGATCGACGTCCATACCCGGAAAACAAATGCCTAAAAGAATACCAATGAGGGGTCGGTTTGCAATGAACAGGGATGAAGGGGATAAAAGGGATAAAAGGATAAAAAGGAGAAGGGGATGAAAGGAATTATAAAAAATCCCCCTGCATCCCCTTCATCCCTGTTGAAAAAAATGAGGTTACCCCTGCAACTGGGCTAGCAGCTCGGAAACCCGCCGCACGTCTTCCTGGTCGCGAAACTCGCGATAGCCGTCAACGCCGTCGGCATCGAGCCCGCGGTAGTAACGGGGACGCTTCGCCTTGACCCCTGCCAGGAGCTTGCCGGTGGCATAGTCGACCGTTTCGGTGTCGCGGGCGGCAAACTTCAGCTGCAGCACGATGCTGTAGCCGAGCTGGAACAGCCGCTTCAGCTCCTCCTCTACGAGTATCCGCGCCGCTTTATGCTCGTCACCGGCGGCAAGTTTCTCGAGGGCGATGTTGAGGTAACCGCAGACGCGGTGCATCACACCAAGCATCGACTCGGGCTCGTGGAAGGCCTGCCCCTCGGCGACGAGGGCGCTGTTCACCAGGTAGTTCAGCTCCTGCAAAACGACATCGGAACCGGCAAGGTCCAGGGCACGCGAGAGAAGCGTCCCCTCGTCGGCAAAGACGGGGATCAGCTGCCCCCCCTCCCCTGCCGCAGCGAGATCCTTGCCCCCCTGCAACTGGAAATGGTCCGGGTGGATCCGGGCGTAGATGGAGAGTGCCTCTTCCAGCGGCGGGAAGCCGAGATCCTGCAGACGGCCGGTGCGGAAGCGCTGGCATTGCTCCTCGAGCTCCAGGTCCACGTCCCCTTTCACCCCCTCCATGAGCGCGGTGTACAGCTCGTTGTCGAGCTTGACCAGCACGGAGAGGAAGGCCCCGATCAGCTGGCTGTGCTTGGGGTTCTTGAACTTGATCATGAAAACGTCGTCGAAGGTATGGTCGTAGTCGCCCTGGCGCTCCTCGTCGTTACCCTGGTCGCCGATCCCCCCGCCAACGATGATCTCGCGGCTCAACAACAGCTGCAGCAGCTCGAAATCCAGATGCTTCACCAACTCGTGAACCCGTGCCTCGCCCCCCTCCATGAAGTAGGTGAGCCAGTGGCAGGCCTGCTCTTCGGAGAAGGTCCAGCCGTCCCAAAGCTCGGTGTCCATTATGAAAACGCCCTGCTCGGCGGTGGCCAGGCGCAGCAGGTCCACTGCGTCCGCCTCCCCCACCTCTTTCATGAGCCAGAAGAACTCCTGGGGCTGCAGACCGGCGGCGAGCCTCCTGGCGTCGGAGTCGGAGACGATGAGGTCCATCTTTTCCTTGCCGGAAACCGTCCTCAGGTAGTCCTGTTTCTGCTGAAGGGGAAGCGCCTGGAAATCGCGCTCGGAAAGTTTCGCCACAGCTACTTGCTTCTTTTCTGCCATTTGACTCCCTTTAAAACCAGGGATAAAGGGATGAAAGGGATACACCCCAAAAAGAGTTGTTCAGCCCAATCCCTGCACCTGTATTTATTTTCACTCCGCGCCTTTGCGGCTTTGAGTTAACAACCCGTTTTTGACTTTATCCCTTTGATCCCTTTTATCCCTGTTAATTGCTTTTAAAGGATCCCTTTGCGCATCGCCTTCTTGTAGCCGCAGCTTCGGTGCAGCCACTTCAGCTCCTTGACCAGCTCCGGGGTGAGCTGAACGCACTCGGGGAAGACCTTGAAACGCTTATTGTAGATCTTGCAGCGCCTGGTGGTGATGTCGAGGTAGCGACAGGGGGTCGAGGTGAACAGGATCCTGCCGTCCTCGTCCTCTAGCTTCTCAAAACAGCAAAGGCCGCATTGCTCGCAAAGGGCCTCCCACTGCTGCTGGTCCATTTCGGGTTCTGGTGACATAGCGCCTTACTCCTCGCCCGCTCCAAGCGGCACCACGAGGCTGTTTCCCTTGCTGTTGGAAAACCGGACGCTGTCCTCATAGATCTGCTCGATCTTGTAGCCATTCACGCTGTTCCCCTGCCGCATCGGACTGCCGTTCACCATCGCGAAGCTCGACTCGCTGCTGTTCTGCCATGCAATACCGGTGACGCGGATATCCGGCCGCGACTTATGCTGGGGCACTGGTTGCGGCGCAGCCGAAGCGGGTACGGCAACTGCGGGTGCCGGTTGCACGACAGCCGGCTGGGCGACGGCAGAAGCCTTGGCCATGACCGAAGGCTGGGCCAGTTGCTTCGCGGCAACCCTGGCCGGGATTTGAGGCTTGGTAGCGGCCTTGGCTGCCGCCTGGGTTACCGGCTTCGCAACCGGTTGCGCAACCTGCTTCGGCGCCGTAGCGGCGACAGGAACCAGAGCCGGTTTGGTCGCGACCTTGGCCGGCTTGACAGCCGCGACGGGTGCGGCGGCCGCAGCGGCAGAGGTGTGCTCCGGGGCGACCGCTGTTGCAGCCTGCTGCTGCCCAACGGCGGACGCCGCCTGGGCGGGGACCGCTGCAGCCGGGGCGGCAGTGGCCACGGCATCGACACTATTGGGCGTTACCCGTGCGGCCGGACGGGAGAAGCCCCCCATGAGGGCGTAGGTCGCCAGGGTGGCGATGGCAGCTCCCGCCAGGGTCCATACCGGAATCAGCCAGGCGGGACGACGTCCCCTTGCCTTGGGGAGCCCACCGGTGCCTGCGGGTCGACGGGACCGCTGCGACTCGTCCACCTTCTCCAATGCCTTCAGTATCGAACTCATAAACTCCTCGAAAAGTTGAAAATCAGCTGCGCCAGCGCGGCAGTCCGCCGGTCAGGCGCCGCAGCAGTTGCGCCGCGAGCCCGTAGGGGGAACGGCCGCCAACCTCGGCAACGGCCTGCGCAGCCATGCTCCCGGTGATGGTCCTGGTCTCCTCGGTGAACCCGATCAGGAGGGCGCGGTCGCAGACGACGTTGACCAGCCGCGGCACCCCACCCGAGAAGCGGTAAATGTGCTTCATGGCCGCCGTCGAGAATTCGGCGGCGCGGTAGCATCCGGCCAGCTCCATGCGGTGGTCGATATAGGACTGGGTGCTCTCGAAGTCCATGGGGAGCAGATGGTAACGCACCGTGATGCGCTGGTTCAACTGCCGCAGTTCCATGCGCCCGAGCACAGACAGCAGCTCCGGCTGCCCGGAGAGAACGATCTGGATCAGCTTGTCCGTCTCGGTCTCCAGGTTCGAGATCAGGCGGATCTGCTCCAGCACCTCCATGGGGAGATTCTGCGCCTCGTCCATCACCAGCACCACGCTGCGTCCCGCCTGCTTCTGCTCCAAGAGGAATGCGTTCAGCACCTGCAGAAGTTCGACCCTGCTCTCTGACTCCCAGACCAGCCCGAATTCCCGGTTCACGCTCTTCAACAACTCGAGGTCCGACAGGCAGGGGTTGAAGATGAGGGCGGTGCGGTGTCCCTCCTGGTCCAGACGGTTCAGGAAGGTGCGCAAAAGCGTGGTCTTGCCGGTCCCCACCTCGCCGGTGAGTTCCACGAAACCGGCACGGTTGTCAACCGCATAGATCAGGTGGGCGTAGGCTTCACGGTGCTGCTCGCTCATGAACAGGAAGCGGGGATTGGGAGTAATGGTGAACGGGCTCTCCCTGAAACCGTAAAATTCGCAATACATCGCAGGCATGTGGTTCCTTTTGACGGCTGCCGATATCGAGTGAGTGAATATAGCGCGAATCTGGCGGGAAATAAAGGGGAAAGGGCGTGAGGTGCGGGTGCAAGGCTTAGTTGCTTTTAGTGGCTTGCATTACCGGATAAACGTGGGAAACTTCCGACGTTGGATTAGTAAAAACCAATACAAAGGAGACGACACATGGGCAAAAAACCGATGGTCAAACGCAGCTTCAGCCGCCTGGACGACCCCGGCCTGAGCTCGTTCGGGAAAGGGGTCGTAACCTCGCTAACCGGCAACGCTTATTTCAAGGAGCCCTACCCCCAGGAAGTCACCCCGTTGGGGCAAGTAAAGGGCACACTGGAGGGATTCGACAACGCCTGCCTTGAAGCACGTAGCCGTGCAAAGCAGAGCATCGCGCAGCGTAAAAATCTGCGCACTCAGCTCATCAAAGAGCTCAATGAACTGGCGGATTACGTCAATCTGATCGCCAAGGGGAATGTCGAGATTCTGGCATCCAGCGGCTTTGACTACACCAAGGAGACCGCGCCCTCCCCGGTGAAACACCAGGCGACCTATCCGGACGTAGTATTGTCCCAAAGCGTAAAACGGGGCGGGATCGTCGGAAAGGCCAAGAAGGCTCCTCGCGCCAGAAGCTGCGAATTCCACATAACGACGGGCGACCCCACCGTGGAGGGGAACTGGAAGCATGCGGCGGTGTTCGGCCAGTTCAAAAACATGGAGCTGGATGGGTTGACCCCGGGGCAGCAGTACGCCCTCAGGATGAGGTGGATCATGCCTGAAGGGCCCGGTCCCTGGACCCCTCCCTTCTTCTTCATGCCCACCTAAAGGAATACCCGAAACGCCCGTGCCAGCGGGCGTTTCACTTTCACGCCTGCAGCATCCCAACCAGCGACATCTGAGCAGCAAGGATGAGGTGGCCGGGGTTTGTGAGACAGCCTGATGGGCGCAATAAGCAATGTCCCGTCGATGTGGGAATTACCGGCGTCAGGCTGCCGGCCTCAGGTTCTCAAGTCCTTCGAAATAAGCCTCATCC
>NZ_JAHLMF010000015.1 GCF_018919385.1 Geomonas diazotrophica
TCGGCCGTGAGGCTTGACCATAAAAAATTCTTAGAGAGGGGGGTGGTTCTCCACCCCCCGATCATAAACTGCCAAAAATCCTACAGACACGAAATGCGATTGTGAGAAACATACTGCGATGGCGCAAGCCAAAGCTAAGGGTTTCTCTGTGGCTATGCCGAGAGGGTCACACCCGTTCCCATCCCGAACACGGAAGTTAAGCCTCTCAGGGCCGATGGTACTGCATTGGAAACGATGTGGGAGAGTAGGTCGCCGCAGGGAATTTAATAGAAAAAGCCCCGTCTGAAAACAGACGGGGCTTTTTCGCGTCCAGAGACGGACTTTTTGCCTGTGCCTCTTTGTTCCTGTTGACTAGGCAACTCCACTCTCAAGCCCCCGTCGGGGCCTGCTTAGACCTTGCTCTTCCCCTGCAGCATGGGACATTGTGCAGGGGGCACCAACAGCGTCCCGGAGTTAAAATAGGCATCACGGAAACAGTATCCTGCTTTGCTCTGACACCTCGCCAGATTCTTGCAGTCGTAACATGCTGCTCCTTTCAGCTGTTCCGTCTTAGGGGTTGGGGAGTTCCGCAAGGGGTCACTGTTCCATACTTCGAGTATCGATGTCGCAGAGACGTCGCCTACGAACAGGGCTTCGTCTTCCGGAACGGTGTCGTAGAGCATCACTTTCCCGTCGGGAGTAATGGTCATGCTGCATTGTGCCCCAAAGGAGTGATCGCCTTCCCTCCAGCACCTCAGCTTCTCGTGAATTTCCGCATCCTCATCAGGTAGTGCGTTCACAGTTTCAGTAGCGACCTTCTGTATCGAGACAGTGTATTGGGGCGGTTCACATCCTATCGTCCTGAGGTCGATTTCAGGAAAGTCGATTCTGGCGTGACGGCACTGGTCGATGATGGAATTCCTGTCTTCATTGCTTAGGAATAAAGTTTCGTTTTTGCCGCGGGGGCTTCTGTTATAGGCTGCCACCGATATCTGACGCACCCCCATATCCTGCAACTCATCGACCCACTCGTAGATGTGTGGAGCAGTGAGAGCTGTCACCACAGCTTTAACCCTGACGTTGAAGCCTCTTTTCAACAAGTTCCTGATGCTGTGTACCGCCCTGTGGTAGTATCCCGGGCTGCCGGCCAGGTTGTCCGCCGTCGGCTCATTGGGGTCCATGTTCAGCTGCATCTCGCGCACGTATTGGTTGACCGGCTGGGTCATGCCGATGGAAACCAGCCTGTCTGCGATTTCATCGGTAATGTAGCACTTCGTGGAAAGAGCAAAGAGTATTTCTAGATCGATCAGTTCCTCTATCAGCTTCAACGCGTCCTTTCTAAAAAGCGGATCCCCACCGGATAGGGAAACCTGTTCGATCCCCATCGATTTTGCCTCACGCAAGAGCTCTTTCCAGCGCTCTGTTGACAAGAGTTTGCTCTCGGGGAGGCAGTGTCCTTTTGCAAAGCAGTACGAGCAGTTGGTATGACAGTCATTGGAAAACATCAGGTTCAACGAAATAGGTACAGCTGGTCTTTCCTGCGCCTTCCATTTCGATGCCTTTACCGCGAAATCAAACGGGTCGATTCGTTTGACATAAGGTTCCAGTTCCCGAGTCATGTTGACAACGGCATCATCCTCCCCGTTCGCCGCCATGATGACCCTTGTAACGAACTCCTGCGACATTTCCTGCGATTCCAGGTCGAAGGCGTATTGGGCTATCAGCGACAGGTGCCTGAAAGTCAGCCTGCCATCCATGAGTGCCAGAGTAGCGCCCATTTTAGGGGACAGCATGGAGCAGCGAGCCTGCTCCTGCTCGTAGCGGCATAGTAGTGCCCAATGACCATTTCGTTTCAGGCGCCAGTAAGGAGAAATTACGGGAACAGTGGTCTCGGTGATAGCCAGGTCCTTGCCCAAAACGGAACATTCTAGCGGCATGGTTTCCTCCTTCGAAATTCGCCTCTGTTTTTCAACCACACCAGTCTACTTCAACATTAAAAGCTGTCAATGTTGTGGCGTGGGCAGTAACACTGCAACAAATGTTGCTCGGCGTGTCCACAAGGGCAACGGAGAGCTCATAACTGGGGGCGTTGGTAGATTGGGCTTGGCTCGCTGGGGAAGGGTATGCTAATTTCTTGCGTATTCCACGGATGAGGCATGCGGAGTTGCCACGATGTCGACAGAATCGCAGATACGGTTGGAGCCGAGTTGGAAATGCTGTCTTCTGGACGAGTTTGAGAAACCCTACATGCGGGACCTCAGAGAGTTCCTGCGCAAGGAGATGTCCAAGCGGAAGGTGATCTATCCGAAAGGGAGTGAATACTTCAACGCCCTGAACTCCACTTCCTTCGATAAGGTCAGGGTCGTCATCCTGGGCCAAGACCCCTATCATGGGCCGGACCAAGCTCACGGACTCTGCTTTTCTGTGCCGCACGGCGTCGAAACGCCCCCCTCTCTGGTGAATATATTTAAAGAGATACAGGCAGATCTGGGGCTTGCGCCGGCTGATTTCCGGCACGGCCACCTCAGGGCTTGGGCCGACCAGGGCGTTTTGCTCCTCAACAGTGTTCTGACCGTCGAGGCAGGGAGGGCTGCGTCACACCAGGGGAGAGGGTGGGAGGTTTTCACGGACCGGGTGATTGCCCTCTTGAACGAGAAGAAGGAGCACGTCGTATTCATGTTGTGGGGAGCCTACGCTCAAAAAAAAGGAGCCGTTATCGATGATGCACGGCACCTGGTCCTGCGCGCACCGCATCCTTCACCGCTGTCGGCGCACCGTGGGTTCCTAGGTTGCCGACATTTCTCAAAGGCAAACGCCTACCTTGTGCAGCATGGCTTGGACCCGATCGACTGGCGCCTGTCCTGACCACTTCAAAAAAAACGGCCCGAGCATGTGCCGGGCCGTCCGTGTATCTTCGCTACAGTTTGTCTCTAATAGCTGAACTTGCTGATCTGCCCCTTGAGGTTTGCCGACAGCGCGTTCAATTTGTCGGCCGTGGTCATGGATTCACGGTTGGCCCTGACCGTTCCCTGAATGATCCCCGTTATCTGGTGGACGTTGTTGCTGATCTCACGGCTGGTGGCGCTTTGCTCCTCGGCCGCAGTAGCGATTTGTCCTATCTGCTGGGTCACCTCGCTGATCTGTTTTAGGATCCCTTCGAGACTCTGCCCCGACTTCACCGAGTCCTCGGCCCCCTTGGCCGCTTCCCTTGCGCTTTCCTGCATCACTTGCACCGCTCGTGTGGTCTCGTCCTGAATGGAACGGATATTGATCTCGATTTCCTTGGTGGCATGGGTGGTCCGCTCGGCCAAGTTGCGCACCTCATCGGCGACGACGGCAAAGCCGCGCCCCTGTTCGCCGGCCCGGGCCGCCTCGATTGCCGCATTGAGGGCCAGCAGGTTGGTCTGGTCCGCGATGTCCTGGATGGTGTTGATGATCTCACCGATCTGCTGAGACATGGCCCCGAGGCTGCTCACGCTTTCGGAGGTGAGGCGCACCTTCTCGTTGATGAGCTGCATGCCGCGTATGCTCCGCTCGACGTCGGCGGAGCCAATGGTGGCCATGTCGCAGGCGCGTTGCGCGCTTTCCACCGCCTGCAGGCAGTTCCTGGAAATGTCTGCGGAGGTCGCGGCCATCTCCTCCCCTGCAGTCGAAACCGTTTCGGTCTGGCCCGCCACTTCTTCCGTGGTGCGCGCCAACTGTTCGGTGCTGTGATGCAGTTCGGAACTCGCCTCCGTAACGGAGTTGGCATTTTCCGCAACCGTCTGGACGATCGCGTGCACCCTCTCGATGAACAGGTTGAAGTACCGGCTCGCCGTTCCTATCTCGTCCTCGGACTCGGCCAGGCGCCGGGTGAGATCCCCATCCCCCTCGGCAACGTGCTTAAGGGTCGCGATCAGTGCCCGCATCGGCTCGAGCGCCCTGCGCATGACCAGGAACGCGACCAGCGCCAGGAGTCCGGCCAACAGCACAGAGATGCCCAGGCTCAGGTACTTCAGATCATCAAAAACGGCGAGAAACTGCGACTTCTTATCCCCAACGAAAAGGGCGCCGATGACTTTCCCCTGGCTGTCAAGCAGCGGCAGGTAGGACGCAAAATGGGGGGTGCCCAGGATTTTGGCTTCGCCGATGTAAGCGGTAGCGCGGTCTATGACCGCTTCCCTGGCTGCTCCTTGCAGCGAGGTACCTACCGCCCGGCTGCCGTCATCCTTCTTGATGGTGGTGGCAACCCGGATGTCGCCCCGGAAGATGGTGGCTTCGCCTCCGAAGATATCCTTCATTTTGTCGGTCAAATCATTGCGACCATCGAGAACGGTGCCGTTTGCCTGCAGCTTGCCATCCACGACTGCGAATCCGGAGCCGTTGGGAGCAACGAGCTCGCGGAAGGCCTTCGTACGTGAGGTGAGGCCGACGGTGACCTGGCGGGTGATCTCCTTCTTGATCACGTAAAGCGTGACTGCCGATGTCGTTATGGTGGCAAACAGGACGATGGCCACGTTCGCGATGAAAATCTTTTTGCTGATGTTCATTAATGTCGACCTCTTCTCACGGATGTGTAAAATTTGGTGCCGTCAATTTGTATTACATATCGGCTTAGGCACTAGAATATTTAGGGAATTTGAACGTGAAATTGTATACAGTATGCCGGCGGTCGCTCGAGCTTCTTTACCGCGGTTCACTGGCATAGTGGCATGGGAGTGATGTCTGAGGACAGAGACGGGCTGTGCTAGAAAAGCGGTGTTTGTGATAACGAAATTCAGTTGCAATCTTAGAGGGCGTTGCCTATATTGATAATATCCTGAATTGCAGTTGAAAAAGGAGGTTCGTCATGAAAGGTATTGTCAGGAAGTTGGGTTTCCTTGTTACCGTTACGCTCATATCCGCCCTTCCGGTGACTGCTGAAACAGGCATGGGGATGAACGGGGGTGATAATTTTCAGAAAGATGAATGCCTGCTGGTAGCACAAAACTGCCGAGACAGCGTTGATTCGCTGCAACAGAGGATCGACAGGCTCCATCGTGAGATCGGCAAAGGGACCAGCGTGTACACGCAGGAAGAACTGAGAAAACTGGAGTTCCAGCTCAAAGACGCCATCCAAACCATGGAAGTCCTGACCAGGGGCGGTGCGTAACTGAGCGTTGCAGAACAAAATCCGGATTTCAAGAAAATGGGGGCTGTGGGCTAAGCCTCCATTTTTTTGCCCCTGGTCTTTAGGGAGGCGCGGTCACTGCTACAAATGCCGCAAAAGCCTTCTGCAACTGGTCGAAAAGGGCGGGCAGTGGTGCTAGGTCCCGCTCCTTTGCGGCCTGTTCCATCTGTGCCGCTATCTTGCGCATGCGCGGCGCACCCATGTTGGCCGCCGTCCCGGCGATGGTGTGTGCCTTGAAATAGCAGGTCTCGTGGTCCCCCCGCTGTAGTGCTTCATTGAGCAGGCGAATGTGCTCGGTTACCGCTTCCACGAACTTTACGACGAACAGGCCCACCAGCTCCTCGTCGCCGTCCAGCCGCTCCAACAGGTCACCCAGGTCGAAATCGGGCTCCTCGCCTGTCGCGGGAGGCACCGACTCCGGTCCGGCGAAGACGTCGGACGGTTGCTCATCGCGCGCGACTTCGCTGCAGAGCTTCCTGATCACGGCGTTCAGTTCCTTCTCCCGCACGGGCTTGGAGATATGGCTGTCCATCCCGGCCTGGCGGCAGATCTCCACATCCTCCTTCATCGCGTTGGCCGTCATGGCGCAGATGTGCACCCTTTGTCCCGTTCCTTTTTCACGGCAGCGGATAATCCTGGTGGCCTCCAGCCCGTCCATGATCGGCATCTGCACGTCCATGAAAATGAGATCGTAAGGCGACCGGCCCCACTTCTCCAGCGCCTCCTCGCCGTTTGCGGCGCAGTCCACCTGGTGGTTGCCGGTCTTGGCGATGAGCTTCAAGGAGATGAGTAGGTTGATGGGAACGTCATCCACCAACAGTATGCGCAGCGGGCCGAGCGCCTCGACGGTCTGTTCTTCCGCGTCCTCTGTCGGCATCTCGCCGGGAAGCGGGAGCCGCGCCTGGAGGGTGAAACTGAATACGCTCCCCTCGCCAAGCCGGCTCTCCACACCGAGGGTGCCTCCCATGAGCTCCACGAGACTTCTGCTGATGGAGAGGCCGAGACCGGTGCCGCCGTAGAGCCGCGTGGTGGAGCTGTCGGCCTGGGAGAATTTCTCGAAGATGACATCCAGCGCCTGGGGCGCGATGCCGATTCCGGTATCCGCGACGGCGAACTTCAAAAGCACCCCTCCCGCCGTGTGCTCAAGGAGACGGCAACTGACGGTGATGGCCCCCTTGTGGGTGAACTTGAGAGCGTTCCCCACCAGGTTCCCGAGCACCTGGCCGATGCGCACCTGGTCCCCCACGACCAGCTGAGGCAGCCCCTGTCCCATCTCCAACTGGACCAGCACGCCCTTTTCCTGCCCGCGCAGGATGAAGGGCTGCAGGGACCGGGCGAGGAAGCGATGCAGATCGAACACGATCTTCTCGAGCGTGATCATGCCCGCCTCCACCTTGGATATGTCGAGGATCTCGTTGATGATGGTGAGCAGGCTTTCGGCACAGTCGGACAGCGACCCCAGGTAGTCCTGCTGCACCTGGTCAAGGGGCGTGTCCATGAGCAGCCGGGCCAGGCCGATCACGCCGTTCATCGGGGTCCGGATCTCGTGGCTCATGTTGGCGAGAAAGATGCTCTTCGCCGCGGTGGCCGCCTCGGCCTGTACCAGCGCGTGCTCCAGTTCGGTGGTACGCTGCTGTACCTTCAGCTCCAGGTTCTGCATGTGCTCCTGGAGCATGTCGTAGAGCTCGGAGTTTTCCACGGCATAGGCGGTGTTGATCAGGATGCTGCTCAGCGCGTTCAGCGTCGAGACCTCGGTGTTCAGGTGATTTCCGGGCATGATGCCGGCGAACATCCCCCTGATGCGGCTGTTGGTGGCCAAGACGTGCAGCACCAGCGTCTCGCTGCCGGAGATGGTGGGTACCACGACCGGGTGGTTCTGGTTAAGCGCCCAGGCGAAGGTGCCGTCCTGCACCCTTGCCTCCACCTCTTTACGTACCGCAGCCTTGGCCTTCTCCGGCTCGCAGACCGTCAGATCAAAGGAGGAGTCCTCGTCTATGCCGAACATGGAGAGTGTCACGAATGGGATCAGCCGCCTCAACTGACCGAAGACGGCCTTGATGACGAAGGAGGACTCCTTGAGGCGATAGATGTCCGACTGGAAATCGCTGCAGGCGGTGAGGACGTCGAGAGTCTTCAGGTAGTTGAGGTTGCTCTCCTCGAGGAAGTTCACCCTTTCCTGGAGCTTGCGGATCTGGATGTCCCGCGCGTCATCGGGCGGCATCTTCCCCCCCGAAGAGTGCGGAAACAGTCTGTTCGTAGGTGGCATCGACCTGCTTCACCAGCGTCGGCAGGTAGAAGCTGGAGATCTGCAGCCGGTCCCAGACGCCCAGGTCCAGTTCCGGTACGAAAATCTCTCCGCTGTTGCCTATCTGCAGCGCGTGGGCGATCAGGTCGGCGAAGTGCAGGATGGCTCCCTCCCTCGGGTACTGGTCCCCCTTGCTGCTGTCGTGGTGGGTCCCCACCGGCTCGGCCACCCGCGGGGGGATCTTCCAGCGCTTGAGAAGGGCGCTGCCGACCTCGGCGTGGTCGAAACCGAGTTTCTCCCGCTCGGAGCGGTGCAGAAGAGATCCCGTCGCGCGGCATTCCTCCAGCAGTTCCAGGCAGATCTCGGGTATCTTGACGTACATCACCAGTCTCCCCACGTCGTGCAGGATCCCGGCCACGAAAAAGCGCTCCAGGTTGGACTCCCGCTGGCTGGTGGCCAGTATCCTGGAGGCGAGCCCGGTGGCGATGCTGTGCTTCCAGAACTGCTCCATGTTCACCAGGTCCTCGGGGATACCCTTGAAGACGTCCATGACCGAGAGGGCCAGGGCCAGGTCGCGCACCTGGAGGACCCCGATGATGGTGACGGCCTGGGTGATGGTGTCGATCTTGGAGAAGTAGCCGAAAAGCGGGCTGTTGGCGAGCTTGAGGATCCGTGCCGTGAGCCCCTGATCCTCGGCGATGATCTTCGCGATGTCGCCGATGGAACTGCGGGGATGATCGATCGCCTCGGACAGCTGCGAATAGAATAGGGGGAGGGAATGGATGGTGGATACATCCTCCACCATGTGTTCCACCGACAGTTGAGGCTTACGCAGCACGGCTCGCCCTCCTCTCGGTGCAGATGCGCATCAGCTCCTTTATGGCGGGATGCTCCGGATCGTTGTAGATGAACAGACGCTCCATTTCCGCCCTGGCTTCGGCGAGGAGCTCCGGGTCGATCTCCTGGCTCAGGGGGGGGGACGTCTCGACATCCTCAGCGACGGCTTCGCCTACCACCTCGACCTCGAGCACGCCCCACATGCGGAAGATGGAGAAATGCTTTTCGGTGAGCTCGGCGCCGGCGGGAAGGAGCATGCGACCGCTGCGGTCGCAGACGTTACGGCTTAGGACCATGCCGGGGGTAAGGTTGTCGATATGAACCACTGCCAACGCAAGGCCTCCTCTGGGGGGGGAGCTGGCTGCAACTGAGCCTGTTTTGATAGTATCGGCCGGCGGTAGATTTTACTTTAGGGAAGATAAAGCTACCGCAAGGAGCTGTGAAGAGTTCATGCCGGTTCGCCGGCGGAAACTAAAATATATTTAAGTCAATGTCTCGCCGGCGTCACAAGAGTTGACATCTGCGGTCACCCCTGTCTTTAATATGCGGATGCAAAGATCACATCACGACGACCCTCGCTCATCCAAAGCGACCTTCTGGTTGATACTGACCACCGTCTTTTGGGGCGGCAGTTTCATCTTCAACAAGATCGGCTTTCGCGAAATCCCCCCGATCACCTTCCTGTTTTACCGCTTCGCGCTGGCGACGCTGCTCATGGGACTTTTGTGCCTACCGCGGCTGGGGCGTTTCAACTGGAGCACCCTCAGGACTGGGCTCGTGGTGGGGCTTGCCCTGGCGGCCACGAACCTCTCCTTCGTCCTCGGGGTAAGCGGGACCAGCGTTTCCCGCGCGGGATTCCTGAACAACCTGTTCGTGCTGCTGATCCCGCTGCTTTGCTTCGCCTTCTGGCGCGAGCGGCTGGACCGCTTGAGCGCCGCCGGGCTGGTGCTTGCCCTGGCGGGGCTCTGGCTGCTCGCCCGGGGGGGCGTCGACGGGTTCAACAAGGGCGACCTGCTGTCGACCCTGTGCGCGCTGTTCATCGCGCTGCACA
Organism: Geomonas diazotrophica; assembly: GCF_018919385.1. Taxonomy (GTDB): domain Bacteria; phylum Desulfobacterota; class Desulfuromonadia; order Geobacterales; family Geobacteraceae; genus Geomonas; species Geomonas diazotrophica. Next base: position 9,262 of record NZ_JAHLMF010000015.1, read on the forward strand.
TCATCTCGGTGTCGAAGCTGCTACGGGACGAGGACATCTACCTGTTGAGTTTCGTGCAATTCGCAACGGTGGCCGTCGTCGGAGGGACCCTGGACCTGCTCTTTCCTTCGGCCCCCCTGTCCGTCACCTGGGTCTCGCTCGGGTCGCTCATCTACTGCGCCATCTTCCCGACCGTGATCTGCTTCACCCTGCAGAACACCTACCAGCGCTACACCACCCCCACCAAGGCGGGACTCATCTACACCATGGATCCGGTCTGGAGCATGCTCGGGGGGACGCTGCTTCTGGGTGAGAGGCTGACCGCCGAGGAGTGGACCGGCTGCGCCTTGATCTTCGCCGCCGTGGTGCTCCCCCTGTCCGTCAAGCGCCTGCGCGAGCGGCAGCTCGGGATCGACTACCGCGCCGAGGGTGCTGCTGCCGACTGATCCCTCGCCCCTGGGCGTTGACATCGCGCCGTTGCGGGCTACGCTCACCCCGTGATCTTCTCCCCTTCAGGAGGAACCATGCCAGAACTGCCCGATCTCACAATCTACGCTGACAATCTGAACAAGGCCTTGGCCGGCAAGAAAGTTCGCAGGGTGGAATACCACCAGAGGGGGAAACTCAACGTTTCCGATGCCGAACTATCCACGGCCGTTGCGGGAGCAACGCTCGCCGGCGTGGAAAGAACCGGGAAGCAGGTCGCCTTCCGGTTCGGCAACGGGACCATTTTGCGGGTGCACCTGATGCTGACCGGCGGCTTCGTCCTGACCGACTCCGGCCACCTCGACCGCCTGCGCTACCCGGTGCTTACCGTTACCTTCGACGACGGCTCCGTCCTTGCCGTCAGCGACGAAAAGGGATGGGCCAGCGTCGCCCTCAACCCCGGCGATGAGAGGGACGTACCCGACGCCCTTGACTTGACGGTCGACCAGTTGCAGCAGCTCTGCCGGAAGAAGCCGAGGACCCTGATCAAGCCGCTGCTGCTCGACCAGGCACTCATCGGCGGTATCGGCAACGCCTACGCCGACGAGATACTGTGGGCCGCGCGCATCTCCCCTAAGTCCCCAGCCGGCAAGCTCCCTCCAGAAGCGGTCCGGGCCCTGGCGGCCGCCATCCCGCAGGTGCTCGAAGATGCCATCGCCGAACTGAGGAAGCGCCACCCGGACATGGTCTCGGGTGAGTACCGGGAGTTCCTGAAGGTGCACCGCCCCGAGCTGAAAACCTCGCCTACCGGTGCCAGGATCATCAAGGAAAACGTGCAGTCCAAGCGAACCTACTACACCGAGGAACAGCTGCTGTACCAGTAACGGCGCTCCTTTGTGCTGTCCCCGCCACCCGATCTTCTTTAGCCAGCCTTCAAGGCGCCCGCAAGGGCGCTTTTTTCGTTTCACCTTCCCTGTCTCTCCAGGGGCCCAGCCCGAGCGGGTTGACAAGAGGGCGAAGCCCGCTACTTTTAGATGGTTAGATTTTGTTAATCTGACACATCATCGGCTTCGGCCACAAAAAGGAGGCAACATGAAGAGAAAACTGGTGTGGATGGCGGTGGTTTCCCTGTTTGCGGTATGTAGTCTGGTTCTTCCGGCGCTGGCGGCCGAGAAGCTGACCATGGGCGAGAAGTCGTTCGTGAAGGACGCGGCCAGCTCGGGGATGATGGAGGTGGAGCTGGGGCAGATGGCCAAGGAGAAGGGGAAATCACAGGAGGTGAAGGATTTTGGGCAGATGATGGCCACAGACCATGGCAAGGCCAACGACGAGCTGAAGAGCGTCGCGGGGAATCGGGTGAAGATGCCGACCAAGCTGGAGCTGAAGCACAAGGCCACCGTGGACAAGCTTTCCAAGGCCTCCGTCGACGAGTTCGACAAGAAGTACGCCGAGGCCATGCTGAAGGACCATAAAAAGGATGTGGAGAAATTCAAGAAGGAAAGCAAGAAGGTGAAGGATCCGGAGCTGAAGGGGTGGATCGACAAGACCCTGCCGGTGCTGGAGCAGCACCTGCAACATGCGAGGGAGATGGCTCGCAAGCTGGGCGTTGCCGAGAAATAGCCGCCGGCTGCAGCCATGCAAGGTTCAAAGGGGGAGGGGCTTCGTCGCTAGACGAAGCCCCTCTTCGCTTGTGCGCGCCCCGGTGACCCACGGGTCAGAGGAGGTTCTCAACCGGCAACTCGGGACAACGAAAAAAGCCCCACCCTTGTGGGGCGGGGCTTTCGATGCGGGGACGCGGAACGCCGGCCCGAGGGACTAGAGCACCCGCAGGAACGCGACCAGGTTGTCCTGCTCCTCCTGGGTGAGCCTTAAGCCCAGGACCAGATCGAAGAACTTCACGGTGTCCTCGAGCGTCAGACAGCGGCCGTCGTGCAGGTAAGGGGGGCTCTCCTTGATCCCCCGCAGGGTGAAAGTCTTGATGGGGCCGTCGCCCGGTTCCCTGGTAAACCGGTCGAGCTGCAGGTCGTGCATCTGCTGGTCCAGGTAGAACGGGGCGGGATGGCAGGCGCCGCACCTCCCCTTACCGAAGAACACCTTCTGCCCGGCCAGCTCCGCCTGGGAAGCCCGTTCCGGCGCGAGATAACCGGCCGGGTCCAGCTTGGGTGCCGGGGGCACGTCGAACATGTTCTGCATCTGGGCCATGTGGGCGACCTGGACGCGGCTTATGACGTTCATCCCCTTCTTGGCAGCATGGATCTCGTCGCCGTTGAAGTAGGCGGTGCGCTGCTCGAACTCGGAGAAGTCCTCGACCGAGCGCAGGCTCCGCTTGGAAGCGTGGATCTGCTGGTTGTAGAGCCCCCTGAGGCTCACGGTGTCGAGCCGGAAGCGACGTTCCTGGGGGCGGATGTCCGGGCTCAGGTGAAACTGGGCCGTGGTGTGGCCGTTGACATGGCAGTCGAAGCAGGCAACGCCGAGGCTTGGCCTGTCGCTCTTCCTGTCGTCGGTGGGGTTGAATTCCTCCTGCGGGAAGGGGGTCACCAGCATGCGCAGGCCGTCGAGCTGGACGGGGGTGAGGAGGTCCTTGAAGAGGCGGTAGTAGTTGTTGATGGACACCACCTCGCCGCGCGACACGTCCCCCAGTTCCGGCCGGTTCTGCAAAAAGATCGCCGGGGGGAATTCCGGGAGGAAGGGCTCGGGAAGGTCGAAGTCGACGTCGAAACGCTGCAACCTCGGGAACATGTCGATCTGCATCTGGGGGAAGACCTGGCCGCCGTTGACCTGTTTTGGGTGGGGGAGCGGCGGGTAGGGGAACAGGTTCCTGGACCTGATCTCCGCAGGGGGGAGCGCCGCCAGCTTCTCCCAGGAAGTTCCCTCCCCCAGGCGCGCGGTGGGGCCGACGGCGACCGGCTTGCCGCGCGACATCCTGACGTCCGGTGACAGCCTGGGGCGCAGGTCGTAGCGCGATTCAAGCAGGCGTCGCTGCGTCTCCATGACCTTGGGTTTTTCCGCCACATCCTTCTGGCGCACCTCCTGAAAGGTCGTCATCGGCTTCTTGGCATCCAGCGGGTCGCGGTAGAACTCGAAGCCAAGGGTCTTCCCCTCGTCGGGCTGGTTCCTGAAAGCGGTTGACGAGGGCTCGGCCTTGGTCGCGCTGAAGAGGTCGGACTGGTCGTGGTTTCCCTTTTGCTGCTCCGGGCGGTTTTGGGGGACATCCCGCGGGGTCTGGGCTTCCAGGACCGCGTCCGGCGGGGCACTGCGGGGCGCGTGCCCCTCCGCGGTCCAGGAGTTGACCGCGGGAAGAATCAGAGCCGCTGCAAGAAAGAGTGATGACACCACCGTTGCATCTTTTCTCATACGTAGCTCCTTTGTGTCTGGAATATTTGAACACGCTAATTTTTCCACAGTCGGCGGATAAGTCAAACCGGTTCGGAGGGGGGCCGGACAGGGGCGGTGCTGTATCCAGCCTCACCCTTTGCCGTGGCAGGGTGGCATTGACAGGGCAAGTGTGGGCGGGTATTTTGGCTCTGGGTTAGCTTTTGCAGATATTGAAGCCTGGGAGTATACTGAAACAGTTGCGAAACGCCCCTTAAAGGAGGGCTAAGTCATGAGGGAAATCCGGATCAGTGCCCTTTTCATTTCGTTGTTTGCGGCGGCTGTATCAATGACGGGTGCCATTACGACAAGCTACGCGGATTCCGGCGCGCGCGGCGAAGCTTTCACCCGTGGAGCCGGTCGAGGCGGAGAGGTCGTGGGCCGGGCGGCAGGGCGCGGTGGCACCACCTACAGCCGGGGCTACAGCCGCGGCGGCTACAGCTATGGTGGCCACAGGGGGGGCGGGCACTTCTCGGGCAGTGTCTATATCGGCCCGGGCTGGGGCTACTGGGATCCATTCTTTTACCCGTACTACTACCCGTACCCCGCATACCCGTACTACTACAACCCTCCGACCGTCGTGGTGCCGCAGGAGCCGCAGGAGTACATCTCCCCGGACACCGGGACCGGCGAGGAGCAGACCGGCTACTGGTATTACTGCCGCAAGCCGGAAGGTTACTACCCGTACGTGGAGCGTTGCCCCAGCGGCTGGATGAAGGTGGTACCCAACACGCCACCTCCCGCTCAGCCAGAGGAAGATAAGGAGGATTGACAGATGATGAAGACCAGGACAGCAGTTTGGTCGCTGATCGCCTTCCTGGTGCTTGGTGGCTGTGTCACCATGCCCACCGGGCCAAGCGTGAGGGTGCTGCCGACCCCCGGGAAGTCGTTCGAGCAGTTCATGGCTGAAGACGCGCTCTGCCGCAGGTACGCCGAACAGCAGCTCGGTATGAGCCCGCAGGACACGGCAAACCAGAACACCGCCACCAGCGCAGTCGTGGGGACGGCCATCGGTGCCGGGGTGGGCGCTATGTTGGGCGCGGCCAGCGGCAACGCAGGTGCCGGTGCGGCGATCGGCGGCGGTACTGGCCTTCTCTTCGGCGCGGCAAGCGGCTCCGAATCCGGTCGGGTCTACGGCTACGAGGCCCAGCGCCGCTACGACAACACCTACGTGCAGTGCATGTACGCCAAGGGGAACCAGATCCCGGGATCGGTGCGCAAGGCACGCCGGGCCAGGCCGTACACCCCGCCCCCCCCTCCCGACATGTACTCGGTTCCGCCGGATTACTATCCGGAGCGTTGAAAGTAAATGGGGCGCCTTCCCGGGCGCCCTTTCTTATGGGCGGCGGTGCAGCCCGGTCCCTGCTCCCCTGTTGGATTGAGGTTATTAAGCGGCTGTGGTATTGTGCCAACCTGCGCAAGCCGCGGGTGCGCCACCCGCGGTTGCAGTTTTTCAGACAAGAGGTCCATTCTTGACAACTTCCGCAAACTTCAAGTTCCTGCTGCCGTGGGGTGCCGCCGTGGCCAGCGGCGTCCTCATGTTCCTCGGTTACGCCGGTTTCGACCAGTTTTACCTCGAGTGGTTCTTCCTGGTCCCCCTGCTTTGGGCGCTGCGGGGGCAGCGCCTGGCGCGCGCCTTCTGGCTCGGCTGGCTGGCCGGCATCGTGGGGCACGGCGGGGGCTTCTACTGGATCATCCAGATGTTCCAGCAGTTTGCCGGCGCCCCCTTTATCGCCGGTGTCTTCGGTCTGCTGCTCCTTGCCGCCGCCAACGGCATCGTGCTGGCGGCATGGGCCTGGGGAACCCGGCTGCTGACCCGCGACAGGCAATGGTACGTGCTCTGGGTGGCACCGGTCCTTTGGACGGCGATCGAGAAGTTCTGGCCGGAGGTCTTCCCCAACTACCTGGGGGCGAGCCAGTACCGCATCTCGCACCTGACCCAGATCGCCGACTTCTCCGGCATCCTCGGGGTCTCCTTCCTGGTGGTCTACATCAATGCCACCCTGTATTGGGCGACGGTCAGCTGGCGCGAGCAACGGAGCGTGCCGTGGCGCGCAGTTTCGGCGCTGGCCGTTACGCTGCTGCTGGTGGCGGGGTACGGGGAGCTGCGCATCCGGGAGGTGGATGGAAAGCTTGCCACGGCGCAGAGGCTGACCGTCGGTCTGGTGCAGACCAACCGGGGCGCGGCCGACAATCACCTGGCGGTCGACCTCATGCAGAAGGAGCATCGCGACCTGTCCCGGGAGTTGGTGGCGGCACAAAAGCCCGACCTCGTGGTCTGGCCCGAAGGGGTGCTGAGCGTGAGCCTCTCCTCCCGCGAGGGGAGCCTGCCCACGTGGGCTCTGGGCGACCTGCAGACCCCGCTCCTCTTCGGGAGCTGTCTCCGCATCGACGAGGAGGGGGAGACCCGCTACTGCAACAGCGCCCTTCTGGCCGACGGCTCGGGGCGCATCCTGGGAAGCTATGACAAGACGGTGCTGGTTCCCTTCGGCGAGTACATACCCTTCGGCGACGTCTTCCCGCAGCTCTACGCCTGGTCCCCCTACAGCGCCAAGTTCTTCTCCGGAAGGAGCACCGAGCCCCTGAAGCTGGGGAACCACCTCCTGTCGGTGAGCATCTGCTACGAGGACATCTTCCCCACCCACATCAGGAAGCTGATGCGTGGCGGGCGCGAGGGACGCACACCGGCGGTGATGTTCAACCTGACCAACGACTCCTGGTACGGCAAGTCGGTCGAGCCGATGGAGCACCTGGCGCTGGCGAGCTTCCGTTCCATCGAGAACCGCCGCTCCCTGGTGCGGGTCACCAACACCGGCATATCGGCATTCGTGGATCCCGTCGGCCGCATCGTCAGCCGCACCGGGGTCTGGACCCGCGAGGTCCTGGTGGACCGGGTGCCGCTTCTGGAAGGGGGGACGCTGTACGGGGCGGCGGGAGACTGGATCGGCTGGCTCTGCGCTTTCATCTCGGCGTGCGGGATCGCCGCAGCGACTGTTTCTAAAAAAGCGCGCGCCTCCGTTTGACTGAAAAACATAATCATCTATAGTCTCACTGGGTAAAAAGCGCAGTTACAGCCCACCTCACAGAGAGCGCGTTCAGGCTATGTGATCGGTCGGAAGGAAACAATGGCGAGAACGACTGGAAGAGCAGGCACGAGAAACGGCGAGCTTCCCAAGGGAAATACCTCGCCGCTGGGCGCCACGGTGACCCGGGGAGGGGTGAACTTCAGCGTCTTCGCCAGGGACTGCACCGGGGTAGAACTGCTCCTCTTCGACGACGCCAACGACGCCACCCCCTCCCGCGTCATCTCCCTCGATCCCAAGTGCAACCGCACCTACCACTACTGGCACATCTTCGTCCCCGGTATCGGCCCGGGCCAGCTCTACGGCTACCGCGTGGCCGGCCCTTTCGAGCCGCAACGGGGACGGCGCTTCGATCCGGGGAAGGTGCTCATCGACCCCTACGGCCGCGCCGTCGCCGTTCCCGACGGGTACCGCCGTGGCGACGCCTGCCTTCCCGGCGACAACGCGAAGAGCGCCATGAAGAGCGTGGTGGCGGACCCGCGCGGCTACGACTGGGAAGGGGACCTGCCGCTCAAGCGCCCCTACACGAAGACGGTCATCTACGAGATGCACGTGGCCGGCTTCACCAAGCACCCCTCCTCCGGCGTCGCCGAAGGAAAGCGCGGCACCTACGCCGGCCTCGTGGAAAAGATTCCCTACCTGAAGGATCTCGGCGTCACCGCCGTGGAACTCCTCCCGGTATTCCAGTTCGACCCGCTCGACGCCCCCCTGGGGCTGCGCAATTTCTGGGGCTACAGCCCGGTCTCCTTCTTCGCGCCGCATGCCGCCTTCAGCTCCAAGAAGGGGCCGCTGGGGCCGCTGGACGAGTTCCGCGACATGGTCAAGGCGCTGCACAAGGCGGGCATCGAGGTGATCCTGGACGTGGTCTACAACCACACCTCGGAGGGGGATCACAAAGGCCCCACCTTCTGTTTCCGCGGCTTCGCCAATGATGTCTACTACTCCCTCGCCGCCGACGGAAGCTACATAAACCATACCGGCTGCGGCAACACGCTGAACGCCAACCACCACGTGGTGCGCCGGCTGATCATCGATTCCCTGCACTACTGGGTCAAGGAGATGCACGTCGACGGCTTCCGTTTCGACCTCGCCTCCATCCTCTCCCGCGACGGTCAGGGGCGTCCGCTCAAGAACCCTCCCATCCTCTGGGACATCGAGTCCGATCCTGCGCTGGCGGGGATCAAGCTCATCGCCGAGGCCTGGGACGCCGGCGGCCTGTACCAGGTGGGGAGCTTCATCGGCGACAGCTGGAAGGAGTGGAACGGCGAGTTCCGCGACGACGTGCGCCGCTTCCTCAAGGGGGACGAGGGGGTGGTGTCCCGCTTTGCGGCCAGGATGCTGGCAAGCCCCGACATCTACGGCCACCAGGAGCGCGAGCCCGAGCAGAGCATCAACTTCGTCACCTGCCACGACGGCTTCACCCTCAACGATCTGGTCTCCTACAACAAAAAGCACAACGAGGCCAACGGCGAGCAGAACCGGGACGGCTCCGACGCGAACCTGAGCTGGAACTGCGGCGTCGAGGGACCGACGTCGGACCCGGCCATCGAGGCGTTGCGCAACCGTCAGGTGAAGAACTTCATGGCGGTCACCCTGCTCGCGCTGGGGACTCCGATGATCCTGATGGGGGACGAGATGCGCCGCACCCAGCGCGGCAACAACAACGCCTACTGCCAGGACAACGAGCTGGGGTGGTTCGACTGGGACGGGCTGGCGGTCCACCCGGGCATCTATCGATTCACCAGGGAGCTGATCAGGGCGCGGCTCAGGCAGGGCGACACCTCCTCGGAGACGCTCACGCTAAACCAGCTCCTCGGGCAGGCGCGCCTTGAGTGGCACGGCGTCCACCTCGGCACCCCGGACTGGAGCTACCAGTCGCACAGCATCGCCCTCACCGTGTGGAGCGCCTCGAAACACCTGGTGTTCCATTACATGGTCAACGCCTACTGGGAGCCGCTCAGCTTCACCCTCCCCCCGCCGAGAAGGCTTCCCGGCGGCGCCTGGCACCGCTGGATCGACACCTCGCTGGCATCCCCCGACGACATCACCCCCTGGGACGCGATCCCGGTGGTCGACGGCGACAGCTACCGGCTCCCGCCGCGCAGCCTGGTGGTGCTGGTGGCAAAGCGTCACCCGAGAAATTCCTCCCGGCCGGTTGCCCCGGCCGCTCCGTGAGGGGAAGGAGCTGATATGTCCTCCGTGTTCGGTACCCTGTTCAGAGTTTCCACCTTCGGCGAGAGCCACTGTCCGGCGGTCGGCGCCATCGTCGACGGCGCGCCGGCGGGGATGTGCCTCTCCGAGTCCGACATACAGCCTCAACTGGACCGCCGCCGTCCAGGGCAGAGCGAATTGAGCACCCCGCGCGAGGAGGAGGACGTGGTCACCATCCTCTCCGGCGTCGAGGGGGGCGTCACCCTGGGCACACCCATAGGCCTCATGGTGCATAACCGCGACCAGCGCCCCGGCGACTACCAGGTGATGTCCCAGGTCCCCCGCCCTTCGCACGCCGACTACACCTACCAGGTGAAGTACGGCGTGCGTGCCTCCAGCGGCGGCGGTCGTTCCTCCGCCCGTGAGACCATCGCCAGGGTGGCGGCCGGCGCCATCGCGGAGAAGTTCCTGGCTGAGCGCCACGGCGTGGAGATCGTGGCCTGGGTGGACAGCGTGGGAGCGCTCGAAGCGGGGGACGTCGACTTGGAACGGGTTGATCGCCGGCAGGTGGACGCGCACCCGGTCCGCTGCGGCAACCCCGCCATGGCCCAGGCCATGGCCGACCTGATCGCCCAGGTGAAGAGCAGGGACGATTCCGTCGGGGGGACTGTCTGCTGCGTCTGCCGGAACCTCCCCGCCGGGCTGGGCGAGCCGGTCTTCGACAAGCTGGAGGCACTTTTGGCGCACGCCATGCTCTCCATTCCGGCGAGCAAGGGGTTCGAGATCGGTTCCGGGTTCAGCGGCAGCCGCATGCTGGGGAGCGCCCACAACGACCCCTTCGTGGACAAGGGGGGGCGACTGGGGACAGCGACCAATTACTCAGGAGGCGTGCAAGGGGGGATTTCCAACGGGGAGCCGGTCTACTTCCGGGTGGCCTTCAAACCTCCGGCAACGGTAGCCCTGCCGCAGAAGACGGCGCGCTTTGACGGCAGTGAAACGGTCCTGGAGGCGAAGGGGCGCCACGACCCCTGCATCGTCCCCCGGGCGGTACCGGTGGTGGAATCGATGGCGGCGCTGGTGTTGATGGATCTGTTGCTGCGGCAGGAATATCGGAAGAGGTAGGCGCTAGGGGGGGCAGGCTTGCCGGACCACCCGTCCCATGCGCGTGTCGTCCGGCAGGTACTCCCACTGGGTGGCTGCGGCAAGGTCGGTGGATTTCAGGATGGTCCCGTTCCGGTCCAGGTGGCTCGACGCCAGCAGGTGCCCCTCCCGCTCGGGGCAGTCGATCTCGTAGCTGTAGAGCGTCTCCTGGAGCAACGCCGACTCCGGCATCCCTTTCAGCAGCTTGATCGCTTCTTTTCTCCCCTCTTCGCTGTAGACCACCCGGGTCCTTACCTGGATCACCCCTTCGCGTACGGTCACATTGCTGTTTCTGTCGTAGTAGAAGCTGGACTGCCCGTTCTGGTCCATGAAAAGCCAGTCGGGCGGGGCGCACAGCGCCGTTGCCGAGTAAAGGGACGCCGCGCACAACGTGGCATGAAAGAGCCAGACCCGCATCGGTTACCCCCTCGAATCCGATTCCTCCGCCCGCAATTTCACCTTCTGCATCTCCGTTTCCAGGTCGGTCAGGATTTCCTCTTCCCCCCTCACCACCCCCTGGACCTTCAGGGACTTGCGCAGCAGGTCCAGGTCGTACTCCAGGTAGAGCGGGGCCACCGGGCTCTGCCGCGCCGATTTCACGATCTTCCTGACGATGAACCCGGTAAATTGCGGGTGCTCCAGCAGCTCGTGGCGCAGTTCGCCGTCGTAGGGGCGTGCCAGCACCCGTTCCTTGACCCTTTCCCCGCGGAGCGCCATCTCCGCGATGAATACCCCGGGCTCTTCCTCGGTGACCCGTGCCTCGGCCACCCCCTGTATGTAGCGCTCCGGGTGCTGCAGCCTGTCCATAAGCATGTTCCACAGCGTCTTGTGCTCGCAATGTACCACCACCTGCAGGGTGCGGACCAGCATGGGAGCCTCCTGATCGTGTCGTTGCGCTGCGGCCTGGGATCGGGCCGACCTAAGTATAAAACGCCCTCTTACATGGTCAAGCCCCGTGAACCCCGGAAACCCAAGGCTTGGGTGATGGTCGCGGCGAAATTGACAGCTGGGCTGCTGGGGCTACAATGGGAAAATTGTTCGGACCAGCGGCAAAATCAAACAACCGATACAGGCCCCAGGGAGGCTGTCATGTCCAAGGAAGGCGGTTTGCGGTCCCTGGCGGAAGGACACCCGGTGCTCGTGGCAATGGCGGCCGGCCTGGTTGCCGGTGCGGTGGCGGCCGTAAGCGACAGGATGTTGGACCCGTTGGTGACTCAAAAGCAGAAGAGGCGTGACCGGCGCGTGCGCGAGGCGCCGGCCCACCGGATGGCGGGCCCGCACTTCGGGGCGAAGCTCCTGGGGCGCAGGTTGGATGCGAGGGAGAAGAAGCGGGCCAGGGCTCTCTTCGGCGTTATCTACGGCCTGGGGTGGGGGGTGATTCACGGCAGGCTCACCGGGAGATATCCATTCCTTACCCGCTGGGGCGGTCTTCCCTTCGCCGTCCCCTTTTTCTTCGCCTGCGACGGCTTGATAGCGCCCAGCCTCGGCTTGTCCCCGCGTCTGGGGCGCATCCCCTGGCAGCCGAGCGCGAAGGAACTCGGTAATCACATCGCCTGGACCGCCGCCGCCGAGTTGGTGCACCGGGTGGCGGGGGTGAGATCTTGAGGTAATGGCGGCCGGGGCCGTGCCAGGCGACAGACTGCATGAAAAGAGGGAGTCAAAGCATGTCCGCACGAAGAGACAACCTGAGGGGAGAGCTGCCCAAGTGGCTGAACGCGGCGCTTATTTTCGGCACTTGCGCCGTGGTCGCGGCCATGGAGCTCAGGCGTCCGCTCCGGAGGGAGAAGGAGGACAAGCTGCGGCGCAACGAACGTAACGCTGCCTTCTCCGTGATCGCCGCTACGACCGTCGCGCTCGCCGAGAAGCCGGTGGTGGGGCCGCTTGCCCTGCGGGTGCAGGCAAGGCGCCTGGGGCTCGTGAAACTTCTTTGCCTCCCGGCCTGGGCGGAAGTTGCGCTGTCCGTCGTGCTCCTCGACTACACGCTCTACATCTGGCACGTCCTGACCCACAAGGTCCCCTTGCTCTGGCGCTTCCACAGGCCGCACCACGTCGATCTCGACCTCGATGCCAGCACCGCGCTTCGCTTCCATTTCGGCGAGCTGCTGCTGTCGGTTCCCTGGCGGGCGGCGCAGGTCCGCCTGATCGGGGTCGCACCCTTCGCGCTCGCCTTATGGCAGACCCTTACCCTGATGGAGATCCTGTTCCATCACTCGAACCTGAGGCTCCCCCATCGCGTCGAGCGGCGTTTGTGCCGCTTCATCGTCACTCCGCGCATGCACGGGATCCATCATTCGGCGGTCAGGGAGGAAAGGGACTCCAACTGGTCCACCATCTTCTCGTGGCCGGATTACCTGCACGGCACCATCCGGCTCAACGTCATGCAGGACTCTTTGGACATCGGGGTGGCCGGTTTCCAGGATCCGAAGCAGCTCACGCTGGGCAGGGTGCTGGCGATGCCGTTCACCCCGCAGGTGGAGGCGGAAGGTCCCAAGCGCGAACCGCTGCCGGTGCCGACGACCGTGCTGGCAGTGTGACTGTCTCCCTTACGAAAAACGAAAGAGACCCATCGGGAGTTCCCGGTGGGTCTCTTTTTTTGCCGTGTGGGGGGGGGAGAGTCAGGCCAGCGGTCCCCGGGGCGGGTCCTTGGGCCGCGTCTTCACCACGCCGGTCAGGATGCCGATGCCCAGCAAAATGATGGAGACGATGGCGATCTTGAACATGGCCACCCCTGCCGCGACCAGGGCCCAGGCGACGCCTGAGATGATGAGAATGAACCCGATGATGTAGAGCGCGAACGACATGGGATCCTCCTTGAGCCAGGATGGACGGTCGGTTGCAATGCTGAAGATTATTGATTTTTCGACAGTGTAAATGCTAGCGGGAGGGGGGCGGTTGTCAATGGCGGGGAGGGGGCTGCGCGGCGGCGCAACCGTGCCGATCAGGCTTCCCGGTACAGCGCGCCGAATGCGTCGAGGTGGGTGAGGTACAGCCTAGTGTCGAATTCGAGCTGGTGGTAGTTGGGTTCCATGTACTCGCAGAGCTGGTAGAAGGCCTTGTTGTGCTCCTTCTCCTTGAGGTGCGCCAGTTCGTGCACCACTATCATGCGCAGGAACTCGACCGGGGCCGTCTTGAACAGCGTGGCGATCCTGATCTCGTGCTTCGCCGTGAGCTTGGCGCCCTGGACACGGGACACGAAGGAATGCAGGCCGAGGGCGTGGTTGATCACGCTGATCTTCGGGTCGTAGCTCACCTTGCTAAGCGGCTGCGACTTGCGGAGGAACTCGTTCTTCAAGTTGACGGTGAAATCGTAGAGTGAGCGGTCGGTCCTGATTTGGTGCGGGGTAGGGTACTTGGCCAGCAACACGTCCCCCAGTTCGTTGTTCGCCAGCAGGCGCTCCACCTTGGAGGTGACTTGTTCGGAATATCCTGCCAGGTATTTCAATCCGCGCATTCTTTCTTCCCGGGATGATGGTGTGCGACTGCGTCGCGAAGGTAGCACATCGCCCCGGGAAGTGCAAACGAGACGCGCAGAGTCAGAGCCGCAACGGCAACCTGCTGGCGCGCTCGACCATCCTTTGCATCATGCACCCCAGGTAGCGGGAGCCCCGTTCGCTTGCCGCCAGCTTCTGTTGCACGGCCGGAAGCCTCAGGATGGCACCGACGAGGGCCGCCATGGCCCGGTGCCCCGGATCAGGGTCTCGCAGCGGCTGCTGCAGCAGTTGCAGATGGAGCTGCCCCCGAACTGCGCGTTGTCAGCCACCTGGATCAGGTTCTGCTCCCTGCACTGCTGGAGGAGCTCGATGCAGCGCTCGGGGGACGGTTCAGGTTGTGGCGGCACGGAATTGTGCCATGAAATCAGCTCTATAGGTTTGGCTGTATGTATTTGTCAACCGCTGGCCGTTGCCAGGTTGACGAACCCGGGCGCCTGTGCTAATAAAAGGGCTCCGCTTTTACGCTGTTATGAGAGGAGAAACTGTGCAGACATTCGCAGAAGAACTGGACCAGTTGCGCTCCGAGGGGCTGTACCGCAGCATGAGGGTGATAAAAGGGGCGCAGGGGAGCCACGTCGATCTGGACGGTAAAAGGGTGCTCCTGCTTTGTTCCAACAACTATCTCGGGCTGGCCGATCATGCCGCACTGCGCCGGGCCGCGGTCTTCGGCGCGGCCTTCGGGACAGGAAGCGGCGCGTCGCGCCTGGTTTCGGGCAGCATGGATCTGCACGAGAAGCTGGAGGAGCGGATCGCCCGGTTCAAGGGGACGGAAAAGGCGCTGGTCTTCAACTCCGGCTATGCCGCCAACACCGGGATCATCTCCGCGCTGGTCGGGCGGGGTGATGCCATCTTCTCGGACAAGTTGAACCATGCCAGCATCGTGGACGGGGCCCTGCTGTCGCGGGCGAACTTCCACCGTTACCCGCACCGGGACATGGCGGCCCTGGAGCGGTTGCTGCAGGAAAAGCCGGGGACCGGGCGGCGCCTGATCGTCACCGACGGGGTTTTCAGCATGGACGGCGACATCGCTCCGTTGCGGCAGATGGTGCAGCTCGCCCGGCAATACGGTGCCCTGCTCATGGTCGACGATGCCCACGGCACCGGGGTTCTCGGTGCTACCGGGCGTGGCACCGCCGAACTCCTTGGGGTGATGGACGGCGTGGACATCCACATGGGGACGCTGGGCAAGGGATTGGGGAGCTTCGGAGCCTACGCGGCTGCGTCGCGGACGATCTGCGAATACCTGGTGAACAAGGCCAGAAGCTTCATCTTTTCCACCTCGCTTCCTCCGGCGGTTTTGGCGCCGTCCATCGCGGCACTGGACCTGGTCGATTCTCGCGAGGGGAAGGAGTTGCGGGACAGGCTGTCGGCGAACGTCGCGCTTTTCAAGAACAGGCTTGCCGCTGCGGGCTTCGACACCATGGGGAGCGAGACCCAGATCGTCCCCGTCTTCGTGGGACCGGCCGAGGCGACCATGCAGTTCAGCAAGGAGTTGCTGGACGAGGGGATCTTCGTGCAGGGTATCAGGCCTCCCACCGTACCGGCGGGAAGCTGTCGTCTGCGCTGCACCATCATGGCTACCCATGAGGCCGCCGATCTCGAAGCTGCTGCCGACACCATCGCCCGGGTGGGGAAAAAGCTTGGTGTGATTTGAAACCGGTTCAAAGCGGTTACTGCTTTTCGTAATTTCAGAAGGAGAAAGTCGGGTGACCCTACACTATCAGGAAGCAGGCGCGGGAAGACCGGTGGTATTCGTCCACGGCTGGGCCATGTCCGGGCGTGCCTGGCGTTTCCAGCAGGAGCTGGCGGATGCCGGGCGCCTCATCTTTTTGGACCTGCGCGGCCACGGCCATTCTGCCCCGGCTCCGTCCTACACCATCGACGATTACGCCTCGGACCTCGCCGCGTTCTTCGAAGAACTCGCTTTGCAGGACGCGGTCCTGGTGGGGTGGTCGATGGGGGTGCAGGTGGCGCTGCAAGCCTTCCCGGCACTGCGGCCCCGTCTTGCCGGGATGGTGCTGGTGGGAGGCAACGCCCGATACGCCAGCACGGACGATTACCCGCACGGCAAGCCGCCGGTCGAAGTGAAGGGTATGGGGCTGCGCCTCAGGCGCGACCACCAAAAGACCATGGGCGACTTCTTCAAGGGGATGTTCGCCGAAGGGGAGCTGGACCACGCACTCTACCAGCGCATCGTGCACGGGATCGTGATGGGGGGGCGCTCCGCCGACCCTGAGGCGGTCATGCAATCGCTCAACATACTGTCCACGGCGGACCTGCGGGAGCAACTGCCGCAGGTGGACCGGCCGGTGCTCGTCGTTCATGGCGAGCTGGACACCGTCTGCCCTGCCGCTGCCTCGACCTATTTGGCGCAGCGGCTCCCGATGGCGCGGCTGGAGATATTCCAGGGGTGCGGTCACGCCCCCTTCATGACCAGGCCGGAGCGGTTCAACGAGCTGTTCAGAAATTTCCTGGAGGCACTCTAGCCCCTCCGGCGGCACTCCACTAACCCCTTCTTCCGGAGGGGGAGAATGGAGGCAAGGACGTCGGATTCCCCCTCCCTTAACCCTTCCCCTCCGGGGGAGTGAGTATCATTCGGTAAGGTATCGATGGCAGCAGAGATAGACAGAGACAAGGTGCGGGAGTCGTTCCACCGCCAGGCTACCGATTACGACCGGCACGCCGTGGTCCAGGGGAGGGTGGTCGAGAAGCTGCTCGGGCTGCTGCAGGCGGAAGGGGTGAGCCCGGCTCGCCTGCTGGACATTGGCGCCGGGACCGGGAGGCTCCTGGCGCGCTTGACCGATCTGTATCCGGACATGGACGCCGTCGGCGTCGATCTCGCGCCGGGGATGTGCCAGACGGCGGCCGAAAACCTTGCCGGCAGGCGGGTACGCATGGTGAACGCCGATGCCGAGTCGCTACCCTTCGAGGCGGAGAGCTTCGACGTGGTGGTCTCCACCTCGACCTATCAATGGCTCGCCACGTTGGACCAGGCGTTCTCCGAGGCGCGCCGCGTGCTGGCCCCCGGCGGGGTGTTCTGTTTCGCCCTCTTCGGGGAGCGTACCCTGTTCGAACTGCGGGAGTCCTACCGGGCGGCAGTCGAAGGGGGGGGCGACCGCACCCACAGCTTTTTCCCCTGCGCAGAGGTGTCGGCCGCCTTGGAGCGGACTGGCTTCGAGGCAGCGCGGGTCGGCTCCGAGCTGGAGGTGGAACTGCACCCCGACGTGCCGGCACTGCTCCGCTCCTTGAAGAGGATCGGGGCCGGGAGCACGGCACCCGCCAGCGGCAGGGGACTGGCGGAGCGCAGGGTTATGCTGGAGATGATGGCGAGCTACCGCTCGCGCTTCGGCAGCGAGGCGGGGGTGCCGGCGACCTACGAGGTGGTCTACGGGGTCGCCCGCAAGGGAGGGGGCGAATAATTATTCGCCCCTACAGGTGCACAAAAAAGTGGGGGCGGCCGTCAATCGGCCGCCCCCTTCTTGTGTCTGCCCCTTTGCCGCCTAGGCGCGGGTCAGCTGGCGGTACCTGATGCGGTGCGGCTGGTCGGCCGCGGTCCCCAGGCGGGCGTGGCGGTCTTCCTCGTACTCGGAGTAGTTCCCCTCGAACCAGACCACCTTGCTGTCCCCCTCGAAGGCGAGGATGTGGGTGGCGATCCTGTCCAGGAACCAGCGGTCGTGGGAAATGACCACGGCGCAGCCGGCGAAGTTCTCAAGCGCCTCCTCCAGCGCACGCATGGTGTTCACGTCCAGGTCGTTGGTCGGCTCGTCCAAGAGGATTACGTTGCCGCCTTCCTTGAGCATCTTGGCCAGGTGCACGCGGTTGCGCTCGCCGCCGGAGAGCATGCCGACCTTCTTCTGCTGGTCGGCGCCGGAGAAGTTGAAGCGGGCCACGTAGGCGCGGGAGTTGACCAGCTGTTTGCCGAGCTGCAGCTGCTCCTGGCCCTCCGAGATCACCTCCCAGATGGTCTTGTCCGGATCGAGGGCGTCCCTGCTCTGGTCAACGTAGGCGAGCTTCACCGTCTCGCCGGTCTTGAAGCTGCCGGAGTCCGGCTTCTCCTCGCCGGTGATCATGCGGAACAGGGTGGTCTTGCCGGCGCCGTTGGGGCCGATGACGCCGACGATGCCGCCGGGAGGGAGCCGGAATTCCATCCCCTCGATGAGGAGCTTATCCCCGTACCCCTTGCTGACGTTCTCCGCCTCGACCACGACCCCGCCCAGACGCGGCCCGGGCGGGATGAAGATCTCCAGGTCCTTGGCCCGCTGCTCGCTCTCGGTGTTCAGCATGTCCTCGTAGGAGTTGATGCGCGCCTTGCCCTTGGCATGGCGACCCTTGGGGGACATCCGGATCCATTCCAGCTCGCGCTTCAGAGTCTTCTGCCGCTCGCTCTCGGTCTTCTCCTCCTGGGCCAGGCGCTTCTCCTTCTGCTCCAGCCAGGAAGAGTAGTTCCCCTGCCACGGGATCCCCTGGCCGCGGTCCAGTTCCAGGATCCAGCCCGCCACGTTGTCAAGGAAGTAGCGGTCGTGGGTCACGGCGATGACGGTGCCGGCGTAGCGCTGCAGGTGCTGCTCAAGCCAGGCCACGCTCTCGGCGTCGAGGTGGTTGGTCGGCTCGTCCAAAAGCAGGATGTCCGGCTTCTGCAACAGCAGGCGGCACAGGGCGACGCGGCGCTTCTCGCCGCCGGAGAGGTTGGCGACGTTGGTCTCGGGGGGCGGGCAGCGCAACGCGTCCATGGCAAGCTCCAGGCGGCTGTCCAGGTCCCAGGCGTCCAGGTGGTCCAGCTTCTCCTGCACCTTGGCTTGGCGGTCGCAGAGCTTCTCCATCTCGGCGTCGGTCATCTCCTCGCCGAACTTCATGTTTATCTCGTTGAACTCGTTCACCAGGTCGACCACTTCCTGCACGCCTTCCTCGACGCACTGGCGCACCGTCTTGGAGGGGTCGAGGGTGGGTTCCTGCTCCAGGAAGCCGACCGTGTAGCCCGGGGAGAGGATGGTCTTGCCGTTGAACTCCTTGTCCGTGCCGGCGAGTATCTTCAGAAGCGAACTCTTGCCGGAGCCGTTCAGACCGAGCACGCCGATCTTGGCGCCGTAAAAATAGGAGAGGTAGATGTCCTTCAGCACCGGTTTCTTGTCGTAAAACTTGCTCACCCCGATCATCGAGTAGATGACCTTGTTCGGCTCGATAGCCATGACTTCCTCCGTATCGTTTTATTAATCTTTGTATCGTTTTGTAAAAGGGCCATTATTACATGCAACTACCGCGGCATGTCAACTGCCATCCCCCGGAGTCCGTCCTTGACATTCCCATTTATGTATAGTTAAATCCGCCGGATCGAATTAACCAACAAGGGGTCTCTAACATGCAAACTCGCGGGCGTTTCAAGGTTTTGATCTGCGCCGGGCTTCTTACTGCCGCACTCTCCGGCTGCGGCGGCTCTTCCTCCAAGGACCACATCCCCTCCACGGTCACCATATTCTACAGCCACAGCGTCATCTTCAGAAACCACAGTACCTTCACCATGGGGTACAACGGTTTCGGCCAACTGGGCGACGGCACGTTGACGAAACGCGAGGTCGCCGTCCACGTTCCGGGAATGGACAACATGGTCTTGCCCGGGGCAAAGGCCGTCGCGGGGAACGAACATACCATGGTGTTCGGCAACATCACGAGCCTCGTCTCCTCCTGGGGGTACAACCTGTACGGCCAGCTCGGGGCGGGGAGCAAGGTTTCCACCACCTATCCCGATGCCTACAGCTCGAAACCGGTTGAGGTCTGGATGCACGCCACCGTGACCGACATCGCAGCGGGCGGCTACCACTCGCTTGCCGTCGCCGGCGACAAGCTCTACGCCTGGGGGCAGAACACCTACCACCAGGTCGGCAACAACAGCACGACCAACGCCACCGCTCCCGTCCAGGTCACCACCGGCCGCGACGGCGAAGACCTGACCCTGCTGCACCCCTTGCAGGTGGCGGCCGGCGGCCTCCATTCCCTTGCGCTTTTGACCACCGGCGGCGGGACCCCGGTCAACTACGTCTACGCCTGGGGGGGCAACAGCTACGGGCAGGTCGGCTTCGGCAAGACCAGCTTCGGCACCTACTCTACGAGCTGCGCACGTCCCAGGAAGGTGACCTTCCCCGATACCCTTACGGGCACCATCGAGCAGGTCGCAGCCCTCGGCAGCGCAAGCCTCGCTCTGGAGGTGCAGCGGGACAACCTCGGCGCCATCGCCTCCGAGATCCTGTGGGGGTGGGGGTACAACGACGCGGGGGAACTCGGCGACCTGATCGAGCACGGCAACGTGACGCCGCTGACCTTGAAGAGCAGCCCCGACCCGGTACCGGTCTTTACCGTGACCGGCAAGGTGATCAAGAAGATGGTCACCGGGACCAACCATATCCTGCTGCTTCTGGGGGATCCCGGCAACGACGGCAGCGACGGCAGCTACGAGATCCAGTCCATCGGCAACAACTACTACGGACAGCTCGGCAACGGCACCTTCACCAACTCCAGCAGCCTGGTCTATGTGCTGCAGACCTTCGGCGGCGCCCATTTCGCCGGGGCCACCGACATCGCCGCCTTCGGGACCTGCTCGTTCGCCAAAGTGAACGGCGTCTGGTATGGCTGGGGCAACAACAGCATGGGGCAGCTCGGCAACACTGTCGACACCACCTCTGGGGTTCCCTACTTCAAGGTGCCGGTGACGGTCAAGTTCCAGTAGCACATTTGTCAGAAGGGATACGGCTTTAGCCTTGCTTCACCAGGCCGAGCCGTACCCCTTTTCCCTTGACTTGGCTGGCGCAAATAGTTTAGTTTGACGGATTGTTTCACAGCCCAACGCGGTAAAGAAAGGTTGCAGATAACATGGAAGAGTTGAGCGAACTGCTGCTGCAGAGAAGACGCAAGGTAGATGCATTGTGGGAGGCGGGGATCAACCCGTACCCGAACGATTACAAGCCTCAGCATACCTCGGCCGACGTGCGCGACGCCTACGGCGATAAGGAGGTCATCGAGGACGACCCGCAGACCTTCGTGGTCGCCGGGCGCATCATCATGCGCCGCTCTTTCGGCAAGGCCGCCTTCGTGCAGGTGCAGGACCGCAAGGGGCGCATGCAGCTTTACCTTAAGAAGGACACCCTGGGCGAGGAGCTCTTCGCCGAGTTCGAGAACTACGACATCGGCGATATCATCGGCGCCACCGGTACCCCGTTTAGGACCAAGACCGGCGAGCTGTCCCTGGCAGTCTCCACCGTACGCCTTCTGACCAAGTCGCTTCTGCCGCTCCCCGAGAAGTTCCACGGCTTGACCGACGTGGAGACCCGCTACCGCCAGCGCTACGTCGACCTGATCGTCTCCCCCGAGGTGCGCGAGGTCTTCTACAAGCGCTCCAGGATCGTGCAGTTGATCCGCGAGTTCATGACCAAAAACGACTTCCTCGAGGTCGAGACGCCGATGATGCAGCCGATCCCCGGCGGCGCCACCGCGAAACCGTTCGTGACCCACCACAACGCGCTGGACATGGAACTGTTCCTGCGCATAGCCCCGGAACTCTACCTGAAGCGCCTGGTGGTGGGGGGCTTCGAGCGCGTCTTCGAGATCAACCGCAACTTCAGAAACGAAGGGATCTCGGTGCGCCACAACCCCGAGTTCACCATGATGGAGTTCTACCAGGCCTACGCCACCTTCGAGGACCTGATGAACTTCACCGAGGAACTTCTCTGCCACGTGACCCAGGAACTCTTAGGGACCCTGGACTTCACCTACGGCGACGAGGCGATCAGCTTCCAGCGCCCCTGGAAGAGGTTCACCGTGAAGGAAGCGATCCTCGAGTACGGCGACATCGACGCGAAGAGCCTCGAGGACCGCGACCTCGCCTACGCCTACGCCCAGAAGATCGGGCTGGAGCTCCCCGAGGACATCGGCTACGGCAAGCTGATCACCGAGATCTTCGAGGAGGTCGCCGAGACCAAGCTGATCCAGCCGACCTTCATCACCAACTACCCGACCGAAGTGTCGCCCCTATCCCGGAAGAACGACCACGACCCGGAGTACGTGGACCGCTTCGAATTCTTCTGCGCCGGCCGGGAGATGGCCAACGCCTTCTCCGAGCTCAACGATCCGCGCGACCAGAAGGAGCGCTTCCTGGCCCAGGTGGCCGCCAAGGCCAAGGGGGACGAAGAGGCCCACTACATGGACGAGGACTACATCCGCGCCCTGGAGTACGGCCTGCCGCCGACCGCCGGGGAGGGGATCGGCATCGACCGCCTGGTCATGCTCCTCACCGACTCCCCGTCGATACGCGACGTCATCCTGTTCCCGCAGCTGCGTAAAGAGGGCAAATAATGCCCTTTGAGCTCTTCATAGGGCTGCGCTACCTGAAGGCGAAGCGCAAATCGACCTTCATCTCGCTGATCACCCTGATCTCGGTGGCGGGGGTCGCCCTCGGCGTCATGGCCCTCATCATCGTGCTGGCCGTGATGACCGGCTTCGAGGAGGATCTCAAGGACAAGATCCTTGGGACCAACGCGCACATCGTGGTCCTGAACGGCCTCGGCGCGGTGCAGGACTACCCGCAGGTAATGAAGAAACTTGAGGGGGTGGACGGTGTCGTCGCCGCCACCCCGTTCATCTACAACCAGGTCATGCTCTCCACCGGGAAGAACGTCTCCGGTGTGGTCCTGCGCGGCATCGACGTCGCCACCGACGCCAAGGTGACCAACCTGCACAAGTCGATGGTCGAGGGGAACCTCACATCGCTGGAGCCCGAGGTGGGCAAGACGCCGGGGGTGGTGATCGGCAAGGAGCTCGCCAAGAACCTTGGGCTGTTCCTGGGCGACACGGTGGACGTGATCTCCCCGATGGGGAACATCACGCCGCTTGGGATGATGCCCAAGCTGAACCGCTTCCGCATCACCGGCATCTTCAACACCGGCATGTTCGAGTACGACTCGACGCTGGCCTACGTCTCGCTCAAGGAAGCCCAGCAGTTCCTGGGGCTTGGGGACGTGGTGACCGGGATCCAGTTGAAGGTGCGCGACGTCTACAAGACCGGGGAGCTGGCCGGCAGGATCGACCGCGAACTGGGCCCTCCCTTCCACGCCCGGGACTGGATGCAGATGAACAAGAACATCCTCTTCGCGCTCAAGACCGAGAAGAGCGTGATGTTCATCATCCTGACCCTGATCGTGCTGGTGGCGGCCTTCGGCATCGCCTCGACGCTGTTCATGGTGGTCATGGAAAAGACCCGCGACATCGCGATACTCAAGTCGATGGGGGCTACCAGCCGCAGCATCATGCGCATCTTCGTCTTCGAGGGGCTCATCATCGGCGTCTTGGGCACCATCATCGGCGTCCTGGGAGGCCTTCTGGTCGCCCTCAACCTGGAGCCGATTGTGTCGGTGATCCAGAAACTGACCGGCTTCGAGCTCTTCAGCAAGGACATCTACTACCTCGACCACTTCCCGTCCCAGGTGGTGACGTCCGACGTGGTGCTGATCAGCGTCACCGCCGTGCTCATTTCCTTTGCCGCGACGCTGTACCCTTCCTGGGCCGCCTCGCGCATGGCCCCCGCCGAGGCGCTGCGCTATGAGTAGCCTGCTCGAGGTAAAGAACCTGTTCAAGTCCTACGGGACCGGCGAGGCCAGGGTCGAGGTCCTGAAGGGGATCGACCTAACCGTGGCGGCCGGCGACACCATCGCCCTGGTGGGGCCCTCCGGCGCAGGCAAGAGCACGCTCCTGCACGTGATGGGGACCATCGACCGTCCCAGTTCCGGCGAGGTGCTCTTCGACGGCGAGAAGATCTTCAACCTCGCGGACCAGCCGCTGGCGGCCTTTCGCAACCGTTCCATCGGCTTCGTGTTCCAGTTCCACCACCTGCTGCCGGAGTTCTCCGCGCTGGAAAACGTGATGATGCCGCTTTTGATCGGCGGCGAGAAGCGCTCCCGCTGCGAAGGGCGGGCGCTCAAGCTTTTGAAAGACGTGGGGCTTTCCCACCGGGTGACCCACCGGCCGGGCGAGCTTTCCGGCGGAGAACAGCAGAGGGTGGCCATTGCGCGCGCCCTGGTGCGCGAGCCGAAGCTCCTTCTGGCCGACGAGCCGACCGGCAACCTGGACATGAAGACCAGCGAAGAGGTGCATTCGCTCTTGTACGAGATCCAGCGCAACACCGGCATCTCGCTGGTCATAGTGACGCACAACGAGCACTTGGCGGCCGGCATGGCGCGCACCGTCAGGATGGTCGACGGCAAGGTGGTCGAGGCGGCCTGACCACGCCGCCCTTTTTACTGATAACTATTATCTTTGGCTTTTTCGGGGGACCCTTTGCTGCGTAAATCGTTATCTACCCTGCTTGCCGCTCAGCTGATGCTTTGCATGACGGTTGCCTCCGCCCAGGCCGAGCAAGCTGCTGCCGGGAAGGCCGCCGATACCACCTCCGCCGACAAGGCCGCTGCCGACAAGTCCGCTGCCGACAAGGCAGCCGGAGAGCAAGCTGCCGGCGGTAAGATCGTGGCGGTCAAGATCAGCGGCAACCACCGCATCGAGACCGCAGCCATCCTCCAGGCGGTGCGCCTGAAGGGCGGCGATGTCGTCACCCCGGACAAGGTCGACGCGGACATCCGTGCCATCTACAAGCTCGGGCACTTCACCGACGTCAAGGTGCAGAGCGAAGCGAAGGACGGCGGTGTCGTCATCGAGTACGTGGTCACCGAAAAGCCGATCGTGCGCGAGGTGAAGATCGAGGGGGCCAAGGAGCTCTCCACCGACAAGGTCCGCGAGGCGATCGAGATCAAGCCCAACACCGTCTTCTCCGCCAAGGACCTGCAAAAGAGCGTCAAGAAGGTGAAGAAGCTCTACTCCGACGAGGGGTACTACTTAGCCGAGGTTTCCGGCGACCTGAGCATCCGCTCCGAGACCGAGGTCCACGTCATCTTCCGCATCAAGGAAGGGGACAAGGTTCTCATCCAGCAGATCGAGTTCGAGGGGAATCACGCCTTCCCCGACAAGAAGCTCAAGAAGACCATGGAGACCGGCGAGAAGTGGTTCCTTTCCTGGTTGACCGGCGCCGGCACCTACAAGGAAGAGGTCCTTAAAAACGACGTCAACCTCCTCACCGAGCACTACATGAACAACGGCTACGTCAACGTGAAGGTCGGCGAGCCGAAGGTGGAGCTGCTCCCGGACCGCAAGGGACTCAAGGTGAGCATCGGCATCACCGAGGGGGAGCAGTACCGTGTCGGCAAGCTCGGCTTCAAGGGTGAGCTGCTGGAGAGCGAGACCGTGCTGAACGGCAAGCTCAAGGAGAAGCCGGGCCAGCTCTTCAGCCGCGCCGACCTGCGCACCGACGTCTTCGGCCTGACCGACCTTTACGCCGACAAGGGGTACGCCTTCGCCAACGCCTCTCCGATCACCAAGCTCAACCCGGAGAACCACACCATCGACATCACCTTCGACATGGAGAAGGGGCAGAAGGTCACCATCGACCGGATCAACATCACCGGCAACGTGAAGACCCGCGACAAGGTGGTGCGCCGCGAACTGAAGCTCGACGAAGGGGACCTGTACAGCTCCACCGCGCTCAAGAAGAGCAAGCAGAACCTGATGAACACCGGCTTCTTCGAGGAGGCGAACCTGGCCACGGCCAAGGGGAGCGCCGCGGACAAGCTCGACCTGAACGTCGAGGTCAAGGAGAAGCCGACCGGCACCTTCAGCATCGGCGCCGGTTACAGCTCGCTGGACGGCATCATCGGCCAGGGGTCGGTGCAGCAGGCGAACTTCCTCGGCCTGGGGCTCAAGATGACCGCCGCGGCATCGCTGGGTAGCAAGTCGCAGACTTACAACCTGGGCCTCACCGATCCCTACTTCATGGACACCAAGTGGACCCTGGGCGCCGACATCTACCGCAACGAGCGGCAGTACCTCGACTACACCCGCAGGGCCACCGGCGGCGACATCAAGGCGGGCTACCCCCTCTCCGACACGGTGAGCACCTTCTGGCTCTACAAGTACGAGCAGAAGGAGATCTTCGACGAGTCGGAGGATTTGAGGCTCAACATCCTTAACGGCACGGTGCTCGCTCCTGAGAAGACCTCTACCACCAGCGCCATCATCGCCAGCCTCTCCAGGAACACCACCGACTACCGCCTCGATCCCTCGACCGGGATGTTGAACACCCTCTCCGTCGAGTTCGCCGGGGTAGGGGGGACCAACCGGTACATCAAGTACATCACCGAGCACACGCTGTTCCACCCGCTGTTCTACGGCGTGGGGTCCGTGCGCGGCACGCTGGGGTACGTCCAGTCCTACGGCGGCAAAGAGATCCCGATCGACGAGAAGTTCTACCTGGGCGGCATCAGCTCGCTGCGCGGGTACTCATCGAGGACGGTGAGCCCCAACAAGACGACCCCGGTGCCGACCTCCGGTATCGGCGGCCTGACCGGCTCCAAGGACAACCGCGTCTACCTGGGCGGGGACGTCGAGGCTGTGGCCAACGTGGAATGGTCCTTCCCGCTCCTGAAGGAGGCGGGTCTCAAAGGGGTGCTGTTCTTCGATGCCGGCAACTGCGACAACACCTTTAACGGGACCTTCTCGAACATCCTCACCTCGTACGGTGGCGGCATCAGGTGGTTCTCCCCGATCGGCCCGCTGAGGCTGGAGTACGGGATTCCGATCAACCCCAGGGAGGGGATCGACAACAAGGGCGGCAAGCTCGAATTTTCAATCGGCAGCATTTTCTAAATCCATGTACTGGAAGGAGCAAGTCATGAAACGTTTCATCATCGCAATTATGCTGGTTCTGGCACTTCCGCTGGCGGTAATGGCTGCCGACGGTTCCAAGGTCGGTTCCGTGGACATTCAGAAAGTGCTGTCGCAGTCCGACGCCGGCAAAGAGGCGAAGGACCAGCTGATGCAGAAGGCCTCCAAGTACGAGGCTGAGAAGGCGGCCAGGGAGGCCGAACTCCTCAAGCTGAAAGGTGAACTGGAGAGCCAGGGGACCGCGCTGCTCAACGACTCCGCCCGCAGCGCGAAGGATCGCGATTACCAGAAGGGGATGAAGGATTACCAGCGTTTCCTGAAGGATGCCCAGGACGACCTGCAGTTGAAGAACTCAGAGTACACCAATAAGATCCTGGACGAGATCGGCAAGGTGGTTCAGGAGTTCGGCCGCAAGAGCGGCTACACCGCCATCTTCAGCAGGGAGACCATGGTCTACGTTGACCCGGCCGCCGACGTCACCGATGCGGTCCTGAAGGCCTTCAACGAGAGCAGAAAGAAATAAGACTCTAACTGCCGTACTACGTTCTACGTTCCACGTTAGGAAGCACGTCTGAAGGTGCGGATAACTCCTTCCTCAGCCGTTGCCGGAACATTTCGATGAGCCCCCTTTGCACGAAGGGGGACTTGTCGTTTTTAACGTAGAACGTAGAACTTAGAACTTAGAACGGTTTCAAGGATGTTTACATGAAAAAGACCCTTCGTGAGATAGCAGAGTACCTCGGTGGCACCGTTGCCGGGGACGGCGAGATCCTGATCGGCGGACTGGCCACCCTGGATGACGCAGGGGAGGGGCAGCTCACCTTCCTCGCCAACCCGAAGTACGCCGGCAAGGTCGCCACCACCAACGCTTCGGCGGTGCTGATGGGGGTCGGAGGCAACACCCACGGCAAGAATGCCATCTTCCATGTCAACCCGTACCTGGCCTTCGCGAAACTGCTGACCCTGTTCTACACGGCACCGCCCCCGCGGCTGGGCGTGCTCCCCGGCGCCTTCGTGGCTCCGGGCGCCAAGATCGGGGCTGATGTCACCATCTATCCCGGCGCAAGCGTCGGCCCCGGCGTGACCGTCGGTGACCGCGTCACCCTTTACCCGGGCGTTGTCCTCTACCCCGGCTCCAGCGTGGGTGACGACGTGACGCTGTACGCCAACGTCAGCATCCGCGAGCGCTGCCGGGTCGGCAACCGGGTCACCATCCATGACGGCACGGTGATCGGCTCGGACGGCTTCGGCTACGCGCCCGACGGCAGCTCGTGGTACAAGATCCCGCAGATCGGCATCGTGGTAATCGAGGACGACGTCGAGATCGGCTCCAACACGGTCATCGATCGCGCGGCGCTGGAAGTGACCCGCATCAAGCGCGGCACCAAGATCGACAACCTGGTCCAGATCGGGCACAACTGCGTGATCGGCGAGGACTGCATGATCGTGTCCCAGGTGGGGATCTCCGGCAGCAGCCAACTCGGCAAGCACGTCATCCTGGGGGGGCAGGTGGGGGTCGCCGGCCACATCAAGATCGGCGACAACGTGATGATCGGCGCCCAATCCGGCGTGCCGGGCAACGTGGAGCCGAACCAGGTCCTTTCCGGGACCCCGGTCATGCCGCACCGGGAGTGGCTCAAGTCCTCCACCCTGGTTCCCAAGCTCCCCGAGTTCAGGAAGACCCTCTCTGCACTGGAGAAGCGGGTGGCCGAGTTGGAAGAGAAGCTCGCGCAAAAAGGCGAGTAACCGTTCACAAGGTTCTAGTCCCTCCCCCGGAGGGGTAGGGAGGGGGCTTCGCGCTTCCCCCTCCCAACTTCCCCCGCAAGGGGGAAGAGTCATAACGACTGAAATGCAATTACTTCGGCTCAAGCCTGACCGGCAAAACGCCGATGCGAGGAGAGAAATCAGCATGCTCGACATAGTCCAGATTATGGAAATCCTGCCCCACCGTTACCCGTTCCTCCTGATCGATAAGGTCCTCGAACTCGAGCCGGGCAAGCGGGTGGTCGCAATCAAGAACGTCACCATGAACGAGCCCTTCTTCCAGGGGCACTTCCCGGGCTTCCCGGTCATGCCGGGGGTCCTCATCATCGAGGCCATGGCGCAGTCCGCCGCCATCCTCGCCTACACCGCCATGGGCGATGACGCCAAGGAGAAGGTGAGCTACTTCATGGCCATCGACAACGCACGCTTCAGAAAGCCGGTGAAGCCGGGCGACACCCTGAGGATCGAGGTGGAGACCCTTTTCAGTAAGCGCGGCATCTGGAGCTGCGCCGCCAAGGCCTACGTCGGCGAGACCCTGATGACCGAGGCGGAACTGAAGGCAACGCTGGGCGACAAGTAGTACACGGAGAACGTTATGATCCACAGCACCGCAATAGTCCACCCCGGCGCCAAGATCGCCGAGGGGGTCGAGATCGGCCCGTACGCAGTGATCGGCGAAAACGTCAGCATCGGCAAGGGGACCAAGATCGGTCCGCACGCTGTCATCGACGGTTGGACCGAGATCGGTGAGGCCAACACCATCTTCCACATGGCCTCGGTCGGCGCCATTCCGCAGGACCTCAAGTACCGCGGCGAGAAGACCTGGCTCAAGATCGGCAACGGCAACACCATCCGCGAGTTCGCCAGCCTGCACCTCGGCACCGTCACCGGCGACGGGGAGACCACCGTCGGGGACAGCAACCTCTTCATGGCCTACTCGCACGTCGCACACGACTGCCACATCGGCAACAACGTGATCATGGCCAACTCCGCCACCCTGGCTGGCCACGTCACCGTCGAGGATTACGCGATCCTGGGGGGGCTTTGTGCCGTGCTCCAGTTCATGCGCATCGGCGCGCACGTGATGGTGGGGGGGATGACCTCGGTTCCGATGGACGTTCCTCCCTACACCATCATCACCGGTGACCGCTCCGAAAGCCGTCTGCGCGGTCTGAACCTGATCGGGCTTAAGCGGCGCGGCTTTTCCGACGAGACCATCTCGAGCCTTAAGAAAGCGTACAAGCTCCTCTCCATGTCGGGGCTGAAGCTTGCCGAGGCGGTAGAGAAGATGAAGAGCGACGTTCCCAGGTGCCCCGAAGTGGACCACTTCATCGAGTTCATCGAGAGCTCGAAGCGCGGCGTCGCCAGGTAGCAACGAAGGCAGATCAAAAGGAAGATTAAGACTTAGATTAAGATTAAGTTACACTCTCTTAGTCTTAATCTTTATCTTTACCTGTCTTTAAGAGGGCAGATTGAGACAAAGATTAAGATTGAGAGAGGCCTTCTTAGTCTTGATCTTAATCTTTATCTGTCTTTAAGAGGTTCTTTTGCAAGAGAAGAAACAGTCAGTGATGATCGTCGCCGGTGAGGCGTCCGGCGAGATGTACGGCGCGCAGATCGCGACCGCCATCCGCGCGCTTGCCCCCGGGACCCGCTTCTTCGGCATGGGCGGGAACTGCATGCGCGAGGCCGGGGTCGAGACGCTGGTCGACGCCAACGTGATGGCCGTGATGGGACTGGTCGAGGTGGTGGCGCACCTCCCCACCATCGTGAGCGGCTTCACCACCCTCAAGAGAAAGATCCACAACGATCCCCCCGACCTTTTGATCCTGATCGACTACCCCGACTTCAACCTTCGGCTCGCCAAGGTGGCCAAGAAGGCCGGCGTCAAGGTGCTCTACTTCATCTCGCCGCAGGTCTGGGCCTGGAGAAGCCACCGCGTGCACGGCATCGGACGCGTCGTGGACATGATGGCGGTGCTCTTCCCGTTCGAGGTTCCCTTCTACCAGAAGGCCGGCGTGCCGGTCACCTTCGTGGGGCATCCCCTGCTCGACCTGGTCAAGCCGACCATGAAGCGGGACGAGGCGCTCGCCTCGCTCGGGCTCGACCCCGAGCGGCGCTGCATCGGCCTCTTCCCGGGGAGCCGCCGCTCCGAGATCCAGAAGCTCCTCCCCATCATCCTGGAGTCGGCGCGGATCCTCAAGGAGCGCATGCCGGACCTGCAGTTCGTTCTGCCGCGCGCGACGTCCCTAAAGGACGAGGACCTGGCACCGTACCTCGCCGGTTCGCGGCTCGAGGTAAAGGTGGTCTCCGGGAGAAACCACGACGTGATGAGCGGCTGCGACGCGGTCATCGCCGCATCGGGTACCGTGGTCATGGAGCTCGCCCTGGTGGGAGTCCCCCACGTGATCATCTACAAGATGTCCACCCTTACCTACGAGATCGGGAAGCGGGTGATCAACGTGCCGCACATCGGCATCAGCAACATCGTCGCTGAAAAGCGCATGGTCCAGGAACTGCTCCAGCACGAGGCCGAGCCGGTGCCGATCGCCGACGAGATCGACGCCCTGCTGAACCGGCCGGGGTATGCGGCGCAGATGCGCGAGGATTTCGCGGCGATGAGAGTGAAGCTTGGTAACGGCGGGGCCCTGGGCCGGGTGGCCCGACTCGCCTTGGAGATGATGAAATGAGCAGTGCAGTACCCGTAAGACCCAACGTGTTTCAACGCCTGTTAAGTTACAGCCGCCCCTACGGGTGGCGCATCGCGCTGGCCGCGCTCGGCTCGGTCGGCGTGGGCGGCATGGACGGCGCCATGGCGTACCTGGTGGAACCGGTCCTGAGAAGGATCTTCTCCGGCAAGGAGACGGCGATCTTCGTCCTGCTCCCGGCGGGGATCGTCTTACTCTACGCCCTGCGCGGACTGTGCCGTTACACCAACGACTACTTCATCCGAAGCGCCGGACAGCTCGCGGTACAGGACGTGCGCAACGACCTGTACGAAAAGAACATGAGGCTCAGCATCGGCTACTTCCACCGTCACGAGACCGGGACGCTGATGTCGCGCGTCCTCTCCGACGTGAGCATGATGCAGGAGGGGGTGGGGCAGGTCATCACCGGCCTGTTCCGCGACGGCCTCTCCGCCATCGCCCTTTTGGGGGTCATCTTCTACCGTGACTGGCAGCTCGCGCTGATCTCTTTCGTGGTGATCCCGCTCACCGTGGTCCCGGCCAGGAAGATCGGCAAGAGGATCAAGCGCGTGGCGCGGCAGGGGCAGGAAAAGATGGGGGATCTCGCCAGCATCCTCCAGGAGACCTACTCCGGCATCAAGGTGGTCAAGGCCTTCGGTTTGGAGGGTCGCGAGATCGAGCGCTTCCGGGCGCGCAACCGCGACTTCTACCACTTCACCCGGAAGAACATCAAGTACGAGGGGCTCTCCACCCCGATCATGGAGTTCATCACCTCCTTCGGCATCGCCGCGGTTATCTGGGTCGGCGGCTCCAACGTCATGCACGGCACGAAGAGTGCCTCGGAGTTCTTCTCCTTCATCACCGCCATGGTGCTGGTGTTCAACCCGATCAAGAGGCTTCTGGCCGCCTTCAACAACCTGCAGCGCTCCATGGGGGCCGCCGAGCGGGTCTTCGAGGTCATGGACGAGAAACCGGAGATCGTCGACGCCCCGGGATCGCGCGACCTGGGCAAGGCGCGCGGCGAGGTGGAGTTCCGCGATGTGCGCTTCAAGTACGAGGACGACTACGTGCTGCAGGGGGTGAACCTCACGGCGAAAAGAGGCGAGGTGATCGCCCTGGTCGGCCCCTCCGGCGGCGGCAAGACCACGCTGGTCTCACTCATCACCCGCTTCTACGACCCGACCAGCGGCCAGGTACTCATGGACGGCGTGGACATCCGCGAGCGGACCATGAAGAGCCTCCTGGAGCAGATCGCGCTGGTCGACCAGGAGACCATCCTCTTCAACGACACCATCGCCAACAACATCCGCTACGGGAGGATGACCGCGACCGATGCGGAGGTCGAGGCCGCGGCCCGCGCCGCCTTCGCCCACGACTTCATCCAGGATCTCCCGGAGGGGTACCTGACCAACATCGGGGACCGCGGCGTGCGTCTTTCCGGCGGCCAGCGCCAGAGGCTCTGCATCGCCCGCGCGATACTCAAGGACGCCCCGATCCTCATCCTGGACGAGGCGACCAGCGCGCTCGACACCGAGAGCGAGCAGATGGTGCAGAAGGCGCTCAACAACCTGATGCAGAACCGAACCACCTTCGTCATCGCCCATCGTCTCTCCACCATCACCCATGCCGACCGCATCGTGGTGCTTGAGAAGGGGGCGGTTGCCGAGATGGGGAGCCACGACGACCTGCTCAAGGCGGATGGGATCTACAGCCGCCTGCACGGCATGCAGTTCAGGGCGTAAACGGGGGAGCGGGGCATGCTGAAACAGGTGCGCTGGTATCTTGAGATGGCATTCTTCGTGGTGGTCTCCTCCACGATCGCGCTGTTCCCCAACAGCGTCGCCCTGTCGGCCGGACGGTTGCTGGGGCGGATCGCATTCCTTTTCCTGGGGAGGAGGCGCCGCATCGCCATCGCCAACCTGGAAGCGAGCCTCCCCTTCCTGGAGCGCCAGCCGGGGTGGCAGGGGGGGACCGCCAAGGAAGTGGCCCGGGGCGTCTTCGAGAACCTGGGCTGCTGCATCGTCGAGGTCTGCAAGATATACCGGGGGCGTGGGCAGGAACTGATCGACAACGTCGAGTTCCGCGGGCTGGAGCACTTCGACGCCGCCTTCGCCAAGGGGAAGGGACTCATCTTCATCACGGCCCACAGCGGCAACTGGGAGCTTCTGGCGCTCGCCTTCGGGGTGCACAAGCATGAGCTCTCCGTGGTGGCCAGGCGCCAGGACAACCCCCACCTGAACCGGATGGTCGAGCGCATCCGCAAGAGCTACGGCAACGGGCTTATCTACAAGGACGGCGCGCTCCGGGCGATGTTCTCCGCGCTCAAGAAGCGGGAGGTGGTGGGGCTATTGATCGACCAGGCGGTACAGTCCGAGTGGGGGATCCTCGCTGATTTCCTGGGGCGTCCGGCCTGGACCATGCGCATGCCCTCCCTGATCGCCAGGAAGAGCGGTGCACCGTTGGTCCCCGCCTTCATCCACCGCGAGGGGGACAAGAGCGTCATCACCATACATCCCGAGTACCGGCTCTCCGCTGCGGAGGATCCGGAGGTGACCGCTTTCGAGGACGCCTGCGGGTTGAACCGCTACATCGAAGAGTACGTGGTCCGGCACCCCGAACAGTGGTACTGGGTGCACAAACGCTGGAAGAACGCGCCGCAGCCCGCCGCCAGCCCCGCACTGTAGGGGCAAATAATCATTTGCCCTGCCCACCGGTGCCCCGACCACGGTACCCGCGCAGGAGCAATCAGGCGAGCCAAAGGCGGGCGAATGGTTATTCGCCCCTACGAAAGTCCTTACATGATCAACATCATCTACAACCTGCTTTTGTGGCTCATCCTGCCGCTCCTGGTTCCCTTCCACGCCTACCGTTCTCTCTCCCGCGGGCGCCGTACCGCCTTCTTGGAACGCTTCGGCCGCATCCCCGCCGAGGAACTCGACCTGATCGGCAACGGGGGAAGGACCATCCTGGTGCACGCCGTCTCCGTCGGCGAGACCAACGCCGCGCTGCCGCTCCTGAAGGGGATCCGCCAGCGCTTCCCCGGTAAGAAGATCGTTGTCTCCAACGTCACAGAGACCGGCCGCAGCGTCGCCCAGAAGAGCAAGGCCGCCGACCTCTGCATCTACTTCCCCTTCGACTACCCCTTCGCCGTCCGTTCGGTGCTGGAACAGATCCGCCCGGAGCTCGTGGTCATCATGGAGACCGAGATCTGGCCCAACTTCATCGCCGTCGCGCGGGAGCTGGGTATCCCGGTGCTTTTAGCCAACGGCCGCATCTCCGACCGCTCCTTCGGTCGGTACCTGCGTCTGTCCTGGTTTTTCCGGCCGGTGTTGCAGCGCCTCTCGGCCCTTTGCATGCAGACTGCGGTGGACGCCGAGCGCATCCGCGCGATAGGCGCTCCGCCCGCCGCGGTGCACGTCGGTGGGAACCTGAAGTACGACATTCCGGTGGTCAAGGCGCCGGCCCAGCAGGTGGCCGGGATCAAGGAGAAATACCAAATACCCACGGACTGCTTCGTCTTCGCCGCGGCAAGCACGCACGAGGGGGAGGAGGCACAGGTCCTCTCGGCTTACCGCGACCTGCTGGCGCGCGATCCGCAGAGCTTCCTGATCCTGGCGCCGCGCCATCCCGAGCGCGCTCCCGGGGTCGCCGAGCTGATCAAGAAGGAGGGCTTCCCCTTCCAGTCCCGCTCCGCCCTGGACGGCTCCGGTCCGCTTCCGGCGGGGGGGATCCTGCTGCTGGACACGGTGGGCGAGCTAGCCGGACTCTACCGCGCCTCCGACCTCGTCTTCGTCGGGGGGAGCCTGGTCCCAACCGGCGGGCACAACCCGCTTGAGCCGGCCGCATGCCAGGTGCCGGTGCTGTTCGGGCCGCACATGGAAAACTTCCGCGAGATCGCGGCGCTCTTCGTGAAGCATTGCGGCGCCGAGGTGCAGCCCCCCGACGTGGCGGCGCTCAAGTCAGAGGTCATGCGTCTCGCCGCCGATGCCTCCCTTCGGGAAGAGCTGGGGCGCCGGGGCGCCGGCATCCTCCTGGAGAGCGCGGGCGCCACCGGGCGGCACCTTGACGTGATGGCCTCCCTGCTGGAACGAGGAGGACAACGTGGCTGACCTGGAGAACTACTATCGCGAGCTGATGTCGGGGAAACGCTCCGGCCGGGGAGACCGGGCCTTGCTCGCCCTGCTGCGTCTCGCCTCACGCCCGTACGCGGCGGTGCTGCGACTGAGGGCGCTCGGGTACCGGCTCGGGCTCATTCCCTCGCACCGGCTGCCGCGCCCGGTGATTTCGGTCGGCAACCTGGTGTTGGGCGGCACCGGCAAGACCCCGATGGTCGCGTGGGTGGCGGGGCGTCTGATGAGTCAAGGCAAGAGGGTCTGTGTGCTTTCCCGCGGCTACGGCGGGAGCGCCGAGGGGGAGATCCGCATCGTTTCCGACGGCGAGAACCTCCTGCTCTCGCCCGAGGAGGCGGGGGACGAGCCGTGCCAGCTGGCCGGGATGCTGCCGGGCCTCATGGTGGTGATCGGTTCCAACCGCTACCGGGCCGGGCTCCATGCCTTGGAGCTTCTCAACCCGGACATCTTCATCCTGGACGACGGCTACCAGCACCTGAAGCTGAAGAGGGACCTGAACCTCCTGCTGCTGGACGCGGAGAAGCCGTTCGACAACGGCCTCACCCTGCCGGGAGGCTTCCTGCGCGAGGCGCCTGCTGCGGCCGGGCGCGCCGACGTGGTGGTATGCACCAGGACGCCGGAAGGAAAGGGGGGGGGCGCCCCTGTTCCCGGCAAGCCGACCTGCTGGACAAAGCATCGCCTTTCTGGCATAGTCCCGCTCGGCGGCGGGCCCGCCACCGGATTCGAATCGGCACAGGGGCCGCGCGTCATGGCCTTCTCCGGCATCGCCAACCCGGGTGCCTTCTTCGACGGCTTGGAAGCGGTCGGGGTAAGGCCGGTGACCACGCTCTCCTTCCCTGACCACGTGAGCTACGGCGAGCCCGAGATCGCCGCCATAGTCCGGCTGAAGACCGCCTCGCGCTCCACGGTGCTTCTCACCACCCAGAAGGATGCCGTGAAACTGCTCCCCCATGCGGAAAAGCTCCCGGGCTGCTTTGCAGTGGTGCTCGAACTGGAGTTCCGGGACTCGCATCCCCTTGAGGATGCCCTGTCCAAGCTGCTGACATCGTCACCCTCCCCCTCTCCCCCCGGGAGAGGGTAGGGGTGAGGGCGCTGCAAGTGGCAAGATCTTGATCCTGCCGTCGCCCTCACCCGGCCTTCGGCCACCCTCTCCCAGTGGGGAGAGGGGCTAGAAAGCGAAAAAAATGCTGCGAGTGAAAACTAGATGCGCGTACTGATCATCAAACCATCATCCCTTGGCGACGTGATCCAGACCCTGCCGGTGCTCGACTACCTGCACCAGGCGGCGCCCGGCATCGAGGTCGATTGGGTGATCGAGGAGAGCCTGCAGGAGCTGCTGGCGGGACACCCGCTGGTAAGCCAACTGCACCCTGTGCCGGCCGCCCGGTGGCGCAGGCACCGCTTTGCCGTCAAGACCTGGCGCGGGATTTCCGCCCTGCAGAAGACCCTCTGCGAGCGGGCCTACGACCTGGTGTTCGACCTCCAGGGAGACCAGGTGAGCGGGGTGATCTCCCGGTTTTCCGGTTGTGCCGACCGGCTCGGTTTCGAGCGCGAAGAGGTCAAGGAACCCCTCAACACGATGTGCAACACCCGCCTGATTCCGGTGCGCAGGCAGGAGTTCCACAACGTCGACCGTGCCCTGCGCATGGTCAGCATCCCTCTGGCCAAGGACTTCCGCTCCATGGACCTGGTGAGCCACCTCGAGAGTTCGCCGGAGGACGAAGCCAACGCCGAGGCGCTCCTCGCCACGCTGGCGGACGGGCTGGTTTTCCTGTTTCACCACGGCACCGCCCAGCCGACCGGGGCCTGGAGTGAAAAGGGGTGGACCGAACTGGGCCGGGAGGTGCTGGATCGCTTTCACGACGCATCCATCCTGCTCCCCTGCAGCACCGACGCCGAGCGCGAGGTGGCCTGCTCGATAGCCGCCGCCGTCGGGCCGGGGTGCCGGGTCCTGGACCGCCTTTCCCTGAAGGGGCTGGTCGCCCTCCTGAAGAAGGTGGACCTGGTGGTCGGGGGTGACGCCGGGCTGGTGCAGATGGCCGCCGCCCTGGGGACACCGACGGTCTCCTTCTACCGCGGCACCCTCGCCAAGAGGAGCGCGCCGCGCGGCGACGCCCATGTCGCCCTGCAATCGCCCATGCACTGTGCGGGATGCCTGAGGGACCACTGCGACAAGGACGCCAAGTGTCGTGACAGCATAAAGGTCGAGGCGGTGCTCTCGGCCGTGCTGCGCCTGCTGGCGCCGTCAGTCGGGTAGAACTGCCCACCCCCTCCCCCGCAAGGGAGGAGGGAGAAATAGGCAAAGAGGTTAATTAGGGCAAGGATGGCCGCAGACGCTGTCCTTGCTCGCTTTTTTGTGGCGTTTCTGCTATGTTGTGCGTTGTTTTGCCCGGAGCCCGCCTGGGCGGTTGGGAATGTGAAGGTAAACGGGGGCGGAGCGGTTGCCGCAGCACCTGAAAAGATATTTATCGAAATTATCAAGCGAGGGACGAACGTGTTAAAAAATCGCAGCATTCTGGTCACCGGTGGCACCGGGTCGTTTGGCAAGAAATTCGTGGAAACCATTCTCACTGCGTACCCGGAGATCGAACGGGTGGTGGTCTACTCTCGTGACGAACTGAAGCAGTTCGAGATGGCGCAGCAGTTCTCCCACGACAAGTACAAGCAGATCCGCTACTTCATCGGCGACGTGCGTGACCGCGAGCGCCTCTCCAAGGCCATGGAAGGGATCGACATCGTCATCCATGCCGCCGCGCTGAAACAGGTCCCGGCCTGCGAGTACAACCCGTTCGAGGCGATCAAGACCAACATCCACGGCGCGCAGAACGTCATCGAAGCCGCCATCGAGCGCGGCGTGAAGCAGGTCGTCGCCCTTTCCACCGACAAGGCCGCCGCGCCGATCAACCTCTACGGCGCCACCAAGCTCTGCTCCGACAAGCTCTTCGTTGCCGCCAACAACTTCAAGGGGAAGCACGACATCAAGTTCTCCGTGGTGCGCTACGGCAACGTCATGGGGAGCCGCGGCTCGGTGATCCCGTTCTTCATGAACAAGAGGAGCTCCGGCGTCCTCCCCATCACCGACGAGCGCATGACCCGCTTCAACATCACCCTCGAGGACGGCGTCAAGCTGGTGCTCTACGCGCTCGAGAACATGTGGGGCGGCGAGATCTTCGTGCCGAAGATCCCGAGTTACCGCATCAACGACATCGCCGAGGCGATCGCCCCGAACTGCAAGCGCGAAGTGGTCGGTATCCGCCCGGGCGAGAAGCTGCACGAAGAGATGATCACCATGACCGACGCCATCTCCACGGTCGAGTTCGAGAAGTACTTCGTCATCCTCCCCTCCATCCCGCTTTGGGACGTGGACAAGTTCGCCGCCGCCTTCAACGGCAAGCTCTGCCAGGACGGGTTCTGCTACAACTCCGGCACCAACAGCGAGTGGCTGAACGTCGAGGAACTGCGCGAGCTGATCAAGGAACACGTCGACCCGAACTTCACCTACTAGGAGGCAGGGCGTGAAACAGGCACCGATCCCCTACGGCCGGCAGTCCATCTCCGAGGCCGACATCCAGGCGGTTGTTGACGTCCTGCGTTCCGACTGGCTGACGCAAGGGCCGTCCATCGAAGCCTTCGAGCAGGCGGTGGCGCAGTATTGCGGCGCGAAGTACGCGGTGGCCGTGAACAGCGCCACTTCCGCGCTGCACATCGCCTGCCTCGCCGCCGAACTTGGCGAGGGGGACACCCTCTGGACCACCCCCAACACCTTCGTCGCCTCGGCCAACTGCGGCCTGTACTGCGGCGCCGGTGTCGACTTTGTGGACATCGACCCGAAGACCTACAACCTCTCCGCAACCGAGCTGGAAAAGAAGCTGGCAAAGGCCAAGGCGGAAGGGAAGCTCCCCAAGGTGGTGGTCCCGGTTCACTTCTCCGGCCAGCCCTGCGAGATGGACCGGATCGCCGAGCTCTCCCGCGAGTACGGCTTCTCCGTCATCGAGGACGCCTCCCACGCCATCGGCGGCAAGTATAAAGGTGAGGCGATCGGCGGCTGCCGCTTCTCCGACATGACCGTGTTCAGCTTCCACCCGGTGAAGATCATCACCACGGCGGAAGGGGGCATGGTACTCACCAACCGCAAGGACCTGTACGACCGGCTGATCCGCCTGAGAAGCCACGGCATCACCCGCGACCCCGCCTTCATGGAATGGGAGAGCGACGGCCCCTGGTACTACCAGCAGATCGAGCTCGGCTTCAACTACCGCATCACCGACCTGCAGGCGGCCCTCGGCCTTTCCCAGATGACCCGCCTGGACGAGTTCGTCGCTTCCCGGCACCGCCTGGCGGCGCGCTACGACGAACTCCTGGCGCAGCTCCCGGTGGTCACCCCGTACCAGCACGCCGACAGCTACTCGGGTCTGCACCTCTACGTGATCCGGCTCAAGCTGGACGAGATCTCGAAGAGCCACCGCGAGGTGTTCGAGGCGCTGCGTGCCCGGGGGATCCTGGTCAACCTGCACTACATCCCGGTGCACACCCAGCCCTACTACCGGCGCCTGGGCTTCAAGCCGGGCGACTTCCCCGAGTCCGAGCGCTACTACGCCGAGGCGATCAGCCTCCCGATGTTCTCCAGCCTCACCGACGAGCAGCAGGACCGTGTGGTCGCGGCGCTCAAAGAGACGCTGTCGTGAACGTAGCCATCATCCCGGCACGGGGCGGCAGCAAGCGGATCCCCCGCAAGAACATCAAGGAGTTCTGCGGCAAGCCGATGATCGCCTGGTCCATCGAGGCGGCGCTTGAAAGCGGCTGCTTCAGCCGGGTCCTGGTCTCCACCGACGACGCCGAGATTGCGGAGGTGGCCAAGAAGTTCGGGGCGGAGGTTCCTTTCCGGCGTCCCGCGGAGCTTTCCGACGACCATACCGGCACCATTCCCGTCATCCGCCACGCGGTCGAGTTTGTGGCGGGGGAGGGGGATCGCCCCGAGTACGCCTGCTGCATCTACGCCACCGCCCCGTTCGTGACGCCGGCGGACCTGAAGCGCGGCCTCGACCTGATCAGGGAGGCCGGTTGCTCCTACGCCTTCTCGGTGACCAGCTACCCCTTTCCGATCCAGCGCGCCATCAGGATCGACGGCAACGGCCGCGTCGGGATGTTCGATCCCGCCCAGTTTTCCACCCGTTCTCAGGACCTCGAGGAGGCCTTCCACGATGCCGGGCAGTTCTACTGGGGGCGTGCCGAGGCCTGGATAGCCGAGGAGAAGATCTTTTCGGAAAAGGCGGTCCCCGTCCTTCTGCCGCGCCACCAGGTGCAGGACATCGACACCCTGGAAGACTGGCACCGGGCGGAGCTGATGTTCCGGGCCTGGCGCGGGCAGGTCGAGTAAAAAACCATCGAGGTGACAGATGCGCCCTGAAGAGTTCAACCTGCGCCCCATCGAAGAGCGGGACCTCGACCTGGTCCTCTCCTGGCGCAATTCCGAGCGCGTGCGCTCCTACATGTACACCGACCACCTGATCGCCCCCGAGGAACACCGGGCCTGGTTCGCCAGGACGCGCGACGCGGAATTCCCCGCGACCCTCATCTTCGAGTACCAGGGCCGGCAGGTCGGCCTGAAGAGCTTCAACCAGATCGACCGTCATTCCAACCGCTGCCACTGGGGCTTCTACCTCGGGGACGTGGAGCTGCCGCGCGGCTGCGGCACGGTGATGGGGTTCCTGGCGCAGGAGTACATCTTCGAGAAGCAGGGCGTTAGAAAGCTCTGCGCCGAGGCCTTCGCTTTCAACGAGGGGAGCATCAAGTACCACACCCGCCTCGGCTTCGCGCAGGAGGGGCGGCTGGTGCAGCACGTGCTGAAGAACGGGCGCTACGAGGACGTTGTCGTCTTCGCTACTTTCAAAGAGAACTGGCTGGCCAACAAGGAAGCGTTGGCGGCAAAGATATTCCGGGAGGACGCAGCACAATGAGTTCTATCCAGATCGGCGACAGGTTCATCGGCCCGGGCCACGCGCCATTCATCATCGCCGAGATGTCGGGGAACCACAACCAGTCGCTGGAGCGCGCCCTGGAGATCGTCGAGGCCGCGGCCGCTTCCGGCGCGCACGCACTGAAGCTGCAGACCTACACCGCCGACACCATGACGCTCGACCTGAAGGAGGGGGAGTTCTTCATCGAGGACCCCAAGAGCCTCTGGAAGGGGCGCTCCCTGTATGACCTGTACCAGGAGGCGCACACCCCTTGGGAGTGGCACAAGCCGATCTTCGATCGCTGCCGCGAACTGGGGCTCATCTGCTTCAGCACCCCCTTCGACGCGAGCTCCGTCGAGTTCCTGGAGGAGCTGGACGTACCTTGCTACAAGATCGCTTCCTTCGAGAACACCGACCTGCCGCTGATCCGCAAGGTGGCGGCGACGGGGAAGCCGGTGATCATCTCGACCGGCATGGCGACCCTGGCCGAGCTGGACGAGACGGTGCGCGCGGCGCGCGAAGCGGGGTGCCGCGGCCTGGTGCTCCTGAAATGCACCAGCACCTACCCGAGCACCCCTGAGAACACCAACGCGCGCACCATCCCGCACCTGAAGGATCTCTTCGGCTGCGAGATCGGGCTCTCCGACCACTCCATGGGGGTGGGGGTCTCGGTGGCGGCGGTCGCCCTCGGTGCCACGGTGATCGAGAAGCACTTCACGCTGTGCCGCGCCGACGGCGGGGTCGACTCCACCTTCTCCTTGGAGCCGGAAGAGCTGAAGAGCCTGGTGGTCGAGACCGAGCGCGCCTGGCAGTCGCTGGGGCGGATCAGCTACGGGCCGACCGAGAAGGAGAAGAAGTCGCTGGTGTTCAGGCGCTCGCTCTACGTGGTCGAGGACGTCAAGGCCGGCGAGCCGTTCACCGAGAAGAACGTCCGCGCCATCAGGCCCGGCAACGGTCTTCCCACCAAGTATCTGGAGACCTTCCTGGGCAAGCGGGCGGCAGTCGATATCCGCAGGGGAACGCCGCTCTCCTTCGATCTCTTGGGCGGGCTCTAGCGCCGGTCGTTTTTTCCTCTGCGGCTTGGCGTCGCGGACGATGCAACTTTCAGAAAGGGTTTTGTGACTATGGCAATGAGGCTCCTGTGCGTCTCCACATCTAAGAACACCAGCGCGATCTTGCAGAAGATCATGGACCAGTACCGGGATGAGGTCGAGTTCCTGCTGCACGTTGGCGACAAGGACTCCGATCTCAAGGCATCGTCCATGACCCGGATGACGAGGACCAGGGCGGTCGGCAAGACCCATGTCATGGACGGGCAGAAGTTCAACGGCCTGCTGCACTCGGTGATCACCCGGGACGACTTCGAGAAGGACATCTCGATCTTTATCGACCACCTGCATCGCAGGGATGAAAAATTCTGCTATAAATCACATAACCTTGCCTGCATGCAGGATTACCTTGACTACTACTACATCCTGTTCGACGTCATGGCGGAGAAGGTGATTGAAAACAACATCACCCACATGCTGTTTTTCAACGTGCCGCACCTGGCCTACGACACCATCCTGTACCAGATCGGCAAGAGCCTCGGGCTGAAGATCGTGATCGTGACCCAGTCCCTGTTCCCGAACAAGTACTTCTCCATGCCCTCCATGGATGCCTACGGCAGTTTCGAGCCCAAGAAGCACCAGGCACCGCCGGCGCACATCGAGAAGAACAAGGAAATCGACCTCTTCTACATGAAGAACGTGAAGCAGGAGCAGGGGGAGACCGGGAAGATCACCGCCAAGGCGATCGGCCACATCCTCTCCTTCCTGGCCATCAAGAAACCTTCGTACCTGTTGAACCCGGCCAAGCTGTACGATATCCTCAAGCGCACCAACGACATCTACCGGCGTCTGCCCAAGTGGCGCGACCCCTTCGCACGGTTCTTCCATGTCAACGAGCTGGAGTATTTCGAGCACATCATCCAGTACGAGAAGGTGGAGTACGACCTGGACGTCCCGTTTGTCTACTTCCCGCTGCAACTGCAGCCTGAGATGACCACCTCGGCGCTGGGCGGGTACTTCCGGGACCAGGCGCTCGCCATCGAGTGCCTGGCCAGCATCCTCCCGGAAAACGTAAAGATCTACGTCAAGGAGAACCCGAAGCAGGGAGCCTACAACAGGGGGCCGCTCTTCTACCACCGCCTGCGGCGCATCAAGAACGTGGTGGTCCTCCCCTCCTTCGCCAACACCCACACCCTGACCGACCGTTCCCTCTTCGTCTGCACCATCACCGGGACCGTCGGCTGGGAGGCGCTCATCAAGGGGAAGAAGGCGCTCATCTTCGGCAACACCTGGTACCAGTCCTTCCCCGGGGTCTTCAAGTACGGGGATGCTACCAGCTATGACGAGATCATGAACTACCGGGTCGACCACGCCGAACTCGAGCAGGCCTTCGGTGCGCTGCTCTTCAAGTGTCATGACGGCGTCGTGGACCGGCACTACACCAAGCTGGTCCCCGATTACGACGCGGCAAAGAACGACGAGGGTGTCTGCACGCTCCTGATGGACCTCCTGAGGGGGAAGGCGGAGTTCACCTTCAACCCCGGCCCCGCCGCCTAGGCCGGAAACAGGCGCCGCCGCACCAGCGGCGCTTCGATGCCAAAAGCCGGCGCCAGACGCCGGCCTCCTGTTGCAGCCAGTACATATTGCCATCCCAGAAATCTGGCCGCCCCCCGCGGCATAGGAGGAGTCATGAGGAAGATGCTGGTCACCGGTGCCGCCGGTTTCATCGGCTTTCACCTTAGCAAAAGACTTTTGGCCGCCGGCGTCGAGGTGGTCGGTCTCGACAACCTGAACGACTACTACGACGTCAACCTGAAGTACGGCCGCCTGAAACAGCTGGAAGAGACCTCCGGCTTCCGCTTCGTCAAGATGGAGCTCGCGGACCGGGATGGGATGGCGGCACTGTTCGAGCGCGAGCGGTTCGACGTTGTGGTGAACCTCGCCGCCCAGGCCGGCGTGCGCTACTCCCTGATCAACCCCTACGCCTACGTGGACAGTAACCTCTCCGGCTTCATGAACATCCTTG
This sequence comes from Geomonas diazotrophica, assembly GCF_018919385.1. Classification (GTDB taxonomy): domain Bacteria; phylum Desulfobacterota; class Desulfuromonadia; order Geobacterales; family Geobacteraceae; genus Geomonas; species Geomonas diazotrophica. The sequence continues at coordinate 53,267 of NZ_JAHLMF010000015.1, forward strand.
AGGGGTGCCGCCACCATGGCGTCAAGCACCTGGTCTACGCCTCGTCCAGTTCGGTGTACGGCGCCAACACCTCGATGCCCTTCTCAGTGCACCACAACGTGGATCACCCGGTCTCGCTCTACGCCGCCACCAAGAAGGCCAACGAGCTGATGGCCCACACCTACTCGAGCCTGTACGGCATCCCCACCACGGGCCTGCGCTTCTTCACGGTGTACGGACCCTGGGGGCGCCCGGACATGGCGCTCTTCCTGTTCACCAAGGCGATCCTCGAGGGACGCCCCATCGACGTCTTCAACTACGGCAAGATGCAGCGCGACTTCACCTACGTCGACGACATCGTCGAAGGTGTCACCCGCGTCATCGACAAGGTGCCGCAGAAGGACTCCACCTGGAGCGGTGCCCACCCCGATCCTGGGACCAGCTACGCCCCCTACAAGATCTACAACATCGGCAACAACAACCCGGTGGAGCTGCTGCGCTTCATCGAGGTGTTGGAACAGGCGCTGGGCAAGGAAGCGCAGAAAAACCTGCTCCCGATCCAGGCAGGCGACGTTCCGGCCACCTATGCCGACGTGGACGACCTGATGCGGGACGTCGGTTTCCGCCCCGCCACCTCCATAGAGGACGGCATCAACCGCTTCGTCGCCTGGTACCGCGAGTTCTACAGGGGACAAGGCCTGTAACAGGCATCCCTAATCATCAAGCTCTCCAGTCCCCTCTCCCACCGGGAGAGGGTGCCCGAAGGGCGGGTGAGGGGCTTTTTGAAGCTGGAAACTCCCCTCACCCAGGCCTCTCCCGGAGGGAGAGGCGATGTTGGATGTTTACACCACCAAAGCTGCAGAAAGGATCGCTGTGAAATACCGGCCACTCGATTTTTCTGGTGTCAGCACCTACCCGTTAGCGTCCCGCAAAAACAAGATGAACGTGCAGGAGCACTTCGCCAAGCCGGTGAGACCCGGCATGACCGTCGCCGAGCTCTTGGCCGCCATGCCAGACCAACTGGGCTCCCAGGCCTTAAACGGCGTCATCGACGCGGTTGTCGCCGCCCGTGCCAAGGGGAAGCCGGTGGTCATGGCCATGGGGGGGCACGTGATCAAGTGCGGTCTCCAACCGGTGCTTAAGGCGCTGATCGATGCCGACGTGATCACCGCCGTCGCCTTGAACGGCTCCGGTTCCATACACGACTTCGAGATCGCCCTGATCGGTGCCACCAGCGAGGACGTGGGCGCCGTGCTCCATGCCGGTACCTTCGGTATGGCGGAAGAGACCGGGGCCCAGATCAACGAGGCGCTGAAGCAGGGCGTCGCCCAGGGGCTCGGGCACGGCGAGGCGCTGGGGCGGATGATACTGGAGCGCGAGCTTCCCTACCGGGAGCAAAGCCTCATGGCCGCCTGCGTGCAGAAGGGGATCCCGGTCACCGTGCACGTCGCCATCGGCACCGACATCACCCATCAGCATCCTTCCGCCGACGGCGCCGTTCTGGGCGCGGCGAGTTTCACCGATTTTCGGATCTTCACCTCGGTAGTTTCCGAGCTAGGTGACGGCGGTGTCTACCTCAACATAGGCAGCGCCGTGCTCCTGCCCGAAGTGTTCCTGAAGGCCCTTTCCATAGCACAGAACCTTGGGCATCACGTCGACCGTTTCACCACCGCAAATTTCGACATGCAGCAGCATTACCGTCCGTTGGTGAACGTGGTCAAGCGTCCCACCTCCGGCGACAGCCGCGGCTACACGGTCACCGGGCATCACGAGATCATGCTGCCGCTGCTGGCGGCAGGGATCCTGGACAGAATGGGGAACAAAAGGTGACGTTGCAGATTGGTCAAGGGCGAATGATTATTCGCCCCTACGCACACTGGATCACAGCTCATCATGCCGCTTTTGGGTAATGCCAAAGTAACTGATACGAACGCCGCTGGTTTTTTGCAGAACCTGTAGGGGCGAATAATCATTCGCCCCCGCCGCAGGCTATTCCACATCCGTTCAGAGGTTGGTGATGCCGTATGATCCAAGGCTGCACCATCGGCGATCCGTTCGCCTGGAAGGCTTCGACTATTCACAAAATGGCGCATACTTCGTCACGGTGTGTGCCCATGAAAGACAACCTCTCTTCGGGGCTCTACGGGCGGGTGATACTGAAACTACTGTAGAACTTAACCCGGCCGGGCAGGCGGCACAGAGATATTGGCTGGAGATACCTCAGCATTTCCCACTGGTCACCCTCGATGCGTTCATCGTCATGCCGGATCATGTGCATGGCATCATGTTACTGTCAGGGCACGTACCGGTCTCGGGGCGGGTAAGGGGGGCGAATGATTATTCGCCCCTACAGGAGCACGGAACATCATTGACGGTAGGTTCAGTGGTTAGAGGATTCAAGATTGGTGTAACGAAATGGTTCAAAGAAAACCAACCATGTGCCGATAAGGTTTGGCAGCGTAGTTACTATGAACACGTAATCCGAAACGACAACGAGCTGGATCTGGCCCGGCAATACATAGTTGAGAACCCAACAAAGCTGCACGAACACCAATGACGCTGCAACGGGTTGCAACTGTAAGGGGCGAATAATCATTCGCCCTGACGGTCCAGCCACCCTGCAATAAAACCAATGACGGTGCAATGGCCGTAGGGGCGAATAATCATTCGCCCTGCCACCGTCCCAAGCACCATCAGGAGAACCCATGGATAGGCGAGAAGTAGAATCCCTTTTCGAACGCGCCGCCAGCGTGCGCGCCCTGGTGGTCGGCGACCTGATGCTGGACGAATACCTCTGGGGACGCGCGGAACGGATCTCGCCGGAGGCGCCGGTGCAGGTGGTCGAGGTGGCGCGCGAGGACCTGCGCCTTGGCGGGGCGGGGAACGTGGTCAACAACCTCGCCGCCCTCGGTTGCCGGGTGTCTGTCGGCTCGGTGATCGGCACGGACGAAGACGGCCAGCTCCTGCGCCACGCCCTGGAGGAGAAGGGGGCCGGGGTGGACGGGCTGGTCGAGGACCCCGAGCGGACCACCAGCAAGAAGACCCGCGTCATCGCCGCCAACCAACAGATCGTCCGGATCGACCGGGAGATGCGCTCCTCGATCGGTGCAGCCAGTGAAAAGACGCTGCTCGATTACCTCCTCAACCACCTGGGCGAGTTCGACGTGGTGGTGGTCTCTGACTACCTGAAGGGGGTCTTGACCCCGTCGCTTCTCTCCGCGCTCTGCCGCAAGGGGCGCGAACTCGGCGTGCCGGTGGTGGTCGACCCCAAGGGGGACGACTTCGCCAAGTACCGCGGCGCCACGCTGCTCACCCCCAACCGCAAGGAGGCCGAGGTCGCCTCGGGGACCGCCATCATCGACCAGGCCTCGCTGGAAGTGGCTGCAGCCAGGATGCTCTCCACCCTGGAGCTGGACGCCCTCCTCATCACCCGCAGCGAGGCGGGCATGTCCCTCTTCCCGGCCCAGGGGGAGGCGGTGCACATCCCGACCGTGGCCCGCGAGGTCTTCGACGTGACCGGCGCCGGCGACACGGTGATCTCGGTCCTGTCGCTCGGGCTTGCCTGCGGGGTGACACTCGCGGATGCCGCCTGGGTGGCCAACGTGGCCGCCGGCATCGTGGTTGGCAAGCTCGGCACCTCAACGGTCTCTCCCCGCGAGATCATCGCGGAGGTTGGCCACTCCCTGCGCGACAGCGATTCCAAGATCAAGAACCTGGACGTCCTCGCCCACCTGGCGGCCCGCGAGCGCGCTCGGGGTAAAAAGGTGGTCTTCACCAACGGCTGCTTCGACCTGTTGCACGTCGGGCACGTGAAATACCTGCAAAAGGCGCGGGAATTGGGCGACATCCTGGTGGTGGGGCTCAACACCGACGACTCGGTGCGCCGGCTCAAGGGGGAGGGGAGGCCGCTCATCGAGGAGAAGGAACGGGCCCACATCCTGGCGGCCCTCGGGTGCGTGGACTTCGTGGTGCTCTTCGACGAGGACACCCCGCTCAGGGTGATCGAGGCGCTCCGCCCGTCCATCCTGGTCAAGGGGGGGGACTACAGCATCGACCAGGTGGTGGGGCGCGAACTGGTCGAATCCATGGGAGGGCGGGTCGAGCTGATCGAGTTCGTCGACGGTCGCTCCACCAGCCGCATCATCGAGAAGATCCTCTCCTCCAGTTGACGCAGCGCCTGCGCCGGGTTGCGGTCCGGGCCCGGCATGCTATTCATATCTAATTCGATTTTCCCTGGAGGAATCATGAAAAAGGCTTTTATCACAGGCATCACCGGCCAGGACGGCTCCTACCTCGCCGAGCTCCTCTTGCAAAAGGGGTACGAGGTGCACGGCATGATCCGCCGTTCCTCCTCCTTCAACACCGGCCGGATCGACCACATCTACCGCGACCCGCACGAGGCGGACACGCGGCTGTTCCTCCATTACGGCGACCTCAACGATGCCAGCTCCATCAACCGCCTGCTGCGGGAGATCCATCCCGATGAGATCTACAACCTGGGCGCCCAGAGCCACGTCCGCGTCTCCTTCGACGTCCCGGAGTACACCGGCGAGGTGGACGCCTTGGGGGCGGTGCGCATCCTGGAGGGAATCCAGGAGGCGGGGATCACGACCCGTTTCTACCAGGCCTCCTCTTCCGAGCTCTACGGCAAGGTGCTGGAGACGCCGCAGAAGGAAACCACCCCCTTCTACCCCCGCTCGCCGTACGCCTGCGCCAAGGCATACGCCTTCTACATCACGGTGAACTACCGTGAGAGCTACAACATGTTCGCCTGCAACGGCATCCTCTTCAACCACGAATCCCCGCGCCGCGGCGAGACCTTCGTGACCAGGAAGATCACCCGGGCCGCCGCGCGCATGAAGCTCGGGCTGCAGGACCGGCTTTACCTCGGTAACCTGGAGGCGAAGAGGGACTGGGGCTTCGCCGGCGACTACGTCGAGGCGATGTGGCGCATGCTCCAGGCGGACCGGGCCGACGACTACGTGGTGGCGACCGGCGAGACCCACAGCGTCCGCGAGTTCGCGGAGCAGGTCTTCGGCAGCCTGGGGATGGAGCTCACCTGGAAGGGGGAGGGGGAGCAGGAGCAGGGGATCGACGTCAAGACCGGGAAGGTCCTGATCGAGATCGACCCGCGCTATTTCCGCCCGGCCGAGGTCGACCTGCTGCTGGGGGACGCCACTAAGGCCAGGCGCGAGCTGGGCTGGGAGCCCAGGACGAGCTTTCCGCAACTGGTTAAGATGATGACCGAGGCCGATCTCGCCATCGCGGAACGGGAGCTGAGAGCCGATGGAAAATGACGCCAGGATCTTCGTGGCCGGGCACCGCGGCCTGGTCGGTTCCGCACTGGTGCGGGAACTGGAGCGCCAGGGGTACCGGAACCTCTTGCTGCGTAAGAGCTCCGAGCTCGATCTGCGCGACCAGGGGGCGACGCGGGCCTTCTTCGAGGCGGAACGTCCGGAGTACGTGTTCCTGGCGGCGGCGAAAGTGGGCGGCATCGTCGCCAACAACAGCTTTCCGGCGGAGTTCATCTACGACAACCTGATGATCCAGAACAACGTGCTGCATTCGAGCTACCTCGCCGGGGTGAAGAAGCTCTTGCTCCTGGGGTCCACCTGCATCTACCCCAAGCTCGCCCCGCAGCCGATCAAGGAGGAGGCGCTGCTCACCGGTCCGCTGGAGCCGACCAACGAGCCGTACGCCATAGCCAAGATCGCCGGCATCAAGATGTGCCAGTCCTACAACCGCCAGTACGGGACCCGGTTCATCTGCGCCATGCCCACCAACCTCTACGGCCCCAACGACAACTTCGACCTCACCACCTCCCACGTCCTCCCCGCCCTGATCCGCAGGTTCCACGAGGCCAAGGCGGCCGGGGCGGAAAGCGTCACCATCTGGGGGACCGGTACCCCATACCGCGAGTTCGTCCATGTGGACGACGTCGCCGGCGCCTCCTTCTTCCTCATGCAGCATTACGAGGGATGGGACCCGGTGAACGTGGGGAGCGGCGAGGAACTCTCCATCGCCGACCTGGCCCGCAGGATCGCGGCGGTGGTCGGCTTTGCCGGAGAGATCCTGTTCGACGCCTCCAAACCCGACGGCACCCCCAGAAAGCTCAGCGACGTGAGCCGCATCCACGAGCTGGGGTGGCACCACAAGATCGGGCTCGACCAGGGGCTCAAAGACACCTACGCCTGGTACCTCGCCAACCGCTGCTGATTGCGTCTCCTTTTCCGACAGCTCCAGGCGCCGCCCGTCCCGTTTTCAGGCCGGGACCGGCGGCGCATTTAAGGTGCCGAATTCTCATGAGTTAGTCGGCCAACCGCTATTTTGCGCCTTCTTCAATCTTTGTGCCAAAATTTTCGAAGCGCACCAAAATGCGCTTTACAGTGAAATTCTTAGATGCTATACTTCCAGCGAAATCATGCATAACTTCAATAATTTCAAGCGATTCCTCGGTGTCCTGGCAGTTGTTGCTTCCCTGCTGGTGATTGCCACCATAGTCTTCCGTATGCAGCAGGAAGTAGCCCCGAAGTTGTCGGTGCGCAAGCTTCCGCTCCAGGTGGATGTTTCCCTGCACAAGTTCCATTACACGGAAACCAAACAGGGCATCAAGCGCTGGGAGCTCGCCGCCGACCGAGCCGACTATAACAAGCAGGCCGACATCTCCTACCTTTCCGGCGTGCAGATGGTGGTGCACGGGGCGGGAGGGGTCGGCGAGTTGCTGATAACGGCGGACCGCGGCGAATACCATAACGGGACCAGGGACGTCGCCCTCATCGGCAACGTGCGGGGGAAAAGCAGCAAGGGGTACGGGTTCTCGGCCCCCCGCGTCAACTACGTCGCGGCGCGCAGCATGCTGCAGACCTCCGAGCGGGCCAGGTTGACGGACATCGGAAGCGAGTTGGAAGGGACAGGTATGGAGTACTACACGCAGACTCGAAAATTCAGGTTGTTGAAGGACGTAAGCGCCGTGTACCGGCAGGGAGGGAAGTGATGCGCCGTATCGTCTCCTGTCTCGCGCTGCTGCTTGCCCTGGCGACGGCGGGCTATGCCGCGCAGGGCGTCAGCAACAAAGAGCCTTTAAAGGTAAAGTCGGACACGCTCAATACCGATAACGAGAAGAAGACCGCGACGTTCGAGGGAAAGGTGGTCGCCCGCCAGGGTGACATGACCCTGTACACGGACCGCATGGTGGTTTCCTACAACGGGCCCAACAACGAGGTGTCGCAGGTCGAGGCTTTCGGCAACGTGCGCATCGTCCAGGAGGACCGCCAGGCGACCGGCGCCCACGGGGTGTACGATCCGAAGACGGCGCGCATCGTTCTGGACGGTAACCCGAAGGTGGTATCCGGCGAGGACGTGGTGACCGGCAAGGTCATCATCTACTACGTCAACGAGCAGAGGAGCGTGGTTACCAGCGGCCCGAAGGAACGGGTGGAAGCGGTCATCCATCCGGGAGGAAAGAATGTCGGCGCCAAGCCGTAGCACCCTCTACACCAAGGGACTCCAGAAGGGCTTCAACAAGCGCATGGTGGTGAAGGGGGTGGACCTGGAGATCTCCTCGGGCGAGGTGATCGGGCTCCTCGGTCCCAACGGCGCCGGCAAGACCACCACCTTCTACATGGTGGTGGGGCTGGCCCGCCCGGACCAGGGAGAGGTCTTCCTGGACGGCGAGCCGATCACCGGGCTCCCCATGTACCAGAGGGCGCGCCGCGGCATCAGCTACCTGCCGCAGGAACCGTCGGTGTTCCGGCGCCTCACCGTGAGGGACAACCTCCTTGCCGTCCTGGAGACCATGGACCTCGAGCCGGTGCGGTGCAGGGAGCGGGTGGAGGAACTGCTGGCGGAATTCCGCATCGAGCACATCGCCGGCAGCCGCGGCTACGCCCTTTCCGGCGGTGAGAGGCGCCGCGTCGAGATCGCCCGGGCTCTGGCTACCGATCCCAGCTTCATCCTGCTGGACGAGCCTTTTGCCGGCATCGACCCGATAGCGGTGATCGATATCCAGAACATCATCAGGGCGCTGAAGGGGAAGGGGCTCGGGGTGCTGATCTCCGACCACAACGTGCGCGAGACCTTGGGGGTCTGCGACAAGGCCTACATCATGAACGCCGGCGAGGTTCTCGAAGTGGGTGATCCGGTTCAGATCTCGCAGAGCAAGAAGGCTCGGGAAATCTATCTGGGAGACAAGTTCAGGCTGTAAAGAAAAAAGACGTTCTATGTTCTACGTTCCAGGTTCTACGTTAAAATGCGAAATCGAGGTCGCCAAAGTTCCTTGCCCGCGCTATAATGAGAACAAAGAGAGCGGATACTCCATGAACATCGGAAAGTTCAATTCTCACACAGCTCGAGCTCGTCAATTACACGATTTATCAAAGGGTTCCCAAGCTTTTCAACGTAGAGCATGGAACATAGAACGTTGCGTAGCACGTAAAACGGGTTTCAAGGTTTATTCGGTTTTCAAGGGTTTGTGAGGACTTATGGCAATTGAGATGCGCCAGCAGATGAAAATGAGTCAGCAACTGGTGATGACCCCCCAGTTGCAGCAGGCCATCAAGCTGCTTCAGCTCTCCCGGCTGGAGCTGCAGGACGTAGTGCGGCAGGAACTCGAGGAGAACCCGATCCTGGACGAGGTGATTGAACAGGAGGAGATCCGCGAGCCCGAACAGCTCGAACTGCGCGAAAAGGAAGCCGAGCCGGAAAGTTCCGCCAGCGACTTCCAGGAAGTCCGTGCCGGTGAAGAGACCCGCGAGGCCGACTGGGACTCCTACATAGACGGCTACAACTACAGTTCCGGCGAGCAGTACTACGACGACGAGGACCGCCCCTCCTTTGAAAATCTCCTCACCAAGAAATCCACCCTCTTCGACCACCTGCTCTGGCAGCTGAGCCTGACCCGTCTCACCGACCGGGAGATGGCGGTGGGTGCCGAGATCATCGGCAACATCGACGAGGACGGCTATCTGCGTGCGAGCCTCGAGGATATCGCCTCGGCCTGCGTCCAGGTGAGCCCCTTCAGCGAAGAGGCCCTGGAGTGGTCGGGACTTTCCGCCGGCGCCCCCGAGGAGCAGTTGACCGAAGCGGCCGACGGCTTCGCCGAGAGTGTGCTGACCCCACTGGTGGAGGGGGTTCTGAAGCGGATCCAGGAATTTGACCCGGTGGGGGTGGGTGCGCGCGACCTGCGCGAGTGCCTGCTGATCCAGGTGGCGAGCCTGGGGATGTCGGGAAGCCTGGTCGAGGCGCTGCTGCGCGACCACCTGAAGGACCTGGAGAGCCACAAGTACAAGCAGGCGGCCAAGGTGCTCGGCGTGGACGTGAACGACATCCTGGCGGCGACCCGTATCATCGCCGAGCTCGATCCCAAGCCGGGGCGGATTTTCGGCAGCGACGACGTGCAGTACATCTCCGCGGACATCTTCGTGCACAAGGTGGGGGACGAGTACGTGGTCATGCTCAACGACGAGGGTATGCCCAACCTGAGGATCAACCCGATCTACGCCCCCGACACCAAGAGCACCCGCCAGGTGGACAAGGTGGCCGAGGACTACATCGGCGAGAAGATGCGCTCCGCCATCTGGCTCATCAAGAGCATCCAGCAGCGCCAGCGCACCATCTTCAAGGTGGCTAAGAGCATCGTCAAGTTCCAGCGCGACTTCCTGGACCGCGGCATCGAGTACCTGCGCCCGCTGGTTTTGCGCGACATCGCCGAGGACATCGGCATGCACGAATCCACCATCAGCCGCGTCACCACCAACAAGTACATGCAGACCCCCCAGGGGCTCTTCGAGCTGAAGTACTTCTTCAACTCGGGGATCTCCACCGGCGAGGGGGATTTCATCGCCTCCGAGAGCGTCAAGAGCAAGATCAAGGAGCTGGTGGACAACGAGGATCCTAAGCGCCCCTACTCGGACCAGCGCCTGGCGGAGCTCCTTTCCGACCACAACATCGTGATCGCCCGGCGCACCGTTACCAAGTACCGTGAGATGCTCCGCATCGGCTCGTCCTCGGAGCGCAAGAAGCATTTCTAACGCGGACCCCGCCCCGGGCGGTCACTTCGCGTGTATTGACAATAAAGGGAGGTACTTCGTATGCAGATAACCACGACTTTCAGGCACATGGAACCGAGCGAAGCGCTGAAGAGCTACGCAGAGGAGAAGCTGGACCGGGTTAAGAAATATATAGACGAGCCGATTGTCGTCCAGGTATTTTTGACCGTTGAGAAGATCCGTCACATGGCCGAGGTGACCATCAACGCCAAGGGGATCACCATCAAGGCCGCGGAAGAGACCAACGACATGTACGCCTCCATCGATGCTGTATCCGACAAGATCGAGCGCCAGCTGCGCCGCTTCAAGGAGCGTATCAAGGCCCACAAACCGGCTTCCGACGCGCGCGAGCGCCAGGTGCAGAAGGCGATCGTGCAGGCCCAGGGGATCGAAGAAGGGACCCAGGCCCCGGTCATCATCAAGACCAAGAGCTTCACCATGAAACCGATGTCCGTCGAAGAGGCGGTGATGCAGATGGAACTTTTGCACAAGGACTTCCTGGTCTACACCGAGTCCTCCACCGAGACCATCAACGTGGTGTATCGCAGGAAAGACGGCAACTACGGCCTGATCTCCCCGGAGAACCCGTAGCGCTCTTTTTGAACTGAAAGAACGGTCCGGAGCGTAAGACTCCGGGTCGAGGAGCGGATGGGAGGCGTCCCCGTGGCGCCTCCCATCGTGATAACGGCCCCTTCTGGGGCTGTTCGCGTGCACGGGGGAAAGGTCGAAGCATTGACAAGCATGAGCCTCAGCATCAAGGATCTGTTGGAAGACAAGGCTTACGGCCTCGACCTCCAGCTTCTGTGCGGTGACGAGGGCCTTAGCAATCGGCTCTACAGCTCCCGCATCCAAAAGCCGGGCCTGGCCCTCACCGGCTACACGGAGCACCTGCATCCGGACCGGGTCCAGGTACTTGGCAACACCGAGATCTCCTACCTGAGCCAGATCCCCGAAGAGGTCGGCTCCCGGCACATCGAGAAGCTCTGCAGCTATCCTATCGCCTGCTTCATCGTCACCAAGGGGCTGGACCCCCCCGAGTTCCTGAAGCGTTCCGCCCAGGCCGCCGGCATCCCGCTGCTGGTGACCCACCACCAGTCCTCCACCTTCATCAGCCTGATCACCAAGTTCCTCGAAGAGAGCCTGCTCCCCTCCACCCACATCCACGGCGTGCTGGTCGACGTCCTGGGGGTGGGCGTGCTGCTTTTGGGCAAGAGCGGCATCGGCAAGAGCGAGTGCGCCCTGGACCTGGTGATCCGCGGGCACCGGCTGGTGGCCGACGACGTGATCCACATAAAGAAGAAGATGCCGGCAGCCCTCGTGGGGCAGGCGGGGGAGACCATCCAGTACCACATGGAGATCCGCGGGCTTGGGATCATCAACATCAAGGACCTGTACGGGGTCTCCTCGATCCGCGAGAAGAAGATCATCGACATGGTGCTGGAACTCATGGAGTGGGACGCGAACCAGGAGTACGAGCGGCTGGGTATCGACGAGCCGGTGAAGACCATCCTGGGTGTCGACCTGCCGCACCTGAAGATCCCGGTCCGTCCGGGCCGGAACCTGACCTCCATCATCGAGGTCGCCGCGAGGAACTTCCTCTTGAAGGGGATGGGGTACCACTCGGCCCGCGAGTTCCACGAGAAGCTCCTGGCCCGCCTGGAGTTCCGCCCCCTGGGCAACGAGGTGGAATAGCATGCGCATCGTCATCATAACCGGCCTCTCCGGATCGGGGAAATCGACGGCGGTGAAGGCGCTGGAGGACGAGGGGTTCTTCTGCCTGGATAACCTCCCGGTCTCCCTGGTGAGCACTTTCATCGAGCTTGTGGAGCACTCCCGCGAGGACATCAAGGACGTGGCACTGGTGATGGACATCAGGAGCCGCGACTTCATCAAGGGGTACGACCAGGTCTTCCAGTCCATCGCCTCGGCCGGGCACAGCGTCAAGATCTTCTACTTCGACGCCACCGACGAGGTCCTGATCCGGCGCTTCTCCGAGACCCGCCGCCGCCACCCGGCGCTGGAGGGGGCGAGCGTCCCCGAGGGGATCCGCTTCGAGCGCGACCAGCTGGCTGGGCTGCGGCGCATCGCCACCGCGATCATCGACACCTCGGAGATGAACGTGCACCGCCTGAAGGAGGTGGTGATCGGGCTGGTCAAGGGGGGCGAGGGGGCCCTGGAGATGCAGGTGAACCTGCAGTCCTTCGGCTTCCGCTACGGGCTCCCCCTGGAGAGCGACCTGGTCATGGACGTGCGCTTTCTCCCCAACCCGTACTTCGTGGCCGAGCTGCGCCCCTATTCCGGCCTGGAGCCGGGGGTGCGTGACTACGTTTTGAAGCAGAAGGAAACCATGGTGTTCCTGGAACGTTTCCGGGACATGCTGGAGTTCCTGCTGCCCGGGTACCGGAGGGAGGGGAAGTCCTACCTCTCCGTTTCCATCGGCTGCACCGGCGGCAGGCACCGCTCGGTGGCCATCGCAGAAGAGCTGTACCACTACTTCCGGCAACGGAACGTGAACATTAAAATTTCTCACAGAGATATAGAGAAGGGGCTGGGATGATAGGACTGCTTTTGGTAGCACACGCCGGCGTGGCCAGTGAGCTTTTGACCGCGGCGGAGATGATAGTGGGGAAATTGGAACTCGCCGAGGCGGTGGGGATCGCGCACGACGCGTCCGCTGCCGACGTCATGGCCGCCATCAAGGACGCGGTGTCCCGGGTCTCCGGCGACGGGGCCATCATCATGACCGACATGTTCGGCGGCACCCCCTCCAACATGAGCATCTCGTTTTTGCAGGAAGGGAAGGTCGAGGTGCTGACCGGGGTCAACCTCCCGATGCTGATCCGTTTCACCCAGGAGCGCAACCGCTGCAGCGTCAGTGAACTGGCCCTGAAGCTCAAGGAGAGCGCCCAGGAGGGTATCACGGTAGCCGGGGATTTCCTGAAGAAGTAAAGACAGAGGAGGATTCGCCCGCCGCGGTCCTTGCCGTGGACAGGGGGGTGCACGATATGATAGAAGGCCAATTCGTAATACCGAACAAGCTGGGGCTGCACGCCAGGGCCAGCGCGCTCTTGGTGAAGACCTCGAGCGGTTTCTCCTCCGAGATCAGAATCGAGCGGGAGGGGATCGAGGTGAACGGCAAAAGCATCATGGGGATCATGATGCTGGCCGCCGCCAAGGGGAGCACCATCACCCTCAAGGTCGAGGGGGCGGACGAGGTCGAGGCCTACGCCGCCATCGGGGAGCTGATCCGGAATGGATTCGGAGAAGAGTGAGTCGAGACAGCTGAAGGGGATCGGTGCCTCTTCCGGGATCGCCATCGGGCAGGTGCGCATCACCGACCGGCGCCGCGTCGCGGTCACCGAGGTGCTGGTGGCCAACGAGGAGATCCCGGGGGAACTCGATCGCTTCACGAGGGCCATCGAGCGGGCCAAGGGGGAGCTCTACGACCTGAAGGAGCAGTTGTCCAGCACCCACGGCCCCGAGCACCTCTGCGTCATCGACGCCCACCTCATGCTGCTGGACGACACCATGCTGGTCGGCGAGACCACGCAGTACATCGAACGGCTTGGGATCAACGCCGAGGGGGCCTTGAAAAGGACCCTCGGGCGCTTCAAGGCCTTCTTCGAAGGCGTGGACGACGAGTACCTGCGCGAGCGCGGCGGCGACGTGGAGACCGTGGTCGAACGCGTGCTGAGGCACATGGTGGGGCAAAAGCTGGAGCCCCTCGACAACATCGAGGGAAAGGTGATCGTGGTGGCCCACGACCTCTCCCCGGCCGACATCCTGCAGATCGACAAGGCCAAGGTGATGGGCTTCATCACCGACCTGGGGGGGAAGACCTCCCACTCCTCCATCCTGGCCCGGGCCTTCGAGGTTCCCGCGGTGGTGGGGCTGGAGCGGGCGACCGCCGAGGTCAGCGAAGGGGACACCCTGATCATCGACGGCTCCACCGGCGTCGTCATCGTCAACCCGGGGGCGGAGGAGTTCAAGGAGTACCTGCAGAAGAAGCAGCGCTACGAGTACGTGGAGCGGGAACTGCTGAAGCTGCGGGACCTGCCGGCCCAGACCCTGGACGGGCATCGGATGCGTCTCAAGGGGAACGTGGAGTTCATCGAGGAGGTCGCCTCGGTGCACAAGCACGGCGGCGAGGGGATCGGGCTGTACCGCACCGAGATGCTCTTTTTCAACCGCAGCACGCTGCCGGACGAAGAGGAGCAGTTCGAGGCCTACTCGGCGCTGGTGAAGAAAATGGCGCCGCAGCCGGTGACCATCAGGACCCTGGACATCGGCGGTGACAAGTGCCTCACCGACCTCGACCTCTCCGACGAGATGAACCCGGCGCTGGGGGTGCGGGCGATTCGCCTTTCGCTGCGCCAGCCCGAGGCATTCAAGGCCCAGTTGCGGGCCATCCTGAGGGCGAGCGCCTTCGGCGAGGTGAAGCTCTTCTTCCCCATGGTGTCGGGGGTGGCCGAGGTGCGTGCCGCCAAGGCCCTTCTGGAGGAGGTGAAGGAGGAACTGCGCGGGAAGCACCCCTTCGACGAGAAGGTGCAGGTCGGCATCATGATCGAGATCCCTTCCGCCGTGGTCATAGCCGACCTCCTGGCGGCGGAGGTCGACTTCTTCAGCGTCGGCACCAACGACCTGATCCAGTACACGCTGGCCATCGACCGCACCAACGAGCACCTCTCCGCGCTGTTCCAGCCGCTGCACCCGGCGGTGCTCCGCTCGCTGAAGACCATCGTCGATGCCGCCCACGCGGCGGGGATCGACGCCTGCATCTGCGGCGAGATGGCGGGGGACCCGGAGTACCTTCCGATCCTCCTGGGGCTTGGTTACGACGAGTTGTCCATGAACGCGGTCTCCATCCCGCGGGTGAAGAAGATCCTGCGTCGCTGCACCGTGCAGGAGGCGCGCGAGGTGGCCCTGAAGGCCCTGAGCTTTTGCACCGCGGCCGAGGCGGACGCCTACCTGAAGGGGGAGATCGCCGCCCGTTTCTCCGAGAGCTTCGACTAAAGCTAGGTCTGCCGCGTCAGCGCCTGCAGCGCGAGCTCGACGGCCAGCGCCAGCCGCTTCCCCGCCCTGCGTGAGTTCCCCGCCAGCCTGACCAGTTGCGGAATCAGCCAAGGTCTTTTGGAAATGGTCCACGCCACCCGCCACGGGTTGAGGTTCAGGTTGGCGTCGCAGAACTCCTCGATGGTAAAGCCGAGCTCCTCGTCGGCCGCGTCGCTCACACCCCGGACCGACACCAACGGTATCCCCGCAGCCTGTGCCTGTTCGAGTACCGCCGCCGTCTCCATCTCTAGCAGGGGAAGAGCGGTGCTCCCCCCGAGCCGGCTGGCCATCTCGCCCTTGTTCCTGATCCCGCAGGCGGTGATGAACCCACCGCGCCGCAACTGCAGCCCCACCTTGGCGCAGTAGTCCTGGATGAGGGCCGCGAGTGCGGAGTCGGGCTGCGGCAGTTCGCCGATGATGCCCTGGTCCAGACGGAAGACCCTGTCCGCCAGCACAAGTTCGCCGACTTCCAGGCCGGGAAGGACCGCGCCGCCGAAGCCGAAATTGAGGATGGCGTCCGGCTGTGCGTGCCTGATCAGCGCCCTCGTCGCCGCCGCCGCCTGGGCGGGGCCCATCCCCGACTCGATGAGATAGACGCAGCTGCCGTTCACGGGGAACCGGTACAGGTTGCGCCCGTCGATGTTCCCCTTGGCGTAACCCTTTATGCGCGCCAGCACCGGCGCGATCTCCTGGGGCATGGCGGCTACCACACCCAGGTTTCTGTTTTCCTTGGTCATTGCGCTTCTCCCTTTCGACCGGCCACTTTATCAGAGGGGAGCCGCCACCGCAACGCTTTACCGGAGTTGGCCCCGGTTCGCCTTGACAAAAGGGGGGCCGCCGTCTTATAGTCAGGGCTTCTTTTTTTGTGTGACGCTATTAATCTGGAGGGGTTATATGAAGCCGTTGTTTTTGAACCCGCCGACCTTTGAGGATTTTGACGGAGGTGCCGGTGCGCGTTACCAGGCCTCGCGCGAGGTGACCTCCTTCTGGTTCCCCGGCTGGCTCACCTACCCGGCGGGGATGATCGAAGGGTCGCGCGTCGTCGACGCACCCGTGCAGCGTCTGGACCTCGATGCCTGTCTTGAGATAGCCAAAGATTACGACATGGTGGTGATGTACACCTCCACCCCGACGCTGGCCATCGACGTGGAGACCGCGCGCCGGGTCAAGGCGCAGAAACCGGGCACGGTTACGGTGCTCACCGGTCCGCACGTCAGCATCCTCCCCGAGGAAAGCCTCCGTTTCGCTGCCGGCGCGGTCGACATCGTCTGCCGCGGCGAGTTCGACTACTCCACGAAGGAGCTCTGTGAGGGGAAACCGTGGGAAGAGGTGGACGGCATCAGCTTTCTCAGAGAGGGGACGGTAGTCCACACCAAGGACCGCGCCCCCATCGCCGACCTCGACGTCCTCCCCTTCGCCAGCCAGATCTATCAGCGCGACCTTCCCATCGAAGAGTACGTGATCCCGCATTTCAGGCATCCCTACGTTTCCATCTACGCCAGCCGCGGCTGCCCGTCGCGCTGCATCTACTGCCTCTGGCCGCAGACCTTCTCCGGGCGGACCCTGAGAAAGAGAAGTCCGCAGAACGTGTACGAAGAGGTGAAGTGGATCAAGGAGAACCTCCCCTACGTGAAGGACATCTCCTTCGATGACGACACCTTCACCGCGGACAAGCAGCACGCCATCGCCATTGCCAGGCTCATCAAGCCCCTGAACGTCTCCTGGGTGATCAACGCCCGCGCCAACTGCGACTACGAGACCCTGAAGGAGTTGCGTGACGCCGGGATGCACCACGTCGTGGTCGGCTACGAGTCGGGCAACGAGCAGATCCTCAAGAACATCAAGAAGGGGGTCACCAAGGCACAGGCGATCGAGTTCACCAGGAACTGCAAGAAACTCGGCATCACGGTGCACGGCGCCTTCGTGCTGGGGCTTCCCGGCGAGACCCGCGAGACCATCAAGGAAACCATCGCCTACGCCATCGACCTCGACCTCACCTCGATCCAGGTCTCGCTGGCCTCCCCGTACCCCGGCACCGAGTTCTACCAGATGGCCAAGGAGAACGGCTGGATCGCCTCCGACAGCTTCCTCGACGAGACCGGGCACCAGAAGTGCGTCATCAACTACCCCGATCTCACCAACCAGGAGATCTTCGACGCGGTGGAGCTGTTCTACAACAAGTTCTACTTCCGTCCCCGCTACATAGCGCGCAGCATCTTCAGCATGCTGGTCGACTCCCAGGTGCGCCGCAAGCTTCTGAAGGAAGGGGCGCAGTACCTGAGCTACATGAGAAAGCGCAAGCAGGCCGCCTGCTAGTCGCTCCTCCCTCCCCTTCGGGGGGAGGAGTCACCGAGCCGATATGAAAGAGATTATTCTCAACGCCGACGACTTCGGCCTGAGCGCCGGGGCGAACCGCGGCATCATCAAGGCCTGGCAGGAGGGGCTCCTCACCAGCACCTCCCTCATGGTGGGAGGAGACGCCTTCGAGGAGGCGGCGGCCTTTGCGCGCGCGAACCCCGGCCTTCAGGTGGGGCTGCACCTCACCCTGGTGCAGGGGAGCGCGGTCCTGCCGCAGGGGGGATTGCCCGCATTGACGGACGCGGGCGGAGAGTTCACCGACGACCCGGTGCTGGCGGGGATGCGTTATTTCTTTCTGAAGGGACTCAGGAAGAAACTCCGGCTGGAGATCGATGCGCAACTGGCGAAGTGCCGGGACGCGGGTGTGGAGCTTTCCCACGTCGACGGTCACCTCAACATCCACATGCATCCGGTGGTGTTCGACATCCTCTGCGAGCTGATGCCCGGCTACGGCATCAAGAGCTTTCGCCTCACCAGGGAGAACCTCACGGCGAACCTGGCGCTGGACCGGAAGAGGCTGGCGGGGAAATGTGCCGACGCCTTCATCTTCGCCCGCTTGGCCGACCGCTGCCGTCCCCGGTTGGAACGGCTGGGCATCAGCTACGCAGGTGAGGTGAAGGGACTGTTGAACTCCGGGCAGATGACGGAGGAGTACCTCTTGCGGGTGCTGGACGCGTTGGGAGAGGGAACCACCGAGATCTACTTCCACCCCGGCTGCCACCCCTGTGCGACGCTCAAGCGCCGCATGCCCGACTATCAGCACGAGGCGGAACTGGCGGCACTGACCAGCCCGCGCGTGAGGGAGAAGCTGGCCCGAGCCGGCATCAGACTGAGAAACTACCGCGGAGAGGAAAAGACGTATGTTTAAGACCGTAGTGGTCATGCTGGCGGCGGTCACGGCGGGAACCATAGGGGACCTGCTGCTGGCCAGCGGCATGAAGGAGTTGGGAGACATCTCCACCATGAACCTGAGGGGGATCATGAGGGTCGCCGTGCAGGCTCTCACCACGCCGAAGCTGGTGTTCGGCACCGCCATGCTCGCCGTCTTCTTTTTCCTCTGGCTCGCCGTTCTCTCCTGGGAGGACCTGTCGGTGGCCCTGCCGATGCAGGCATTGAACTACATCCTGGTTGCCTTCCTGTCCCAGTACTTCCTGCACGAGGTGGTGAGCCCGCTGCGCTGGGCGGGGACCGTTCTGGTCGCGGTCGGGGTGATCATGATCACCAAGAGCAGCGGGGCGTAGGGGCGAATAATCATTCGCCCCATCCCCCCCATCCCCTCGCCCTACGACGACTTCTCCCGTCAACTTCCCCGATTCCGACAGTATCGCGCGTGTGAAATGTCTAACATTAGGTAATCCCTAAGCTTTTTCCCTTGAAAAAAAATGTCGCCAGGGGCTAATCTGTGGACATGAAAATTTCAGCCATATTGTCCTTTTTCGCAGTTCTCATAGTCTCCGCTCTCCCCGCCCGCGCGATGAACCCCAACGAAAGGCTGGTCTACGACGTCAGTTGGACCGGGATCAAGGCGGGGGTCACGGTACAGGAGCTCAGCACCAAGGGGAACGAACTTCACATCGTCACCACCACCCGCTCCACGCCGTGGCTGGACACCTTCTTCAGGGTCGAAGACCGGGCCGAGTCCGTGGTCGTGCGCGGCAGTGGCGACCGCTTCGGCTTTCCGAGGTACTTCCGGAACAAGATCAGCGAGGGAAATCACCGCCGCCTCAAGGAGGCGAGGTTCGACCAGCAGAAGCTCAAGGTGGAGTCGAAGGACCTCCTGCACAAGACCCAGCGCGTCGATGACATCAGCGCGACCACCTACGATCCCCTTTCCATCGTCTATTACGTCCGCACCCTCGACCTCGTCCCCGGTCGCTCCCTCTTCGTCGACATCTACGACTGCAAGAAACTCTGGAATACCGAGGTGAAGGTGCTCAAACGGGAGGAGATCGATACGCCGGTGGGACACTTCAAGACCATCGTGGTGCAGCCTCTGATGAAGGCAGACGGGTTCTTCGCGCGCACCGGTGAGGTCAAGGTATGGCTCACCGATGACGCGCTCAAGATACCGGTGATGGTGTCGACCAAGGTGAAGATCGGCAAGATTAAGGCAGTGCTGACCGGCGGGAGCTACTGGCCGCAGGCGGCGCAAAAGGCAGATTAAGACTAAGATTTAGACTAAGATTAAGACTGAGATTAAGACTAAGATTTAGATTGAGAAAACGAAGAGAGGCAAGGCACCCATGGCCCTTGCCTCTCCTTTTTTTGTTTTGGGTTTCCTCTCAGTCTTAATCTTAATCTCGGTCTGTTCCTAGAACTCCGCGTGCCTCGGCGTCCTGGGGAAGGGGATCACGTCCCTGATGTTCTCCATCCCGGTCAGGTACATGATCAGCCGCTCGAAGCCGAGCCCGAAGCCCGCGTGCGGCGTGGAACCCCAGCGACGGGTGTCGAGGTACCACGAAAGGGCTTCCGACGAGATCCCCGTCTCCAGCATGCGCCGCTCCAGCAGTTCCAGGCGCTCCTCGCGCTGACTCCCGCCGATGATCTCGCCTACCTTCGGGACCAGCAGGTCCATGGCGGCGACGGTCTTGCCGTCATCGTTCTGCCGCATGTAGAAGGCCTTGATCTCCTTTGGGTAATTGAGGATGAAGACGGGACCCCCCACCACCTGTTCGGTCAAGTAGCGCTCGTGCTCGGACTGCAGGTCGAGCCCCCACTCCACGGGGAACTGGAACGATACCGGTGCCTTCTTGAGCCGCTCGATCGCTTCGCCGTAGTCCATCCTGGCGAAGGAGGCCTGCGCCACCGCCTCGATCCTCTGGATCAGCCCCTTGTCTATCTGGGTGTTGAAGAAATTCATGTCTTCGCCGCAGTGGTCCAGCGCGAAGCGGCACAGCCTCTTGAAAAAGGCCTCGGCCAGGTCGGCGTCGTCGGCGAGGTCGGCAAAGGCCATCTCCGGTTCGATCATCCAGAACTCGGCTGCATGGCGTGCCGTGTTGGAGTTTTCGGCCCGGAAGGTCGGCCCGAAGGTGTAGATGTCGGAGAAGGCCTGGGCGAAGAGCTCGCCTTCGAGCTGCCCGCTCACGGTGAGCCCGGTACCGGTGGCGAAGAAGTCCTTGGAAAAGTCGATCTCTCCGTTTACGAGCGGCGGGTGGGCGAGGTCGAGCGTGGTGACCCGGAACAGTTCCCCGGCGCCCTCGCAGTCGTTGGCCGTGATGATCGGGGTGTGCACGTAGAGAAATCCGCGTTCGGCGAAGAAGCGGTGCACCTCCTGGGCCAGGGCCGAGCGCACCCGGAACACCGCACCGAAGGTGTTGCTGCGCACCCTGAGATGGGCGATGGTACGCAGGTACTCGAAGCTATGCCGCTTCTTCTGCATCGGGTATTCCTGGTCCGCCCCGCCAACCACCTCTATCTGCTGCGCCCTCAGCTCCAGTTTCTGCCCTGCCGCCGGCGACTCCTGCAACAGTCCGGTGACGGCAAGGGCACTGCCGGTGCCGATCCCGGTAACCTCGTCGTAGTTGGGGAGGTCGGGCTCCGCAACCACCTGTATTCCGGAGAGGCACGACCCGTCGTTCAGGGAGATGAAGGTCACCTCCTTGCTGTTTCTGATCGTGCGCGCCCACCCCTTGACGAGAATGGTGCTGCCTGGTTTGCTCTGGTCCAGCGCCTGTTTCACCTTGGTTCTAGCAGTCATGTGAACAACTCCACTGGTGGATTTTAATGCATCACTTATAGCATACAGGGGTGGGCTCGGCAAAAGCATAGTTGACAGCCGGGGTGGCTCTCGTATAACTTCACTGGCCATGATCAAGACCCTTTGCGCCATTTTGCTCTTCGCCCTGTTGCTCCTTCCGGCCCGCAGCCAGGCTGCCGCCGTTTTCGGCGGAGTCGGCATCGACGGGGTCCCCAGGGCAGACGGCACCATCGTGGTGCGGCAATTGGTTGCCGGTGGACCGGCCCATCTGGCCGGGATCAAGGCCGGTGATATCATCACCCAGGTTGACGGCACCCCGACCGCCGGCAGCGACTTCAAGTTCATCGTCGAGCGGCGGTTGCGCGGTCGCGCCGGGACCTCGGTCCTGGTCCTGGTGCACCGTCCCGGCAACCCGAAGACACTGAGTTTCAAACTGGTCCGGCGCCAACTCAAGGTAGCCGGACCCGCCAAAAAAGAAGCAAAGGGGGAGTGAACATGCGCATCCTGCTGACTGCAATCCTGGCCGTATCCCTGCTGGCCCCGGCTGCCGGGGCCGGCGCCGAGCAACTCCCGCAGAGCCCGCTCGGAAGCCGCAGCGTGCAGACCAAATACCCGAAGATCGTGCTTTTCTCCACCTCCTGGTGCCCCCATTGCCGGGCTGCAAAGGAATACTTCACCAGGAACAACATCCCCTTCATCAACAGGGATGTCGAGTTGGACAGTGCCGCCATGGAACTGGTCACCGGCAAGTACAAGAGCCAGGGGGTTCCGGTGATCGTGATAGGGGAGGACGCCAAGGTGCTAAAGGGCTTTGACCAGCCCCGCTTCGAGAAGGCGCTCGACGAGGTACGCAAGAAGAAATAACGGGCTGGATCAGCCGTCGGTAAGGGGGGAGCATCGTCGATGCTCCCTTTTTTTGTTCAATATTTTGGCCGCGGATAACATCTGAGCAAATCGGAGAGAGGCGAACGCTTCAGGCATAACCAAAGCGGCTGTTGCCTTACTCAGAAGTTCTCAGATTTTCTCCGTGGCCAAAGGTTCCGGTTCACATCTCAGTCGGTTCGTCCTCTGCCAGCAGGAAGAACAGGACCTGCACCAGTTTTGGATCGATATTGCAGCCGCTCATCCCCTTCATGGTCCACATGACCTCTTCACGGTTGAACCCCTTGCGGTAGGGGCGGTCCATGGTGAGCGCATCGCAGATGTCCGCCGTCGCGACGATCTGGGCCTCTATGGGGATCTTGCTGCCTTCCAGCCCGTAAGGGTATCCCTTGCCGTCGAAGCGCTCGTGGTGGTAAAGCACGATGTTCTGGACCGTCTTGGAGAGGTTCGCCTTTCTGACCACTTCGCATCCCCACTCAGGGTGCTTCATGACGATCTTGAATTCTTCCGGAGTCAGCGCTCGCTCGGCGTTGAGGATCGCCTCCGGGACGCCGATCTTGCCGCAATCGTGCAGCCAGCTCCCGTACCTGATCTCCTGCTGGACATCCTCCGGGACCCCCAGCTTCGCCGCGAGCCGGAGGGCCAAGGTGGCGACCCGGTCGCAATGTCCCTTTGTACAGGCGTCCTTGAGCTCGATGGTCTGCGCCAGCGAGTGCAGGATGAACTCGTCCTCCCGCTTGATGGCCTGCAGCACGCGGTAGCGGCGGATGCCGTCCTTGACGGCACGCAGCATCTCGGCCTTCTTCCAGGGCTTCAGGACGAAACGAAACACCTCGCCGCTGTTGATGGCGGCCAGCGTCGTGGAAAGGTCGGCGCTGCCGGTCATCATGATCTTGACGGTGTGGGGCGAAATCTCCTTGATGCGCGACAGTAGCTCGATGCCACGCATCCCGGGCATCTCGTTGTCCGAAACGACCACTGCGACCGACTGGTGCTCGACGATCTGCAGCGCCTCCATAGCGGAAGACGCGGTGAGAACCGTGAGTCCCCTGTTCTCGAAGAGCTCGCTGGTGTACGCCAGGTAGCTCTTCTCGTCGTCCACGAATAGCACCGTCTCGCGCTGTAGTTCCTTATTTTGCATGCGCTCTCTCCCAGCTACTCATTAAGTAGCCACGGTCTCCTTATCGGCATAATTCCCGCAAAGAAAAGGGAAAAAATAGCGCTGCCTAAAATTCTAATCGTTTTGAGGTGCTACGCCATGCCCCGGCTTGACATGGTAGGCTTAAGCGGTACCATCCAACGGTGAAACTGTCATTAAAACCGAGGCGGCTGCTCTCTTTTCAACGCAAGCGCCTCAGCTCCGGGTGGGACCGAAGCGAAGGAGGGACGATCATGCTGGTATCCAAGAGCTGGTACACCCTGGCCGAGGCGTGCGAGAAATTCGGCGTGGAGATGGAGCGTCTGCAGGTATGGATCGACGAGGGGGTGATCCGCACCGAGGAGGAGAGCGGCAAGGTGGTGCGGGTAAACGGCGACGATCTGGAACTGAAGATCGATGAGTTGACCGGGATCTAACTGTTTTTTGGTGAGAAAGCGGCCGGCGAGACTCAAGGTCGCCCCTTTGCTGCCGATAAGGATCTTGTGCGGCGCGTTTCATCCATACGCCGCACGAGTTCCATGCGGAGGTAGCCATGGGGGAGCTCTACGTACCCGTCAGCATAGAAAGCATCCAGGCGGATGTCTTCCCGGATGTCGCCCTTTACATAAAAAGCGGCGACAAGTACATCCTTTACAAGAGTCATGGCCGGAATTTCTCCAACCAGGATGCCGCGCGCCTGATGGAGAACAAGGTCGAATTCCTATTCGTGAGCCCGGCCGATCTCGAGGTGATCACCGCCTACATGGAGAGCAACGCCGAGCGTGTACTCAATGACGACACGCTGCAGGCAAAGATCAAGGGGAAGATCATCTACCAGACCTCCATAAACTTCGTGGGGGACATCTTCGAACACCCCGAGAAGGTTTCCGACTTCTCCCGCAGCCAGAGGATGGTCAAGAACCTCCTGCAGTACCTGTCCAGCGACCGGGACTCATTCCAGTCGCTGGAAAGCGTGATGACCCACAACTACTACACCTTCGTGCACAGCCTGCAGGTGACCGCCCTGTCCGTGCTGCTGCATTCGGAGGCCTACCTTCTTTCCCATGACGAGATGCTCGACGTCGGCATCGGGACCTTGCTGCACGACTTCGGCAAGGTCTTCGTCTCCCCTACCATCCTCAGCAAGGAGGGGAAGCTTACCCCGAGTGAGCTGGAGGAGTACCGCAGGCACCCCGAAGAGGGGTACCAGTACCTGAAGAAACACACCAAGCTCTCCGACATCTCGCTGGGGGTGGTGCGTTGCCACCACGAGCGCAACAATGGCAACGGCTACCCGCAGGGGCTGAAGGGGCCTGAGATTTCGCGCAGCGCCCAGGTGGCCGCCATCTGCGATGTCTACTGCACCCTGACCATAGACCGCTCCTGCCGCAAGGCACTCTCCTCGGCAATAGCCCTGCTGATCATGAAGCAGGAGATGAAGGGCTCCTTCAACGAGCGGTTGCTGGATGCCCTGGAGGGAATCGTCTGTACCGATAACCCGGCACAGTTCCTCTAGAGGCAACGGGCAATGGATGGACAGCGGGAACGGTGGAGGCTGCCCGTTCATGGCTATAGCTCCACGGGCAAGAGGGAGTCAACGCCCTGGCAAGGACGGCGGCAATTGCGTTCTAAAGGTATGGGCGAAAGTGACGAAGAAGTAGTGAAGGCAGGAAAATCGTAGTCAATTATCGACTCTCAATTGCGCAAAGGGGGGTGCCTTGAGCAACAGCATAACGTTCGAAGAGATCATGTTCACCATCATGTCGGCGACCCAGGATACCTTCAAGAGCTACATGAATACCGACATATACGCGGGCAAGGTGGAGAAAAAGATCAACCCGCTACAAAGCGACGTGGTGGGGATCGTGGGGGTGGCGGGAGACCGGGTCGGCTACATCATCTTCGCGACCGAGAAGGGGCCGGCGGAACAGATCGCCAAGGACCTCCTGATGCTGGACGAGGCTGACGACGAGGCGATCAGCGACGCGGTCGGCGAGGTGGCCAACAACATTGCCGGGGTCTTCAAGACCAAGTACCACGAGCAGTACAGCAGCGTGGCCCTGGGACTTCCCCTGGTTCTCTCCGGACGGCTGCGGCCGATGACCGATCCCCCCGAACAGTCCACCATGGACGGGAGCATGAGCGTGCAATGTAAGGGGGTCACCATCCCCTTCACCACCATGGATGGGAAGCTCCACTTCCGGGTCATGGTTTACATGTAGCTGACTAGGGCAACTACAGGGACTAGGGACTAGAAGAAACCAAAAGAAAGCCCCCGCTGCCATGACGGCACGGGGGCTTTCTTCCATCCAACGATGATTCTGCAGGGGCGAATAATCATTCGCCCCCCTCACTTCTGCAACTAAATTCCCAATTGCTTGAAGAAGTCGTTCCCCTTGTCGTCCACCAGGATGAACGCCGGGAAGTCCTCAACCTCGATCTTCCAGACCGCTTCCATCCCCAGTTCGGGGAAGTCGATGCACTCCACCTTCTTGATGTTCTCCTCGGCGAGGATCGCGGCCGGGCCGCCGATGGAGCCGAGGTAGAAGCCGCCGTGCTTCTTGCAGGCGTCGGTTACCTGCTGCGAGCGGTTACCCTTGGCGATCATGACCATGGAGCCGCCGTTGGCCTGGAGCAGATCGACGTAGGAGTCCATGCGGCCGGCGGTGGTGGGGCCGAAGGAGCCGGAGGGCTTTCCTTTCGGAGTCTTGGCCGGACCCGCGTAGTAGATCGGGTGGTTCTTCAGGTACTCCGGAAGCGGCTTGCCGGAGTCGAGGATCTCCTTGAACTTGGCGTGGGCGATGTCGCGGCCGACCACGATGGTGCCGGAGAGGAGCAGCGGGGTCGAGACCGGGTGCTTGGAGAGCTCGGCCAGGATGTCCTTCATAGGCTGGTTCAGGTTGATCCTGACGCCGTGTTCGTGCTTGCCGCGGAAACGCTCGGGGATGAGGCGCCCCGGGTTCTCGTCCATCTGCTCGACCCAGATCCCTTCCTTGTTGATCTTGGCCTTGATGTTGCGGTCCGCGGAGCAGGAAACGCCCATGCCGACCGGGCAGGAGGCGCCGTGACGCGGCAGGCGGATGATCCGCACGTCGTGGGCGAAGTACTTGCCGCCGAACTGGGCGCCGATGCCGGACTCCTGGGCCGCCTTCAGGAGCTCCGCTTCGAGGGCGAGGTCGCGGAAGGCCTGGCCGTGCTCGTTGCCGCTGGTCGGGAGCGCGTCGAGGTACTTGGCGCTGGCGAGCTTAACGGTTTTGAGGCAAGCCTCGGCGCTGGTGCCGCCGATGGCGAAGGCGAGGTGGTACGGCGGGCAGGCGGCGGTGCCGAGCGTCTTCATCTTGGCCACGAGGAACTTGATCAGGCTGTCCGGGTTGAGGAGCGCCTTGGTCTCCTGGTACAGGTAGGTCTTGTTGGCGGAGCCGCCACCCTTGGCCATGAACAGGAACTTGTACTCGGCACCCTTGGTGGCGTACAGATCGATCTGGGCCGGGAGGTTGGTCCCGGTGTTGGTCTCCTTGTACATGTCCAGGGCGACGGTCTGGGAGTAGCGCAGGTTCTCCTCGGTGTAGGTACGGTAGACCCCCTTGGAGAGGTACTCCTCGTCGTTGGCGCCGGTCCAGACCTGCTGACCCTTCTTGCCCATGACGATGGCGGTGCCGGTGTCCTGGCAGATGGGGAGTTCGAAGTTGGCCGCCACCTCAGCGTTTCTCAGGAAGGCGAGGGCAACACCCTTGTCGTTCTGGGAGGCTTCCGGATCGGTCAGGATCTTGGCGACCATCTCGTTGTGCTCA
The DNA here is from genome assembly GCF_018919385.1 of Geomonas diazotrophica. Classification (GTDB taxonomy): domain Bacteria; phylum Desulfobacterota; class Desulfuromonadia; order Geobacterales; family Geobacteraceae; genus Geomonas; species Geomonas diazotrophica. The sequence continues at coordinate 80,210 of NZ_JAHLMF010000015.1, forward strand.
GGGCGGAGCAGGAAGGAGAGGTCCTTCATGGCGGCGTTGGCCACTACGGCAAGGGCCTCCGGAGCTACCTTGAGCACCTCCTGCCCTTCGAAGTTGGCGACCGAAACGTACTGCTGGGAGTCCGGGATGAGGCGGTACTTGGTGGTGTCCGGCCCGAGCGGGAAAGCTTCCTGGTACTTGAACTCTGGAGTTGCCATCGGTTCTGTTCTCCTTTGCGTGGGATTGATGGTGACTGGTATTCGTAACCGTGCGGACGGCACGGTAAAAAATGTATACACGATTCGCGGAATATATTGCAAAAGGCCAATTTTGTCGAGAGCTAAGTTTACTCGGGGAGTGTCTGCAAAGGTATTGGGGGAGGGGGCTGCGGTGCGTGCGCGGTGCCGGAAGGGTGGCGGGCCCCGCCAGAGACGGCGGGGCCCGGCCCTGGATCAGGACGGCTGGGCGAAGAGCCGCGACAGCGGCGGGGGAATCACCCGGTAGGGAGGCAGGGGCGGCGGGGCGCGAACCGGCTTGGGCAGCGCCGCAGAGACGAAGGTCGGATCGATCACCAGCCCGGTGCGAACGAAGTAGCTCATCTGCCTCTGGCCCAACAGGAAACTCTGCGGTGAGGTGACCGGGTCGATCAAAAAGCCATGGCTCACGTCCGGCTGGTCGAACTGGAAGTAACCCTCGCGCGGTCCGCTCGCCGCGACATCGCCGGCGGCCGGCTCGACCTTCGGGATCATGGTGCCGTCGGAGCGGGTCATCATGAAGGGGACGGGCACCCGGCCGGAGAGGTAGCTCACCTGGTCGAAACCGGGCGCCACCGCGAGGGCTTCCGGTGTCCCCAGCACGCCGCGCCCACCAAGGGCGTTACCCAGGTAACGGGTGCTCCAGTCGGGAATGACGAGGTCGCCGTTGGTCGGGCGCCCGCCGGCGTCGAAAGCCGTGCTGGTCGCCTCCTGGATCAACACCCGGCCGGAGAGCCTGGATGGGAGCGTGCTCCCGGTGCGCAGATCAGGCAGCGGCGTGGTCATGGTGGCGGGGTCGACCGGGTCGAACACCGACTGGGTGAGCTGGAAGAACTTGTTGTAGAGCGGGGTACCCGCCGCGATACCCTCCTGCGCCAGTCCGGCGTCGATGCTGGGGCCGAAAGCGACGCTGTCCTGCAAAAGGTAGGCGATGCGCGCGCCGGGGACGCTCAAGAGCCCCTTCATGTCGGCGTCGAGGGTGGCCTGGGTATAGGGAGGGGTGCCAGCCGCTGAGATGGTGGTGTTGCCTGCCAGGTAGTAGGCTCCCACGATGGCTCCGAGGCTCACGCCGACGAACTTGGGCTTCAGGGCCGGGTTTGGCGCGTTCCCACCCAAGGCGGCGAACCCTTGCGCCGCGAAGGCGGGGTTGAATGACGGGGTGGCCAGCACCAGTTCCAGCCGGTTCAGGTTGAAGGCGGCCTGCTGGACGTTGGTCCGGGCGGCAAGCGGCGCCCCCAGGGCGATGAAGTCTTCGCCCCAGACGGTGCCGGTAAGGTGACCCGGCAGGGCGAGCTCGCCGTGCAGCGGGAGATCGATGGCGACCACCGCGTACCCCACGGCGGTGAGCGTGCCGGCCACGGCGATCGCCTGCTCCTTGCTGCCGTTGATGGCGTGCTGGTAGATGGCCAGCGGCCATCCCCCCGCGGGAGGGGTGCCGGAGGGGGCGAAGTACACGAAGGGGACTTGGCGATCGGTGTAGTAAAACCCGGTGAGCTTGCCGGTGCCCGGGTCGCGGAAGGGGAGCAGCACGGCGCTCGCCGCGTTGTAACTGCCGAAGGCGAGGTTCTGGTTCATCGCCGGGTTGCTGCGCGCCACGACCGGGTTCATGGAGATGTCAGCGCTGGCGAAGCTCCCGGTGATCACGGCGCCCACGCTGGCCGGTGCCGAGGCGGGGATGCCGGTCCCGGCGAGAACCGCGCTCCAGTACGTTGCCGGTGCCAGGGTGCCGGTGACGGTGGCGATGTTGAGACCCGCGCCGAGCCAGCTCTTGCCTGCCAGGCCGCCGGGGAGGTCGCTGCCGGCGGCGAAGGCGCGCAGCGCGCTCTCCATCGGCACCAGGCTCCCGACCGGGTCCGCCGGATCGGCAGCCACGAAACCCGCCGCCGTCGTGTTGAAGCGCCCCAAAAGGACGATCTGGCTGCGGCTCGCCACACTGGTGACGGCCGGGGACGCGGTCAGGTCGTTCATGACCTTGGCGTAGCCGGCGAAGAGCACGTTGCCGCTGCCGTCGACGGTGTTGCCCCTGATCCGCTCGAGTGGCTCGAAAGGGCCCAGCAGGGGGAGCTCGGACTTCAACGCCGAGAAGTAGACCGAGCTGCTCACGGAACCGCCGGTGGCCGCGTCCTTGACCCGGTCGGTCACCAGGTAGAGGTAGCGGCTGCCAGGCTGGAGGGGGAACCTGGGGAAGAGAGAGACGTCGCTGCGTCCGGGGGCGTAGCTGAAGCTGAAATTGCCGGTCACGTCGCTGAAGCTGAGCGGGTTGTTCTCGGTCGCAGCGGGCGCCGCGCTGTCGGCTCCGATCCGGAACACCTTGATGTTGTCCGCGTTCACCGTGACGGGCTGCAGCGGCCGGGCGAAGCGGAGGTAAATGGGGGCGTTGACGCCGGCTACCGCGTTGGTCCCGCCGACTTCGTAACGGTTCACGTAGGCGAGCGCCTCCAACGGGTTCATGGGGCGGTTCGCCGGCCTCATGCCCACGGCTCCGGTGGCAGGGTCGGTGTACTGGGTGATCGGGTCCCGCGCCGTCGCAGTGGCGAGCACGTTGGGGAGGGGGATCTCGCTGGTCGTGGGATCGAAAAGGGCCGTATTGGGGCTGATCGACTGGCTCACCCCCGAGTCAGAGCCGCAACCGGCCAGGGTGAGGAGGAACAGCAGGGTGCCGAACAGGCGTTGCAGGTGCTGGGTCATGTGGTATCCTCCGCTGCCGGATGGGGGTCAGAACTTCAGGTTCAGGTTCGCTGCCAGTAGATAGGCGTCGCTCCTGAAGACGCCGTTGGCGCCGCGCAGGGTAGCCATGTCCTGGTTGTGCACCGTGCGATCCACGAAGTGCACCCACATGTAGGCGAGGTCGAGGGTCCCCAGCGTGTTGGCGATGCCGGCGCCCACCGAGAAACTGTGTCGGTCCGCGTCGGGGAGCAGCGGGTCCACGGTGTGGTCGGGGACGGGGGAATCGTCGAAGGAGTAGCCTGCGCGCAGGGCAAGCCGTGGATTGACCTCGTACTGCCCCCCGAACTTGTAGCTCCATACGTCACGCCAGTTCCGGAGTTCGGGCTGGTGGTTGAAGGAGGCGAATTCGGGGGAGTCGAAGTGGAACTCCAGCCGTTCGAAACTGCTCCATCCGGTGCGGGTGGCGTCGAATTCCAGGGTGAGCCGTTCCGTCGGCCGCCAGGCGACCGCGAAGTCAAGGGTGTCGGGAAGGGTGATGCTGGTCGAGGCGTCGCTGCTGGCGCGAGCCCTGGTGTAGGGGAAAAGGGCGGAATCGGCCAATCCGATGGCGCCCAACCCGGTCGGCGTGGTGGCCAGGAAGTTGGCTTCCCCGCGGATGTCGAGGGTGATTTTGCTGCGGTAGGCGAGGCCGAAGCTCAGGGCGCGGCGCGGCTTCCAGAGGAACCCGAGGTTGTACCCGAGGTCGGTTGCGGTGCCATCCAGCCCCAGCGAGCCCAACTCGTAGGCGCCGAAGGGGGGCACAGGTGCGGTGGGGTCGATGGCCGGCGAATAGAGCGATCTTTGCAGCGATACCTGCGCGTAGGTTATGTCGATCCCGGCGGCGACCCCGAGGTTCAAGGCGTCGAAACGGTAGGCGACGGTGGGCTGGAAGTTGATCGGTTTGATCGAGGCGATCTGGACCTGGTTGCGGAAGACGCTGGAGTCGTCCCAGGACTTGGACAAGGGATAGATCGCGTTGATGCCGAGGCCGAAGGAGAGGGGGAGGCCTTCCAGCGTGTAGCTCGCGTAGAAGTTGGGGGCGATGACGACGTCGCGCCTGGAGCGTTCCGTGACTACGGCGGTGCCGGTGTCCAGGGGCGGAGTGCCGGACAGGGGCGTGGTCCCCTGGAACTCGGTCTGGGGCACCATGATCCCTAACGCCCCGAGGTTCACCTGGATGCCCGGCAGAAAGGCGATGCCGGCCGGGTTGAAGTACAGGGCGCTCGGGTCATCGGCCTGGGCGGCGAAGGCGTTGCCCATACCCATCGCCTTGGCTCCCTGCTCGCTGACCTTGAAGCCGGCCCCATGACACACGCCGCGCAGCCCCGGGAGGGCGCAGAGGAGCAGAACGCACCACAACCATTTTCTCATTGGTGTCCCCCCTGCCGATCCTGCTGATATTCGGCCGCTACAAGCGTTGCCGCAAGTGGCAAGACCGCGTTAGCCATAGGATTTTGGCCCGAGGGGGACAGCGCGCCGGGAAGCGGCTGTCTGCATGTGAACCCCGAGGGATCGGCAATAATTAGCATTCGCTAATGCTACCGCCCGTGAGGTCGAAGTCAAGCGGGGTGGAGCCGGTGCTCAGTGCACGGTCTTCCCTTTCATCATCCCTTCCAGCATCCGGCGCAGGGCGTCCTCTTCTACGAAGCAGAACAGGGCGCTGTCGCCGAAGGCCACTTCCACGGAGCCCCTTCTCTTTTTCAGGGTAACCTCCACTTCGTGCACGCCGTTGCCCAGGAGCCCGTGGTAGACCTGCTGGAAGGATTTCCCGGTACGCAGGGCCTCCTTGCCCCGCATCTCGAAGTAAACCGCCTGGTCCAGCGCATCGTTGGTTAGGTAGATCATGGTGCACCTCCTGTTTTTCTACAGGAAATCATATGTGCGCGACAGAAAATGTCGCTACGCGTGAGCGGGGTGGACGCGGTGGCGCCGGGGACTGCCGGCGGGAGTGGAAAGGCTTGACAATCGACCCGAAAATGCGGATTTTGTGGCTCGGCTCGGAGAACGGCAGGGAAGGGGTGGGGGATGGAGTCCGATCGTGTCAAATGGGACCAGCGCTACAGCGGTCCGGAACATTTTTTTTCGCTGGCCCCCTCGCGTCTGCTGGCCGATTCGCTGGAGCGCATCCTGTTCCTGGTTCCGGGGAGGCGGGCTCTCGACCTGGCCTGTGGCGAGGGGCGCAACAGCATCTACCTGGCGCAGCACGGCTTCGATGCGACGGGGGTGGACATCTCGCCGCGGGGGCTGGAGCGCGCCAGAAGGCGGGCGGCCGAGGTCGGTGTCGCCGCGGAGTTCATAGAGGCTGACCTGGAGAGCTGGCGGCCGCAAGGGGGGTACGACCTGATCCTTAACTTCAACTTCCTTATGCGGGACCTGATCCCCTCGCTGGTGGAGGTGCTTGTCCCGGGAGGGGTGCTGCTCATGGAGACCATTCTGGACGCGCCGGGGGTGCCGGTAGAGCATCGCAAGGATTTCCTGCTGCAACCAGGTGAGTTGGGGCGGATCTTCGCGGGGTATGCCGGTAGGATACTGCTCCTGGAGGAAGACGTCGACGCGCCGGAGATGCCGGTGGCGCGGGTCATGTTTCAGAAGCAGGTTGAGGTCAAGGTTGAGGTTGAGGTTGAGGAAGTCTAGTAGGCCGACCGTGTCGCTTGAGCCCGGGCAAAAAGAAAGGCTGTGGTCGCAAGCCACAGCCTTTTTCTCAACCTTAACCTCAACCTGTTTCTACTTAGTTCCGACGTAGACGGTGGCGATGCCGCCGGTGAGATCGAAGTGGTGAACGTCCTTGAAACCAACCTGCTCCATCATCCCCTTGAACACTTCGCGGGAGGGAAACTCAAGGACCGAGTCGGGAAGGTACTGGTAGGCGCTGAACCGGGAGAAGGCGCCGCCGATCTTGGGGAGCACCTTCAGGAAGTAGAAGTGGTAGATGTCCTTGAACACGGGCATGGTCGGCGTGGAGAATTCGAGGATAACGATCTTGCCGCCGTTCTTGAGCACGCGGCGCATCTCGGTGAGCCCCTTGATCCGGTCCACGACGTTCCTGATGCCGAAGGAGATGGTGGCGGCGTCGAAGCTGCCGTCTTGGTACGGGATATCCTCGCAGGGGGCGACCTCGAGCGTGATGCGGCCGGCGTGGCGCGACTCCTGTACCTTGACGCGTCCCAGTTCGATCATCTCCGGGGTGAAGTCGATGCCGACGATGTTCACGGAAGTCGGGGTCTGGGCGGCTATCTCCAGGGCGACGTCGCCGGTGCCGGTAGCCACGTCCAGCACGAGCCCCGGACCGCGCAGACCGATCTTCCCCACCGCGAAACGACGCCAGCGGCGATCGATCCCGAGCGACAGGAGCCTGTTCAAAAGATCGTAGCGCGGAGCTATGCTCCCGAACATGGCGCGGATGCGCTCACCCTTTTCCGATAATGCGTACATATTTTCCTACCTTTTTGGCGCCCGAAATGCTATAAATTTTGACCGCTTCCCCACGCGGGAAGCCCTTTTGCAAGGCTTGATTTTTAGCACAAAGCGCCACGGCTTGCCAGCAAAAAGCGGCCCGCCCTGTTTTAACGCCGTCCGCCTAAGGCTCCCCGCCAGCGTCGTCCCCCAAGGAGGCCACCGTTGTTCCCGCAAATCAGGCCCCAGGATATCGCCGATATCCTGATCATGACCTTCCTGCTCTACCAGCTCTACAGCTGGTTCAAGAATTCCAAGGCACTCCAGGTCGTGTTAGGACTGTTGTTCCTCGGGGTGATTTACTTCGTCACCAAGGGGCTCGGGCTCTTCATGACCAGCTGGATCCTGCAGGAGCTGGGGACCGTGCTCCTGGTCCTGCTGATCGTGGTATTCCAGTCGGAGATCCGGCAGGCGCTGTACCGCCTGAGCCTTTTGCGCAACCTTTTCGAGCACCAGGAGAGCGTGGTACGGGTCGACCTCTTGGAGTTCTCGGCCACGGTCTTCTCGCTCGCCTCGCAGCGCATCGGAGCACTGGTCGTTTTCCAACGCGCGGAGCTCCTGGACGACCTGATCCTGCACGGGGTCCCCATGGACTCGCTGGTGAGCGGTTCCCTGGTCACCAGTATCTTCATGCCCGGCTCTCCGCTGCACGACGGAGCGGTGCTGGTGAAGGACGGCCGGGTCGCCCTCGCCTCCTGTCATCTCCCGCTGTCGGTAAGTGCCGAGGTGCCGCAGCACCTGGGTACCCGCCACCGCGCCGCACTCGGCCTTTCCGAGCGCTCTGACGCGGTTATCGTGGTGGTTTCCGAGGAGCGGGGCGAGGTCTCCCTCTCCCTGCAGGGGGAGCTGGAGGTGATGGCGTCGCAGGCGCAACTGCACGAGCGGCTCACCTCCCTGCTGCAGCCGTTATCCCGCGAGGAGCAGCGCGTGGGGATCTTCAAGCGGCTCTTCTCCAACTTCTGGCCCAAGGTCGCCATCTTCTGCGTGGTCGTGGTGAGCTGGCTTTTGATCACCTATCGCCAGGGCGAGATCCTGACGGTCACAGCGCCGGTTACCTTCCACAACCTCCCCGACAGCCTCACCCTGACCCGCAGCTACCCGGACGAGGTGGATCTGCAGCTAAAGTCCTTCTCCAACCTGGTGGGGTCGCCGAAGAATCTCGACATCGTGGTGGACCTGGACCTGTCCAAGGCAAAGGAGGGGAACAACAACATCCAGATCAGCAAGGACCTGATTCGGCTCCCCCCCGGCGTGGTGGTGGTGAACCTGGACCGCTCCCTGGTGCGGGTGACCGTGGAAAAGAAACAACCGAAGCCTTCCGCCCGCAAGCGCTAAGGCTTTGAAAACAAAGGGGGTGCTCTTCGGAGCAAGGCCAGGAAAGGTCATTAACGTTGACAGGGCGTGCCTTTTGTTATATAAATCGACGCACCCGCTTTTTTTTCTAAAACAATGAAGGAGGACTCATGATAAAAAGCCTGAAGCTCTTTACCCTGTGCATCGTCATGCTCTCCATACCTTCGCTCGCCTTCGCCGCAAAGACCCATCGTGTCAAAAAGCACGAAACCTTATACTCACTCGCCAAAAAATATAACGTCACCGTCGAAGAGCTGAAGGCCGCCAACAACCTGGTCGGCAACAGCGTGAAGCCGCGCGTGCTCCTGGTCATCCCGCCCCGTTCGGTATCCGAGGGGAAGAGCGCGTCGGCCGCCGCCGCCAAGGTGTACAAGGTTAAAAAGAGTGAGACCCTGTCCCGCATCGCCAAGAAGACCGGCGTTTCGGTTGCCGAGCTGAAGAGGCTGAACGGCCTTAGCAGCAGCAGGGTCAAGGCGGGAAAGGTGCTGGTACTGAAGGAGAGCGAGCCCGCGGACGAGCCGAAGGTGAAGGTCACCAAGAAGCTGCAGCTGCGCCACCCCGATCTTTTCAACGAGAAGGACTACGAGCAGAGCATTCAGGAACTTGCCTCGCTCGAACCGGAACGGCAGGTCGACCTCTCCAAGAGCACCGAACTCAAGGCTGACAGCATCAAGGAGCTCAAGAAATCCGCCTACGGCTTCCTTGGGACCCGCTACCGCTTCGGCGGGAGCTCGCGTTCCGGTATCGACTGTTCCAGCTTCGTGCAGCACGTGTTCAAGGAGCTGGAAGTCTCCCTGCCCCGTACCGCGCGCGAGCAGTTCGAAGTCGGGAACGCCGTGGCGCCGGGCGATCTGCAGAGGGGGGACCTGATCTTCTTCGCGACCTACGCCTCCTATCCTTCCCACGTCGGCATCTACCTCGGCAACAACAAGATGATCCACGCTTCCTCGCGCGACCGCAGGGTAGTGATCTCCTCCCTGAACACCTCCTACTACCGGTCGCGCTTCCTGGGCGCCAAGCGGATCGCCAAGGTCAACCCGGACGTCTTCAAGCTTGACGACCTGATCCTCGGCGTCGAGGAGGACAACTCCGAAAACTCGATGGAAGAGGATGGCCTCACCAGCAACTAACCTCCGGCACACGTTACCCTTCACGAATCCGGCCCTCGGGCCGGATTTTTTTATGAGCGCTGCATGAAGATTCTCCTGGCTTACAAATGCCACCCCCAAGGGGCGCGTGACCCCTTCACCTCGCTCTTGCCGGTCGGCCTGCTTTCCCTGAGCGCCGTGCTCAGGCAGGCGGGGCACCGGGTCACCCTGGCCAATCTCTCCCGCTCCTCCTGGAAGGAGGTGCGCGAACTCCTGCAGCGGCTCTCCCCCGAGCTGGTCGGCGTTTCGCAGTTCACCCATAACCGCTCGGAATCCATCCGCCTCGCCTCCCTCGCCAAGGAGTTCGACCCCGCCTGCTGCGTCGTCTTCGGCGGCCCGCACGCGACCCATTCCTGGCAGGAACAGCTGGAGCGGCACCGCGAGGTGGATGCCATCGTGCTGGGGGAAGGGGAGCAGACCCTGCTGGAACTGGTGCAGGCGCTGGTTGACGGGCGGCCGCTGTCGCAGGTGGCGGGAGTTGCCTGCCGGGAAGGGAAAGAGGCCGTGCTGGGACCGCCCCGCGCCGCCGTGGCCGACCTGGACCGGCTCCCCCTGGCCGCTGAAGACCCCGGCGAGACCATCGGCGTCGACCTGCGGCGCCAGCTCGAATTCGTGATCACCTCCCGCGGGTGCCCGGCCAGCTGCCTGTTCTGCTCTTCCCCTCTGTTTTGGGGGCGCGGCGTCCGTTTCCGCTCCCCAGCCTCGGTGGTGCAGGAGCTGCGGCTTTTGAAGGAGCGCTACGGGCTCATCTACTTCTCCTTCCGTGACGACACCTTCACCGCCAACCGTGCACGGGTGCTGGAGATCTGCCGCCTGATCGAGCAGCAGCGGCTGCACATCCTCTGGAACTGCCAATCCCGCGTCAACGCGGTGGACCAGGAGATGCTGGTGGCCATGAAGCGCGCCGGGTGCGAGTGCATCCAGTTCGGCGTGGAGTCGGGCTCGCCGGAGATGCTCAAGGCGCTGGGGAAGAAGATCCTGCCGGCGGACGTGGAGCGGGCGGCGACAGCGGCGCGCAAGGCCGGGATCAACCTCTCCGTCTACCTCATCACCGGGATTCCCGGGGAGAACGACGAGGACCTGCAGCAGACCGTGCGCCTGATCGACCGGATCCGCCCTCAGGACGGGCAGGTATCCCCCCTGGTGTATTACCCGGGAACCGAACTGCTGCAACGCGCGGTGCGGCGTCACGAGGTGACGTCCCATCTCTTCGACGAAGAGGAGGGGGAGGGGTTCCTGGTGCGCCGCGACCCCTTCGTGGAGCGCTCGCGCCAGTCCATACTGAAGGCGCTGCAAAAGGCGGGGAAAAAGGCCCGCTTCACCCGGACCGACTTCGCGGCCCAGCGGGAACTGGTGGGGTACAGCTTCGTGACCGAGCTGCTGCAGGCGGAAGCCCTGGAGCAGGAAGGGGACTGGGATGGGGCGGTCAGGCTCTGCCGTGGGATGACGAGGCAGGAGCCGGACAACCCTTGGGGCTGGCTTCAGTTGGCCGGCCTGCAGGAGCGTGCCGGCGACCTGGCCGGTGCGACGCGCTCCTACCAAAAACTTGCGCAGCTGGTTCCCCTGCACCTCCCCGCCTTCGTGGCCATGGGAGAATTGGCCCTGGCCCAGGGAGACCGTGCCGCGGCGGCACGTCACTATCAAAGGGCGCTGGAGCTCGACCCCTGTGACGAGGCGGCTCTCGAAGGCGCCGCACAGGCGGGAGCGGGGCGGGGCAAACCTGGCCACAAACCCGGGCGCGGGAAGTAAAGGGGCGCGATTATCAGGGGATAGCGGCATGCATCATTAAACGGACAAAAAAAGCGCCTCCCTTGCGGGGGGCGCCTTTTTTTATCCTTGCTGCGGGGTGGCTTACTTGTTGACGGCCAGGCCCGGTGCGAAGATGATCTTGTCGAAGGTGCGCTTCAGAGTCTTGCTCTGGAAGTTGATCATCGGCGGGGAATCCGGGAACTCAACGGTGTCGCCGACTTTCACCTTGGTCTGCATTGCTGCAACCCACAGCTTCTCGCCTTTCTCCTCGATCTGGACGTAGGTGTACCCGCCGGAGTCCATGGTCTCGAGGACCTTTCCTTTGTGACCTGCGCCCGGCTTCACTTCCTGCGGCTTCAGCCCTGCGTGCGGATCGGTGCCCGGGGCTGCTGCGGGCATCTGGCTTGCGGGCGCTGCAGCCGGTGCCTGCTGAGCAGGTGCCTGCGGTGCTTCTTCTTTTTTCTTGCAGCCGGCAGCTGCCACGGCAACGATTGCCAACATTACAACCAAAGTCTTCTTCACAGTGTCCTCCGTGTTGGATGGAATTAAGAAATTGACAACGCTCAAAAAAATAGCACAACCCCAGCTGACTTTACAACTAAAAAGTCTGGTATACATGCGCCCGTGGAGGCCCTAACGCCCTATGATTACTTCCCCTGTGTCGGTTATCAGGCGCGCCGGGAGCTCGAACACCCTCTTGAAGATGTTGAAGACCCCCTTGGCGAGCGACTTCACCGGTACCGCCGTGACTTGCGGGTCCTCGATGTGCCCCTTCGCCTCAAAATAGGTGGTTATGAGGGACTTGTCCTTCCCGGTCAGGATCCATCCGAAGATGGGGATCTTGCTCACCACCTTGTCCACCGTCTGCAGCGGCTGCACCCCGACGTTCAAGTCGAGCTCGTCTTTCACGAGGTCCACTTTCCCCACCGCCGATATGTTCATTGCGTTGCTGTCCACGAACAGGTTCTGGGTCGTGGCGACCCCGTTGTTGAAGGCGATGTCCCCGGTGATCTTGTTGAAGGGCATCCCTCCCGAGACCATGTCGGGGAGCTGTCCCTTGAAGAGCTGCGACACGTTCAGGATGGAGAAGATCTTCGAGAGGGTGGAGAACTTCCTGATGCTGCCGCGCTCGATCCTGAGCTTCACGTTCCCCTGGATGCTCCGCTTGAAGTCGGCAGCGCTCTCACCGCGCACGGCCAGGTCGCCTTGCAGGGACATGGCCCCGGTGACCTCCTGCTTCTTCACCCCCAACGAGTGCAACAGCGCGGCCGCCGAGACCTTTTGCACCGTGCAGGAGAGCGTGTGGCGCGCCGGCGCTGCGAGGTCGCTGCGCAGCCTGCCGGTGACCTCCCCCTCGAAGGAGCTGAACCCGAATGGGAGCAGCTGCAGTACGTGGTTTTCGTAGAAGACGCTGGTCCTTAGGTGCTGGAACGGGAAGTCCTTGAGCTTTCCCTCCGCCGCGGTCAGGTGGGCCCTCAGGGTGAGGTGGTTCTCTCCGCCGGGCCCGCCGAACAGCGGCATCAGGTCGTCGGGGTTCAGGTAGGAAGCGGCGACCACCAGCTCCGCCAGTGGGTGCTGCAGGTCCTTGACGCTTCCCTTAACCTGGAGCGATGTCTTGCCCAGCGAACCGGAGAGGGAGGTTATCTGCAGGTTGTCCTTTTGGTAGGTGAGGTTCCCCTGCACCCTCTCAACCCGCACCGGGGCGCCGCCGTTGGCGAAGCCTATGTCGGCGGGATCCACCGAGGGAGAGCTGAAGACGAGCTGCCAGCTGGGGTTCTGCAGCCCGGTCAGGACGCCCCGCCCGCTGATGCTGGTGCTGCCGAGCCTCACCTGGAGCTGCGAGGTCTCGAAGGTCTCGCCGTTCACCTTCACCGTGCCGTTCACCCCGGTCAAAGGCTTGATCTTCTCCCCCGGTTTCAGGGTCACCCCGGAGAGCCCCACGTTGCCGCTCCATGTGAGCCGGTCCATGTCGGGGCCGCCGGCGTGCAACAGGAGCTGGACCACCCCGGTGGGGTGGTATTTCTTCACCATGGGGACCAGCTGCCCGACCTCGGTGCTCTGGAATGGGTTGGTCCTTATCTCGAACGTCACCGGGCCGTCGTACCGGCTCACCGCGGTGGCCGAGAGGGACGCGGGGGGGAGCTGGTAATGCAGCGAAGTGATCCGGAACTGCTCCTTGTCGAAGTCCATGCTGAAGGATACGCTGTTGGTGCGTCCGGCTGGTTTGGCGACCAGGTCCTTGAAGCTGTACGAGGCCGTGGTGAGGTCGCTGTCGCCGGAGAGCCGGTAGAGCGCGGTCCCTCCCTCACCCTTCAGGTTCAGGATCGAGTTGGTGGTGAAGGAGCCGATTCCCTTCCCCAGCAGCCAGACCACTTCCGGCTGCCTCGGTTGGACCTTCGCTGTGAATGGGTACTGGCACGGGTGGTCGAGCGGGTAGTCGGTGATGCGCCCTTCCAGGGCAAGGGGCGAGGTGCCGAAGCGTCCCGTCATCCCCTTCAGGAAGAAGTCCTTGCCGGCAAGCTCCAATTGCCCCTTGATGCCGCTGAAGACCGGTATGCCGGAGCCGTAGTTGACCACCCCTTCCTCCACGTGCGCCTTGATGTAGAGGACGTTGTAGTTCTGCCCCCGCTCCATGTGCAGGATCTGGCTCACCCGCCCGTCCAGGCGTCCCTGGTCCAGCCGGTATACCCCCCCCGTGATCTTCTGCTCGATGAAATGCGCCGTGTCGTCGACGATGATGCCGTAGGGGATGTACTGCCGGTAGTCGCGCAGGTTGAAGCTGTTGCTGCTGGCGCTGGCGGTGATGCGCAGGTCGCCGGAGTGCAGGTCCGAGAGCTTAACCTTCCCGTTCACCTTGAAGCCGTCCAGGTCGGCCTTCACGTGATCGATCTCGAGGTTGCGCTCGGTGAGTTCCAGGGAGCAGGACCCCTTGAAGGACTTCGGCGTGAGCCTCGCGTGGAACACCTGGGGATAGTCGAGGTTCATCCTGGTGAAGCGGAACTCGGTCTTCCCCTTGAAGGCGTTCAGGTGTCCCTTGAGGCTGGCCTCCAGTTCCAACTGGCCGGATAGGCTTTTAAACGGGACAAAGCGGCTGTAGTAGGGCCAGAAATGGCCGACGTCGATGGGGCCGGTCTTGATCTTGCCATGCACCGGCATGGCTGCCAACGGTGCCCCGGCTGCCGGGATCCCCGCGACGCCGGAGAGGTGGATGGGGACCTTGCTCCTGCCCGAGAGGAGCTGGCCGTCGAGCTTGAAGTCGCAATCCCTGCCGCGGGTGATCCGGCTCAGGAAGAGGTCCGTGTCGGAGAGTTCGGTGATCAGCGGCTGCTCCGCGAAGGCGTAGTCGGTGAACCGGATCTGGGCCTTCTTAAGCTCGACGCCGCGGATCCCCGGGGCCTCGCCGCCGCTGGGGGTGAGGAGGTCGGCGATGTTTAAGACCCCTTGTCGGTCGCGCCACAACCTCAGCGTGGGGCGTTCCAGCTCGATCCGGGAGAGCACGAGTTCACGGCGCAAAAGAGGGAGGATGGCGATCCTGACCGTGAGCCGATCGGCGGTGGCGAACTCGGTGGTCCCGTCCTTCTCCTTGATGGTGACTCCGGTGAAGGTGAAGGCGGGGGTGAGCCGCATGGTGAACGCGCCGGTCTGGTACTGCAGGTCCCGTTTCAGCGAGGTTTTCACCTGCGCCAGGATCTCGGACTTGTAGGTGTCGAGGTCGAGCAGGCGGGGGAGGAGGCTCACCCCGAGGACGACGACGGTCAGTATGGTGGCCAGAAGCGGCAAAAGCCAGGCCCGAATCTTTTTAAGAGGCATAAGCTATCTCTGCAGGGAAGCCGGCGTCGGCACGCCCGATCTCAACCTGTCCGCTAGGATCTTCATTTTGGTCTCGATTCGAGGTTCAACCTCGACCTTTACCTCGACCCGAAGTTCATGCATCGGCCGGGAGCTCGATGATGAAGCGGCTCCCCTTGGGGTGGTTCTCCTTGGCACGGATGAAGCCGTGGTGGTCGGAGATGATGGTGTTGACGATGGCAAGGCCAAGGCCGGTGCCGCTCTTCTTCCGGGAGAAGTACGGCTCGAAGAGCCGGGGGCGGTCCTCGGCGGCGATACCGTGGCCGGTGTCGGAGACGGTGAAGGTGGCCATCTTGAGGGTGCTGTCGTAGCAGGTGGCGAGCTCGATCTCTCCCTCCCCCTCGATGGCGGCCACCGCGTTGTCCAAAAGGTTGATCACCACCCGCTTGATCTGGTCCCGGTCCAGCATGATGGGGGGCATCTTGTCGTCCGTGTTGAGGGTGAAGCGGATGTGGCGGTGCGCCTCCACATAGAGGGTGAGCGCCTCCTTGAGGATGTCGTTCAGGTCGTTGGGCTTGGGGACCGAGGCCGGCATGCGGGCGAAGTTGGAGAACTCGTTCACCAGCCCCTTCAGCTCGTCCACCGACTTGATGATCATGTTGGTGCACTGGTCGAAGACCTCTTCCTCACCCTCGAAGCGCGAGAGGTAGCGCTTTCTCAGCCGCTGCGCCGAGAGCTGTATCGGGGTGAGCGGGTTCTTGATCTCGTGGGCGATCCTGCGGGCCACCTCGCGCCATGCCGCCATCCGCTGCGCCTTGATCAGCGAGGTGAGGTCGTCCAGCACCACCACCATCCCCATGAAGGCGTCATTCTCGTCCTTGAGGACGGTCAGGTTGGTGAGAAGCGTCAGCTCGCCGTCGCGCATAGGGATGGTGACCTGGCGCACGATGGCGTCGTGCTTGTCGAGCACCATGTCGCGCAGGAGCCCCTTGACGATGTCCAGGTGCTCGACCTGCAGCACCTCGCGGAAGTTCTTGCCGGTGACCTTGTCGCTGTTGATCAAGAGAAGCTTCTCGGCCGACTTGTTCACCGTGGTGAGGAGCCCGTCCTTGTCCACCGAGATGATGCCGGCGGTGACGTTGGCCAGCACCGCCTCCATGTAGCGGCGCCGCTGCTCCAGTTCCAGGTTGCTCTTTTGCAGTTCCTCGTTGGTGTGCTGCAGGGCGAGCTGGTTCTCGCGCAGGTCCTCGGTCATCCGGTTGAAGGAGGCGATCAGCATGCCGATCTCGTCGCCGCCCCCCTCGCCAAGGTGCACGTCCAGGTTCCCCTCGGCCACCTGGCGGGTCGCCTCGGCCAGCTCCTGGATCGGAATGGTGAGGCTGCGGGCCAGGTAGACCCCGAACCAGACCGCGAGGAAGACGATCACCATGGTGATCAGGAACAGGGTCAGGATGTAGCCGGTGGCGATCGGGTGCTTCAGGATCTTCAGCTGGCGGAATTCGTGGTAGGAGGCGGAGATCTCCCGCATCTTGGAGACCAGGGAGTAGGGGACGTAGTAGTTGACCACGATGACCCCGACCACGTCGTTGTCGTTGAAGTTGCTCCGGATCGGGACGATGCCGCGGATCAGGTCGGCCTTGCCGATGGCGTTGACCCGGGTCAGCTTCTGCCCGGCGAGCCCCACGTTGATGTCCTCGGAGGAGGGGTTGGTGAACTCGCCCAGGGGGAGCTTGGGGTTCCCCGCGCGGAACAGCTCCTCGCGCTGCGCCGAGAAGACCTCGACCACCCCCAGGTTGTACTCCTTCTGCTTCTGGCGCACCAGGGCCTTCAACTGGGGGAGGTTCTCCTCGTTGAGGAGCTTTCTCTCCTTGATGGCGTCGCTGATCTGCTCGCCGTAGTAGAGCGCGTTGGCGGCCGAGGTCTTGTAGTAGACCTGCGCCACCTCCATGGACTCGTTCAGGGAGGTTTCCACCTGCTTGTTGAACCAGTTCTGGATGCTGTTGGTGATGAAGCCGGCGGAAACGAAGAACAGGAGCATGGTCGGCACCAGCGACAGGGTGACGAAGGCGAGCACCAGCTTGGTGCGCAGCTTGGCCCCCGGCGTGTTCTTGCGCCGTTCCAGGAAGAGCTTGGTGATGTTCCTGAACACCAGGTAGACCAGCAGGATGATGAGCAGGATGATGACGTTGATGATGGCGAAGATGACGATGTTGCTCCCCATCGGCACCTCGGAGGAGAGGCGCGACAGGTGGATCTCGAGGTAGGTGAGGAGCACGATCGAGAGCAGCGACACGCAGACGATGATCGCCTCGCGCTTGCGCTTGCGGATCTCTCCGGCGGGCAGTTCGGCACCCTGGGTGTGCGGGGGGAGCCCCCCTTTTGGGTCGGACATCGGCATCAGGCCACTCTATACGAACGGGTGAACAGTTTCAAGCAGTTCCATCCTCCACGGGTACGAAAAAAGCAGCCCCCGGAGGAGCTGCTTCGTGTTTTTTCTTAACCTCAACCTTAAACTCAGCCTGTTGTTAAGCCTCCAGCCAGGACAGTTCGGGCAGGGCGAGGTTGAAGGGGGCGTTGAAGGCCTGCGGGGTGAACTCGATCAGGGTGTAGCAGTCGGGGCGCTTCAGGAGCTCCATGACCAGTTTGTGGTTCAGGTCGTGGCCGGACTTGGTGGCCTTGACGTGCCCGATCAGCCGGTGACCGGCGAGGGAGAGGTCGCCCACCGAGTCGAGGATCTTGTGGCGCACGAACTCGTCCTGGAACCTGAGCCCTTCCGGGTTCAGCACGCCCTGGTCGCCGATCACCACCGCGTTCTCGAGGGAGCCGCCCAGGGCCAGGCCGTGGGCCTTCATCATGTCGACCTCGGCCAGGAAGCCGAAGGTGCGGGCGGCGGCGTACTCGCCGGTGAAGCTGGCCTGGCTGAACTCGAAGGAGCGGAACTGGCTCTTCACGGCCGGGTGCGCGAACTGCATGTCGAAGGAGATCTTGTAGTGGCGCGACGGGATGATGGAGGCCTTCTTGTCGCCTTCGGTAACGGAAACCGGCTTCTTGATCACCAGGTACTTGCGCGGCTTCTTGGACTCCTTGATGCCGGCCTTGACGATGGCCGCCACGAAGGGGGCGGCGCTGCCGTCCATGATCGGGACTTCCGGGCCGTTGATGTCCACGTGGGCGTTGTCGATGCCGCAGCCGTACAGGGCCGCCATGAGATGCTCTATGGTGGAAACGCTTGCCTCGCCGCGGCCGATGGTGGTGGAGAGCCTGGTGTTGACCACGTTCTGCGCGTGCGCTTCTATGGAGACAGCCGGGGTGAGGTCAACCCTGTGGAAGACGACGCCGGTGCCGGGCTCGGCCGGACGCAGCGTGATGGTGATCGTCTTGCCGGAGTGCAGGCCGATGCCGCTGAAGGTTACCTTGTTGCCCAAAGTCTGTTGGAATATCATCTGCTTGCTCCTGATAGTCAGTATGCTTACTATTAAGCAAATAATGCGCCAACGGCGGGCGGGTGCTTCTCATTGGAAAAAAGCGTGCTGCTTCGGGTGTGTAGACGGGATCGGTTCGGGGATGGGGGCGGGGAGGGGGTGTGGCGATTTTGCGCCTGTGGTGCCAGTGCAACGGGGGGTGTGGCTTTTTTGCTACAGTCTGCCGGAGCGGAGGATGGCGACCATCCACCAGACGCCGACCACGCCGGCGCAGCTGTAGCCGAAAAAGGCGAAGGCGGGAAGGCCCCAGAGCATGGGGCCGCGGTTCCCCTGCATGGCGATCGAGGAGCCGATCAGGAGGGCCGCGATGATCAGGGAGAGGCAGAGGCGGTTCGCGGAGCGGTCCAGTTCCTTGGAGAAGCGGTCCAGGCCGCGGTGCTCAAGGTCGATGCGGAACTTGTTGCGGTTGACTTTGTTCAGGATCTCCTTGATGTCGCGCGGCAGGTTGCGCGCCAGGGTGAGGTACCCCTCCACCCCCTGCTCCATCTCCTGGAACAGGCGCCCGGGCGAGCGCTGGCGGCGGAACTCCCGCTCCAGGAAGGGGCGCAGGTGCCCGACCATGTCGAAATCCGGGTCGAGCTTTCGCCCCATCCCCTCCACCACCACCAGCACCTTCACCAGCATGGTCAGGTCCGGGTGCACCTTGATGCGGTGGGTGGAGATCAGGTCGATGAACTCCATGAGCATGCGCCCCACCTCGATCTCCTTGAGGGGGATCTCGAAGTAGCTGTCCATGAACTCGGCGAGCGCCTTTTTCAGGGCCTGCATGTTCACCGTCTCGCCGGCGTCCCCGGCCTCCACGATGATGTCGGCGAGCCCCTCGATGTCGCGGTTGATCACCGCCATCAGGACGTCGGTTAGGTAGCGCTTCACGGCCGGATCGAGCCTCCCCACCATGCCGAAGTCGAGCAGGCAGATCACGTTGTCCTTGAAGATCAGGACGTTGCCGGGGTGGGGGTCGCCGTGGAAAAAGCCGTGTTCCAGCACCATCTCGAGAAAGACCCGGGCGCCACGGCGGGCGATCTCGCGCCGGTCCAGCCCCGCCGCCTCGATGGCGCGGATGTCGCTTACCTTGATCCCCTCGACGTACTCGGTGGTGAGCACCCCCTTGGCGGTTGCCTCCCAGTAGACCCGGGGGAAGTAGAGGTTGGGATCCCCCTTGAAGTTGTCCCGGATCTTCTCGATGGCGTGTCCTTCGCGGGTCAGGTCCAACTCGCGCCTGATGGTGTAGGAGAACTCGCGCACCACCCCGACCGGATCGTAGATGTCGCTTCTGGCCATGTGGCGCTCCAAAAGGAGCGCCACCCCCATGAGGATGTCGATGTCCGTTTCCACCGCCTCGACCACCCCCGGGCGGCGCACCTTGACCACAACGTCCTCGCCGGTGACAAGCGTGGCGCGGTGCACCTGAGCGATGGAGGCCCCGGCGATCGCCTCCGGTTCCACGTGCAGGAAACGCTGTTCCAGGGGCACCCCCAACTCGTGCTCGATCTGCTCCCTGATCTCCTCGAAGGGAAGGCAGGGGATCTTGTCCTGCAGGTGGGCCAGCTCCTGGACGAAGGAAGCGGGGATGATGTCGGCGCGGGTGGAGAGGAGCTGCCCCAGCTTGATGAAGGTGGTGCCGAGCTCCTCCAGGGCGAGGCGCAGGCGCTCCGGCGGCGTCAGGTGCTCGGTCTTGGGGCTTCGTCGCCTGAAGACGCGGCGCGAGAAGTCGACCACGTGGCCGAGGTTCAGGTACTCCAGGAGGTGCCCAAGCCCGTAGCCGCCGAGAACGGTGATGATCTGGCGGTAGCGCCGGATGCTCCTGACGTTGCGGTTGATGTTTACTAGCCTAAGCACTCGTCCTCCGGCTGGGAGGTGACGCTCTCGGCGGAAAGGGCCTCGAGCGCCCTGACGCGCCGTTCCAGTTTCTCGAAGTCGTCGCGCGACACCATACCCATCCGGTCCAGCGCCTTCTTTACCTCGGTCTCGGCCACTTCGGCGGTCTTTTGCTGCCCGGTGCGCGCCATCTCCTGGATCCGGTCCAGGAAGGCGCGCCCCTCCTCCTCGCTGATCTTGTAGCGCGACTTCATCTCCTGGATCAGCTCTTCCCCTTTTTTCTGGGTGAGCGCCGCCGCGCCGAGCGCCGTGAGCACAGCCTTCTCGAACAGTTCGAACATGGTATCCCTCCTTTGGCATCTGGTAGTGGCACGCCTCCCACATAGGCGCTATTTAATGATATCGGCGGGGCGCCCGTTGTCAAACTCGCACCTCCTTGACATCACTATGTTTCTCGCGGATAATCGCATACTTGTTCCCATTAAAGGGTGACGGCATGCAGAAAAAGAAGATGGTCACCATCAAGAACGTGGCCCAGATCCTTTTGCAGCGGGGACTGGTCGACGAGAAGCAGTTCGACGAACTGCTGGCCAAGGGGGAGGCGCAGGCCCACCGGCTGGCGGGCGCTCAGCAGGCGGGGTATTCCCGGCGGCTGCAGCAGACCCCGGAAAAGCCATCCCCCGCGGAGATCATCGCCTCCTTGAACCTCGAGATCCCCGGCTCCGGCGGCAAGCTCCTCACCGAAGACGCCGTCACCGAGGTGCTCGCCGCCGCGGTGGGGCTCCCCTACCTGAAGATCAACCCGATGAAGCTCGACCTCGACCTGGTCACCACCCACATCTCCCGCCCCTTCGCCCTCAGGCACCTGATCGTTCCCGTGGGGGTCGCCGACGGTGTGGTCACCCTGGCCGTCGCCGATCCCTTCAACGAGCAGGTCATCGAGGAGCTGAAGGCGTTGAAGCGGATGGAGTTTCGCCGGGTGCTCGCCTCGCGCAACGACATCCTGAAGATACTGAGGGAGTTCTTCGGTTTCAGGGCCTCGGTGCAGGCCGCCGAGAGCGAGGTGTCCGCCTCCGTGGACCTCGGGAACCTGGAGCAGTTCGTGCGCCTGAAGAGCGGGCACGAGATCGAGGGAACCGACCGCAACATCATCTCGGCGGTGGACTTCCTCCTGCAGTACGCCTTCGACCAGCGGGCGAGCGACATCCACATCGAACCAAAGCGGGAGAAGTCACTGGTGCGCCTGCGGGTTGACGGGGTGCTGCACAACGTGCACGTGGTCCCCAAACAGCTGCATCCCCCCATCGTCTCCCGCATCAAGATGCTCTCCCGCATGGACCTGGCCGAGAAGAGACGCCCCCAGGACGGCAGGATCAAGACCAGCCACCAGGGGCGCGAGGTCGAGCTGCGCGTCTCCACCCTGCCGGTCGCCTTCGGGGAGAAGGTGGTGATCAGAATCTTCGACCCGGACGTGCTGATGCAGGAGCTGGATTCTATCGGCTTCTACCCGCGCGAGTACCAGCTCTACAGCTCCTTCCTGCGCCGTCCCAACGGCATCATCCTGGTCACCGGCCCCACCGGCAGCGGCAAGACCACCACGCTCTACTCGTCGCTGAGAACCCTCTCCTCGCCCGAGGTCAACATCGTCACCGTCGAGGACCCGATCGAGATGGTGATGGAGGAGTTCAACCAGGTGGGGGTGCAAAGCGGCATCGGGGTGACCTTCGACAAGGTGCTCAGAAACGTGCTCAGGCAGGATCCGGACATCATCATGATCGGCGAGATCCGTGACAAGGAGACCGCCGAGAACGCGGTGCAGGCCGCTCTCACCGGGCACCTGGTCCTTTCCACGCTGCACACCAACGACGCCCCCTCCTCGGTCACCCGGCTGATCGACCTGGGGGTACCCTCGTTTCTGATCTCCTCCACGGTGATCGGCATCATCGCCCAGAGGCTGTTGCGGAGGATCTGCCCCGCCTGCAAGCGGGAGAGCCAGTTGAGTGCGGAGGAGTCGGAGTACCTGGGACTGAAGCGGCCGGCCAGGGTCTGGTCCGGGGAGGGGTGCGCCGAATGTCGCGGCACCGGCTACAAGGGGAGGACGGGGATCTTCGAGGTGATGGACGTGAACGAGGCGATCAAGACCGTGATCGGCGAGCGGGTCGACCTGGCCGAGTTGCAGGCGGCGGCCCGGAAGGACGGGCTGGTGACCCTTCGCGAGCAGGCGGTGCGCAAGATGCTGGAAGGGGTCACCACCTACGAGGAGGTCGTCGCGGTGACCGGTTGACCGGTCTGACCCGTCTGTCGCGCGAACCCACGCGGCGCCAAAGGAGGAACCATGGAAAACAGTGCCACCGACGCCACCACCGAAACCGCCATCTTTGCCGGCGGTTGTTTCTGGTGCATGGAGCCGGTCTTCGACAAGATGCCGGGGGTGCTCTCGGTGCTGCCGGGATACACCGGCGGGAGCACGCCGAACCCAAGCTACCGGGAGGTCTGCGAAGGGGACACCGGGCACGTCGAGGCGGTGCAGATCGTCTTCGACCCGGCTAAGGTGAGCTACCGCGAGCTGCTGCGGGTCTTCTGGCGGAACATCGACCCGACCACCAAGAACCGCCAATTTTGCGATTACGGCAGCCAGTACCAGACCGCCATCTTCTACCTGGGCGAGGAACAGAAGCGGGAGGCCGAGGAGAGCAGGGAGGATGCGGAGCGCTCCAATCAGCTCGGCGCCGCCGTGGTCACCGAGATCCTGCCCGCTTCGGAATTTTACCCGGCCGAGGAGTACCACCGCCAGTACTACCAGAAGGAGCCCTACCATTACCAGCGCTACCACGAGGGGTGCGGCCGAAACTGGAGGTTGAAGGAACTGTGGGGGCGGGAAAAGGAGTAGCCCGGGGTAGCGCCGCTCAGGGGGCGGACAGCACCCTCTCCAGGGCATGTTGCAGCTCGTCGCAGCGGTACGGCTTGACCACGGCGGCGCAGAAGCCGTAGTCGGCATGTTCCGCCATGACCGGGTCGTTTGAATAGCCGCTGGAGACGATCAGCCTGGCGGCGGGGTCTACCTCGAGGATCCGCTGCGCCGCCTCCTTCCCCCCCATGCCGGCGGGGATGGTGAGGTCCATGATGGCTGCCGCAAAAGGCTTCCCCGCCTGGGCCGCCTCCCGGTACAGCCTCACGGCCTCCTCCCCGTTCACGCAGGTCACCACCTGGTACCCCAGGTACTGCAGCATGTCACGGGTCAGCGTCCTGATCGCCTCTTCGTCGTCCATGATCAGCACCGCTCCTTCCCCCGCCTTGGCGGTCCGTTCCTGTTGCCGGGGCGCCTCTTCCGCGACCGCCTCGCCTGCGGAGGGGAGGTAGAAGGTGAGGGTGGTGCCCGCTCCGGGCGTGGACGCCACCTCGACCCTGCCGCCGTGCTTGATCACGATGGAATGCACCGAGGCGAGGCCCAGTCCGCTCCCCCCCGGCTTGGTGCTGTAGTAGGGGTCGAAGATGAACTTCTGGTCCTCGTAGGGGATGCCGCACCCCTGGTCGATGAAGGAGAGTTTCACGTAGTCGCCGGGAGGAAGCGCCAGCTCGTTGTTGGCCGTGAGGGAGAGGTTTGCCGCCTCGACCGTCAGCACTCCGCCGCCCGGCATGGCCTGGCAGGCGTTGATGATGACGTTGCTGAAGGCCTGGTTCATCTGCCCTTCGTCCGCTTCGATGGCGTGCAGCCCGTCCTGGAGCTTCAGCCGGGTCTGCACCTTGGTGCCGTGCAGGGCAAGGGAAAGGGATTCTTGCAGGAGTCTCCCGAGCGGAATCACCTTCTTGATAGGCTGCCCCCCCTTGGAGAAGGTCAGCAGTTGGTGCGCCAGTTCCGCGGCGCGCTGCGACGCCTTCTCGGCGTTCTTCACCGCTCCCTGCGCCGGGTGCTCCGGGTCGAGCAGCAGTTCGGCGAAGGATAGGTTGCCCAGGATCCCGGTGAGGATGTTGTTGAAGTCGTGGGCGATGCCGCCTGCCAGGACCCCCAGGGACTCCAGCTTCTGGGCCTTGAGCACTTCTTGTTGCATCGCCTCCCACTTGGTTATGTCGGTCAGGGTGAACAGGATGCGGTGGTGAACCAGGCGGGTGTTGAGGATGACGTGCCTGGAGGAGCCGTCGACGCAGGAGATCTTCGCCTCCTGCGGAGTGACCGGGACGCCGCTTTCCAGCGTCTTCCCGATCTCCTCGCGCCAGCCCCCCAGGACCTGTTCCCGGTAGGTCGGGTCGGGAAGGGCGCGTTGCATGAGCTCTTCAAGGGTGGGGTGATCCTCGGAGACGTAGCCCAGCCAGTCGCTGACGTAGCTGTTGAGGTACTGGACCCTGCCGCTCTCATCGGCCCACCCCACCCCTGCCGGCATCTCCTCCATGAGGACCTTGAGGATCTCCTCGTTTTGTTGCAGTGCCTCCTCGATCTCGTGGCGCGCCGTGATGTCGCGCACGAGGACGAGGACCCGATCGCTGCCGCCGATGTCGGCCCGGCGCAGGCTGACTTCGGACCAAAAAAGCGAGCCGTCCTTCTTCCTGCTGCGCCAGCGCACCGTCATCGGGGGACCCGCCGCCGCCTGGTTCAGAAGAAGCCGTGCGTCTTCCTCCGCGTAGGGAGGTTCCCCCAGGCTCAACTCCCCCACGGTGAGGTTCCGGGCCTCCTCCGGTGTATAGCCGAACATCTCGCACATGGTGCGGTTCACGTCCACCAACTGCCCGGTAACCGCATCGTGGATGAAGAGCGCGTCGTTGACGCTGTGGTAGATCGCCTGGAAGCGGGCCTCGCTCTCCTCGAGCCTGCTCACCGATTCCGCCAGCCGGCGGGCGAAGCGCGAGATCAGCTGGTAGAGCAGCGCCGAGGTCACCATGATGAACATGAGCCCCTTGTAGACCTCGATCTGCTCCGCGATGTGGCGGTCGGAAACCAGCCATATCAGTGCGTAGCCGGAGAGGTAGATCCAGGCGCTGCCGAACAGGGCGTAGACCCCGACAATCTTGTTTATCTCGCGTCTTTGGTTGCGCTTCGATGCTCCCCGCATGCGTGCTCCCGCCCATGGGACGTATAGGCTGCGGTGGCCGAGGTGTTTGCTGCCGTTTCGACTTGTTTGGAGGCGGCCGAGGCCGCCCGGTTACTTGGTTTCCGCCATCGACACCACGACGATCCCCGATTCGGTGACCCGGTACCCCTTGGCCCGGTCCTTGTCGTGATCGTAGCCGATCTCGGTGCCGTCGGGGATGACGATGTTCTTGTCTATGATGGCGCGCTTGATCTTCACGTGGCGCCCGACGGTGACGTTCTCGAAGAGGATGGAATCCTCGATCTCGCTGTAGCTGTTCACCTTGCAGCGCGGGCCGAGGATGGTGCGGCGCACCGTGGCGCCGCTGGTGATGCAGCCGGCGCAGACGTAGGAGTCGATGTTCATGCCGCGCCGCCCTTCCTCGTCGAACACGGTCTTGGCCGGCGGGAGGTTCCCCTGGTTGGTCAGGATGGGCCACTTGTAGTTGTACAGGTTCAGCTGCGGCGAGACGTGGATCAGGTCCATGTTGGCCTCGTAGTAGCTCTCGATGGTCCCGACGTCCTTCCAGTACCCTTTTTCCTCCGCCTTCATGCCGGGGATGATGTTGTCGTTGAAGTTGTAGGCGAACACCTTGTCCCGGTTCTCCAGCATCATCGGGATGACGTGCTTGCCGAAGTCGAGGTCCTCGTACAGCTTCTTGCCTACCTGCAGCACTTCGATGAGCTTCTTCGTCGAGAAGATGTAGTTGCCCATGGAGGCGAAGCAGGTGTCCCTGCCGGGGATGCTTTCTGGGTGGCTCGGTTTCTCGGCGAAGGCGGTGATCTTGAAGTCGTCGTCGACCGAGAAGACGCCGAAGCGGCTCGCCTCCTGCACCGGGACCTCGAGAGCCGCCACGGTCAGGTCGGCGCGGTTTCTGCGGTGGTAGTCGATCATCTGGCTGACATCCATCTTGTAGATGTGGTCGCCGCCGAAGATGGCCACGTAGTCCGCATCGGAGGATTCCACGAAGCGCAGGTACTGCAGGATGGCGTCCGCGGTCCCCTTGAACCACTCCTCGCTCTCGGAGCTGGTCTCGGGCGAGATGGCCACGAAGAACTCACCCAGGCCGGTCCATTTGCCCCAGGACTCGCGAATGTGCTTGGTGAGCGAGTAGGCGCGGTACTGGGTCAGGATGTAGACCTTCTTGATCCCCGAGTTGAAGAGGTTGCTCAAGACGAAGTCGATGATCTTGTATTTGCCGCCGAACATGACGCTCGGCTTGGCCCTTCTGCTGGTGAGGGGGCTGAGGCGCTCCCCTTTGCCGCCGGCAAGCACCATGGCGATGGTGTTCCCGACATTACTCATGGCATACATAACAGTCGTTGTCCTCCGGTATCGCGGTCTGGGTGGCTACCCTGCGGTTTTCAGGGGGTGCCGTGTTTGTGGGCTTCTCCGATCTTGAAGACCACCTCGAGGTTCAAGACCTCTCCCTTTCTCTCCAGCTTCAACGTGGACTTGTCCCCCACGTGCTTCTGTTTCACCCCGTAGATCAGGTCGAGGCTGTCCTTCAACGGATCGTTGTCCAGGGCCAGCAACAGGTCCCCCGTCTGCACCCCGGCCCGGGCGGCGTTGGAGTCCGGTACCACCGTGTTGACCACCAACCCGCGCCCTTTCGGGTCCGGCTCGAACATGACGCCGAGCAGCACCCCCGGCTCGGGGAGCCCCTCGTAGGCGTAGTTCACCAGGAAGTCGAAGGCGACGCTCGGGTAGTCGGGAAGTTCCACGTCCATGGTCTCCGGCTTTTCCGCGCGCTGCACAGCAAGCTCGCGGCCGCCTATGGTGGCGTAGGAGGTGGGGAGGCGGCGGAAGACGCGACGCGGGATGCCGAAACCGTAGCTGACGTGGGTACCGCCGGCCACCACCAGGAGGCTGCGCTCCTTCCCCTCGGGGCTGGTCAGGTAACGCACCGCCGATTCGGCCATGGTCTCGTCCCACAGGGTCTGGACCCGGATGAACCCCTCGGCGGCGAGCTTGCCGTGGCTGCCGTGTCCGGAAAAGATGCTCTCGGTCTGGGCGCGCTGGTACGGGTCGGAGAGGTCCATCTGTGGCAGCTGCGCCTTCTGCTCCGGCGTCAGCTCGTCAAGGGATTTGGAACGGACCGCCTGCACCAGTTCCTTCTCCGCGTTCAGCGCGATGACCGGGATGCGCTTCTCCTTCGCGTAGAGGAGCAGGTCGCGGTAGTAGGCGAAATCCATCTTCCAGTTGTCGTACCAGCGCGACGCCTTCAAGAAGGCCTTCTCATCCAGTTCCCCCGCCACCCAGCGGTCCAGGACCGGCTGCTGCGACCTCACGAACATCTCCATGCCGAGCGCGACCTTGCCGGGATGGCGCTGCTCCATTGCCTTCAGGGTATCCAGTTCCAGGCGGTGGGCCGCCGGGTTGTCATGGGTCTCCCCGACGTAGACCACGCGGGCATCGGTCACCACGTCGAACATCTGCTGCGGCGTCACCAGGGTACCGGTAGGGAGGTGGATGACGTCGCCGATCTCGGGAGCCTTCTGCAGGGGGTACGGGTTCTCCGGGTTGCCGAGCACGTGCTTGCCGGTGCGGGGCGTCGAGCAGGCGGTCATGGTGAGCAGAGATAGCACGGCGGCGTACTGCGCGAGACGAGCGATCGATAGCATTTCTTCTCCTGAAAATATGATGTTCCCTCTGGGGGGACGGTCATGGCGTTCACGGCTCCATCGAGAGGGGAGGCTTCCTTGCGGGCGCCTAGGAATGATACCTACTCTAATGAATTTGTCCAGCCGGCGCTTCTCGTTAGCAGCTCTTTAGTTAGCGGCGCCTGCGGCGAGGTTTCTGGAGCCGGATGAGCCGGGCCGGTAGTCGGGGAATGTACCACAACACCTCACGGAGATAAACCGAAAGTTTTACCGTTCTCTAATAAAAAGCCTCTGGTAAGGCTCATTTCGTGCCGGAACTGGATCAGTCCCCAAAGCATTAGCTCGCAGTCATGGTTTGGGGCGCTAAACGTATGTTTGACGGCCTTTTTTATGTTGACAATATCACTGTCTCGCAAATAGAATCGCTAATTTAATACATATCGGAGGTTGTGCAATGGGACAGCTTTTTAAGGTGGCGGTGCTGCCGGGTGACGGCATCGGTCCGGAGGTTATGGCAGAAGCACTGAAGGTGTTGGATGCGATCGAGAAGCGCTACGATGTGAAATTCGAGCGTACCCACGCCAACGTAGGCGGCGCGGGGATCGACCTAGAAGGGCGCGCTCTTCCCGAGACCACTGTAAATATATGCAAGGCTGCCGACGCCATCCTGTTCGGCTCGGTGGGCGGCCCCAAGTGGGAGACCCTTCCCCCGGACGAGCAGCCCGAGCGCGGCGCCCTGTTGCCGCTTCGCAAGATCTTCGGCCTTTACGCCAACCTTCGTCCCGCCATCATCTTCCCGTCGCTGACCAGCGCCTCCTCCCTGAAGGAAGAGGTGATCGCCGGCGGTTTCGACATACTGGTGATCCGCGAGCTGACCGGCGGCATCTACTTCTCCCAGCCCAAGGGGATCGATGGGGCCGGCCGTGACCGCGTCGGCGTGGACACCATGCGCTACAGCGTTCCCGAAATCGAGCGCATCGCGCACGTCGCCTTCCAGGCGGCCAGAAAGCGCGGCAAGAAGGTCTGCTCCATCGACAAGGCCAACGTCCTCTCCACCTCGGTGCTCTGGCGCGAGATCGTGATCAACATCGCCAAGGATTACCCGGATGTCGAGCTTTCCCACATGTACGTGGACAACGCCGCCATGCAGCTGGTAAAGTGGCCCAAGCAGTTCGACGTGATCCTGTGCGAGAACATGTTCGGCGACATCCTCTCCGACGAGGCCGCCATGCTGACCGGCTCTCTCGGGATGCTCCCTTCCGCTTCGCTTGCCGAGGGGACTTTCGGCATGTACGAGCCCTCCGGCGGCAGCGCCCCGGACATCGCGGGGCAGGGGATCGCCAACCCGATCGCCCAGATCCTCTCTGCGGGGATGATGCTGCGCTACTCCTTCGGCATGGTCGAGGCGGCCGACGCCATCGACAACTCCGTCGCCAAGGTGCTGGACCAGGGGTACCGCACCCGCGACATCTACCAGGAGAAGGCGGGCGAGAAGCTGGTCAACACGAAGGAAATCGGCGACGCCATCATCGCCAACCTCTAGACAGCACGGTTGAGGCGGGGAGACCCGCCGCACTTACATCAAATATTAAATAGAAAGGAAGGTCGCCTATGAAAGTCGGAATGGTCGGTTGGCGTGGCATGGTTGGCTCGGTTCTCATGCAGCGCATGCAGGAAGAGAACGATTTCGCAGGGGTTGAGCCGGTATTCTTCACCACGTCCCAGGTCGGGCAGCCCGCACCGTTGAACGCGGGAACGCTCAAGGATGCCTCGGACATCAACGAGCTGAAGAAGCTGGACGTGATCATCACCTGCCAGGGGGGCGACTACACCAAGGCGGTCCGTCCCGAGCTGAAGAAAGCCGGCTGGAACGGCTACTGGATCGACGCGGCGAGCACCCTGCGCATGGAAGACGACGCGGTCATCATCCTCGACCCGATCAACCGCAACGTCATCGACGCGGCCCTCTCCAAAGGGATCAAGGATTACATCGGCGGCAACTGCACCGTGAGCCTCATGCTCATGGGCTTGGGCGGGCTGTTCAAGGCCGGCGTGGTCGAGTGGCTCTCCTCCATGACCTACCAGGCGGCCTCCGGCGCCGGCGCGCCCAACATGCGCGAGCTCCTCTCCCAGATGGGCGTCCTGCACGGTTCCGTGGCCGAACAGTTGGCCACCCCCGGCTCCGCGATCCTCGAGATCGACAAGAAGGTCACCGCCACCCTGAGAAGCGCCGAGATGCCGACCAAGGAGTTCGGTTTCCCGCTGGCCGGCAACGTGCTCCCCTGGATCGACCGCGAGGTCGAGGACGGCCAGAGCCGCGAGGAGTGGAAGGGATACGCCGAGACCAACAAGATCCTCGGTGCTGCGAACCCGATCCCGGTGGACGGCATCTGCGTCCGCGTGGGGGCGATGCGCTGCCACAGCCAGGCGATCACCATGAAACTCACCAAGGACATCCCGATCGGCGAGATCGAGGACATGATCAGAAACGACAACCAGTGGGTGAAGTTCATCCCGAACAACAAGGCCGAATCCCTGGCGGGGCTCACCCCGGCAGCCGTTTCCGGGTCGCTCACCGTTCCGGTCGGCCGCGTGCGCAAGATGAAGATGGGGCCGCAGTACCTCTCCGCCTTCACCTGCGGCGATCAGCTCCTGTGGGGCGCCGCCGAACCGCTGCGCCGCATGCTGCAGGTCTTGAAGGAGCGCTAGCAAGCAAGGGGCATTTGACGATGGACAATTGACAATTGTCCCCAGGTCGAACTACAAACGGAGCGCGTCGTCCGGCTTACACGGGTGACGCGCTCCCGTTTTTGTCTTGAGGAGATGTAAAAGCATGAAGAAAACATGGAACGTAGCAGTGGTGGGTGCCACCGGCGCCGTGGGGACGCAGATGATCGAGTGCCTGGAAGAGCGCAAGTTCCCGGTGGGCCAGATCAAGTTCCTGGCCAGCGCGAGAAGCGCCGGGCAGGTGCTCGAGTTCAACGGCAAGGCAGTCCCGGTCGAGGAGCTGAAGCACGATTCCTTCGAGGGGATCGACATCGCGCTCTTCTCGGCGGGCGGAGCACGCTCCGAGGAGTTCTGTCCGTCCGCGGCCAAGGCGGGGGCGGTCTGCATCGACAACTCCAGCGCCTGGCGCATGGATCCGGACGTGCCGCTGGTGGTTCCCGAGGTGAACCCGCACGCCGTTGCCGACTACAAGAAGAAGGGGATCATCGCCAACCCGAATTGCTCCACCATTCAGATGGTGGTGGCGCTTAAGCCCCTGCACGACTTCGGCACCATCAAGAGGATCGTCGTCTCCACCTACCAGGCCGTCTCCGGCACCGGCAACAAGGCGATCGAAGAATTGCGCGTCCAGACCGGCGAGCTTCTGAACGGCCGTCCGCCCAAGAACGAGATCTACCCGCACCGCATCGCTTTCAACTGTCTGCCCCAGATCGATTCCTTCTGCGACAACGGCTACACCAAGGAAGAGATGAAGATGGTGAACGAGACCAGGAAGATCATGGAGGCGGACATCGCCACCACGGCGACCTGCGTCCGGGTCCCGGTTTTCTACGGTCACTCCGAGTCGGTCAACATCGAGACCGAGAAGAAGATCACCGTCGCCAAGGCGCGTGAGCTCCTGGAGGATGCGCCGGGCGTGGAGCTCGTGGACAATCCGGCCAACGGCGAGTATCCCATGGCGATGGATGCTGCGGGCGAGGACCTGACCCTGGTGGGACGCATCCGCGAGGACGCGAGCGTCAAGAACGGTCTGAACCTCTGGATCGTGGCCGACAACCTGAGAAAGGGTGCCGCCACCAACGCAGTGCAGATCGCGGAGATCCTGGTGGAGAAATACCTGAAGTAGTATGCGCAACATCAAACTGATCATAGAGTACGACGGCACCGCCTACGCCGGCTGGCAGGTGCAGCCCAACGGGCTGACCATCCAGGAGGTCATGGAGAAGGCCCTGGCCCGGATGCTCGGGGAACACGCCACCCTGCACGCCTCCGGCCGCACCGACGCGGGGGTGCACGCCCGCGGCATGGTCGCCTGCTTCAAGACCGGGCGCACCATGCCGCTGCGCGCCTTCCGCGAGGGGCTGAACTCCCTGCTCCCAAGCGACATCGCGGTGCGGGATGCGGCGGAGGTGCCGCTGGACTTCCATCCGCGCTTCCATGCCCAGGCAAAACACTACCGCTACACGATGCTGCTCGACAACCTCCGCTCGCCGCTGGTCCGCCACACCGCGTGGCGCGTCAAGGGGAAGCTCGATCTCGAGGCCATGCGCGCGGCCTGCAGGCTCTTCGTCGGGGAGCACGATTTCGCAGCCTTCCGCGGCGCCAACTGCGCCGCCAAGACCACCGTGCGCCGTATCTACAGCATGGAGCTGGTGCAGGAGGGACGCCTGCTGCACCTCGACATCAACGGCAGCGGTTTCCTGAAGAACATGGTGCGCATCATTACCGGGACGCTCATCGAAGTGGGGCAGGGGCGGTTGAGCGCGGCAGACGTGGCGCGCCTGCTCAAGGGGGGCGACAGGCAGAACGCGGGAATGACAGTGCCGCCCCAAGGGCTCTGCCTGATGCAGGTTTTCTACCCCGGAGAGAGCGGGGAATGACGCCACTTTAATAGAGCGTTAATTCGCTCCCCGGTTTTTTGTCTTGACATGAACGGACGAATCGATTAAATTCTCAATCTTCTGTAAGTTAATGTGCTAATTCCAGATAGCTGTGAGGTTTCAATGAAGACGCAAGTTGCCAAAAAAGAAGAAGTGACCAGGGATTGGTACCTGGTTGATGTGGATAGCAAGGTGCTCGGCCGTGTCGCGACTGAAATCGCCAACGTGCTGCGCGGCAAGAACAAGCCGACCTTCACCCCGAGCGTTGACACCGGCGACTTCGTCATTGTCGTGAACGCGGAGAAGATTGCCCTGACCGGCAATAAGTTTGCTAACAAGACCTACTATAGCCACTCTTCGTTCCCGGGCGGGCTGAAAGAGATTTCTGCAGCCAAGCTCATCGACAAGAAGCCGGAAGAGCTGATCAAGAAGGCTGTCAAAGGCATGCTGCCCAAAAACAAGCTTGCCCGCCACATGCTGAAGAAGCTGAAGATCTACAGCGGCGGTGCCCATCCGCACGCGGCTCAGAATCCGAAGAATCTGAACATTTAATTCGTTCATCAGGAGATAGAAAATGGCAGTCAGCTTTTACGCAACTGGGAAAAGGAAGTCGTCCATCGCCAGGGTTTGGATCAAGCCGGGCAACGGCGAGATCATTGTAAATACCAAGACTCTTGACAGCTACTTCGGCCGCGAAACCTCCAAGATGGTGGTCATGCAGCCGCTCGAGCTGACCGAGAATGTCGGCAAGTTCGACATCTTCTGCACCGTCAAGGGCGGTGGCGACTCCGGCCAGGCCGGCGCCATCAAGCACGGCATCACCAAGGCCCTCATCGAGGCCGATGCCGACCTGCGCGGTACCCTGAAGAAGGCCGGGTTCATCACCCGCGACTCGCGCATCAAGGAAAGAAAGAAGTACGGCAAGAAGGCGGCACGCGCCAGCTTCCAGTTCTCCAAGCGTTAATCCGCTGCCGGGAACAATTGCTGTCTGTATTGCAAAGGGGGAATCCGTCAGGGTTCCTCCTTTTGCTGTTTCAAAACCAGAACCCAAGACCATCGGCCACGCTTGCGAGCCGTAGCGCTTCGGCGCGAAGGCTCGGAGGAAATCTGAGAAAATCCGAGAGAGTCAACTCTTTTTGGATTTGTTTTCTCGGACGTCCTCAGATTTTCTCTGTGGCCAATGGTTTTAATGTTTATGCGTGTCAACTATATGGGAGCTGTGCTAACATCAAGCTTCCATTTTTTCGTTGTGAGAAGGGAGGATCTTTATGATCAAGGTTGCCATCGTCGGTGCCAGCGGCTATACCGGCGTCGAACTTATCCGTATCCTGCATGCCCACCCCGAGGTCGCCGTCACTTGCGTCACCTCCGAGCAGAGCGCCGGGCGCCCGGTGAGCGACGTGTTCCCGACCCTGCGCGGTCGTTGCGACCTTGTCCTTCAGAACCTCGAGCCGGTCGGGATCGCCGAGCAGGTGGACGTGGTCTTCACCGCGCTCCCTCACAAGGCGGCCATGGCTGTGGTGCCGACCTTCCTGAAGATGGGCAAGGACGTGGTCGATCTTTCCGCCGACTACCGGCTGCACGACGCCGACGTGTACGGCAAGTGGTACGAAAAACACCTGACCCCGGAGCTGCTCTCCCAGGCCGTCTACGGGATCCCGGAACTGCGCCGCGACAGGATCCGCGAGGCGAACCTGATCGCCAACCCGGGCTGCTACCCGACCAGCGTCATCCTCGGCCTCGCGCCGCTTCTGAAGGGGAAGGTGATCGACCCGAAGAGCATCATCGTCGACGCCAAGTCCGGGACCTCGGGCGCCGGGCGCAGTGCCAAGGTGGACAACCTCTACTGCGAGGTCAACGAAGGCTTCAAGGCCTACGGCGTGGGAGGCGTGCATCGTCATATCCCCGAGATCGAGCAGGAGCTCTCGCTTCTGGCGGGCAACCCGCTCACCATCTCGTTCACGCCGCACCTGGTCCCGATGGACCGCGGCATCCTTTCCACCATCTACAGCGTCCCGACCGGCAAGGTGGCCGCGGCGGAGCTGATCACGCTGTACGAGACCTTCTACGAGGGGGAGCCGTTCGTCAGGGTGCTCCCCGAGGGGGTGCTTCCGTCCACGGCGCACGTGAGGGGTTCCAACTTCTGCGACATCGGCGTCGTGGTCGACGACAGGGCCGGCAGGATCATCGTGGTATCCGCCATCGACAACCTGGTGAAGGGCGCGTCCGGGCAGGCGGTGCAGAACATGAACCTCATGTGCGGGCTCCCCGAAACCCTGGGGCTCGATTTCCTGGGGATCTTCCCGTAAAGGCAAAACCTGGCCACGGAGAAAATCTGAGGACATCCGAGTAAAACCAAAAACAGGAGTCTGTTTTCCCTCCTGGCTTTCGCCTCTCTCGGATTTTCTCAGAAGTTCTCCGTGGCTCATGTTTTAAGGTTTATATGAAACAAGCACGCCTCAAGCAGTCTTCTCCTTCCCGGTTCCTCCCCATCACCCTTTCAGAAGCCAAGGCCCGCGGCTGGAACGAACTCGACGTCATCTTCGTCTCCGGCGACGCCTACGTGGACCATCCCTCTTTCGGCGTGCCGCTTCTCGCGCGGCTGCTGGAATCGAAGGGGCTCCGGGTCGGCATCATCCCCCAGCCTGACTGGCGCAGCAAGGAGCCCTTCATGGCGCTCGGGCGCCCGCGCCTGTTCTTCGCGGTAGCAGCCGGGGCCATGGATTCCATGGTGGCGCACTACACGCCGGCCAGGAAACTGCGCCGCGACGACGCCTACACCCCCGGCAACCGACACGGGGCGCGCCCCAACCGCGCCACCATCATCTACACCTCCCGCCTCAAGGAGGCCTATCGCGACGTGCCGGTGGTGATCGGCGGCATCGAGGCGAGCCTCAGGCGCTTCGCCCACTACGACTTCTGGGAAGACAAGGTGCGCCGCTCGGCACTCTTCGATGCCAAGGCCGACCTGCTCGTCTACGGGATGGGGGAGAGCCCGCTCTTGGAACTGGTGCAGCGGCTGCAAAAAGGGGAGCCCTTTGCGTCGATCCGGGACATCCGCGGCACGGCGTATCCCGCCTCGGCCCCCCCCGAGCCTGCTTCGGAGCTGGTCGAGCTGCCAAGCTACGAAACGGTCAGCGCGGACAAGGGGGCCTACGGGCTGTCGTTCCGCCTCCTGTCGGCGGAGCAGAATCCCGGCTGCGCCAAGACCGTGATCCAGCGCCACGCGCAAAGGTATTTGGTCTGCAATCCTCCCGCCTGGCCCTTGTCCCAGGAGGCGCTGGACGCCATCTACGCGCTGCCGTTTGTGAAGGCGCCGCACCCAGGCTACAAGGAGACCATCCCGGCTTACGAACAGATCCGCAACTCCATCACCACCCATCGCGGCTGCTTCGGCGGCTGCGCCTTCTGCGCCATCACCCATCACCAGGGGAAAACGATCCAGTCCAGGAGCGAGCGGAGCGTGCTGCAGGAGCTGGAGCAGCTGGCCGCACTCCCCTGGTTCCGAGGCAGCGTGAGCGACCTCGGCGGTCCGACCGCCAACATGTTCGGGCTTTCCTGTGGCGATCCAGTTGCCGGTGCCAACTGCCGCCGCGAGAGCTGCCTGTTCCCCAGGATCTGCAAAAACCTCGTTACCGACGATACCGGCAGTTCCAGGCTTCTCGCCAAGGCCCGCCGCGTCTCCGGGGTGAAGCACGTCGCCGTGTCCTCCGGTGTGCGCTACGACCTGATGGAGCGCCAACCCCGCTACCTGCGCGAACTGGTCTCGCAGCACGTGAGCGGCCTTTTGAAGGTGGCGCCGGAGCACCTCGCCGACCGGGTCACCTCGGTGATGCGCAAGCCCGGGCACGACTGCTTCGAGCGTTTCAGGGACTCCTTCGAGAAGGAGAGCGCCAAGGCCGGGAAAAGGCAGTACATCGTCCCCTACTTCATCTCCGGACACCCCGGCTGTACCCTTTCGGACATGGTCGACCTCGCCCTGATGCTGAAGCGCTGGGGCATGCGGGTGGAGCAGGTGCAGGACTTCACCCCCACGCCCGGGACCTTGTCGACGTGCATCTACCACACGGGGGTCGATCCATTCACCGGGGAAAAGGTTTACGTCGCGCATACCGACCGGGAAAAGGGACTCCAGAAGTCGCTGCTTCTATATCACGTGCCGGAGGAAAGAAAGAATTGCCTGGCGGCGCTGAAGGAGTGTGGCCGCGAGGATGCCGCGGCTGAATTGTTCGGGCAGAACAAAAGGAGGTAGGAATGCATTACCTGTTGCTGTATGAGGTCGCCCCGGATTACCTGGAGCGGAGGGGTGGGTATCGTGCGGAGCACCTGGCGCTGGCCTGGGAGTCGGCTGAGCGTGGCGAGTTGGTCCTGGGCGGGGCGCTGACCGACCCGGCGGACGGTGCCGTGCTGCTGTTCAAGGCCGATAGTCCCGACGTGCCTGCATCCTTCGCCAAGGCGGATCCTTACGTTTTGAACGGATTGGTGCAGAAGTGGACGGTACGTGGCTGGCACACCGTCGTTGGCCCGCAGGCCCACGCACCGGTCCACCCCTAGCTTTTCTCCTAGAGAAGTCGCGGCAGGAAAGGTCCCGCCGGCTGTGCGGCGAACGTGGACCTGCTGCCGCGCGTCACGCCCGCCGCCCTCACCTGTAGTTCCGCCGCTTCGAGGGCTTCCGCCAGGGCCGATTCCCCCTTGCTGAGTTCGAAGCTGTTCCCCTGTCGCACGAGGTAATCCCTGCCGTCTCCCTTGGTGAGCCAGATAGTTCCGATGAGACAGCGCAACGTGAGACCGTGCGCCCCACCCGTCAGGCTCAAAAGTTCCCCTTTACCTAGCGAACACTCCATCGCGTCCTCCCTTTTCTCGTAAGTGAGTCCACTATAACCGTGCCCGCGCCATGAGTACAGACACAGGAAAACTGTTTTGTACCCATGACAGTCGCGGGGAGCTGGCACTGTAACCGCCGGAAACACAGGCAACTGTATCCGTCTCGCGTCTTGTCGCGCGGCGAGGCGGATCGTTGTCGGTCGGTTTTGCGTTCATCCGGTCGGGCCGGGCGGTAAAAAAGGTCAAATGGGTTTGCATTTACAATTAGAACTTGGTAAGGTGCGTCTGCGCTCGCGCAGATGGGCTTTTGCCCAATAATAAAGACCGGTTGGAGATTCCGCTATGCCCCCTGTTGCCAGATCCGTCCTCTCCTTGCTCCTTGTTCTCGTCACGATACTCTCTCTGGCCGCCTGCGGCGGTGGGGGGGGGAGCAAAGGTGTCAGCATCGTAGATCCCGCCCCCTACTATACCGGTGTGAAGACCGCGGCGGCATTGAGCGTCGCCAACGCGGAAGGACTTGCGACCAGTGCCTACGCGGGGGGGACCCTCGGGACGGCCGTCGTCATGCAGAAAGCCGCCGCCGGCAAGGCCGCCGCCACGCGCCGCGAGATCCCGGTACGGCAGACCGCGAAGGTGGTCAACGCCTCCCTCCGGCGCATGCAGATCCCGCGTGCCGCCCGGAAGCTGGTCGAGGCAAGGGGGGCGAAGGGGGGCAAGGGGGTTGCGAAGGTCGAGACCTTTCAGCTCACCGGGGGCGATGGCGGGTACGCCACCTACAGCATCGACGTTAACCAGTCCGACCGGACCTTCGCCGGGACCGTCACCTACAACGGCTATGCCTCTGGAGGGCTTACCCTCAACGGCAAGACCGACATTCTCGGCACCTTCGACGAGAATTACCAGGGGTTCACCAGGCTAACCCTCTCCTTCAAAGAGCTTTCCATGTCCATAGGCGGGGACGTTTACACGCTGATCGGTTCCCTCTCCTGGGGGTACACCCCGGCCACCTCCGGCGATTCCCTCACCGTCAATATGGTCCTGGTGGACAGCGGGAAGACTTACTGGTTTAAGGATTACCGACTCGCCGACACCTACGGTGCCGATTACCTCACCCAGACACTGACCGGGCGTTACTACGACCCCGAGATCGGCTACGTCGACCTGAGCACGCCGACCAGTCTCGTCATCTACTACGGCAAAAACTGGCCTGCCGCCGGAAGCGTGAAGTGTTCCGGCGGACAGAGTGCCTGGGTCGGCATGCAGTTCGAGTCCCAGAACTATTCCGTGCTCGTGGATCTCGACAACGACCAGGTGGTGGACTGGCAGGCCAGGCACGCGGTGGACAGCGCACCGGACGTCAACATGCCTCCGATTGCCGATGCGGGCGTCGACCAGAGTGTCACGCAGGGGGCGACGGTCACCCTCGATGGCAGCGCCAGCTTCGATCCGAACAATGACCAGCTCACCTATTACTGGAACGTGGACTCCTACCCGCAGGGGGGCTACCCCCAGCTCTCGGGAACCAACACCGCGACCGCGTCCTTTACCCCGGTGGTGCCGGGGAGCTACGTCCTGCGCCTCACCGTTTCGGACGGTAACTACGCGAGCTCCTACGACACGGTGACCGTCACGGTAACGCAGCCGCAGCCGTCCGATCCGAACCTGCTGCAACTTAACTGGCAGTACGGCCTCATGGGGACCAGCATCGGCCAGGCCGGCCTTATCAGCGTCGACCTCGATGGCGACGGCACCCCGGAGATAGTGAGCAGCGCTTCCGCCGGCGGCTTCGGGGCCAACAGCTTGTGGTACGTACTGCAAAGGACCTCCTCGGGGGACTATCAGCAGCTTTGGCGCAGCAAGGGGTACGGCTCGACGGTCGTGAAGCTCTTCCTCGCAGACCTGACCGGCGACGGCAAGGACGACATCGTCGTGGCCCTCGCCAACGGCACCATCGAGGTTTACAGCGCGGGGGCGACTCCTCAGCTGGTCCGTACCATCACTACCGCCAACGGGCTGTGCGCCGTGGCCGTGGCCGACCTGGCAGGGGACGGCACCAAGGAGATCATCACCAGCGACGGCACCAAGCTCTACGTCTACGCCGCCCAAAGCGGCGCGCTCAAGTGGAGCCTCGCCACCGGCGGCGGGACCTCTCTTGCCGTGGGCAACGTCGATGCCGACGCCGCTCTCGAGATCGTCACCACCACCTACGGCGGCAAGGGGTACGTGATCGACGGCGTGACCAAGGCCATCAGCTGGGAGTACCTGAACGGCTTCGGTTCGAAGGTGGCGCTGGGCGACCTGGACGGTGACGGCATGCTGGAGATCGTCGGTGCCTCCAGCTGGTACAAGATCACCGTCTTCGACGCCGATCGCAGCACCCCGGTCTGGGAAATCGCCACCTCGCTCGACATCGCAGCCCTGCTGGTCGCGGACGCGGACGGCGACGGGATCCCCGAGATCGTCTACGGCGACGGGCAGTGGGGCGAGGTGCACGCCGTCGATGCACGGACCAGGACCGAGAGGTGGGCGGTCGCCAACCCGCAGCACGGCGTCTCC
This sequence comes from Geomonas diazotrophica, assembly GCF_018919385.1. Taxonomy (GTDB): domain Bacteria; phylum Desulfobacterota; class Desulfuromonadia; order Geobacterales; family Geobacteraceae; genus Geomonas; species Geomonas diazotrophica. Next base: position 119,594 of record NZ_JAHLMF010000015.1, read on the forward strand.
GGGCTCGCGCTTTCGGACCTGGATCGGGACGGCAAGAAGGAATTGCTCTGGGGGGCCGGAGGCAGCAGCACCGGTGCCGATTACCTCTACGTGGCGGATCCGCTCACCGGCACGTTGAAGTGGCAGAGCGTGCATATCGACGGTCCGCTGAGCGCCGTGGCGGTGGGTGACGTGGACGACGACGGCGAGGACGAGATCGTCATGGTCTCCTTCGAGAGCGAAAGCGGTTACGCCGAAGGGGTCATCCACATCTTCAACGCCCGCAGCCATGCCCTGGAGTTCCGTCAGAAGCTCGGGATCACCGACTGGATGGGGGTGCGCTCGGTGAAGATCGGCGATGTCGACGGCGACGGCAAAACCGAATTCGTGGTCGCTACCGGCAACATCTACGACGGCGTCATCAGGGTCTACAACGGCGCCACGCACCTTTTGAAGAAGCAAAGCGCAGGGTACAACGGCAACTTCTTCACCGCGCTTGCCATCGGCGACGTCGACGGGGACGGCAAGGTCGAGATCGTGGCCGGACAGGGCATCGAGCATACCGGCGCCACGGGGAGCTACCTCCTGGTGCTGGATGGCGCGACCTTGGCGGAGAAGTGGCGCAGCGTGGATACCGGGGCGTCCTGGTCCGGCATCTACGACGTGAAGCTCGCCGACCTGAACGGCGACGGCGTGAAGGAGATCATCGCCTCCTGCTCGGGCACCAGCAGGCTCATGGTGTACGACGGCGTGAGTCATGATCTGAAATTGCTGATCCAGCACCCGGCCCGCGCCTTGGAGGTGGCCGATGTTGATGGCAACGGGACCAAGGAACTGCTGGTCGGTCGCAACGACGGCAAGGTCGATGTCTTCTCCGGCGCCACGCTTCAGCTTGAGAGGACCGTCAACACCACCAGTACTGCGCCAGTGGATGCCCTCCAGGTTGCGGATCTGGCAGGGGACGGGAGCCTCGAGTGGCTGGTGGCCAGTGGCGGCGTGCTGACCGTGCTCGACGGGGCGGGGGGGCTCAAATGGAAAAGCGGCGACCTCTCCGCCAACCTGGGGTGGTACAACCACATGGGCGTCAAGGACTGCGACGGGGACGGCAAGAAGGAGATCTACCTCGGCTCCAACCTGAGCCTCTACCAGTTCAAGTAACACCCGGGGGCTGTTGTGCTCCCCGCAACTGCACAGTCGGGAAATTTTTGCAGCTGCGGGGGGCGTGGGGCGCTTTCAGGCTTGCGCTTGTCTAAACAATGGATATAGTATCGCTTTGTTTTCGTCCCCGGTGCAGGCATCTCCCAGGGCGCGAGACGTATACGGCGTGTGGTGGAAAATATTTCACATGCCCGGAAAAAAGATGTTGACACTGAGACCCTTTTGCTTTAGAACAGGGATTCGCTTCGCAACGCAAGGCGCGGACGCGGAAAGGTAGCGGATGGTGGCGAATCAGCTGGCGTAGCTCAATTGGTAGAGCAGCTGACTTGTAATCAGCAGGTTGCGGGTTCGAGTCCCATCGTCAGCTCCAGATTGAAAACTTAATAGCCTCACTTCTGTCTGGAGGGATTCCCGAGCGGCCAAAGGGAACAGACTGTAAATCTGTCGTCATCGACTTCGGAGGTTCGAATCCTCCTCCCTCCACCATACAAACTGCAGATGAGATGAGCGTCTGCTCAATCCAGGAGACCTTAGCGGGTCGCTGGTACTGGTTGGGTCGAGAACGATTCGAGTCAAAAAACTTCAGAGCAGGGAATTGGCGGGAATAGCTCAGTTGGCTAGAGCATCAGCCTTCCAAGCTGAGGGTCGCGGGTTCGAGTCCCGTTTCCCGCTCCAAAAACAGAATATGCCCACATAGCTCAGTAGGTAGAGCACTTCCTTGGTAAGGAAGAGGTCACCGGTTCGAATCCGGTTGTGGGCTCCACTCCCCTTCTAGAAAAAAACATTCACATAAAAGCTGTAGTAGATACATCAGGGAGGATTCCTCATGGCTAAAGCTAAATTCGAAAGAACTAAACCGCATGTAAACATAGGGACCATCGGTCACGTCGACCACGGCAAGACCACCCTGACCGCAGCTATCACCAAGGTGCTCGCCGGCAAAGGCCAGGCCGAGTTCAAGGCCTTCGACCAGATCGACAACGCTCCGGAAGAGCGTGAGCGCGGCATCACCATCGCCACCGCACACGTCGAGTACGAGACCGACAAGCGTCACTACGCACACGTCGACTGCCCGGGCCACGCCGACTACGTCAAGAACATGATCACCGGTGCTGCGCAGATGGACGGCGCGATCCTGGTTGTTTCCGCAGCTGACGGCCCGATGCCGCAGACCCGCGAGCACATCCTGCTCGCACGTCAGGTCGGCGTTCCCTACATCGTCGTGTTCCTGAACAAGGCCGACATGGTGGACGACGAGGAACTCCTCGAACTGGTCGAGCTGGAAGTTCGCGAACTCCTCTCCTCCTACGACTTCCCGGGCGACGATATCCCGATCATCAAGGGTTCCGCTCTGAAGGGTCTCGAGGGTGACAAAGGCGAGCTGGGCGAGCAGGCCATCATGAAGCTGATGGACGCCGTCGACGCCTACATCCCGGAGCCGCAGCGCGCCATCGACAAGCCGTTCCTCATGCCGGTCGAGGACGTGTTCTCCATCTCCGGTCGCGGCACCGTCGCCACCGGTCGTGTTGAGCGCGGCATCGTCAAGGTCGGCGAGGAGGTCGAGATCGTCGGCATCAAGGCCACCACCAAGACCACCGTCACCGGCGTCGAGATGTTCCGTAAGCTCCTCGACGAGGGTCGTGCAGGCGACAACATTGGCGCCCTGCTGCGCGGTGTGAAGCGTGAAGAGATCGAGCGCGGCCAGGTTCTTGCCAAGCCGGGCTCCATCACCCCGCACACCAAGTTCAAGGCAGAAGCCTACATCCTGTCCAAGGAAGAGGGCGGCCGTCACACCCCGTTCTTCAACGGCTACCGTCCGCAGTTCTACTTCAGGACCACCGACGTTACCGGCGTGGTTGACCTCGAGGCCGGCGTGGAGATGGTTATGCCGGGCGACAACGTCTCCGTGACCGTCAACCTGATCACCCCGATCGCAATGGACGAAGGTCTGCGCTTCGCAATCCGCGAAGGCGGCCGTACCGTCGGTGCAGGCGTCGTAGCCTCCATCATCGAGTAGGACCTGACGGGTTCTTTGAGTTCCGGAAGGATCGGGACGCGAAAATAGTTTGAAAAGGACGAAAGAAAATGCCTAGAGACATCATCACCCTTGGCTGCACCGAGTGCAAACAGCGTAACTATACCACCACGAAGAACAAGAAGAATACGCCTCAGAAGCTGGAGTTCAACAAGTACTGCCGCTTCTGCCAGAAGCACACGCTGCACAAGGAAACCAAATAGTTTGATTTGGGGTTCCCGGATCTCTCCGGGGACCCTCGCCGCAGGCCAGTAGCTCTAACGGCTAGAGCACCGGTCTCCAAAACCGGGTGTTGGGGGTTCGAATCCCTCCTGGCCTGCCATTTTTTTTTATCTTCACGAAGTGAGGAGTGACAAGTGCTCGCGAAAGCCAAGACTTTTTTTGAGGATGTACAGGCGGAGCTCGCCAAGGTGACTTGGCCGACCCGTAAAGAGACTTTCTCTACTGCTCAGGTGGTTGTCGTCATCATCGTGATCATCTCACTTTACCTTGGCGTCTGCGACGTGGTCCTTACTAAGCTCATCAAGTCGATACTCCGCTAGAGGACTCATCAAATGGCACACAAATGGTACGGCGTACATACCTACTCCGGCTTCGAGAACAAGGTGCGGCTCTCGCTTGCAGAGCGCATCAAGAATCTCGGCATGGAGGAGTTCTTCGGCGAGATCCTGATCCCGTGCGAAACCGTCGTCGAACTTAAGAAGGGGGAGAAGAAGACTTCTTCCAGGAAGTTCTTCCCCGGATACATCCTGGTGAACATGGAACTTAACGACGACACCTGGCACGTGGTCAAGGAGACCGCGAAGGTGACAGGGTTCGTCGGTGGAAACAACCCCTTCCCGATTCCGGACGACGAGGTCAACAAGATCACCAAGAGGATGGAAGAGGGGGCCGAGAAGCCCCGTCCCAAGGTCCTCTTCGAAGTGGGCGAGACGGTCAGGGTCATCGACGGTCCCTTCCTCAACTTCTCGGGCGTGGTCGAGGACGTCAAGCCGGACAAGGGGAAACTCAAGGTCATGGTAAGCATCTTCGGGCGCGCCACCCCGGTCGAGCTCGAGTTCATGCAGGTAGAAAAGCAGTAGGGCGACCTTCTGTTACCGATAGAAGCTTCAGGCAGTTCGAAGGAATGAAAAAGGAGTAGGAAAATGGCGAAAAAGATCACCGGTTACATAAAGCTGCAGGTACCCGCAGGGAAGGCAAACCCGTCTCCTCCGATCGGTCCCGCACTCGGTCAGCACGGCGTCAACATCATGGAGTTCTGCAAGGCCTTCAACGCGAAGACCCAGGCAGACGAAGGGACCATCACCCCGGTCGTGATCACTGTCTACGCCGACAGGTCCTTCACCTTCATCACCAAGACTCCGCCGGCTCCGATCCTCATCAAGAAGGCTCTCGGTCTGCAGAGCGGTTCCGCTACCCCCAACAAGACCAAGGTTGGCAAGCTGACCAAGGAGCAGGTGCGCGAGATCGCAACTAAGAAGATGCCCGACCTCAATGCCGCGAGCCTTGAGGCTGCCATGAAGACCATCGAAGGTACCGCGCGCAGCATGGGCGTTGAAATAGCTTAAGTTAAAGAGAGGGTTATCAGAAATGTCTATGTCAAAGAAGCTTAAAGAGGCTCGCGCCAAGGTCGACAGGACCAAAACCTATCCCCTGACCGACGGCCTTGAGCTCGTGAAGAGCTCGGCTTATGCGAAGTTCGACGAGACCGTCGACTTGGTGGTGAAGCTGGGCGTCGACCCGCGTCACGCCGACCAGATGGTGCGCGGCGCTGTCGTGCTCCCCAATGGCCTCGGCAAGGACGTGCGCGTCCTGGTTTTCGCCAAGGGCGAGAAGGAGAAGGAGGCCCGCGAGGCCGGTGCCGATTACGTCGGTGCCGACGACCTGGTCGCCAAGATCCAGGAAGGGTGGTTCGAGTTCGACACCGCCATCGCTACCCCGGACATGATGGGTGTCGTGGGCAAGATCGGTAAGCTCCTCGGTCCCCGCGGCCTGATGCCGAACCCGAAAGTCGGCACCGTCACCTTCGACCTGGCTCGCGCCATCAAGGAGTCCAAGTCCGGTAAGGTCGAGTTCCGCGTCGAGAAGGCTGGCATCGTGCATGCGCCGGTCGGCAAGGTCTCCTTCAGCGCCGAGACCCTCAGGCAGAACGTGGTCGCCCTGGTGGAAGCCCTCCAGAAGGCGAAGCCGGCTGCAGCAAAGGGCACCTACATGAAGAAGGTTGCCGTGTCCTCCACCATGGGCCCGGGCGTCACCATCGATCTCGCTGACATCAGCGCGATCTTGAAATAAAGAGCAGTACCGCTGTAAAGCCAAAGTCAAAGACAGTGGGTGCCTAGAAACAGATAAAGATTGAGATAAAGATTGAGGTTTCCTTAGTCTTAATCCTAGTCTTAATCTGCTCCTCAGGTTTAAATGCCTCCGGGCGGCCAACCGAGACTTGCAGATGTTGCGCGAAAATGCATGTTCCGCAACTTCCTGACTTTGGCGGGGTTCCGTACCCGTATACCAAAAGAAAGGAGGAAGGCGCTTGAATAAGGAAAACAAACAAGAACTTGTTGCCGAGATGCACGACAAGCTCCAGAGGGCGCAGGCGGTATTCCTCGCGGATTTTCGCGGGATGAACGTCGGCCAGGCCACCGAGCTCAGAAATGAACTCAGGAAAGCCAACGCGGAGTACAAGGTCGTCAAGAACACCCTGCTCGAGATCGCTTCCAAGGGGACCGACAAGGAAGGTCTGTCGCAGTACTACGCAGGCCCCACCGCCATCGCCCTTTGCTACGATGATCCCGTCGCAGCGGCCAAGGTGCTGTCCCGCTTCAACAAGGAAAACACCAACCCGTTTACCTTGAAAGCTGGCGTACTCACCGGCAAGACCATCAACGTGGCTGAGATCCAGGCTCTGGCAGACCTGCCGAGCCGCGAAGTGCTTATCGCTAAGATGCTGGGCAGCATGCAGGCACCGGCAAGCAACTTCGTACGTGTTCTCGCGGCTGTCCCGGGCGGTTTCGTACGCGCGCTGGAACAGATCAGGATCCAGAAGGCTGCCTAGTCGCAGTCACCGACAATTTTCGCTTTAAACATCTAACAATATTCTCTGGAGGAATAAGAAATGGCTATCACCAAAGAAGAAGTAATCAGCTTCATCGAAAACATGTCCGTCCTCGAACTTGCCGGCCTCGTGAAAGAGCTCGAAGAGAAGTTCGGCGTTTCCGCAGCAGCTCCGGTTGCTGTGGCTGCTGCTGGCCCGGCTGCTGGCCCGGCTGAAGCTGCTGAAGAGAAGACCGAGTTCGACGTCATCCTGAAAGCTGCTGGCGCTAACAAGATCGCTGTCATCAAGGTCGTTCGCGGCCTGACCTCCCTGGGCCTCAAAGAAGCCAAGGACCTGGTCGACGGCGCTCCGCAGCCGGTCAAGACTGGCATCTCCAAAGAAGAAGCTGCCGACGCACAGAAGCAGCTGGTCGAGGCAGGCGCAGAAGTGGAAGTTAAGTAAGCTGTTCTGCACCGATCTTTACCAAAGCCAAGGTCGCTTTTTGCGGCCTTGGCTGTTCTATTTTAGTTTGAGGCCGCTTCACCCCGCAGCCACGTCCGACCAGAACAGCAGGAAATTCAAGGGGGTGGAGGTCTTCCAAGGCGTTCACCACAAGGAGAAGATATGGCTTATTCAATCGCGAATAACCCCCTGTTGCGCAAGAACTTCGCCAAGATCCACAAGATCATCGACATACCGAACCTCATCGACATCCAGAAAAATTCCTACAAGAGATTCCTCCAGCTCGACACTCCCGTAGACGCACGCAAGAATTCCGGCCTGGAAGCCGTGTTCAGGAGCGTGTTCCCGATCAGGGACTTCAGCGATACCGCTTCGCTTGAGTACGTTTCGTATTCGCTGGGCGCGCCGAAGTACGACGTCGAGGAGTGCCACCAGAGGGGGATGACCTTTGCCGCGCCGATGAAGGTGAAGGTACGGCTGGTAGTGTGGGATGTGGCGAAGGACCCCGGTACCAGATCGATCCGCGACATCAAGGAGCAGGAGGTTTATTTCGGCGAAATCCCGCTGATGACCGACAACGGGACCTTTATCATAAACGGCACCGAGCGCGTCATCGTGAGCCAGCTGCACCGCTCGCCGGGCGTGTTCTACGACCACGACAAGGGCAAGACCCACTCCAGTGGCAAAGTGCTCTACTCGGCCCGCGTGATCCCGTACCGCGGCTCGTGGCTTGACTTTGAATTTGACCATAAAGACATCCTTTATGTTCGCATAGACAGGCGTCGCAAGATGCCGGCCACCGTCCTGCTGAAGGCCCTTGGCTACTCCAACGACGCGCTGATCAACTACTTCTACAAGTCCGAGGAAGTGAGGGTCGGTGAAAACGGCGCCATGACGAAGCTCGTGGACGCGGAACTCCTCTCCAACCAGAAGGCCACCGCCGACATCGTGGACCCGGGCACCCAGGAGGTCATCCTCAAGGCGAACCGCAAGTTCACCAAGGCGGCCCTCCGCAAGATGGCCGAGCACGGCATCAAGGAGATCCCGATTGCCGAGGAGGAAGTGGTCGGCAAGGTCGCTTCCCACGACATCTACGATCCGGCCACCGGCGAGATCCTGGTCGAGTGCAACGAGGAGATCACCCAGGCGAAGCTCGAGGAGATGGTCCAGAAGGGGATCACCTCCTTCCAGGTGCTCTTCATCGACAACCTGCACGTCACCTCCAGCTTCCGCGACACCATCCTGATCGACAAGATCGGCTCCACCGACGAGGCGCTGATCGAGATCTACCGCCGCCTGCGTCCGGGCGATCCGCCGACCCTGAAGAGCGCGCTGGTTCTCTTCGAGAACCTGTTCTTCAACGCGGAGCGCTACGACCTCTCCGCCGTCGGCCGCCTGAAGCTCAACTACAAGCTCGGCGTGGACGTGCCGCTTGACTGCATGACGCTCACCCGCGAGGACATCCTCGAGGTGGTGCGCTACCTGATCGAGCTGAAAAACGGCAAGGGGAACATCGACGACATCGACCACCTGGGCAACCGCCGCGTGCGCGCCGTGGGTGAACTCCTCGAGAACCAGTACCGCATCGGCCTGGTCAGGATGGAGCGCGCCATCAAGGAGCGCATGAGCCTGCAGGAAGTCGAGAACCTGATGCCGCACGACCTGATCAACTCCAAGCCGGTTTCCGCCGTCGTGAAGGAGTTCTTCGGTTCCTCGCAGCTCTCCCAGTTCATGGACCAGACCAACCCGCTCTCCGAGGTCACGCACAAGCGTCGTCTCTCGGCTCTCGGACCGGGCGGTCTTACCCGCGAGCGCGCGGGCTTCGAGGTCCGCGACGTACACCCGACCCACTACGGCCGCGTCTGCCCGATCGAGACCCCGGAGGGGCCGAACATCGGTCTGATCGCGTCGCTCTCCACCTACGCGCGCATCAACGAGCACGGTTTCGTCGAGACGCCGTACCGCGTTGTCAAGGAAGGGAAGGTGACCGACGAGGTCCGCTTCTTCTCCGCGCTCGAGGAGGAAGGGCACGCCATCGCACAGGCCAACGCCGAAATGGATGAGACCGGCCGCTTCATGGCCGATTACATCTCCGCCAGGAAGTCCGGCGAGTTCGTGCTGGTCGGCCGCGACGAGCTGGAGCTCATGGACGTCGCCCCGATGCAGTTGGTCTCGGTCGCGGCCTCGCTGATCCCGTTCCTCGAGAACGACGACGCGAACCGCGCACTCATGGGTTCCAACATGCAGCGCCAGGCGGTGCCTCTCCTGCGCGCCGACTCCCCGCTGGTCGGTACCGGCATGGAGCGCGTCGTGGCCCGCGATTCGGGGGTTTCCTCGGTCGCCCGCCACAACGGCGTCGTGGAAAGCGTCGACGCCTCCAGGATCGTCGTCAAGATCGACGAGGACCAGTACGATGCCACCGGCACCGGTGTCGACATCTACAACCTGATCAAGTTCGCCCGTTCCAACCAGAACACCTGCATCAACCAGAGGCCGGTGGTGAAGGTGGGCGATCACGTGAAGGCCGGCGACATCATCGCCGACGGTCCTTCGACCGACATGGGCGAGCTGGCCCTGGGCCAGAACGTCCTGGTCGCCTTCATGCCGTGGGGCGGCTACAACTACGAGGACTCCATCCTCATCTCGGAGCGCCTGGTCAAGGACGACCGCTACACCTCGATCCACATCGAGGAGTTCGAGGCCGTCGCCCGCGACACCAAGCTCGGCAAGGAGGAGATCACCTCCGACATCCCGAACCTGGGCGAAGAGACCCTGAAGGACCTGGACGAGTCCGGCATCATCAGGATCGGCGCCGAGGTCCGCCCGGGCGACATCCTGGTCGGCAAGATCACCCCGAAAGGCGAGACACAGCTCTCCCCTGAAGAGAAACTGCTGCGCGCCATCTTCGGCGAGAAGGCGGGCGACGTGCGCGACACCTCGCTCAGGGTTCCGCCGGGGGTCGAGGGCACCGTCATCGGCGCCAAGATCTTCTCCCGGAAGGGTGCCGACAAGGACGCCCGTACCGAGATCATCGAGAAGGCCGAGGAGCAGCGTCTCAGGAAGGACGAGCAGGACGAGATCCGGATCATCCGTGATTCGGCCATCGGCAAGCTGAAGAAGCTGCTGGTGGGCAAGACCGCCGCCGTGAAGATCGAGGGCACCGACGGCAAGGTGCTGATCCCGAAAGGGGCAGCCATCACCGAGGAGATGCTGAAGTCCTTCTCCATGGACCGTTGGGACGAGATCTCCATCGCCGACGACGACACCATCGACGAGAAAGTGGCGCAGACCCTGGCCACCTTGAACCAGCAGATCGACATCATCAAGTACGTCTTCGACGACAAGGTGCAGAAGCTGCGCCGTGGCGACGACCTGCCGCCGGGCGTGATCAAGATGGTCAAGGTCTACATCGCCATCAAGCGCAAGCTGCAGGTGGGCGACAAGATGGCCGGCCGTCACGGCAACAAGGGTGTCGTCTCGAGGATCCTCCCCGAGGAGGACATGCCGTACATGGAAGACGGTCGTCCGGTCGAGATCGTCTTAAACCCGCTGGGCGTTCCGTCCCGTATGAACGTGGGACAGATCCTGGAGACGCACCTGGGGTGGGCCGCTCGCGGCCTGGGGTGGAAGATCGAGGAGTTCCTCGAGAAGAACACCCCGCACGACGAGGTGAAGCGTTTCCTGAAGGGCGTGTACCACGATCCGGAAATGCACCGCTTCATCGACAAGCTCGAGGGGGAGGAGCTCATCAACGTGGCCAAGCGCTTAAAGCGCGGCGTCCCGATGGCTTCCCCGGTCTTCGAGGGGGCGAGCGAGGAGTCGATCCAGGAGATGATGAAGCACGCCGGGTTCGAGACCACCGGCCAGGTCACCCTGTACGACGGCAAGAGCGGCGACAAGTTCATGCACAAGGTCACCGTCGGCATCATGTACGTGCTGAAGCTGCACCACCTGGTCGACGACAAGATCCACGCAAGGAGCATCGGTCCCTACTCCCTGGTCACCCAGCAGCCGCTGGGGGGCAAGGCGCAGTTCGGTGGTCAGCGACTCGGGGAGATGGAGGTCTGGGCCATGGAAGCCTACGGCGCCGCCTATGCGCTGCAGGAGTTCCTCACCGTCAAGTCCGACGACGTGGCCGGCCGCACCAGGATGTACGAGGCCATCGTCAAAGGGAAGCACACCCTTGAGCCGGGCCTGCCGGAGTCGTTCAACGTCCTCATCAAGGAACTGCAGTCCCTTGGTCTCGACGTGGAGCTCCTGGAGAGCGACGAGGACTAGTAGCTGTCAGGCCGGTCCGACTAGTCTGACTAGTCGGGCTGGTCCGATGTCCGACGTCCGACAAGCTGCTTGAAACCGATAACGTAACTCCTACCGCTAAGGAGGAAAATACTTTGGAAGATATTTTCAATTTTTTCGATAAGCCGAAAGATCCGCTTCACTTCTCGTCCATCAAGATCTCGATCTCCTCGCCGGACAAGATCCGCGAGCGCTCCTTCGGGGAAGTGAAGAAGCCGGAAACCATCAACTACCGCACTTTCAAACCGGAGCGCGATGGCCTGTTCTGCGCCAAGATCTTCGGACCGACCAAGGACTACGAGTGCAACTGCGGCAAGTACAAGCGCATGAAGCACAGGGGCATCGTCTGCGAGAAGTGCGGCGTCGAGGTCATCCCGTCCAAGGTGCGCCGCGAGCGCCTGGGGCACATCGACCTGGCCACCCCGGTGGCGCACATCTGGTTCCTGAAGTCCCTGCCGTCCCGCATCGGCAACCTGATGGACATCACCCTGAAGGACCTCGAGAAGGTGCTTTACTTCGAGGCCTACGTGGTGACCGACCCGAAGGAAACCGGCATGCCGTTCGGCACCGTGCTCTCCGAGGACCAGTACCAGAAGGCCCTCGAGGAGTACAACTACGGCTTCGAGGCCGGCATGGGCGCGGCAGCAATCCGCACCTGCCTCACCTCGATGGACCTGGACCAGCTCTCCGAGCAGCTCCGCATCGAGATGCAGGAGGCAACCTCCGAGGCCAAGCGCAAGAAGACCGCCAAGCGTCTCAAGGTCATCGAGGCATTCAAGAACTCGGGCAACAAGCCGGAGTGGATGATCCTCGAGTGCATCCCGGTGCTGCCGCCGGAACTGCGCCCGCTGGTCCCCCTGGACGGCGGCCGCTTCGCTACAAGCGACCTGAACGACCTGTACCGCCGCGTCATCAACCGCAACAACCGGTTGAAGCGCCTGATGGAACTGCAGGCCCCCGAGGTCATCATCAGGAACGAGAAGCGCATGCTGCAGGAGGCGGTCGACGCGTTGTTCGACAACGGCCGTCGCGGCCGCGCCATCGCCGGTCCCAACAAGCGTCCGCTCAAGTCGCTCTCCGACATGCTCAAGGGCAAGTCGGGCCGCTTCCGTCAGAACCTGCTCGGTAAGCGTGTCGACTACTCCGGCCGTTCCGTTATCGTCGTCGGCCCGGAACTCCGCCTGCACCAGTGCGGCCTGCCCAAGAAGATGGCTCTCGAGCTCTTCAAGCCGTTCATCTACAACAAGCTCGAGGAGCGCGGCTTCGTCACCACCATCAAGAGCGCGAAGAAGATGGTGGAGAAGGAGAAGCCGGAGGTCTGGGACGTGCTCGAGGAGGTCATCAAGGAGCACCCGGTCATGCTGAACCGCGCCCCGACCCTGCACCGCTTGGGCATCCAGGCTTTCGAGCCGGTGCTCATCGAGGGGAAAGCGATCCAGCTTCACCCGCTGGTCTGCACCGCCTTCAACGCGGACTTCGACGGTGACCAGATGGCGGTCCACCTCCCCCTCTCCGTCGAGAGCCAGGTGGAAACCCGCGTGCTCATGATGTCCACCAACAACATCCTGTCGCCGGCGCACGGCAAGCCGATCATCGTGCCGTCCCAGGACATGGTCCTCGGCATCTACTACATGACCCGCGAGAAGCATTTCGCCCAGGGCGACGGCAAGATCTTCGCCTCCCCGGAAGAGGTGTCCATCGCCTGGGATGCGTCCGAGGTGCACCTTCAGGCCCGCGTCAAGGTCAGGATGAAGAACCTCCCGGCCGACGAGAAGCCGGCCCTGGTGGAAACCACCGTCGGCCGCGTGCTGCTGCGCGAGATCCTGCCGGACGCGGTGCCGTTCTCGGCCATCAACAAGGTGATGACCAAGAAGGAGCTCTCCAACCTGGTCGACACCTGCTACCGTCTGGCCGGCAACAAGGAGACCGTCATCCTCGCCGACAAGCTGAAGTCGATCGGCTTCCGCTACGCGGCGAAAGCGGGTATCTCCATCTCCATCAACGACATGGTCATCCCGGAAGGGAAACCGGCCATCATCAACCGCGCCACCGAAGAGGTGCAGGAGATCCAGAACCAGTACACCGAGGGTCTCATCACCGACGGCGAGCGTTACAACAAGGTCATCGACATCTGGGCCAAATCGACCGAGGACATCGCGAAAGAGATGCTGGACAACCTCTCCCGCGACACCATCACCGACCCGGATGGGAAGGAAGTCAAGGTACCGTCCTTCAACGCGATCCACATGATGGCCGACTCCGGCGCGAGGGGTAGTGCCCAGCAGATCCGCCAGCTGGCCGGGATGAGGGGACTCATGGCCAAGCCGTCCGGCGAGATCATCGAGACCCCGATCACCGCGAACTTCCGCGAAGGCCTCACCGTGCTGCAGTACTTCATCTCCACGCACGGTGCCCGTAAAGGTCTGGCCGATACCGCGCTCAAGACGGCGAACTCCGGTTACCTCACCCGCCGTCTGGTCGACGTCGCCCAGGACGCCATCATCACCGAGGAGGATTGCGGCACCATCGACGGCCTGACCGTCTCCTCCCTCACCGAGGGTGGCGAGGTCATCGAGCACATCGGCGACCGTATCCTCGGCCGCGTGGCCCTGGACGACATCCTCGACCCGGTCACCGGCGACGTGCTGGTGGCGGCCAACCAGGAGATCGACGAGACCCTGGTGGCGAGAATCGAGGCCGCCGGTCTCGAGAAGGTCAAGATCCGCTCGGTGCTCACCTGCGAGAGCCGCCGCGGCATCTGCGCCAAGTGCTACGGCCGCGACCTGGCACGCGGCCACCTGGTGAACCGCGGCGAGGCGGTCGGCGTCATCGCCGCCCAGTCCATCGGCGAGCCGGGCACCCAGCTGACCATGCGTACCTTCCACATCGGTGGTACCGCATCCCGTCGCGCCGAGCAGACCTCTCTGGAGTCGAGGAACGAGGGCTACGCCAAGTTCATCAACCTGCACTACGTAACCAACTCGGAAGGTCACCACATCGTTATGAACCGTAACGGTGAGCTGGCCATCGTGGACGAGACCGGGCGCGAGCGCGAGAAATACGGCATCGTCTACGGCGCCAAGATCAAGGTGAGCCCGGAAGAGAAGGTCACCCAGGGGCAGTCGCTGGCCGAGTGGGACCCGTACACCATGCCGATCCTCACCGAGATCTCCGGCCGCATCAAGTTCGGGGACGTGATCGAGGGCGTCACCATGGAGGAGCAGGTCGACGAAGTCACCGGTCTCTCCAGGAAGGTCATCATCGAGACCCGCGACGCCGACAAGCGTCCGCGCATCACCATCAAGGACGAGTCCGGCAAGACCGCCAAGATCGGCGAGAGCATGGCGCGCTACTACCTGCCGGTGGGCTCCAACATCAACGCGATGGAAGACACCGTGGTCGCCGCGGGTGACGTGATCGCCAAGATCCCGCGCGAAACCACCAAGACCAAGGACATCACCGGCGGTCTGCCGCGCGTCGCCGAGCTCTTCGAGGCCAGAAAGCCGAAAGACTTCGCGGTCATCACCGAGATCGACGGCGTGGTCGCCTTCGGCAAGGACGCCAAGGGCAAGCGTAAAGTCATCGTCACCCCGGAAGTGGGCGAGCCGAAGGAATACCTCATCCCCAAAGGGAAGCACATCAGCGTCCACGAAGGGGACCATGTCCGCGCCGGCGAGGCGCTCATGGACGGCTCCTCCAACCCGCACGACATCCTGCGCGTACTGGGCCAGAAGGAACTGGCCAAGTACCTGGTCGACGAGGTGCAGGAGGTCTACCGCCTCCAGGGCGTCAAGATCAACGACAAGCACATCGAGACCATCGTACGTCAGATGCTGCGCCGCGTCAGGGTGAAGGACGTGGGCGATACCAACCTCTTGATCGACGATCAGATCGAGCGTTGGGTGTTTGAGGAAGAGAACGAGAAGGCGATGGATAAGGGCGGGCGTCCTGCCACTGCAGAGTCCCTGCTCCTTGGCATAACCAAGGCGTCGCTCTCGACTGAGTCATTTATTTCTGCTGCTTCCTTCCAGGAAACAACAAAAGTCTTGACACAGGCATCAATAGAAGGTAAGGTCGACAGTCTGCGTGGTCTGAAAGAAAACGTGATCATGGGCCGCCTGATCCCGGCGGGTACGGGATTGGCTCTTTACCGCAACCTGCGCATGGTTGCTGAGGAGCCAGTAATCATTCCGGAGCCAGTTGAACCGGAAGATGAAGAGATCTACGAAGAAGAAGCCTAGTCCAGTATCCGGCCAGTGAGAGCGGGTTCCCCGCTTCACTGGCCGGCGTCTCACTTTTATCAAATAAAACTTGACAAGCACGTACGTTATTGCTATTTTCGTCGCTTCCGCGCGCGGGGTACGTCTGTGCGTGGAGAAGAAACGCGTGAGAGGAATGTATGCCAACTATTAATCAGCTTATTCGTCACGGTCGGGAGTCAAAGGGTGAAAAATCCACTGCTCCGGCACTCAGGAGCTGCCCGCAGAAGAGGGGCGTTTGCACCAGGGTTTACACCACAACCCCGAAGAAACCGAACTCCGCGCTTCGTAAAGTCGCCAGGGTCAGGCTTACCAACGGCGTCGAGGTGACCTCCTACATTCCGGGTGTTGGTCACAACCTCCAGGAACACTCCGTCGTCCTGATCAGGGGCGGCAGGGTAAAGGACCTTCCGGGTGTTCGTTACCACATCGTCCGTGGCACGCTCGACTCTGTCGGCGTCAAGGGTCGCATGAAGAGCCGTTCCAAGTACGGTGCGAAGAGGCCCAAGTAGCCGTACGGTGCAAAAAGACCCAAGTAACCGATTTTAAGTGAGAGGTTAAGACATGCCAAGAAGAAGAGAAGTAGCAAAGCGGGTGATCCTCCCGGATCCGAAATACGGTGACAGGGTGGTTGCCAAGCTGATCAATATAATCATGCTGGACGGCAAGAAGTCCACCGCTGAGAAAGCTCTCTACGGTGCCCTCGAGATCGCGGCTGGCAAGGCCGGCGACGAGCCGGTGAAGGTGCTCAAGAAGTGCCTGGACAACATCAAGCCGATGCTGGAAGTCAAGTCCCGCAGGGTCGGCGGCTCCACCTACCAGGTTCCGGTCGAAGTCCGTCCGGAGCGCCGCATGTCTCTGGCCATGCGCTGGCTGGTGAAGTACTCCAACGCCCGCAGCGAGAAGACCGTCACCGACAAGCTCGCCGGCGAGATCCTCGATGCCTACAACAACCGTGGTTCCGCGGTCAAGAAGCGTGAGGACACCCACAAGATGGCCGAGGCGAACCGCGCCTTCGCCCATTACCGCTGGTAGTTCACGGCGGCACCCATTTAGGCTTAGAAAGCAACTCGGAGGAACAGTAAGTGGCACGTCAGGTTTCGTTGGAAATGACCCGTAATATCGGGATCATGGCTCACATAGATGCAGGGAAGACCACCACCACGGAGCGTATTCTCTATTACACCGGTGTTTCCCACAAGATCGGCGAGGTCCACGACGGCGCCGCTACCATGGACTGGATGGAGCAGGAGCAGGAGCGCGGCATCACCATCACCTCCGCGGCTACCACCTGCAACTGGAAGGACCACCGTATCAACATCATCGACACCCCGGGTCACGTCGACTTCACCATCGAGGTCGAGCGTTCCCTGCGCGTTCTCGATGGCGCCGTCGCCGTCTTCTGCTCGGTCGGTGGCGTCGAGCCCCAGTCCGAGACCGTATGGCGTCAGGCTGACAAGTACCGCGTTCCGCGCATCGCGTTCATCAACAAGATGGACCGCATCGGCGCGGACTTCTTCCGCGGCATCGCCATGATCAAGGATCGCCTCAAGGCGAACCCGGTCGCCCTGCAGATCCCGATCGGGAGCGAGGAGAACTACAAGGGCCTCGTCGACCTGATCGAGATGAAAGGGATGGTCTTCAACGACGAGACCATGGGCGCCGTGTACGACGTGGTTGACATCCCGGCCGACCTGGTCGACCAGGCCAACGAGTACCGCGAGCTGCTCATCGAGGAAGTTTCCTCCCACGACGACGCCCTCATGGAGAAATACCTGGGCGGCGAGGAGATCAGCAACGCCGAACTGAAGGCCGCCATCCGTCAGGCGACCCTCGACATCAAGATCTGCCCGGTCATCTGCGGTTCCGCCTTCAAGAACAAGGGCGTGCAGCACCTCCTCGACGCGGTGCTCGACTACATGCCGGCCCCGACCGACATCCCCGCTATCCAGGGTGTCGACGCCAACACCGAGGCGCCCATCGAGCGCCACGCATCTGATTCCGAGCCGTTCTCGGCCCTCGGCTTCAAGATCATGACCGACCCGTTCGTGGGGCAGCTCTGCTTCTTCCGCGTCTACTCGGGCGTGATCCAGTCCGGTTCCTACGTGTACAACGCCACCAAGGGCAAGCGCGAGAGGATCGGCCGCATCCTGAAGATGCACGCCAACAAGCGTGAAGAGATCAAGGAAGTCTACGCCGGCGACATCGCCGCCGCGGTAGGCCTGAAATACACCACCACGGGCGACACCCTGTGCGACGAGAACCACGCCGTCATCCTCGAGTCCATCGAGTTCCCGGAGCCGGTTATCTCCATCGCCATCGAGCCGAAAACCAAGGCAGACCAGGAAAAGCTCGGTCTCTCCCTGGGCAAGCTCGCTTCCGAGGACCCGTCCTTCCGCGTCAAGACCGACGAGGAGACCGGCCAGACCATCATCTCCGGCATGGGCGAGTTGCACCTCGAGATCATCGTGGACCGTCTCTTCCGCGAGTTCAAGGTTGAAGCGAACGTCGGCAAGCCGCAGGTTGCCTACCGCGAGACCATCACCAAGAAGGTCAAGGCGGAAGGGAAGTTCGTACGTCAGTCCGGCGGTCGCGGTCAGTTCGGCCACGTCTGGCTCGAGATCGAGCCGCAGGAGGCCGGGAAAGGGTACGAGTTCGTCGACGCCATCAAGGGCGGCGTCGTTCCCCGCGAGTACATCCCGGCGGTCGACAAGGGTATCAAAGAGGCGCTGGACAACGGCGTCATGGCCGGCTTCCCGGTGGTCGACATCAAGGTCACCCTGGTCGACGGTTCCTACCACGAGGTCGACTCCTCGGAGATGGCCTTCAAAATCGCAGGTTCCATGGGCTTCAAAGAGGGTTGCGCCAAGGCATCCCCGATCATCCTGGAGCCGATCATGTCGGTGGAAGTCGTGGTTCCCGAGGAGTACATGGGCGACGTCATCGGCGACCTGAACTCCCGCCGCGGCCGCATCATGGGCATGGAAGGGCGCGCAGGCGCACAGGTCGTCACCGCGATGGTGCCGCTGGCCCAGATGTTCGGCTATTCCACCGACCTGCGTTCCGCAACCCAGGGTCGTGCGACCTACTCCATGACCTTCGATCATTACGAGCCGGTACCGAAGTCGGTTGCCGAGGAGATAGTAGCGAAGGCCAAAGGCTAAATAATTCAATTTCCCTACTGAGGAGGATTCCGAAATGGCAAAAGCTAAATTTGAAAGAACTAAGCCGCACGTAAACATCGGCACCATCGGCCACGTCGACCACGGCAAGACCACCCTGACCGCAGCTATCACCAAGGTGCTCGCCGGCAAGGGCCAGGCCGAGTTCAAGGCCTTCGACCAGATCGACAACGCTCCGGAAGAGCGTGAGCGCGGCATCACCATCGCCACCGCACACGTCGAGTACGAGACCGACAAGCGTCACTACGCACACGTCGACTGCCCGGGCCACGCCGACTACGTCAAGAACATGATCACCGGTGCTGCGCAGATGGACGGCGCGATCCTGGTTGTTTCCGCAGCCGACGGCCCGATGCCGCAGACCCGCGAGCACATCCTGCTCGCACGTCAGGTCGGCGTCCCCTACATCGTCGTGTTCCTGAACAAGGCCGACATGGTGGACGACGAGGAGCTCCTCGAACTGGTCGAGCTGGAAGTTCGCGAACTCCTCTCCTCCTACGACTTCCCGGGCGACGATATCCCGATCATCAAGGGTTCCGCTCTGAAGGGGCTCGAGGGTGACAAGGGCGAGCTGGGCGAGCAGGCCATCATGAAGCTGATGGACGCCGTCGACGCCTACATCCCGGAGCCGCAGCGCGCCATCGACAAGCCGTTCCTCATGCCGGTCGAGGACGTGTTCTCCATCTCCGGTCGCGGCACCGTCGCCACCGGTCGTGTCGAGCGCGGCATCGTCAAGGTCGGCGAGGAGGTCGAGATCGTCGGCATCAAGGCCACCACCAAGACCACCGTCACCGGCGTCGAGATGTTCCGCAAGCTCCTCGACGAGGGTCGTGCAGGCGACAACATCGGCGCCCTGCTGCGCGGCGTGAAGCGTGAAGAGATCGAGCGCGGCCAGGTTCTCGCCAAGCCGGGCTCCATCACCCCGCACACCAAGTTCAAGGCAGAAGCCTACATCCTGTCCAAGGAAGAGGGCGGCCGTCACACCCCGTTCTTCAACGGCTACCGTCCGCAGTTCTACTTCAGGACCACCGACGTTACCGGCGTGGTTGACCTCGAGGCCGGCGTAGAGATGGTTATGCCGGGCGACAACGTCTCCGTGACCGTCAACCTGATCACCCCGATCGCAATGGACGAAGGTCTGCGCTTCGCAATCCGCGAAGGCGGCCGTACCGTCGGCGCAGGCGTGGTTGCTTCCATCATCGAGTAAGAATAGAAAAACATACGGTTTGCAGATCCGGGTGTCCGGGAGGCCGCGCCAGTGTGCCTCCCGGATGCCATGGACTGTAAACTGAAAAACTTGTTTCATCACGAGGAAGAGATGCCTAGTCAGAAAATTAGAATCCGCTTGAAAGCATACGACCACAAGCTGCTTGATACTTCCGTTGGCGAGATCGTCGATACCGCGAAGAGGACCGGGGCACGCGTTGCCGGCCCGATCCCGCTGCCGACCGTCATCAACAAGTACTGCGTGCTGCGTGGACCGCACGTCGACAAGAAGTCGCGCGAGCAGTTCGAGATCAGGACCCACAAGCGCCTGATTGATATCCTCGAGCCGACCCAGCAGACTGTCGACGCTCTGATGAAACTCGACCTCTCCGCAGGTGTGGACGTCGAGATCAAGCTTTAATACAAGGATAGGAAGTCGACCATGAATAAGGGATTGATTGGGAAAAAACTGGGCATGACCCAGATATTTGCCGAGGACGGCAGGCGCATCGCCGTGACCGTCGTCGAGGCTGGGCCGTGCGTCGTCCTCCAGAAGAAGACCGTAGAGAAGGACGGCTACAGCGCCATCCAGGTCGGTTACGGTGCGAAGGAGGCCTCCAAGGCCAACGCGGCCCAGGTGGGTCACTGCAAGGGCGCCGGTGCCGGCGTGTTCACTCACTACCGCGAGCTGCGCATGGACAACACCGAGGCCTACAACGTGGGCGACGTGATTGAGGCCGGCGTGTTCGCCGAGGGCGACCTGGTCGACGTGACCGGCACCTCCATCGGTAAGGGTTTTGCCGGCGTCATCAAGCGCTGGGGCTTCAAAGGCGGCCGGTCGAGCCACGGCTCCCGTTTCCACCGCGCCCCGGGCTCCATCGGCTGCTCCGCGACCCCCTCCAGGGTCTTCAAGAACAAGAAGATGCCGGGCCAGCTCGGTAACGAGAAGGTGACCGTGCAGCGTCTCAAAGTGGTACGCGTGGACGCTGCTGACAATCTGATTCTGCTCGGTGGAGCGATCCCCGGTTCCGCCAACGGCGTTGTCCTTATCAAGGACTCCGTCAAGGCGAAGAGATAACGGGGGCTGGAGATAGACATGGCAAAGTTAGACGTATTTGACATCAAAAAAGCAAAGGTCGGTGAGATCGAAGTCTCCGACGCCGTCTTCAACGACGACGTGCGCGAGTACCTGATCCACGAGGCCGTCAAGATCCAGCTCGCCAACCGCAGGCAGGGGACCGTAGCCGTCAAGAACCGCGCAGCGGTTTCCGGCTCCGGCAAGAAGCCCTTCAAGCAGAAGGGTACCGGCCAGGCCCGTCAGGGTTGCTCCAGGGCGCCCCAGTACCCCGGCGGCGGGGTGGCTTTCGGTCCGCAGCCGAAGACCTACAACCTCTCCATGAACAAGAAGGCGAGGAAAGCGGCTCTGAGAAGCGCCCTCTCCATGCTCTACAAGAAAGAGGCGATCACGGTTCTGAATAACTTCGAGCTTCCCGCAGTCAAGACAAAGGCATTTGTCGAGGTACTAAATGCTTTTAACCTTGACAAGACGCTCGTTATCACAGATACTGCGAATCTTACTTTGGAGCTCTCCGCCCGCAATGTGAAAAACGTCAAAGTGCTGGGTCCCGAAGGTCTCAATATTTTCGACATCATGAAATACCAGAGCGTCGTCTTTACCGAGGCCGCCGTTCGTCGTGTTGAAGGAGCATTACAGTCATGAACATCTATGACGTCATAAAGAAACCGCTCATCACTGAGAAGACCACGGTAGAGAAAGACGACAAGAACGTCATCGCTTTCGTGGTGAACGGTGCCGCCAACAAGATCGAGATCAAGGCTGCCGTCGAGAAGCTCTTCAACGCCAAGGTCGGCGCCGTGAACACCGTCAACGTGGCCGGCAAGACCAAGCGCACCGCGAAGGGCATCGGCAAGCGCTCCAACTGGAAGAAGGCATACGTCACCCTCGCAGAGGGTTCCGACGTCGATTTCTTCGAAGCATAAAAAAATCTGTGGGGATTTAGATAATGGCTATAAAAACTTACAAACCTACTTCTCCGGGTAGAAGGGCGCAGACCTGCTCGACCTTCGAGGAGATCACCGCCTGCAAACCTGAGAAATCTCTCGTCGAGAACCTCAAGAAGAGCGGTGGCAGGAACTCGAACGGCCGCGTTACTTCCAGGAACGTCGGCGGCGGCCACAAGCAGAAGTACAGGATCATCGATTTCCGTCGTGACAAGACCGACATCCCGGCCAAGGTCGCTTCCATCGAGTACGATCCGTGCCGCAGCGCGCGCATTGCGCTTTTGAACTACGCCGACGGCGAGAAGCGCTACATCCTGGCTCCGCTCTCCCTGAAAGTGGGCGATAGCGTTATCTCCAGCGAGCAGGCCGATATCAAGCCGGGCAACACGCTCCCCATCAGGTGCATCCCGCTGGGTACCATCATCCACAACATCGAGCTGAAGATCGGCAAGGGGGCCCAGTTGGCCCGTTCCGCCGGCACCTTCGCCCAGCTCATGTCCAAGGAAGGGAAGTACGCCCAGGTGAAGCTCCCCTCCTCGGAAGTCCGCATGATCCTCATGGATTGCAAGGCGACCATCGGCCAGGTGGGCAACGTGGATCACGAGAACGTCTCCATCGGCAAGGCTGGCCGTTCCCGCTGGCTCGGCATTCGCCCGCACGTAAGGGGCGTCGCGATGAACCCGGTCGACCACCCGCACGGCGGTGGCGAGGGCAGGACCTCCGGCGGCCGTCACCCGGTAACCCCGTGGGGTATCCCCACCAAGGGCTACAAGACGCGCACCAACAAGCGGTCCACGGCCTTCATCGTGAAGAAGCGCAGCAAATAACTCATCTGGATAGAGGATTTTAAAAGATGGCAAGATCTATAAAGAAGGGGCCTTTCGTTGACGCACATCTGGAAGCGAAAGCCCAGGCAGAACAGGCCGGCAGCAAGAAGGTGATCAAGACCTGGTCGCGTCGTTCGACCATCATCCCGGAATTCATCGGGCTCACCTTCGCGGTGCACAATGGCAAGAAGTTCATCCCTGTGTTCGTCACTGAGAACATGGTCGGCCACAAGATGGGCGAGTTCTCACCTACCAGAACCTTCTACGGCCACGCTGCTGACAAGAAGAGCAAGCTCAAGAAGAAGTAAGGTCCTAAAGGAGTTTTGTAATGGAATCATCCGCTAAATTATCCTCTGTCCGCCTCTCCCCGAGGAAAACACGCCTGGTCGTGGACCTCGTCAGGGGCAAGGGCATTCAGACTGCGCTGAACACCCTGCGTTTCTCGCCGCAACCGTCGGCGAAGCTTATCTCGAAGCTCCTTTCCTCGGCCGTTGCCAACGCCGAGCAGAAGGGTTGCTCCGATGTGGACAAGCTCTTCGTCAAGACGATTTTCGTCGACGGCGGCGCGGTACTTAAGCGCTTCACCCCCCGCGCCATGGGCCGGGCTAGCAAGATCAGAAAACCGACGAGCCACATTACCGTGGTCCTTGCGGAAAAGAAATAAGAACGGGTCGGAGGTGATGTTTTGGGTCAGAAAGTAAATCCTATAGGTTTCAGGCTCGGGGTTATTAAAACCTGGGATTCCAAATGGTACGCAGAGAAAGATTATGCAAAGCTTCTTCACGAAGACCTGAAGCTGCGCAATTTCCTTAAGAAAAGGCTGTATCATTCCGGCGTCTCCAAGATCGAGATCGAGCGCGCTGCGGGCAAGGCGAAGATCAACATCTTCACCGCTCGTCCGGGCCTGATCATCGGTAAGAAGGGCTCCGAGGTCGAGACCTTGAAGAAGGAGCTGGCCAAGCTCACCGACAAAGAGGTCTACCTTAACATACAGGAAGTCAGGAAGCCCGAGCTCGATGCGCAGCTCGTCGCCGAGAACGTGGCCATGCAGCTGGAGCGTCGTATCGCTTTCCGCCGCGCCATGAAAAAGAGCGTCACCTCGACGCTCAAGTTCGGCGCCAAAGGGATCAGGATCACCTGCTCGGGTCGCCTGGGCGGGGCAGAGATGTCCAGGACTGAATGGTACCGCGAAGGAAGGGTGCCGCTGCACACGCTGCGTGCGGACATCGACTACGGCTTCGCCGAGGCGAAGACCACCTACGGTATCATCGGCGTAAAAGTGCTCCTCTTCAAGGGTGAAGTGCTCTCCGCTAAAAAATAGGAACAGGAGTTTTTTGCGATGTTAATGCCCAAGAAAGTTAAGCATAGAAAGCAAATGAAAGGTCGCATGACCGGCACCCCGACGCGCGGCGTATCGCTCGCGTTCGGCGAGTTCGGTCTGCAGGCTACGGAGTGCGGCTGGCTGGATTCCCGCCAGATCGAGGCTGCCCGTATCGCCATGACCCGCTATATCAAGAGGGGCGGCAAGATCTGGATCCGCATCTTCCCGGACAAGCCGTTGACCTCGAAACCCGCCGAGACTCGTATGGGTAAGGGGAAAGGCTCCCCGGATTCCTGGGTCTGCGTCATCAAGCCTGGCCGTGTCCTTTACGAAATGGAAGGGGTCACCGAGGAAGTGGCGCGCGAGGCATTCCGGCTTGCGGCGCACAAGCTCCCCGTAGCCACCAAGTTCATCACGAGGGCGGAAATCAATGAAGGCTAACGAACTTAAAAACGCGACGGCAGCAGAGCTTGAGACCAAGAGCGCCGAGCTTACCAAGGAACTCTTCAACGTGAAGTTTCAGCTTCA
The DNA here is from genome assembly GCF_018919385.1 of Geomonas diazotrophica. Lineage (GTDB taxonomy): Bacteria > Desulfobacterota > Desulfuromonadia > Geobacterales > Geobacteraceae > Geomonas > Geomonas diazotrophica. Next base: position 143,900 of record NZ_JAHLMF010000015.1, read on the forward strand.
CACCGGGCGTCTGGAGAACACCGCCAAGGTGGCCAACCTCCGGAAGGACATTGCCCGCGTGAAGACCATACTCCGCGAAAAGAGAGGCTAAGAGATAGATATGAGCGAAAGAGGCAACAGGAAAACTCAGATCGGCGTGGTCGTCTCTGACAAGATGGACAAGACCGCAGTGGTAAAGGTCGACCGCCTGGTGAAGCACCCCGTCTACAACAAATACATCAAGCGCTCCGCCAAGTACAAGGCGCACGATATCGATAACTCCGCCAAGATCGGGGACCGTGTTCTTATCGTTGAAACTCGTCCGCTTTCCAAGGACAAGCGCTGGAAGATCAGACAGATTATCGAGTCCAAGGCTTAAGGGCTCGCCGGGAGTTAAACAATGATTCAGATGCAGACACTATTGGACGTGGCGGACAACTCCGGCGCGAAGAAGCTCTTTTGCATTAAAGTGCTCGGCGGCTCCAAGCGCCGTTACGCCGGGATTGGCGACATCATCGTCGCTTCCGTCAAGGAAGCTCTCCCCAATTCGAAGGTGAAGAAGGGCGACGTGGTGAAGGCTGTCGTGGTGCGTACCGCCAAGGCTGTGGGGCGCCCGGACGGCTCCTACATCCGTTTCGACACCAACTCCGGCGTGGTCATCAACAACGCCAAGGAGCCGGTCGGCACTCGTATCTTCGGGCCGGTCGCCAGGGAACTTCGCGCCAAGAAGTTCATGAAGATCATATCCCTCGCCCCTGAGGTACTTTAAGACTAGATCCTGGAGAATAGAGATGCTGGGCAAAAAATTACATGTAAAGAAAAACGATACCGTCGTTGTTACCGCGGGTAAGGATCGTTCCAAGAGCGGCAAGGTGCTCTCCATCCATCCGAAGAAGGACGGCGTGATCGTCGAGGGGATCAACGTGGTGAAGCGCCACGTGAAGCCCCGCGGTTCCGAGCAGGGGGGCATCCTGGAGAAGGAGGCGCCGGTGCACATCTCCAACGTGATGCTGCTCTGCGGGAAGTGCAACAAGCCTGTAAGGACCAGGACCACCGTCCTGGAAGACGGAAAGAAGGCGCGCTGCTGTGTCAAATGCGGCGAGTCCTTTGACAAATAGTTTTGGAGGATTCAATGGCACGGCTGGCTGAGCTTTACAATAAAGAAATGGTCCCGCAACTGATGAAGGACCATAACTACGAAAACATCATGGAAGTCCCCAAGCTCGTGAAGATCGTCCTGAACATGGGCCTTGGCGAGGCGATCCAGAACGTGAAGATCCTGGATTCCGCCGCCGAGGAGCTGGGCGCCATCGCGGGCCAGAAGCCCGTGATCACCAAGGCGAAGAAGTCCATCGCGGGCTTCAAGCTGCGCCAGGGCATGCCGATCGGCTGCTCCGTCACGCTTCGTCGCGAGAAGATGTACGAGTTCCTCGACCGCCTGATCAGCGTCTCGCTGCCGCGCGTGCGTGACTTCAAGGGGATCAACGGCAAGGGCTTCGACGGCAAGGGTAACTACTCCCTGGGCATCAAGGAGCAGCTGATCTTCCCCGAGATCGACTACGACAAGGTCGACAAGATCAAGGGTCTCAACATCACGATCGTGACCACGGCAAAGACCGACGCTGAGGGCAAGGCGCTTCTCAAGCTCATGGGCCTGCCGTTCAGGAACTAATAAAGGGTTTGGAGGAATTCCGTGGCTAAGACATCTATGATCATAAAAGCTCAGAGGGCCAAGTACAAAGTGCGCGAGCGCAATCGCTGCGCTGTCTGCGGTCGCCCCAGAGCATACTACCGGAAATTCGATATGTGCAGGATCTGCCTGAGGAAGTACGCTAACTCCGGCCAGATCCCCGGTGTGATAAAGTCCAGTTGGTAAAAAGATTCCGATTTAGGAAAGAGGAGTAGTTTCATATGTGCATGACAGATCCAGTTGCCGACATGCTGACCAGAATCAGGAACGCTGGTATGGCAAAACACCAGAAAGTTGACATCCCTTCGTCGAACCTTAAGGTGAGCCTCGCCACGGTGCTGCGCGCCGAAGGCTTCATCAAGAACTTCAAGGTCATCGCCGACAGCAAGCAGGGGATTCTGCGGGTATACCTCAAGTTCATCGATGAGAAAGAGCCGGTCATCAACGAGATCAAGAGGATCAGCAAGCCGGGCGGCCGGGTCTATGTCCACTCCGACAAGATCAAGCAGGTGAAAAACGGACTGGGCGTCGCCATCCTCTCGACTTCCAAGGGGCTGGTAACCGACAAGACCGCGCGCGAGCTGGGCATCGGCGGCGAAGTCCTTTGCACGGTCTGGTAGTCATTTTCGCTTTAAGGAGCTTTGCATGTCTAGAATAGGAAAACTTCCCATCGCGATCCCTGCGGGGGTGAAAGTCATATACAGCGCGCCTGAGATCAAGGTGGAGGGCCCGAAAGGGAAACTCTCCCGCGTTCTCGTCGGCGACGCCGTCGCCATCGACGTGACCAGCGAGGCTGTCACCGTGACCCGCAAGGACGACACCATCAAGTCCCGCTCGGCCCACGGCCTGACCAGGACCCTGATCAACAACATGGTCATCGGTGTCTCAAAGGGGTTTGAGACCCTGCTCGAGATCAACGGCGTCGGTTACCGTGCCGAGGTGAAAGGGAACGTGCTGAACCTCGCCCTTGGTTACTCCCACCCGATCAACTTCGAGCTTCCGGCCGGGATCACCGTCGAGGTCGACAAGATGACCAAGCTGAAGGTGCTCGGGATCGACAAGGAGCTGGTCGGTCAGATCGCCGCAAAGATCCGCGACTTCCGTGGCCCGGAGCCCTACAAGGGCAAGGGTATCAAATACGCTGACGAAACCATTCTGAGAAAAGCCGGCAAAACCGGCAAAAAATAGCAATTGCTAAGGAGAAGTGCCTTGAGTTCTTTAGCCCAAAAACAGGTAGCTCGTCTTAAGAGACAGACCAGGGTCAGGAAGAAAATCACCGGTTCGCCGGCACGCCCGAGACTGAACGTCTTCAAGAGTGCTCGTCACATATACGCTCAGCTGATCGACGATACCACTGGTGCGACGCTCGCCGCCGCATCCACCCTGGTGGGCGAGGTAGCCGAAGGGCTTTCGTACACCGGCAACATCGAGGCCGCCGCTAAAGTCGGCGCCGCCATCGCCAAGAAAGCCCTGGAGAAGGACATCAAAGCGGTCGTTTTCGACCGTAACGGTTTCCTCTACCACGGTAGGATTAAAGCTCTGGCTGAAGCCGCACGCGAAAACGGTCTGTCCTTCTAGGGCAGGTAAGGAGGAATTAGTTTGCTTAAGATCAATGCCAGTGAAATGAATCTTACCGATAGGGTCGTCCATATCAGCCGCGTCGCCAAGGTGGTCAAGGGCGGCCGCAGGTTCAGCTTCTCCGCACTCGTTGTGGTGGGCGATGGTAACGGCGTGGTGGGCTACGGCCTGGGCAAGGCCAACGAGGTCCCCGAAGCGATCCGCAAGGGCGTCGAGCAGGCCAAGAAGAACCTGATCAGGGTTCCCATCGTCGGCGGCCAGACCATCCCGTTCGAGATCCTCGGCCACTTCGGCGCAGGCAAGGTGCTTATGATGCCGGCCTCCGCCGGTACCGGCGTCATCGCCGGCGGTGCCGCCCGCGCGGTATTCGAGTCCGCGGGCCTGCACAACATCCTCGCCAAGTGCCTGGGCTCCAACAACCCGCACAACGTGGTCAAGGCCGCATTCGCCGGGCTTGCCCAGCTGAAGACTGCGGAAGAGCTGATGGCGCGCCGCGGCATCACCGAATAGTATTTAAGGAGCTGAATATGTCTGAACTGAAGGTTACGCTCGTCAAGAGCTCCATCGGTCAATGCGAGAAAATGAAGGGCCGCCTGCTCGGCATGGGGCTCACCAAGCGTGAGAAGACCGTGGTCCTGAAGGATACCCCGGAAGTCCGTGGGATGATCGCCAAGGTCGCCCACCTGGTACGCGTCGAAGAGTAATTCCCCCTAAAGGTGACAATCATGCAATTGAATACCATCAAACCGGCCATCGGGTCGACCAAGAATAGAAAGCGCATCGGTAGGGGCACGGGCTCCGGCCACGGCAAGACCGCGACCAAGGGTCACAAGGGCCAGAAGGCACGCTCCGGCGGCTCCGTGAAGCCCGGCTTCGAGGGCGGCCAGATGCCGATGCACAGAAGGCTTCCCAAGCGCGGCTTCACCCCGCTCACCAAGAAGGAGTACGCCCTGGTGAACCTGTGCCAGCTCGAGATCTTCGAAGCGGGCAGCGTAGTGGACGCCGAGGCGCTGCTGAAGAGCGGCCTCATCTCCGGCATCCGCGACGGCATCAAGGTGCTCGGGACCGGCGACGTGACCCACGCTCTGACCATCAAGGCTCACAAATTCAGCGCCTCCGCTCGCGAAAAAATCACCGCGGCAGGTGGGACCGTCGAGGAGATCTAGTCTTGATAGAAGCCTTCCAGAACATTTTCAAGATCCCCGAGCTTAAAAAGAAGGTTCTCTTTTCGCTGGCCATGCTGGCCGTCTACCGGGTAGGGTGTCACATCCCTACTCCGGGCATCGACGCCCAGGCCCTCGCGCAGTTCTTCAAGGCTGCCCAGGGTACGCTGCTCGGTATGTTCGACATGTTCTCTGGCGGGGCTCTCGAGAAGCTTACCGTCTTCGCCCTCGGCATCATGCCGTACATCTCCTCCTCCATCATCTTCCAGCTCCTGACCGTGGTGGTTCCCGCCATCGAGAAACTCTCCAAGGAAGGTGACGCCGGCAGGAAGAAGATCATCCAGTACACCCGCTACGGCACCGTGGTGCTGTCGGTGGTGCAGTCCTTCGGCATCTCCATCGGCCTCGAGGCGATGCGCGGACCGGCCGGCGAGCTGGTGGTCCCGAACCCGGGCTGGTCATTCCGCCTGATGACGGTGATCACGCTTACCGCGGGTACCGCGTTCATCATGTGGCTGGGTGAGCAGATGTCCGAGAAGGGTATCGGCAACGGCATCTCCCTGATCATCTTCGCGGGGATCGTTGCCCGCATCCCGAACGCCATCGGGAACAGCTTCCGTCTGATCAAGACCGGCGAGCTCTCCCTGTTCGTGCTGCTTCTGGTGATCGCCGTGATGTTCCTGGTCATCGCTGCCGTGGTCTTCATGGAGCGCGGCCAGCGCAGGATCCCGATCCACTACGCCAAGAGGGTGGTGGGGCTGAAGACGGTAGGGGCGCAGAGCTCGCACCTGCCGCTCAAGGTGAACATGGCCGGGGTCATCCCGCCGATCTTCGCTTCGTCGATCATCATGTTCCCGGCCACGGTCGGCAACTTCATCGACGTCCCCTGGGTGCAGGCGGCCTCCAAGCAGCTGGCTCCCGGAAAGTTGCTCTACGAGATTTTATTTGTTGCCTTTATCGTCTTTTTTTGCTATTTCTACACGGCTGTGACTTTCAACCCGGTTGATGTCGCCGATAATGTCAAGAAGCAGGGCGGTTACGTGCCCGGGATCCGTCCCGGCAAGGAGACCTCCGACTTCCTCGACGCGGTGCTCACCAAGCTGACCTTCGCGGGTGCGATCTACATCTCCGCGGTCTGTGTGCTTCCTTCGATCCTGATCGGGAAATTCAACCTTCCCTTCTACTTCGGCGGTACGTCGCTCCTGATCGCCGTCGGTGTCGGCATGGACACCCTGGCCCAGATCGAGGCGCACCTGATTACGCGCAGCTACGAAGGGTTCATGAAAGGCGTTCGCATCCAGGGTAGAAAATAGGAGGCCCCGATGAACCTCATCCTCCTTGGACCCCCGGGCGTAGGCAAGGGGACCCAGGCGAAACTCCTCATAGACAGGTTTGGTATCCCGCAGATATCGACAGGCGATATACTGCGGGCTGCCGTTAAAGAGCTCACCCCGATGGGGATCAAGGCCAAGGGGTTCATGGACTCCGGTGCTTTGGTGCCCGACGAGGTTGTCATAGGCATCGTCGAGGAGCGCCTGGCGCAGCCCGACTGCCAGAAGGGTTTCATCCTGGACGGATTCCCGCGCACAGTGCCCCAGGCCGACGCGCTCTCCCAGGTCCTTTCCGGCATCGGCAAGAAGATTGACCATGTGGTCTCTCTCTCCGTTGACAAGGCTGAGCTCCTGAAGCGTCTCACCGGCAGGCGCGCCTGCTCCAAGTGCGGCGCGGGCTACCACGTCGACTTCGCCCCTTCCAAGGCGGCCGGAGTGTGCGACGTTTGCGGCGGCGAACTGTTCCAGCGCGAGGACGACAAGGAAGAAACCATCCTGAACCGTCTCGCGGTGTACGAGGCGCAGACCTCCCCGCTGATCTCTTACTACCAGACGGCGGGCCTGCTCCGCTCGGTGAACGGTCTCGGGAGTGTGGAAGGTATCCAGTCCGAGGTCGTCGCCATACTGCAGGGCGAGCGGTGATAGTACTCAAATCCCGGACCGAGATCGAGAAGATGGCTGCCGCCGGCAGGATGGTGGCCGAGATTCTCGCCGGTCTGAGAGAGATGGTGGCACCGGGGGTTACCCTGGCACAGCTGGACGCATACGCCGAGAGGGAAACGCTGAAGAGGAAGGCGAAGCCAGCCTTCAAGGGTTACAGCGGCTTCCCCTTTTCGCTTTGTTGTTCCGTCAACGAGCAGGTGGTGCATGGCTTCGCCACGCAGCGCGCGCTGGTCGAGGGTGACATCGTGAGTCTCGACTTCGGTGTCCTGCTCAATGGTTACTACGGCGATTCGGCCATCACGGTGCCGGTTGGCACGGTTTCCGAGACTGCGGCCAGGCTGATCAAGGCCACCGAAGAGTCGCTGTACCGGGCCATAGAGGTCGCCGACACCGCCCATCGGTTGTCGGATATCGCTCATGCGGTCCAGTCACACGTCGAGGCGCGCGGCTTCTCGGTGGTGCGAGACTTCGTGGGACATGGCATCGGCAAGGAGCTGCACGAAGGCCCGCAGATCCCCAACTTCGGCGTTCCCGGTAAGGGACCGAAGCTCAAGAGCGGCATGGTGCTTGCCATCGAGCCGATGATCAACGAGAAGGGGTACGACGTGAAGGTGCTGGAGGACGGCTGGACCGCGGTGACGGCCGACGGCGGGCTCTCGGCGCACTTCGAGCACACGGTGGCAATAACGGACAACGGTCCGCTGATACTTACGAAAATCTAGATTGGCAAAACGTCTTCAAAAGGAAGTGAACTATGAAGGTTCGGGCATCGGTTAAGAAGATCTGTGTAAAGTGCAAGATTGTCAAGCGCAAGGGCATAGTCCGCGTCATCTGCGAGACCCCCAAGCATTCACAGAGACAGGGCTAATAGGAGGAGCTGGCATTGGCACGTATCGCAGGGGTAGATTTACCCAGGAATAAGAGAATAGAGATCGCACTGACCTACATCTACGGCATCGGCAGGTCTCTGTCCCAGGAAATTCTCACGGCAACCGGTGTTGACATGAACACCCGTTGCGACAACCTGACCGAGGCGGAAGTCTCGAAGATCAGGGAGTATATCGATAAGAACGTGAAGGTCGAAGGTGACCTGCGCCGCGACATCTCCATGAGCATCAAGCGCCTCATGGATCTCGGCTGCTATCGTGGTCTTCGTCACAGGAAAGGTCTTCCCTGCCGCGGGCAGCGTACCAAGACCAATGCACGCACCAGGAAAGGGCCGGCTCGTACGGTCGCTGGCAAGAAGAAATAAGATTCTGGAGGGATAATGGCGAGCCCGGCTAAGAAGGTCGTTAAGAAGAAAAAAGAGAAAAAGAATATTCCCACTGGCGTGGCGCACATCCAGGCTACGTTCAACAATACCATGATCACCATCACCGACCCGGTCGGTAACGTGATAGCCTGGTGCACCTCCGGTGCCAAGGGCTTCAAAGGCTCCAGGAAGAGCACCCCGTTCGCAGCCCAGATGGCTGCCGAGGATGCCGCCAAGAAGGCCCAGGAGCATGGCATGCGCACCATCGAAGTGTACGTGAAGGGCCCCGGCTCCGGCCGCGAGTCCGCGCTGCGCGCACTGCAGGCTGCCGGCTTCGCCGTCAGCTTCATCCGCGACGTAACGCCGATTCCGCACAACGGCTGCCGTCCCCCGAAGAGAAGAAGAGTCTAGGACCGTATCGACGGACCTGGCGTTACGGAACTATCAGTTAGGATCATAGGAGGTCTTCATTGGCTAGGTATACAGGGCCCTCATGCAGGCTGTGCAGGCGCGAAGGATCGGAACTTTTTCTTAAAGGCGAGCGTTGCTACACCGACAAATGCGCCATCAAGAGAAGGAGCTATCCGCCGGGACAGCACGGGCAGGGTCGCATAAAAGTTTCTGATTACGGTGTTCAGCTGCGCGAAAAACAGAAGGTACGTCGTATCTACGGCATCCTCGAGAACCAGTTCCGCGGGTACTTCGAAACCGCAGACCGGATGAAAGGTGTGACCGGCGAAAACCTCCTCTTCCTCCTGGAGAGAAGGCTCGACAACGTCGTCTACCGTCTCGGTTTCGCCGCCTCGCGCGACGAGGCACGTCAGCTGGTGCGTCACAGCCACTTCACCCTCAACGGGCGTAAGGCGAACATCCCCTCCATCCAGGTGAAGGCGGGCGATGTGATCCAGCTGCGTGAGAAGAGCCGCAAGATCGCCGTCATCGGTGAGTCCCTCGAGGCCGTGGTTCGCCGCGGTATCCCGCAGTGGCTCGAACTGGACAAGGATGCCTTCAAAGGCACCGTGAAGACCAGCCCGGTGCGCGAAGACATCACCATGCCGATTCAGGAGCAGTTGATCGTCGAGCTCTACTCCAAGTAAAGGCTGACCAACAACCGATACAGGGGGATCTAAATGTATAGAAATTGGCGCGATCTGATCAGGCCGAAGAAGCTTCAGGTTGAGACAGAATCGCTGACTAATACATACGGCAAGTTCTACGCCGAGCCTTTCGAAAGGGGGTTCGGTACCACCCTGGGAACGGGGCTGCGTAGGGTCCTCATCTCCAGCCTGCAGGGGGCGGCCATCGTCTCCGTCAAGGCCAAGGGCGTGCTGCACGAATTCTCCGCTGTCCCGGGCGTTACCGAGGATATGACGGATATCATCCTCAACCTGAAAGGGGTGCGCCTCAAGGTGCACGGCAACGAGTCCCGGATGATCCGGATCGTGCAGAAGGGTGAAGGGGTGGTCAAGGCGAAGGATATCATCACCGACAACAACGTCGAGATCCTGAACCCGGAACATCACATCGCAACCTGCTCCAAGGACGCCAATCTGGAGATGGACCTCATGGTGAAAGTCGGCAAGGGGTACGTCCCGGCTGACCGCAACCGTGACGAGAAGGCACCGGTCGGGACCATCCCGATCGACGCGATCTTCTCCCCGGTTCACAAGGTGAACTTTACCGTCACCAACGCTCGCGTAGGCCAGATCACCGACTACGACAAGCTTACTATCGAAGTCTGGACCGATGGCAGCGTGAAACCGCAGGACGCGGTCGCCTACGCTTCCAAGATCCTCAAGGACCAGCTCTCCATCTTCATCAACTTCGACGAAGACGTGGAGCCCCAGGAGGAGGCGGAGCCGGAAGAAGAGCGCGAGCGCTTCAACGAGAACCTCTACCGCTCGGTCGACGAGCTCGAGCTCTCGGTTCGCTCCGCCAACTGCCTGAAGAACGCCGGCATCAAGCTGATCGGCGAACTGGTCTCCAGGACCGAGGCAGAGATGCTGAAGACCCAGAACTTCGGCAGGAAATCGCTGAACGAAATCAAGGACATCCTGGTCGACATGGGCCTCACCCTCGGCATGAAACTGGAGAACTTCCCGGATCCCGAGATCATGAGGCGCCTGCGCGGCGAGCAGAAAGAAGAATAGTCCATACGACTTCATTTATAGATCGAAAGGAAGTGAAAAGATATGCGTCACAACAGCGCGGGTAGAAGATTAGGTAGGACCACAAGCCACAGGATCGCTATGTTCAGGAACATGGTGACATCCTTTCTCCAGCACGAAAAGATCACCACGACCGATGCCAAGGCAAAGGAGCTTCGCTCCATCGCCGAGAAGATGATCACCCTGGGCAAGAAGGGCGACCTTCACGCCACCAGGCAGGCAGCGGCCTACATCCGCGACAAGAAAGTCGTGACCAAGCTTTTCACCGAGATCGCACCGCGTTACGCAGAGCGTCCCGGCGGCTACACCAGGATCATCAAGCTCGGCATCCGCCCGGGCGACACCGCTCCGGTGTCCGTGATCGAGCTGGTCGAGGCTGAAATGACTCCGAAGAAGGCCGCCAAGCCGGCCGCCAAGGCTCCTAAGGCCGCCAAGGCTCCGAAGGCTGCTCCGGCAGTCGAGGCAGCACCGGCTGCTGAAGAGGCCGCGGTTGTGGAAGAGGCACCGGTAGCAGAAGCTCCGGCAGCTGAGGCCACCGAGGAAAAAACCGAGGCGTAATCGCCAGCGGTTGCAAAGAGTGAAGAAGGGACACGGGAAACCGTGTCCCTTTTTTCGTTGCCGCCCATCACTGGTACACGGCCCTATGCCGTCACCCCGCCCCTGGGCCCCGCAGCTCCGTCCCCGCAAGTCCCCAGCCCCTCCCGCCTTTCCCCTTTACATTAAAACCCCCTCTCTGATAAGATGCGCTGCTCATGAAAATCAAAAGACTCGAAATCCACGGATTCAAATCCTTTCAAGATAAGGCCGTTCTGGACTTCAACCAGCCCATCACCGGCGTGGTAGGTCCCAACGGCTGCGGCAAGTCCAACGTGGTCGACGCGATCCGCTGGGTCATGGGGGAGCAATCCGCCAAGAACCTGCGCGGCAAGTCGATGGAAGACATCATCTTCAACGGCACAGAGTTCCGCAAACCTCTCGGCATGGCCGAAGTTTCCCTCTTCTTCTCCACCGAGGACGGCCGCGTTCCCGCCAAGTACCTGAACTTCTCCGAGATCCAGGTCACCCGCCGACTCTACCGCGACGGCGAGAGTGACTACCTCTTGAACAAGACCCCCTGCCGCCTGCTCGACATCGCCGAGTTGTTCATGGACACCGGCATCGGGGCCAAGGCGTACTCCATCATCGAGCAGGGGAAGATCGGGATGATCCTTCACGCCAAGCCCGAGGAGCGCCGTTTCCTGATCGAGGAGGCCGCCGGGGTCACCAAGTTCAAGGCGCGCAAGGTCGTAGCCATGAAGAAGATGGAGGCGACCCGCCAGAACCTGTTGCGCATCGGCGACATCATCTCCGAAATCAAGCGCCAGATGAACGGCCTGCAGCGCCAGGCCAAGAAGGCGGAGCGCTTCCGCGAGGTGAGGCAGGAACTCAAGGAGATCGAACTCCTCTTCGCGGCCAAGGGGTACGCCGGCGTCGAGAAGGAGCGCAACGCACTTGAGCGGGAGATAGCTGAGCTCGAGTCGAAGCTCGTGGATGTTACCGCCAGGCTCAACGACGCTGAGCTCTCCGTCGAGGAGAAGCGGCTCACTCTCCTTGAAACCGAGCGGCAGCTGACTGCCGCCCAGGAAGAGATCTTCCGCTGGAAGAGCACGCTGCAGGGGGGAGAAAACCGGCTCGAATTCCAGCGCAAGGAACTGGTCAACCTGGAGCGCCACGGAGCCCGTTTCGAAGAGGAGCTCCAGGGGCTGCGCGACCAGCTTGCCGCATCCGAGAAGGAAATCGGCACCCTGCAGGCACAGCGAGTCTCCCTGCAGGAAGAGCTGGCCCGGGAGAGCGAGTCTCTTGAATACCGGGAGTCTCTCCTCGAGGAGATGGCCGCCGGGGAGGCGGGCGTCACCCGGGAGCTTGATGAAACCCGACGCGCCATGTTCGCCGCCCTCTCCGAAGGGGCGCAGGCCGCAAACCAGCACGCCGCCGCCCAAAAGCGCCTGGCAGGGCTGGCCGAACGCCTGCAGGCGAGCCAGCGGGAACGGGTCCTGCTCGGCGAGCGGCTCTTTGAAGCCAACGGCAAGGTCGACGCCCTGAAGCAGGAGCGCGAGCAGCTTGGCCGGGAAAAGGCGCTCACCGACGAAGAACTCACCATGGCCGGTAGCCGTGAAGCAGAGCTGAAGCAGGCACAGGAGGCCGGAGAAAAAAAGCTGCAGCAGCGGCGTGATGAACTGTCCGCCGCCGCGTCGCGCCTGAAGTCACTCCAGGAATTGGAGGCCCAGTTCGCCGGGTACGGCCAGGGGGTGCGCAACCTGCTCCTCGCCGAGCCCTTCAAGAACGCCTCCCTCACTATGATTGCGGACGCACTGGAGGTGGAGGAGGAATTCGAGGTGGCCTTGGAGGCTGTTCTCGGTGATCGCTTGCAGTACCTCCTTTGCGAATCCTCCACCACCGCGCTGGACGCCGTTGCGCACCTCAAGGGAAGCTCCGGCGGTCGCTGCAGCTTCGTGACGGCGCCACCCTGGCGTCAGCCGGCCAAGGATACGCCGCTGGGCGCGGCACCGCTATGGGAGCGGGTCACCGTGCCCGAGCGGCACGCCCATCTGGTGGAGCCGCTTCTTGCCGGTGCCTACCTCGCCCGCGACATTAAACACGCCCTCGAGCTTGCCGCGTCCTTCCCGGCTTCGACCTTCGTCACCCTCGAAGGCGACCTGGCCCACGGCGGCGGCATCGTAAATGGCGGCTCTCCCGAGGCGGCGCAGCAGGGGATCATCCACAAGAAGAGGGAGATCAAGGCCCTGGTTGCAGAAGTTGAGCGCCTCGAGGCCGATGTGCAGGAGCTGGCTGCGGCGCGCGAAAAGAGGAGAGGGGAGATCAACGAGGCAGAGGCGCACCGCGTCGAGCTGCGCCAGACCCTGCATCGCCTCGATATCCGGATCGTGAACGCTGACAAGGACCTGCAGACCGCGCTGTCCGAGTGTCGCCGCATCGAGGAAAACGGTGCGGTGCGCGAGGCGGAGGAAGAGCAGTTGGCCGAGGAACAGTCACTGGTCTCCGGGGAAATGGCCCAGGCCGATGCCAGAAGGGCGCAGGCCGAGGAGCGCAAGGCGGCACTCGAAAAGACCGTCGAGGCGCTGCAGGGGCGCCTTGAGGGGTCGCGATTCGAGATGGAAGAGGCGCGCGAGCTGGTGACCTCGATGAAGGTCCGCGTGGCAGCGCTCCGGGAGAAAGGTGAATCGACCGAGCGGGCGCTGCGCCGCGTCGAAGGCCTCTGTGCCGACCTTGCCAACCGCATCGCGTCCCGCACCAGGGAGCTCGAAGGCTCCGGCGATGAACGCACCCGTCTACTCACCGCCATAGCGGAAGGGGAGGAGGCGCTGCGCGGAGTGGTCAAGCAGCAACTGGCCAGCGAGCAGGCCCTTTTGCAGGTGAAGGACAGGTACGAGGCGGAAGCCGCCAAGGTCCAGGAGGAAGAGGCACTCCTGAAAGGGATGCGCTCCGACGCCGTTACCGTCAGGGAGCAGTTGAATGCCAAGAGCCTGCGTCTCACCGAGGTGAGCATGCGGCTCGCCCACCTGGAGGAAACCCTCAAGGAAAAGCACCGCATGGAGATCGCCGACGCCCTGCTCAACTACTCCAAGGTCGAGTGGGACGAGGCCGATAGCTCAAAGCGTCAGGCAGAGCTGCAAAAGACGATAAATGAAATGGGCGAAGTCAATCTCATGGCCATCGAGGAGTTCAAGGAGATGGAGGAGCGCTTCTCTTTCCTCTCAAGCCAGAAAGACGACCTCGAGGAGTCCATGAACGCCCTGCAGAAGGCGATCCAGCGTATCAACCGAACCACCAGGAAGCGCTTCCTGGAGACCTTCCAGATGGTGAACGAGAAGTTTCAGCAGATCTTCCCGCGGCTTTTCTGCGGGGGGCATGCCGAACTGCGCCTGACCGACGAGGAGGACCTGCTTAACACCGGCCTCGAGATCGTGGTGCAGCCTCCGGGCAAGAAGTTGCAGAACGTGTCGTTGCTTTCGGGCGGGGAGAAGGCGCTCACCGCAGTGGCCCTGATCTTCTCCATCTTCCTGATCAAGCCGTCTCCGTTTTGCCTGCTGGACGAGGTCGACGCACCGCTTGATGACGCCAACATCGGCAGATTCAACGACATGGTGCGTGAGATGAGTGCGAACTCCCAGTTCATCATCATCACCCACAACCGGGCCACCATGGCCGTCGCCGATACCCTGTACGGCGTCACCATGGAAGAGCCCGGTGTTTCCAAGCTGGTTTCAGTGCGCCTGAACCGCTAGGAAATGCTCCCCTCGCCCGCCGGAAGGGGGGGCGTTGCCGTAATGTGCAATGTGCTGAAGCCGTGGGGGAGGGCGCCGTGCTGAGTGCGCCGCCGTCGCTTGCGCTGTCATATTTTTACCCGTAGGAGCTTGACGTGCCGTTCAAGAGACTGTTGACTACACTGGTCGAATCCGTGCCCGGTGGCAATGGCGCCATCCTGGCTGATTGGGAAGGGGAGGCCGTCGAGCAGTTTTCCCATGGCGATCCCTTCGAGATGAAGGTGACGGCCGCCCACTGGGGGATCCTCCTGACCCAACTCAAGGGACTGCACGAGAAGTTCGCCGCCGGAGCCGTGCAGGAAACCGTCATCAGCACGGACGAACAGTATGTCATCGTAGGGGCCGTCGGCGACGACTATGCCCTGGTGATGACCATGGACCGCAATGCCCTGCCGCTCCTGGCTCTGAAGAGGTTCCGGGACACCGCGCAGCTTTTGCATAAGGAGATTTACTGATGTCCGAGGAAAACAAGGGATTCTTCAAAGGTCTTTTCAAAAAGCTCGGAATCGGGGGCGCCGAGGAGCCTGCCGAAGCCACCGGTGAGCAATCGACCGAAGAACTGGAACAGCAGGAGCAGCAGGAGGCCGCGCCCACTCAGGAGCCGGCCGTTTCCGCGTCTCCGGCACAGGCGCAGTCCGCCCAGCCTGTCGTAACCCCCGTCCCTCCCTCCGAGCCGTCAGCCCCTGCCCCGCGCCAACTCTGGACCGAGCCCACCGCGCCGGCGCCAGTCCCGGTATCCGAACCTGTTGAACAGGCCAAGCCCAGCTTCTTCGAACGCCTCAAGCGCAGCCTGAGCAAGACCCACGAGACCATCATCGGCCGGGTGGACACCCTTTTGCTGGGCAAGAAGCAGATCGACACTGATACGCTTGAGGAGCTGGAGGAGATTCTGATCACCGCTGACTTGGGCGTCAAGACCACGGTGGATTTGATCCGCACCCTCGAGCAGCGCCTCAAGCGCGATGAACTGCAGGACGGCGCCGCCTTGAAGAGGGCGCTGAAGGAAGAGATCCAGCTGCGCCTCCTGGAGCATCATGCGCCGCTGGTAGTTACGGACAAGAAGCCGTTCGTCATCATGGTGATCGGGGTGAACGGCGTGGGCAAAACCACCACCATCGGCAAGTTGGCGGCACGCTATGCCGGAGAAGGAAGGAAGGTTCTGCTCGCCGCGGCAGACACCTTCCGCGCCGCAGCAGCGGAGCAGTTGGAGACCTGGGCCAACCGTGTAGGTGCCGACATCGTGCGTCACAAGGAAGGGGCCGATCCCTCCGCGGTCGTTTTTGACGCCTGCAAGGCCGCCATCGCGCGGGGCACCGATGTTCTGATCATCGACACCGCCGGCCGCATGCACACCAAGGTGAACCTCATGGAGGAGATGAAGAAGATTCGCCGGGTGCTGACCCGCGAAATCCCGGACGGTCCGCACGAAACCCTGCTCGTCCTGGATGCGGCCACCGGGCAGAACGCACTGTCACAGGCGAAGCTCTTCAAGGAGGCGGCGGACGTCACCGGCGTGGTGCTCACCAAGCTCGACGGCAGCGCCAAAGGGGGGATCGTGGTGGCGGTAAGCCATGAATACGCACTCCCCGTCAGATTCATTGGAGTGGGCGAGTCCGTAGAAGATCTCCGTGCCTTCGATCCGGTCCAGTTCGTCGAGGCCCTTTTCCAATGATAGCCTTGACTTTTGAGTACTTATCGCATATGATTTTGCCGCAAAAGGTGGAATAATGAGTGATAAGCTGTTTAATGAGCTAGAGGGACGGATAATTTCTCTAATTAATGTCGTAGACGAGTTGAAACTCGAAAACGACAGGCTCAAAAACGAGAATGATCGGCTCAACGGAGAACGGGCAGGTTTAAGGTCCCGGATCGACTCTATACTGAAAAAGTTGGAAGGGGTCTGACAGCTTGATCGCCACGCACAGCATCAGGGTCCTGGGGCGAGATCTCCAGGTGAAGAGTGTTGCGACACCTGAGCGCGTGGCGCAGGTTGAGGCTCTGGTCAACGAGAAGCTGGCGGAGGCGGAGGCCAAGGTCAGTGGTGGCGATACCCAACTGGTAGTTATCCTGGCGTTGATGAATTTGGCTGAAGCCTGTCTGGACGCCCGGAAGCAATTGGCGGAAGAGCAGCGGACCTGCAGCGAGCGGGTCGCGGGGCTCATTGAAAGGCTGGACCGGCAACAGTTGTAGAGTTTCAGGTCTCTTGCGGGAGATTCCACATATAGCTGATTGGTTGTACGGTTGCAACGCTTTGCCAGAACCTGCGTGGAGAAGGTGGTCTTCTCCGCGTTTGCTGATAGTAGCCTAAAGACGTTAAGCAGCATGTCCAGGGGTTAATGGCTGCCTTTACATAAAGTTCAAATTTGGCGCTTCATTTGAACGCGGCCCATTCTATCAAAAACCTGTCAACGCAACACCCGTTACACCCACCAGCACTCCCCCACCAGAGCACCTGTCTCTACGGTCGGCCTTGCCGTCCACCTTCTGAACCAACACGGAATTATAGCTTTATGCCCAAGCGCGCCCATAGAGCCGCGACCCTTGCCAGACGCCGCGAGCTGTCCAAGCCGCAGGTGGCGTCGTTGAGCCTGGCCCTGCAACAGCGTTTCCTTGATCTGCCCGAGTACCGAGCGGCCAGGACGCTGGTGCTGTATGCGCCGATCCACCACGAAGTGGATACCGCGGCGGTAGCTGCCGCGGCCCTGGCATCAGGCAAGCGCTTACTCTATCCGGCAGTTGTGGGTGATGATTTGAAGTTCTGCCAGGTGGCCGCTCTCACCGAGCTCGCCGCCGGCAGGTACGGCATCCCGGAGCCTCAGGGTGAAGGGTATGATCCAGCGGGGGCGGACCTCATCGTGGTGCCGGGAGTGGCCTTTGACCTGTGCGGGCGCCGCATCGGTTATGGCAAGGGGTACTATGACCGGTCGCTGCACCGCCTGGAAGGAAGCGGGAAGCTGGTGGCGTTTTGCTACGACTTCCAACTGCTTCAAGAGATAGCCGGCGAGCCGCACGACGTGACGATGGATTTGATCGTCACCGAGAGTCGGGTGGTTCGCGTTAATAAACATATATGTGAGGGGGAGCAACGGTGAAAATCGACATAACTATTGCCATATTGCTGGTGCTTGTCGCGGCCGCCATCGGGTACGTGATAGGCAACGTCCTGCGCAAGAAACTATCGGATTCTTTGGTGACCAACGCGGAAACGCTTGCTGCCAAGATGATCGAGGATGCCAAGCGTCAGGCCGAGGTCGTGGCCATGGAGGCCGCGGTTCAGGCCAAAGACGTGGTGTACCAGGCAAAGGAAGAGCTGGAAAGGCAATTTGAACAAGAGAGCCGCGAGAAGCGTCGCGACCTGCAGACTCTCGAGAAGAGGCTGCAGCAAAAAGAAGAGAATCTCGACAAGAAGACCAACCTGTTCGACCAGCGTGACGCCGACTTCCTGAAAAGAGAGCAGGCGCTTGCCGTACGCGAGCAGTCCCTGGTGAATAAGGAACAGGGGCTTGCCCAGAAAGAAGAGAAACTGGACGCCCTGGTGGGCGAGCAGAAGGCGAAGCTTGAGCAGATTGCCGGCATGACTGCCGCCGAGGCCAAGAAGTTCCTGATGGACTCCATGGAAGACGAAGCGAAGCTCGATGTCGCCAAGCTGATCAAGGTGATGGAGGAAGAGGCCAGGGAAACCGCGGACAAGAAGGCCAAGGAAATTCTGGCTCTTGCCATGCAGCGTTACGCCGGCGAGTACGTTGCCGAGCGCAGCGTTTCCGTGGTGACCCTCCCCTCCGACGAGATGAAGGGGCGCATCATCGGCCGCGAAGGGCGCAACATCAGGGCTCTCGAGGCAGCCACCGGCATTGACCTGATCATCGACGACACCCCCGAGGCGGTCATCCTTTCCGGCTTCAACCCGGTCCGGAGGGAAGTTGCCAAGCTGTCGCTGCAGAAACTCATCGCCGACGGCAGGATTCACCCCGGCCGCATTGAGGAAGTCGTAGCGAAATCCCAGGAGGAGATCGAGCAGGCCATGAAGGAGGCAGGTGAGCAGGCCGCCTTTGACTTGGGCGTGCACGGCATCCACCCGGAGATCCTGAAGCTCATCGGGCGCCTGAAGTACCGCACCTCCTACAGCCAGAACGTTTACCAGCATTCGCTGGAAGTCGCTTTCCTTTGCGGCATCATGGCCGCCGAGCTCGGCATCAATGTGAAGCAGGCCAAGAGGGCCGGCCTCCTGCACGACCTCGGCAAGGCCGTGGACCACGAGATCGAAGGTTCCCACGCAGTCATCGGCGCGGACATCGCCAAGAAATACGGCGAGTCTCCGAAGATCGTCCATGCCATCATGGCGCACCACGAGGACGAGAAACCGGCGACGGTCCTTGCCGTCCTGGTACAGGCCGCCGATGCGCTCTCCGGCGCTCGTCCGGGTGCCCGCCGCGAGATGATGGAAACCTACGTGAAGCGCCTGGACGACCTGGAAAGGATCGCCACCTCCTTCGACGGAGTCCTCACTTCCTTCGCCATCCAGGCCGGCCGGGAGATCCGTGTCATGGTATCCAGCGAGCAGGTGACCGATGACCGCGCACTGGTTCTGGCCAAGGATATCGCCAAGAAGATCGAAACCGAGATGACCTACCCTGGCCAGATCAAGGTCAACGTGATCAGGGAAACCAGGGCAACCGAATATGCCCGTTAAGCTTCTCTTCATAGGGGACGTGATCGGCAAGCCGGGGCGGGAGGCGCTCTCCCGCGAGCTGCACCGGATCGTCGACCGGCACATGGTTGACCTGGTGATAGCCAATGGCGAGAACGCAGCCGGCGGTTTCGGCCTGACCGAAGAGACCGCCCAGGACCTCTTCAAGTGTGGCGTCCAGATGATCACCTCGGGCAACCATATCTGGGACAAGAAGGACGCCCTCGAGTACATAAAGCGTGAGGACCGGATAGTTCGTCCGGCCAACTATCCGGAAGGGACCCCCGGCAAAGGGACGACCATCGTCAAGACGCCGGGCGGGGTAAAGGTCGCCATTTTGAACCTGGAAGGGCGGGTCTTCATGAACAACCTGGACTGTCCCTTCCGCTGCGCGGACAAGGAGATCGCCAGGCTGAAGGAAGAAACTCCGATTATCTTCGTCGACTTCCATGCCGAGGCCACCAGCGAGAAGGTCTCCCTGGGCTGGTACCTGGACGGGAGGGTTTCAGCGGTGATCGGAACCCACACCCACGTGCAGACTGCCGACGAGCGCATCCTTACCGCCGGCACCGCTTACATGACCGACGCCGGCATGACCGGATCTTTCGATTCCGTTATTGGTGTCAAGAAGGAAGAGGCGATCCTGAAGTTCGTCACCCAACGCCCCTCGAAGTTCGAGGTAGCGAAGAAGGACATCCGGATCAACGCTGTTGTCATTGAGGTTGATGAAAAGTCCGGCCTGGCGCTCAACATCGAGAGACTCAACATCGCCTGCGGCTAAGTGTAGTGAAATGACTCCCCCACGGAAGCCTTCTGCCTACGTGGAGCTTGGCCACCGCAGCCTCGTGCGGAGGTGGCTGAAATACAATCTGGAGGGAAAGTGATGACCGTTGCAGAGCAGATGGAAATTATCAAGAGGGGTGCCGTAGAAATCCTGGTGGAAAAAGAGCTGGTTGAGAAGCTCGAGAAATCCGTCAAGACCGGCGTGCCGCTCAAGATCAAGGCCGGTTTCGACCCGACCGCGCCGGACCTGCATCTGGGGCACACCGTGCTTCTGCACAAGATGCGTCAATTCCAGAAGCTTGGCCACGAGGTGTACTTTCTCATCGGCGACTTCACCGGTATGATTGGTGACCCCACCGGCAAGTCGGAGACCCGCAAGGTTCTTACCCGGGAAGATGTCCTCAAGAATGCCGAAACCTACAAAGAGCAGGTTTTCAAGGTTCTCGATCCGAAGCTGACCAAGGTGGTTTTCAACTCGGAGTGGTTGGGGAAGATGACCGCATCGGACATGATCGGTCTCGCCTCCAAGTACACCGTTGCTCGCATGCTCGAGCGCGAAGATTTCAGCAACCGCTTCTCCAACCAGTTGCCGATCAGTATCCATGAGTTCATGTACCCGCTGGTGCAGGGCTACGATTCTGTGGCGCTGAAGGCCGACGTGGAATTGGGCGGCACCGACCAGAAGTTCAATCTCCTGGTGGGGCGTGAACTGCAGAGGGAGTGGGGGCAGGCGCCGCAGTGCGTCATCACGGTTCCGCTCCTCGAAGGTCTTGACGGCGTCAACAAGATGAGCAAGTCCCTAGGCAACTACATCGGCATCAATGAGCCGGCTGACGAGATCTACGGCAAGGTGATGTCGATCTCGGATGAACTGATGGTTCGTTACTACGAGCTATTGAGCGATCTGACCATGGCCGACTTTGAGAAACTGAAGGCCGACCTGAAGAGCGGGGCGGTGCATCCGATGGAAGCCAAGAAGCAATTGGCGCGCGAGATGGTCACCCGTTACCATGGGGCCGAGGCAGCAACTCAGGCAGACGAGAACTTTGTCAAGCGTTTCAAGAACAACGAGACCCCAGACGAGATGCCCGAGTTTGCACTCAAGACAGAGGGGGAGAAGGTTCTGCTGTGCAAAGTCCTGGCAGAGGCGCAACTCGTAAAGTCCAACAGCGAAGGTCGCCGCTCCATTCAGGGTGGTGGTGTCAAAGTAAACGGTGAGAAGATTTCTGATGAGACCCTCGAGATAGCCTGCAGCGGCGAGTACATCATCCAGGTAGGCAAGCGTCGCTTTGCCAAGGTTCTTTTCTCTTAAGTTTTAAAAAAGCGGTCCGATAATATGGGGGCGACGCAAATTGCGTCGCCCTTTGTTGTTTGTAGCAGTTGCTCGGTCCATTGTGTCCACCGCTTCCATCGGGGCCACTAGTGTTCACTCAAAAGCCAAACCTTCAGCGTTTGTAGCAGCTTCTGGCTGGTTAATAAAAACAAACAACAAACCCGTTGACGCAGGCAAAGGCATTTGTTATAACCACCCTCCGCTGACGAACGAAGCATTTCAGTTCGGCAGCGGCCAACAAAAAAGCATTGACAGCCGAAACGGCCTTTGCTATAAAGTTGAGCTTCGCAGTCACGACGTTCTTTGCAACCGAATAGACCACCCGGCAGGAAGAAGGGCCACAGTAG
>NZ_JAHLMF010000016.1 GCF_018919385.1 Geomonas diazotrophica
TCATCAACGACTAACTTGATTGCTTCTTGTTTAAACTCTGAATCGTACTTTCGATTCGATCTCATGACACACCCTCCTGGCTCGTTAGGATATATGGTGTGTCCTCAAAAGTGAAGATAGCTCACTTACCGGCTTTTGCAGCCCCCCCCTCGCCCTCCGGGTGTATATACCGGGAGAGGGCCGGGGTGAGGGCTTTTTCTAAGTCTCCGATTACCTTGCACCTTCTGACTCCTCCGCTATACTTTTGGCTTCAGTGCTATGAATTCCAGGAGGATGCATGACCCGCCCGGCAGATCTCTCCATCCGCACCAAGTTCTTCGGCCTGATGTCGCTGCTCCTGATCGCCCTCCTGCTCGCATCCGGCATGTTCCTGTACCAGCGCCAGAAAGACTTCGTACTCCGCTTCGCGGTAGACAACGCCCGCAGCTTGGCGACGCAGCTGATCGAGACCCGCGAGTACATGTCCTCGGTGGTCAAGAACGAGCCGGAGTCGAACTACAACCTGGTGCCGCAAGTGGTGGCCACCCAGGTGGCCAAAAGGGTGACCCAGAACAGCAAGTTCTACGTCCGCCAGGTGTCGCTGCGCTACCGCAACCCGGAAAACCGTCCCGACCCCTACGAGACCGCGCAGCTGCAGAGGTTCATCAAGAATCCGGTCGGTGAAAGCTACGACATCGTGAAAAGCGGCGAAACCAGGTTTTTCCGCTACCTGCAACCGATGCGCGCCACCCCCTCCTGCCTGGGATGCCACGGCAGCTACCAAAGCGCTCCCGACTTCGTCAAGAAGCGCTTCCCGCCGGGTCACTACTCCTACAACTACCAGGTGGGTGAGGTAATCGGCGCGGTGTCGGTGAGCATCCCGGTCAAGGACCTCTACGCCCAGTTGGGAACCAACTTCAAACTCGACCTGCTGGCCCGCACCCTGGTGTTCCTCATCGTCATCGTGGTGATGGGTATCATCATGAGCCGGCAGATCATCGAGCCGGTACAGCTCCTCTCGGACCGGATCATCGAGGTCACCAGGACCGGCAACTTCCAGGAAAAACTGCCACAGAGAAGCCGCGACGAGATCGGCATGCTGATCGGCGCCTTCAACGACATGATGGAGGAACTCTCCCACCGCACCGTCCAGTCGCGCGAGGCCGACGAACGCTACCGCCGCTTCATCGAGGTGGCCGCCTCGGCGGTCGTGACCTTCCTGAAGGACGGAAAAATGGTGATCGTCAACGAAAAAGCTGAAGGCCTCTTCGGCCGGAACCGGCAGATGCTGCTCGGTGAGTCCATCTTCGATTTTCTGGAAAGCGGGGAGGAACTGCGGCAACGGATCGAACAGCCCGGTGAGTTCATGGAGGAGACCACGCGGCAGCGCGTAATCAGTGCCGCCGGCAAACCGGTCACGGTCGAAATGGTCGTTTCCGCTTCCAGGGCGGACCGGGAGCCGCTCTACACGGCGATCCTGCGGGAGCGTAATGGCGGCTAAGGCATGGGACCGAGAGAAAGTTTTGCCGTGCCGTCGCGTGTTGTGCTAGAGTGTGCCGACAAAATCAAGGAGAGTTAGATTCCATGGCAAAAGCAGGTAAAGAACTTTACGTAGGGAGCCTGTCCTACGATGTCACTGAATATGAGCTGCAGAAGCTGTTCGCCGTTTCCGGCACGGTCACCTCGATGCACCTGATCAGGGACCCCGACACCGGTCAGTTCAAAGGTTGCGGCTACGTCAGGATGTCCACAGAAGCCGAGGCGAGGGACGCCATTGATTCGCTGGATGGCGCCTGGCTCCTCGACAAGAAAATCACTGTCTCCTATGCCAACCCGCAGAAGATGAAGGCGAGTGGTGGCGGCGCCAAGACCCTTCCCAGGTGGCGCATCGAGGCGGCCGAGAAGAAAGCCGCTGAGAAGAAGGCAGGTGCCGCGGCACCTGCCGCGGCACCTGCCGCCAAGCCTGCCGCCAAGCCTGCCGCCAAGCCTGCCGCTAAGCCTGCCGCTAAGCCTGCCGCTAAGCCTGCCGCTAAGCCTGCAGCTAAGCCTGCAGCTAAGCCTGCAGCTAAGCCTGCAGCTAAGCCTGCAGCTAAACCTGCAGCTAAACCTGCAGCTAAACCGGCGGCTAAACCGGCGGCCAGACCGGCGACCAAACCGGCGGCGAGTCCCACCGCGAAGCCGGCCGGCACGAGACCGGCCGCAGACAAAGCGAGAACTGCCAGACCGGCAGGTGCCGCGAAACCTGCAGGGAGCAAACCAGCCTCCCGTCCCGGCAGCACCGCGAAGCCCGGCAGCAGAACCGGAAAACGTTAACCTCCAGTTCCCAAATCCTGTAGGGGCGAATAATTATTCGCCCTTTCTTCCCCCCCCTTCAACACCATCCACGTCGGTATCATCACCATTGCGGGGCGAATGTTTATTCGCCCCTACGGAACGCCCCTCCCTTAGCACGTCCCGCCTTCCCTTCTAACCAGCAACCGTCTATACTACGCCTCATGATTACCCAGGAGATGATCAAGAACTTCCCCACCTCCCCCGGCGTCTACCTCATGAAGACATCGGACGGCAGCGTCATCTACGTCGGCAAGGCGCGCAACCTGAGGAACCGCGTACGCGCTTACGTCGGCGACACCCGCGATTCACGCGTCCACATCCGTTTCATGGTGCAACTGGTCGAGTCGGTCGACTACCTGGTCACCGACACGGAGAAGGAAGCGCTGATCCTGGAAAACACCCTGATCAAGCAGCACCGCCCTAAGTACAACATCAACCTGCGCGACGACAAGACTTACTTCTCGCTGCGCATGGACATGAAGGAAGAGTTCCCCCGCCTCTCTCTGGTGCGCAAAATCCCCTCGGACGGCGCGCGCTACTTCGGCCCCTATTCCTCTGCCACCGCCGCCAAGGAGGTGCTGAAGCAGCTCTACAAGATGTTCCCGCTGCGCCACTACCCGCTGGCGACCTGCATGGCGCGCAAGCGCCCCTGCCTTTACTACCAGATCAAGCAGTGCTCCGCCCCCTGCTGCGGCCTGATCACGAGTGAGGAGTACGCGGCGCTCGCCGAGGGGGCCGCCCTGTTCCTGGAAGGGAAGAACACGGAGATCGCCCGCCTGTACCGCGCCAAGATGAACAAGGCCAGCCAAGAGATGCGCTACGAGGACGCAGCGCGCTACCGCGACCTGGTGCGCGCCATCGAGGTGACCGTGGAACGGCAGAAGATGGTGGCGCAGGGGGGGGACAGCGACGTCTTCGGCCTGCATCGCGAGGGTGACCAGATGCAGATCGCCCTCCTGCACATCCGCGGCGGCACCGTAACCGGCGGCCGGACCTTCCTCTTCGACTGGGAACTGGAGACCGAGGAGGGACTCGCCTCCTTCCTGAACGAATACTACGACCTGGACGCCCCGCTCCCCCCCCAGGTGCTGATCCCGATCCCCATCCCGGAGCCGGGCCCGCTCGAGGAGCTCCTCTCCGAAAAGGCGGGGAAGAAGGTGACCATCGCGGCCCCGCAGCGCGGTCCCAAGCTGGAGATGGTGAAGCTGGCCCAGAAGAACGCGGAGACCGCGTCACAGGAGCGGCTGGCCAAGGCAAGCTCGTCCGCAACGTTGCTGACCGAGCTTGCCGAGAAGCTGCACCTCGCCCGCACGCCCAGAAGGATCGAGTGCTACGACATCTCCAACATTCAGGGGGAGATGGCGGTCGGGAGCCGGGTCGTCTTCATCGACGGCAAGGCCGACAAGAACCTGTACCGGCGCTACCGGATCAAGGGGGTGCTGCAGTCCGACGACTTCGCCATGATGCGCGAGGTGCTGTCGCGCCGTTTCAAGGCGGAAACCACCGAAGAGCAGCCCGACCTGATCGTGGTTGACGGCGGGCTCGGGCAGTTGGGCGTGTTGAACGCGGTGCTGGAAGAGCTGGGTGTGGCCGGGGTGGAGGCGGCGGGGCTGGCCAAGAGCCGCACCTTCAGGGACATGGAAAGCGAGGAGATCTCGAAGAGTGACGAGCGGGTGTTCCGCCCGGGGCGCAAGAACCCGATCACGCTTCGGCAAAGTTCCGCGCCGCTGTTGCTTTTGGTGCGTATCAGGGACGAGGCGCACCGTTTCGCGGTGACCTACCACAAGACCGTGCGCAGCAAGACCCTGACCGGCTCGCGTCTGGACGGCGTGGCGGGAATCGGGGAGAAGAGGAAGAAGGCGCTCTTGAAGCAGTTCGGGAGTCTGAAAGGGGTGCAGGGGGCGACGCTTGAGGAACTGATCGCGGCGCCGGGGATGACCGAGGCCGCGGCGAGGGCGCTCTGGGAACACCTCCACGGCCAAGACCTGTAGGGGCGAATAAACATTCGCCCAGCCACCGGCGCCCAACCACCTTCAGTGGCGAGATGGGCTGAGGTGCCAACTGGGGCGAATGATTATTCGCCCCTACATTGATTTTTTTGCCGAGATCGATAAAAAAGGGGGCGCCGGTTTATCCGGCGCCCCCTTCTCTGTATCTCGTCAACCGCCGTACTGGCAGCTTCTGCCTACTTCCCCTTTTTCAAATCAAATAGGATCAGCTTCGCGATCGCCTTCAGGGTTTCGAAGACACCTTCGCCGGTGGTGGCGCAGGCTTCGAAATCGGGGACGTTGGTCGGGTTCAGCTCGCGGCGCAGCTCCTCGACGCTTACCACGTTGGGGAGGTCGCGCTTGTTGTACTGGACCACGTAGGGGATCTTGTCCAGGTCGTACCCCTGCTCGATCAGGTTGATGCGCAGGTTCTCGACGCTCTCGATGTTGGCGTCCATGCGCTCTTCCTGGGAGTCGGCCACGAACACCACGCCGTCCACGCCCTTGAGGATCAGCTTCCTGGAAGCGTCATAGAAGACCTGGCCGGGGACGGTGTACAGGTGGAAGCGCGTTTTGAAGCCGCGGATCTCGCCCAGAGCCAGGGGGAGGAAGTCGAAGAAGAGGGTGCGCTCGGTCTCGGTCGCGAGGCTGATCATCTTCCCTTTCGCATCGGCAGCGGTCTTCTGGTAGACGTACTGCAGATTGGTGGTCTTGCCGCAGAGACCCGGGCCGTAGTAGACGATCTTGCAGTTTATTTCGCGGGAAGCGTAGTTGATGAAGGACATCCTACATTACCTCTTATGAATTACTGCACCACAGGGTTTTCCGGGGCGCACTGCCACCCCATCCTACCGAAGCATGCCGGTTAGCTGAACAGGTTGTCGATATCGTCGTCGGTGATCTCGGCAAAGGGGAACTCGCTGTCGCCGCTCTTCTCCTTCTCCTCGTTCTTCTGCAGCAGGCGGTTGAAGATGGCGGTGAGCTCCTCGGAGGCCTTCTTCACGCGCAGACGAACCAGCCCCAGCGAAGAGCGGGTATCGAAGAGCACCACGAGGATCACGCGGCCGGCAACGATGGAGATGTGGAGGTTGTCCTTCTCCCCTTCGTGAAAGAGGATGGAGAACTCCTTTTCACCGATCAGCTTGGCGAGGCCGCCCGTGGCGGCGATGTTGCCGGCGGTGAGCGAGGCGAGAGACGTGGTGTCGAAGCGCTCGGTCTCGCCGCAACCCGTGATCAACTGGCCGTTCTTGTCCACCAGGAAGATCACCTTGGCGTTCGCCTCGCGCAGCAGCTTCTCGAGCACTACGTTTATCTGTTTGAATTCCTCATCGTACATAATCAACTGAGGATTCGACATGAAATGTCTCCTTGGTGGGGTACTTTTGCAGCGAAGCTTATTCTATAACAGAAGCGTTACGCCATTTCAAGGTAATTGCCTGAGCGATAACCGCTCCTTACACGCTCGCTATACCCCGCGCGGCCTCCAGGAGGAGCGCCACCTTCGCCGGATCCCCCGCCTCGCTGTACAGCCTGAGCACCGGCTCGGTCCCCGAGGGGCGGATCAACAGCCAGGAGCCGTCCTCGAAGATGAACTTGAAGCCGTCGCTGAAATTGTGGCGCGCCACTGCGAAACCGGCGATGCTGGTGATGCCCCCCGCCTGCATCCGCTCCAGTAGTTGCCGCTTCGCCTGCGCTTCGATGGGAAGGTCGATGCGCGAGTAGTGGAAATGCCCGATCTCGTCCATGGTCTCCTCGAGGAGAGCCCGCAGTCCCTTGCCGCTCATGGCCATCGCTTCCAGGAGCAGGAGCGCCATCAGGATCCCGTCGCGCTCCGGGATGTGCCCCTTCACGCCGAGGCCGCCGGACTCCTCCCCCCCCATAAGGATGTCGTTCTCGAGCATCATCTCGCAGATGTGCTTGAAACCGATCTGGGTCTCGAAGAGCACCAGGCCGTACTTTTCCGCCAGGAGGTCGATCATCTGGGTGGTGGATACGGTCTTCACCACCGCGCCGCGCACCCCTTTTCTCTCGTAGAGGTGGCGCAGCAGCACGGTGAAGATCCGGTGCGAGGAGAAGAATTCTCCGGTCTCGTCGATGGCGCCGATCCGGTCGGCGTCGCCGTCGAGTGCCAGTCCGACCTGGAACTTCCCGGCCTCGACCAGCGCCGTCAGCTCACCCAGGTGCTCGGCGATCGGCTCGGGCGGGTGGCCGCCGAAGGAGGGATTCTCCGCACCGTGGATCTCCTCGATCCCCGGGACCAGCAGCGGCAAAAGGCCCGAACCGGCACCGAACATCGGGTCGACGACGGCCTTGATGCCGGCGGAACGGATCAGCTCCAGGTCGACGTAGCGCCTCAACTGGTCCAGGTAGGGGGCCGTGGCATCGAAGAGCTCGACCGCCCCCGCCGCCTGCGCCTCGGCCAGCGCCAGCGCCTGCACCGGACGCGACGTCGCCTGGTTTTCGGCCACAATCTGCTCCAGCTCCTTGGTGGTCGAGGGACGCGCGGAACCGCCGAAGGACTCCTTCACCTTGAATCCGTTGTAGCGTGGCGGGTTGTGGCTTGCGGTGATCATGACCCCGGCCCCGGCCTTCTTCTCGTGAACCGCCCAGGAGACGGCGGGGGTGGGTGCGTAGCCGTCGGAGAGCCAGGTCTTGATGCCGTTGCCGGCCGCAATCTCGGCGGCGCGCTCGGCGAATTCCCTGGAGAGGAAGCGGCGGTCGTAGCCGATCACCAGGCCTTTGTCCGCAAGCCCCTGTTTATGCAGATAATCCATGGTAGCCTGCGCCACCAGCGACAGGTTTTCAAAGGTGAAGGTGTCGGCGATGACGCCGCGCCATCCATCGGTACCGAACTGTATCTGCAAGACGAATCCTCCATGAACGTTAATGATTGGGCATTTTCCACGGCGGGGCCTGATCTGTCAACCCCTTACTGCCCGGAACCAAGCGAATTGGTTGACCACAGCCGGGGATTGGCTTATAAGGATGCAACGATTACCAATCCCAGAGGAGGTACGAAAACATGCTGAAGAGATTCATCTACGCTCTGATCCTGGGGCTCTTCCTTGCAAGCGGCGCCGTCGCTGCCGAGGCGAAGAACCCGGTGGTGCTGATCGAGACCAACCAGGGCAACGTGAAGGTCGAGTTGTTCCAGAAAGAGGCGCCCATTTCGGTCAAGAACTTCCTCGACTACGCAAAAGGCGGCTTCTACAACGGGACCATATTCCACCGCGTCATTCCGAACTTCATGATCCAGGGGGGCGGCTTCAGCCAGGACCTGATGCCGAAGCAGACCAAGGCCCCGATCAAGAACGAGGCGGCCAACGGGCTTAAAAACGACCGCGGCACCATCGCCATGGCCCGCACCATGGTGGTCGACTCCGCCACCGCGCAGTTTTTCATCAACGTGGTGAACAACAACTTCCTGAACCACAACCCGGCCGGCGGCCAGATGGGGTACGGCTACGCCGTCTTCGGCAAGGTCATCGAGGGGATGGACGTGGTCGACAAGATCGCGGCCACCAGGACCGGCAAGGGGGCCAACGGCATGCCGGACGTCCCGCAGACGCCGATGGTGATCAAGAGCGTCAAAGAAATCAAGTAATCAGAAAGGGGCGCCGCCAGGCGCCCCTTTCTTTTTATCTTCCCTTGCGCTGCGCCAGCAGCATCAGGTTTCCCACCGTAAAGATCAAGGCGCCGATGAACGCGGTCAACGCGCCCGGCTCCTTATGCACCTCGAAGAGCGCCACCGGCACCGGGCTGAGCGCCACGTCCTTCACGTAGATGCCGTACCCCTTGTGGAAGAGCGGCTGGTTGGGCTGTACGGTGTGCAGACCGTCCGAGAGCCTCAGATCGGCGCGGTAGCCGCTCATCATCCCCATCGCCCCCACCTGTCCCGTGATCCGCTCCACCACGACCCGCTCCCCGTCGGGAAAGCCGAAGGAATCCCCCTGCGGCAGCTGCATCTGCTGTTTGAATCCGCCGTAGGCGGAGAGGAGATGCGCCAGGACGATGAGCAGAAAGCCTGCGTGCATCAGGTGCGGCGCCACGCTGCGACCTTTACGGCGCAGGGCGTCGATGGAGCAGACGAGCGCGTTGACGAAGAGGACCGCGATGCAGGCGACGCAGAGCCAGAGCCACCAGGAGTAGCCGAGCGGGGCGCGCTGCAGCCAGAAGAGGAGCGGCATGTCGTTGAGGCCGCCCTGCTCCGAGCTGGCGCTGGAGAAGGAGCCCAGGGCCAGGGTGACCATCACCCCGGTCATGAGCCACAGGCCGAGGTTCAAGGAGCAGAAGGTGGTGTAGAGCTTTTTCAGCAAGGTCTTTTCCTCTTTTGTCCGGCCAGCCTGACTGGTCGGGGCGGGCGGGCCGGTCGGTCGGACATTTAGAAACTGTGCGAGCTTCGCATCAGCATGCTGACGCCGAGGTAGGTGAAGAGGGTCACCAGGAAGCCGACGATCCCCAGCCAGGCGAAGCCGCGCTCCCAGGTCTGCCCCTTCAGGCGCAGGTGCAGGTAGAGCGAATAGAAGATCCAAAGGATGGAGGTCCAGAGCTCCTTGGCGGTCCAAAGCCAGTAGGTGCCCCAGGCGTAATACCCCCAGATGCCGCCGGAGACCATGGAGAGCGAGAAGAAGCTGTAGCCCACCAGCGCGGCCCGATACTGCAGGTCGAGCGCCTGCTTCCCCCCACCCTGCAGGAACGCGACCCCCAGGAGTGCCGCGATGCCGAAGAGACCGTAGGCGAAGAAGGCAAGCGCCACGTGCAGCTCGAACCAGTAGGTGTCGAGGATGGGCGGCAGCGGCATGTTGATGGTCGGAAAGGGGAGCGCCAGGGCGGCGAAAAGGCCGGCCAGCGCCCCGCATCCCCAGCAAAACCAGCGCACGCCCGCGGTCTGGCGGCTATAGATGAAGGGGAGCGCCATGAGCCCCAGCGATCCGGAAAAAAAGGCCAGGGTGTCCTGGGGTCCGATCAGGGGAAGCCGTCCCAGCGCCAACCCGCGCGAAGCGAGGTAGGCCAGGCTGCAGCCGAGCGCAACCACGAAGATCGGCCGACGGATCGAGGCGACGAAGAGAATCGCAGAGGTGATGAGAAGCCATTTCATAGAAAACCCGAACCCGCCTTGGCACGATGTGCCTAGGTGGACAATCAGAGGTTGCTTGAGCAAACTCCCTCTCCCTCCGGAAAAGGACCGGGGTGAGGGCGTTGCCAAGGGCAACAGGTGAGCAGACGGCAGCGCCCTCACCCGCCCTTCGGGCACCCTCTCCCAGCAGGAGGGGGGTGCATGACTTACTTGTAGCTTTTCCTGCGGAACAGGCCGGTCTTCAGCGAGGCGATGCGGTCCAGGAACAGGAAACCGTCCAGGTGATCCATCTCGTGCTGGATCGCCACCGCCTCGAAACCGGAGGCCTCGAATTCGCGCACGCTGCCGTCGGGCTCGGTGAAGCGCAGGGTGAGCTCGGTGGCTCGCTCGACGTCACCGGTGTAGTCCGGCACGCTCATGCACCCTTCCCGCATCACGGCGCCCCCGCTTTTGGCCAGGATCTCCGGGTTGATCATCAGCAAAAGGCCGTGGTTGTTGTCCTTGCCATGGCGGTTCTTGGACACGTCGATGACGCAGACGCGCAGGGAGACGCCGATCTGGGGTGCGGCGACGCCGACGGAACCGGGCCCGGCGTGCATGGTGTCCACCAGGTCTTCGATCAGCTGCTTTATCTCATCGTCGATGGCCTGCACCGGGGCGCAGGCCTGCTTCAAAATCGGGTCGGGATAGACGACTATCGGTTTGACTGCCATATAGAATCAGAGGGAGACGGGCGTAATGAGCCGCACCGAAATCTCCACACTCAGCTCCTTTTTCAGTTTTTCCAGCAAGGCGGAAGCGTCTTCCACCGAGAGCCCCTGGGGGAGCGCCGCCTCGAGCACCAGCACGTACACGGGCTCGGTCGGCTTGCCGATCAGCTTGGTGTTGAGGTCGGTGATGCTGACGCCGCGGTCGGCGAGCTCGCGGGTGATGCGGTAGACGATGCCCGGCTTGTCCGAACCGTACACCGAGATCAGGCAGAGTTCACCCTCCGGCCCCTGGTAGCAGACCTCGTCATCCTTCAAGGTCCTGACGAAGGCGGAAAGTCCGGTGCCGACTGTCTTGGCCGCGAACTCCTCTTCCAGCTTCTTCTTGGAGAAGGGCTTCTCGTGGGAGACGATCAGGATCATGGCGAACTCGCCCCCGAGCATCGTGCAGCTGGAGTCCTCGACGTTGCAGCCGAGCTTGTAGAGCACCTCCGAGGTGTCCGCAACGATGCCGGTGCGGTCCTTGCCGATGATGGTGACGGCGAAATGAGCCAGGTTTGGCTTGCGGCAAAGGTTCATTGGGCCTCCTTTGGTAACGGGGACAGGCACCTGCGGAGCCGGTCCCCTTAAGGGACTAAATCTTGTTGATAAAAACTTCTCTCGGTTTGCTGGTGCCGTCGGAGGGTCCGATGACCCCTTCCTGCTCCATCTTCTCGATGATGCGGGCGGCGCGGTTGTAGCCGATCCGCAGGCGGCGCTGAATCATGGAGATCGAGGCCATCTTCGCGTCGGCCACCAGGGCCAGGGCGTCGTCGTAGCGCTCGTCGACCTCCTCCTCGTCATCGCCCCCTCCCTTCTCGTCGGAGGCCTTCATCTCCAGGATGGACTTCTCGTAGACCGGCTTGCCCTGCTTCTTCAGGAACTCAACCACGCGCTGCACCTCGGCGTCGGAGACGAAGGCGCCGTGGGAACGCTGCATCTTCGAGGTCCCCGGCGGCAGGAAGAGCATGTCGCCCGCGCCCAGAAGCGATTCGGCGCCGTTGCCGTCCAGGATGGTGCGGGAGTCGATCTTCGAGGAAACCTGGAAGGAGATCCTGGCCGGGAAGTTCGCCTTGATTAGGCCGGTGATGACGTCGACGGACGGGCGCTGGGTGGCGAGGATCAGGTGGATACCCGCGGCACGCGCCATCTGGGCCAGGCGGGCGATGGACTCCTCGATCTCGCGCCCGGCCACCATCATGAGGTCGGCGAGCTCGTCCACGATAACCACGATGTAGGGGAGATGGCCGTGCTCCAGCTGCTCCTCCTTGGCCAAAAAGGCCTGGATGGCCGCCTCGCGCGCCTCCATATCCTCGGGGTCCTCGAGGTGCTCGGCCTCGTCGATCTCCTCGACCACAACGGTCTCGCGGGCCCGGTTCTCGGCGTCCTCCTTCTCCTGCCGCTCCAGCTCGCGGTTGTAGGAGTCGATGTTCCTGACCCCCTTGTCCGACATGAGCCGGTAGCGCCGCCCCATCTCCTCCACCGCCCACTTGAGCGCGAGCGCAGCCTTCTTGGGGTTGGTCACCACGGGAAGCAGCAGGTGCGGGATCCCCTCGTACACCGAGAGTTCCAGCATCTTCGGGTCGACCATGATGATCCTGACGTCGCTGGGGGTCGAGGTGTAGAGCAGCGACAGGATCATGGTGTTGATGGCGACCGACTTGCCCGAACCGGTGGCGCCGGCGACCAGGAGGTGCGGCATCCTGGCCAGGTCGGTGACCAGCGGGTTGCCGGCTATGTCCTTGCCGAGCGCCATCGGGAGCTTCATCTTCCCTCTGTGGAACTGCTCGGTGCCGAAGATCTCCCGAAGCGACACCATCTCGCGTTCGCGGTTGGGAAGCTCGATGCCCACCACACCCTTGCCCGGGATCGGCGCCACGATGCGGATCGAGTGGGCCTGCAGCGCCATGGTGAGGTCGTCCTGCAGGCCGGCGATGCGGCTTACCTTGATGCCGGGGCCGGGAGAGAACTCGTACATGGTGATGACCGGGCCGGGGCAGATCTCCACCACCTCCCCTTCCACACCGAAGTCCTTGAGCTTCTTCTCCATGAGCCGCGCGTTCATGGTGAGGGTCTCTTTGTCCTGGCGCTTGGCCCCCTCGGGAGGGGGATCGAGCAGGGAGAGCGGCGGGGTCTTGAAATCACCCTCGGCCTTGATGAAGTCGAAGGCCTCCTGCACCGGAGCGGTCTTCTTGTCGTCCTTTTTCTTCTCCTTCTTGGCGACCGGCTCCGGCACCGGAGCGGGGACCACGGCGGGCTTGATCACCGGGGCGGCGTGCTGCCTCGGCTTCTCGTCTTTCTCCCCCTTCTCGGAGGCGAGCTCGCGCTGCAGCGCCCGGCGCTGCTTGTTCTTCTCCCAGCTCTCCTTGAGCGCGGTGAGCCACCAGTTGGCGAACAGGACGAAGGAGAAGCGGGACAGGAGCATGGCGCTCGCGGCCAGCATCGGGAGGAGGATGAGCATCGCCCCGATTTGGCCGAAGGTGCGTTTCAGCAGGGAGGCTCCCTGGAAACCTATAAACCCGCCGGTCTGAACCCGCTGTCCCAGGAACTCCGTCATTTCATGGAAAAAGGCGAAAAGCCCTGAGAGCGACAGCAGCAGCAGTATGAACCCCACCAGCTTGTAGCGGCGCCATCTAATGGGGTCCGACGTGAAGGATCGGTAAGCTAAGTAGATGAGGGTACAGGGGAATATGTAGGATGCCATGCCGAAGAGCTGCAGGAAAAAATCGGCCAGCTCCGCTCCGAAGCGTCCTCCCAGGTTCTTCGTCTGGGTGAAGGTGGAGACACTGTTGAAGGAAAGGTCCTCGCCGTGAAAGGAGGCGAGCGCGATGAACAGGAAGATGCCGGCGACGCCGAAGGCCATCCCCTTCACTTCCTTGGCCACCTTTTCCTTTTTTTCGATCTTCTCATCAGTCGTCATAGTTCAAAACCTGTTTGCCACGAAGGCACGGAGAAAATCTGAGAAAAACACGAAGCGTTGGTCGCCCTTCTCCCTCCGGGAGAAGGTGCCCGAAGGGCGGATGAGGGCGTTGCCGCGAGGGGAGCACGTTGCCCATCCCGACGCCCTCACCCCTGCCCCTCTCCCAGGGGGCGAGGGGAGAAAGCACCTTACATCTCCAGCACCAGCGGCAGTATCACCGGCCGCCGCTCGATGGTCTTGTTGAAGAAGCGGCGCAGCACGCGGCGCACCTCCAGCTTCACCTCGTTCCAGTCGGTCATCGCCTCGGTGCTCACCAGGGCCAGCGTGTCCAGCACCACCTTCTTCGCCTCGTCCAGGTACTGCTGGCTCTCATCCTCGAAGATGAAGCCGCGCGACACGATGTCGGGGCCGTAGATGATCTCGCCGCTCACCTGGTTGATGCCGACGATGACCACCACCATGCCGTCCTCGGAGAGGTGCTTCCGGTCCTTCAAGACCACGTTGCCGACGTCGCCGACCCCCTTGCCGTCGACGAAAACCCGCCCCGTGTTCACATGGTCCACGATGACCGCCTCGTCGCCGGAGAAGAGCACGACGTCGCCGTTCACGGCCAGGATGCAGCGCTCTTCCGGGGTGCCGACCTTCTGGGCCAGTTGCGCATGCTTCACCAGGTGCCGGTACTCGCCGTGCACCGGGACGAAGAAGCGGGGCTTCACCAGGTTGTGCAGGAGTTTCAGCTCCTCCTGGCTGGCGTGACCGGAGACGTGCACCTCGGAAACCTTCTCGTGGATCACCTCGGCGCCGCGCCGGTACAGGTGGTTCATCAGGTCGGAGATGGTCTTTTCGTTGCCCGGGATGAAGCGGGAGGAGAGGATGACGGTGTCGCCCCGCTCCAGCTTGATCTGCTTGTGGTCGTCCATGGCGATCCGGATCAGCGAGCTCCTCGGTTCACCCTGGCTCCCGGTGGTGATCATGCAGACCTGCTCCTTGGGGAGCTTGGGGAGTTCCTTCAGGTCCATCATGAGGTCGTCGGGGATGCTGAGGTAGCCGAGCTCCCGGGCGATCTGCACGTTCGCGATCATGGAGCGGCCGTTCAAGAGCACCTTCCTGCCGCTTTTCTGCGCCGCATGCACCACCTGCTGCACCCTATGGATGTTGCTGGAGAAGGCGGCGACGATCACCCTCCCGGCGCAGTTCGGGAAGATCTCCTCGAAGGCCTCCCCCACCACCCGCTCCGAAAGGGTGTACCCCTCGCGCTCGATGTTGGTGGAGTCGGCGAAAAGCGCCAGAACCCCCGCCTGGCCGTAGCGGGCGAAGGTGGGGAGGTCGGTGAGCTCGCCGTCGACCGGGGTCTGGTCCAGCTTGAAGTCGCCGGTGTGGATCACCACCCCCTCGGGAGAGGTGATGGCCAGGGCGCAGCCGTCCACGGTGGAGTGGGCCACGCGGATGAATTCCACGATGAAGTTGCCCAGCTCGATCACGTCCCTGGGCTTCACCACCCGCAGGTCTACCTTCTGGTCGAGCTCGAACTCCTTCAGCTTTTCTTTGACGAAGCCCAGGGTGAGGGCGGTGCCGTAGATGGGGGGATTGAGGTCGCGCAGCACGTAGGGGAGCGCACCGATGTGGTCCTCGTGGCCGTGGGTGAGCAGTATGGCGCGGATCCGGTCCGCCCGCTCCACGAGGTAGCCGATGTCCGGGATGACCACGTCGATGCCCAGCATGTACGGCTCCGGGAACATGAGCCCGCAGTCGACGATGACGATGTCGTCGCCGTACTCGAAGGCCGCCATGTTCAGGCCGATCTCGCCGAGCCCTCCGAGGGCCACGAACTTCAGCCCGGTATTTTCAATGCTGCTTTCTTCCAAAAATGATCCTTTGTGTGCATGGCGCGGAGGTGCCGGGCCGTGGTGCGTCGCCAGCCGGCCCGCCCCTCTCGGCCCCTGCCCCTAGCGACCCTGCTGGGCCACGAGTGCGGCGATGCGGGCGTCGCAGCGCTGGATCCACTCCTGTCCGGGGGAGTAGATGCTGGCAACGGCGTAGAATGAGCTCCTCAGGGCGCGATAGGCGACCAGCGCGCGCGCCGTGTCGTGGTTCGCCTCCGCCATCTGCCCGAGGTCCCACAGCTTCTGTGCGCTGCGGGGGACGATGGAACTGCCGGGGGTGTACATGTGAATGGCGGCCTCGTAGCCGGCCACCGCTGCGGGGAAGTCTCCCGACGCGGTCCCCTTCTCACCTTTTTCGAACTGCGCGTACTGCCGGTACAACGCGTTGCCCCAGAACAGGGCCACGGAAATCACCGCGATCGCCGCGACATTTACCGCTATGGTTTTAACCTTTTCCATGTCTTTTTCTGTTTCCTGTAGCGTCAGGGTTACCCCTGGAAGAAGTGCGGAGCGACGACGAGCAGCGTCCCGAGCAGGGCGAGCAGCACGCCCGCAAGGACAGCAGCGGCCGCGACGATGTTCAGCGGTGAGCGCAGCCGGTGCGCCGAGGGAAGGCCCCAGCCGATCAGGGCGACCCCGAACAGGGCCAGCGCCAGGGAAACCATGGCCATCTTTATGTAACCTCCAGGTTTGCTGCGATAGCCGAGCGCACCCGCTCCAGCAGTTCCGCCTCCGGGACCCCCGCGACCTCGATGGGGGCTGCGAAGCTGATCCTGATGGTTCCAGGTCTCAATTCGAGACGGTTGCGCGGGTTTATCGCCCGGCTGCCGTTGATGGTGAAGGGGACGATGGGGACGCCGGCCCGGGCAGCCAGCATGAAGGCGCCGCGCTTGAAGGGGAGCAGGTTGCCGTCCTTGGTGCGGGTCCCCTCGGGGAAGATGACCACGCTCGCCCCCGCGGCGATGCGCTGCGCCGCCTGGTTCATGCTCTTCAGCGCCTTCCTGCCGTCGCTGCGGTCCAGCGGGATGTAGCCCGCCCTGCGCATCGCGGCGCCGAACACCGGCACCCTGAAAAGCTCTTCCTTGGCGACCCAGGAGAACAGGCGCGGGATGGCGCGGGTCAGTGCGAGGATGTCGAAATTCCCCTGGTGGTTACCCATGTAGATGACCGGCCCCTCGGTCGGGACCATCTCCAGTCCCTCCACCTCCAGCTTGATCCCGGCGGCCCAGAGGGAACCAAGGCTCCAGGCCCTGGCGCAGGCGTGTCCCACCCGCCCGGAAGAGTCGAAAACACCGCCGATCACGGCGGAGAGGCTGCACAACAAGGTGTACGGAACGAAGAAAAGAAGGTAGATACGAGCTCTCAGCATGACCGGTTACGTTACTTTTTTTTACGATGAGAGTCAAACAATATCGCTTGCCATGAAGCCGCGATTTCTATACACTTCCCCAATTCAAAACGCGACGCGAACGAAAAGGAGAACCCCCATGGCAAGTCTCAACAAGGTGATGCTCATAGGCAACCTGGGCAAAGACCCCGAGGTGCGCTACACCGCCGGCGGTACCGCCGTAGCTTCCTTCTCCCTGGCCACCACCGACCGGATCAAGGGCAAGGACGGCAACTGGGAAGACAAGACCGAATGGCACAACATCACCCTCTGGGCGCGTCTTGCCGAGATCGCCGGCGAGTACCTCTCCAAGGGGAAGACCGTATATATCGAGGGACGTCTGCAGACCCGCAAGTGGACCGACAAGGACGGCAAGGACCGCTACACCACCGAGATCGTAGGTGAGAAGATGCAGATGCTCTCCGCCAAGGGGGAAGGCGGCGGCCAGCGCCAGGGTGGCGGCAGGCCCCAGCAGGACTACAACCAGGGGGGCGGTTACGAAGAGCCGGTCTTCAACCCGGACGACGAGATCCCGTTCTAGCTGACCCCTGTTCCCCGTAACGAGAAGTGCCAAAAAGCCCTGCAATGCAGGGCTTTTTTCGTTCTTCAAGAGATATGTTACGAGCTCAGCCTACCCCCAACCGGGCTTTTGAGGTCCGCAATTATCTGGAAGAAATTCCGCGTCAGTGCCGGGTGCAGTTCGGTTCCCGACATGTCGAGCATCATGGTCGTGATCTGATCGAGCTCGAGCGGTTCGCGGTATGACCTGCGGGTCCGGGTCGCATCGAAAAAGTCGGAGACCATCGTCAGGTGGCTGCAGAGGTTGAGCCGCCAGGATGCGGAGAACTCCGGGTAGCCGCTGAGGTTGAACTTCGCGTGGTGCTCGTAGGCAGCAATGGCGGCCATGCGCGGCACCCCGGGGACATCCATCAGGTAGCGCGCCCCCCGCACGGGGTGCTGCTTGATCAGCTCGAACTCCTCGTTGGTCAGCTTCCCCTTCTTGTTGAGGACCTCCTCAGGGACAAACAGCTTGCCGATATCGTGCAGCATGGCGGCCACCCCGATATCCCTCAGTTGCGGCCCCTCGATGCCGAGCGCCATCGCCTGTGCGAGGTTCAGGATGCACACGTTGGCGGAATGGGTGAAGGTGTACTCGTCGCTATCCCTCAGGGCCGCAAGGACGAGCAAGGGCATGCCTTCCTGGCGGAACAGCTCGACGAACCCGGTGACCACCTCCGCGATCCCTGAGATCTTGAGCTGCTGACGGCGCTGGACCGTCCGGTACATCTCGGTGAACCGGTCCAGTTCCTGCTGACTGAGTTCCTTGAGCACTTCCGCGGCAGCCTGATCTCCCCTTTCGCTTCCGGAGGGGTCCCCCCCCATGGGGAGCTTGAGGCAGCCAAAGCGCAGATGATCGCTCGACGCGATCTCTTCGCCCTGCCCCACGGCGGCGCTCAGCAGGTAAACCAGGCTTTTCACCTCCTCGCGGGTGATTCCCCGCAGAAACTTCAGGTGCTCGATCCCGCGTGCCTTGAGCATGGTGGCGAAGCGGTTAAAGAACAGGCTGTGCTCCTGCGGCCTGCCGTTTACGATGAGCTCGTTTTCAACCACGATGACGGAGAGTTCCCCGCAAGCTTCGAGCGCGGCGCTGAGCTCCTCGAACAACTGGTTGCCCAGTCTGACGACCTGCAGGTGCCCGCTTTCGTAAAGCGCCGCGTTGGCGCTTGCCGATTGAAGGAGCCGAATGATGTTCCTGGCGGCCAGGTTCGCGTCGTTCATGGTGTGCCACCCTGGCTGCCGCGCAGCATCAACGCAGCCTGCCCCCCAACCGCCCCCTTCTTCGAGGCCAGTTTTTTCAGAAGCGGAAGGGACGCTTCCGCAGGATAGCGCCGCAGCGTTGTCACCGCATCGAGTTTCAGCTTGGCCATCTGGGTCGGGTGCAGCAGGCTCACGGAGGCGAGCAGCTTTTCCAGCAAGGGGAGCGAGGCGGGATTTCCGATCTCCCCCAGCGCCTGCACGACCAGGCTCTTCACCTGCAACTCCTTAGCGGAGAGCCCTACCTTGGTCAGCATTGCGTGCAGCGTCGCAAGCACCCTGGCGGATCCCGCCATCCCGGCAACCTCGAGAGCGGCGAGTTGCGTCTGCCGGTTATTGCTCTCCAGGTCCTGCACCAGCTTCAATTCCGCCCCGGCATCCCCGAATTCCAGCAACGCCCTGAAGGCCTCCTGCGAGACCCGCCGGTCACGATGGCGGGCCAGGACGCGCAGCCAGTCCATGGTTTCGGACAGGCCGAGGCGCCGGATCAGCTGGACCAGGTTGCGCAGGAGGTACCAGCGAGGGTCTGAAAGCCGTTTGATGATGGCCGGAGCGGCCGGGGAACCGATGTCGACCAACCGGTCCATCATGAAGCGTCGCAGTGACATGCTCTCGCTTTGGGCCAGCCGCTCCAACAGTTCTTCGGTGAAAGGTACGCCGACCGTTGCGATCACCTCGGCGATCTCGTCGAATCTCGGCTTGCCCCAGGTATCCAGACCGTCCAGCACTTCGCCGATGAATTCCTCGCTGGCAAAAAGCGCCATGACCTCATCGCGCACCTGCGGGGACACCCCTCCCCCGACCACCTCGCGCAGAATCTTGAGGAACTCCCGGTAATCCCCGGTACGCAGGAAATAGATCCCGATATCGTAGAGGTTGCGCGCGTAGCCGGCGAGCTCCTCCCCCTCACCCTCTCCTGATTTCAAAAAGCGCAGCAGGATATCGCCGGTCCTTTTCTCCATGCAGGCCTGGTCGATGGTTTCCAGCAGGTCCTGCACCACTTCGCTCCCTATGAGGGGAACCCGGTCCGGCTCCATCATCATGTGCAGCTTTTGCTGGTAACTCGCGGGAATGTACTCTTCGCTTGAGTGCTCCTTGAGGATGCTCCGAATCCTTGCCGGCATATCCATCTCCACCGGAGAATCCTGCTGGGGGGCTTCGGAGTTCGGTGGGACGCAGCTGAACTGCCGCAGCAGTTGCAGGATGAATGCGGGGATGCTCTCCTGCTGTGCACCGATTTCCTGCAGCGTCTCGAGCACAGCCTCGGCGGGCAATTGCCGGACAATCGACTCCAGATCGGCTGTGGCAATCGCCTGGGACGCCCAGGCCGCCTCCAGGAACTGCCGCCGCATGGCGGGGTTCAACTTGCTGACGAAGCCGGCGAACCTGCGGGTGGTCAGTTCCCTGACCTGGGGCGGGGCCGCCCCCCCCCGGGCGAACGCCTCCAGCAAAATGGGTACGAAATCCCCCAGCGCAGAAACGCCGTCCTGTTTGAGCTGCTGGTTGAGAGCCTCGGCCACGAGTTCAGGATCAAGCACCCCCCCGTCGGGTACGACCATGAACCCGCTCTTAAGCGCCAGGGCGAAGCGCTCCCAGAGGTCGCCGGAACCGCCATCCGCCCCCCTTGGCTGGAGCAGCGGCCCTTCGGTCGCGCTGATGAGATCGTAGCGTATCTCCCTGATGCCAACGGACATGATGCCAGACTTTTCCCAGACGGCCCGAATCCCTCCGGCACCGTAGATCTTCTCGCGCTTGCTGCCCAGGATGACGATGAAACGGCTCAGTTCCTCTTTGGTGAGCCCTCGGTTGAGAACCAGCGTCCCGATGCCCCGCTCGTGCAGCACGCGTGCGAAATCCCGCATGACCGGGTTGGACTTGTCAACCGGTTTGTCCCCCAGCACGAGGGCCGAACCGGCCACCCCCAAGGCCACCTCGTCCCGCTCGTCAAGGAAGGCGGCGTAGCTGTCCAGGGCCCTGGCAAGAGACGTGTCTATTACCTGGTGTCCCCGCGGGTAAGCGCCCATGCTGCGCAGCGAAACGTTGAGATCGCGGATCAATTTGACCAGCAGCGGTGAGGATGCCATGCCCGACTCTCTGTCACTCCTGATTTGATTGCTCATTCCCAGCCTGAAGTCCACCAGAACAAAAGGCAACAGTGTCACAAACATCTAGATTATCGAATAATGGAATATAACCTACATCGTTCCGCAAGAAAAGAGTTATTAACCCCTCCTCAGTCCAGCCCGTACCGCCGCTCCTTTTATGGGAGATTTTGCAGTTCCCATTTTGTGCCGGCAGGTAGCAGTGTGAACGGAAGGTACCAAATATCTATCGGAAGGATCAAGCTGCTGCCAAAGAAATTTCTTCAGAGACAGCGGATAAGGTACCCCATAACGTGTGTTTAAAGCACAGGTTGCTCCTTTCGGTATTCAATTCACGCACCTTGTCTGAGTGGTGATAACCGTTGTCCCTCTGTCGCTTTGCGACAAAACAAAGGGCGGATGCCTGACGGCCTCCGCCCCTTCCCCCGTACACGATCTTTACTGCAGCAGCTTCCCAGTTTGCCTGGGCCTGGTTCAAATCTCAGTTTTTCATTTACTTTCCCGCACTAACGGCCAACAGCACAGGTGGAAAAGTATCAGGATTTTATTCACTTTCAAGCAACACCGCTGCGTCGCACGGCGGAATCGGCGCGGCTTTCCTGTCGCCCCTGCCGGCAGAGATCGGGCATGATGAGATTTTCCTCTCGATGTTGGGTATTTACACGATTGCAGCAAATCAAATATGATGTGGAGGGTTTGGTAGAGGAACCGTAACATTTGGAGTAGGAACCGGCATGGGCAAGATCATATCGTTGGAGCAGACGCGGCAGGCGATCAAGAAAAGAAGGGAAGCAGAGGCGCTTTTGCGCAGCACCGAGGATGACATCACCGTTATCCTCAACGATTACTCCCTGACACCGGCCAACCGGCGCTGGAAGCTGGAAAACATGCTGATGGACGTCGACGAACAGCTCGACCAG
Source organism: Geomonas diazotrophica (assembly GCF_018919385.1). Lineage (GTDB taxonomy): Bacteria > Desulfobacterota > Desulfuromonadia > Geobacterales > Geobacteraceae > Geomonas > Geomonas diazotrophica. Next base: position 21,152 of record NZ_JAHLMF010000016.1, read on the forward strand.
TACCGCAGGGAACTCGAGGCGGCCGAGAGAAAGCTGAACGCCCTGGTGGCGAGCGCCGAAGGCGAGATCGCGCGCGCCTACGGGGAATTCGAGTCAAAGGTACGCGGCATGACCATCATGGTCCGGAAGCTGACCGGCTCTCCCCACCCCGCCGATTAGGCGCGGCGCCCGGCCGGGCGTCCCTCCCAACCTCCCGCCGCAGGATAAGGTTTTCAGAGGCCCGCGTTTGTGCTAGTTATGTACGGGTCCGTCAATACCCCCCCCGCATGGAGGTGCACCATGAAGATCCGCAAGAAGATCCTGGATTTCGAGTATGAGGAAGTTCTCGAGGTCAAGTACCGGGAACTGATCCGCGTCGCCTGCGCCGTGGCGGTTGGCTGCCCGGACTGACTCAAGAAGCACTTCGCGGTCGCGAAGGAGGCAGGCGCCACCGAAGCGGAACTGAACGAGGCCCTGGCCTACGGCATCATCGCGCCGTCGGGACGGGCCAAGAATTTCGTGCGCAGCCAGGAAGAGATTTTAAAGGATCTGTAGGACTAACAGGGATAAAGGGGATGCAGGGGATAAGGCGGGGTGTAGCATCCCCCTGCCCCCTACATCCCTGTTTATTTTAAGGTTTTCGACATCTTGAAACGTCTCTCCCCCAACAAAACCACCAAGCGGGTCTCGATCCGTCGCAATGTTGCGGCGCTGTCGATGCCGGTGCTCCTTTCCTCGCTGTTCCAGCGCCTGGTCTCCATCGTGGACATCTTCATGGTGGGCGGTCTCGGGGCCGCGGCCATCGCCGCCACCGGCCTCGGCCAACTCCTCATCTTCGTCACCATGACGGTTTTCTGGGGCTTCTCCACCGGCGCCAACGTGGTCATCGCCCATCTCTGGGGCGCAGGCCGGCGTCCTGAAGCCCGCAGGACCGCCTTCGCCTCGCTCCTCTTCTGCGCGCTCCTCGCCGTCGCCGCCACCCTGCTCGGCATCGGCTTCGGGCGGGATATCGCGGTCTTTCTGGGTGCGAGCCCCGACGTGCTCGCCTACGCCTCGGACTACATCCGCCTGGTCTTCCTCTATTTCGGCTTCACCGCCGGTCTGAACATCCTGTCCGCCATCATGCAGGGGACCGGCAACACGCGCACGCCGATGGAGGGGATCCTCTTGGTGAACGTCCTGCACGTCGCCATAGCCTACCCCCTGATCTACGGACACCTGGGGTTCCCGCGCTACGGCGTGCTTGGGGCCGCTTACGCCATCAACCTATCTGAGGCCGCCGGCTTTTGCTACCTCTTGGTTCAGGCCTTCCGGAAGGGGTACCTGAAGATCGGGCGCCCGGACCTCGTGCTTCTCAAGAAAGTCCTGGCAATCGGCTACCCGGTTGCGCTGGAGCGGATTGCCCAGCAGTCGGGACAGCTCTTCTATTCCAAGTTCATCATAGGCTTCGGCACCGCCGCCTATGCGGCGCACCAGATCGGCCTCTCCATAGAGTCCCTGTCCTTCATGCCCGGCGCCGGCATGGGGATAGCGGCAGCCACCTTGATGGGGCAATCCATCGGTGCCCGCAAGCTCAAGCGGGCCCACATGAGCCACACCGAGGCGCTGCGACTCGCCGTCCTGGTAATGGCCTGCATGGCTCTCCTCTTTTTCTTCCTGCCGCACCAGCTGATCGCGCTCTTCACCCACGACCCGGACGTCATCGAGAAAGGGAGCGTCTTCCTGCGGCTGGTCGCCTTCGCCCAGGTGCCGCTCGCCATCTCCTTCGTCTATGCCGGGAGCCTGCGCGGCACCGGCGACACCCATTACGTCTTCCTGGTCACCCTGGCCTCGATGTGGGGCATCCGGGTGCTCCTCTCCTACTTGGCCGCAGTGCCGCTCAAGCTGTCGCTTTACGCCGTCTGGAGCGTGTTTCTGATCGACTGGTTCGTCCGCGCCGGCGCCTTCTGGTGGCGCTATCAGCGCCGCGACCTGCACCAGGTCATTATCTAGCCGATGCAGCTTTCCTTCGTCCCCACCATCGACGGCGCCGAGACCCGGCTGCGGCTGGAGCGGCTCCTGGTCCCCGGCTCCCTGCTCGACCCGGCGCTCGAACGGCGCATCGCGCGGCTGGGAGGCGCCTTTGAGAGCTACGCCGCCGGCTATCCTCTCCCTCTTTGGGCGCCTGGCCTCGCCGTCAGCAACGAGATGCGCGGGCTTACCGAGGCCCTGTTCCCCCTGGAACAGCCCCGCGCGGTGTTCGAGATGGTTCTGCGCCGCGGCTGCCGCTTCTCCCCTCTCCTTTCCGCAAGCTACCTGCACGGCTCCGCGAGCTGGATCGACCTGCTGCAAAAGCTCTGGCCGCTCCTCCCCTGCGCCGATCCTGCACCGGTGTTGCGCCGACTGGCCGAGGACGAGGCCGAGCGGACCACCTTTCTCTTCGCCCTCATGCTCCCCCAGCATTTTGGCGGCGGCTTCGACCGCTATCCGGTCCAGACCCGGTGGCTTTCGCTGTGGCTTCGCGCCAACGCGGGGCGCTTCCCCCACGGCATCAGGGTGCTCGATGCCGCCTGCGGCAGCGGCGAAGGGACCTACCAGGCGGCGCAAGTGCTCGCGGATGCCGGTTTCGGCGCCGGGAGTTCGGTGCACGGCTCGACGCTGGAGCCGATCGAACTCTTCGCCGCGGCGCACATGTATTTCCCGCACGCCGCCGAGCGGGAGCGCGAGTACCGCGGCCGGGTCGGCTCTCTTCTCTGCCATCCGGCTGCACCGGCCTTGGAATTCTACCTGGACCGCGTCGACGCCCCTTTGCAGCGCGCCCCCTACGACCTGGTCCTGTGCAACGGCCTTCTGGGGGGTCCTCTCCTGCACGACCCCGTAGAGCTTGCGGCCGCCTTCGCGGGGCTCGCCGCCCGTCTCGCCCCGGGCGGGCTTCTGGTCGCCGCTGACCGCTTCCACGCCGGTTGGCGTCAGCGGGTCCCCAACGAGGAGCTGGTCGACCGGATGCGGGCCTGCCGGCTCACGCCGCTCGAAATTCCCGAGGGAATAGCAGGGATCAAGGCGTCCTAGCCGTCCCCGCACCGGGGCTTCTGTAGTCAAGGACCGCCGTTTTCTGCGCCCTCACCCCGCCCCTCTCCCCGATGGAGAGGGAGGTGTGCGCCGCTTGAGCAAAAAAGAAGGGGACGGCACCAAACGGCCCGTCCCCTTCGCATCATTGGTTCTGCTCAACCTCAACCTCAACCTCAAACTGCCTCAGGCCCTCAGCAGCACCCCTCCCCAGGAAAGTCCGCCGCCAAAGCCCATCATCAGCACCAGGTCCCCCGACTTGATCACGCCGTTTCTCCGGTTCTCGTCCAGGGCAAGCCCCACCGAGCCCGCCGCCGTGTTGCCGTAACGGTCCAGGTTCAGCAGGAACTTCTCCTTGGGTATCCCGGTCTTCTTGGAGATGAAGTCGATGATGCGCACGTTGGCCTGGTGCGGGATGATATGGTCGATCTCCTCGGGCTTCACGCCGCCGCGCTCGGCCAGGTCCGAGATGATGCGGGGGATGACGTCGGTGGCAAAGCTGAACACGCTTTTGCCTGCCATCTTGAAGGTGTTTTCCTTGGCCGCGATGCTCTCGGCGCTGATCGGCTTCCTCGACCCCGAGGAGGGGACCTGGATCAGTTCCCAGCCGTTGCCGTCACTCTGCATCACGGTATGCTGGATCCCTTTCCCCGAGAGCCCCGCCCCGAGGATCAGCGCACCGGCGCCGTCGCCGAAAAGGGGCGCCGTCCCCTTGTCGTCGTAATCGAGGATCTTCGAATAGGTGTCCGCCCCAATCAGGAGCACCTTGCGGTACTTCCCGGAACGGATCAGGTTGTCCGCCACCTCGACGCCGTAGATGAAACTGCTGCAGACCGCGTTCATGTCGAAGGCGAAGGCCTTGGCGGCACCGATGTTCTTCTGCACCATGCAGGCGGTGGCGGGAAGGATCATGTCGGGGGTGGAGGTGGCGACGATGATGCAGTCGAGTTCGAGGGGGTCGACATCGCCGTTTTCGAGGGCGAGGAGGGCGGCGTTGGTGGCGAGATCTGAGGTCGCCTCCTCCGCCGCAGCGAAGCGTCTTTCACGGATGCCGGTCCGGGAGTGGATCCACTGGTCCGCGTCATCCACCAGGTAGTCGAAGTGAGCGTTGGGGACGACCCGCGCCGGAACGTAGCCGCCGGTCCCCAGAATTTCCGCACGTATCATGTAGAGAGCGCCTCCCTTGCTTCCCGCTTGGACCGCCGGGAAACGCTACCCTTATCTCACAATAAAATAGTGTTTGTCAATTATCTCCTTTATAAAATACGGCATCGACCACCCCGTAGGCCCAGACGATCATAAATCCGCCCAAAAGCCATTTTACGTAAGGGGCATCCACCTGGATCGCCGCCAGCACCTGTTCGGGGGTGAGTCCCTGCTGCCCGGCCGCGATCAGCTTCCCTGCGCTTCGCAGCCCGACGAACAGCCCCCCGAGCAGAAAGATGTTATCGAGCAGGAGCATCACCCCTCCCTTGACCCGGCTCCCCCGGTACAGCTGCCCAAGCCCGGGGAGCACCAGAGCGGAAAGTGCGATGCATTTGATCCTGTTTGCCATCCATGTCTCCTTATACGCCCGCCGCTAGGTGGGGATTGATTGAATTGTGTTGTGCAGCGGGCCGAATTTTGTTAGTTATCATCGCTATGGACCATGCCGAACGCATCAAAAGGCGCGACGCCATCATCCCGCTTTTAAAGGACCCGGAGCCTGAGGTGCGTCTGGCGGCCTCGATCGCGCTGGAGGCGCTGGAGGCGGCTGAGAGCCTGGAGGAGGTCTTCGACCGCCTGAAGCGCGGAGACCGCGCCACCAAGGTGGCCGCCATCTACGCCCTCGGGCGGATCGGCGACGACAAGGTGCTGCCGATCCTCTACTACTGCGCGGGGAGGCCGGAAGAGGACATCCGTTGCGCGGCGGTCAAGGTCCTGGGAGAGCTGGCCCGTCCCGATGCGCTCCCCACGCTGCTAGAGAAACTGCAGGATCCCGCCGTGACCGTGCGCGCCCTTGCCATAGAGGCGCTGTCGCGCTACCGCAACCCCTCCGTGGCAGCCAAGCTCACCCCGTTTTTGGAGGCCAACGACGGCATCCTCGATGCCGAGGCGGCACTCGCCCTGGGGCGGATGGGGGCGGCCTCGCTCTCAGACGCCATGATCAAGCTCCTCTCCTCACCCTTCGACAAGACCCGCGCCGCCGCCGCTACGGCCCTGGCGCAGCTCCCCTGATCCAGTTCAATCCCCCCCGTCCGTCAGTTCCAGGAACCCTTCCACGATGCTGCCGTCCAACACCGTGCCGCGCGCCCTCCTGAGCGCCTCGACCGCCTCGTGCCGTAACATCGGCCGCTGGTAGGCCCTCGTCGTCGTGGTCGCGTCGTAGAAGTCCGCCACCGCGACGATGGCGCACGGTATCCCGAGGCAGAGGGTGCGCGCCGACTCCGGATAGCCGGTCCTGTCGAAGCGCACGTGGTGCCCGAGCACCGCCTCGATCACGCTCGGCGGCACACCCGTCATCCCGCGCACGATCTCCGCGCCGTACTCGGGGTGCTTCTGCATCTCCAGGACCTCGTCACCGGAAAGTTTGCCCGGCTTGTCCAGGATGCAGAGGTCGACCCTGGTCTTGCCGATGTCGTGGAGAAACCCGGCCACCCCGCACTCGGCCACCTGTTCCCCGTCATGCCCCAAGGACGCCGCCAGCGCCAGGGCCAGTACGCCCACGCTCACGCTGTGCTGGAAGGTGTAGTCGTCATCTTCACGGGTCGGGGTCAGCTGCAGCAGGGACGCCGGATCCGTCAGGGCGGCTCGCGCCAGGGCGCGCACCCGGTCCATGAGAGGCTCGGCAGCCGGGATCATCCCCTTGCCGATCTCCTCGAAGACCTCCCTCAGCGCACCGACGGTTTCGAGACAGAGCGCGGACAACCGGTCCATCTCAGCGGGTGAGAGTGACTTTTCTCTTTTATTGTCGGCAGACGCCACCGGGCCTCCTGGATCGGGCAAACCGTTAAAGGGAAGCAGTGATTTTATCTTAGCCGGGGAAACCTTGTCAAACTGAATGGAGGTCGGAGCCCACATGCGCGCCGGAGTTGACACTGTTTGTCAAAAAGCTTAGGATTACGTAGTTTTTCACCCGCCATCGGCGGGGTTGGGGGGGTATGGCAAAGGTAAAGGTGAAGACCGGGTACGTCTGCTCCGACTGCGGCGCGACCTATCCCAAATGGCAGGGGCACTGCAGCGCATGCGACGCCTGGAGCACCATCAAGGAGGTGCGCCTGGGTGCCGAGCCCCGTGCCGGCCGGCGCGACGGTTTCGCCGGGGCCACCTCGGCGGTCACGCTGCTCGGCGAGGTCAGCTGTACCGAGGAGGCCCGCTTTTCCAGCGGCAGCGAGGAGTTCGACCGGGTGCTTGGAGGGGGCTTCGTCCCCGGTTCGGTGATCCTGATCGGTGGCGACCCCGGCGCCGGAAAGAGCACGATATTGCTGCAGACCATGTGCCACGCGGCGTCCAGCAAGGAGGTGCTCTACGTCTCCGGCGAGGAGTCCCTGCAGCAGATCGCCGGGCGGGCCCGCAGGCTGCAGTTGCCGCTGGACCGGGTCAAGATGCTGGCCGAGAGCTCGGTTGAGCGGGTCCTTGAGGCGGCCGAGAGCGAGCGACCCGAGGTGGTGGTGATCGACTCGATCCAGGTGATGCAGTCCGCCGGGATCGATGCGGCGCCGGGGGGGGTATCCCAGGTCCGCGAGTCCGCCGCCGCCTTCACCTGCTACGCGAAGACCTCCGGCGTGGTCCTCATCATGGTCGGGCACGTCACCAAGGACCAGTCGCTTGCGGGCCCCATGACCCTGTCCCACATGGTCGACACCCAGGTGATGCTTTCCTCCACCGAGGATGCCCGCTACCGGCTCATGCGGACCACCAAGAACCGGTTCGGGCCGGTGAACGAGCTGGGGGTGTTCGCCATGACCGAGCGTGGCCTGCGCGAGGTGAAGAACCCCTCCGCCATCTTCCTCTCCCGCACCGAGAACGCGGCGCCGGGGAGCCTGATCAGCGTGCTCTGGGAAGGGACCCGGCCGCTCCTGGTCGAGATACAGTCGCTGGTAGTTTCGGCCCAGTACGGCTCGCCGCGCCGGCTCGGCATCGGCCTGGACCAGAACCGCATCGCCATGATCCTCGCCGTGATCACCAAGCACGGCGGTCTGGTCCTCTCCGACCAGGACGTCTTCGTCAACGTGGTGGGAGGGATCCGGGTGCTGGAGACCAGCGCGGACCTCGCCGTGGCCCTGGCCATCGTCTCCAGCTTCAGGAACTCGGTGCTCCCCCAGGACCTGCTGGTTTTCGGGGAGGTGGGGCTCTCCGGGGAGATCCGGCCGGTCTCCAACGGAGAATCGAGACTCAAGGAAGGGGTGAAACATGGCTTTACCCGCGCCATCGTCCCCAAGGGGAACGCACCCAAGAAGGAGATCGCGGGGATGAAGGTCGTCGGGGTCAATTCCCTGGCCGAAGCCCTCGACGCCATATAGCGCCGTTTTGGGTGCCTGAGCAACTGGCTCTGCGTTTTCGGCATCTTTTCGTTAAGAGGAAAATTTCACTTTACTAATTTACAAAAATCCTCTTTAATGTCGTATTGATTAGAAAGGGTAGGTGTGTCATGAATCCGGAAAAGCTCGAGTACTTCAGAGGTATCCTGCAGGAAGAGAAACGATCGCTCCTGGAAGAAGCTGGCCGAACCGTCATGGAGATGAACTCCGACACGACCAACTTCCCGGACCCGACCGACCGTGCCACACAGGAATCGGACCGCACCTTCGAACTGCGCATCCGGGACCGCGAGCGCAAACTGATCAACAAGATACAGGAAGCGCTGAACCGCATCGATCAGGGCACCTTCGGCATCTGCGAGGTGTGCGAAGAGGACATCAGTGAAGCGCGCCTGAAGGCCCGCCCGGTGACCACCCTCTGCATCGACTGCAAGATGGAGCAGGAAAAGAAAGAAAGGTTCCGCTAGATCTCCCATCCCACGAGTTTTCGTCCTTCGGAGTGCGCATGGCTGCCCGGAAGGGAAATAACCTCCTGGAGCAAGCGTTACGCGTTGCCCAGTCTTCCGGCCGCTCGCACCAGGGCCGGCTCCGCGGGCTGCTTCGCCTGGCCGCCCGCACCCCCGGCATTGCCTCCGCCGCCCTGTTTCTCCCCGATTCTACAGAGCCCGCTCTCACCGTATGTTTCAGCTCGCTGCTCTCCGGGGCCAGCCGCAGCTGCCTGATCCCCTACGGGCAGGGTTGCGCCGGCCGTGCCGCCGCCGAACTGCGCGACGTTTACGGCACCTCCGTCGACCTGCACCCGGAAGAGCGCGGCAGCGGCGAGGCGGGCCAGTTCGCAGCCATCCCGATCCTGGACGGCACCGGGCTGGCCGCCATCCTTGCCCTCGCCTGTCCCGATCCCGAGCTTCCCGCGGAGAGCCTGGCGCTTTGCCGGCAGTTGGTCCCCATCTTCTCACTCACCCTGTCCGGCCTCGCCGTGGAGCAGGAGGCCCACAAGGCCCGTCGCAACCTGTCGCTGCTCTCCTCGCTCGGCCAGTTGCTTTCGGCACCCACCCCGGCAGCCATCCTGCTGCCGCAGGTCGTCAAGCTCTGCACCGCCTCGGGGCTCGCGGGTTGCGCCGTGATCCGCCTCAGCCCCAAAGGGCGCAACCGGAACAGGGTGTACAAAGGGTGCCACAGCAGCGCCAGGAGGGAGCTGACGGCGTTGCTCGAGTTCGAACAGAGGTTCTCCGCGCGCGCCCTTGCCGCCGGCGCCACTCGCACCGACAAGCTCCCCCTACCCGGGGCGTGCCGTTATGCCCTCTGCGCTCCGCTTAGCTGCAACGGGCAGCATCTCGGCGCGCTCTCCCTGTTCGGCGGCGGCGAACTGTTGGCGCCGGAACAGGCGGAACTGGCCGAGACCGTGGCGCGCCTGGTCGCCGGTGCGCTCACCGAGGCGATCTGCGAAGAGCGGGTGGCGAGCTTTGACACCGAGAACGAGAAAAAGCTGAAGGAACTCTCCCTCCTGTACCGGCTGAGCAACACCATGCTCTCCACCATCAAGCTGAACAAGCTGATCCACCTGACGCTCACCGCCCTCACCTCCGGCCCGACCCCCTTCTTCGACCGCGCCATGCTGTTTCTGGCCAACGAGCGATCAGGCTCCCTGGTCGGGATGCTGGGGGTCACCTCGGAGAACGCCCCTCCCCTTTCCATGCCGCAGGGGGGAGGCGACGACCTCCTCTCCAGCCGCTGGGACATCACGGAGGACGAGATGGCGGCCCAACGGGAGTCCGAGTTCTCGCGGCAGGTGCAGGGAAAGAGGCTCGAACTGGACCCGACCCTGAACATCGCGTCGCAGGCCGTCCTCGAAAGGCGGCTGATCTACATCCCCGAGGAGACCGGGATCGGCTCCGACGCGTCCGCGGTATCGCGCACCGCGCTCGCCGCGTCCCCCCTGATCGCCCACGGCCAGACGGTCGGGGTGGTGCTGGTCGACAACGCGCTCACACTCTCCCCGATCACCCAGGAGCACCTGCGCTTTTTGCAGCTTTTCACCAACCAGGCCGGCATGGCGATCGAGAACTCGATGCTCTACAACAAGGTCGAGGATGCACACCGCCAGCTGAGCGAGGCCCAGGAGAGCCTGCTCCAGAAGGAGCGGTTGGCCACCATCGGCGAGATGGCCGCGGGCATCGCGCACGAACTGAAGGGGCCGTTGGTGTCGATCGGCGGTTTCGCCGGACGTCTGGCGCGCAAGCTCCCCCCCGAGAGCAGCGAGTGGGCCAGCGCCGACCTGATCGTGCGCGAAGTCATACGCCTGGAAGGGATCCTCTCCGAGATCCTGCTCTTCTCGAAGAAGACCACCATCTGCTACACCCGCTGCAACGTCGTGGACATCGTCAAGGAAACCCTCGTCATGGCCGCGTCGACCATCGAGGAGAAGCAGATCGGCATCAATACCAAGTTCCCGCGTCAGCGCCAGGTCCTGCTGGGGGACTGCCAGCAGTTGAAGCAGGTGTTCATCAACATCATCCAGAATTCACTCGAGGCCATGCCCCCCGGCGGGCAGCTCTCGATCCAGGTGCACCCAAGCGAGCTCGATGGCAAGGATGCCATCTCGGTCAAGATCGTCGATACCGGCGGCGGGATCCCCCTCGAGCAGTTGAACAACATCTTCACGCCCTTTTTCACCACCAAGGAGAGCGGCACCGGCTTGGGGCTTCCCATCGCCAACCGGATCATCACCAACCACGGCGGCAAGATCCAGGTGACCAACCACCCCGGCCTCGGCGCCGAGTTCCGCATCGTCCTGCCCAAGCACTGGTAGCGCGTCGGATCCCTCCCCATCCCGACCATCTCCACCAAAAGAGTCCGGCTTACAGGTTACTGTGCGACCCCTTTTCCGTCCGCACCGGTCGACTTCCTTCAGGAGTGACCTCCCCGGCAGTGACGAAGGCGGGTGAGATTGCAGGCCTGGAGCCGAGGCTTCACGGTTTCTGCGCGGGTACTATGGCACTAAAAGGTTCGTACTATCCACCGCGGCCCCGTTGGTCTATGCTGCCGAAAATCTCGCTGCCGCGACGGTTGCACGGCAGATCAATACCAGGAGGATCCCCATGAAGGTTATCGGAATCAATGGCAGTCCCAGGAAAAAATGGAATACCGCCCAGGTGCTGCAAAAGGCGCTGGACGGCGCGGCGTCCGCAGGGGCGGACACGGAACTGATCCATCTCTACGATGTCGACTTCAAAGGATGCACGAGCTGCTTCGCCTGCAAGCTCAAGGGGGGTAAGAGCTACGGGAAGTGCGCCATGAAGGACGGCCTCACGCCCATCCTCGAGAAGATTGCCCAGGCCGATGGGCTGGTGCTCGGCTCCCCGGTCTACTTCGGCCGGGCGACGGGGGAAATGTGCTCTTTCCTGGAAAGACTCCTGTTCCAGTACTTCGTCTATGCACAGCCGCCGGCATCGCTGTTCGAGAGAAAGATCCGAACCGCGTTCATCTACACCATGAACATCCAGGCAGATCTCATGAAGGAGATCAACTACGCGGTGCACATGGGCGGGAACGAGAACTACCTGGGGAGGATCTTCGGCGCGTGTGAAACGCTCTGCTGTAACGAGACGCTCCAGTTCGACGACTACGGCAAATACGTCTTCGACTATTTCGACCCGGAGCAGCGGCGGCAAAGGCACAGCGTCCTCTTCCCGGAAAACTGCCGGAAGGCCTTCGAGCTGGGCCGGCGGCTGATCGACCAGCCGGTTTCCTAAGGCATCGGCATTCACAACGAGAGCAAGAGGCACCTGCAGTTACGCTGCAGGTGCCTTTTTAGTACTGCGAACCGTAATGGGACTTTTAGCAGGTCGCACTTCTTCAAGTTTCGATTCGCACCTCCCGATAGGAACCGTATGCGGCTTGAAACAGGGAGGGTCAACATGCCTATCGTTACTTGGAATGGAAGTCTGGCGGTCGGACACGAGATGATCGACCAACATCATGAACACCTGGTGGAACTGCTCAACAAGACTTACGACGAGTTCTGTGACGGGAAATCCAAACAGGGCCTCGAAACCGTGCTGGATGAGCTTGTCGATTACGCGACCTACCACTTCGCCCAAGAAGAGTTGCTGATGAATAAAGTAGCCTTTCCCGCAAGCGAAGAACACCTGACGGAACACGCCTTCTTCATCAGAAGAATCGGCGAGATCCAGAAGGATTTCCTGGCAGGCACCAGCGCCATCTCCCTGGAAATCATCACCTTCCTTAAAGACTGGCTGGTCAGGCACATCTCTCAGAAGGACTACGAGCTGGGTGCCTACGCCTCGGCTCACGAGGGTAAGCCGGTTGTCATCGACCTCGGCTGAAGCCGAAAGCGCGGCTGCACTGAGCCCCCCTGAGGCGGGGAAGGGACCACGGTCCGCATCCCGACCCCGCTTCTGCTTCGGCCCGCCTTCCCCCGCGGTTCCCACTCCCCTCCGGGGCTCTGCACTCCCTCTGCCTCCACAAGAAGCCCCTCCGGTACCAGGACTTGCGGGAAATGGTTCAAGTTCTCAGGTTCTTTTCCGATACAGTTGCACAAGCAGCATGAGCCTGAACAGGCAGACGCGTTTGTTGCAGCGAAGGTGACCAGAACGGTCGTCTTGTGGTGGGTAGAAACCATGCGGAAATTGATCGGTCGACTGCCGATTCGCAAAAAACTGATGTTGATCCTGCTGATCGCCAGCGGGTTCACGCTGGCCCTCGCCTCGCTCACCTTCGTGGTCGGGACCTTCGTCTGGTCCCGCATCGGGATGCACCAGGAACTCTCCACCCTCGCCTCCATCGTCGGACACAACAGCTCAGCGGCTGTCGCTTTCGGGGACAAGAAGGACGCCCAGCGCACGCTGCAGTTTCTCGAAAACAAGAAGTACATCCTGGAGGCGTACATCCTTGCGGAGGACTGGCAGCCTTTCGCCTCCTATCAGGCGGCGGGGGTCGCACCACAGGCCAAGTCCGGCAAAGCCCTGGCCCTGGAAGCGGCACGGGGGGACCTCTGGGACCTCGACGGCGACATGGTGGTGAGCTCGAAGATCACCATCGAGGGGCAGCAGCTGGGGACCGTGGTGATCCGTGCCGATTACCGTCAACTCAACTCCCAGCTCTTCGGGGTGCTGGGTGGGGCCTTCCTGGTGATGCTGGGGAGCCTTTTCTGTTCCTATTTCGTTTCCCTACGGTTGCAGGGGGTGGTCTCGGCGCCCATCGTGCTGCTTGCCCGCACCATGGAAGGGGTATCCCGGGATCAGGATTATGCGGTCCGGGTAGAGAAGAGCGGTGACGACGAATTGGGCGCACTCATGGATGGGTTCAACGAGATGCTGGGACAGATCCAGGCCCGGGACCGCGAACTCGCCAGCTACCGCGACCAGCTCGAGCAGAAGGTGGCGCAGCGCACCCAGGAACTGGAGTTGACCGTGGCCGAACTGCAGCGGGCCATGGAGGCGGCACAGACGGCGAGCCGCGCCAAGAGCCAGTTCCTGGCCAACATGAGCCACGAAATCCGCACGCCCATGAACGGCATGCTGGGGATGACCGAACTCCTGATGGCCACCAGGCTGGACGAGCAGCAAAATCGTTTCGTCTCATCGGTGCGCCGCTCCGGCGAGGCGCTCCTCAGCATCATCAACGACATCCTGGACTTCTCCAAGATCGAAGCCGGCAAACTGGAGCTGGAAGAGAGCGCCTTCAACCTGCAGGACACGGTAGCCGACGTGGTCGAGCTCCTCGCCGAGACGGCGCACCGCAAGGGGCTCGAGATCATCGCGCTGGTGGAAAACGACGTCCCGCCGGTGCTGGTGGGGGACCAGGTGCGGGTGCACCAGATCCTGATGAACCTGGTGGGTAACGCGGTGAAGTTCACCGACCGGGGCGAGGTGGTGATCCGGGGTACGCTCAAGGAGGAGCGCGGCAAGGAGGTCGTGGTGCAGCTCGAGGTCGCGGACACCGGCATCGGCATCTCTTCCGAGGTGAAGGAGCGGATCTTCGAGGGGTTCTCGCAGGCGGACAACTCGACCACCCGCAAGTACGGCGGCACCGGCCTGGGACTCACCATCGCCCGTCAACTGGTGGAACTCATGGGGGGGGAGATCGGCCTGGAGAGCGAGGTCGGCGTGGGCTCCACCTTCCGGTTCACCCTCAGGCTGCGCCGGGAAGGGCCGCGGCGCGGCCCCGCCACCGACCGGGTCGCCCTCGCAGGCTACCGTGCGATCATCGTGGACGACAACTCGACCAACCTGAGCATCATGCACCACGAGCTGCACGCCTGGGGCATCAGCGCCGACATGGCGGACAACGGGGGGACTGCTCTTGACCTGATGCGGCAGGCGGCCCGGGACGGGGCGCCGTACGACCTGGCCTTACTGGACATGCAGATGCCGGAGATGAACGGCATCGACCTCGCCCGCGCCATCAAGGCGGACCCTGCGCTGGCCCCGACCCGGCTCCTCATGGTGACCTCCGTGGGACAGTTCGGCGATCAGGACGAGGCGATCAAGGCCGGCATCGGGTGCTACATCAGCAAGCCGGTGCGCCAGTCCCGACTCTACAACGCGATCGTGGACCTTCTGGGGGTGGGGATGAGCCGTGCGGTGCAGCCGCAAGCCGACGCGGAACAGGGGCCCGCGCCGGCGCTCTCTGCGGAGGTGCTCCTGGTGGAGGACAACCCGGTGAACCAGGACGTGGCAACCGCCATGCTGGAGGCGTCCGGCTGCCGGGTCAGCGTCGCCAACAACGGCATGGAAGCCCTGGACTCCATGGCCCGGCGCGACTTCGACCTCGTCTTCATGGATTGCCAGATGCCGATCATGGACGGCTACGCCGCCACCCGCGCCGTCCGGGAGCGGGAAAGAAGCGCGCCGCAAGAAAAGCGGCGCACCATCATCGCCCTGACCGCCCACGCCATGCGCGGCGACCGCGAGCAGTGCTTCGCCGCCGGCATGGACGACTATCTGACCAAGCCCTTCACGCAGGCCCAACTGGTCGCCGTGCTGCAGCGCTGGCTCCCCCCGGCGGCTCCCTCCGCCGAAGACGCGATGGAACCGAGCGATGCAGCGGCTGCGGTTGACGCCGGCGGCGACATCGACCCGGCGGTACTGGACGAGATCCGCGCGCTGCAGCTCCCCGGCAAGCCGGACCTGCTGGCCAAGGTGGTGGGCTCCTTCATGAAGTCCAGCCCGCTTCTGGTGGCCTCGATGCGGGAGGGGCTGGCCGGAGGGGACCCGCAGGGGGTGCGCCAGGCCGCGCACACGCTGAAATCGAGCAGCGCCTCGCTGGGGTGCCTGGGGCTCTCCGATACCTGCCGGCAACTGGAGCTCCTGACCGTCGAGGGGATCCTGGAGGGGGCCGAGCCGTTAGTGCGGCGGATCGAGGCGCAGCACCGGAAGGCGGTGGAGTACCTGGCCGCACTGCCGGAGCTCGCCCCGGTCCCCGAGTAAAGGAGTTGACCATGGGAAAGCAGAGAATCCTGGTGATCGACGATGACGAGACCGTCACCACCTTGTTGCAGGGGATCCTGGAGTGGGCGGGCTACGAGGTCCGTATGGCCTGCAACGCCGCCGAGGCTAACCGGTATCTCTGGGAAGGGGCGCAGCCCGCCCTGATCATCCTGGACGTGATGATGCCCTTTCTCTCCGGCGAGAAGGTGGCCGAGATCTACAGGGCCAACGAGGCGACCCGGGACATCCCCATCCTCTACGTCTCCGGCAAACCCGAAGCAGAGCTGCAGGCGCTCGTGGAGCGGACCGGGGCCGGCGGCTACCTGCACAAACCCTTCGCTGCCGCCAAGGTGGTGGCCGCCGTGCAGGGGCTGCTGGGATAACGAACATGGAGGAGATGACTGCGGAAATGGAAGCCTACCTGAACGACGAGGAAGACGAACTGCGCCCCGAGCTGGTGCTGGTTGCCGACGACGACGAGATGATGCGCGATCTGGCCGTGGCGGCCCTGGAGCAGGCAGGCTTCTTCGTCGCCTTGGCAGAAAACGGTGCGGTGGCGCTGGAGCAGTTCCGCCAGTTGCAGCCCGACATCGTTTTGCTCGATGTGATGATGCCGGAGATGGACGGCTTCTCGACCTGCCGCGCCCTGCGCGCCCTCCCCGCCGGAGGGGACGTCCCGATCCTCATGATGACCGGCCTGGACGACACTCGGGCCATCGAGCAGGCCTATCACGCCGGGGCCACCGACTTCATCACCAAGCCGATCCACTGGGCCATCCTGCGGCACAGGGTCCGCTACATGCTCCGCTCCAGCAAGGCCATGCGCGACCTCAGGGTGAGCGAGGCGCGCCTGAGCAACGCCCACCGCATCGCCCACATGGGGAGCTGGGAATGGGATATCCTCAACGACAAGTTCTACTGGTCCCAGGAGATCTCCAACATCTTCACCGTCGACCCGGTCGGTTTCGACTCCTCCTACCCTGCCTTTCTCAACACGATCCACCCCCTGGACAAGGAGCTCTTCAACAAGGCCTTCGAGGATGCCTGCGCCTACCAGCGGCCGATCAGCCTGGACCACCAGATCCTGCTCCCACGCGGCGACGAGCGCTACTGCCACACCGAGGGGGAGGTCGGCACCGACGAGAGCGGCCGGGTGGTGCGCATCTCCGGCACCATCCAGGACATCACCGAGAGGAAGCGGATCGAGGACCAGGTCCGCTCCCTTGCCTACTACGACAGCATCACCGGCCTTCCCAACCGGGTCCTCTTCGGCGAGCTTCTGGAGCGCGCCCTCACCTTCGCGCGCCGCTACCGCAAGAAGGTGGCGATACTCTTCCTCGACCTGGACCGCTTCAAGGAGATCAACGACACCCTGGGGCACGCCGTGGGGGACGACCTGCTCAGGGAAGTGTCCGAACGCCTGAAGCGCTGCATCCGCGGCTATGATTCCGTCTGGCAGGGGATCGGGGGGGCGGCGGACGGCAACCCGGTGGCCCGGTTGGGTGGCGACGAGTTCACGGTCATCATGGAGGATATCCAGGACAGCAAGGGGGTGATCGCGGCCTCGCAGCGGATCCTGCAGCTCCTCTCGGACCCCTTCCTCCTGGACGACGTGGAGATCTGCGTCACGGCAAGCATCGGCATCAGCATCTACCCGGACGACGGCGAGGACGCCATGACCCTGGTGAAGAACGCCGACACCGCCATGTACCACGCCAAGAAAGAGGGGCGCAACAATGCCCAGTTCTTCATGCAGGCCCTCAACGACGCGGCATGCGAGCGGCTGCTCCTGGAGCGGCAGCTCAGAAAGGCCCTGGCCAACGAGGAATTCGTGCTCTACTACCAGCCGCAGATCGATGCCGGCAAGGGGAGGATCGTGGGGCTGGAGGCGCTGATCCGCTGGCAGAGCCCGGAACTCGGCTTCGTCCCCCCCGCCAGCTTCATCCCCTTCGCCGAGGAGAGCGGGCAGATCATGCTGATCGACGAATGGGTGGTGCATGCGGTCTGCCGCCAGATCGCCGCCTGGAGCGCCCAGGGGATCACCCCCCCGAGGGTGGCGGTGAACCTTTCCGGATGCCATTTCCTCAAGAAAAGCCTGGTGGAGATGGTGGGCGAGTGCCTGCAGAACTTCGGCCTGGAGGGGCGTCACCTGGAGGTGGAACTGACCGAAGGGGTGATCATGCGCGACGTGGAGCAGGCCACGGCCACGCTCGCCGAGCTCAAGGGGATGGGGGTCACCGTCTCCATCGACGACTTCGGCACCGGCTATTCCTCGCTCAGCTACCTAAGGCGCTTCCCCATCGACACGCTGAAGATCGACCGCTCCTTCATAACCGGCGTGACCAAGGACGCCGACGGCGCGGCCATCGCCACCGCCATCATCTCCATGGCCACCAGCATGAGGCTCGAGATCGTCGCCGAGGGGGTGGAGACCGCCGAGCAGATGACCTTCCTTTTGGACCACGGCTGCGCCGTAATGCAGGGGTACCTCTTCTGCCGCCCGGTCCCCCCGGAGGAGTTGACCCCCTTCCTGGTCGACGGGCTTCCCATGCCGGAGCGAACGGGAGGCTGACCGTCCCCGCAGGAGGGCTCGTGCCGGTCTCCCCGGCCAAAGGGAGCGACCCGCGTCCTCAGCAGTTGCAATCCGCGCAAAATGTCTTACCCTTTCCCGAGAATTCAACCTGTGCAGGAGGAACTATGCCTAAAGTTACTTTCAAGGGAAACCCGGTGACACTGGTGGGGCCGGAGCTGAAGGTGGGGGATGCCGCTCCCAATTTCGCCGTGGTGGACAACTCTCTCAACCAGGTCACCCTGGCGAACTATGAGGGAAAGGTGAAGATCGTCAGCGCCGTTCCTTCACTGGACACGCCGGTCTGTGACACGGAGACCAGGCGCTTCAACCAGGAGGCGGCGGGGCTGCCGGGGAGCGTGGTGGTCCTGACCGTCAGCGCCGACCTCCCCTTCGCCCAGAAGAGGTGGTGCGGAGCCGCCGGCATCGACAAGGTGGTCACCCTCTCCGACTACCGCGACCGCTCCTTCGCCCTGGCCTACGGGGTGCTGATCGAGGAACTGAAGCTCCTGGCACGCGCCATCTTCGTGATCGACCAGAAGAACGTGATCCGCTATATCCAGTTCGTCCCCGAGGTGACCCAGGAACCGGACTACGCGGCGGTGCTCGCGGCGGCCAAGGAACTCGGCTAGTCCCGGCACCGGCAGCAATCAAGGAAGGCGCCCGCGGCCAAGCCGCAGGCGCCTTTTTTTGCCCCTGCTACGCCCCCTCGCCTTTCAGTCCACGGCGGTAATCATTCATTTTTCTGGACGGACGCATGAGTTGATAGTAAAAGGATGGTCATGGAAACCAGAACGGTCCCCACTACCCTGATGGTAAGCTACGCGCTGGCGGTGCTCGCCGTCTTCACGGTGCTGCACTTCCACCTGCTGCCGGCGGTCTTCGCCGGCCTCGCGGTGTACGCGCTGACCGCGAAGCTGGCGCTGAAGCTCCCGGTGCGCTGGGGGAGCCTGGCCCAGAAGTTGGCGTTGGCGGGGATCATCCTGTTCGTGATCGGGCTCGTTTCCGGGATCTGCCTGGGGCTTTGGTCCTTTCTGCGCGGGCATCACGGCATGTCCAACCTCCTCGGGACCGCCGCGGAGACCCTGGACAACCTGAAGCGGAACCTCCCCGAGGACCTCACCGCCCTCCTCCCGGACACGGTGGACGAGTTGCGCGAGCAAATCGTCACCATGCTGCGCGAGCACGGCAAGAACATCTCGTCCGTCGGCATGAGCGGGGTGAAGACCTTTGCCCACCTGGTCCTGGGCATGGTGGTGGGGAGCCTGGCAGTCCTGCACCGCTTCAACAAGGAGGAGGGGTTCCCTCCGCTGGCCGCCCACCTGCACAACCGGCTGCTGAACCTCGCCAGCGCCTTCGACAAGGTGGTCTTCGCCCAGGTGAAGATATCGCTTTTGAACACCGCCCTGACCGCGCTCTACCTGGCGGTGATCCTTCCCCTGTGCGGGATCCACCTCCCGATGGTGACGCTATTGATCCTGCTCACCTTCATCGCCGGGCTCCTCCCGGTGGTGGGGAACCTGATCTCCAACTTCACCATCGTGCTGATCAGCCTCGGGGTCTCCCCGATGGTCGGTCTCGCCTCGCTCGCCTTCCTGGTGCTGATCCACAAGCTGGAGTACTTCACCAACGCCAGGATCGTCGGGAGCGAGGTGAAGGCAAACGTCTGGGAGCTCCTCACGGCGATGCTCGTCATGGAAGCGATCTTCGGCGTTGCCGGCCTCGTCGCCGCCCCCGTGGTCTACGCCTGGCTCAAGCAGGAACTGAAGGCCCACCGGCTGGTCTGAGCCGCACCTCCTGGCCAAAGGGCGCGTCCGTAGTATCATTTCCCGCATGGCCGCGAACGTTAAGACAAAACGGTGTGTCGCTCCAGGCTCCGGCTCCCGCACCGGGGGGGCGCCGCACCGGACCCTCCCCAGCACCCCGACCTGGCACCGTTTGCCACTCCTCAGCTGGCGTTTCCCACTCCTCAGCTGGCACATAGGCTCCGTCCTGCTCCTCGTCCTCTTCTGCGTCCCCTGCGATTGCCGCCCGGCCGGAGCCTCCTCCGGCGCCACCCTCTACTACTTCTGGGGGGAGGGGTGCCCGCATTGCGCCCAGGCGAAGCCGTTCCTGCAGGAGCTGCAGCGCAAGCATCCGGAACTCAAGGTGGAAACGCGGGAGGTGCTCAAGCACCGCGAGAACATCCCGCTTCTCATGCGGATGGCGAAGGAGAGGGGGCGGGAGGCGACCGGCGTCCCGGTCTTCATCATCGGCCCGCACTATTTCAGCGGATTCTCCGAACAGACCCCGGCACAGCTGGAAAACGCGGTCAGGGAGTCGCTGCAGCACCCGTCACGCCCTCCCCTCCCTCCCCGGGTCGCCGAGCGCGTCACCGTCCCGGTGGTGGGAGAGCTAGACCCTCGGCAATCACTTCCCGTCTTCACCTTCGTGATCGCCGCGCTGGACAGCTTCAACCCGTGCGCCTTCTTCGTGCTCTTCTTCCTCTTGAGCCTCCTGATCCACGCCCGATCGCGGCGCCGCATGCTCCTCATCGGAGGGGTCTTCGTCTTCGTCTCGGGGGTATTGTACTTCCTGTTCCTGGCGGCCTGGCTGAACCTGTTCCTGGTGGCCGGGACGCTCCCCGCCGTCACCACGGCCGCGGGTGTCCTGGCACTCCTCATCGGCCTCATCAACGTGAAGGACTTCTTCCTGTTCCGGCAGGGGGTGACCCTCAGCATCCCGGAGGGGAAAAAGCCCAGGCTCTTCGCCCGGATGAGACTCCTTCTGAAGGTGGAGTCGCTCCCGTCGCTTCTGGCGGGAACCGGCGTCCTCGCCGTCGCCGCCAACAGCTACGAGCTGCTCTGCACCGCCGGCTTCCCCATGGTCTTCACCCGCGCGCTCACGCTGCACCGGCTCACGGCAACAGGCTATTATTCCTACCTCGCCCTCTACTGCCTGGTATATGTGGTGCCGCTGGCGGCGATCGTGCTGCTCTTTACGGTTACCCTGGGTGGCAGGAAGCTGAGCGAATGGCAGGGGCGGGTGCTGAAGCTGGTTTCGGGGCTGATGATGCTTGGGCTCGCGGGGGTGCTGCTGGTGAGGCCGGCCCTGCTGAGCGACCCGGCCGTCTCCGGTTTGCTGCTCGCGGCAACCCTGGCGCTGGCGGGAGTGCTCGCCCTCTGCTTCCGGCGGGCCCGCCAGGACGGCGGGGGGGACGGGGGGACTACGCCGTAGCGAAGCTCCCGGTAAGGGCGGCCTTGATCTTTTCGTCGAGGCTCGCCATGTCGAAGGGTTTCTGGATGAAGTTGACCCGGCTGCGGTCCACCCCCTTGTCCAGCAGGGTTTCCGGGGCGTAGCCGGACATGTAGATGACCTTCAGGTCCGGGCGCAGGGCGAGGATGGTCTCCACGGCGTCCTTGCCGCTCGCCCCCGGAAGCATCACGTCCGAGAGTACCAGGTCGATCCGGTGCTCCGACCGGCACAGCTCCAGCGCCTGCATCGCATTTCCCGCCAGCAGCACCCGGTACCCCATGTGCTCCAGCATCTTCACGGTCATCCTCCCCACGATTTCGTCGTCCTCGACCACCAGCACCGTCCCGGTCCCCCCCCCGGCGGGAACCGGCTTCGCCTCCTGCACCCGGTACTGATGGCGGGGAAGGCAGACCCTGAAGGTGGTCCCCACGCCGCGCTCGCTCTCCACGGTCACAAAGCCGCCGTTCTGGGTCACCATGCCGTACACGGTGGCAAGCCCCAGGCCGTTCCCCTGCCCCACCTCGCGCGTCGTGAAGAAAGGTTCAAAGATGTGCCGGCAGGTCTCGCCGTCCATGCCGTGCCCGGAATCGGAGATGGTGATCTCCAGGTACTCCCCCGGTGCCGCGTCGATGTTGGTGCTGCAGAGCTCCTCACCGACCGTGATGTTGCCCGTGCCGATGACCAGGTCCCCCCCGCCGGGCATGGCGGCGCCGGCGTTGCTGACGATGTTCGAGACGATCTCTTCCAGTTGGGCCGGGTCTATCTTCACCGGCCACGGCTCGCGGCAAAGCTTCAGGGAGACACGCGTCTCCCGCCCGGCCAGGAGCGAAACCTTGCGCGCCAGCTCCCCCAGCGCCTGGTTCACGTCGATCATTTTCGGGGAGATGAGCTGCTGCCGCGAGAAGGAGAGGAGCTGCGCGGTGAGGTCCCGGGAGCGCTGCGCCGCCTTGCAGATCTCCTTGAGCGTGTCCGCGATCCGCCTGTTGCCTTGGTACTCCATCCCCAGCATCTCGGCGTAGCCGATGATGACCGACAGCATGTTGTTGAACTCGTGTGCCACCCCACCCGCCAGGCGCCCCACCGATTCCATCTTGATCGACTGTCTGAGTTTGTCCTCCAAAAGCTTCTGCTTGGTGATGTCGTTGATGATCATGCCGCAGTAGCCCGGCCTGGGACGGAACAGCCAGACCTGACAGCACTTGCCGTTGAAGAAGTACCGCTCCAGGGCCAGCGGCGTCCCCTCGCGGGCCAACAGCCCCAGGCTCTCCAGCTGGGAAGATTCGAAATTCGGGAGCAGCTCAAGCATGGTCCGCCCGACCAGGTCCTCCTCGTTCCTGCCGGTGAAGGCCTCGAAGGCGGGATTGACCTCCACGAAGCGGAAGTCGGCCGGGGTCCCCATCGGCCCCAGGAGCATCTTCAACAGGGCGAAGCCGTTGCCCATGTTCTCGAAGAGCAGCCGGTACTTGTCCTCGCTCTCCTTGAGGCTGTGTGAGACGGTGCGGGCGGAAACGATGGCCATGGCGCAGACGTTGGCGGCGCTGGCGGCGAGGTTCAGGTACCTCTGCAGGTGCTGGGGCAGGGCGAAGTGGCCGCTCCAGAGCCAACCCACCAGGCCGTTGTGGCTCAGGCGCACCAGGAAGCCTGCGGCATCGGCCGCCACCTCGAAACTCCCCTGCACCTCGGTGGCGAGCTTGCGCAGCGTCCGGTCTTGCGTGACCGCCTCGCCGTGGCGGTAGAGCGGCCCCCCGTTGCCCGGAATGAAGGCCGTCTCCCTGGCCCCGAACAGCATCCCGAAGACGGAGAGGAGTTCCTCGATCACGCGCTGCTCGCCGCTGCAGCTGGACACCCGGGAGAGCAGATCGAGCAAAAGCGCGTAATCGGAGGCCGGCGCAGGCGCGGCATCTGCCGCTACCTGACGCTCCAGTTCGCCGTGCGCCCTTTCCAGCTGCAGGCTCAGAAGCTCCAAACCGACCGGGACGGACTCCACCGGCCGCTGCACGAAAGCGCCGAACTCCTGGAGCAAACCCGCGCTCTCCGGGCAACTCCCGGTGTCGACCAGGGTGATCCTGGCGCAGCTTTCGGCGAAGAAGTCGGCTCCGGTACTCTGGTCGAACCCCCACCCCTCCACGAAGGAGCGCCAGCCGGCGAGCCACCCCGGGGTCACCAGGTACCCTCCCCCGCCGGTCAGCCTGTCGAAGGCATAGTCGCCGCAGACAAGCGCCGCGCAGTGGCGTTTTTTCACGAGACGGGTCCGGGGCAGGTCGTCAGGGGGGGCGCCCAGGTGCCCCAGGCATTCGCCGCCGACCACGATGGCGGGGGAGCCGCCGCACAGCCGGCGCAGATCGTCCCAGGAAACCGGGGGGCGGCCGCAGCAGCCGGTGAAGGTGGTGCACTCCGCCCCGGCCAGGGAGCCGCCGGAAAGGGCGCCCCTGACCTCGGGCCCGAGGGCCTCGCAGCAGTAGATGCGCGGGGTGGCCATGATCACCCCCTCCCGCCGGTCAGCGGGTAGCGGCCGTATGCGCGCACCGCCTCGCCGATCAGTTCCAGGGTCGTTTCAGGTACCTGCCAGGGGATCTCGCCGTGCTGGTCTGATAGGATGAAACCGCCGCCGGAGGCCGCCGCATCGATGGCCTCCTTGACGGCAGCCAGGGTGGCGGCCTCGTCCCAGGAACGCATCCGAATGCCGTTGAGGTTGCCGATGACGGTGAGCCGGCCGCGGCAGGCCTCCTTGACCGCAACGAGATCCTCCTCCCCCACCCCGACCATGGCCGTGCCGGTGGCGACAAGGTCGTCCACCACCGGGAGGCAGGGACCGGAGGCGAGGTGGGTGGCGGTAGGCCCGGCGATCGCGGCTATCGTCTTTTGCGCGGCGGGTGCTCCATAACGGCGGTAGAGGACGGGGTCGATCATCTTCGGGGAGGCGAGCGGATCGAAGTAGCAGATGGCGTGTGCCCCGGCGGCAAGCTGGGCGTTGGCCCACTCGGCGCAGAAGGCTCCGTTTAGCTCCATGAGCCTTTGCATGAGGTCGGGGCGATCGAAGATGAGGTCGAGGTAGTGGTCGAAGCCCAGCTGCATCACCGGGAGCGAGAAGGGAGACATGACCACCCCCACGATGGGGACCGAGTCCCCGACCTCCCGCCTCAGGGCACGCTGCGCATCCAGCACCCGCCTGAGACCCGGCTGCTCCGCGACCCGCGGCGGGACGAGCGAGGCGATCGCCTCGGCCTTAACCGGGGGGGGGCCTGCGTTGGGAGGGCCGTCCTCCTTGAAGATGGTGCTCCCCCCCCAGGCCTCCGCCTCCAGCGAGGCGTGGAAGAAGGAGTAGATGCAGTCGTGGCCGTAGCGCTCCAGCATGCGCAGCTGCCCCTGCACCACGTGCTCCGCCCTGGAGAAGTAGTTCTCGATGGTGAGCCCCAGCTCGCGCGCGCCGTGCAGGGAAAGGAGCAAGAAAAGCGGGACCCGGTCCGGTTCCCGGTGCGACGCCGTGGTGAGGACCCGCTCCATGCTGGTCATGACTTACCCTCCGGCAGCTGCGCCAGGGCGAGCAGCACCTGCGAGGCGGTGTCGCACCCAAGGTCCGCACCCACTTCCTGATACAGGGCGGGGTCGAGGCGGAAAGGGGCGCCTCCCACCACGATCCGGCACTCCACCCCGAGCCGGTCCAGGGCGTCGCGCACCTCGCGCACCTTCAGGGCGGACGGGAGCATCAGGGCCGAGATCAGCAGCACCCCCACCTCGTCACGCTGCACGCGGCGGACCAGTTCCTGAGCGCCCACCGTGCCGTAATCGAGGTAGGAGATCCCCGCCCCCTTGAGCACGAACCCCACCAGGCGCTTGCCCAGCAGATGGTAATCCTCGAGCACCGCCAGCGCCACGCGCCTGTGCTCCCCGGCGAACGGTGAGCGCCCCCCGAGCACCTGCTCCATGAATTCCTCGCAGAGGCGCCCGCTCATGTAGACATGGGAGAGGGAGAGGTCGCCGCGATCCCACTTCTCGCCGATGACGGAGAGTGCCGGTGCGATCACCTGTTCACAGAAACAGAGGGGGGAGAGGCCGGAATCGGCATAGATCTGCTGCATGGCAAGACGGTCCATGCCGATCAGGGCGGACTCAAGCAGGAGCGCGGGGGGACTGTCGAGGTCGTCGGCAGCGTTTCCGGAGTAGCACGAGGTGACCATGTATTTCTCCAGACAGCAAGTTGCCCTACATCAACGACAAGCAGATCCAGTAAATACGGCTTTATATGGGAGGAAAGGAAGGAAGTGCTTCAATTAGGAATAAAACTTACACCTCCTTCGGGAATTAGTCCACTGCAATGTTCCTGCTTGTGTCAGAGATAACCCTTTTTTGACAGCTTTATCGTCTCCCTGTGACTGAAGTCACAATCCCTATGACAGTTCCGGCTCGAAAGGGGCCCCTGCCGGCTTCGTGCATCCCCGCCTCCCGTCGGCGGCCGCCGCGTCCGGCAGCCCTGCCCCTTGGTCCGGTTGCTGGTGTGTGTGCCGCGCCGAGGCACGGATAGGGTTTGGCATGGGGGGCGGGGAAGGGAGGTTGCGCAGCGGCCGCGAGCAAAACTCCCACGTTAGCTCCCTCGACAACAATCCTTCCCATTAAAGTTGCTGCGGTTCCTGCCGATGAAGAAAACTGACTTGTGCATCTCCGCGCGCAGTGCCATGCCGGGGGAGCACCACCGAACCGGCGCCTTTCGAGGCGCGAAGGGAGCTGTGATGAAACTTTTCGGCGCCTCCAATCAGGGCAAGATCGACGAGCAGGCCGTGGAAATCGCCAAACTGGCGCAGATGCTCGACAACGTGGACAACATCGTCATGCTCTGCGACACCAGCAACGAGAACAGGATCATCTACATGAACCGTCAGGCCCGCAGCCTGATGCAGCAGTACCGGAGCCAGTTGAACGCCGGGCTGCGCGGTGCCGACGTCGCCAACGCCGACGGGAACAGCATCCATCAGTTCCACAAGGACCCGGCGCGGATCCGCGCCATCTTCGGGGAGCCGCGGGGGAGGATGCCGCATTCCGCCGAGATCCCGATCGGTGAAGTGACCCTGCGCACCTCGACCTATCCGATCTGGGACAGCAGGGACCCTTCCAAGGTGCTCTGCTACATGGCCTGCTGGAACGACATCACCGCCGAGAAGGCGGTGGAGCAGCACCAGCGGGAGGCAGTCGAGCGCAAGGAGTACCTGGAGACGCGGGTGACCCAGATCGCCACCGCCATGGAAGAGATGAGCATGACGGTGAACGAGGTGGCGCGCAACACGGTGAACGCGGCCGACTCCGCCGCCGAGGTGGCCGGCAACGCCCGCGAGGGGCAGAGCGTGGTGAGCCAGGCCGTGAGCGAGATGCGCAAGGTGGCCGACATCGTGCGGGATTCGGCGGGGATCGTCGGCAAACTGGGGGAGAAGTCGGCCAAGATCGGCGAGTTCGTCGCCGTCATCAACGACATCGCCGACCAGACCAACCTGCTGGCGCTGAACGCGGCCATCGAGGCCGCCCGGGCGGGCGAACAGGGGCGCGGCTTCGCCGTGGTGGCCGACGAGGTGCGCCGGCTCGCCGACCGCACCGTGGCCTCCACCAAGGAGATCCGGCTCATGGTCGAGGAGATCCAGAAGGAGACCTCCCTGGCTGTGGAGTCAATAGAGCGGGGCAAGAGCGAGGCCGAGGTGAGCGAGGCGCTCTCTCACCAGGTCGACAGCTCGCTCGCCAACATCGTCAACTCCATCGAGCAGATCGAGCACGTCATCGCGCAGATCGCCACGGCCTCCGAGGAGCAGGCCGCCACCTCGACCACCATAGCCAGCAGCCTCGAGGAGATCGTGCACGGCTAAAGATCCCCCCCCCGACTCTCACCTCCTTGAGATGGGGGAAGGGAGAGCCCCGCCGGACCCGGTATCCGGCGGGGCTTCTTTATTTCGGGCAGCCCGGCGGACAGGGGGACCTGGCCCCGCTTACGGGGCCGGGGGGTCGGCCAAAAGGGGCACCAGCCTGTCAAACTCGCCCGGTTTCATGATCACCGGCCGCATCTGGGTCTGCTCCCGGCTTTTCCTCGGGTTATCCAGCCACTTTTCCAGCGCCGTCGCGCTCCAGGCGGTGCGGCCTGCCGCGGTCTTGGGGTAGAACTCCGACAAAAGCCCCGAGAGGTTGGGGCCGATGCTGCCGCGCCCCACTCCTCCCCGGGCGCGGGTGAGCGCCCGGTGGCAGGCGCCGCAGCGCTTCTCGAAGACGTTTTCCCGGCTTGCATCCCCGTCCTGGAAATGCACCACCTGGGGCGGCTCCCCCTCCGCTTTTCCCGCCTTGCGCCCGGCTTCCCGCGCACCCGCCAGCACCGCATTCACCAGCTCCGTTTTCTGCCGGTCGTCGAAGTGAAACTGAGGCATCAACAGCGCCGGGTTTCCGATCGCCTCGAAGATACCCTGCGCCGTGGTCCCAGCCGGGAGCAGGTCGAGGTCGGCAGCAAGACGGTTCCCCTTCCCTGCCGAGGTGTGGCAGCGCCGGCAGGCGAAGCCTTCCAGGAGCCTGCGCCCCCGTTCCGTGGGCCCCGAGCCGGGGAGGGCAAACCAGGCGAAGCGTCCCTGCACCAGGTCGTGGTGGGCGATGCGCACCCGGTCCGAGCGGGGGTCGCCGCGGTGGCAGGCCACGCAGCTTCCCAGGGCGCGGTAGTGCGCGGGGTGGCACTTGAGGCAGGAGGGCATTCCCCCCCGTGCAGCCACCGGTGCCGACAGGAGGGCCAGCAGGATCAGAAGGGGGAGACGAACTGCCAATTGGCACCTCTGCAGAACATCGCCAGGAGAGTCAGCGAAAGCACGAGCACGCAGGAGAGGAGCGCCGCGCGGGTGATGCCCCGGCTCTCGCGGGGGAACCAGCAGGCGTGCTGCGGCGGCGCCGACCTGGAGAGCCAGGGCAGAGCGAGGAAACAGGCCGCCAGCGCCAGCACCAGGTAGATGAGGTATTTCGAGTAGCTGACCAGCTCCTGGATCCAGAGGAGGAACCAGGCGGACTTGACCGGGTTGGGCACCCGGGCGAGGTTGGCCTGGTCCTGCAGGGGGGCCGGGACCAGCGCCGCCAGGAGCATGACTGCCACGACCGTGACGGCCAGCGCGATCTTGATGAGCCGGAAGAAGTGCGGCGAACTCTTTAGGTACCCTCTTTTCATAGGTAGGGGAGCACCCCCTTGTTCTTCCTGATCCGGTAGAAGTGAAGCCCGCTCAGAAAGAGGAGCGCTCCCGGGACCATGAGGATGTGCAGCACGTAGAACCTGAGCAGCGAGGCCGGCTCACCCACCCCGTCCGGCACCAGCACCGCGCGCAGCGCCCCACCAAGCGGCATGATGTGCAAAAGCTCCATCCCGGTCTGGGTGGCCCAGAGGGCGAGCTGGTCCATCGGCAGGAGGTAGCCGGTGTACCCCTCGAAAACCGCCAGCAGCAGGAGGGCGCAGCCGACCAGCCAGTTGAGCTGCCTGGGCTTTTGGTAGGCGCCGGTCAGGATCACCCGCAGGGTGTGCAGCACGATAAGCACCAGGAACAGGTGGCTGGCGAGCCGGTGCAGGCTTCTCAGGTAGCGCCCTCCCCAGACCGACGACTCCAAGAGGAGGATGGAGGGGTAGGCGGCGGCCGGGGTTGGCTGGTAGTGGAAAAGGAGCAACGCCCCCGAGGCGGCCAGCAGCATCAGGCTGGTGAAGGCGAGCCCCCCCAGGCAGAGGGTATAGGAAAGGGTCAGGTCCCTTTGCAGCACCGCGCGCGGGAAGAGATGTCTCAGGAAATCCTTGATCACGTGTAGCTCCAGCTGGAACGGTGCAGCGTTTTCTCCGTCAAGATCCCGCCAAGCCTCCCCCATCCGGGAGGCGTACTCCGGTCAAAGGCGAGGGAGAGCGCATTACGCCGTAACCTGGTAGGTGTCCCCCACGGCGTTCACCTGGTAGCGCTCCAGGGCGCGGTCGGCGGGCCCCTTCACCACCCTCCCCTCACGGTCGAACTCGGATCCGTGGCAGGGGCAGACCAGCCCCGCCGGGGTGACGTTGACCGTGCAGCCAAGATGGGTGCAGACCAGGTTCAGGGCGTAGACCCGCCCTCCCCGGTTCAGCAGCGCGATGCGCGCCTCGCGGTACACCAGGGCCCCGTCGTGCGGGAGGTCCCGTTTCGCCACCGTGAGGAGCGTCTTTTTGCGCCTTTGCTGCGGCGCCAGGAACTTCCCGAGGAACCATCCTCCCGCGGCCAGCGCGATCAGGGTGCCGAGGAAGTTTCGACGTGATTGACCAAGTTCTGCCATTTTTCCAGGTACGCCCTCCGGTAATCACCCGTCCTGCCGCCCATGTCCCGGTAACGCCGCGCCGGGTAGAACGCGCCGTTTGTCACCTGCTGCCCCGAAGCATCCCAAAAGGAGGGAAGCGTCATCCCCTCGGCCTGCAGCTGGTAGATGCGGTCCTCCTTGCGCTCGAGCAGGAAGCGGCGCGGGTTGTCGTGGCACCCCTCGCACATCACGGTACCCCGGCGCACCGTGTGGGGGAAGAAGGCCTTCCACCGGGCCGCCAGGAGCCGGTTCTCGTCCCACACCGCCCGGTCGTTCCTGACGTCGGTGAAGTAGGCGATGAACTCGGGTCTGACGGGGCTCACCCTCCCCCGCCCGTTCAACCCAAGCGGAGGGGCATCCTGCCGCCTCAGGTAGGCACTCTTCAGGTACTCCTCGGCGCCTTGGTCCCGCCGCAGCGCGTAGAGCTCCTGCGAAGGGCTGTTGGTGAAGCGCAGAAAAAAGGTGCCGTACTCCTGGGCCGCCCACGCCGAGTGGCAGGCATAGCACTCCATTTTTTCCAGGTGGGCCGCTATGCGGTGCTCCGGCACCCTCCGGTCCGGCTCGTGACAGTCGGTACAGACCTTGGCCGCCTTCCCACCGGCGGCGAGGCTTTTCATGGAGTGGCAGTCGCCGCAGGCGAGCCCCGCCTCCGCGTGGAGGTCCGGGGTCATCTTGAGGTAGGCCTCGCCGTAGGCGACCTCGCCGCGCTGGTAGCGCATGCTGTCCTCGCGCGGGGCCATGCCGTAGTAATCGGTCCCGACGAAGTACCCCTTGTGGCAGGCAAAGCAGTCGCGGTCGCGCGGCCTGGCGATGTCGTGCCCCTTTCCGGCGTGGCAGTCGGTGCACCCTTTGAGGTGGCAGGCGCTGCAGTTCTTGCCGAAGAACCCTGGGTCGACCCGGCCGTAGCTCGCCGCGACGAAATCGAGTTCGCCGCGACGGCTCCCCATGGGCTGGTCAAAGAGCGCGGCGTACCCCTTGTGGCAGCCGACGCAACCGGCGGCCCGGCTCTCCCGGGAGGCGGGATTGGCCAGGGTCCTGGTCTCGTCCAGGTGGCAGGAGAGGCAGGGAAGGCCCCGGTGCACCCCCTTGACCACCTTCTTGTGGCAGACCGTGCAGTTCTCCTTGCCGAAAGTGACGGTCGCGCTAAGGAGCAGGGATAAGGCGACGATGCAGCGCATCATTGAGCGCACGATGGTCCAGCTCCTTTCGATAGATGGGGTCGGCGGCCTTGTCGTGACAGACCAGGCAGAGGTTCACCGCCAGGGCGCGCCGCACCTCCGTTCCGTTCAGCGGGCGGGAGTGCTCCCGGGTGATGGCCGAATACGCCCGCACTCTCCCCTCCTGCAGGGTCAGAAAGCCGTCCAGCGGCTTGTCCGCCGACTGCTCGCAGATCATGGTTCCCTCGATGTTCCGGCCGGAAACCACGTGCTGCCCGAAACCGAGGAAGGCGGGGTTGCCGTGGCACTCGCCGCAGCCGATCGCCTTCTTCCCGGTGTTATGCGAATAGAAGGGGGCGAAGCGGAGCTGCTGCTTTCCCTTGAAGCGTGCCACGTACTCGTTTTTGGACACGCTCCCGTCCGGCTCCACCACGCTCACGAAGGTCTGGCAGCCAGGGGTGACCGTGGAGATCCTGCCGCGCTGGTTCAGGGCGAGCGGGAAAGGGTAGAGGGTGCGGTAATCTTCCTTTTCGCTGAAGCGCCCGGGGGTCGGCACCCCCTTCACGTAGTCCATGGCGGACCGGGTCTTGTCGTAGCTTGTGTGGCAGCCGTAGCACTGGACCACGGTGCGGCTGTGGCAGGAGTAGCACTCCATCCGGCCGTGCCCCGCCACGGTATGCTCCGGGGTCCCGGTGATGACCCGGCTTTTGAAGAGCCTCCCGCTCCGTTTCCCCAGCACCCAGACCGCGCCGTCCCGGTAAAAGACGTTGGAGTAGGGGCGCCCCTTGGCGGTGAGGATCATCTTCATCCCGGGACGCATCTGCATCCGGTACCCCTGGGACTCCCGCAGCGCCTCGTCGCTCTCGCCCGAGATCTCGCGGTAGCGCGGCGGCCTGGCGCCTCCGTGGCAGTCCTCGCAGCCGATCTCGGTCTGCAGGTACATGTTGCGGTAGGCGTAGCCGTCCCCCATGAGGTCGCGCGAGGTGTGGCAGTCGATGCAGTCCATGCCCGCCGCGAAGTGGACGTCGGGGGCGATGCGGGTGAGGTTCCTGTTGCCGCTGGCGAGCACCGGTCCCGGCAGCCCGAAGCGGGTCGGCACCAGCCCGTTGTTGCCGTCGTTCAGCCCCTGGTAGGAGTAGGTGATGCGTCCGCTGCGGTTGTGGCACCGGGAGCAGACCTCGTTGCCGGGGAGCCGCTCCATGGCGTGGGTCGCCGCGTAAGGTCGCCTCCCCCGCACGGTGGCGTCGTCGCCCCGGTAGGTGGCCCGGTCGTTGTAGGGGAAGTGGCAGGCGGCGCACCCCGAGGCGTGGCTCTCACCGTACACCTCCCCGCTCTCCCGGGCCACGTGGCACTGGGAGCAGAACTTGCGGTACAGCTCGCCGGAGAGGTGGTCGAGTTCAGCCACGGGCTTCAGCTGCAGCGCCCTGCCGGCCGGATCGTAGGCCTCCCCGGCGCGGCTGGCGTAGTCCCCCTCCTCCGGCCCCTCCCAGGTGAGCCGGATGTTCCGGATCATCCCGGTCGTGGTGTACATCAGGTTCGATTTCACCCGGTCCAGCTGGTACAGGTGGCACGAGCCGCAGCTTTTGTCCCAATGTTCGGGCGCGGACGGGTTGTTGCGCCCGTACATGCCGCGGTGCGCCGCCTCCTTCACCCGGGCCTTGCCGTCGCCGCCGTGGCAGGCAACGCAGTCGCGGTGCGTGGCCGAGACGTGCTCGATGCCGGCATGGCAGGAGAGGCACCCCGACGCGGCCGGGGAGTTGCCGCCGCAGCCGGCAAAGGCGAGGAGGGGCAGCAGGGAAAGGAGCAAAGCTTTCCGGCGGCGCCTTCCCCCTGCGCTTGGCGCTCGATTTTTCGCGCTCCCAGTCGATTTCATGTCGCCCGCTGTTTCTTCTCCTGAAGTCCCGCGCATTATAGTCAAATCGGAGCCGTTATCCAAAACCTTTCATGAACGTCCGACAAAAAAAAGCCGGCATCGCTCCCGATGCCGGCACATTGCAAACCAGGACCTGTTGATTCTGAGCCCCTATTTCCCGCTCTTGCTGATGCTCACCGTCTTGGTGAACTCCTTCCAGACGAAGGGATCGCTGTTGGGGGTGCCGAAGGGGAGATAGGTGAGCTTCACCTCGATGTCCAGGTCGTAGACGGCAGGCTTGTTCACCGTCTTGCCGTCGACCTCGACCTCCTCCAGGGGATACATGATGTCGAAGCGCTCCTTCACCAGCTTGCCCGGCGGAAGCCCGGTGTCCTCGATCAGGCCGCTCTTCTCGTAGGGGCCGCGCCCCATCCGGTCCCCTCTGGCCAACTGCTGGGGCACCGGCATGTAGATCTTCTCCTGGTTGAACACTTCCTTGCCATCCTTGGTCTTGGCTGTTACCGACAGAACCAGTCGGTTGGGGGTCGGTCAGCCGTCCGGTATGGAGTGCCCCGCCCGGTTCACCATCTCGACCTTGACCACCGCCTTGGGCTTGATCTGGGCTCCGTCGCGCCAGTGGTAGCCGAACGCCTCGGCCTTGAACTCCACCGCCTTGTCGGTCATGGCGGGCTCGCGGTAGGACTGGATGTTGTGGCCGAGCTTGGAGTTCTTCATGTGGCATTCCTGGCAGTTCTCCTGCCCCACCTCGGCCTTGTAGGCCCAGAGGTAGCTGCCGTAGGAGGTACAGCACTGGGTCGGCTCGTCCAGTTCCAGGTTCGGCCCCAGACCGTGGCACTGGCCGCACTGGATCGCCTGGTCCATGATCGGGCTCTTGGCCATCTTGGGGAACTTGTCGGAGGGATGATCCCCCTCCTTGGAACCGTACACCACCCCCGCCTTGGGATAGCCGTCCTGCCACTTGTGCGTGATGGCGTTCCTGTTGTGGCAGACCAGGCAGTTGATGGAGACACTCTTCAGCTTCTCCTCCAGCTTCTTGGCCCCCTCCTTGTCCTTTTTGGCCCTGGCCTCTTTCCAGCCGTACAGCGTCGCCACCAGCTCCTGGGCCACCGAGTCCTCGGCGTCCGCCAGTTGCGGCAGGTGGCACTTGGCGCACCCCATGAGGTGCTCGACCTTGACGTCCTTCGGGCTCTTCACCCCGGAATAGGGCTCCTCCATGAGGCCGTTCTCGATGGTGGTCATGATGGTCATCGCCGTGCGCGCCGTCCCGAAAAGGGAGCGCGAGTGAATCGATTTCTGGGCCTGGTCATGCTGCTCCTGGTGGCACTCCACGCAGGAGCTCGAGTCGTACATCTTGGCCAGCTCGGCGATGGTCTTCGCCTTCCCCGATTTGGCCACTATCGTTTCCTGCCAGCCGATGCCGGCCTTCCCTGCAAAAGCTGGGGCCGCCAGCGCAAAAAGAAGAGCGGCCGCGAGGCTTGCCTGCACATTCATTCTCTTCATGGTTCCCTCTGTCGTTTCCGGTTAGCACATCAGGAGGGGCGCCCGCCGTGGCGGGCGCCCCTCCCTGTCAGCAGCCCTGCAGTTCGTCCCCCTCGCACTCCGAGAGGGAGATCGGGGAATCGACCTTTATCTTCTCCGCCTTGGCCTTGCCGAACTTCAGCGTCACCTCGTTCCCCTGCACGGCGAGCACCTTCGGGCTCCCCCCCAGAGAGTTGACCATGGCACCCTTTTTCACGAAGGCCGGAGCGGGGGCTTCCAGCGTCACCGTTACCTGCTCCCCTTCCACCTTGGTCACCTTCCCCTTGGCCGGGCCTGCCGCGAAGGCCGCCGTCGCAAGGGATATCGTCATTACGGCCGCGGCCGCCATTCGCATCGCTTTACGCAACATGTTCATCCTCCTTTGTTGTTTGCCCGCTAGAAGATCACCTGGAGCTGGGTCACGTAGGTCATGAAGTCCTCGGTCCTGTCGGCCTGGGTCCCGCTGCCGTTGCGGAAACCGGTCGAGTTGGCCTCGAAGGTGAGCTTCAGGTTCTGGTCACGCAGGTAGTAGTTCATGCCGCCGCCGGTCCAGAAAACGCGCTGGTCGTAGATGCCGTTGAGGTTGGCGAACTTCCAGTTCTCGTGCCGGACGAAGAGCTGCAGCGGGATGTTGGGGAGCAGGTAGCCCGCCTTGACGTAGTAGCCGTTCTTCTCCCCGTTGATCCCGGCCGCGTTGGCGTCGGGGTTGTCTCCCAGGTAGGCGTCGTCCAGATCGACCTTCTCGTAGGCCCCGGACGCGGTGAATGTCCCGAGCCCTTCCACGGGGTATTCAACGAAACCGTCGAAGGTCCATGCCTTGTAGTCCTTCTTCCCGGTCCTCGCGACGGTGTCGGCATAGGCGACGTCCGGCTCGAACTGGTAGGCCGCCCCGAAGGTGGCAACCTTCTTCTTGCCCAGGTAGGTGCCCTTGTAGCCGTAGTCGTTTTCCGGGTCGAGCAGCGTCACGTGGGCGCGTGCCGAGTAGCGGAAGTTGGAGGCAGGCGCGGTTTCGCCTGAGACAGCCTTGCGTCCCTCCATGGCGTCCACGCGGTACTGGAACATGTCGTTGAACAGGTTCCCCCAGATGGCGACCCCCGTGTCGCGGGTGGTCACGTAGGGCGCGCGGATGAAGAGCGAACGGTCCAGGGTGAGCGGCGCCTCGCACGCCTCCAGGTTCTCGCGGGAGAGGTTGTACTTGAACTTGCCGACGTTGATGCGGAAGGCGTTGTCGATCTTGAAGCGCACCACCGCGTCCAGGAGCTGGAAGTTGGAGCCCTGGTTCTCCCTGGCCACGTCGAGTGGGGTCAGGTTCTGGTCGTCGGTGTACTCGGTCTGCACGTAGAGCGACATCATGTCGCCGTACTTGCCCATCAAGGCGAGGCGGTTGCGGCGGAAGTTGAAGTTGGCCGTGGTGTCCTCATCGTTGTCTCCCGAGCCGATGTCGCGGAAGGTCATCTGGAACTGGCCCTTGTAGTCCAGCTGCAGCGCCCCCTCGTCGTTGGGGCCGAAGGTCATCTTGGGTCCTGCATATGCGGTTCCGCTGGCCAGCGCCAGCCCCAGAAGGGCGGCACAGACGGTCTTGTTGATATTGATCATGGTCGTCTACTCCCTATGTGGTCGATTGATGATCGGTAAGCTGCACCCGGCGCCCGTTAGCAGCCGCCTCCGCCGCCGGTGGTGCCGCTGCCGCTGCTGGTGCTGACCGGGCTATGGTAGGCGGCGTCGGTATCCTCGATCTGGTTGCCGGTCGCGTAGGTGGGCTCCGGGCTCAGCAGCCTGGTGCTGTAGGTGACGATGGCGCGTCCCGCATCGATGTTGTAGGTGCGCGAATCGGTCAGCCCGGTGGTATCCCAGATGGAACCCACGGCGAGCTTGCCCCCTGCGTTGGCCAGGGTGGTGCCGACCTTGTCCGAGCTGGCCATGAGCCCCCACTGTCCCCAGGAACCGTCGTACCATACCGCCTTCAGGGCTCCGGCGGTGGTCTCGTTGTAGTAGGCGTAGCCGTCGATGGCGAAGAAGAGGACGCTGGCGATGTTGCCGGCGCGGCAGATGGTGTAGATAGAGGTGCGTCCCGCCGGGATGGCCAGCGCCGTCTGCACCTCGGCGACGGACTTGAATTTGCCGGCGGTGTGCAGGAGGGTGTGCGCCTTGTTGCGGCCACCGTGCACGGCTCCTTCAAAGACCACGTACTTGGTCGGGGTCGAGGTGTCGATCAGGTCCGAGGTGGGGCCGGCCGGGACGTCGGTGCTCCTGCCGTCGATGAAATCGTTGGTTGCGGTTCCCGCGTTGACCGCGGCGATCATGTCGGCGAGGGAAGCCCTCAGGTCCGCCCTTACCCGGTTCACGCCGTTGGGGGTAACCGCGTAGCTCGACCTGGCGACGGTCGGCTTGTCGAAGACCAGCGGCATCCCCGCCGCCTTCCAGGCCTTGTTGCCGCCGTTGAGGACCTTGAGCCTCTCCTTGGGGAAGCCCCAGTAGCGGAACACGGTGTAGCCCCTGGTGAGGTTCCAGGGCGACCCGCTCTCAGCCTCGGAGGTGGTGAAGACGATGGTCGTGTTTGCGTCTATGCCGGCGCGCTGGATCAGGGTATCCATCGTGGTCCCGTCAGGAACCATGGAACCGGTGTACATAGGCCCTTCCACGCGGGTCTGGGCCAGTTCGGTGTTGAGACCGACGCTCTGGGAACCTGCGATGTGCCCGAGATCGTAGTTGGTGACGGTCCCGTCGACCTGGAGTATCACCACCCGGTCGTAGCCACCGGCCTTGTTCACCTTGCCCTCGGTGATCCACTGGCTCAGTTCCGCTGGCTCGATCAGTGCGGTTGCAGTTTTGGTCGTGGTAACACCCTTGGCAGGGCTGTCATAGCTGGTATCACCGCACCCCCAGATGCTGAGTACCGCTACGGCCAAAAGGCCGAGCAGCGAGAACAGCAATACCCTGCTCTTCTTCATCATCTTTTCCGACATACAACCTCCTTTGGATTGGCTAAAATATGGCTTCAACTACCTTGAACGTCCCCTCCTCCTTTCTGCTTGATTAATACAGTCAAAGATACCGCGTCCATAAGTTAAAATAATTTCGTTTTATGTCAAGAATGTTCACTTACTGGGTGAGGCGGCTAAATAACTTAAGCAAGAGAACTGAAATCTGACACGACGATGAGTCGTCCATAGCACGTATTGCCGCAACTGTGTTATTTGAAAGGAATTCTATATATGGCGCTGAAGGCAATCTGACTGAACAGCTCATTGTTGCCATTTCGCGTAATGGGGTAAACTACTCAAGTGAAAATTATTCATAGCATCATGCGCAAAAGGCATAGTAATTAATGATATTTAACACTTTTGTTTGACTCGGTCTGACTTCTTCCTCAAATCGGCTGTTGCAATCTATATAAGTTTTTTGCAATATGCACAAACGACATATTCTCACACAGCCTATGCGTGTTTGGCATAGCCGGCATCACTGGGGCGAAATACATGGATTTCACCAATCTGAAAACACTCGTTGTCTCGGTCGAGTGCGGCAGCTTTTCCAAGGCGGCCGAGATCCTCTGTGTGACACAGTCCGCCGTCTCCCGCAGGATCAAGATCCTCGAGGACCATTACGGACAGCTCCTTCTGGACCGCTCCGGCCTCGCGATGAAACCGACGGCCGCGGGACAACTGCTGGTCGAGAAGGCGCGCCAGGTACTGAAGATGGAGCAGGAATTCCTGTACGAACTGCAGCTTCTGGCGCGTAAACGCAAGATCTCCTTCTGCTGCACCGCCCCCTTCGGCATCTCCTTCCTGCCGGACATCTTCACGCGCTTCATGTCGCGCAACTCCCAGACCAGCGAACTGAGCTTCGTCTTCGACATGCCCGAAGGAGCCCTGAAGGGGGTGAGGGAAAAGCTGTACGACCTGGTTCTGATCGAATTCTGCGAGGATCTGAACCTCGAGGATTTCGCCGTCTATGCGCTCCCCGACGACGAGATGGTCTTCGTGAGCAGGCCCGCCTTCGGCATCGACGCCAAAGTGGTCGACGTGGAAACCATGCTCGGCCAGCGCCTGTACTGCAAGAAGTCCGGCTGCTGCGCCCGGCGCTTCCTGGAAAAAAGCATGCACGTCATCGGCCGCGACGCCGCCGAGTTCCGCAACACCGTCTACTTCGACGACATCCCGTTCATCATCAAGGCGGTCCAGGCCGGCGAGGGGATCACTTTCATCTCCCGCAGCGTGGTCGCCGCTCACCTGGCCGACGGTTCGCTGGTCAGCCACCAGGTCAGGGGGTTCGCCCCCTCCAGGCCGCGGCGCCTGGTCCTGGAGAAGAACCGCAACCTCGACCCGACCCTTTCCGACCTCATCGAGGAGATCTTCCACAGGTTCTCGCTCGCTCCCCCCCCGGAACTGGTGTCGCGCTGACATCCCGCCCGCTCCCCGCCCCTCCGGCGTCCCTCTCCCGGACGCGCCTTCCTTTCCTTGAAACAAATTAGTGGTAGCATATTAAACTTCATTATCTCCACCCACCCTGCGTCCCCATTATTGCGGGAAGGGGCACCGGGCGGGTGCAGCCATCTCTGGACAAGGGGGACTGTTCACATGAGCGGAACCAGGAAAACGATGGACGGCAATACGGCAGCGGCGCATGTCGCCTACGCCCTGAGCGAGACGGCGGCCATCTATCCGATCACCCCTTCCTCGACCATGGGGGAAGTGGCGGACGAGTGGGCGGCGGAGGGACGCAAGAACATCTTCGGCCAGACCCTGAACATCAAGGAACTGCAGTCCGAGGCGGGTGCGGCGGGCGCCGTGCACGGCTCGCTGGCGGCGGGTGCCCTCACCACCACCTTCACCGCCTCGCAGGGGCTGCTGCTGATGCTCCCCAACATGTACAAGATCGCGGGCGAGCAGCTCCCGGGGGTGTTCCACGTCTCGGCCCGCGCCATCGCCACCCACGCCCTCTCCATCTTCGGCGACCACCAGGACGTCATGGCCGCGCGCCCAACCGGCTTCGCCATGCTCTGCTCCTGCTCGGTCCAGGAGGTGATGGACCTCGCCCTGGTGGCGCACCTCGCCGCCCTGGAAGGGAGCCTCCCCTTCCTGCACTTCTTCGACGGCTTCCGGACCTCGCACGAGGTGCAGAAGATCGAGGTGATCGGTTACGAGGAGATGGCCCGACTGGTCAATTACGAGAAGCTGGCCGCGTTCCGCAGGAAGGCCATGAACCCGGAGCACCCGGAACTGCGGGGCACCGCCCAGAATCCCGACATCTATTTCCAGGGCCGTGAGCGCGCCAACCCCTTCTACCAGGCGCTGCCGCAGATCGTGACGGCCACCATGGAGCAGGTGGGGCAGCTCACCGGGCGGCAGTACCGGCTCTTCGACTACGTCGGTCACGCCGAGGCGGACCGGGTCATCGTCACCATGGGTTCCTCCTGCGAGACCGCGGAGGAGGTGGTGCAGTACCTGAACGGAAAAGGGGAGAAGGTGGGGCTGGTCAAGGTGCGGCTATTCCGCCCGTTCGCCTCGGACGCCCTTTTCTCCGCCATCCCCCCTTCAGCCCGGAAGATCACGGTGCTCGACCGCACCAAGGAGCCGGGTTCCCTGGGCGAGCCGCTCTACCAGGACGTCTGCACCGCCTTTCTCGAGCGGGGCGGCGAGATCCCGGAACTCTACGCCGGGCGCTACGGGCTTGGATCGAAGGAATTCCGGCCGGTGCACGTGAAGAGCATCTTCGAAAACATGAACGGCCGCCCCGGCAGGCGCCACTTCACCGTCGGCATCACCGACGACGTGAGCGACAGCTCGCTCCCCGCGGAGGGGACCCTCTCGACCACCCCGGAGGGGACCATCCAGTGCCGCTTCTGGGGGATGGGGGCCGACGGCACCGTCGGGGCCAACAAGGCGGCGATCAAGATCATCGGCGACAACACCGACCTCTACGTCCAGGCCTACTTCTCCTACGATTCCAAGAAGTCGGGGGGGATCACCGTCTCGCACCTGCGCTTCGGGGAGAGCCCGATCCAGTCCACCTACCTCGTGGACGCGGCCGATTTCATCTCCTGCCAGAAGGCCCCCTACGTGCAGATCTACGACCTGCTGGAGGGGATCAAGGAGGGTGGGACCTTCCTATTGAACTCCCCGTGGAACAGCGTGGAGGCGATGGAGGCCAACCTCCCGGCCACCATGCGCCGGGCCATCGCACGGAAGAAGGTCCGCCTCTACAACGTGGACGCCATCAGCATCGCTCAGTCCGCCGGGCTCGGCGGGCGCATCAACATGATCATGCAGACCGCCTTCTTCAAGCTGTCCGGGGTGCTCCCCTTCGAGCGCGCGGTTGAGCTTCTGAAGGACTCGATCCGCAAGGAGTACGGTCGCAAGGGGGACCAAGTGGTCGACATGAACCTCTCGGCGGTCGACCTCGCCGTGGAGAGCCTGGTCGAGATACCCTATCCCGACTCCTGGCGCGAGGCCGACGACCGGCACGGCACCGACTTCCGCCTCAACCAGCAGATGCCCGGCTACATGCGCGACATGGTGTTCCCGATCCTGCGCCAGAAGGGGGACGACCTCCCTGTTTCCTCCTTCACGCCCGACGGGGTCTTCCCCTTCTCCACCGCGCGCTACGAAAAGCGCGGCGTCGCCATCAACGTCCCCGAGTGGATCAAGGAAAACTGCATCCAGTGCAACCAGTGCGCCTACATCTGCCCGCACGCCACCATCCGCCCCTTCGTGGCCACCGACGGCGAGCTGGCCGGCGCACCGGGCAGCTACCAGACCATCCCGGTCAACGCGAGGGAACTGAAGGGGATGGGCTTCCGGATCCAGGTCTACCCGCTCGACTGCATGGGGTGCGGCAACTGCGCCGACATCTGCCCCGCCAAGGTTCCCGCGCTGGTCATGAAGCCGATCGACACCCAGGCCGCCGTGCAGGAGGAGAACCGCAAGTTCGCCGAGACCCTCTCCCCGAAAGGGCACCTGGTGAAGCGGACCACGGTGATCGGGAGCCAGTTCCAGCAGCCGCTTCTGGAGTTCTCCGGCGCCTGCTCCGGCTGCGGCGAGACCCCGTACGCCCGGATCATCACCCAGCTCTTCGGGGAACGGATGATGATCGCCAACGCCACCGGCTGCAGCTCGATCTGGGGCGCCTCGGCCCCGGTCTCCCCCTACTGCGCCAACGCCGAAGGGCACGGCCCGGCGTGGAACAACTCGCTCTTCGAAGACGCCGCCGAGTTCGGGTTCGGCTACCACATGGCCGTGTCGCAGCGCAGGAGCCTCCTGGCCGACCAGGTGCGCCGCGCCGTGCACCACCTGCCCGAAGGGGAGCTGAGGGAAGAGCTCGCCGCCTGGCTCGCGGGGATGATGGACCCGGAACTCTCACGGCGCCACGGCGACCGGCTGAAGGAGCTCCTCCCGAAAGCGGGGGACAACGAGGAGCTGCAGGGAATCGCGGCATCGGCGGACCTCTTCACCAAGAAGTCCATCTGGATCTACGGCGGCGACGGCTGGGCCTACGACATCGGCTTCGGCGGCCTGGACCACGTCATCTCCACCGGCGAGGACGTGAACCTCCTGGTGATGGACACCGAGCTCTACTCCAATACCGGCGGCCAGTGTTCCAAGGCGACCCAGTTGGGCGCCATCGCCCGTTTCGCCGCCGCCGGCAAGAGGACATCCAAGAAGGACCTCGGGCGCATGGCCATGACCTACGGCTACGTCTACGTCGCCTCGATCGCCATCGGCGCCGACAAGAACCAGACCCTGAGGGCGATCACGGAGGCCGAGGCGTACCCCGGCCCGTCGCTCATCATCGCGTATTCCACCTGCATCAACCAGGGACTCAGAAAGGGGATGGGGAAATCGATCGAGGAGAGCCAGCTCGCGGTGAAATGCGGCTACTGGCCGCTGTACCGCTACAACCCGCTTTTGAAGCTGGAAGGGAAGAACCCGTTCATCCTGGAATCCAAGAAGCCCGACGGGTCGCTTGCCGAGTTCCTCTCCGGCGAGGTGCGCTTCCAGGCCCTGGAAAAGCAGAACCCGGAGGTGGCCCAAATGCTGCGCAAGCAGATGGAAAAGGAGGCCATGGAGCGCTTCCGGATGTTCCGGGACATGGCTGACTGGCAGCCGAGCAAGGGGGACGTTCCCAAAGAGGGGGGAAGGGATCACGAACACGTCCCCGCGGCCGCGGGAGCCGCCGAGGAACCGACCCCGGTCTGCGTCAGCGCGACCAGCGACCCGCGCTACAGCCGCCCCGGCGAACCCGAGGAGGAGTGCGACGACGGCCGCGCCGGGATCGACAAGAACATCAAGGAATGACGTACAGGCGGGAAAGTGCGGGGGCGGTGCGAGGTGGCGGCAGTCACTTGCGGCACCTCAAGCCGCTCCCGCAGTGCCGGCGGCCGACCGATTCCCCGAGCGCACCCGCTCCCCCCTGGCGCTCCCCGCCGCGAAAAGCACCGCCGCCGCCAGGCCGATCCACCCCGCGCCTTGAAAGACGGCGGCAAGCCCGAAGCGGTGTTGCAGCCACCCCCCAAAGAGAGGACCCACCACGAACCCGAGGTTCAGCGACGTGTTGAAGATCCCCACCGCAACTCCCGTTCCGTGACGCTCCCCCTGCTCCAGCAAAAGCGCGGTGCTGGCAGGCTGGGACAGCACGCTGCACAGCCCGATCCCTCCCCCGAGCATGAGCACCTGGTGGAACCCCTGGGCCACCGGAACCAGGAAGTAGAGCAGCGATACCGAAACCCCTCCCAGGAGCACCAGGGACTTGCGCGGCAACCGGTCGGAAAGCCACCCCACCGGTCGCAGCAGGGACGTGATCACGAGGGTGCTGGAAGCAAGCACCATCCCGGTCTGGGTGCCGCTGAGCCCCAGCCGCGCGTCCAGGAGGATGGGGAGAAAGCCGGCCAGGAGGGAGATCCCGCATCCCCTGCCGAAGATGAAGGCCAGGAGTCCCCCCATGGTGCCGTGGCGCGCCGCCTCCAGTGCGGCAGGCAGCGCCAGGCCGGACTCCCGCCGGCCCGTGGGGATTGCCGAATGACCGTGTGTCGGTATCTGCCGCAGGGCGAGCGCCAGCGCGAACAGGCACAACGTGGCGAGGCAGGCGAAGATGCCGTAAAAGCCCCAGAGATCGTGCAGCACCCCACCCAGAAGAGGCCCCACCCCCACGGCGAGGTAGAAGGAGATGTCGAAGGTCCCGGCCGCGCGCCCCTCACCTTTCGGGCCGCCAACGACCGCAACCAGACAGAGCATGACAGGCCTGAACATGGCGCACGCCAGCCCCTGAAGCAGGCGCAACAGCGCGATGAGCGCGAGCTGAGAGCAAAAGAGATAGCCAAGGGACACGAGAAGGTAGAGCGTGAGGCTGAGCGTGGCGGCACGGCGGGCGCCGATGCGGTCGACGCAGGCCCCCATGACCGGGCTGAAAATGATCTTCGAGAGGGAGAAAAGCAGCAGCGGCAGCCCCAGCAGAAGACCGCGCCCCCCGAGGGAGAAAAGGTAGGTGGAAAAGAATGCGTCCGCGATGCCGAACCCGAGGCTGGTTGCGAAGTTGATCAGAAACAGCGACTTGAACAGTTTTTCATTCTTCATGTCGGTTCCCTGCGTCCGGTCACGCTCCGCCCCGGCTGGCGCTTCAACTGGAGCGCCCTGCGTACCAGGTGACGCAGGGCGCTTTGCGTTTGACAACGAGCTCGATTACTTCTCTTTCTTGATGAAACTGGCCGCGTTGCTGCCGGCGATCCTACCGAAGACCACGGTGTCGGTGATGGCGTTGCCTCCCAGGCGGTTCCAGCCGTGCACGCCGCCGGTCACCTCCCCCGCCGCGTAGAAACCGGCGATCGGTTTGCCGTCCTTGCCGATTACCTGTGCCTCGGTGTTGATCTTCACGCCGCCCATGGTGTGGTGGCGCCCCGGCTTGACCCAGATCGCGTAGTACTTCGGTCCGTCGACGGGGCGCGGGATGTCCTGGCGCTGGAATTCCGGATCCTTTTTCGCCTCGAAGGCCTTGTTGTAGGCCGCCACCGTGGCGGTAAGCGCATCCGCCGGCACACCCATCTTGGCGGCAAGCCCTGCGACGCTATCCGCCTCCTGCACCAGCCCGAGCGCGATATAGCCGTCTATCTGCACGTTGCTCTTGCGGATGCCCTCGCCCAGCACCAGGAAGGCCGACTTCTCAGGCTGCGCCAGGATGGCCGCGGAGGCCTTGTCGCGGGTGGTCAGCTCGTTGACGAAGCGCTTGCCGGCATGGTTCACCAGGATGGCACCGCTGCCGCGCACGGTTTCGGAAACCAGGACCTTGGTGTCGCCCCCCATGGTCGGGTGGATCTGTATCTGTTCCATGTCGATGAGCTTGGCGCCTATTTTCTCCGCGAGGAACATCCCCTCGCCGGTCGCCCCGGGCTGGTTGGAAGAGGCGGTCTCCTTGAACTGCGGCTTGTAGAAGCCGACCAGTTCGTTGTTGGCAGCGAAACCGCCCGCCGTGTCGATGACGGCTTTTGCGTTGATGGTGTAGACGCCGCTGTGCTTCCCCTTCACCTGCACGCCGGTGACGCGCCCCTTGCCGTCGGAGAGGATCTGCACCACCTCGGAGTTCACCCTGACGTCGATGTTGCGCTTGGCCGCGTTGTCACGGTAAACCTTGATCAGGTGCGGTCCCACCGCGGCCCCCCCCACCGGACGATGGGTGCGGTCCACCGCGACGCCGCCCGAGCGGACCAGGTCGGTCATGTCGGCACCGAGCGAAACCAGGAAGTCGACCGCGTCGGCGGACTTGTAGGCAAGAACCTTGACCAGCTCGGGGTCGTTCTTATCCCTCCCCCCCTTCATGGTTTCCTTCACCATTTCTGCCGGGTCGTCGTGCATCCCCAGCCGCTCCTGGTAGCGGGTCCTGGCGGCGTTGATGCCACCGGCCGCCAGCATGCTGTTGCCGCCGGTGATGGGCATCTTCTCCAGCAGTATCACCTTGGCCCCGGCATCGTGGGCGGTGATGGAGGCTACGTACCCGGAGCCGCCCGCACCGATCACGACCACGTCGG
The DNA here is from genome assembly GCF_018919385.1 of Geomonas diazotrophica. GTDB lineage: Bacteria > Desulfobacterota > Desulfuromonadia > Geobacterales > Geobacteraceae > Geomonas > Geomonas diazotrophica. The sequence goes on from NZ_JAHLMF010000016.1 coordinate 65,819, forward strand.
CGGACTCGACCCTGGTGGACTTCAACTCCTTCTTGCCGGGCGCCGATTCCTGCACCCATTTCTTGTCGCTCGACTCCTGCTCGGTCCCCATGGCGGGGATTTTCATGGCGAAGCTGTGGCAGTAGTTGCAGTACGCCTTCGAGGCGACGTGCCCCTTATGGCAGGCGGTACAGTTGGTGTCGCCCAGGTGCGACTTGTGCGGGTTTATGTGCTCCTTGGTCTTCGCGGCCAGTTCCTCGAAGCCGCCATGGCATCCCCTGCAGTTCTTGTTCAGCGCCGTCTCGCTGTCATCCACGGCAAGCGATTTGCCGTGGCAATCGGCGCAGGTCACATTGTTTTTCTTGTGCACCCCCGACAGGAACGAGCTCTTGGACGAGTCAGCCCCCCATGCGATGGATGCTGCGATCAGCAGGGCCGCCGTAAGCAGCAGTGCCGGTACCATAGTTTTGCGTGTCATTTTTTCTCTCCTGTAGTTACGTCGTCGTTTCCCGGTCAAGCGCTAGAAGAGCAGCTGCACCTGGGCGCGCGCCACGAGATCGTCAGCCTGGTTCTTGTAGGTGTGGCGGTTGCCGACGTCGCCCTGGATCTTCAGGTTGTTGCCGTAGAGGAAGTAGTTGACCGCCCCTTGAATCTCGGAGATGGAGTCGCTGGAAACCTGGCGGTTGGGATCCATCCAGGCGTAGCGGAGGGCAAGCTCCAGGCGCTGCGGGATCACGAAGTAGCCGGCCTGGACGTAACCGCCCCTGGCAATCAGCTCCTTGCCGGAGGTTTCACCGACCGCCTTGCCCCAGAAATACTCCCCCTGCATCGATGCGCCCAGCCATTTGCAGGCGAAGTCCGCTTCCCAGGAATCGACGTTGATGTCCTCGGCGGCCTTGGTACCGAAGTATTTCCCCTTCACCGCCGTGCCGAGCCAGCCGTTGGTGTCGGTTACGAAGTTGGAGTTGTTGTTGTCGATGGCGGAGGTCGCCGTGGTGCCGGTTCCCGAGACCGTCTTTTTCACGGTGTTGAGATAGTAGCTGCTTCCCAAGGAAACCAGGGGCTTCTTGGAATACTCCAGGTCGCCCTCGCCGTATTTCATGTCGCCGAGGGGGTTCACGGTCAACCTGAAGTTGTACGCGTTGTCGCTTGTTTTGTTCTTGGTGTTCTGGCCGGCACCCCCGAAGAGGCCCGCGTCGTACTTCACCACCCCCGTCCAGAGGTCCCCGTGCAGGTTGATGCCGGTGTCGTACCCCTGCATGAAGGCATTCCTTACGAAGGATCCGTCGACGAACTGCTGGGCGGTGTTGGAGGTGATCCACTGCCTGGAGTACTGGATCTTTTCCTGTCCGAGCATCACCTGCAGTTCATCGGCGACGCGATACTTCATGTTCACCTCTTCCATCGCCTTGCTGTTTTCCTTCACGACGTTGGACCAGTTGTAGGTGGCCTTGTAGGTGAGATCCTTGGTGAAGGCGTAGCCGCTCAAGAGGGTCTTGACGCGCCGCAGGTTGAACTGACTCACGTCCTGCTTGTTGCCCACCTCGTAATTGTCCAGCTCGTACTGGGCCTGGATCTGGCCGCCAAGCTGCAACTGGAACTTCTGGTCCGGCGAGGTGAGGACGAACCCCTTGCCCAGCTTGTAGTCGTAAGGCTTCTCCTTTGACGCTTCCTTGTACTCCGCCTCGGTGATGACACCTTTCTCCTTGAGAATGTCCTCCAGGCTTTTAGCCTGGGCATCGCTGCCTGCCGCCAGTACCGCCAGTACACCCGCCATCGCCAACGTCGCCTGTTTGTTCATGATCCTCTCCTTCTAAATGTGAGGGCGTTCGCCCTGTGACAGCCTTTGCCTCATTAGAGCAGGATCGGTACCAAACGGGACCATTCGCGACAAATTGCCGTGATCTTTACATTAATTGGCGAAACGGGAAGGTACGGGGGATGCGAACCCCTATAGCCGTCGGCTATGGGTCTTACCCGGGGGGGAGGTGGAAAAGTGGCTTGAGTGCGGTGGGTTACAACTGCTATTGCCGGAGTCTATGACTATAGACTCCGGCAATAGGGGTTCAGCGGCGGGCGAGCTTGAGGCGCTTCCAGAGGGAAGGTTGGGAGATGCCGAGCAGCCGGGCGGCGAGGGTCTGGTTGCCGCCGGCACGGGTCATCGCCTCCTCCAGCAGGTATCCGGCCGCGTTGGCAAAGGTCGGCAGCGGCTCGAACGCGGCGAACGGATTCTGGTCCGGGATGCGCTCCGCCACGACCCCGCCGGTGGCGTTGATCGACTTCACGAAGCACTCCATGGAAAGCATGCGCTCCTTGTGGGTGCTTACCGCGTCGAAGACCATCGCCTTGAACTCGCGGACATTGCCCGGGAACGCATAGGTGGACAGAAGCTGCACGAGCCCAGGCGGCGGAGTCGGCTTCTTCTTGCCAAGCGTCCTCGCCGCCTCCTCCAGGAACAGGTCCAGGAGGTAGGGAATATCCCCCTTGCGCTCGCGCAGCGGCGGGACCTCGACGTGGTGGGTGCGCAGCCGGTAGAACAGGTCGCGCCTGAAGGTCCCTTCAGCGACCTTCGCCTCCAGGTTCTGGTGGGTCGCCACCACGACGCGCGCCTTCAGCCGCTTGGGCTGGTCGCTCCCCAGGGGGAAATACTCACCTTCCTGGAGCAGCCGCAAAAGTTTCACTTGGGACGCGATGCTCAGGTCTCCGATCTCGTCGAGGAAGAGGGTGCCGTTGGCGGCCGCCTCGATCATCCCGCGGCGCACCCCTTCGGCACCGGTGAAGGCGCCGCGCAGGTGCCCGAACAGGGTGTCCGCGAAGACCGTGTCGTCGAGACCGGCCACGTTGACCGCCACCATCTCCCCCTTGCAGCCGCTGAGCCGATGCGTGGCCTGCGCCAGCAGTTCCTTGCCGGTGCCGCTCTCGCCGGTGATCAGCAGGGGGAGCGGGCTTTTGGCCACCGCCTCGATGTAGGCGAACATGGCCTGCATGGCGCGGTCGGCGGTGCAGATGGCGGAAAACGCCTCCGGGTGCTTGAGCTCACAGGAGACGAAACGCCGCGTCATCTCCTTGTTTTCCCGCTGCAGCTCGAGGTGCTTGATGGCGCGCACCACGCCGCAGACGATGCGCTCCTCGTCATCGGTCTTCACGTAGTAGTCGTAGGCGCCAAGCTTCATGCAGGTCACCACCTTCCCCACCTGGTTCAGGCCGCTGACCACTATGACTGCCACCGCCGGGTAACGCTCCCCGATCTGGGTCAGCAGCTCTTCCCCGGAAACGTGCGGCATGGTGAGGTCGAGCAAGACCAGGCCGAAGTCGGCCTGCGCCATCAGCTCCAGGACCTGGCGGCTGTCGCTGCACGATTCCACGTTGGTGATCCCGGCGCTGCTTTCCAGTGCCAGCGAGAGCGAGCGCAGCCAGGCCGGCTCGTCATCCACCAGCAACACCCGGAATGCCGGGTAGAGCTCACTGTCCATTTTTACTCCCTGCCACGGCAGCCGGAAGAGAAAGGGTGACCGTGGTCCCCTCCCCGGGGCTCGACTCGAAGCCGAGGTCGCCGCCGTGGTCCTTGATGATGTTGGCCGAAATGGAGAGCCCGAGGCCGGTCCCTCCGCTCTCGCGCTTGGTGGTGAAGAATGGATCGGTCAGGTGCTGCAGGTGCTCAGGAGCGATACCGGTTCCCTGGTCACGCACCTTGAGCACCACCCTCCCCGGCCCGGCGTCGTGGCTTGTGGCGACCTCGATGCCGCGGCTTGGGTCCGGCAACGCCTGCCCGGCGTTCATGATCAGGTTCACCACCACCTGCTCCAGCCGTTGCGCGTTGCCATGGACCGGCGGCAGGCCGGCCCCGTAGCTCACGCTGAAATTGCTGGTGTATTTCCGGGTTGCCACATCCACCAGGCGCACCGCGGTCCGCACCACCTCGTTGAAGTCGAGCGGTTCCTTGCGCGCCTCGTCGTCCTTTCTGGCGAAGTTCTTCAGATCGTCCACGGTCTTCTTGATGCGGTGCGCCCCGTCCTGTATCTCGTCCAGGATGAGCGGCACCTCCTGCCGAACCCGTTGGTACCTGATCCCTCCCAGAGAGAAGTCCCCCTCTTCCTCCTGATAACGGTCCAGGATCCGCTCCGCGTCCCGGAAAATCTTCTTCAGGGTCGGCATGTTCATCAGGATGATCCCGGTGGGGTTGTTGATCTCGTGGGCGACCCCGGAAACCAGGATCCCGAGGGCCGCCATTTTGTCCGCCTGCACCAGTTGCTGCTGGTTTCTCTGCAACTCGGCCAGGGCATTAGAGAGCGACTCCGTGCGCTGCGCCACCTGCCTGCGCAGGGAGTATGACCAAAGCACCGTCGCCGCCAGTATCAAAGAGAGGGGTATCACCACCAGCGCCGCGTACTTGGCGATGAGGAGCCAGGAGGTCTTCTGCGGCTCCAGAACGCCGATCCACTTGTTGTAGATCTCGTCGAACTGGCCGGTCTTCTTCAGGATGCTCAGCCCTTCGTTGAACTGGGCCAGCAGTTCCGCATTCCCCTTCTTAACCGCGTAGCAGTAGTAACGCTGGGGCGCCACGTTGCTCGCCACCGGCACGACGTCGGTGAGCTTTTCCTCGCGGATGATGTACATGCCCGGCAGCAGCGCGAGCACCGCGTAGTCGCAGTCCCCCCGGGCAAGCTGTTCCAGGGTTTCGCGCGGGCTGTCGGTCAGCACCAGGTCGCGCTCCCACCCCATCTCTTTCAGGTAGTTGTGCATCCCTCCGCCGCGGTGCACCAGCACCTTCTTCCCCTTGAGCTCATCCAGACTCTTGACCTTCGGAGTCCCCTTCCTGGCGAAGATGGCTTGCACGATGATGGAATGCGGCGTGGAAAAATCGAATTCCCGGGCGCGTGTTTCCGAGAAGGAGAGCCCCTCCAGTACGTCCACCTCGCCACTGTCCAGCTGCTTCAGAATGGCTCCGAAATCCCCCAGCCGGATCTCGACCTGCATCCCCATGACACTGGCGATGGCCTTGGTGAGATCGACGATATAGCCTGCGGGCTGGCCGTACTTGTCCAGGAACTGGTAGGGGGGATAGTTGCTGTTGCCCCCCACGACGATGAGCCTGGAGGCAGAGGCGGGAGCGGTCGACTGCGCCGCGAAGCCCGATGCGGGCAAGATGAGGGTCAGCAGTAAGAGGATGATTCTGGTCAGCATGGCAAGCAGGGCTCCTGCGCATAACCGCTAGGTGCATGGCCAAGGAGAAAGATGACTCGCAGTGGGAGTTCGCGGCACTTATACCACCTGTGTGCAGCCGGGGTCAAAGCAAATCTAATATTCGTCGCCCATCTTGCCGGGGGGTATTTCCACACTGGCAGTGCGAGAAAATGGCATCTTTCCTTTAAAACATATTGACATATATCTTTTTGAATGTTAGTGATTCTTTGTGCATATACACAATACTCGGAGGTTGTTCATGAAGATTTGCTTTCCGGTCGAAACGAACCAGGGTCTGAGCAGCCCAGTCTACGGCCATTTCGGTTCGGCTCCCGGGTTTCTACTGGTAGACAGCGCCACCGGCGAATGCGTGGCCATCGGCAACGGCGACCGCGTGCATCAGCACGGCGCCTGCAACCCTGTCGCCGGGCTCGGGGGGTACGTGGTTGACGCCGTTGTGGTCGGCGGCATCGGCGGCGGGGCCCTCCACAAGCTCAACGCCGCCGGCATGCGGGTCTATCGCGCCGGAGCCGGCACGGTAGCCGACAACCTCGCACTTTTCCAGGCGAACCGGCTCCAGGAATACATGCCCGGCCACACCTGCGGCGGCCATGGCGGCGGCCATGACCACGGCCACGGCTGCGCTCACTGACCGTGTCGCGTCCGCGCAAACCGAGAACCTGCATCTGTCCACACCGCGCCGGTTTCGCCGCGGTCTTCAAGCCGGCGGGTACTCCGCTCATGGAACTTGACCTGGTGCGGCTCGCGCATGACGAGCTGGATGCGCTGCACCTGTGCGACGGGGAAGGAAAGACGCAGGAAGAGGCGGGGGTCTGCCTGGGGGTGTCGCGGGGAACCGTGCAACGCCTGCTGGCCGCCGCACGAAGCAAGGTAGCCCAGGCCCTGGTGCAGCAGAAGGCGCTGGCCATTTCCGGGGCGCCCGGAGCGGTGACGTCTTTCCCTTGCGGCAACGACACGGAAAGGAGTGCCGATGGAATTGCTGCGGGAAATCGCTGAAACCGCGCGACGCCAGCACGAGGAGGCGGGACTTCCCTCCTGGCTGGTCGCCCAGATCGACGAACTTGCCTCCGCGCCCTGCGCTGTCAAGGACCCCGCGGACCTCGCGCTGCTCCTGAGGCAGCTGGAGGAGTTCGACAGTTATGCCGGGGCCGGCTGCTTTGGCGATTCCGTCAGTGCCGCCACGATTCAAGCGACGCTGCACCGGTTGCGAGGCGCTTCCTGAGCCCCTGCACACCCGCCAGCGCTTTCGGTCGGCTGCGCACTGGCTTTCTTACGGCAGGATCACCACCTGCCCCTGCACTGCAACTTTGTGATTGATTCGAGGTGTCTCATGGCGTGCGAACTCGTCGAATGCTGCCAGTTCTTCAAGGACAACATGAAGGACCTGCCTAAGGCGGCACAGTACATTCAAAGCAAACTCTGCTTCGGTGACTACCAAAGCTGCAACCGGTACCAGATCTACCGGCAGACCGGCGAGCACCTTCCCTTCGAGCTTTTTCCCGACGACCAGGAAGCGATCAAGAAGGTGAAGCAGTGCATGCGCAAGAAGCAGTGCCAGAACGGTCCGCCGACGGGGCAGGGACCGGACACGGAATAATCGAACGGCCTCCGGCCCCTGCCGGTGCCTATCATGCCTGACGCAAAAGGAGGACCTCGTGCTGCAGAGAAGGGTTGCGCTCGTTCTTGCCACCGCAGTCGCCTTTGCCACCTTGGCGGGCACCACGCACGCCGCGTCCCCGGTCTTCGACGTGAACCGGGACTTCTACCCCTACTACCCCTCCCTCATCAAGTGGGACAAGTCCACCCTCGACTTCACCCCCCCCAGCGTCTGCCAGGGTTGCCACGAGAAACAATACGAGGAGTGGACCGGGTCGGTGCACCAGCTCGCGTTCCAGGACCCGGTCTACCAGGGCGAGCTGAACAAGGCGGTGAAAGCGGTCGGCCACGAGATCTCGCGCCAGTGCGAGGGATGCCATTCCCCCGCCGGCGTGGTCACCGGTGAAATCAAGGGGCCGGGCAACGCGGGGCTGAGCGAGATGGCGCTGGCCGGGGTTTCCTGCGACATCTGCCATTCCGTGAGCGGCACCACGCACTGGCAGACCCCCTCCCACGAGCCAGAGAACGGCTCCTTCATCCTGGCGCCCGGTGCCGAAACCAAGGACGGTCCGCGGTTCGTCAAGCGCGGGCCCTTCACGCCCAGTGCCGAGTGCGGGGGCGGCTTCCACGACTGCGTCGAGAGCCCCTTGCACCTGCAGGCCGATCTCTGCGCCTCCTGCCACCAGGTGTATCACTACGACGCCCACTTCCCGCTGGAGGCCACCTACCTCGAGTGGAAGCACGGCCCGTACGCCCAGCGCGGCATCCTCTGCCAGGACTGCCACATGGTGGAGCCCCAGGCATTCTTGAAGGCGGCGGACCAGTTCGCCAAGCCGCAGCGCGGCGAGTACCGTCACTTCTTCAACGGCGCCAACTACCTCCTTAGCTACCTTGCCGCCGGCGCCGCCAGGAAGGCCGGCAACCAGGAGCAGGCCGAGTCGTCGATGAAGCAGTACGCCATGGCCGTGGACCGGCTCAAGTCGGCCGCGTCGGTCGAGATCATCCCGAACTACCACAAAGGGGAACTGACCGAACTGCAGGTACGTGTCAAGAACCTCCGCGCCGGACACAACCTCCCCACCTCGCTCACCAACGTGCGGCAGATGTGGCTGGAGATCGTCGCGAAGGACGAGGCCGGGAGGACCATCCTCAATAGCGGCCAGGCCGGTCTGGACGGCTCACTCCCGGCGAACGCGAGGCTCTTCAATTCCGACGGCATCGGTGAGGACTTCCACTTCGCCGTCGACCCCTGGGTGGTGACCTCCTTCTCGCGCCACGACACCATCCCTCCCAGAGGGTACAAGGATGTGCATTACGGCGTCCCCCCGCTGAAGGGGGTGAAGAAGCTAAACGTCGAGGTGAAGCTGCGTTACCGCCAGGCCGACCAGAAGTTGGCAGAGGCGCTGCTCAAGGCGGTCCCCAAGGACATCGACCTGAAAAAAACCTATGGACTTACCGCGGTACCGCCGTTGCCCGTAGTCGACATGGCCGTGCAGAAGGTGGCCGTTACCCCGCGCCAGCCCGGCCGCTGATTCGCGCCGTCACCTGCCTCTCCAGAAAAGCCTCCGCATCCCGGGGGCTTTTTTTGTGCCTGCGGGTGCACGCCCCCTTGATCCGCCAGCCGGTTCTCTAACACCCGAAGGTATCGCTTTTTACCATAACACCAACCGTTTGTATCGAAACAATCCGTTTGACTTATTTCCACCGCGAACATATAAAAATCCTCATTCTTTTATCTTTCGTGGAGAGACCTGTTATGAACGACGCTTTTCAGGTGCATTCGGACCCGGAACTCTGGGAAGAGCTTGGCATGGACGTCGCCCGCTTCTCGGGCATGCCCGCGATGCTGACCGGCGCCTACAAGAACATCTTCCTGTCGCAGCACAACCGCCCTGAAAAGATGTCGTATTTCGACGACATGGTCGCCAACATCCACACCGGGCGCATCAGGGAGATCCACGATGCCAAAAAGGGGGGGAAGCCGGTCATCGGCACCTTCTGCGTCTACGTCCCCGAGGAGTTGGTGGTCGCCGCCGGCGGGATCTGCATCGGGCTTTGCGGCGGCGCCCAGGGCTCCATCGCGGACGCGGAGAAGATCCTGCCGCGCAACATCTGCCCCATGGTCAAATCCGCTTTCGGCTTCAAGGTCGGGAAGATCTGCCCCTATTTCCAGGTGGTCGACCTGGTTTACGGCGAGACCACCTGCGACGCCAAGAAAAAGACCTGGGAGCTTTTGGACCGTTACGTCCCGACCCACGTCATGGAGATCCCGCAGATGAAACGGGAGCGGGACAAACGGCTCTGGCTGGACGAGGTGAAGGATTTCAAGGCCGCCGTGGAACGGATCACCGACACCGTGACCGATTTCGATGCTGTGGCCGCAGGGATCAGGACCATCAACGCGAAACGCTTCGCCCTGCAGAGACTGAACTCCTTGCGCCACCATAACCCCTCCCCCATCAGCGGTAAGGACATGCTGCTTATCGAGCAGATCGCTTTCTACGACGAGCCGGTCCGCTTCGCGCAGAAGGTGCACGAGCTGTGCGACGAACTGGAGCAGCGCATAGGCCTCGGCGTCGCCGTGGCGCCGACGCCGACACCGCGCATCATGGTCTCGGGCACCCCGATGGCGCTCCCCAACTGGAAGCTGCACCACATCATCGAGAGCGCCGGCGCCATCGTCGTGAACGAGGAGAGCTGCATCGGCACCCGCTACTACAAGGACCTGATCGACGAGGGGTCGAAGGACCTGGAGCAGCAGCTGGAGCGGCTTACCGAGCGCTACATGAAGATCGACTGCTCCTGTTTCACCCCCAACGACGACCGCATCGCCCAGGTGTTCAAGGAGTACGAGGCCTCCGGGGCGGAGGGGATCATCGATTACTGCCTCCAGTTCTGCCACACCTACAACATCGAGGCGGTGAAGCTCAGGGAGGCCTGCGAGGCCCGCGGCATCCCGTTCATGTCCATAGAAACCGACTATTCCCCGGACGATGCGGGGCAGCTCCAGACGCGCGTCGAGGCGTTCCTCGAGCAGATCAGGGGGTAGCCCGTGCAAGTGGGGATCGGTCTCGGCTCGCGCACCATCAAGACCGTCACCTTGAAGGGGGGAGCCGTGCTGCAGCGCCGCGTCGTGGAAAGCGGCTTTGAGCCGCACCGCCAGGCCCTTAAGATGCTTGGCGAACACCCGCAGGCGCGGGTGGTGGCGACCGGCTACGGGCGGCACCTGATGCAGCAGCACGCCGACCTCGACATCATCACCGAGATCAAGGCCCATGCCCTCGGGGCGAGGCACCTCTTCCCGCACTGCCGTACCGTTCTCGACGTGGGGGGCCAGGACAGCAAGGTGATCCAGCTGAGCGAGGATGGACGCATCGTCAACTTCCAGATGAATGACAAGTGCGCTGCGGGGACCGGGCGCTTTCTCGAGATGATGGCGGTGTCCCTGGGCTACGGCCTGACGGATTTCGGCAGCGCCGCAGCAGAGGCCGACGCCGGCACCCCCATCAACAGCATGTGCGCCGTTTTCGCCGAATCTGAAGTCATTTCCCTGAAGAACAGGGGCATCCCCCCTGCCGAGATCGCCCGCTCGGTGCACCTTGCCGTCGCCTCGCGGCTGGCGGCGATGGTCTCGAAGACCGGCGAGTGCCGCCATCTCGTTTTTACCGGCGGTGTCGCCAACAACACGACCCTGGTGGCGATGCTGGAGAATGCGCTGGGAGTGCCGGTGCTGGTTCCGGAGGATCCTTCCATAACCGGAGCGCTGGGTGCAGCCCTGCACGCGGGCTGCTCCTGATACGTGAAACAGAGGATGTACGGGCTGCAATAGTCCGACAGAAAAAGGATAGGAGAGAAAAAGATGAGAAGAGTGGTTTCACTGACCCTGGCTGTACTGTTCACCCTGACCGCGACGGCGGCCTTCGCCGGCAACCTTTTCGGCGGCAACTACCGCTACGTGGCGCCTGCCGACTTCAAGAAGTGGCTTGAGACCGGCAAGAAGGTGCAGATCGTCGACATCCAGGTGCCCGCGGAATTCCAGCAGCACCACTTCAAGGGGGCGGTGCAGACCAACGCCTTCCCGGTGAAGTCCGCCGAGGACAAGCAGAAGCTCGACCGTGTGCTGCCGCAGCTGACCGCTTCCCGCGAGGAGATCGTCATCGTCTGCCCCCGCGGCGGCGGCGGAGCCAAGAACACCTACGACTACCTGAAGGGGAAGGGTATCGCCGAGGCGCGCCTGCTGATCCTCGAGGAGGGGATGCAGGGGTGGCCCTACCGCGAACTGGTGGCGCAGGGCAAATAAGACAGGGAGCCGAGGCTACCCTGCAACGGCCGCTTCTCTCCCGCGAGAGAAGCGGCTTTTTTTATTGTTCCGGGTCCTGCGGCCGTGCCCAGAAGTCACCGACGTCCTTCAGTATCGCGCCCGACACCAGCTCCTCGGCGCGCGTCTCGAACCAGTCCGCCGGCATGGCGCTGCTGTAACCCTGTTCCAGGAATCGGTCGTCCATGAGCACGATGACGCCGCGGTCGGTCTCCGAGCGGATCACCCGCCCAGCGGACTGGATCGCCTTGGACATGGCCGGGATGGTGTAGGCGTACTCGAACCCCTTGCCGTAATGGCGCTGGTAGTAGGCGCGCATCTCCTCGCGCTCCAGGTCGTAGTTGGGCAGCGGCGGCCCGACCACGAAGGCGCCGATCACCATGTCGCCCGCGTAATCCACCCCTTCCGAAAGCGATCCCCCCTGCACCGCGAAGACCACCGTGGGCACCACCCCCGACCGGAGCTGCTCCAGGAACTCTGCGGTCCGCGCCCCCTTCATGCTCCGTTCCTGCCGGAGCACCTCGAAGCCTTCCGGAGCCCGGAACAGCTCGGCCACCCGCTCCAGGAAGCCGAAACTGGGGAAGAAGGCCAGGTAATTGCCCCGCCTGAGGGCGACGATCCGCGCCAGGGCATCGGCGATGCGCGCGTAGTTGCGCTCGCGCTGGGAATAGCGGGTGGAGACCTGCGGGATGATCAAAAGCTTGCGCCGCTCCGGGGGGAAGGGGCTCTGGAACTCGGACCAGCGCACCTCTTCCGGGTCGAGACCGGAGAGCTTGGCGTAGTACTCCATCGGCTTAAGCGTCGCCGAAAAGCCGACCACCTGCTGGTACTCGGCATAGCGCTCCCGGATCAGCTCGGATGCGTCGCAGCAGGTCACCTTGACGCTGCCACCCCCGCCGTGCGGCTGGTACGAGGTGAAGAATTCCTGGCGCTCCGAGCGCACGGCGAATTCCAGCGTCTCGGTGAACTGCGACCAGTAGTAGCAAAGGCGCAGGACGGGATCCTCCTGCCTGATCTCAACGTCCGCCTCGAGGTAGCGGGACAAAAGGGCGCGCAGCCTGCCGTCCAGCTCCAGGAAGGGGGCGAGCGGCGGCTCGATCCGGGAGGCTTTACCCCCGTCCCCCCGACGGCAGGAGAGAACCGCCGCGACGCACTCCTCCAGGAGCTCGGCGGCCTCGCGCCGGAACGAAGGCGGCACCCCGGCCAGATCCTCGCGCATCCCCTCCAGGACCGCGCTGGACAACCTCGGGGAGTAGTATTCCATGGCCCGGGAGGGGAGGTTGTGCGCCTCGTCGATCACGAGGTTCGGCTTGCCCACCTGGTCCACCGGGAGACCGGCGGCGCGCCCCAGCGCCGAGCGCGGCGCGAAGACGTAGTTGTAGTCGCAGATGACCACGTCGGCCAGCCTGGCGCTGTCGATCTGCAGCTCGAAGGGGCAGACCTGGTACTCCTCGCCCAGCTGCCGGAAGTTGCGGCTTTTGAGGCTCCTTTTCTTCTCCAGCAGCTCCACCAGGCCGTGGCGCGCCACCTTCGCGTAGTAGTCGCGGGCGTACTCACAGTAGTCCGGGGTGCAGATCGGCTCGTTCTGGAAACAGATCTTGCTTTTCGCCGTGATGGTCAAGGACCGCAGCTTCGACCCCGCCTCGCGGAACCTGTGCACCGCGTCCTCGGCGACCTCGTGCTGGCTGTTCTTCGGCGTCACGTAGCAGACCGCCTGCCCCCGCCCGAGCGCCTCCCTGAGCACCGGGTGCAGGACCCCCACCGTTTTCCCCAGCCCGGTCGGCGCCTGGATCAACATGCGCCGCCCCAGCGCCATCCCCAGTTCGATCTCCTGCATGAGCTCCACCTGCCCCGGACGCGGCTTTTCGAAGGGAAAGGGGAAGGTCGCGGCCGCTTTGCGCCTGCGTTGCGCTCTCTTGGCGGCCCTGGCCGCCTCCCGGACCAGTTCGTCCAGCCGGGCGTCGAGCCACCCCTGGTATTCTTCCAGGTCGAGCGTGATTTCCAGGTCCGCCGACTGGCCGTTGCGCGACGAGACCAGGTGGAAGGTGAGCCTGGGCACCACGCCGTGCTCCAGCCAATGGAAGTACCCGTAGGTGCAAAGCTGCAGGCAGTACGGTTCCTGGAGCGACCCGCCGGTCAGGCGCCGCTTCAGGTCCCAGAGGTTGAAGCAGCTCTTGATCTCCTCGATGCAGGTATTTTCGCGGCCGTAGACGCCGTCCATGCGCCCGTTGACCTGGAAGCGGAACCCGCCGCGCTCGAGCAACCGCCCCACCGGCACCTCGGCCTGGTAGGTCGGGTCGTCCTGCGCCCGTTTCCTCTGCACCCGCTGGTGGATCTCCTGCCCGTCGCTCGTGGAACGGTCGTAGCCCGAACGGGGCTCGATGCTCCCGGTGCGCGGCACGGGGAGAGCGAAGTAGCCAACCGGGATGTTGATGATGTCGCTTGCTGGTTTCATGTGGCCTGTTAGTCCCTTGATTCTCCGCCACTTTCTAATGACACCTCCTCTTTTGTCAAGCTAAGAATCCGGGGGGCGTTGCAATAACTGGGCGAACGGGTATCCTCTTTTGCGTACCGTCTAATTACAGGCCCAAAGGAGACGAAAACATGAGAAGAGCCATTGCAGCAGCCGTTCTTTCGCTTTTCTGCGCCGGGTTTGCCTATGCCGCTGACGAGACCGTGGTGGTGCTCCCGGCGAAGAACGGCAACGTGACCTTCCCGCACAAGCAACACAAGGACATGCCGGAGATGAAGTGCACCAACTGCCACGAAACCGACAAGGGAGGGAAGATCGCGGCCCTTGGCAAGGACTGGGCGCACAGCACCTGCAAGGGGTGCCACACCGACAAGGGCAAAGGGCCCACCAAGTGCAACGAGTGTCATAAAAAGTAGCTCCTTTCCCGCCCGATCCACCCTCGGCGGGGGCCACGGCCTCCGCCGCTTTCATGCCAGCCCCCTAAGCAGAAAATCAATTAGAACCCCGCCCGCAACATTGACATACTCTAATTTTTCGAGATAATGAACTCGCTCGGGACTCCCCGCTTATCATCTGTCGGCCGCCAACTACCTGTCCTGACTTGGCGCGCTTCACATGGCACGACAGGAACCGGGCTGCCAGGCTCTCCATTAAAGGTTGAGGCAGAGGAGATTCACTCATGAAGGACCCTTTCCACGACCTGCACCACCACGAAACCGGAAGCACCTCCCATATAAGGCTCATCTCCGAGGGGGGGAGTTCGCACGCCAGGAGCCCCGAGCTGGTCTGCATCGACTCCATCCAGGCCACCCAGAACTGCACCACCGAGGCACAGCACACGGTCTTCCCCGCGGCCGTCGGTCCGGGACCCGTGTTGCCCGAGAGCCCGGTCTGCACCCTTCCCCCCGAACATGCCGAGGCGCTGGACCGCGGGATCCTGCCCCCCCTGCTGCGCCAACGGCTGCAGCTGTTGAGCCTTCCCTTGAGTCCGGCTGCCGCGGTATCGGTTAAAGACCCTGGCAAACTGTGGCAGATCGCCGATGAGACCTCCTCCTACTCGGTCAGATCGATCGCCGCGCGCCTCGCTGTGTATGCGGAGTTGCGATGACCGCAGTCGTGAAGAGTCGCTGACTACCGGTGGCGCGGCAAGACGGCCCTCCGCACCCGGATGCTATCCAATGAAAGGAGAGAGCGATGGCCGAAGAAAAAACGGGTGGGGAGAACGGCGACAGCAGGCACCTGAAACTCGTCTCGGAGGGGGGCGGGGATGCATCAACCCGGAGCGCGCAGTGCTGGTCGCCCGACCAGATCGTTGCGAGTTGCATCACATCCCAGCAGATGGAGAACTTCAGGGCCTACAACAACGTGTGCATGACCCTGCCGACCAACGACATGTACGTTTTCTCGCTGTCGCCGGAGCACGCGGGGGAACTGGACCGGGGGGAGATTCCGCACATCGTGCGGCAGGAGTTCGAGGCCAACGGCTCTGCGCTTTCCCCCGCGGCAAGACTCAACGTGCAGCACTCCGGCAGGGTCTGGTTCATCGTCGATCTGGACCGCAAGTACTCGATCCGGATGGTGCCGACCGGTTTGCTGGTCTACAGCGAGAGGCTATGACCAGCGACCCAGCCGGAGAAACGCCATGAGCGACTACCACGCCTTCGAGCAGGGAGGAGAGAACTACCTCTTCTTCAGCAGCTCCGCAAAGCTCTACCAGGTCAGCCCGCTGGCAGCCCGGCTGATCCGGGATTTGTTTCCGCTCGGGGGGGGAGAAGGCCCGCCCGCACCCGGCACCGCGCCGCCGCAGCCGCTTACTCCCGAGGAGGACGCGCTCTACGCCGAGCTGCTCGCCCTTTTCACACGCGAGCTGGCGGTCCCGCTCCCTGCCCCGCAGCAGCAGGACGATTCCTTTGCCGAAAACAGCTACCAGACCTTTTCCATCTATCTCGCCCAGACCTGCAACATGGCCTGCTGCTACTGCTGGAACCGCGGCGGGACGTTCGGGAAGCCGGGACACCTCATGGGGTGGAACACGGCCCGCCGTGCCACCGAGCTGATCGTGTCCCTGGTGGAACACTCAAGCGCCGAAAAGATCTTCATCAACTTCTACGGCGGCGAGCCGCTGCTCGATTTTCCGGTCCTGCAGCAGATCACCGGGGAGCTTTTGAAACACGAGGCGCGCCTGGGAAAAAACTTCTACCTGACCCTGGACACCAACGGCACCCTCCTGGAGGGGCAGGCCGCGCAGTTCCTGGCACGCTACTTCACCCAGGTTGGGGTCAGTCTCGACGGGAGCCAGCGCATCCACGACCTGCAGCGTCCCGGGAAGTACGGCGAGGAAACCTGGCAGCAGATTGTCAACAACGTCAGGAGCTTCCCCAACCCGAAACTGCTCGGGATCAGGGCAACGCTCACCACGTTTTCCGACAGCTACCTGGAGACCTTCCGCCACCTCACCACCCTGGGGGTCGGCCGCATCCAGCTCGAGTACTGCCACGAACCGGGATACCGCCAAAACCCCATCTACGAGAAGCTGATCGTACCCCCAAAGCGGCAGCTGGACGAACTGCGTGAATTCGTGGATTACTACGTGGACTACATCGCCAGCTACAAGAGCACCCGCGACATCCCTTTCGTCTCGAACCTTCTGGACAGCATCAACAGGATCAGGCGCGCCAACCGCTTCACCCGCCCCTGCGGCGCGGGTACCAACACGCTCGCCATCAACAGCCGCGGCCAGGTCTTCCCCTGCATCGCCTTCGTGGAACGGGCCGATTTCGCCATGGGGGAGACCGGACAGGGGACTTTATCCCTGCACCAGTCCCTGCAAGGGTTCGAGGTGGACAGCCAGCTCCCCTGCCATGAGTGCTGGCTGCGCTACGACTGCGCCGGCGGCTGCCATGCCACCCACTACGACATGACCGGGCAAGCCCGGCAGCCGCACCCCGAATACTGCCGGCACATGCAGGGTCGGGCGGAGGTCTACTTCTACGCGCTCACCCGGATCCTCACCAAATGCCCCTGGCACCTGGAACGGTGACCCGGGACCTTGTTAACGCCCGCCGGGCGTTACGTACCAGAAGATGGCCAGGAAGTGGAAGGCGCTCCCCACCAGCACGAAAACGTGCCAGATGGCGTGGTTGTAAGGAAGGCGGTCCCAGAGGTAGAAGAGGACGCCGAGGGTGTAGGCCGCGCCCCCTGCAAAGAGCAGCAGCAGCCCGTTCGGGGCGAGCGATGCGGCAAGCGGCTTGATGACGACCAGCACCAGCCAGCCAAGCCCCAGGTAGAGAATCGGCCCGAGGTAGGGGTGCCGGTGCGCGGTGTACAGCTTCATGAAGGCGCCCGCCGTCCCCAGTCCCCATACCGTGATCAGCAGCCAGTATCCCCACGCCCCCCGCAGGGTCACCATGGCGAAGGGGGTGTAGGTTCCGGCGATCATGAAGTAGACGCAGGCATGATCCAGGATGCGGAACACGTAGCGCAGGCGCGGCCTTCTCACGCTGTGATAGATGGTCGAAACCGCGTAGAAGAGGAGCATGGCGCCTGCGTAGACCGATGCCGAGACGATGCGCGCCATCTCGCCGATGCGGACAGCGAGGGCGATCAGGGCGGCCGCGGCGGCCGCGCTGAGCATGAGCCCCACGCCATGGGTCCAACGGTTGGCGAACTCCTCCGCCTCGGTATAATGGAACAGCCGTTTGCTCAGATCGTCATCATCCATGGTCGCCCCCAGACATTGGCACCGCTTAAGATACATCAACTTTCCCCTTCCCGCAATCGCCCTCCCCCCCCTTTCGGCTTGACAAGCCGTCCCTTCGATACGATCATGTGCATCTCGTTTACACTATGCCAATGTGATTCGCGGAGGGCAGCCTTGGCCAGGAAGATTTTCGTAGCGGCTTCGGGTCAGAACATCGGTAAGACGACCATCAGCGTTTCACTGCTGCACCTTGCCCAGAAGAAGTACGGGCGGGTCGGCTTCATGAAGCCGCTGGGGCCTAAACCCACCGTCCTGCGCGGCATCCCGGTGGACAAGGACGCCGCCCTCATGGCGCAGGTATTCGGCCTGTCCAAGGACCTGCGCTACATGTCGCCGGTGGTCGTCTACCCGGAAACCTCCCGGGAGGCCATCGACGGGAAGCTGAACCTCCCCGAGCTGGCCGACCGCATCATGACCAGCTTCGCCGAACTCGAGAAGCACTGCGATTTCATCGTCATAGAGGGGTCCGGGCATCCCGGGGTCGGGACGGTGCTGCGCCTCTCCAACGCGCGGATCGCCAAGATGCTGGACGCACCGGTCCTGATGCTGAGCGGAGGAGGGGTGGGGAACGTCATCGACACCCTCGCCATGAACACGGCGCTGTTCAAGCTGGAAGGGGCCGACGTGCGCGGGGTCCTGGTGAACAAGCTCTTCACCGAGAAGCGTGACACCATGCTGGACTACCTTACCCGCGCCTTCGCGGATCAGCCCTTCTCGGTCCTGGGCGGCTTCGACTACAAGCCGGTGCTGGCGAACCCTTCCCTTGGGAGGGTGGCGCGTCTGCTCGACCTCCCCTTGTACGGCAACCGCCGCGAGGTGAAGCGCATCATCCATCATGTGCAGATAGGTGCTGCTTCCACCCAGCGGGTGACGGAGATGCTGAGCGATTCATCGCTCTTGCTGGTGACCAGCAGCCGTGACGAGCTCTTGGTCACCATCGCCAACCTGTACCAGATGCCGGAATTCCACCCGCTCATCGCCGGGCTGATCATCTCTGGCCAGGCCCCGGTCAGCAACATCACCCAGCGCATCGTGGACCGCAGCAACATACCCTATTTCCGTACCAACCAGACCACCACCGATATCTACAAGATCATCACCGAGGACGTCTCCAAGCTGACCGCCAAGGACACCGAGAAACTGGACCTGATCCGGTCCCTGGCGGAGGAACGCCTCGATTTCGACGCCATCGACGAGCTGTTCGCGCAGTAGCACGAGATGGCAAGGCGCGGTCTTTGGCCTGCGTGGCCGACTTCTCCCCCTCCCTTGACGGGAGGGGGTACCAGCGACGTCCTGCTGGATTTTTAAAGTTTCGGAAAAACTAAAAAGGCGGCCTCCGTAGGAGAGCCGCCTGTGCCGTCCCTGGTGGAGAACGGCGTGTGCTGGTCGTGCCGACTACTTCTTGTGGCAGTCAGCGCACTTGGTGGGGCCGGCACCCTTGTCGCTGTGGCACCCTTTGCAGGTCTTGTGCGCCCAGTCCTTGCCGAACCCTTCGATCTTGCCCGGTCCCTTCTCGTGGCAGACCTTACAGTCCTTCAACGCTTCCTGGTGTTTCTTGTGGTTGAAGGTCACGTTCCCGTTTTTGGCGGGCAGGGTGATGACGTCGGCGGCGAAGGCCGCTCCGGCACCGAAGACGACGAGGGCCGCTGCTACGAATACTTTTTTCATGGTGTGCTCCTTTTCTTTTTGAGTTTTTTGCTGCCGAACTGTGGTAAAAATAGCATCTCGTCTCCCCCCCCGGTATCGACATCTATAGCAATACCACCCGATGTCGGGTCCAGTGGAGGCCATGTCGGGTCGTCCCGCTCCGGGAAGGATCCGTTTTTACCCTCGCGGAGAGCGTGGTAATGGTGGAAACCAACGACAAAAACGAAAAGGTCCCCCTCCCCAGCGTGGCCATCGACGGCACCCGGATCAGGAACATACGGGAGACCAAGAAACTCACCCAGCTTTACGTGGCCAACGTGGTCGGAGTGACCACCGACACCATCTCGCGCTGGGAGAACAACCGCTACCCCTCCATCAAGCGGGACAACGCCCAGAAGCTGGCCGACGCCCTCGAAGTGCCGCTCGAGGAGGTCCTGCGCCAGGAATCTTCCGAACCGGAGGAGGCTGAGCCGCAGCTTCCGCCTCCCGTTTCCAAAGGCGCCAGGATCGCGGTCTTTGCCGTCGTTGCTGCTGCCCTGGCCGGCCTGCTCCTGTTCTTCCTGTTGCGACAGCCTCCCCTTCCCCCCAGTGCCTCGCGATGGGTGCCGCGCTTCGCCGCTCCCGGGGAGGTTTTCCCGGTGCAGATCAAGGTGGCGCGTCAAGCCACCGCTCCCTTCGGCTTCATCCTCAGGGAAAAACTCCCGGCGGGCGCACGCCTGGTCAACTCGCTCCCCCCCGCCTCCTCGACCGACACCGAGCTTAAGTGGCTGGTCCCCAACGGCGGCACCCCCGTCACCCTCTCCTTCACCCTCCAGGTCCCGGCCGGTTTCAATCCCGGCAAGGACGCCGCGCTCAAGGGGGAGATCGTCATCCACAACATCGGCTCCTCGAACCGGACCGAAGCCGTCGGCGGCAACGGTTCGATCCACATAGGGTCTTACCACTGGGCCGACAGCAACGGGGACGGCCGTATCGACGACGACGAGATCATGCCCGCCTACTACATCTGCGAAGAGATGAAGGGACTGGGGCTGGATTGGAAGACCATCGAGGCGATCTGGAGCGGCAAGGGCTACCGCTGGGACGCCAAGCGCGGCTACACCGTTATGAAATAAGCAGTTTTTCCCGCCCCTCCTTAGAAAACGACCCTCCACCGATCATTAGCTTTTTTTACTCGCCGCGATGCCTTTCGCCAGGCGCATGGTAAACTGTGTCCGTCGTACCGGCCCCTTCGGGAGCCTGCCTTATCAACCCAGGAGAGCGGAGGATTCATGAAAGCATTGGTGTTAAGCGCGGACAATTTCGAGGATACCGAGCTGCTCGTTCCCCTTTACCGGCTGCGCGAGGCCGGGTACTCCGTGGTGGTCGCTTCCGCGAAAGCCGGCGCCATTCACGGCAAGCACGGCTACGAGGTCCCCGTAGACAAGCTGTTTACCGACATCAACCCGGCCGAGTACGCGGTCCTGGTGCTGCCGGGGGGGAAGGCGCCTGCCGCCATCCGGAACATGCCTGAGGTGCAGGAGATCGCCCGCGCCTTCATGTCCTCCGGCAAACCGGTTGCGGCCATCTGTCACGGCCCGCAGATCCTGATCTCCGCCGACCTGCTCAAGGGACGCAAGGCCACCTGCTACGATTCGGTCGCTCCGGAGCTGCGCGACGGCGGGGCACTGTACCAGGACATCGAGGTGCTGGTCGACGGCAACCTGATCACCTCGAGAAAGCCCGACGATCTCCCCGCGTTCTGCCGGGAGCTGACCAGGATGCTCAAGGTGCACAGCTGAGCCCACGTTCCGAAGGCCGGGTGAGGGTTCTGCCATAGTGGATTTCTTCCCTTTGGCAACGCCCTCACCCCAAACCTCTCCCAGGGGGGGAGAGGTGAAATTGACATAAAAAAAGGCGGCTCCCGATTGGGAGCCGCCTTTTTGTTGCCTGCGTTGCCGCTGTTATTTGAGGTTCTTCTTGATCCTCTCGACCGCTTCGATGACGTTGTCGCGGTTGCCGAAGGCGGAGAGGCGGAAGTATCCTTCGCCGGCGGGACCGAAGCCGCTGCCGGGGGTACCCACCACGTTGCACTCGTTCAGGAGCTTGTCGAAGAAGTCCCAGGAGGAGAGCCCGTTCGGGGTCTTGAGCCAGATGTAGGGAGCGTTCACGCCGCCGTACACGGTGAGACCGGCCTCGGCGAGTCCCTCGCGGATGATGCGGGCGTTCTCCATGTAGTAGTCGATGATCTCCTTGTTCTGCTTCCACCCCTCCTCGGAGTAGACCGCGGCGGCCGCTTTCTGCACCGGGTAGGAGGCGCCGTTGAACTTGGTGGTGGTGCGGCGCAGCCAGAGCTTGTTGAAGGAGTATTTCTCGCCGTTCTCGGTGGTTCCCATCACCTCTTCCGGCACGACCACGAGGCCGCAGCGCACGCCGGTGAAGCCGGCGGTCTTGGAGAAGGAGCGGAACTCGATGGCGCACTTCTTGGCCCCTTCCACCTCGTAGATCGAGTGCGGGATGCTCGGATCCGTGATGAAGGCCTCGTAGGCCGCGTCGTAGAAGATCACGGCATCGTTGGCCAGGGCGTAGTCAACCCACTTCTTAAGCTCCGCCTTGCTGGCCACGGTGCCGGTCGGGTTGTTGGGGAAGCAGAGGTAGATGATGTCGACCTTGCCGGTGGGAAGCGCGGGGATGAACCCGTTCTCCTCGGTGCAGGGAAGGTAGACGATCCCCTTGTAGTACCCCTTCTCGTCCGCCTCGCCGGTGCGGCCGATCATCACGTTGGTGTCGTTGTAGACCGGGTAGACCGGGTCGCCGATGGCGACGACGTTGTCCAGCGCGAAGATGTCCAGGATGTTGGCGCAATCGCACTTGGAGCCGTCGGAGATGAACATCTCCTCGGTCTTCAGGTCGACGCCGAGCCGCTTGTAGGACTTGTCGATGATGGCGTTGATCAGCCAGTCGTACCCCTGCTCCGGGCCGTAGCCGGCGAAGTTCTCGACGGTGGCCAGGTCGTCCACCGCTTCGTGGAACGCCTTGATGACGGCCGGGGCCAGGGGACGGGTCACGTCGCCGATCCCCAGGCGGATCACCTTGGCCTCCGGGTTGGCTGCGGCGAAGGCACGCACGCGGCGCCCGATCTCCGGGAAGAGATAGCCCGCTTTCAGTTTCAGGTAGTTATCGTTTATCTTTGCCACGTATTTCCTCCGAAATTAAACTCTACGGCGGCCGTTGTCCGCCTGATCTCTTATCTCAGCCCCAGCACGTCCTGCATGTCCCACACGCCGGGCTTGGCGGTCACCACCCACTTGGCTGCGCGCACCGAGCCGCGGGAGAACATGTCCCGGGTATGGGCGCGGTGGGTGAGCTCGATGCGCTCGCCCATGCCGATGAAGTAGACGGTGTGCTCGCCGACGATGTCGCCGCCGCGCACGGTCTGCATGCCGATCTCGTCGTGGGTGCGCTCGCCGCAGATCCCCTCGCGGTGGTAGTTGGCGACCTTGTTGTAGTCGCGCCCGAGGGCGTCGGCCACCACCTCGCCCATCCGTACCGCGGTACCGGAGGGGGAATCCTTCTTCAGGCGGTGGTGCGCCTCGACGATCTCGACGTCGAAGTCCTCGCCCAGGATCTTGGCCACGTCGGCCAGGACCTTGAAGCAGACGTTGACGCCCACCGACATGTTGGGGGCGATGATGACCGGGATCTCGCGGGCAAGCTCCGCCGCCAGGGCGCGCTCCTCGGGGGTGAACCCGGTGGAGCCGATGACGATCGACTTCTTGTAAAGGGCGCAGACCTCGAGGTTTTTCAGGGATACCTTGGGAGCGGTGAAGTCGATCAGGACGTCGCACCCCTGTACCGTTGCGTTCAAATCGTCGCTGATAAGGACGCCGATGGCGCCCAGCCCAGCGTTGTAACCGGCATCCTGCCCCACCATCGGGTGGCCCGGGCGCTCCAGGGCGCCGGAGAGTTCCACACCCTCGGACTCCTTGATGGCGGCGATGATGCGGCCGCCCATCCGTCCGGCTGCCCCGCAAACAGCTATTTTAACCATTGGTTTCTCCATTTTAATTAATAACGGGGCTCCCCCGCGAGGCGCCAGGGTTGGGGCGAATAATTATTCGCCCCTACACCCCCCATCTTTTTCGACACTACGATAACTGTAGGGGCGAATAACATTCGCCCGCTTTGAAAGCCCCCCAGGTGAGAGGGACAGTCCTCGTTAGATAAGCTTGTATTCCTTCATGATGGCCACGAGCTTCGCCTTGTTGGCATCCATGAGCGGGGCCAGCGGCAGGCGCACCTCGTCGCTGCATTTGCCCATCAGGGCAACGGCGGCCTTGACCGGAACGGGGTTGCTCTCGATGAACATCGCGTTGGAGATCTTCAGGAGGTACAGATGCAGCCTCCTCGCCTCCTCCAGGTTCCCGGCGTTGAAGGCGTCGACCAGCGAGGAGACTTCCTTCGGCATGATGTTGGCGGTCACGGAGATGACCCCCTTGCCACCCGCTGCCATGATGGGGAGGGTGATGAAGTCATCACCGGAGAGGACGTCGAGCTTGTCCCCGCAAAGCGCCAGCACCTCGGAAGCCTGCTGCAGCGAGCCGGTCGCCTCCTTGATGGCGACGATGTTCTTGTGCTCGGCCAGGCGCGCCACGGTCTCCGGCAACAGGTTCACGCCGGTGCGGCCCGGTACGTTGTACAGGATCTGGGGGAGCGCCACGGCATCGGCGACCGCCATGTAGTGACGGTAGAGACCTTCCTGGGAAGGCTTGTTGTAGTAAGGAGTTACCAGCAGTGCACCGTCTGCGCCCAGTTCCTTGGCGTGCCTGGTGATCTCGATGGCCTCGTGGGTCGAATTGGAACCGGTACCAGCGATGACCGGCACCCTCTTGTTGACCTGCTCAACCACGATCTGGATGACCCGGTCGTGCTCCTCGTAGCTGAGGGTGGAGGACTCACCGGTGGTGCCGCAGGGCACGATGGCGTCGGTGCCGTTCTCGATCTGGAACTCGACGAGTTCCCTCAGTTTTTCTTCGTCCACCGCGTGGTTGTTGAACGGGGTCACGATGGCAACGATACTTCCGTGAAACATGGTCTACCTCCTTATGGGTAACTCTGAAAATTGCCAGTTTCGTAATTATTGGTTCCTCCCCCTCCGGGGGAGTGGCATGTCCTGTTACAGAAACGACGGTACGCTCTCGCCTCTTACCAGGTCCTCCAGCGTCTCGCGCTCGCGCACGACCTCGAATTTGTCACCGTCGACCATGACCTCGGCAACCCTTGGGCGGCTGTTGTAGTTGCTGCTCATGGTGAAGCCGTAGGCGCCTGCCGACATGAACGCCATCAGGTCTCCCTGCTGGAAGTTCGGAATCTCGCGATCCTTGACCAGGAAGTCGCCGGACTCGCAGATCGGGCCGACGATGTCCCCCTCGATGACGCCGCTTTGGTTCCTGATTACCGGTCGTACACCGTGGAAGGAGCCGTACAGGGCCGGGCGGGCCAGGTCGTTCATCCCCGCGTCGACGATGACGAAGTTCTTTTCCTCGCCCTGTTTAGTGTAGAGGCATCTGCCGACCAGAATGCCGGCGTTGCCTACTAGGTTCCTCCCTGGCTCGAAGAGCAGATGCAGCCCGAGGTCACGGGTCTCCTCCAGGATGGAGAAGCCGTAGTCCGCGGGAAGCGGTGGCGCTTCGTCGTTGTACTGGATGCCGAGCCCGCCACCCAGGTCGAGGTACTTCATGTCGACGCCCATCTCTCTGACGCCGGCTAACAGGCGTTTGAGTTTCTTGATGGCATCGACGAAGGGGGAGACCTTGGTGAGCTGGCTGCCGATGTGGCAGTCGATGCCCAGGATCTCCACGTTGCTCATCCCCTTGGCGCGCTGGTACTGCCCAAGGGCACGTTCGATGTTGATGCCGAACTTTGCCTTCTTGAGCCCGGTGGTGATGTAGGGGTGGGTCTCCGGATCGACGTCGGGGTTGACGCGGATGGCGATGCCGGCCTTCTTGTTCAGACGACCAGCCACCTCGTTGATCCGGTCCAGTTCCTGTTCCGATTCCACGTTGAAGAGGAGTATCCCGGTCTGCAGGGCGTAGACGATCTCATCGTCCCGCTTTCCCACACCGGAGTAAACCACTTTTTTAGGATCGACGCCGGCGGCCAGCGCGCGGTAGAGCTCTCCGCCCGAGACGATGTCCACCCCTCCCCCCAGGTTTATGAAGGTCCTGAGGACGGCAAGGTTGGAGTTCGCCTTGACCGAGTAGCAAATGGTGTGGGGCGCGCCGGCAAAGGCGCTATCCATGGCCTTGAAGTGTCTCTCGAGGGTGGCCCGGGAGTAGATGTAGACGGGGCTGCCTACTTTGGCAACGATGTCCTGTATCGCGACCTCTTCCGCGAAGAGCTCGTCACCCTTGTATTGAAAGTGATGCATGTCTGTCATCCCCCTTCTTCCAGGTGAAGTTGCCGTCGTAAACAAAAAAAGTTTTTATTTCTAACATATAAAGAGATAAAAAGTCAAAATAATGCTTGGCCCTATTGGCGCGCTGCCAGGTAAAGTTCAGGCCGACCTCCGTCCTCTCAACTGCAGGTTCTCGTGTCCATCCTCCTCTACCTCCGGAGAGGGTCGGGGGGGGTGGGAGCCGCACCAGCAGGCAGCACCTCCCCACCGATTTTCGAGGCGAGTTGCACAAAATTTAGGCTGCCATTTTGCCGCCTAAAACCGCCTTTCTCGACCAAGGACAGCCACAGGCCTGCTTCTATGAACGAAACGGCTTCCGCGCCCCTTCTTGCTCGTTTCAGGCGAAATTAACAAATGTTAATTATTTTTCAGCGAGGACAACCAGCGACCTGGCGTCTCCGGAGCAGGGAAGATTGAAATCGTGCCTGGACTCCACCCTGACGCCAAGTTTTTCCAGTTCGGCTTCGGCGGCGGCGACCTCTTCGGCGGCGCTCTTCCCTTTCATGGCCACGATGCGTCCGCCATCTTTCAGAACCGGCAGCGCCATGGCAACGAAGGAAGGTATATCCGAAAAAGCGCGGGACACAACCCAGTCGAAATATCCTGCGTATTGCGCCGCCAGGGTCTCGGCACGAACGTGCAGCGCGTCGAAGCCGCCGAGGTTCAGCAGACGTACCGCCTGTTTCTGGAAACTGATCTTCTTCACCACCGCATCGACGGAGACGATCTCAAGATCCGGGTGCACCAACTTCACCGGGATGCCGGGAAAACCGCCGCCGGAGCCGATGTCCAGTAGACGCCCCGGCCCGCGCACCACCTTCAGCAGGCTCAGCGAGTCGACCAGGTGTTTCACCGCAATGCCCTCGTCATCGGTTATCGCGGTGAGGTTGATCTTCCTGTTCCATTTTTTCAGCTCTTCTGCGAAGAGGTCGAGGGCATTCAATTGTACCGGGGTCAGTTCGAGACCGAGCTCCACTGCGCCTTTCTTCAAGAGGTCCTTGGCATGCTGGTTCATCGGCCATACCTCGCTTTCAGGGCGATGGACAGGATGGTGATACCGGCCGGCGTGACTCCCGGGATGCGGGAAGCCTGTCCCAGGGTATCGGGACGGAAGCGGGCGAGCTTCTCACGCACCTCTGCGGAAAGACCGGAGATGGTGCCGTAGTCCATGTCGTCGGGGATCCTGGTGCTCTCGAGCCTGGCTGAGCGGTCGACCTGCTCCAGTTGGCGCTGGATGTAGCCCTGGTACTTGATCTGGATCTCGAGCTGCTCGCGCACCTGTTCCGGCAGATCCATGATGGCCGGATAGACCCTGGAGAGATCCTGGCAGGTGAACTCGGGGCGACGCAACAACTGCTCGTAGCTGATCGCGTTCTGCATTCCCGTCAAGCCCCATTCCTCCAGCAGATCTTCACCGGCAGCCGAAGGAGCCAGTCTTTCCTTGGACAGACGCACCAGTTCCGACTCGATCAATTCCTTTTTCGCGAGGAAGGAGCTATACACCTCCTCCTTCACCAGCCCTATCCCGTGCCCCTTTTCCCTCAGGCGGAGGTCCGCGTTGTCTTCGCGCAACAACAAACGATACTCCGCCCGCGAGGTGAACATGCGGTACGGCTCCTTGGTGCCCAAGGTGACCAGATCGTCGATCATCACCCCGATATAGGCTTCGCTGCGTCCGAGTACCAGGGGATCTTTCCCCTGTACCCTGAGGGCCGCGTTGATGCCGGCCATGAGCCCTTGTGCCGCGGCCTCCTCGTAACCCGAGGTGCCGTTGATCTGGCCTGCATGGTAGAGGTTGTGCACCAGCTTGGTCTCCAGCGAGGCGTGCAACTGGATCGGGTTGACGTAATCGTACTCGATGGCGTAGGCCGGGCGCATGATCTCGACCCGCTCCAGCCCCTCGATGCTCCGGTAGAAGGCCCACTGTATATCGATGGGAAGCGAGGTGGACATGCCGCTCGGATAGACCTCGACCGTTTCCCGCCCTTCCGGTTCGATGAAGGTCTGATGGCGATCCTTCTCGGGGAAGCGCACCACCTTATCCTCGATGGACGGGCAGTAACGCGGGCCGATCCCCTCGATGATCCCTGCGTAGAGCGGTGAGCGGTCCAGGCCGCTGCGGATGATATCGTGAGACCTGGGGTTGGTATAGGCGATGTGGCAGGGAACCTGCGGCTGCTCTATGCGCTCGGTCGAAAAGGAGAACGGGATCGGATTCTCGTCGCCGTACTGCTTCTCGAGCCTGTCGAAGTCGATGGTCCTGCCGTCCAGGCGCGCCGGCGTGCCGGTCTTGAGGCGGCCGACGTCGAAGCCGCAATCCTTGAGGCCGTCGGAAAGGCCGATGGAAGGCAGATCCCCTGCCCTGCCGCCCGGATAATTGACGAGACCGATGTGGATGAGGCCGCGCATGAAGGTGCCGGTAGTCAGGATGACGGTCTTGCCCAGGAAGCGGACGCCGCCTCGGGTATCGACGCCTACCACCTCCCCACCCTCGATAACCACTCCTGTCACTTCCACCTGTTTCAGGTCGAGGTCATCCTGCTGCTCCATCACGTGCTTCATGCGCAGCCGATACATCTGCTTGTCGGCCTGGGCGCGGGAGGCGCGCACCGCGGGCCCCTTCTTGGTGTTGAGAACACGGAACTGGATGCCGGTCGCGTCTATGTTGCGCCCCATCTCACCGCCGAGCGCATCGATCTCCTTGACCAGGTGTCCCTTGGCCAATCCGCCGATAGCCGGATTACAGGACATCAAGGCGATGGCGTCCAGGTTGATGGTGAGCATGAGAGTCGAGCACCCCATACGGGCTGCGGCCAGTGCGGCCTCGCACCCGGCATGACCGGCACCGACAACGATCACATCATATTTCTTATCATAAACTATCAAACTTCACTCCGTTTACTGCGAAAGCTTTATGTGCCCCACCTCTTCTCCGGGCACATGTTCCACGTGAAACAAGACAATAAAACAATTAAAAATTGGCAGTTTATCTGAACAACACTGCAAAACGGCTACCACAAAAGATGCACAAGGTGCGGCCAACCAGTCATCATCGCGGTGTCCACGTCGCCCAAGGGGTGTGGCGCGGTGTGCGAGTTACTCGACGCACAATGTGACTCACCCGTCGCGGCATGTGACTCACCCGACGCAGTGTGCGTGTTACCCAGAGCGGCGTTCGTGTTATCCGAAGCAGCGTGCGACTCACACTACGCGGCATGCGACTCACCCGGCGCAGTGTGCGTGTTACCCAGAGCGGTGTTCGTGTTATCGGACGCGGTGTGTGAGTCACCGGACGGACAAGGTGAGTCACTCGACGCGACATACGACTCATCCGACGCGGTGTGCGTGTTACCCAGAGCGGTGTTCGTGTTATCCGACGCGGTGTGCGAGTCGCCCGACGCGCAATGTGACTCACCCGACGCGGCAGGTGAGTCACCCGACGCAACATATGACTCGTCCGATGCGGCGTGCGTGTTACCCAGAACGATGTTCGTGTTATCCGATGCGGTATGTGAGTCACCCGGCGGACAGGGTGAGTCACTCGACGCGGCATACGAGTTACCCAACGGCACGAGCGAGTGACCTGCTGCGATGAACGACCGCCCTGTCGCGTTGCAGGGGCTGACAATCATCCGCCACCCTTTGTCGAACCGGCACCAGTCCGGCCACGTACAGCGACCATGGCCACGGCGGCTGGGCGAATAATTATTCGCCCCTACAGGGTAGGCACCTTACCCTTGGTTTTTGAGGTGCCTGCTTCTTACCGACTTCTGCACGTCAAGTAATGTAAGCGCGCGTCACTCCGAGGGAAGAATGAATTGTTTCACGTGAAACATCGCCATCATGTACTGTAAAGACAACGTATTATACGTCCCCTACTTTCCAATACAGAAGCTGGAGAAAATCCTGTCGAGTACATCGTCGGCGGTGGTCTCGCCGGTCACCTCGCCTACCGCATCCAGCGCATCACGCAGATCCACCGGCAGCAACTCCATGTTCACCCCTGCCTCCAGGTTTGCAACGAACGACTGCAAGGAGGTGCGAGCCTTGAGCAGGGCATCGCGGTGCCGGGCCTTGGAAACGGCGACAAACTCCCTGCCGTCGATGGCGTGGCCGTGCATGAAGGCATTCGTGATGGCATCTCGAAGTTCAGGAACACCACTCCCGGTCAGGGTCGAGATGGCAACGACCGGACCGGAACATGCTGCAGGCAGCACGGCGTTGACGTCCAGGTCCGCCTTGTTGCGTACCACAAGGTAGCTCTTGCTGCCGATCGCCTGCAAGATTGCGGCGTCCTCCTCACCAAACTCGCTGGAGCCATCAACAACAAAGAGCACCAAGTCAGCCTTAGGGATGCGGTCCAGCGACAGCCTGACCCCTTCCTGCTCCACCTGGTCCTCTGACTCCCGTATGCCGGCCGTATCGAGAAGCTTCACCGGCAGTCCGTTGATGTTGACCACTTCCTCTATGAGGTCCCTTGTGGTCCCTGGAACGGAGGTGACTATCGCCCTTTTCTCCTTCAACAGGGTGTTGAGCAGGCTCGACTTGCCGACGTTGGGCTTGCCGGCAATGACCACGGACACGCCATCACGCAGCACCCTCCCCTCGTCGAACCCCTCGATCAGTGCGTCCAATTCGGCGAGTGCGGGAGCTACCTTACCGAGCACATCGGTCTCGACAGCTACGTCAACGTCATCCTCCGGGAAGTCTATAAGCGCCTCAACGTAGGCAAGGGCATAGACTATCCCGTCTTTGACGGTGGCGATGCGTTTGGAGAGAAGCCCCTCGCGCTGGTGCTGGGCTAAGGCAAGGGACGCATCGGTGCGGCTGGAGATGACGTCCATTACCGCCTCGGCCTGAACCAGGTCTATTCTGCCATTCAGGAAGGCCCGCTTGGTGAACTCACCCGGTTCGGCAAGACGCGCCCCTTCAGTCAGAACCAGTGACAGTATGCGCGATACCACCAGCGTCCCGCCGTGGCACTGGATCTCGACTACATCCTCGCGGGTGTAGGAGTTGGGCCCCTTCATGAAGACGACCATGGCCTCGTCGATCAAGTCACCGTTGGACGTGTTTACCACTGCGCCATAAGAAAAACGGTGGCTTTTTAGGCCACCGTTCGACTTTGCTCTGAAGATGCTGCTTGCGATGGGCAGGGAGGCAGGGCCGCTGATCCTAACGATCCCGATCCCTCCCTCGCCTACCGCTGTGCTTATTGCTGCGATTGTGTCTCTAACATACATTTGCTTGTATCCGTATCGATCAGTCCGTGATCGACTTGTTGATGTACATCTGCTGCGCTATGGTCAGCACGTTGTTGACCAGCCAGTAGATAACCAGGCCGGAC
Source organism: Geomonas diazotrophica (assembly GCF_018919385.1). GTDB lineage: Bacteria > Desulfobacterota > Desulfuromonadia > Geobacterales > Geobacteraceae > Geomonas > Geomonas diazotrophica. The sequence goes on from NZ_JAHLMF010000016.1 coordinate 96,580, forward strand.
GGGAAGTTCAGGAACATGAAGGTGAAGACAACCGGGAGCATCAGCATCATCTTGGCCTGCACCGGGTCCATGTTGGTCGGGGTCATCTTCTGCTGGATGAACATGGTGGCACCCATGATGAGCGGGGTCACGTAGTACGGATCCTTGGCAGAAAGGTCGGTGATCCAGAGATAGAAAGGCGCGTGCCTGAGCTCGATGGAGTACATGAGGGAGCGGTACAGTCCGAAGAATACCGGGATCTGGACAACCATCGGCAGGCAGCCACCCAGTGGGTTGACCTTGTGGGTCTTGTACAGCTCCATCACGGCGCGGTTCATGGCATCGCGATCGTTTTTGTACTTCTCCTTCAGCTCGTTCATCTTGGGCTGCAGCTTCTGCATGTCCTTCATGGACTTGTAGCTCTTGTGGGTGAGCGGGAAGAACACGAGCTTGAGGATGCAGGTGATGATGATGATGGCGATGCCGTAGTTGCCGGTGTACTTGTAAAGGAACTTCAGGAAGACCACCAGCGGCTTCGCGATGGGGGCGAACCAGCCGTAGTCGATGACCTCTTCCAGCCTGCTCCCCTGGGCCTTGAGGATGTCGAGATCCTTGGGGCCGTAGTACAGGCCGTAGCTTACGGTGGCGCTCTGGCCGGGGGCAACGGTGACGGACGGGGAAACGATGTCCCTCAGGTTGGAGTCGGCGGAGGGGCGGGACAGGCGCACCTGGGCGATGCTCCCCTTGTCGGCGATGACGCTTTCCATGAAGTACTTGTCGGCAAAGGCGGACCAGACGATCCCCTTGTCGAACTGCACCGGCGTCTTGAGCAGGCTGTCCAGCTTCTCGCTCTTGACGGCGTTGTCGGTAAGGGTCGACGGGCCGTAGACCTCGTAGCGGCCACCGCCAGCTTTCTGATCAATGACGCGGGAGTTCTGCAGCAGGTGCAGCGTACCGGCAACCTGGGAAGAGCCGCCGTTTTGCACCTGCTGGGTGAGCTCGATGCGGTAAGCGTCGCCGGAGAAACTGTAGGTCTTCTTGAACACCACGCCTTGCGGGGTGGTGGTGGTGAACTCGAGGGTCCCCTTGTTGCCGTTGGTCAACTTGAGGTCGTTGGCGCTGACGTTGTAGAGGGCGGTGGGATTCAAGCCGAGCTCGCGGGAGTCGCTGAGCAGGTTGAACCTGCTGGCAGCGGTCTCGTTGACGAGGACGATGTCCTGCCCTTTCGGCCCGGCGACATCCTTATACTTCTTCAGCACGAACTTCTTGAGGCCCGCACCCTGCGTCGAGAAGACGGCGCTGTAGAGGTCGGTGTTGACGGTGACATCGCGGGCTGCGCCGGCGGGCTGCGCCGGTACCGCGATCGGAGCGGCAGGGCTTGCAGCGGGGCTGGCCTGGGGCGCGGCGGCTACGGTTGCCGAGCTGACGGCGCCCTGCTTTGCGTTACCTGCGGGCGGAACCGGCTTTGCGGGGGGAAAGATAAAAGAATAAGCGTACAGAACCCCGATGGAGAGCAGTATCGCTATGATAGTACGTTTTTCCATTACATTCTCCTGGACAGACTATTTGACCGGATCGTAACCGCCCGGGTGAAACGGATGACACTTGAGTATGCGCGCAGCCGTCAACCACAGCCCTTTCACAGGACCGTATTTTTCCAATGCTTGTAAGGAGTAGTGCGAACAGGTAGGGTAAAAACGGCAGGACGGGGCCTTGAGCGGAGAGATGAATCTCTGGTAGAGAACGATCAGGCCTTTGAGTGTGCTAGTTACCATGTTTTTTACGCAGCCGCCCGAAGGCGGCTGCGAGCTCGGTTGAGATCTGGTGAAAGTCAAGCAAGTCAGCTCCTTTCTTGGCAACGATGTTGAAATCGGCCGAGATGAAAAGAGACTTGTTCTGCCTGTAAAACTCCCGCAACCTTCTCTTGATGCTGTTTCTTACTACGGCGTTTCCTACCTTCTTGCTTACGGTAAACCCGACCCTGGTGGCGCACCCGTCTTTAACCTTCCAGAGCAGCAGAAAGTGCGGCGTGTGCATCTTCGACGCGCCGTCATTGAACTGCAGGAATTCGGGGCGCCTGCGCAGGCGTTCAGCCTTGGGAAAATCCGAGCAGGACAAAAAGGATATTACTTGGTAGCAATGCCTACGGAAAGACGCTTGCGACCTTTGGCCCTTCTCCTCTTGATAACGAGACGGCCGTTTTTGGTGGCCATGCGCACGAGGAAGCCGTGAGTCCTTTTCCTGGAGGTATTGCTGGGCTGGTAAGTTCTTTTCATCTTTATCTGCTCCTTAAGTCTTAGGGTTACAATGCTTTTAAAGGCAAGTGTCGAACTTAAACATAAACGCCAAACCTTGTCAAGGTGTTTCTTTAAAGCCAAGTTTTGCCTTGCAAAAAAAGGGGCTGACATGGTAGTGTGACAGGCCGCAAATCTTAACATAGGCTTATTCTGTTCAAAATCCAGTAAATAATTGAAATTGTGTAACTTATCTATTATCAACAGTTGTTGATAAAGCTGTTTAAAAACAGTGAAAAAAAGGCCTCTCTCCATGGAAAATATTTGGCTGGAAGCCCAGACAAATCTTAAACAGGTATTAACCGAGCAGACTTACACGACCTGGATAGAGCCGTTGAAGTTCTTGGGTGCAACCGCCGATACCGTAGTCCTCGAAGTGCCGAGCTCGTTCTTTCAGAAATGGGTCACTGACAAGTACCTCTCCATGATCAAGGAAGTACTTTCCGCGATCACCTCAAAGAACTACCACATCGAGTTTCACGTCGCCGAACAAAAGCCGGAGAGTTCCGAGCCCAAAGCGGAGAGGGAACCTAAGGCCAAGGCTAAGGAGAAGGAAAAAGAGAAGGAGCAGGAAAAGGAAAAGGAGAAGGACAAGAAGCCGGAACTGGTCCCCAACCTAAACCCCAAGTACACCTTCGAATCCTTCGTGTCCGGCCCGAGCAACCAGTTCGCCTATGCGGCTTCCCAGGCTGTCGCCAACAAGCCTGCCTCCAACTACAACCCGCTCTTCATCTACGGCGGTGTGGGCTTGGGGAAGACGCACCTGGTAAACGCCATCGGCAACCAGATCCTGGCCAAGAACCCCAAGGCGAAGATCTGCTACTACTCGTCAGAGAAGTTCATGAACGAGATGATCAACTCGCTCCGCTACAAGAAGATGGACGAGTTCCGTAACAAGTTCAGGAAGATGGACCTGCTGCTCATCGACGACATCCAGTTCATGGCGGGAAAAGAGGCGACCCAGGAGGAGTTCTTCCACACCTTCAACGCGCTCTACGAGTCCCACAAGCAGATCGTGGTGACCTCTGACAAGTTCCCGAAGGACATCCCGGGCCTGGAAGAGCGCCTGAGATCGCGCTTCGAGTGGGGGCTCATCGCGGACATCCAGCCGCCGGGGGTGGAAACCAAGGTGGCCATCCTCAAGAAGAAGTCCGACATGCACGCGGTGAACCTCCCTGACGACGTGGCGCTGTTTCTGGCCGAGGGTGCCACCAGCAACATCCGCGAGTTGGAAGGGATGCTGATCCGCCTGGAGGCCTTCGCCAGCCTGACCGGCAAAGAGATCACCCTTTCCATGGCACGCGAGGTGATGAAGGACATCATCGTCGAGAAGACCCGCGACATCAGCGTGGAGATGATCCAGAAGATGGTGGCCGACCACTTCCGCATCAAGGTCTCCGAGCTCAAGTCGGACAAGCGCATCAAGACCCTGGTGGTGCCGCGCCAGATCGCCATATATATATGCCGGGAGCTGACCAAGGCGTCGTACCCGGAAATCGGCGAGAAATTCGGCGGCAAGGACCACTCGACCATCATCCACTCGGTGAAGAAGATAGAGAAGCAATTGGCAGCCGATGCGGACCTGAAGGCGACTGTGGAAGATATCAAGAAAAGGCTGTTCACATAGTGGGGATAACTGTGGAGAAATAGCCTGCCTAAAGCCCTGTCAAAAAAAGCTGTGCAGAAACCAAGATAACCAGGCGGATTATCCCGTCAGGTTTCCCAAGCCAAAAGCGGAACAGTTTCAAAGGGTAAGCAGGGTTGTCCACAGTATCAACAGGACACTATCTACTACTACAATCTTTAAAGATAAACATAATAAAACCAGAACCGGAGAGAGACGACATGGAATTCAGAATCAGCAAAGAGATTTTTATGAAAGCCCTCCAGAGAATCCAGGGTATCGTAGAAAAGCGCAACACCATGCCCATTCTCTCCAACGCGCTGCTCGAGGTACAAAACGACCAGCTCTTCATCACGGCGACCGATCTCGAGGTCGGCATGAAGAGCTCCTATCCGACTACGGTGATTCGCGAAGGCAAGATCACCGTCTCGGCAAAGAAACTCTACGAGATCGTCAAGGAGATGCCGGACGAGGAGATCCTCTTCACCACCAAGGACAACGACTGGGTCGAGATCACCTGCGGCAAGGCCCGCTTCAACATCGTCGGTCTCTCGTCTGAGGAGTTCCCCTACTTCCCCAAGGTGAAGGAGGAGAGCTTCCTGGTCTTCAAGAACGAGATCCTCGCGGACATGATCGAGAAGACCTCCTATGCCATCTGCTATGACGAGACCAAGTACAACCTGAACGGCATCTTCATCAAGGCGTTCGACGAGAACGGCACCAACGTCCTCAAGATGGTGGCGACCGACGGCCACCGCCTCTCCGTCGCTCAAAAGGAGATCAACGGCAACATCACGGCCGAGCTTTCCAAAGGGGTCATCTTCCCGAGGAAGGGCATCTTCGAGTTGAAGAAGATGGTGGAGGAGGAAGACGGCGAGATCATGCTGGGCTTCATGGACAACAGCGCCGTCATCAAGAAGGGGAACACCGTGGTGGTGATGAGGCTCATCGACGGCGAGTTCCCGGACTACACCAAGGTCATCCCGGTCGCCAACGACCGCATCGTGCAGATCAACCGCGACAAGTTCCTCCACTCGTTGAAAAGGATGTCCATCCTCTCCAGCGAGAAGTTCAAGGGGGTCAAGATCGACGTAAATCCGGATCTGGTGATCATCTCCTCCAGCAACCCTGAATTGGGCGAGGCGCGCGAGGAGATCGAGATCAGTTACGAAGGCAACGGCATATCGGCCCGCTTCAACGCGAAGTACCTGATCGACGTGCTTTCAGTGATGGAACAGCGCGAGGTGGAGCTGAAACTTAAGGACGAACTCTCCCCGGTGATCATGAAGGCTGCCGACGGAGAAGAATTCCTGGCGGTCATCATGCCGATGAGACTCTAAAAGACAGATAAAGATTAAGACAAAGATTAAGGAGAAGCGAGCCATCAGTTTGAGTGATATAGCGATCATGACTGCAACTCAGGGGTTCATAAACTCAATCTTAATCTCTGTCTTAATCTGCCTTTAAATGAAACTTATAAAACTCAAACTTGCTTCATTCCGTAACCTGCAGAACATAGAGCTTGTTCCGGGCAAGAAGTTCAACGTTTTCTACGGCAATAACGGCCAGGGCAAGACCAACCTGCTGGAATCGATCTACCTCCTCGCCACGATGAAGTCCTTCAAGCAGGCGAAAAACGTCGAGCTGATCACGTTCGGCTCGGAGTTCGCCCTGATAAAGGGCGTCGTGGAAAGGGACCGGGTCACCAGGGAGATAGCGCTTCTCCTGGAGAAGCAGGGCAAGAAGGCGAAGATCGACGCAAAGCTGGCAACGCGGCTGGACGACTTCTTCGGCAGCTTAAACGTGGTGCTCTTCACCCCGGAGGAGATCTCCATGGTGCGCGGAGGGCCGGACTTACGGCGCAGGTACCTGGACCGGGCGGTCTTCACCTGCGACCTGAGCTACCTCACCGCCTACCACGACTACGCGAAGATACTGAAAAACCGCAACGCCCTTTTGAAGGTAGGCGACGGGAGCGGGATCGAAATCTGGACCGAGCAGTTGATTCACGCGGCCAAACTGGTGATCGAGAGAAGAAAGGCGTACCTCGGCGAGATCGCGAAGCTGTTGCAGGGCTTTTACTCCGAGATCTCCGGCAACGACGAGACGGTGCAGATAGAGTACCGGCTGCACGGCGTGGATCAGAAGGGGTACAACGAGGATCCGTCCGCGGCACTGGCCGATGCCCTCAAGGCGCACGCGGCGGAAGAGAAGAGGCGCCAGACCACGGCCATCGGGCCGCACCGCGACGACCTCTACTTCGGCTTGAACGGTCGCTCGGCGCGGCACTTCGCCTCGCAGGGGCAGCAAAGATCCTTCGTGCTGGCGCTCAAGATGGCGGAGATCGAGTACATCACCAGGTGCTTCGAGGCGCCGCCGGTGCTCCTTTTGGACGACATGACCAGCGAGCTCGACCGGGAGCGCAACCAGAACCTGATGGATTTTCTGAAGAAAAGAGAGATGCAGGTCTTCATCACCACAACATCGCTGTCCAACGTGGCGATAGAGGAGATGGAAGACAACAAGACCTTCCGCATCAGGGAAGGCCGCATTTTTTAAAAGTGACCCATATTGATGCCACCCTCCCCAACCCCCTAGCCCCCTCCCGCAACGGGAGGGGGGATTGATAGTGTTAGGTGATTTTGTAAAAGCCTGAAATTACATAGAAGAGGTAACGATGAGCTCAGAAGAACAAAACGATTACGGGGCGGATAAGATCCAGATTCTGGAAGGATTGGAAGCGGTAAGAAAGCGTCCGGCCATGTACATCGGTTCCACCGCTGCTCAGGGTCTGCACCACCTGGTTTACGAACTGGTGGACAACGCCATCGACGAGGCGCTGGCCGGCTACTGCGACGCGGTCCAGGTCACCATCCACCTGGACGGGTCGGTGACCGTCGAGGACAACGGCCGCGGCATCCCGACCGACATGCACCCGACCGAGGGAAGGTCGGCGGCGGAGGTCGTCCTCACCGTGCTCCACGCCGGCGGCAAGTTCGACAACTCCTCCTACAAGGTTTCCGGCGGCCTGCACGGCGTGGGGAGCTCGGTCGTCAACGCGCTTTCCACCAAGCTTGAGCTGGAGATCCGCAGAAACGGCCAGCTCTTCACCCAGAGCTACAGAAGGGGCGTGCCCCAGGCGCCGCTCGCCATCACCGGCGAGACCAAGAGGCGCGGCACCAAGATCACCTTCCTTCCCGACGGGGAGATCTTCGAGACCACCGAGTTCTCCTTCGACGTCCTCTCCAAGAGGCTCAGGGAGCTCGCCTTCCTGAACGCGGGCGTGCGCATCAAGATCCACGACGAGCGGACCGAGAAGGACCACGACTTCTTCTACGAGGGGGGGATCAGGAGCTTCGTCGAGTACCTGAACAAGAACAAGAACCTGGTCAACCCGGAGCCGATCTACATCAAGGGGGAGAAGAGCGGCGTCGATATAGAGATCGCCATGCAGTACAACGACTCCTACGACGAGAAGGTGTTCTCCTTCGCCAACAACATCAACACCCACGAGGGGGGGACGCACCTGATCGGCTTCAAGGCGTCGCTCACCCGTACCATGAACAACTACGCCACCGCCAACAACCTTTTGAAGAACGTGAAGGTGGCGATCTCCGGCGACGACCTGAGGGAGGGGCTCACCGCGGTGATCTCGGTGAAGATCTCCCAGCCGCAGTTCGAGGGGCAGACCAAGACCAAGCTGGGCAACTCCGAGGTGAAGGGTTTCGTCGAGACCCTGATGAACGAGAAGCTCGCCACCTACCTGGAAGAGAACCCGGCGATGGCCAGGAAGATCCTGGAGAAGTCCATCGACGCGGCCCGCGCCCGCGAGGCGGCCCGGAAGGCGCGCGAACTGACCCGCCGCAAGGGGGCGCTCGAAGTGGGCACCCTCCCCGGCAAGCTGGCCGACTGCCAGGAGAAGGACCCGGCGCTGTGCGAACTGTTCCTGGTCGAGGGTGACTCCGCAGGGGGCTCGGCGAAGCAGGGGCGCGACCGGAAGTACCAGGCGATCCTCCCCTTGAAGGGTAAGATCCTCAACGTCGAGAAGGCGCGCTTCGACAAGATGCTCGCCTCCCAGGAGATCAGGACCCTGATCTCTGCCCTGGGGACCTCGATCGGCAAGGAAGACTTTGACATCGCGAAGCTCCGTTACCACCGCATCATCATCATGACCGATGCCGACGTCGACGGCTCGCACATCCTGACGCTTTTGCTCACCTTCTTCTTCCGCCAGATGATGGAGCTGATCGAGCGCGGCTACCTCTACATCGCCCAGCCGCCTCTGTACAAGATCAAGCGCGGCAGGAAAGAGCAGTATCTGAAGAACGAAGTGGCGCTGCAGGCCTACCTCCTCGAGGAAGGGACCGAGGACATGACCCTCAAACTCGGCTCCGGCAGCGACGAGCGCGTCTACCGCGGCAAGCAGATCATCCCGATCCTCACCCAGTTGATCGACTTCGACGAGCTCTTCGACAAGGTGGTCAAGAAGGGGATCAACGAACTGCTCCTGAAGGTCTTCCTGAAGGCCGGCATCAAGCCGGGCCTGGAGGAGATGTCGGACCTGATCGCGCTTCTGCCCAAGATGAAGGAGGCCTACCCCGAGGTGGAGGTGCAGGTCTACGACGACAGCATCATCTTCGCCTTCGGTAACCTGAGGGTCAAGATCGACCAGCAGATCTTCGAGGTGCTCGAGTCCTACGAGTACGCCATGCTGCTCGAGCACCACAAGCGGGTCCGCTCCGTCATGGGGGTGGGCGCAGGGGTGATCCTCGGACCGGAAGACAAGGTGATGTTCGAGAGCGAGAGCCAGGTGGAGATCCTCTCCTGGTTCATGGAGAGCGCCAAGAAGGGTCTCTACATCCAGCGCTACAAAGGTCTGGGCGAGATGAACCCGGAGCAGCTCTGGGAGACCACCATGCACCAGGAGAACAGGGTGCTCCTCCAGGTGAAGATCGAGGACGCGGTGGCGGCCGAGGAGATCTTCACCGTGCTCATGGGCGACCAGGTCGAGCCGCGCCGCGACTTTATCGAGCAGAATGCCTTGAACGTGAGCAACCTGGACGTGTAGCACACACTGCCCCCCTCCCCTTTTGGGAGAGGGGATGGGGGTGAGGGAGTTGCCACAAAGGATAAGTCTCGCTCCTGCCGACGCCCTCACCCCGGCCCTCTCCCAGAGGACGAGGGGGAGTTGGATAAGACGCGTGAGAAGGTGTTAAGAGCGCAGGATGCTTAAATAAAAAAAATTTCCCCTCCCTTCGGGAGGGGATAGCGTTTTGCATATATCTACTGCAAATCAATTGTGAGGGCATTTTCGGGGTATTTCACCCACAAGTGCCGCCTTTTGACCGGAAAGGGTTTCCTAAATGCTGAATCAACTGAACAAGGTATCGGTAAACATCGAAGACGAAATGAAGCGCTCGTACATGGACTACGCCATGTCGGTCATCGTCGGGCGCGCGCTTCCGGACGTGCGCGACGGCCTGAAGCCGGTACACAGGCGCTGCCTCTACGCCATGTACGACATGAGCAACGACTGGAACAAGCCGTACAAGAAATCGGCCCGTGTCGTCGGCGACGTCATCGGTAAGTACCACCCGCACGGCGACACCGCCGTCTACGACACCCTGGTCAGGATGGCCCAGGACTTCTCGCTCAGGTACCCGCTGGTCGACGGCCAGGGCAACTTCGGCTCCATCGACGGCGACTCCCCGGCTGCGATGCGTTACACCGAGATCAGGATGGAGCAGCTCGCCCACGAGCTGTTGAACGACCTGGACAAGGAAACCGTCCCGTTCGGCCCGAACTACGACGACTCCTTGAAGGAGCCGCTGGTCCTCCCCTCCAAGTTCCCGAACCTCCTGGTGAACGGAAGCGCCGGCATCGCGGTCGGCATGGCGACCAACATCCCGCCGCACAACCTCTCCGAGGTGGTAGACGCCATCGTGGCGATCATCGACAACCCGCAGCTCTCCTTCGAGGAGCTGGTGGAGCTGATCCCGGGCCCGGACTTCCCGACCGGCGGCTTCATCTACGGCCGCGAAGGGATCATGAAGGCCTACTCCACCGGCCGCGGCATCATCCAGATGCGCGCCAAGGTGCAGATCGAGACCCAGAAGAAGACCGAGCGCCAGTCCATCGTGGTCACCGAGATCCCGTACCAGGTGAACAAGGCGAAGCTGGTCGAGAAGATCGCGGAGCTGGTCAAGGAGAAGAAGATCGAGGGGATCTCGGACCTGCGTGACGAGAGCGACCGCGAGGGTATGCGCGTCGTCATCGAGCTCAAGAAGGACGAGAACCCGACCATCATCCTGAACCACCTGTACAAGCAGACCCAGATGCAGTCCTCATTCGGCATCATCATGCTGGCCATCGTGCACAACCGGCCGCGCGTGTTGACCCTGAAGGAGACCATCGAGTTCTTCATCGAGCACAGGAAAGAGATTGTCACCCGCCGCACCATCTTCGACCTGAAGAAGGCCGAGGCCAGGGCCCACATCCTGGAAGGTCTGAAGATCGCCCTGGACAACCTGGACGAGGTGATCGCCCTGATCAAGGCGAGCGCGTCGCCGGCCGAGGCGAAGGTTGGCCTCATGGAGAAGTTCGGGCTCTCCGACCTGCAGGCCCAGGCCATCCTGGACATGAGGCTGCACCGCCTGACCGGTCTCGAGCGCGAGAAGATCCTCGAAGAGCTGCGCGAGATCCTGAAATACATCGCCCGTCTGAAGGAGATCCTCGCCTCCGAGGCCGAGATCCTCAAGATCATCGTGGGCGAACTGCTGGAGTTGAAGGACAAGTTCGGCGACAAGCGCCGCTCCGAGATCGTCATGCAGACCGCGGACATCTCGCTGGAGGACACCATCGTCGAGGAAGACATGGTGGTCACCATTTCCCACACCGGGTACATAAAGCGCAACGCCGTCACCCTGTACCGCGCGCAACGCCGCGGCGGCAAGGGTAAGACCGGCATGAAGACCAAAGAGGAGGATTTCGTGGAGCAGCTGTTCATCGCCTCCACCAAGGACTACCTCATGTTCTTCACCGACGCCGGCAAGGTGTACTGGTTGAAGGTGTACGAGATCCCGGAGGCGGGTCGCGCCGCGCGCGGCAAGGCGATCGTGAACCTGTTGAACCTCGCCAACAACGAGAAGATCACCACCATCCTCCCGGTGAAGGAGTTCGTGGACGACAAGTTCATCATGATGGCCACCAGAAACGGCGTCGTGAAGAAGACCAACATGATGGAGTACTCGCACCCGAGGGTGGGCGGCATCATCGCCGTCAACCTGGACGAAGGGGACAAGCTCATCTCCGTGGCGCTCACCGACGGCAAGCAGGACGTGCTGCTCGCGACCTCCAACGGCAAGGCGATCCGCTTCAAGGAGGACGACGTCCGTACCGTGGGGCGCGTATCCCGCGGCGTGCGCGGCATGACGCTAGAGGACGAGGACGTGGTGATCGGCATGGAGATCCTGAACGAGAACTTCACCGACTCCACCATCTTCACCGTGACCGAGAACGGCTACGGCAAGAGGACCGAGATCAGCGAGTACCGCACCCAGTCCCGCGGCGGCAAGGGGATCATCACCATCAAGACCACCGAGCGCAACGGGCAGGTGGTGGACATCAAGCAGGTGGTGGACGACAACGACCTGATGCTGATCACCGACCAGGGCAAGATCCTGCGCGTCTCCGTTGCCGGCTTCTCCATCATCGGCCGCAACACCCAGGGGGTGCGCCTCATGGTCAAGGAAGAGAACGAGCGCGTGGTCGCCGTCGCACGCCTGGCCGAGAAAGAGGACGTGGAAGAGATCGAGGACGGGTCGGAGATCGATGACATCGTCGAACTCGAGGCGGAGGGTGGCGAAGGGGAGGAGTAAAACCTCCCTCACCCCGGCCCTCTCCCATAGGGAGAGGGTGAGTTTGAACGAGGCTGAAACCTCTCGCCCCCGGGAGAGGGTGAGTCGAACGAGGCAAAAATCCCTTTCCCAAAGGGAGAGGGGAGTTTGAAAGAGCCAGAAACCCCTCGCCCCCCGGGAGAGGGGCAGGGGTGAGGGGGATTGAGCTATCTTCACTTTTGAGGACACACCATATATCCTAACGAGCCAGGAGGGTGTGTCATGAGATCGAATCGCAAGTACGATTCAGAGTTCAAGCAAGAAGCGATCAAGTTAGTCATTGATG
>NZ_JAHLMF010000017.1 GCF_018919385.1 Geomonas diazotrophica
TTACAATCGCAAGAGGCTTCACTCTGCCATCGGCTACTGCTCCCCCGAAGAGTTCGAGCACCAGGAGTTGAAGATGGCAGCATAAGGGTTTCTAACGTGTCCTCTATTGCGAAGATAGGCCAAAGCGGTTGCTGAGCGGCCTCCCGCCCCCTTGACGGGCCTGCGCGCCGTAGCGATTCGTTTCGCGAAGGGGGGAGGGGGGACCAAGCCAATCCGGGCCTTTCCGAAAAAAAACCCTCTCCCTCGGTGAGAGGGGAGGGTGAGGGCGGTGCATGAAGCGTGTTTAGCTAGCCGGGAAAGAGGTGGCCGATAGCCTGCGGGCAAAACGTGAAACGTGGAACCTAGAACCTAGAACCTAGAACCTAGAACGTAGAACGTAGAACGGTTTCTATTTCTTGTGGCACTCGAAGCAGATCTCTTCGGTCTCGCGACGCTTGATCTGGGCGGCCTTGTCCTTGGGGATCCCCTTGCCCATCAGCTTCTCGCCCATCTTGTGGCAGTCGAAACAGTTCCTCCCCTTCAGCTCCTTGTGCATCTTTACCATCGCGGGGTTCTTGCTGTGACAGACGTTGCACTCAAAGCCGTAGGCGGCGGGGGCGACAAGCAGCAACAGGACCAAAAGCGTTTTCTTCATGTGGGCACTCCTTCCACGATATCGGGTTATCTACCAAGTCCAACGCGGCCAACATAAACCGCCACCGGTCAAGGCGCCTTGACCTAAGTCAAGGAACGCGTTGCGCCCTTATCTGAGAAAACACTTTTCATAGCCCCGGCAGTATGGTAATTTTCCGTGCTTTGCATTTATCGGTAACACTCGGATCATTTACAAATCGAGAAAAGACTATGGCTAAGATCATCTGTGTGGCGAATCAAAAGGGTGGTGTGGGCAAGACCACGACGGCGGTGAACCTTTCGGCCTCGCTGGCCGTTGCCGAACGCCGCGTGCTCCTCGTGGACATGGATCCCCAGGGGAACGCCGGGAGCGGCGTGGGTGCCGACAAGGACCTCCTCGAGGAGAGCATCTACGACGCCCTCATCGACGACGCTCCCGCGGCGCGCATCGTGCTGAAGACCGAACTCCCCTATCTGCACCTGCTGCCGGCCACCTCCGATCTCGCCGGCGCCGAACTGGAACTGGTGAGCGTGACCGACCGCGAGAGGAAGCTCAAGAAGATCCTCGCCTCGCTGGCCGACTCCTACGACTACATCTTCATCGACTGCCCTCCCTCGCTGAACCTCCTCACCATCAACGCGATGACCGCGGCGCACTCGGTGCTGATCCCGCTGCAGTGCGAGTTCTACGCCATGGAAGGGCTTTCGCAGATACTGAAGACCATCAACCTGATCCAGCAGGGGCTGAACAAGTCGCTCTCCATCGAGGGGATCCTGCTCACCATGTTCGACGCCAGGAACAACCTTTCGCGCCAGGTCGGCGAGGAGATGCGCGCCCACTTCCCCAAGGAGACCCTGCAGACGGTGATCCCGAGGAACGTCAGGCTCTCCGAGGCACCGTCGCACGGCAAGCCGATCTGCCTGTACGACATCACCTCCAGGGGGGCGACAAGCTACATGGATCTGGCCAAGGAAATCATCGCGCGCGAGGTGTCGCATGGTTAAGAAAATGGGACTGGGCAAAGGGATGGGGGCGCTGCTTCCGGTCGTGGAGGATCACGGCAAGAAATACTTCTCCTGCCCCATCGAAGACATAAAGCCCAACAAGGAACAGCCCAGAAAGACCTTCGTCAACGAGAAGCTCGAGGAGCTGGCGGCGTCAATCCGCGAAAAGGGGATCATCCAGCCCCTGGTTGTGGTCAAGAAGGCCGGGCACTACGAGCTGATCGCCGGCGAGCGGCGCTGGCGCGCCGCCCAGAAGGCGGGCCTCAGGGAAGTCCCGGTGGTGATCCAGGACGTCTCCGAGGAGACCGCCCTGGAGATGGCGCTCATCGAGAACATCCAACGCGAGGACCTGAACGCGGTCGAGGAGGCCGAGGCCTACCACGCCCTCTTGGAGCGCTTCTCCCTCTCGCAGGAGGAGCTGGCCAAGAGGGTGGGCAAGGAGCGCTCCACCATCGCCAACGCGCTGCGCCTTTTGCGTCTTCCCGCCGAGATCAAGCGCGACGTGGCCGAGGACCGCATCACCATGGGGCACGCCCGTGCGCTTCTGACCCTCGAGGACGTCGAGGAACAGAAGGCGGTGCGCGACGAGATCGTCAAGGGGCACCTCTCGGTGCGCGAGACCGAGGCGCTGGTGAAGCGCAGGAAGGCGGGGCCGCCGAAAAAGGCCGCCAAGCCGTCCCTCGACCCGGACCAGAAGGACCTCGTGGAGCGCATGCAGCGCCACTTCGCCGCCAAGGTCGCCCTGAAGCGCGCCGGGCGCGGCGGCAAGTTGGAGATCAGCTTCGCAGACATGAAGGAGCTGACCCGCATCGTGGAGCTTTTGAACCTGTAAGAAGCGGCACATTTGCCGCAACGGAGGGCGGAGCGCCCTCTTTTCCAGACGCACTGTAGGGGCAAATAATTATTTGCCCGGCCGCAGGTGCCCCGGCCCCATCACTGGCAAAAGCAGCACCGGCGCGATTGGGGGGGGCGAATGATTATTCGCCCCTACAGAAACCCTCCCTTTTCCTCAACGCCTGAAACGTCGTTCCAAATGTCATACACGATCCTGTCTACAAAACCCGCGCTAACTCTCGGTTCGCGCCCTTGAGACAGTCCCGCGGCACCCCGACTGGCACAGCTTCGGGGCCGCAAAATAGCGATGTTGCGCACGGTCCAAGTGTATACAATTCTTCGCACAAACGGATAAATCGCTTGACACAAAAAGCATTTATGTGATAGCAATCACCTGTTTTGCGCGGAGCCATGCACAGTCTGAAGGCGTATACGCCTTTAAAAATGTTCGAATAGAGGTGGTTTGGTGATCAATTTAGACATCGCATTTGTATTCCAGCTGGTGAACTTCCTGGTGCTGGTACTGCTCCTGAACGTCTTCCTCTACAAGCCGATCAGGAAACAGCTCGCCGACCGCGCCGCCCAGATCAACGGGGCGAAGCAGAAGAGCGCCGAAGTCGACAGGGAAGTGCAGGAGAAGCTGGCCAGCTACGAGGCACGCATGCGCGAGATTCGCGCCGGTGCTGCCGACGAGCGTGGTGCCCTGAAGAAGGAGGCCCAGCAGCAGGAGGCCGCCATCCTCGACAAGGCGCGTGCCGAAGCTACCGAGTCCCTTTCCGCCATCAAGGCAAAGGTGGCCCAGGAGGCCGAGGAAGCACGCCGTCTGCTCACCTCCAGCGCCGAGACCCTGTCCGCCGAAATCTGTGAAAAAGTTCTGGGGAGGAGTCTCTAGCATGCATAAGAACAAGAAGCTGATAGTTTCCCTGCTTACGGTCGGCGCGATCATCGCCCTGGCTTCCCTCGGTTTTGCCGAGGAGGCCGCCGAGCACGCGGGCGCCGCTCACGAAGGCGGGCACCAGGCTGCACAGATGAAGGACTTCATGTGGCGTTGCATCGACTTCGCCGCCCTGGTCGCCATCGCCGTCTGGGCCCTCAAGAAGGCCGACGTGAAGGGGACCCTGGCCGCACGCCGCGACGGGATCGAGAAGACCCTGAAGGAAGCGGTCGCCGCCAAGGAAGCCGCCGAGAAGAAGTTCGCCGAGTACTCCCAGCGCCTGGACCAGGCCAACCAGGAGATCGAGGTGATTTCCGCCAACATGAAGCGCGAGGGTGAGCTCGAGAAGGAGCGCATCATCGCCGAGGCCAAAGAGGCTGCTGCCCGCATCAAGGTTCAGGCCGAGGCCGCAGCGGCCCAGGAAGTCCTCAAGGCTAAAGACGAGCTCCGCGCCGAGGCTGCACGCCTCGCGGTCGAGCTGGCCGAGCAGAAGATCAAGCAGAACATTGCAAAAGGCGACCAGGACAAGCTGGTGGGCGACTATATCTCCAAGGTGGTGACTCTACATTGAGTACTAACGCTATTGCCAAACGTTACGCCAAGGCACTCGTGCAGATTGGCTCGGAAGCCGGGAGCGTGGAAGGGTTCAACGGCGAACTGTCCCGCTTCAGCACTGTCCTGACCGACAGCCGCGAGCTTTCGGCGGTCTTCGCCAACCCTGCCTATGGCATCGAAGAGAAGAAAGAGATCCTGAAGGACCTGGTGGCGAAGCTCTCCATCTCCCCGATGATCTCCAACCTGATGATGCTCCTCCTCGAGCGCGGCCGCCTTTCGGTGCTGCCGCAGATCGCGGAGAACTACGGCATCTTCGCCGACGAGCTCTCCGGCGTGATCAGGCCGACGCTCTCCTCCGGGCTGCCGCTGGACGCGGCCCAGGTCGAGGAGATCAAGGCGGCCCTGGCCAAGTCGACCGGCAAAAAGGTTGAACTCAAGGTTGTGGTTGATCCGTCGCTCATCGGCGGTGTGGTAACGCAGATCGGCGACAAGGTATTCGACGGCTCGGTAAGGACTCAGTTAGCTAACATTCAGGATATATTACAGAAGGGGTGAGACGGTTCTATGGAAATCAAAGCGGAAGAAATCAGCGAGATTATCAGGAAGCAGATCAAGGAGTACGGCAAGGAAGTGGCGGTAGCCGAAACCGGCACCATCATCTCCATCGGTGACGGTATTGCCCGTATCCACGGTCTTGACAAGGCGATGGCAGGCGAGCTCCTCGAGTTCCCGCACGGCATCACCGGCATGGTTCTCAACCTTGAGGAAGACAACGTCGGTGCCGCGATCCTCGGCGAGTTCTCCGAGATCAAGGAAGGCGACGCCGTCAAGCGTACCGGCAGGATCGTCGAGGTCCCGGTAGGCCAGGCTCTGGTCGGCCGCGTGGTCGACGCGATCGGTAACCCGATCGACGGCCTCGGCCCGATCAACACCTCCACCTTCGGCAAGGTTGAAGTGAAGGCCCCCGGTATCGTCAAGCGTAAGTCGGTGCATCAGCCGATGCAGACCGGCCTCAAGGCGATCGACTCCATGGTTCCGATCGGGCGCGGCCAGCGCGAGCTGATCATCGGCGACCGCCAGACCGGCAAGACCGCCGTCGCGATCGACACCATCATCAACCAGAAGGGCGGCGACGTCGTCTGCATCTACGTCGCGATCGGCCAGAAGCGTTCCACGGTCGCCCAGGTTGTTGCGAAGCTGAAAGAGCACGGCGCCATGGATTACACCATCGTCGTCGCCGCTACCGCTTCCGAGCCGGCACCGCTGCAGTTCATCGCACCGTACACCGGCGTCACCATGGGCGAGTTCTTCCGCGACGCGGGCAAGCACGCGCTGATCATCTACGATGACCTCTCCAAGCAGGCCGTCGCATACCGTCAGCTTTCCCTGCTGCTTCGCCGTCCGCCGGGGCGTGAAGCTTACCCGGGCGACGTCTTCTACCTCCACAGCCGTCTGCTCGAGCGTGCCTGCAAGGTGTCCGACGAGTGCGGCGCCGGCTCCCTGACCGCTCTGCCGGTCATCGAGACCCAGGCAGGTGACGTTTCCGCCTACATCCCGACCAACGTCATCTCCATCACCGACGGCCAGATCTACCTGGAGAGCGACCTGTTCTACTCCGGCGTACGCCCGGCCATCAACGTCGGCCTCTCCGTTTCCCGCGTCGGCGGCTCGGCTCAGGTTAAGGCGATGAAGCAGGTTGCCGGTACCCTCCGTCTGGCTCTCGCTCAGTACCGCGAGATGGCAGCGTTCGCCCAGTTCGGTTCCGACCTGGACAAGGCTACCCAGATGCAGCTCGCCCGCGGCGCACGCCTGGTCGAGATCCTGAAGCAGCCGCAGTACCGTCCGATCCCGAACGAGAAGCAGGTCCTGATCATCTTCGCCGCCAACAACGGCTTCGTCGATGACTACCCGATCGGCTCCCTGGGCCGTTACGAGCAGGAACTCTACGCTTTCTTCGACTCCAGGAAGGCCACCCTCCTTGGTGAACTCCGCGACAAGAAGGCGATCGACGACACCATGAAGGGCGAGATCATCGCCGGTCTGGAAGAGTTCAAGAAGGAATTTACTGCCTAAACCAAGGACGGACTTAGCGAATGGCAAACCTTAAGAGCATCAAGAAACGGATCGTATCCGTAAAAAATACCCGGCAGATCACCAAGGCCATGAAGATGGTCTCTGCCGCCAAGCTGCGTCGCGCCCAGGAGAACGTGGTCGCTGCGCGCCCCTACGCGGGGAAGCTCGCGGAGGTGCTTGAGCGGCTTGCCAAGACCCAGGAGTCGGATGCCAATCCGCTCATGGTGAAGCGCGACGGCGGTCGCGCCCTCCTGGTGGTGGTGACCTCGGACCGTGGCCTGTGCGGCGGTTTCAACGCCAACCTCTCCAAGGCAGCCGACCGCTTCCTCAAGGAGCGCAAGGGCGACTTCTCGGAAATGACCCTGATGACCATCGGCCGCAAGGGTTACGAGTTCCTGAGGAACCGTCACACGGTGCGCAAACATCACGGCAACATCTTCTCCACCCTCTCCTACCAGACCGCGGCCCTGGTCGCCGCCGAACTGATCGAGGGATACCTGGCGGAAGAGTACGACGAAGTCTTCATCATCTACAACGCCTTCAAGAGCGTCATGACCCAGGACATCACCCTGGAGCAGCTCCTGCCCATCGCACCGAAGGCCGGTGACGAGGACGAAGTCGGGACCGAGTACATCTACGAGCCGTCCAAGGGCGCGCTGTTGGACGAGCTCCTTCCCAAGCACATCGAGGTCCAGGTCTTCAAGGCCCTCCTCGAGTCGGTCGCCTCCGAGCACGGCGCCAGGATGACGGCGATGGATGCGGCTTCCAAGAACGCCACAGAGATGATCGCCAAGCTGACCCTGATCTACAACAGGGCACGCCAGGCTGCCATCACGACGGAGCTGATGGAAATCATCTCCGGCGCTGAATCGATCAAGGGTTAACACTTATAAAAATATGTGGCCCTCTCGGCCGCAAAAGGAAGAGGTTTAAACATGAGTCAGAACTTCGGAAAAATATCGCAGGTTATCGGCGCAGTTATCGACGTCGAATTCGAGCCGGGCAAGCTCCCCCCGATCTACCAGGCTCTCAGGGTAACCAACCCCGCGATCGACGACCAGGAGTTCAACCTGGTTCTGGAAGTCGCACAGCACCTGGGCGAGAACGCCGTCAGGACCATCGCAATGGACGGTACCGACGGTCTGGTTCGTGGCCAGCAGGTCATGGACACCGGCAAGCAGATCTCCGTGCCGGTCGGCCGCAAGA
The DNA here is from genome assembly GCF_018919385.1 of Geomonas diazotrophica. Classification (GTDB taxonomy): domain Bacteria; phylum Desulfobacterota; class Desulfuromonadia; order Geobacterales; family Geobacteraceae; genus Geomonas; species Geomonas diazotrophica. The sequence goes on from NZ_JAHLMF010000017.1 coordinate 7,220, forward strand.
CCCTGGGCCGCATCCTCAACGTCATCGGCGAGCCGGTTGACGAGATGGGTCCGGTAGGCAACGAGAAAGAGTACGGCATCCACCGTGAGGCTCCGCTCTTCGTGAACCAGTCGACCAAGGTCGAGGCGTTCACCACCGGCATCAAGGTCGTTGACCTCCTCGCTCCTTACGCAAGGGGCGGCAAGATCGGCCTCTTCGGCGGCGCAGGCGTCGGCAAGACCGTTCTCATCATGGAGCTCATCAACAACATCGCCAAGCAGCACGGCGGCTTCTCGGTATTCGCCGGCGTCGGCGAGCGTACCCGTGAAGGGAACGACCTCTGGATGGAAATGAAAGAGTCCGGCGTTCTCGACAAGGCCGCTCTCGTGTACGGCCAGATGAACGAGCCTCCGGGGGCGCGTGCCCGCGTTGCTCTCTCCGCGCTCTCCATCGCAGAGTACTTCCGTGACGAGGAAGGCCAGGACGTGCTCCTCTTCGTTGACAACATCTTCCGCTTCACCCAGGCGGGTTCCGAGGTTTCGGCGCTTCTCGGCCGTATCCCTTCCGCCGTTGGTTACCAGCCGACCCTGGCAACCGAGATGGGCGAGCTGCAGGAGCGCATCACCTCGACCAACAAGGGTTCCATCACCTCGGTCCAGGCGATCTACGTACCGGCCGACGACTTGACCGACCCGGCTCCGGCAACCGCCTTCGCCCACCTGGACGCGACCACCGTTCTTTCCCGTCAGATCGCCGAGCTCGGCATCTACCCGGCAGTGGACCCGCTCGACTCCACCTCCAGGATCCTCGATCCGCAGGTAATCGGTGACGAGCACTACGCCATCGCGCGCCAGGTTCAGTACGTGCTCCAGAAATACAAGGATCTCCAGGACATCATCGCGATCCTCGGTATGGACGAGCTTTCCGAAGAGGACAAGCTGGTCGTTGCCCGCGCCCGTAAGATCCAGAAGTTCCTCTCCCAGCCGTTCCACGTGGCAGAGGCCTTCACCGGCTCCCCGGGCAAGTACGTCGAACTGAAGGACACCATCAAGGGCTTCAGCGAGATCATCGCCGGCAAGCACGACGACCTCCCGGAGCAGGCCTTCTACATGGTCGGCACCATCGAGGAAGCTATCGAGAAAGCCCAGAAGCTCGCGGTGTAATTAATCTGGTAACGGCAAACGGTTGAGGGCCGCGGGTTTTCCCGCGGTCCGCGCCCTTGCCCCAAGAGGTTTATATGGCTGAAAAACTGAAGGTTGAACTGGTAACCCCGTACAAGAAGGTCCTCTCCGAAGAGGTCGACGAGATCACCGCGACCGGTGCCCTCGGCGAGTTCGGCGTCCTTCCGGGCCACGCCCCCTTCCTCACGTCGCTGAAGATCGGCGAGCTGGCCTACAAGAAGGACGGCGTGCTGCATCACATGGCGCTGAACTGGGGCTACTTCGAAGTGGAGAACGACCAGGTCACCGTGCTGGTCGAGACCGCGGAGAGGGCCGACGAGATCGACCTCGAGCGCGCCAAGGCCGCCCTCGGGCGTGCCGAGACCGAGCTCAAGTCGCTCACCCCGGAAGACAAGAACTTCCGCATCTACCAGGCCGCGCTGGAGCGCGCCCTGATCAGGGTGCAGGTGGCGGGCAAGGCCGGCGGGCGCTAAGCGTCGGACACACAACACAAATGAGAAGAGCGGCTAGTCCGCTCTTTTTTTTTGCCCGGAGTGCGTGTAAGCTTGGTGCCTTGAGGCAGGCCGAACCCGCCCCTCCCAGCCTCCCCCCAGCGTCTCCACCCCCTGAGCTGGAGGGACAGGAAAGGGATTGTCACAGCCAAGGACGCGAACCGAGGGACCATGCACCAAAGAGACTACGATCTGTTGCACCAACCGATCCCCGGGCTGATCCGCAAGATCGCCCTCCCCACCAGCGTAGGGTACTTCTTCAACACCATGTTCAACGTGGTGGACACCTTCTACGGCGGCAGGATCTCCACCGACGCACTGGCGGCGCTCTCCCTCTCCTTTCCGGTCTTCTTCCTGATCATAGCCATCGGCGCGGGGATATCGACGGGCGCCACCGCCCTCATCGGCCACGCCCTCGGCTCGGGAGACCGTGACGGCGCGCGGCACCTCGCCGGCCAGACCCTCTCCTTCGGGCTCGCGCACGGGGTGCTTTTGACCCTGCTGGGGCTTGCCTGTGCTCCGTTCCTGTTCGGCCTCCTCGGCGCCACGGGTGCCGTGCTCGAACTCGCCCTGCAGTACATGGTGTGCATCTTCGCCGGGAGTGTCTTCTTCCTGGTCAACTACGTGCTGAACGCCATCCTGAACGCGACCGGCGACAGCCGCAGTTTTCGCAACTACCTGGTGCTCGGCTTCTTCCTGAACCTGGCCTTCGACCCCTGGTTCATGTACGGGGGGATGGGGCTGCCCGCCATGGGACTGCCGGGGATCGCCTGGGCCACCGTGCTGGTGCAGGCTATCGGCAACTGCTACATGCTTTTGCGGGTGAAGCAGTCGGGGATGCTCAGGCATTTCCGCTTCGCCGAACTGCTCCCGGACCGCCACGCCTACTTCCAACTCGCCAAGCAGGGGTTTCCCTCGAGCCTCAACATGATGACGGTCGCCATCGGCATCTTCGTCATAACCAGGTTCGTGGCCCGCTTCGGGAGCGACGCGGTCGCCGCCTATGGTATCGGCACCAGGATCGAGCAGATCGCCCTGCTGCCGGTCATGGGAATGAACGTGGCCACCCTCGCGCTGGTGGCGCAGAACAGCGGGGCGCGGCAGCTGGAGCGGGTGGTCCAGACCATCCGCTGCGCGTTGAGAGCCGGCATCATCCTGATGAGCTTCGGGACCGCGGCCGTCTTCCTCGCCGCGCGGCCGCTCATGTCCCTCTTCACCAAGGACCCCAGGGTCGTCGGGATCGGCGTGCAGTACCTGCGTATCGAGGCCTTCGTCTTCATCGCCTACGTCATCCTCTACACCAGCGTGTCGGTGCTGCAGGGGCTGAAACGTCCGGCAATCCCGCTGGTGGTCGGCCTGGTCCGGCAGATCGTGTTGCCGATCCCCGTCTTCTACCTCCTGGCGGACCTCCTGGGGTGGGGGCTCACCGGCATCTGGTGCGGCATTCTGCTGGTCACCTGGGGCGCCGCCTGCGTCATACTCCTCTACGTCTTGCGCCTTGCTGCCACGCTGGATGGCCCCGTACGGTTGGCGCCAGAGACCGGGGAGGAAGGTGGGTGAGCGCGGGGACGGGGGCTCGGGCTATTTCCCCTTCGGGTGGGGGTACGCTGACGAGCTCGCCATAGTGCGCTAGAATTTCCTGTCGATTCTAAACTTGCGGTGCGTCGCAGACGCGCCCTGCAATGGGTGATCGCCATGGATCTCGAGCATCTGTGCAGTGGGATAAAGGAAAGGGTCGCTCTGGAGCTCAGGGAGAGCACGGATGCCGCGACCAGGCAGGAACTGCTGATCGCTGCCCTCAGCGACGTGGAGCGCGTGGTCTTCCCGGCCTTGGGGCAGGCCCGGGGGACCAAGGGATACCGCCGTCTCCAGGATGCCGTCCTCGACCTCGTGAGTTCCGTCGCCATCCCCCTCATAAAGGAAGGGGATCGGCGCGGAGGCACAGCGCTGGTCGACCTCGCCGACGCCTGTCCCGACCCGCTGATCGGGAGGAAACTCTCCGGATACGCCCTGGAGCTTTCCGTGCGGCAAACGAACGGGCAACGGGGGGGAGCTTCGCCCGCGAGAACAGCCGCGGGGCTCGCCGGGCTGCTGGCGGTAGCGGGTCTGATGTTTTACCTGCTGTGCCCCTATGCCGCGCAGCAACAGACCCAACTGGCGCCGGCGCAGCAGCTGGTGGAAGAGGGGGAGGGGAGGGGAGAGGCGCAGGCCCGGGAAGCGGGGCCCGCGACGGCAGAAAAGGCGTGGGATGGGGACGCCGGGGGGGAGGAGCAGCTTCCCCAGCGCCAGGAACGAGTCCCCGCGAACGTCACGGCTACTGCAAACGGCGATAACGTGACCAAGGTGCGCGTGGTCGACAACCAGGTGCTGGTGCCGGTTACGGTAAGGCACGGTGGCCAGGCGGTGCGGCTGGAGCTGGTTCTCGACACCGGCGCCACCAGGACCGCGCTGCACGAAAGTGTTGCCGGCAGGCTGCCGATCGATTTACGCTCTGCGGGAAACGCGCAGGCCGAGCTGGCCGACGGCCGGGTGATCCGCTCCAAGATCGTGCGGATCGACTCGCTGGTGGTCGGTCCCCACGCCCATCCTTCCATGGAGGTCGAGCTGATCTCCTACGGTGGCGGCGCCGGGATTCACGATGGGCTGCTCGGGATGGATTTCCTGCGCCGGCACCGCTACCAGCTCGATATGGAACATGAATTGATCCGCTGGTTCTGACGGACCGCGGTTGGAGGGGAAGTGAGCAGTAAGAGAAGTTTCGGTAGAGGCGCAGCGCTTCGCCGCGTAGGCCTCGGGGCGGGGTGCTGACGGCATGACGGGCAATCTCAAATCGGTGTATCTGAAGCTGGTGCTGACCACGTTTTTCTGGGGCGGCACCTTCGTCGCAGCGCGTCTTGCGGTTAAAGAGGCGCCTCCTTTCTTCGCGGCCACCTGCCGCTTCGCGGTAGCCGCATCCTGCCTGATCGCACTCACCGCCTGGTATGCCGGCAAGGAGGGGAAACCGTTCCCAGTACCGAAACGGCTGCGGGATTTCGGACTTCTGTTCAGCCTGGGGGTCACCGGCATCTTCTGCTACAACGCGGTCTTTTTCACCGGCCTCAAGCTGACCACGGCTACCAGCGGTGCGCTCATCGTCGCCATCAACCCCCTCATCACCGCGGTACTCTCGGCGCTCTGGCTCAGGGAGCGGGTCACCCCGACGCAAGTTGCGGGGCTCTTGGTCTCGCTCCTTGGCGTTTCCGTGGTCATCTCGAAAGGATCGTGGGCCGTCCTCGCCGGTTTCGCCTTCAACAGGGGAGACCTCATCATGCTGGGCGCACCGCTTTGCTGGGCGCTCTATTCCATCCTGGGCAAGAAGGCCCTGGCGACCTTCACGCCGCTGACCGCCACCGCTTACGCCGCGCTCTTCGGCGCGATGCTCCTCTTCCCGGCCGCGCTTTTGGAGCATGCGGCATCGGGCGCCCCCTGGCCCTCGTTCAGCTGGGTAGGGTGGCTCGCCATCCTGCAACTGGCCCTCTTGGGGACCGTGGTGGGGTTCGTCTGGTGGTACCAGGGGGTGGGGAGGATCGGCGCCGCGCGGGCGGCGGTGTTCGTGAACCTGGTCCCCTTCTTCGGGGCGCTGCAGGCGGCGCTTCTCTTGGGGGAGCGGGTGGTGCTGCCGCAGCTTAGCGGAGGGTTGCTGGTGGTAGCCGGGGTCTACTGGGGGAGCCGTGGCAACGCCAAGGCGCGGGGGGGACAGGCGGTTTCTGAACCGGTAGGCGGCGCGCCGGGCGCCGTGCATCCGGAGCGGGGCGAGGCGGGCATATGAAAAGGGCGCTGCGCACCGTGAAACTGATCTGGTACGCGCTCCTGCCATCGGGTGGGGGTGTCCCCCGCCCGCTGGAGCCGGGTGGGGTGCGCCGTTGCGATCCGGCGGACATCAGGGGGGGGATGGGGCTTTACCTGGACGCCTCGGGGGAGTTGCGGCTCTTCGTCCCGTCGTGCCGGGGGCTCGCGGCCCCCTTCGTGCTGTTCCGGCTCAAGAGGGAGGGGTTCTCGCGCTGCAGCGTCAGGATCACGGAGGGGGGACTCCTGATCCAGGCGCGGCGCTGAGGCTCAGCCGATCTTCCCGATCTCGAAACCAATCTGGTCCAGCGGGAGCACCACGTCGGCCACCTTGCCGTCGATGCAGGCCCGCGGCATGCCGTAGATGGTGGAGGTCGCTTCGTTTTGCACCAGAGTCAGCCCCCCCTTTTCCTTCAGATGCTTCATCCCCTTGAACCCGTCGTTCCCCATACCGGTCAGGATCACGCCGAGCATGGCGCCGTTGCTGGCGTCGGCCAGCGAGGTGATCATCTGGTCCACGGAAGGGATGTAGATGTACTGGGGGAATTCGCTGGTGGGCGAGGTCTTCACCACGATGTTGCTCCCCTGCTTGACCAGGCTGGTGTGCATCCCCCCCGGGGCGATCAGCACCTGCCCCCCCTTGACGATGTCGCCGTCGACCGCCTCCCTGATGGAGAGCGAGCACTTGGCGTTGAGCCGCTCCGCGTAGGGGCCGGTGAAGGCCTTGGGCATGTGAATGGCGACCACGATGCCGTGCGGGAAGTTGACCGGGATGCGCGAGATGACCTCCTGGAGCGCGACGGGGCCGCCGGTGGAGGCGCCGATGCCGACGTAGCCGATCCGGCGGTGGGCGAACTGGGAGGGACGCACCTGGACCGGCGGCGCGACGCGCGGCACGATCCCGATGCCGGCGCGCCTGGGGATGGCCGAAACGGCGGCCTCTTGGACCTTCTCGAGGAGCGCCTTCTGGAACATGGCCTGGGCGTCCTTGCAGTCGCTGACGTTCTTGGGGACGTAGTCGATGGCCCCCGCGTCGAGCGCCTCGAAGGTGGCCCGCGCCCCCTCGCAGGTGAGGGTCGAGACCATCAGCACCCGCGTGGGCTGCTTGGCCATGATCTGCTTCAGCGCGGCGATGCCGTCCATGCGCGGCATCTCCACGTCCATGGTGATCAGGTCCGGCTTGAGGGCCAGGGCCTTTTCCACCCCCTCCATGCCGTCGGCCGCGATACCGACGATCTCCACGCCGGGTGCCTTGGAGAGGATGCCGCGGATCGCCATCCTCATGAAGGAGGAATCGTCGACGATCAGTACCTTCAGCTTGCTCGACGTTGCGGGGATCATGGCGTTTCTTTGGCTCCTATGCCTTGGAAGATCGATTTGACCATGTCCTGGATCTCGGGGACGCGGTCGTCCAGTTCGTAGCAGAAGCGCTCCACGTCAAGGTCGGCGAGGTTGGGCGCATAGGACCTCAGGATGGCCCAGGCCTTCTCCTCGGCGAGGTTGAAGGTGACCCAGGAGCTCCCGCCGTAGTCGAGCTGACGCACGGAGCAGAACAGGTCGGCCAGGTTGACGATGGCGCAGAGCGTCGGGTCGAGTACCGCCTGCTCGGGGTCGTGGTGCAGCCCGATCACCTCGCAGTAGTCGGCCGGGAAGTTCCACTTGCGGGCGATGCAGAGGCCGATCTCGCTGTGCGAGGTGCCGAGGTACTCGGCCTCCTTTTCCACCAGCCGGAAGGGCTGCCCCTTCACCGAGTCGAGCAGGGCGCGGAAGGTCTCCTGGCGGTAGTAGGAGAGGAAAACCTCGCCGATGTCGTGCACGATCCCCACCAGGTAGGCCTTTTCCGTGTCCGGGTAGCGCACCCGCTGCGCGATGATCTTGGAGACCACGCCGACGCCGAAGGAGTGCTCCCAGAACGTCCTGACGTCGAAGATGCCGTCCCGCCCCTCGAAGACGTCGACGAAGGAGCAGGTGAAGGCGAGCTCGCGGATATGACGGAAGCCCAGGTAGATCAAGGCCCTTTTCACGGACTTTATTTCGTTGGCCGGCTTGTACAGCGGCGAGTTGACCATCTTGATGACCCGGGCCGCCAGGACCTGGTCTGCCAGGATCATGTCGGCGACCTCGTCGAGCTCGACACCGGGACGGTCCAGGAGCTCTATCACCCGGGTGGCCACGTGCGGGATGGTGGGGAGGTCAACGAAGCTCTCGACCATCTCCTGGGCAGTCTGCATCATGGCTGCTTTATCCATTGCTTCATCCTCACTTGTTGTAGGTGAACCCGCCGGGGAAGTGTACGGTCTTGAATTTGTCGTTCACCCCGTGCAGCGACTCGGACTGCCCCACGAAGAAGTAGCCATACGGCTGCAGGTTGTTGTAGAAGTGCTGCACCACCTTGCTCTTCGAGGAGGTGTCGAAGTAGATGAGCACGTTGGCACAGAAGATGAGATCGAAGCTCTTCATGAAGAGCATCTTGTTGTCGTCGTAGAGGTTGAGCTGGCTGAAGGTGGCCAGTTTCTTCACATCGGGGGAGAGCACGAACCGGCCCGGCGCTTCCTCCTTGAAGTACTTCTTCAGGTAGTAATCGGGGGTGTTGCGCACCGAGTAGCTGTTGTAGACCCCTTCCCGGGCCTGGGCCAGCACCGTCTCGTTGATGTCCGTCCCGACGATCTCGATGATCCAGTCCTTGAGCAGGGTGGCGCGCTTCTCGAGGAGGATCATGGCCATGGTGTAGGCCTCCTCTCCCGAGGAGGAACCGGCGCTCCAGATGCGCAGCTTCTTGAAGCCGATCTTCCCCTTGGTCCCGATGATCTCCGGCAGGAACTTGTTTTCCAGCGCGTTCAGCTGGGGCATGTTCCTGAAGAAGCAGGTCTCGTTGGTGGTGATCTCGTCCAGGAGCTTGGTCAGTTCCGTCCTGCCGGTGGCCGGGCTGCGCACGAACTGGTAGTAGTCCGCGTGGGTCTTGCAGCCGGTTCCCTCCATCCTGCGCGCCAGTCTGCTTTCCAGGAAGTACTTCTTGCTGCTGTGGAAGTAGATGCCGCAGACGTTGTATATGTAGTCCCGAAGCTGTTCGAAATCCTTGTCGGAAATCTTCGGGGCGTTTTTAGCGTCAAATGGTTTCATGTCAAATGCCATTATCGTCCCCTCAGGCTGCTCCGCCGACCAGTCCGATCGGATCCACGATTAATGCCACCCTGCCGTCTCCCATGATGGTCGAACCGCCGATCCCCGGGAGGTTGGACAGGAACTTGCCCAGCGACTTGATGGCAACCTCCTGTTGCCCCAACAGCCTGGTCACGATCAGGCCGATCCTCTTTTCCGCGACCCCGACGATGACGACGTAGCAGGTGTCCCGGTCGGTGTAGACCTCGTGGCAGCCGAAGGTCCGCTGCAGCCTCAAGAGAGGGAGCACCGAGTCCCTCAGCTTCAGCACCTCCTGCCCCCCGATCATGTGGAACTCCTTCTTGCTGACGCGCATGGTCTCGATGACCGAGGCGAGCGGGATCGAGTAGACCTCCTTCTCGACCTCGACCAGCAGGGACTGGATGATGGCCAGGGTGAGCGGGAGTTTCAGGATGAACTCGCTGCCGTGCCCCAACTCGTTCTTGATCTCGATGATGCCGTTGAGTTTCCTGATGTTGGTGCGTACCACGTCCATGCCGACGCCGCGCCCGGAGAGGTCGGTGGTCTGCTCCTTGGTGGAGAAGCCGGGGAGGAAGATCAGGTCGAGGATCTCGCGGGTCCCCATGGCGGCGACCTGGTCGTCGGTGACCAGCCCCTTGTCCAGCGCCTTCCTGGCGATCCTGTCCGGGTCGATGCCACGGCCGTCGTCCTTGATGCTGATCACGATCTGGTTCCCCTCGTGGGCCGCGGAAAGGACCACGGTGCCGGTGCGGTCCTTGCCGGCGGCAAGGCGCTGCTCCGGGGTCTCCAGGCCGTGGTCCAGGGCGTTCCTGATCAGGTGGATCAAGGGATCCCCGATCTCGTCAACCACCGAGCGGTCCAGTTCGGTCTCCTCGCCGTAGATGACCAGGTCGACTTCCTTGCCCAGGTCGCGCGCCAGGTTCCTGACGATGCGCGGGAACTTCTTGAACACCTTCTCCACGGGGAGCATGCGCATCTTGAGGACCTGCATCTGCAGTTCCGAGGTGACGAAGTTGAGCCGCTTGGAGAGCTTGCCGAAGTCGTCGCCGAACTCGGCGGGGTTCAGGCCGGTCTGGTAGTCGCTGTGCAGCTGGATCATGCGGTTTCGCTCCAGCACCAGCTCCCCCACCTGGTTCATCAGGTCGTCCAGGCGCTTAACGTCCACCCTGACCGTCGAGTTGTCCGCGAGGTCCTCGCCCCCTTTGGCAGGGGCCTTCTGCGGCTCCTTGACCGGCTGGGGCTTGGGCTGCGGCGACGGTGCCACCTGCTTGGGGGCGGATTCGGCCTTGGGCTCCGCCTTCGCGGGCTGCGGCTCGGCCGGTGCAGCCTCGCCGGCCTGCTGGGACGCAGCGGGCTCGGTCGGCGCGGCCGGGGGTGCCGCCTCCTTCTCCTCCTTGGGGGCGAAGACGGGGGCGAGCACGGTCGCTTCCACGGCGTTCTCGGAGAGGTAGGGGATCAGTTTGGCTATGGTCCCCTCCAGGTCCCTCTCGATGATGTCGCCCCCCTTGATATCGGCCACCAGGGTCTTCACGAGGTCGACCGCCTCAAGGATCACGTCCATGATCTCCGGGGTGAGCGTCAGTTCCACCTTCCTCAGGCGGTTCAGGACGTCCTCGGTCTTGTGCGTGACCTTGACGAGCATGTCGAAGCCCAGGAAGCTCGAGGCCCCCTTAACCGTGTGGATGGACCGGAAGATCCGGTTCATGAGGTCGGCGTCTTCCGGGCTCTTTTCCAGGGAGATCAGGTCGTCGTCAAGTTTTTCCAGGAGCTCGGTGGTCTCGGCTAGAAAGCCGTCCAGTAGTTCCTGATCTTCGCAGTCTATGGCCATTTTGTGCTCCGGAAAGGGGGACCGTTTCCCCCTGTTGGTGCCTTACGCTACGTTGCTGAACAGCCTTCTTTCGTCGGCGGAGAACATCTTCTCCAGGTCGAGCAGGACCAGGAGCCGCTCGGCCTGGTTGATGACGCCGGCCATGCATTCCTGCTCGATGCCGCTGGAGACCACCGGGGGAGGAGGCTGGATCTCCTTCTCGGAGATGCGGATCACCTCGGAAACCTCGTCGACGATGAACCCCATCAGTTCGCCCACCACCTCCATCACCATGATGCGGGTGCGCTTGTCGTACTCGGTGTCCATCAGGTCGAACTTCTTGCGCAGGTTGATGATGGGGATGACCTTGCCGCGCAGGTTGATCACCCCCTCCACGTAATGGGGGGTGTTGGGGACCCGGGTGATGTTGAGCATCCGAATGATCTCGCGCACCATCAGGACGTTGATGCCGTACTCTTCCTTCTCCAGGTTGAAGCTCACCAGCTGGATCAGCTCCCCCCCGTACTCTTCGCTCTTTACCTTGGTGAGTGCGGTCTCCATGGACCCTCCCTCTGCGGTGAAATCAGGCGGGGCGCGGGGCGCCCGCCCTATTGTCCCCTAATCGGCGGGGCGGGACAAAGGTTGAATATTTTTTTCCTCTAAGGCAATTTGGGGGCCAACTCCGTGAAGCTACGGCCAGGGCGGCTTGAGGGGGTTCATCCCGCTCCGGGCAAAAAATTGACATGGTTGATATTCAACCGAAGTCATTTAATTGACATTGCCGAAATAACTCGCTATAGTTTCGAACGTTGACCGTTTTTGTATCGGCTTGATTCGCAGCAACTTTAACCGAAATCGGGGAAACGATGGAAACGCCGAAAATACTGATAGCAGACGACGACAAGAAAACTCGGGACTTCGTGGCTGCCTTCCTGAGCTACAAGGGGTACCAGGTCTACCAAGCCTTCGACGGGCAGGACGCCCTTCAGAAGATCGAGATGCACGACGTGCAGATGGTCATCACCGATATCATGATGCCACGGGTGAACGGTCTGGAGTTCATCCGGCAGCTTAAATCGCTCCGCCCGGAAATAGTCACCATAGCCTACAGCGCCTTCGCCAACAACGAGATGACGGCAAATCTCCTCAAGGCGGGGGCGTTCTTTTATCTGGAAAAGCCTTTCAACCTCGAGGAGTTGGAAACCCACGTCAAGCGCGGTCTCGAGCACCAGGCGCTGCAGAGCAAGAGCTTCCGGTCCAAGCCTTGCATAAAGAACAGGGCGCTTTTGAACAACATCATCGGAGAAAGCGAGAAGATGCTCTCGCTTTTCGAGATGATCGAGAAGGTGGCCACCTCCGACTCCACCGTGCTGATCCAGGGGGAGTCGGGGACCGGCAAGGAACTGGTGGCGCGTGCCATCCACGACCTCTCCAACCGCTCCGACAAGAACTTCGTGGCGCTCAACTGTGCGGCGATCCCTGACGAGCTCCTGGAGAGCGAGCTGTTCGGCCACGTCAAAGGCTCCTTCACCGGCGCCGTCGCCTCCCGCGTCGGCCGCTTCGAGCTGGCGGACAAGGGGACCCTGTTCCTGGACGAGATCGGGGACATGAAGGCGAACCTGCAGGTGAAACTGCTGCGCGTGCTGCAGAGCAGGGAGCTGGAGCCGGTCGGCTCGACCCGTTCCAAGAAGGTCGACGTCAGGATCATCGCGGCCACCAACCAGAACCTGGACCAGATGGTGGCTTCCAAGGAGTTCCGCGAGGACCTGTACTACCGGCTCTCCGTGATCCCGATCATGCTCCCCCCCCTGCGCGAGCGCGGCGCGGACATCCCGCTGCTTTTGAACAGCTTCCTGGAGAAGTTCAACCGGAGCAAGCAGCGCAAGGTTCAGGGTTTTGACAAGCAGGTGATGGAGATCCTCGGGAGCTACGACTGGCCCGGCAACGTGCGCGAGCTGGAGAACCTGGTGGAGCGCCTGGTGATCATCAAAGGGAACGGCGTGATCAACATTCACGACCTTCCCGAAAAGTACCGCGGCGGCCGCAGCACCCCGGTGGTGCACGGCGAGCACCTGATCAACCTTCCCGATGACGGCTTCTGCCTGAACAGCGCCGTCGAGGAGTTCGAGAACCGGCTGATCATGCAGGCCCTGGAGAAGAGCGGCGGCAACAAGAAAGAGGCCGCCGAGCTCTTGAACCTGAAGCGGACCACGCTCATCGAGAAGTTGAAGAAGAAGAAACTGGTTTACGGGGAGACTACGCTTTCCCCGTGAGAGGGGAGTTTATGTCGATCAATCCGATAACCACGGCGCCGGCGGGCGTCGAAGGGGGCAAGAAGGCGGCCCCCGCCGCCGGTCCACCGGCAGTACCCTTCCAGGAAATGCTGGACAAAAGTGGCACCTCCGCAGTGACGCCGCAGGCCGCGGCCGAGGCGCTGCGGCTCAAGATGCTCAGTTCCGCCCTCGCCATAGGCGGGGACGCTGCCGCGTCGCCCCCCTCCGCCGGTAACGCCAACGTCCAGGGGCTTTTGAACCGGTTCCTGGAGCAGCTCCCCTCCGGAGGCAGCGCCGTTGCCGGGAGCCGCGAGGCTGCGGCCGACCAGGGGCCCGAAGGGGCCTTCCAGGCACAGCAGGCGCATTTTCAGGCCGGCGAGCTCCCCTCCGTCGCGGGACTTTCCGCCGACGGTGGCACCGATGCCATCATCCAGCGGGCCAGCCAGCGCTACGGCGTTGACAGCGGCCTGATCCGGGCCGTGATCAAGGCCGAGAGCAATTTCGACCCCCGTGCGGTGAGTTCCGCGGGGGCCCAGGGGCTGATGCAGCTGATGCCGGCCACCGCGCGCGGGCTCGGTGTCACCGACTCCTTCGACCCCGAGCAGAACATCATGGCCGGCACCAGGTTTTTGAAGGACATGCTGCGGCGCTACAACGGCAACGTCGACGAGGCCCTGGCCGCCTACAACTGGGGTCCCGGCAACGTCGACCGTCACGGGACCGAGACCTTGCCCCGCGAAACCAGGAGCTACCTGGCCAAGGTCAAAGGGTACTACGCCCAGTACCTGGCGTAGAGGCAGGTTGAGGTCGAGGTTAAGGTTGAGCAACAACCAAAGCAAAAGCCTCCGCACCAAAAGGTGCGGAGGCTTTTTATATTGTGGTTCTGCCCGGGTGCCCGTCCACTGCGCCCACCAGGTCCGCTTCTTTCCACCGGGCCCACCAGGAGGGCCCTCCCTCGGCCGTTGCACTTGCCGAGCGCTCCCTCGGCCGCCCAATGGACTGCGCCCTTCCGGCGCCTTACCCTGCTACTCCCTCACGTAGATGTTCTGGTCCGAGCTGTGCACCATGGTCATGACCCGCATGTACTCGTCCTCGATCATGTCGTAGTGCCCCTGGGTCTCCCTGATTACCGTCTCGAACACGCGGCGCACCATCGGGTCCACCACGTCCTTCACCAGTATGGTGTAGAAGTCGATACAGGCCTTCTCCTCCTTCAGCGCGATCTCCAGCGCCTTCTGCTCGTGGCTCTCGGCCGCGATCGCCTGCTCCAGCGCGAGATGGGTGGCCGACTGCCTGTCCGGCGGAGAGGCGATGTAGCTGTCGATGTCCCCGAGGTCGCCGCCGCGGTAGTGGTCGAAGAAGGCGCGCAGGTGCCCGGCCTCCTCGTTGGCCAGCAGGTCGAACACCTTCTTCGATCTCTCATCCTTGCTCACGGACCCCGCCCGATGGTAGAAGTCCATGCTCTCCTTCTCGGTCTTGATGGCCAGCTTCAACGCTTCCTGCAGTGTGTATTCCTTGAACATGGCTGCACCTCCGTAACGGTTCAATGGGAATTGCCTGGCAAGAGTATATCGAAGCCGACGAGGAGGTCAAATGACTGAAATCGCAATGAAAACAGTCTAATGCGCTTGGCGGGGTCCCGGGAGGGGGTCGAGTTTGAAGAGCCGGATGGCGTTCTCGGAGGTGCGGCGGGCGAGCTCGTCGAAGGGGATGCCCCTGATGTCGGCGACGCGTCGCGCCGTCGTGACGAGCCGTGCCGGAACGTTGACGGTCCCCCGGTGCGGCTCCGGCGCCAGGTCGGGCGCGTCGGTCTCCAGCAGCAGCCGCTCCAGCGGCACCGCCGCGGCGACCTCGACCGGGCGGCGGGCGTTGGCGTAGGTGACCGTCCCGGAGAGGGATATGTGCAGTCCGAGCTTCAGGCAGCCCCGGGCCGTCTCGACACTGCCTGAAAAGGAGTGCATCACGCCGCCGATGCAACTGCCGACTCCCAGCTCGCGGAGGATGGCGGTCAGGTCCTCGAACGCCCTGCGGCAATGGAGCAGTACCGGCAGTTCCGCCTCGATCGCGACTTGCAGCTGCGCTACCAGAGCCTGCCGCTGCAGCTGCCGGGAAGGGGAGGGGAGCAGGTAGTCGAGCCCGATCTCGCCAATGGCGCGAGCCGAATCGGCGTATCGTCTCAGCGTCGTCAGGATGGCGGGGGTGACGAGGTCGGCGTGCATGGGGTGGATGCCGTAGGCGGGGAGGATGCGGGGGTGGTTTGCCGAGAGGGTCCGGATTCCCGGCCACCCTGAGGGGTGCACGCCGGGTACCAGGAAGGAGGCGACGCCGGCCGCCTCGGCCTCCGGGATGAGCGTGCCCAGGCGGGGCAAGAGCTGCGGGTCATCCAGGTGACAGTGGCTGTCAAAAAGCATGGGCTAGTTGTTTACGCCCGGGTGGTCCTTGAGTTCCTTGATGATCTCCACCTGGCGCTGGAAGATGTACTGGGAAATGCTCAGTTCCGCCGCGCGCGACGGCTCGATCTCGAAGACCAGCCGGAAGGAGTCTCCGAGGCCGATTACTTTCAATAGTGACGCCGCGACCGTGATGGATCCGGAGGGGAGGGCTATGCAGAGCTCACCCTTCTGGCTGATCGGCAGGTCCGGGTTGCGCGCCACGTTGATGGACATCCCGGTGAGCGACATGTCGTGCAGGCGGCCGTGCACCGCGTCCAGTTCCGGGGCGGCGAAGGAGGCATCGATGGCGGACCCGAGCTGGACCCGCACGGACATGCGACGATCGGCACGCACCAGGGCGTAGCCGAGGTTCGACAGCACCACCCGCGATTTCTCGACGTTTACGTAGGTCACCGCCGCCGCGACGTCCCTGCGAAAGTGGCTGCTCTTCAAGACCGTCAGCTTTTCGTGGGCGATGACAACGGCCTGTATCTGGTTCACCTGCAGTTCAGCGTCGTGGTCCTCAACGGTGAGCACCTCGGCGCCGTAGCTGACCGGAACCTCGCGGTAGAAATTGAGCAGCCTCAGGTCGTTTTTCAGCCGCCCGTCTTGTATCGCAGTCAGCGTCGCGATGATCTCGGTCTGGTCCTGTGCTTCGCCGGCCACTTGAAGCCGCTGATAGATGTCGTTCATGGACGGTCCACCGGAAAAAAATTATTGCCCTTTAGGGGGTTGCTGTGCAATTATGACACGTTATCGTGGTCCGGCGAAGATACCCTCTTCGCCTTTCTTTTGTCCAGAGAATTTTAACGGGAGTTCCAGTTGATGCGGTACAACGAGCTAGAAATAGGGAAGCGGCGCACCTTCGCCATCATCAGCCACCCGGACGCCGGTAAGACGACCATAACCGAGAAGCTGCTGCTCTTTGGCGGTGCCATCCAGCAGGCGGGCGAGGTCAGGGCCAGGAAGTCGGCACGCCATGCCACCAGCGACTGGATGGAGATGGAGAAACAGCGCGGCATCTCCGTCACCTCCTCCGTCATGAAGTTCACCTACCGTGACTTCGAGATCAACCTGCTGGATACCCCCGGTCATAATGACTTTTCGGAAGATACCTACAGAACCTTAACTGCAGTTGACTCGGTCCTGATGGTCATCGATTCGGTGAAGGGTGTCGAGAGCCAGACCAAGAAGCTCCTGGAGGTCTGCCGGCTGCGCCACACGCCGATCATGACCTTCATCAACAAGCTGGACCGCGAGGGACGCGAGCCGCTGGACCTCTTGGACGACATCGAGAGCACCCTCAATATCCAGTGCGCCCCCATGACCTGGCCGATCGGGATGGGGAAACGCTTCCGCGGCACCTACCATCTCTACACCAAGGAAATCACCTTCTACGATCCCGAGGCGGATCGCGGCGTGGGAGAGGTGATCACCGTCAAAGGTCTGGACGATCCCCTGCTGGACGAGCTCCTGGGGAGCCAGGTGGAGGAGCTGCGCAACGACGTGGAACTGCTGGAAGGGGCTGCCCACCCGTTCGACGCCGAGGCCTACCTCGCCGGGAAGCAGACGCCGGTCTTCTTCGGTTCCGCCATCAACACCTTCGGCGTGCAGCAGCTGCTGGACTCCTTCGTGGAGAACGCGCCCGCGCCGCTGCCGCGCGACACCACCAGCCGTACCGTGTCCCCCTACGAGGAGTCCTTCACCGGCTTCACCTTCAAGATCCAGGCGAACATGGACCCGGCGCACCGCGACCGCATCGCCTTTTTCCGGATCTGCTCGGGCAAGTTCGTGCGCGGCATGAAGGTGAAGCACCTGAGGCTTGGGCGCGAGGTGCAGATCGCCAACGCCACCATCTTCATGGCCCAGGACCGCACCAACGTGGACGAGGCCTATGCCGGGGACATCATCGGCATCCATAACCACGGCACCATCAAGATCGGCGACACCTTCACCCAGGGCGAGGACCTGAAGTATACCGGCATCCCCAACTTCGCGCCGGAACATTTCCGGAAGGTGCGCATCCTCAACCCGCTCAAGTCGAAATCGCTGGAGAAGGGTCTGGTGCAACTCGCCGAGGAGGGGACCACCCAGGTGTTTCGCCCGCTGATGGGGGCGGACTGGATCGTCGGGGCGGTCGGCATGCTGCAGTTCGACGTGGTCATGCACCGCCTGGAGCACGAGTACGGCGTCAAGGCCGTCTACGAGCCCGTTTCCTACGTCACGGCCCGCTGGGTCACCGGCGACCGGAAGAGGCTGGACGAGTTCCAGAAGAAGGAGGCGATGAGCCTCTACCTGGACGGCGAAGGGAACCTGGCCTACCTTGCCGGGAGCCAGTGGCGCCTGGAAAACACCATGGAGAACTGGAAGGACCTCTCCTTCCACGCCACCCGCGAGCACAGCTAAGGCAGGCCGTCGAGTCGCGCCCACCGGTCTCACCGGTCCGGTCAGCGTAACGAGTCCGATCAGCCCGATTTGAGAGAAAACCCCGCCATGAACAGTGCACCCGAATCGACCGTAGCCGTCCCGGCAAACAAGAGCACCGCGGGCGCCCTGCTGGTCCTCGCCGCCGCCACCCTTTGGGGCTCCTCCGGCACAGCCCAGGCCCTTGCTCCCGGCGGTGTCAGCCCCTGGAGCGTCGGTGCCTTTCGACTCCTGGTGGGTGGGGCGGCCCTCATGGTGCTTGCCTTACTGAAAGGCGGCCTTGGCAAAGGACGCTGGCCCTTCTGGGGCACCCTGGCGGCCGGCGGTTTCGTAGCCATCTATCAGTTGACCTTCTTCACCGCGGTGCACAGGACCGGCGTTGCCGTCGGCACCCTGGTCGCCATCGGCAGCTCTCCCGTCATCGCCGGGATTCTTGGATTCATAGTCCGCGGTGAGCGCCCGGGACGTGCCTGGGGGCTCGCCACCGTGCTCGCCCTCGCCGGCTGCAGCCTGTTGGTGACCGGTGGCGGTGACATCGCCATCGACGTCTTGGGCATACTGTTGGCCCTTGGCGCAGGCACCTCCTATGCCTGTTACACCATGGCTATCAAGGTGCTCCTGCCGGGACGGAGCTCCGAAGCGGTCATGGCGGTCGTCTTTTGTCTGGGTGCTTTCCTGCTCCTGCCGGTGCTTTTCGTGACCGATGTCACCTGGGTGGCCACGGTGCGGGGAGGCATGGTGGTCCTGTACCTCGGCGTCGTGATTACCGCGCTGTCGTACTGGCTCTTCGCCATGGGGCTGCGCAGCGTTCCGGTCGCCTCGGCGGTCACCCTTTCGCTCGCCGAGCCGCTGGTCGCCGCCCTGTTGGGGATCCTGTTCCTGGGCGAGCGCCTGACCCCGACCGCTCTCGCCGGCATCCCCCTCCTCTTCGCCGGTCTCGCAGTCCTCGCCTACTCCATGTCCGGAAAACGGGCAGTATAAATAAGTAAAGGGGCGCCGTCACCGGCGCCCCTTCGTTTGTTGATCCCGTCTCTGGCGATGTCATGATCCAGCAGGGCCTGTAGGGGCGAATAATCATTCGCCCGTCCTTTCCCCGTTTCGTCCGTCCGGCTCCCTTACTATTCGCTGAACCCCAGGAAATCCAGAAGCCTCTCCCACGAAGCGTTCACCACCTGCCCCTCGGCGATCCCCGCCTCGGCGGCAAGCTGCAGCGCCTGGTCGAACACCCCCACCCCCTGGCAGATGTGCGCGTCGCTCCCGATCATGACCCGTGCCCCGATCCTGGCGCACAGTCGAGCGATCTCGGCGCAGTTCTCGCCGCTCCCCTTGCGGCTCACCGCGGCCAGCGAGGAGTTGTTCAACTCAAGCGCGGTATCGGTCGCCAAGGCCCCCATGACCACCTCCTCGTAGTGGAGCGGGAAGATGGGGTTTCCGGGATGCGAGATGCATTTGACCAGCGGGTTTTCCATTACGGCGAGCAGCGTCTTCGTGTTGCGGTCGCGGTCCTGGCCGCAGATGCCGCAGTCCTCGTGGAAGCCCGCCATGACGTAATCGAGGCTTTCCAGGACGTCCTGCTCCAGGTCGAGCCTTCCCGTGTGGTCGAGGATGTTGGCCTCGACGCCGCGGAAGATCCTGACCCCGGCGATGGTGGGGGGGACGAAGCGCATGGCGCAGAAGTGGTAGCGGTGGGGGCCGCCCGGGAGTCCGGGTCCGTGGTCGGTGATCCCGAGCCCACGCAGTCCGGCTTGGGCGGCGGCGTTGGCCAGTTCGTTGATGGTGGAGTAGGCGTGTCCCGAAGCGAGGGTATGAGTGTGCATGTCGGCAATGATTTTCATGGCTGGACTATTTCATAGCGGAAAGTAAATGTCAAGGCGCGCCCCGTCGACCCCTCCCTCTCGCCCTTGCCCTCCGGCGCGGCTCTTATCCCATCCCTCTCTCCCTCACCCCTGCCCCACTCCGGAGCGGTTTCCCATCCCCTCTCCCTCCGGGAGGGGGGGCTCAGGCCGGGTGAGGGATTTAGGCAGCCTCGCCCCATCCCGGAGTGGAGAGGGGCTGGACGGGATGTCGACGGGGGCGCATCGACGTCTTTTACGTGCCCTCTGTGGGTTGTCGCGAACCCTGTGGTCGTGCTTTCCCGTTTCGGCGAGACGGAACAAAAAAAAGGGCGCACCTTGCGGAGCGCCCTTTTCGCGTTTCTTGAAGAAACTGATTACTTCGCGACAGCCTTGATAGCGCTCATCGCAACTTCTTTGTACGGGTTAGCGAAGAGGATGATGAGGCAGACGACGAGGGCGTAGATAGCCAGGGACTCGATCATGGCCAGACCGATCATCATGGTGGTCAGGATCTTGCCGGAAGCGCCCGGGTTACGGGAAACGCCTTCAACTGCGCTTTTGACTGCGAGACCCTGGCCGATGCCGGTGCCGAGGGTGCCGAGAGCCATGCCGATGCCTGCTGCGAGTACACACATAGTAAAGAATTCCATTTGTTTCTCCTTTGCTGCGTATTTTTCCTAAATAATATAGGAATTAAAGCGAGGTTAAGGTTGAGGTTAAGGTTGAGCAGAGGCCGTTTCTTGACCTCGACCTCAACCTTGACCTGATTTTTTAGTGCGCGTGCTCCAGCGAGCCCTGGATGTAGATCATGGCCAGGAGCATGAACACGAAGGCCTGGATGAAGGAAACCAGCACGCCCATCAGCATCATCGGCAGCGGCACCATGAAGGGGGCCAGGCCGAAGAAGATGATCAGGACCAGTTCGTGGCCGTTCATGTTGCCGAAGAGACGCAGGGTCAGCGAGATCACGCGGCTCAGGTGGCCGATGACCTCGATGAAGAACATCATCGGGGCCAGCCAGGCGATGGGACCCAGGAAGTGCTTGATGTAGCCGGCGCCATGCTCCTTCACGCCCACGATGTGGGTGGTGATGAAGACGACGACCGCGCAGGCCGCGGTGGTGTTGATGTTCGCGGTCGGCGGGAAGAAGCCGGGGACCAGGCCGATCAGGTTGGACACCAGGATGAACAGCGCCAGGGTGGCTACCAGCGGGAAGAACGGACGGCCGTGCTCGCCCATGGTCTCCACCAGCATGTTCTCGATGCCGCCCACGATGACTTCCATGAAGTTCTGCGCGCCGGACGGTACGGCCTGCAGCCTCTTGGTGGCCACGATGGAAAACAGCACCAGGCCGATCATGATCAGCCAGGTATAGACGACGGCGTCAGCGCTGGCCTCGGAAAAGCCGAGGGGGTGCAGCAACTCACGGAAAAACTGAAGAAACAAAAAGGGATGAACCATTGCAGCTAGCCTCCTTTACGGGTGGACAGATATATCGAAAAAGCGATTATGTTGAGAACGAGGACCGAAAGCCCGATCACCAGGCCGAAGATGTCGGCCTTGAAGACTACGATCAACAGGTACAAAAACGCAGCCATGATGGCCAGCCGCAGGACGTAGCGCACGATGGCATAGCGCGAAGCGTTGCGCGGCTGCAGCCGAAGCGCCGCCTCCAGCCCGCTGCGGATCCAGAAGAAGTTGGCCAGCGCCAGCATCCCTCCGACGAAAAGCGACCCTCCGAACCTTGGGGAAACCAGCAAGGCCCCTGCGGCGCCCAGGATCCCGCTCAAAAGCAGGCTGCCGCGCACCAGCCAGGAGAAGATGTTACTCTCGTTGATCCTTGTCTCCGCCATCGCGCAGTTCTTTTCCCGCTAGTATGAAGATGTTGCGGAAACCTGCCGCAATGCCGAAGAAGAGAAAGATGAAGAAAAACCAGGGGTCGGTCCCCAACCACTGGTCCAGTTTCAACCCCACGAACACGCCGATGGCGATGGCCACTGCGAACGAGATCCCCATGGTGGAGATCATGCCCAGGGTCCTGAGCAGGTTCTTCTTTTCCTCATCCATAACTGTCTGTCCTCTTTCCCGTATACAAATCACGGGTAGAAAACCAAGGCTAAATAGCACGTACCCGGTACTAATGTCAATTAATTTCCAAGACACGCTTCAACTAAAATAACGATTTATCACGGCATCCCGTCCGGCCTGCGCGCTCTGCCATGGCCACTTCTGACATTGTAACAGTACGCCGGTGCCGCTGCCAACTCTCCACGACAGCGGTTTGGCAGGATGCCGCCGACACACTTTTCTGCCCGGCACTGCAGAAGTTCGTTGCGTCATCAGTCTGCGTTAAGTAGAATGTGCCAATTTTATTG
Organism: Geomonas diazotrophica; assembly: GCF_018919385.1. Classification (GTDB taxonomy): domain Bacteria; phylum Desulfobacterota; class Desulfuromonadia; order Geobacterales; family Geobacteraceae; genus Geomonas; species Geomonas diazotrophica. Next base: position 28,983 of record NZ_JAHLMF010000017.1, read on the forward strand.
ATCCAGCTGGAAGACGTTCCTAACCGCGAATTGCAAAAGAGCTCAAGGAGGTAACCGATGTCGGCAAAGCTTGGCGAGATGTTGCTCAAGGTGGGGGCGCTTTCCAAGACTCAACTGGACCAGGTGCTGCAGGCCCAGGTGATCTACGGCGGAAGGCTCGGCACGAACCTGGTGGAAATGGGACTGGTCTCGGAGGATGAGCTGGCCCACGTGCTGAGCGAGCAGATGGGCGCACCCTGCGTGGAACCGGCCGAGCTGAGCTCCGTTCCGGACCAGGTGCTGCGTCTCGTTCCGATTGAGCTGATACGGCGCTACCGGGTAATCCCGATCGCCGTCGAGGGGAAGCGGCTCTCCCTCGCCATGGCGAATCCCCACGACTTCAAGGCACTGGAGGAGATCGGGTTCGTCACCGGAATGGTGATCAAGCCAAGGATCTGTCCGGAGCTCAGGCTGAACGTCGCCCTCGAGAGGTTCTACCGCATCACCCGCCCGACGCGTTTCATCAAGGTCGAGGGGGGGCTTAGGACCAGTTTCGAAGCCGGCTCGCGCCCACCCGCCCCGACGATGGCCCCCCTTGACAACCGCTGGGACACCGCGCCGGTCGGCGAGCCTGTCTTCTCCGACCAGTTGAGCGTCAGGGAGCTGGCCGAAATGATGGCCGCCGCTGCCAGCGAGAAGGAGGTGGTCCAGGCCCTGGTCTCCTACATCTCCGGCGAATTCGACCGCGGCGGTTTCCTGCGTCTGAAGTCCGGAAAGGCGACCGGCGTACAGGCCGTAGCCGACGGTCTCCCGGTGGAGAGCTTCGCCGGGTTCGAGGTGGAGGTCGGCAACATGGCCCACCTGCAGCGCATGACGGAAGAAAAGGGGGTGGTGCTGTGCGAGTTCGCCGTAGGTGACGCGGAGGGGGCCCTGGTGCGCGCCATGGGAGGCAAGCTCCCCGCTTCGGCACTGCTGCTCCCCGTGTCGCTCGGCGGTCACGTGGTCGGCGTCATCTGCGCCAGCGACGGCAAGGGACGGCTTGGCGGCGGCGCCTTCGAGTTGCAGCGGGTGGGCGTCATGGCGGAACTGAGCCTGGAAATGCTTTCCCTGCGCCGGAAGATAAAGAGCGCGTAGCCCCACCGTTCCCCCTGCAGGCACCCCTGCAACCCGTGCGGCCCTTCGTCGGGCGGGCCGGATACGCAACCGGATAAGGCGTCACCCCGCAGGGTGGCGCCTTTTTTTTGCGGCCGGCCGCGGGGCTCCCGGCTGTGGCCGGCGCCGTTGCCGCTCTCTTAGTGTCCCGTTTCTCCTTTTCCATCCCCCTCCGGAAGAATGCCCTCCCCGTTGCGACGCCGGCGCGACCCGATAAACTCTGAGAGTTTCCTAATTTTCATCCCGCAACGTCCGGATGCTGATCCTGGCTCCCCCGGCAGGAGCCGACGGACGAGGAGGTGTCACATGGCGGCACGACTCGGCGAGATGTTGTTGAAGCTAGGCGCGTTGAACGCGTCCCAGTTGGAACAGGTCCTGCGCGCCCAGGCGATCTACGGCGGCAGGCTCGGGACCAACCTGGTGGAGATGGGGCTGGTGGAAGAGGATCAGCTGGCGCGGGTCTTGAGCGAGCAGCTCGGCGTTCCGTGCGTGGACCACGACCTGCTCCGGGAGATCCCTCAAAGCCTGCTGGGGCTGCTGCCGCTGGAGTTGGTGACGCGCTACCGGGTGCTGCCGGTCTCGCTGGACGGCAAACGGCTGGTCATCGCCATGGCCGACCCCTCCGATTTCAAGGCGATCGACGAGATCGGGTTCATCACGGGGCTGGTGATCATCCCGCGTGTCTGCTCCGAGCTGCGCCTGAGCATCGCCCTGGAGCGCTGGTACGGCGTCAAGCGCCCGATGCGCTACATTCCCGTACTCGGAGGGGTTCGCTCCAGGTTTGCCCCCCCGGATCAGCAGCCTGCGGTGCTGGAAACCCCGTGGGGAGGCGGGGGGGAGGAGCCTTGTCCCCCGGAGCGGGTCTCCCTTCCCGAGTTGGCCGACCGGCTGGCGGCAGCACCGTATGAGCCGGAAGCGGTCCAGGCGCTGCTCGCCTATGTCGCCGGAGAGTTCGACCGGGGCGCCCTGGTCAGGCTGAAGCACGGGAAGCTGGTCGGCGTCCGTGCGGTGGCAGCGGGAGAGGAGGTGGCGGGGTTCAGCGGCCTCGCGTTCCCCATGGAGGAGGGGTCCCGATTGTCGCGGGTGGTCGAGGAGCGGCGCCTGTACCTGGGGGAAGTCGCCTCCGAAGCGGAGGGGAGGCTGCTGCGGGCCATGGGAGGGGAGCTCCCGGCGCCTGCGCTCCTGGTGCCGTTGACGCTCGGGGGGGAGGTCGCGGCTGTCGTCTGCGCGCAGGACAGGCATGGACGCCTGGGGGGAGGGGTATTCGAACTGCAGCGCGCCGCCGTGATGGCGGAACTGAGCCTGGAGATGATCGCCCTGCGCAAGAGGCTCATCTCCGGTTAAAGTGGAAGCCCCCTGAGCCGGATTTCCACGAACCATGAAAAAAGGCGCCCGCGATTGCCGCGGGCGCCTTTTTTTTTGTCTGCGCGAAGCTGTGTTCGGTCAGGCTACAGGGCCTTGAAGCACTTGGCCGCGGCGGCGATGGTCTTCTCCAGGTCCTTCTCGGTGTGGGCCGCCCCGACGAAGGCGGTCTCGAACTGCGAGCAGGCGAGGTAGACCCCCTCCTCGAGCATGCCGCGGAAGTAGGTGGCGAAAGCCTTGGTGTCGCACTTGGCGGCGCTGTCCCAGTTGTACACCGGCTCCTTGGAGAAGAAGCCGCAGAACATGGAGCCGACGCGGGTGGAGTAGAGGGGGAAGCCGGCGTCCTTGGCGGCCTTGGCGATCCCGTCGGCCACGAACTTGCTCTTCTCCTCCAGCTTCTCGTAGAAACCGGGCTCCTGCAGAAGCTTCAGGGTCTCGATCCCGGCGGTCATGGCCAGCGGGTTGCCGGAGAGGGTCCCCGCCTGGTAGACGCCGCCTGCCGGGGAGAGCTGCGACATGATTTCCTTCTTGCCGCCGAAGGCGCCCACCGGCAGGCCGCCGCCGATGATCTTGCCCAGGGTGGTGAGGTCCGGGGTGATCCCGAAGCGCTCCTGCGCCCCGCCGTAGGCGACCCTGAAGCCGGACATGACCTCGTCGAAGATCAGCACGATCCCTTCCTCGGTGCAGATTTCCCTCAGCCCCTCGAGGAAACCTTCCTGCGGCGGAACGGTGCCCATGTTGCCGGCCACCGGCTCGACGATGACGCAGGCGATGGTCCCCTTGTTGGCGGCCACGAGCGCGCGCACCGAGTCGAGGTCGTTGTAGGTGGCGGTCAGGGTGTGCTTGGCGACGTCAGCCGGGACCCCCGGGGAGTCGGGCACGCCGAAGGTGGCCAGGCCCGAGCCCGCCTTCACCAGCAGGGAATCGGAGTGGCCGTGGTAGCAGCCGGAGAACTTGAGGATGTTGTCGCGGCCGGTGTAGCCGCGGGAGAGCCTGATGGCGCTCATGGTCGCCTCGGTCCCGGAGCTCACCATGCGCACCATCTCGATGGAGGGAACCGCCTTGATCACCATCTCGGCGAGGGTGATCTCGAGCTCGGTCGGGGCGCCGAAGGAGGCGCCGCTCTCGACGGCCTTCTTGATCGCCTCGACCACCTTCGGGTGGCAGTGCCCAACGATCATCGGCCCCCAGGAACCCACGTAGTCGATGTAACCGTTGCCGTCCTCGTCGAAGATCATGGGGCCGGCAGCGCTCTTTATGAACAGCGGATCGGAGCCGACCGAGCGGAAGGCACGCACGGGGGAGTTGACCCCGCCGGGGATGGATTTGAGCGCCTGCTGAAAGAGTTGCGAGGAACGGCTGTTTTGCATGACTGGGTTCTCCTAACTGGCTGGAAATTATTAACTATCGGGGTCTCTGGTAGCATAGCCGCGGATAATCTGTCAAGGATTAAAAGATTTTCTCGTATACGGCCGGAGGGGGTGGAAGAGGCGCCGGCGGGGGAGAGGCCTAAGGGTGTAATACAATTTGAGAAAAAGTATACGTGGTTCTGTAAACGGTTGGGAGATAATTGGATAATTTCTGCTTGACAAAGATGGTGAAATGAAATAATTTTCGGTCGCAATGTTGTATACAGTATACTTTTTCGAAGGCGCAGCGCTTGCTAACGTCGGAAGCAGCGGGGCTTGATGGTCGAGAAGCGTGCAGTATACGGCATTTCCGCGTGCTTGAAAACAATTTTAACAACAACCTGGTAGTACGGGAGGATAAGGGATGCTTGGTGCATATCTGCCAATCTTGGTGCTGGTCGTCATAGCGTGCTTGTTCGGTCTGGGCTCGGTGGTCTTCTCATCGCTCATCGGCCAGAAGAAGCCGTCTCAGGTAAAGCTTGCACCGTACGAGTGCGGTTGCGAGCCGGTGGGTAGCGCACGCGAGCGCTTCTCGATCAAGTTCTACCTGATCGCGATGCTCTTCATCCTGTTCGATATCGAAGCCGTCTTCATGTACCCCTGGGCGGTTCTCTTCAAGCGTCTGGGCATGTTCGGCCTGGTCGAGATGGGTCTCTTCATCGTCATACTCTTCGTAGGTTACGTCTACGTTTGGAAAAAAGGAGCACTGGAATGGGAGTAAATCAGCCGCTGGGCGACAACATCATCACGACTTCCCTGGACAGCCTGGTTAACTGGGCTCGGAAGTCCTCCATCTGGCCGATGACCTTTGGTCTTGCCTGCTGCGCGATCGAGATGATGGCGACCGGTGCGGCCAAGCACGACCTGGACCGTTTCGGTATCATCTTCCGCGCCTCCCCGCGCCAGTCCGACTGCATCATCATCGCCGGCACGGTGACCAAGAAGATGCTTCCGGTCATCAAGACCGTGTACGAGCAGATGCCTGAACCGAAGTGGGTGGTCGCCATGGGCGCCTGCGCCTGCTCGGGCGGGATCTTCGACACCTACTCCGTCGTGCAGGGCATCGACGAGGCTCTCCCGGTCGACGTCTACATCCCGGGGTGCCCGCCGCGTCCTGAGGCCCTTCTCTACGGCCTCATGAAGCTCCAGGACAAGATCGCCAACGAGAAGAACTCCTTCGGTTCTTCCATAGGCTTGGGCGAAAGACTCGAACCCGCCGCTTAATCTACAACGACCAAAGGGAAAGGTAAGGCTGACATGGCAGAAAATAATCGCGCTGTAGTGAAGCTGAAGGAGCGTTTCGCGGATGCCCTGCTCGAATACAAGGAGCATCGCGGCGAGGTGACGGTGACCGTGAAGAAGGAGAGCATCCTCGAGGTGTTGAAGTGCCTCAGGGACGACCTGCGCTACAACTTCTTGTCCGACGTCACCGCCGTCGACTATCTGGGTCAGGAGCCGCGTTTCATGGTGGTCTACCACCTCCTCTCCATCCCCAACAAGGACCGGGTCAGGGTGAAGGCGCCGGTGACCGAGGCGGACTGCTCCATCGACTCCGCCACCGCCCTCTGGAACTCCGCCAACTGGCTGGAGCGCGAGGCGTACGACCTGTTCGGCATCGACTTCAAGAACCACCCGAACCTGGTGCGCATCTTGATGACCGACGACTGGGTCGGGCACCCGCTCCGGAAGGACTACCCGCTCCAGGGACCCGACCGCGAGCCGTACAAGGGGCGTCTGTCGTAAGACGGAACCAGTTCGAAACCAGGGACGATTTCCATTTCCAAAAAATAGAGGCGATCAATGGCTAGTGAAATAATGACTTTGAACATGGGGCCCCAGCACCCCAGTACCCACGGCGTTCTCAGGCTCGTAGTAGAGCTGGACGGCGAGGTGATTCAGAAGATCACCCCTCACATCGGTTACCTGCACCGGGGCATCGAGAAGCTCTCCGAGCACCGCACCTACCACCAGACCCTGCCCCTCACGGACCGCATGGACTACCTGGCCCCGATGCACAACAACCTGGGCTACGTGCTGGCCGTCGAGAAGCTCCTGGGACTCGACGTCCCCGAGCGCGCCAAGCTGGTGCGCGTGATCATGGCCGAGCTCACCCGTCTTAAGAGCCACCTGGTCTGGATCGCCTGCCACGCCCTCGACATCGGCGCCATGACCGTGTTCCTCTACGCCTTCCGCGAGCGCGAGCTGGTGATGGACCTCTACGAGATGGTCTCCGGCGCCAGGATGACCTCCAACTACTTCCGCGTGGGCGGCCTCTCCCGTGACCTCCCGGCCGGCTTCGAGCAGAAGGTCCAGGAGATCGTGGACACCTTCCCGGATCACTTCGACACCTACGAGGGTCTCCTCACGAAGAACACCATCTGGCTGCAGAGGACCATCGGCAACGGCGTCATCTCCGCCGAGGACGCCATCGACTTCGGCATCTCCGGCCCGGCCCTCAGGGGCTCCGGCGTCGACTTCGACCTCAGACGCGACCTCCCTTACTCCGGCTACGAGGACTTCGAGTTCAAGGTACCGGTCGGCGAGAACTGCGACACCTTCGACCGCTACAAGGTCCGTCTGGTCGAGATGCGCGAGTCGGTGAAGATCATTGACCAGGCCCTGAAGCGGCTCAAGCCCGGACCGATCCTGGCCGACGCGCCGCAGGTCTGCTACCCGCCGAAGGATAGCGTGTACAACTCCATCGAGGGTCTCATCCATCACTTCAAGATCGCTTCCGAGGGCTTCCCCGTCCCCGAGGGCGAGGTTTACATGGCAGTCGAGAACCCGAAAGGGGAGCTCGGCTACTACATCGTGTCGGACGGCGGCAACATGCCGTACCGCATGAGGGTCCGCCCGCCGTCATTCGTGAACCTGGGTGCCATCGAGAAGATGGCCAAGGGCTCCATGCTGGCCGACCTGGTTGCCGTCATCGGAACGCTAGACATCGTACTTGGCGAAATTGACCGTTAGTTTTAATCAACAAGTAAAGGAGATGGGGTAAATGTCTAACGCTCCAGCCGAAGAAATTCCGGCCGAAGAAATCGATCTGACCGAGGCCAACGAAGTCATCGACAAGTACCTGACACTGCCGGGCAACCTTATGCCGGTCCTGCAGGGTATCCAGGAAGCCTACGGGTACGTACCGAAACCGACCATCGATCTGGTGGCCGAGAGGCTGAACGTCTACCCGAGCCAGATTTACGGCGTCCTCACCTTCTACGCCCAGTTCCACCTGAAGCCGCGCGGCCGCTACATCATCAGGGTCTGCGTCGGTACCGCCTGCCACGTGCAGGGGGCGGAGCGCATCACCGAGACCTTCTTCGGGCGTCTCGGCATCGGGCACGCGGAGACCACGGAGGACCTGCGCTACACCTTCGAGAAGGTGGCCTGCCTGGGTGCCTGCGGCATGGCGCCGCTGGCCATGGTGAACGACGATACCTTCGGCAAGATGACCGTCCAGAAGGTGGACGAGATCATTGAAACCTACAACGCACGGCCGATGAAGTAGCCGGGAACAACGTCAATTTCTCTGCAGGGGACCTTTTGTCATGAGCGATAACGCAGGAATCAAAATACTTATCTGTCAGGGTACCGGCGGCATCTCTGCCGGCGCCAAGCAGGTCGAGGCCGAGTTCACCAGGCTGATAGCGGAGAAGGGGATCGTGGCCCAGGTCGGCAAGCGCTGCGACGTGGTCAAGACCGGCTGCCGCGGCCTGTGCGCGAACGACGTTCTCGTCGACGTCATCACCCCCGAACTGGGCAGGGTCACCTACGACTTCGTCGTGCCCGAGGACGTCGCTGCCATCCTCGACCAGCACATCGTTGCCAATGAAGTCATCGAGAAGAAGAAGGCGAAAGCCTACTACAACACCTTCGTTGACCAGCAGATGCGCGTGGTCATGACCGGCTGCGGCCAGATCGACCCCGAGCGCATCGACGCCTTCCTCGAAGAGGACGGCTTCAAGGCGATCGAGAAGTGCGTCAAGACCATGAAGCCGGCCGAAGTCATCGACGAGGTGAAGAAATCCGGTCTCCGTGGCCGTGGGGGCGGCGGCTTCCCGACCGGCATGAAGTGGAGCTTCTGCGCCGCTTCCCCGGGGAACCACAAGTACCTCATCTGCAACGCCGACGAGGGCGACCCGGGCGCGTTCATGGACCGCTCCATTCTCGAAGGCGACCCGTACTGCGTCATCGAGGGTATGATGATCGCGGCCTACGCCATCGGCTGCGACGCCGGCTACGTCTACGTCCGCGCCGAGTACCCGCTCGCCATCGACCGTCTCCAGAAGGCGCTCGACACCTGCTACGAGAAGGGGTACCTGGGCAAGAACATCCAGGGTTGGGGCTTCGACTTCGACATGAGGATCAAGAAGGGCGCCGGCGCGTTCGTCTGCGGCGAGGAAACCGCCCTCATGGCCTCCATCGAGGGCGAGCGCGGCATGCCGCGTCCCCGTCCGCCGTTCCCGGCGGTCAAGGGCCTCTGGGGCTTCCCGACCAACATCAACAACGTCGAGACCTTCGCCAACGTACGCCACATCATCAACAAGGGCTCCGAGTGGTACGCAAGCCTCGGTACCGACACCACCAAGGGGACCAAGATCTTCGCGGTCACCGGCAAGGTGAAGCACACCGGCCTCGTCGAGGTTCCGGCCGGTATGTCCGTGCGCGACGTTATCTACTCGGTCTGCGGCGGCATCGCCAACAACCGCAAGTTCAAGGCGGTTCAGGCAGGCGGCCCCTCCGGCGGCTGCATCCCGGCCGAGGTGCTCGACACCCCGGTCGACTACGACTCGCTGATCAAGGCGGGCGCCATGATGGGTTCCGGCGGTCTGGTCGTCATGGACGAGACCACCTGCATGGTCGACGTGGCCCGCTTCTTCCTGACCTTCACCAAGATGGAGTCCTGCGGCAAGTGCGTTCCCTGCCGTATCGGCCTGAAGGCGATGCTCGACATCCTCGAGCGCATCACCGAGGGTCGCGGCGAGATGGCCGACATCGACACCCTCCTCGAGATGGGCGCCACCATCAAGAAGGCGTCCCTGTGCGGTCTGGGGCAGACGGCTCCGAACCCGATCCTCTCCACCGTGAAGTACTTCCGTCACGAGTACGAGGCGCACATCCAGGACAAGCGCTGCCCCTCCAACTCCTGCAAGGAACTGCTCCTGTGGCAGGTGGTCCCCGAGAAGTGCGTCAAGTGCGGCGCATGCCTGAGGGCCTGCCCGTCCAACGCGATCAAGTGGGAGAAGGGCGAGGTGGCCGAGCTGATCAAGGAAAACTGCACCAAGTGCAAGTCCTGCTACGACGCCTGCCGCTTCATGGCCATTGAGTAACAGAGACCGTTCTAAGTTCTACGTTCTATGTTCTAGGTTAAAACCTTAGGCCGTGAACGTAGAACGTAGAACATAGAACGTAGAACTAGTTTTATGACTCCGGGGAGACAGAGGTCGAGATGGTAAATCTTACGATAGACGGAAAACAGGTTGCGGTAGAAAAGGACGCCACCATTTACGACGCCGCCAAGGCTTGTGGCATCAAGATACCGATCCTTTGCCATGACAAGAAACTGCACCCGTTCGGCGGCTGCCGCATGTGCCTGGTCGAGGTCGAGCAGATGAAGGGCCGCCTCATCCCGGCCTGCACCACCCCGGTAACCGAGGGGATGATCGTGCAGACCACCACCGACGAGATCGTCAAGGCCAGGAAACTGGTGCTGGAGCTCTTGCTCCTCAAGCACCCGATCGACTGCCCGGTCTGCGATGCCGCCGGCGACTGCGACCTGCAGAACCTCACCTACGAGTACAAGGTGAACATGAACCGTTTCGTGGACGAGAAGTTCAACCACGAGATCGACTACGAGAACCCGCTCATCGAGCGCGACATGAACCGCTGCATCCACTGCGGCAAGTGCGCGAGGATCTGCGACGAGATCGTTTCCTACGGTGCCTACACCTTCATCAACCGCGGTATCGAGGCGAAGATGGGTACCGAGTTCGACGGCCCCTTGAACTGCGAGTTCTGCGGCTCCTGCGTCTCGGTCTGCCCGGTCGGCGCGCTGAACTCCCGCCCGTTCAAATTCAAGGCCCGCTGGTGGGCGCTGCAGAAGACCAAGAGCGTATGCTCCTACTGCGGCACCGGCTGCCAGCTGACCCTGGGGTCCAAGGACGGCAAGGTCCTCACCACCATCTACGACGAGAACCAGGGCTTCCACAACGGCCAGCTCTGCACCCGCGGCCGCTTCGGCTACCAGTTCGTCAACTCCGAGAAGCGCCTGACCGCACCGCTTGTTCGCAAGAACGGCAAGCTCCAGGAAGCTACCTGGGAAGAGGCGCTCGCCGAGGTGACCTCCAGGCTCTCCGCCGGCAAGAGCGACCCCGCTTCCGTCGCCGCACTCGCCACCGCGCGCCTGACCAACGAAGAGCTCTTCCTGTTCGAGAAACTCTTCCGCGGCACCGTCGGCACCGACAACATCGACCACTCGGCGGGCTACGCCCACGAGGCGCTCACCAAGGGGGCCCTTGCTTCCTTCGGCGTGGCAGCCTCCCCGGCCGAGATCGCCGACATCCAGAAGTCCAGTCAGCTCCTCGTCGTGAAGAGCGACGCCTACGAGACCCACCCGGTCATCGGCTTCGAGATCAACCTCGGGGTGAAGAGAAAGGGCGTCGCCCTCCGGATCGTCTCCGACAAGAAAGGTAAACTGACCCGCCTGCCGGGCGCGAAGACCACCGTCCACGCGCCGGGGAGCGAAGTCGCCCTCTTCAACGCCCTCTGCAAGTCGGTCATCGACCAGGGTCTCGCCGCAGAAGGCGTCGCAGGGCTCGACGCCCTGAAGGCGGCCGTCGCCGACGCTTCCGCCGAGAAGGCAGGGGTCACCGCAGAGGAGATCGCCGCCATCGCCAAGGAGTTCGCCTCCGCAGAGAAGGGGCTCATCATCCTCCCCATCGGCCTGGGCTACCCCGGCCACAACGCGGCGCTTGCCAACGCGGCAGCGAACCTCGCCATCCTCACCGGCCAGGTCGGCAAGGAAGGCGCGGGGCTCCTCATCATGGGCGAGAAGAACAACAGCCAGGGCGCCGTCGACATGGGGATCTACCCGAAAGCGACCGGCCTCAATGCCCAGGGGATCATCGACGGCTGCACGAGCGGCAACATCAAGACCCTGTTCGTCGCCGGCGAGAACCCGGTTGTTTCCTACCCGAACCGCAAGAAGGTGGAGAAGGCCCTGGAGAACGTCGAGTTCATGGTGGTCTCCGACCTCTTCCTCACCGAGACCGCGGCACTTGCCGACGTGGTGCTCCCGGCCTGCTCCTTCGCCGAGAAGAGCGGCACCTTCACGAGCCTTGGCCGCAGGGTCCAGAACGTGAGGAAGGCGATTCCGGCCATCGGCCTCGCCAAGAGCGACTTCGAGATCCTGAATGCACTCTCCCAGTCCCTGGGCGGCGCACGCTACAACAACCAGGGCGAGGTCTTCACCGAGATCGCCGCCACCGTCCCGGCCTACAAGGGTCTCACCCAGGCGGGGCTCAAGGACGAGGGTGCGGTCTACCCGGTCGCGGTTGCCGCCAAGCTGGTCCCGGCCGCAGCCAAGTCCGCAGCACCGGCCGCCGGCAAGCTGGCCCTGGTTACCGGCAGCGCGCTTTACCACTGCGGCACCATGAGCCGCTTCGGTGAAGGCCCCATGTACGTCTGCCCGGATGCCTACGCCGAACTGAACGTAGCCGACGCGGCTGCCCTGAAGATCGTCGAAGGGGACCAGGTGACCGTCACCTCCGGAACCGGCGCGGTGCTGGTTGCCGCCAAGGTCGGCAAGAGGGTGCCCCAGGGCGTGGTCTTCTCCCCGTACCACTTCGGTGAGGGGAGCGTCAACACCATCACCGACGGTTCGGAAGTCACCTACGTCACCGTCGCGAAGAAATAATTGATCGCTAGAAAATCTATACAAGAGGGGAAGACTATCAGATGGATACGCTAATCTTAGGACTGCCGGTCGCGTACTACATAGCCATGGTTGCCAAAGTGCTCGTAGCTTTTGTCTTCGTGCTCCTTACCGTGGCCTACGCCACCTACGCGGAGCGCAAGATCATCGGGCACATGCAGGTGCGTCTGGGTCCCATGAGGACCGGCTGGCACGGCCTGCTGCAGCCGATCGCGGACGGCGTCAAGCTGTTCTTCAAAGAGGAGATCATTCCATCGCAGGCGAGCAAGTTCGCCTTCCTGATCGCTCCCCTCGTCGCCCTGATCCCGGCGTTCATCTCCTTCGCGGTCATCCCCTTCGGTGACAGCGTGACCATCGGGGGGTACACGGTACCGCTGCAGATCGCGGCGTATTACGACCAGGCCGGCAAGCAGGTCTTCGACGTCAACGTCGGCGTCCTCTACATCCTGGCCATGGCTTCCCTGGGCGTCTACGGCATCGTGCTCGCCGGCTGGGCCTCCAACTCCAAGTACTCGCTCCTTGGGGGGCTTCGCTCCGCGGCACAGATGATCTCCTACGAGCTCGCCGCCGGCCTCGCCATCATCTCGGTGTTCATGCTCTCCGAGAGCCTCTCCCTGCACAAGATCGTCGCCGATCAGGCAGGTGGCGCATGGTACGCCTTCAAGCAGCCGCTGGCCTTCGTGATCTTCTTCATCTGCTCCCTGGCCGAGATCAACAGGACCCCGTTCGACCTTCCCGAGGCCGAGACGGAGCTGGTCTCCGGCTTCTGCACCGAATACTCCTCCATGAAGTACGCGATGTTCTTCATGGCAGAATACGCCAACATGATCACCGTCTGCGCCGTCACCACCACCCTGTTCCTGGGCGGCTGGCACGGCCCGGCCTTCCTCCCCGGCTGGTTCTGGTTCATCGCCAAGGTGTACTTCCTGATCTTCCTCTGCATGTGGATCAGGGCCACCTACCCGCGTTACCGCTACGACCAGCTCATGCGTCTGGGCTGGAAGGTGTTCCTGCCGCTCACCCTGGTCAACGTGGTTGCGACCGGCCTCTGGGTCATGTTCATCAGCAAGTAGAGAAAGAGTCAAGCTACACAACTTCTAGGCGAGGTGCCGCAAATGATAATGCCGCTCATCAAAGGTCTTCAGATCACCATTTCACATATGTTCAAGAAGCCGGTCACGCTGCAGTACCCGACCGAGCGTCCTGACGTCAAGCCTGGCTTCCGTGGACTGCACGCGCTCAACGTGTCCCACGACAAGGCCAAGTGCGTTGCGTGCTACCTTTGCCCCACCGTCTGCCCGGCCAAGTGCATCACGGTCGAGGCGGGCGAGGACCAGAACCACGACAAGTACGCTGCCAAGTACGAGATCGACATGCTGCGCTGCATCTTCTGCGGCTACTGTGTGGAAGCGTGCCCGGTTGACGCGATCCGGATGACGGAACAGTTCGAACTCGCCAACTATTCGCGCGCAGACTTCACCTACACCAAAGACAGACTCTTAGAAAAGAAATAAAGGAGCAGCAATGGAATCGATCTTCTTTCTCGTCGTGGCTGCGGTGGCCGTTATTTCCAGCATACTCGTGGTCACCTGCAAAAACCCGATCAACAGCGCGCTGTCGCTGGTGATGACCTTCTTCTGCCTGGCGACCTTCTACGTCATGCTGGACGCCCCCTTTATGGCGGCCACCCAGGTGATCGTGTACGCCGGCGCCATCATGGTCCTGATCATCTTCGTGATCATGCTCCTGAACGTGAGGGTTGAGACCGTCAAGCGCGGCACCCACGCGGTGATCGCGGGAAGCGCCATCGGCCTGTTCATACTCTTCCAGACCGTCTGGTTCCTGATGAAGGGATCCATGACCGGCAAGGTGGGGGATATGACCAAGGAGCAGATCGTGAGCGTGGGCCACGTCGAGCTGATCGGCAAGGCGCTCTTCACCGACTTCCTGCTTCCGTTCGAGGTCACCTCGGTGCTGCTTCTGGCCGCGATCGTCGGCGCAGTCATCCTGGCCAAAAAGAAAATCTAACGCTACGAGGGGAACAGACATGCTAGCGATCGAAAATTACCTGATAGTTTCGGCCATACTCTTCGCCATCGGGACCATAGGGGTCCTGACCAAGAGAAACGCCATCGTCATCTTCATGTGCATCGAGATGATGCTGAACGCGGTGAACCTTACCTTCATCGCCTTCTCCAGGCACCTGGGCAACATCGACGGACAGGTCTTCGTCTTCTTCGTCATGACCGTGGCCGCCGCCGAGGCAGCCGTCGGTCTCGCGCTGATGATCGCCTTCTTCAAGAACCGCGAATCCATCGACGTTGAGGACGTCAACCTGCTGAAGCTCTAGAGCGGGGCTTCAGGCCGCCGCCACTGGATGCGCTCAGCTGAGGGCGGAGAGATCCGCAACAGTACAAAGCGAATGGGCGGCGACGTGCCGCTTGCCAAGATACGACTTATAAGAATACAGAACAAAGGAGTCAGGGATGTTTGATTTAGTATGGTTGATCCCACTGTGCCCTCTCATCGGCTCGGTCATCAACGGCCTACTCGGCAAGAAGATAAAGAACGAGACGGTCATCGGCGGTATCGCCGCCGGTAGCGTGTTCGCCTCCTTCATGGTCGCCTGCGGGATCCTGTTCCAGCTCCTGAGTCTGCCGGGCGAGGAGCGGGTGATCCAGAAGACCATCTTCACCTGGATCCAGTCGGGTACCTTCAAGGCCGATATCGGCTTCCTGATCGACCCGCTGTCCGCAACCATGCTGATGATCGTGACGGGGATCGGTTTCCTGATCCACCTCTACTCCATCGGCTACATGCACGGTGAGGAAGGGTTCTACCGCTACTTCTGCTACCTGAACCTGTTCACCTTCTCCATGCTCTGCCTGGTGTCGGGCAACAACCTGCTCCTCATGTTCATCGGTTGGGAAGGCGTGGGTCTCTGCTCCTACCTGTTGATCGGCTACTACTTCCACAAGAAGAGCGCCGGCGACGCGGGCAAGAAGGCATTCGTGATGAACAGGGTCGGCGACTTCGGTTTCCTCCTTGGTCTCTTCACCCTCTTCTACTACCTGGGCACCAACCACAACGTCTGGACCATCAACTTCGTGGAGCTCGCGAAGAACGCCGACCTCCTGGTCCCGGGCGCCGTGGTCACCACCGTCTGTCTCTGCTTCTTCCTGGGTGCCACCGGTAAGTCCGCCCAGATCCCGCTCTACACCTGGCTGCCGGACGCGATGGAAGGCCCGACCCCTGTCTCCGCGCTCATCCATGCCGCCACCATGGTCACCGCCGGCGTCTACATGATCGCCCGCATGAACTTCATCTTCATCAAGAGCCCGACCGCGCTCCTCGTGATCGCCTGCGTCGGCGCCGCCACCGCGCTCTTCGCGGCGACCATCGGCACCGCGCAGAACGACATCAAGCGCGTGCTCGCGTACTCCACCGTTTCCCAGCTCGGCTACATGTTCCTGGCCATGGGGGTCGGCGCCTTCACCGCCGGCGTGTTCCACCTGATGACCCACGCCTTCTTCAAGGCCTGCCTGTTCCTTGGTTCCGGCTCCGTCATCCACGGCATGCACCACGCGCTGCACCATGAGCACTCCGAAGCGGACCCGCAGGACATGAGGAACATGGGTGGATTGAGGAAGAAGATGCCGGTCACTTTCTGGACCTTCCTCTTCGCGACCATCGCCATCGCTGGTATCCCGGGCCTCGCCGGCTTCTTCTCCAAGGACGAGATCCTCTGGCAGGCGTTCGCTAACCCGCATCACCATGCAGTCAACTACGTTCTCTGGGGCGCGGGCGCCATCGCAGCAGGCCTGACCGCTTTCTACATGTTCCGCCTGGTCTTCATGACCTTCTTCGGCCAGACCCGTCTTTCCGAGAAAGCCTTCCACCACCTGCACGAGTCCCCCTGGGTCATCACCGTGCCGCTTGTCTGCCTCGCCTTCCTCTCCATCTTCGGCGGCTACGTCGGCGTTCCGAAGGTCCTGAGCGAGTTCTTCACTGGCGGTGCATTCCCCAACTACTTCGAGCACTGGCTCGAGCCGGTCTTCGCTTACTCCACCCATTACACCGAGGCGCACGGCGCGCACGGTCTGCACTCCGTCGCCATGGAGTGGGGCCTCATGGGTGTCTCTGTCCTGATCGCCTGCGGCGGCATCGCCCTCGCCTTCGCGCTGTACATCGTGGCACCGGGCTTCCCGGAGAAGTTCACCTCCACCTTCCCGGCGCTGCACCGCGCGGTCTACAACAAGTGGTACGTCGACGAGATCTACGACTTCGCCTTCGTCAACCCCTGCAAGGCCCTGGGCAACTTCCTCTGGAAAGGGTTCGACGTGCTGGTTGTCGACGGCATCGTGAACGGCGTTGCCGCCGTGGTTCGCGGCTTCTCCGGTATCCTGCGCTACGTGCAGACCGGCTTCGTTCACAACTACGCCTTCACCATGGTGTTCGGCGTGGCCCTGATCGTCGCGGTGTACATCTTCCGCTAAGACACGAGACTTGAGATAATTTTGACCTGTAAGTAAAAGGAGCAGAGTAAATGAACCAGCTACCGTTACTGAGCATATTAACCTTCACACCGCTGATCGGGGCGATACTGCTCCTCTTTGTGAACAAGAACAGCCACGGCGTGCTCCGTACCATCGCCATGGCGGTTACGGTGGTGACGTTCGTCCTCTCGTTGCCCCTGATCACCGGGTACAACGCGCCGGGGAGCGACATCGGCGGTTTCCAGTACCTCGAGAACATCCCCTGGATCGCTGCCGGTCCCTTCCAGATGAGCTACCATCTGGGCATCGACGGCATCAGCCTCTGGCTGGTCATCCTGACCACCTTCATCATGCCGATCGCCGTCCTCTCCACCTACACGGCGGTTGAGGAGAAGGTGAAGGAATACATGATCTGCCTCTTGCTCCTCGAAGTCGGCATGATCGGCACCTTTATCTCGCTCGACCTGTTCCTCTTCTACATCTTCTGGGAGATCATGCTGATCCCGATGTACTTCATGATCGGTATCTGGGGCGGCAAGAACAGGATCTACGCGGCAGTCAAGTTCTTCATCTACACCGCGGTCGGTTCGCTCCTCATGCTGGTCGCATTGATCGTCCTCTACTTCAAGGCGGGCGGCGGCGACTTCAGCATCCTGCGCTTCTACCAGCTGCACCTCGACCCGACCACCCAGATGTGGATGTTCCTGGCCTTCGCCCTGGCCTTCGCCATCAAGGTCCCGATGTTCCCGCTGCACACCTGGTTGCCGGATGCCCATACCGAGGCACCGACCGCCGGCTCCGTGATCCTGGCCGCCGTCATGCTGAAGTGCGGTACCTACGGTTACGTACGTTTCGCCATGCCGCTGTTCCCGGAGGCGAACGCTCAGTTCACCCCGCTCATCGCCACCCTTTCCGTGATCGGCATCATCTACGCCTCGCTGGTCGCCATGGTGCAGCAGGACGTCAAGAAACTGGTCGCTTACTCCTCGGTAGCGCACCTTGGCTTCGTAATGCTGGGCGTCTACGCCCTCAACCAGCAGGGCGTCACCGGCGGCATGCTGCAGATGCTCAACCACGGTGTTTCCACCGGCGCATTGTTCCTTATCGTCGGCTTCATCTACGAGCGTCGTCACACCCGTCTCATCACCGACTTCGGCGGCCTGGCCAAGCAGATGCCGGTCTTCGCCACCATGTTCATGATCGTTACCTTCTCCTCCATCGGCCTGCCGGGCACCAACGGCTTCGTCGGTGAGTTCCTGGTGCTCCTCGGTTCCTTCGAGAGCAACCTGCGCTGGTACGCCATCATCGCCACCTCCGGCGTCATCCTCTCCGCCGTCTACATGCTCTGGATGTTCCAGCGCGTGATGTTCGGCGAGCTGAAGAACCCGAAGAACCAGACCCTGAAGGACCTGAACGCGCGCGAAGTGGCCATCATGCTTCCGCTCATCTTCCTGATCTTCTTCCTGGGCATCTACCCGCGTCCGATCATCGACAGCATGGCGCCGTCCATTGACAAGATGATCGCGCAGACCAAGGTGCAGAAGCAGGTGGCAGAGGCGGCAGTTCCGGCAGTTCCGGCGCTTCCCCCGGGCCACATGGCAGTACCCGAAGCAGGTGCGGCACCCGCCGGTATGCCCGCAGGTCATCCGGCCATGCCGGAGGCAGGCGCAGCACCCGCCGGCATGCCCGCAGGACACCCGGCCATCCCCGCAAACAACGAAGCAAAATAGACCGCTTAGAACTACTGACGGAGGATTATAGATGGAAACAATTGCTATGCCGGCCATAAACCTGGCAGTGATCATGCCTGAGATCCTACTCTCATGCATCGCCATGGTGCTGCTGCTCGTCAACGTCTTCGTGCCGGGCAATAACAAGGCCTACCTCGGTTACCTGAGCATCATCGGCCTTGCAGTGACCGCGGCGAGCGCCGTGGGCGGCTGGGGGCCGTCGGTATCAGCGTTCAACGGATCGGTAGTGCAGGACAACTTCGCGATCTTCTTCAAGGTCATCTTCCTGATCTCCGCGGGCCTTGCGATCCTCATATCCGACCGCTACATGGTCCAGGAGGATTGCAACCAGGGCGAGCTCTACCCGATGATCCTGTTCGCCACCGTCGGCATGATGCTGATGGCGAGCGGGACCGACCTGATGGTCATCTTCCTCGGCCTCGAGCTTCTCTCCATCTGCCTGTACGTGCTGGCAGGGTGGAACCGTGACAACCTGAAGTCCAACGAAGCGGGTCTCAAGTACTTCCTGCTCGGTGCCTTCTCCACCGGTTTCCTGCTTTACGGCATGGCGCTCACCTACGGCGCGACCGGCAGCACCAAGATCCAGGCCATCTCCTCCTACGTGATGGGCAACCCCGGCGTAGCCAGCAACCCGCTCTTCGTGGTGGGCATGCTGCTGATCGCCGTCGGCTTCAGCTTCAAGATTGCCGCCGCTCCGTTCCACATGTGGACCCCGGACGTTTACCAGGGCGCACCGACCCCGATGACCGCCTTCATGTCCGCAGGTCCCAAGGCGGCAGGTTTCGCAGCCTTCATCCGCGTCATGATCTTCGCCTTCCCGATGCTGAGGGCCGAGTGGAGCGATCTTCTCTGGATCCTGGCCGTCCTGACCATGACCGTCGGTAACATCATCGCCCTCTCCCAGGACAACGTGAAGAGGATGCTGGCCTACTCCTCCATCGCCCACGCAGGTTACGCGCTGGTAGGTTTTGCAGCAGTCAACGCCGAGGGCGCCGCAGGCATTCTGTTCTACATGCTCTCCTACGCCTTCATGAACATCGGCGCCTTTGCCGTGATCATCCTGATCACCAAGAAGGGCGAGGTTAACGGCAACGTGCAGGACCTGGCAGGTTTCGGCCACAAGAAGCCGCTTCTGGCCATGGTGCTGAGCATCTTCCTCTTCTCCCTGGCAGGCATGCCGCCGACCGCGGGCTTCATCGGGAAGTTCTATCTCTTCTCCGCAGCCATCAAGGCCGGTTACGTCTGGCTCGCCATCATCGGCGTACTGAACTCCGCAGCGTCGCTTTACTACTACCTGCGCGTCATGGTCTTCATGTACATGAAAGACCCGGAAGAAGACTTCGAGTGGGCAGGTGCCACCCCGGCCATCGCAGTATGTCTGCTGGTAGCCGTAGGCGCCACCCTGGTTCTCGGCGTAGTCCCGGGCACCGTCCTCGAGCTGGCGCAGAAGGCAGTTCAGTTCTAAGGCAAGATTGATAGCAGAATCAAAGAGGGCACCCGTCACCGGGTGCCCTCTTTGCGTTTGTATGTCCCTTGTCGCAGCCTGAACCTCTCATGTCGGTTGCGGAATAAGGACCGGTTGTGGCCTCCTGTAGGGGCGAATAATCATTCGCCCAGCCAAGGTTGCCCAAGGCACGCCCTTGGTCAGGCTACAGGCGACGGCAGCCCAAAGCGGTGACGTTCACCCCGATGGAACCACCATCCCCCCCATCGAAGATTGACACCTGTCCCCCCCTTGGTACATTTCCATCTTCACGAGCTCTCCATTAGGAGGTTCCAAGATGGCCGGTTCCCGCCAATTCCACTCACGTCGTGACCCTTTCCAGCGCCCCTCCCTGACCCCTGGCCCTCTCGGCCACAATGACGCGGCATCACCAGACACGCCAAGATCATTTGTAGGAGACACACCAGGACCTCTGGGGCATAAAGATTTTGCCTCCCCGACGTGTGTTGTAGTCGCAGATCCTGGGAACTCGAACCAGATCGCGAAGATCATGGAACGGATTCCCGGTGCTACGAAGCGCCTGGATGAGACTGATTTTATTGATGCAGCAAATTCGCTCAATTTGAAGGATTCTGTGGCAATCATAAAGGCGTTTGCCGAGGTCGAATGTGGGGGGCACAAAGGTTTCGGGCCAGATGGACGGCCCATTCTTGCTTTTGAAGGCCATGTGTTTAGACGTCTCACCAAAAGAAAACATGACTTAAGCCATCCTCTTCTCTCTTACCAATACAGGGTTAAGGCAGGCCCCCAGTGGAAGAAAAACAACCGGGATCATGCAACTGCCTGGTTCACCCTGCGACAAGCTTTAGCCTTAGACTTTGATGCGGCACTTCACTCATGCTCTTGGGGAATGTTTCAGATTATGGGTTTCAACTACAGGAGCTGCGGTTTTAGTAGGGTAGTCGATTTCGTAAAGGCGATGAAGTCAGGGGAGCGGCAACAATTGTTGGCCTTTATAGAATTTTGCAAGGCTAGAGGTGAATTGATCGCTGCAATAGCGGCAAAAAACTTCAAGAAGATGGCACTTATATACAATGGGGAGGACTATGGCAACTACGATACGCTCATACAAAACGCGTACAGACAGTATGCTGCCAAATAAGCGGTTTTTCAGCCTTGTCGGTGGGGCATTGGTTCTCTTCCACGCCTATGTGTTCGAATGCAAAGCGGGAGAGTTCCGATCGGGGATTTATGAAAACGTAATTATAGCTATGGACAAGAGTGGCAGTATCACTGGCCGGTATCAAGAAAGCCAAGGCGAAGGCGTGCGTAAGACCTGTTCATTTTATTTCAAAGGCAAGGCACAGGGAGGTGTCGCTGAAATAACCACGTGGAGCGATCGTCAGTTGCCAGGACTTATCAAGGCCGTAAATGAAGGCGTAGAGCTGAAAGTTCCTGGGGGGCGAGAACATGCTGGATGCGGACTTGTATTGTTGCCTGACATCGCAGAAGGGCTTTCATTTGATTTACTGTATCCGACGGATTGGCAGAACCTAAAGAAGATTGTGGCGTCCGTGAGGTTACGTAAAAGCATAACAGATTCTGAGGAACGGGGACAACGTCTTACCGTGGGTACAACTGTTGGAGTGATTGATGAAAGCGGAGACTGGCTTCTAGTGGAAACGACAGGCGGCGAGAAGCGAGCACGCGGGTGGATCCGTGCCGATAAAACTGCAGAACAACGATTGCCGTGAAAACGTCCCGTACTGCCCCCTTACTGAAAATGGCTTCTGGCAATCATCCTTAGATGGAACTCTTTATGAGTGTCACCATCATCATAACGGACTGACTGCACGGAGAAGGAGGGAGACCAATCTTTACCTTTATGGGAGGTATGAGCTATGACAACCTCACTTGCGTTCCGGAGCGCTTTCATAGCACTTATACTCACAGTTGTTGTTCCCCCTCTGGCGTGGGCTGGCACTGGTGATCTTCAATGGTTTCTGGGGACCTGGAAAGTCACCGGAGTCCGAATCGATGAAACACTGCCGCGTACACCTGCATACGAGATAAACGATCCAGAGTTGCTAGGGCGTACAGTGGTGGTGAGCCGCGAGAGGATCAGTACGACCATGCCGGGAGGCACCTGACGACACCCTCATGCAACCCGAGAGACTATGACAATTCAGCAGTTGATTGATAAAACCATGGGAAAAGGAAAGTATGGGGGGAATGAGAGCAACAAGTTTTCTCTGCCAGTGGAAGCCCAAAACGCAGTCGACGTACTTTGGGTAAAATGCGGGGAAGGCCATATGGGGCCTGACTACCCTTTCGGCCCCAAGGGTTCCAACTGGATCGCAAAGCTTTCAAGGAATGAAATGGCCATGCGCTGGTACGACAACACCATTCTCCTTTTGAAGCGAAAGGCGCAATGACCCCACGTGCCCACGAATATGAGGGAGCTGCTTCAGGTCTATTGGACAGGCCTTCTAAAATGGAGCAAAAGATGAGTTTCCTACCTACACTTTTGGTCTTCATCCTACTGCTCTGTTGGTTTGATTCGGTGAATGCGGGCCTTGATTATCACAAGGAAATCACGGGAAGGTGGGTCAAGAAAGGAGCAGACCCTTCAGACTGTGGTTGCGGCGATTGCATAGACATTCAGTTTGGAGACAAGGCCCAGCCATTTTGCGTAGAATCCAACCAAATATACCTGAAGGTCCGCTACAAGCTCGATTACAAGCTAAGAAAGGTGTACCTACTGTTCGATGACGTGCTGGAGGTCGGAAAGGGGGGGGGAGCCTTGCCTTGGGAGAGGTTCGACAAGAAGAAGCCTTTGGCTGAGCTGGATGTGTCTGACGTACAGAAGGGAAGGATCAGCATGAAATGGTTTGGGTTTAGGGGGCAAGACTACTATAGTCAGCACTATAGATTCGGAAGCGACTACGCAGGAATTTATGAAAGACCGAGCACCGAGTGATTGGCGGATGACCAGGACATAGCACCAGAAACCCTCCTCTCCGAAATGCGTCCCGTCCTACCCCCTTCCTCAAAATAGCTCCCAGCAACATTACTCACCGTAGTTGTGCCTTGTTTCTCTGTGCCCCTCCGTGGATCTCTGCAACCTCTGCATCCCTTCGCCCTCTGGGGGGCGGTCTAAGCGATTTCCGCCAAGGAAAAATCTTAGGGGCCGGCTTGACAAATCTTAATAGCGTTTAATAATCTCTTCCATTACTTCAACCCTAGCACGGGAGGCAACGATGAGCGAACCTTTCGATATTCCGGGGCTAAGAGACCTCAGCGACGGAGACTTGGCGCTTCAGGGAGAAGCGGTGGCCGATCTCCTCGACGAACATGCAGCCTTTAAGGATCAAACCCTTCCCGCCTGCATTCCTGGCCCGACCCAGATCAGGCAGGATGCGCACCAGGTCAAGCAGACATCGACCGCGGCTAGACTTGATCCGTCTAAAGAGCCCGCAAGGCAGGCGGCGCGGGAAAAGATGATCCAGTCGATTAAGTTCTCCTGCCAGTACGTGGTGATGTACTCGACCCACACCAACAATCCATACCTGCTGGATACCGTCGGTGTGAACAGAGTCCACAAAGCCCCCCGGAGCACAGTCATCAAACTGCCCGAGAAGTTCAACAAGGTTAAGATCAGCCATGGCGACAAATCGGGGGCAGTAAAGATCTACGTCAACAGTTGGGAAGGGAAGGGGAGCGTCGTCGTACAAGTCTGCTACGGTGATCCGTCATTGGAAGAGTCGTGGCAGCAACTGAAGATGTCCCATTACTGTCACTTCACCGTCGAAGGACTGGAGCCGGCGCGAAGGGCATACTTCAGGGTCAGGTTGATGAACGATGCCGGAGTCGGCCCCTGGTCGGAGGTAATGGAATTGATCATCATCTAAAACAAAGAGACGTTCCCCCTTTGCCCGTTACCACCAGGCGACTGCACCGACGTGCAGTCGCCTTTAGTTTACTCATTCCCCAGTAGATCTCGCCTTTCAGCCCCCGACCTGGATACCCACCACAAGATCCCAATCATCACGGGCCGAGTGAGCACGCAGCCGACCCATCCGCTATCTGAACCCGCCGTCCGCAGTCCAACGCGCTACCGTTGAAGCCTCCCTCCCCCCGAAAATGGCCATTTACACAAAGGATTTTACAGGCCCACAGAATAGTGCGTTTTCCCGGGAAATAGTGTTATTTCAACTGAAATCTGCTTATTTCATTTGAAATAGTGCAATTCCGAGTCGAAATCTCACTATTCCCGCCGAAATAGTGCAATCCTGAGGAAAATAGTGCAATCTTGTCCGAAATAGTGAGATTTTTAAAAAAATAGTGAGATTTCGAACGGAATAATGCAATTCCGATCCAAGATTGCACTATTCCATTTGAAATAGTGAGATTTTGGCCGACGATTGCACAATCCCGTTGGAAATAGTGCAAAACCAAACTCAAATTTCACTATTCCGTTGGAAATAGTGCAAACCTGTTCCGGTTTTGGCAAATTCCATCGGGAATAGTGAAATTGCCCCTCGGAACCTCCCAATCCTTTGGGACGCATCCCCTTTATCCGCCCGTCGCTCACCGTGCCGTTGCGTAGTAACCTGAAAGGGACGGCATTTCCCGCATTCACTTTTAATTTTCGGGAAAGGCGTTAATCTTGATGCAGCTAGTGTCTATCCGGAGCGCGCATGCTTACAGGGCAACATCCCAGA
Source organism: Geomonas diazotrophica (assembly GCF_018919385.1). GTDB lineage: Bacteria > Desulfobacterota > Desulfuromonadia > Geobacterales > Geobacteraceae > Geomonas > Geomonas diazotrophica. The sequence goes on from NZ_JAHLMF010000017.1 coordinate 53,233, forward strand.
CTGAGAAAACTCACGCTGTTCCTGCTTATCCTCGTCTCACTGAGTCTCGTCCCCACGTTTATGTCGTCCGCCGCCGAACCGACGATCAGAATCGGCGTCCTGGCACACAGGCCGAAGCCTGAGACCGCGGCCCGCTTCCTGCCCCTCGCGCGGTATCTGCAAGAAGCGTTGCCCAACCACGAGGTGCGCCTCGACGTCTATACCTACACCGAACTGGAAGCGGAGTTGGCCGCTCACAGGCTCGATTTCGTCCTCACCAACCCGGGACATTACGTGCAGCTCAGGCATGCGAACGGGATGTCCGGGGTCCTGGCGACGATGATCGAGGATGAGGGGGGGACGGAGATCCACTCGTTCGGCGGGGTCATCTTCGCCAGGGCCGACAGGACCGACATCAGGAGCCTGGACGACGTGAAGGGAAAGCGGATCGCCGTCGTCGGGACCGGCTCCCTCGGGGGGTACCAGGCGCAGGCGTACGAGCTCGCCAAGACGGGGGTCCGCCTTCCCGCGGATGCGATGCTCCTGATTACCGGGATGCCGCACGATTCTGCGGTGTCGGCGGTCATCGACGGACGTGCCGACGTGGGCATGGTCAGAACCGGGGTTCTGGAGCAAATGGCGGCGGAGAAGAAAGTCGACCTCTCCCGGCTCAAAATACTGAACCGGAAAAACATCCCGGGCTACCCGGCCATCACCTCCACGCAGCTCTACCCCCAGTGGCCTTTCGTGGCCCTCCCCCACGCGGACCAGGATGCGGCGCGCCAGGTAGCCGCGGCGCTTCTGGCCATGAGGCACGTGGTTCGGCCAAACGGCCTGCACGGTTTCGCGGTGCCGGCGGACTACGCTCCGGTGGAGGAGCTCTTGAGGGAGCTGCGCATGCCGCCGTTCGAGCAGTCTCCCTACTTCACCGTCCGGGATATCTGGGCCCGTTACGGCAAGGAGATGGCGGCCCTTGCCGTCGGTGGGCTCATCATAGCCTTTCTCGGGGTGCGGCTCATCGTCACGAACAGGAAGCTGCATGAAAGCGAGCTTCGCTACCGGACCGTGGCCGATTTCACCTCGCATTGGGAATTCTGGCAGGCGCCGGACGGGACGCTCGAGTACATCTCCCCCGCGTGCGTGAATGTCAGCGGCTATACGGCTGAAGAATTCTACCGGGACCCGCAACTGCTGACGAAAATCCTGCACCCGGGCGACGTCGCCGCTTACGAGGACCACGTCAACCATATCTACGAGGACGGCAGTCCCAAACCGATCGACCTGCGCATCGTGCGCAAAGACGGCGCCGAGCGCTGGATTTCGCACAGCTGCCGGAGGGTGCAGTCAGGCGATGGGAAAAGTCTCGGGCTGCGCGCCTGCAACCACGACGTAAGCGACAGGCAACTCGCGCAAACGAGGCTGTCCGACAAGGTGGCGGAGCTGGAAGCGAGCATGGCGAAGGTCAAACAACTGGAGGGGATCATCCCCATCTGCATGCACTGCAAAAACATCCGCAACGACAAGGAAAGCTGGCAACAGCTCGAAACCTACATAAGCGCGCATACGGACGCCATGTTCAGTCACGGCATCTGTCCCTCCTGCAGGGACAAGTACTACGCGACCTGAACGGACACTGATCGGGAACCGGTTTCCGTTGCGCCTGGGGTAAGTCCTGAAGAAATGGGTGGGACATGCGGGCGATGCAAAGGTGGGTGCTGGTGAATTACGTGGAAAACTTGGAGGGACGTAGGTAGGTTGAAACTTGGAGGACATAGCTAAGTTGTGTAGCTTTTTAATACCGTCCAGGTAAAAGAGTGAGCGCCCACTGGTGTAAAACCCGTCGGATGGAGACAGAGGGGGCTGTTGTCGATTGTTGGCTTTTAGACGGTGGTGCGGGCGCCCCTCTGGTTTTCCTTGCGCTTATTTCCCCTCACAAGCGTGAGCTACGCCTGCTTCAGCACATCGGCTTCGTTATTCAGCTCCTTCAGGTGAAGCTCGACGAGGTCCCCAGCGCTTAGCTTTTGAAGGCACGCAAGTACCAGTTGTTTCCCCAGGTCGTTGTACTCCCCACCCCCCACGACGTTGATTTCCGTGTCAGTAGAGAGACCGGTCACCTTCAGGTGGACGTCGTCCCCCAGGCACAACACTCCGAAATCCTTGTCACCGAAATCGCGCATGCAGAGCTGCAAAAGGTTCAAGGCAACACTTTCCCACAGCTTTGTAATCTCGAACGCTCCGTTTTCCATACCCCCCCTATCCTTTGGCAAGTGTAAGCGGCGCAGCCTTCTTCAACGGCGCCTTGTGCAGTTCGCCCAGGCGCTGCACGCTGATCCTTTTCAGACAGGAAAGCACAAGCTGCTCACCAACCTCAGAGGACCCCGTCCCATACACAGTCATCATTACCTCGCCTGTCGATTCCAACACCCTGATCCGCGCAGCGTCGCCGCGAGTGCCCACATCGACACAACGCTCCTGTTCATTCCCAGCCACCAGATCGATGAGCGCGAACGTCATTGCCTGGTACAACGACTCCAGTTCGAATCCCATGACTCCCTCCTGTCGCCAACATTAGTAATTGTTAAAAAATGACAGCAATGTTGATTGCTGTCAACCGGAGCGCTAAGAAAAAATCTGAACCCGTTGCGAGCCGGTCTTATCCGTTGGTAGAGTTGGGCGCTATCGGTTACCGGTCCCAGATGTAAAAAGGCCACCCGCGGCGATGCGGGTGGCCTTATTTGCAGCGGTCACAAAATGCGTCGTATTCGATATTGAATGACTTGCTTATGTCGCTGGTCAGCGCCCTTGCCGCGGCCCTCAGTTCGTGGCAACTGTCACGGACCACTGCGGAGTTGAGGCAAAGTTTCACGTTGGCCGGTATGTCTTCAGCTTTGACGGTCATGTCGACCCCATTTCCCTTGGTGATGTGGAGGGAATCGGTGTAGTCGATCTTGAAGTCATCTTTGTAGTCGCATCTCATCTCTCTCACCTCTTTTCACCTCTTCATTATGCCAGATCGTGACTCTAACGGGTAGGGGAACTCCCCGGGGAACCAGGGGTACACACCCGCTAGCATTTCCGATCAACCTCCCCGTTCAAGTCAGGGCGTGCCCCATACTGCAGCGCCGGACTGCGCCGCTATGGAACGGACCGGCTGTTCCAAAAACGGTACGTGTTCCACCGTGGACCGCGGCAGTCGTTCCGTTTTAAAGCATGTCCTCGTAATCTTCCTGCCTCGACAAAAGCTCTTATAAGTGAAAACCCCTTTGTTTACAAACAGTAATAGGTTCATCAGGTTTTGATATCAATCCGGAGGCTGGTGTAGGTACGACAGTTGCTATAAAGGCATTCTATTTAACCGTATGCATTGTTGCCGCTTCAAAGCGTGCAAGAGAAATACTAGATAGTACGCGTTTATGTCGTACATTCATGTGCAGGAATTTTGTCATACAAAAACTGCGTCAGAAGCAAGTGGTAAGTTGATGTCTGTAAAGTATGACAATGCAGTAAAAAGAGTTTTTCGATTATGAATTGGAGAAATCAGGAGGAAAGAATGCAGAAAAAGATGATCACCATGCTGGCGGCCCTGGCTGTCGCGGCAATCGCACCTTCGGCGCAGGCCTTCGACATCGGCGGCGCCAACGGCTGGAAGTTTTCCACGGACGGCTTCCTCAACGTCTTCGCCACCTATGAATCGGTCGGCACGCGCCCGGCAGGCGTCATCGGCGGGGAGATCGGCGGGAACCAGACCGGCACCGGCGAAAACCAGCAGCAGTTCAGGGTGAGGACCGGCCTGCTTCCGGTGGGCGTGGGGCTCAACATCCAGGCTCCGACCACCAATGGCGTGGACTACGCGGTACGCCTGGGACTGTACCCGCAGGTCCAGAACAACGGTGGTTCCCGCACCGACCTCTCGCCCAACATCGACTTCCGCGAGATCAACATGACCGCCACGGGTTCCTTCGGCCAAGTGCTCGCCGGCCGCGCCATCAACCTGTACCAGGCCAAGAACATCCTGACCGACATGACGCTCTTCGGGGCGGGGGTGATCGGCCCGGTGGACAGCGGGCCTACCATGGGGCACATCGGTTACGGCTACCTCTACCCGAACTTCGGGGCGCAGATCAGGTACACCACCCCGGACCTCAACGGTCTGAAGGTCGCCTTCAGCGTCAACGACACCAACAACATCGGGGCCGCGACGATCCGCAACGTCCCGCGCCTGGAGACCGAGATTTCCTATGCCACCCCCTTCACCGGCGGCAAATTCCAGGCCTGGGTATCCGGCCTGTACCAGCAGGCGGGTTTCTCCGACGCCAAGTTCGTCACGGTTCCGGTCACCGTGAATCCGGATGGAAGCATCACTCCCGAGCACGTGGTCCCGGCGGTTCGCCCGGGCGGACACGTGACCTCGTTGGGCGGCGCGGGTGGCGTGCAGCTTGACGTTCGCGGTCTCCAACTCCTCACCTCCTGCTACGGCGGGAAGGCGCTGGGCATGCTCGGGATGCAGGGTGCTGACGCGCTCTCCGCGGACGGCAAGGAAAGGACCAACTGGGGCTTCCTGAACCAGGCGACCTACCAGGTCACCCCGGTGGTGAAGCTGGGACTCAACTACGGCCAGAGCAGGGCAGAACTGGCAGGAGACGATACCGAGCTGAACATCCAGAAACAGCAGGCGGCCACGGTCGCGGTGACCTACAACGTGAACAAGTTCGTCCAGGTGATCGGCGAGTACACCTGGGCGCAGGACCGCTGGTTCAACGGCGCGACCCAGGACGCCAACATCGGCGCCGTCGGGACCTTCATCTACTGGTAGTTGCACGGGGCGGGAACGCTCCGCCGACTTCCCTGCCGCTTCATCACGGGCGCATCCCATTCGGGGTGCGCCCGTGTTCGTTCAAGGAGGCCACGATGAAGGAGGGCGTTGCGGGAATTTTGACATTCGATGGGCCGCTGCTAGAGTTTGGTCCTGAATCAGTCGGGCGAGCCAACCCACTATGACTGCGAGCGCATCGTCCGCTTCGGCGTCGGTGGCTATCGCAATGGAGAAATGACATGACAAAGCCAGCAAAGAACACCGTCTGCCTCTGGTACGATGGGGACGCCGAAGAAGCGGCGCGCTTTTATGCCGGGATCTTTCCCGATTCATCCGTGGACGCCGTGCACCTCGCGCCGGGAGACTACCCGTCCGGGAAGAAGGGCGATGTGTTGACGGTCGAGTTTACCGTGATGGGTATTCCGTGCCTCGGGCTCAATGGGGGACCCGAGGTCAAGCACAACGAGGCATTCTCGTTTCAGGTCGCAACCGCGGATCAGGCGGAAACGGACCGGTACTGGAACGCCATCGTCGGCAACGGGGGGGTGGAGGTTGTGTGCGGCTGGTGCAGGGACAAATGGGGCATCTCCTGGCAGATCACGCCGGTGGCCCTGACGGAGGCGATAACGGATCCCGATCCCGCGGCGGCCAAGCGCGCCTTCGATGCGATGATGCAGATGGTGAAGATCGACATCGCCGCCATCGAGGCGGCGCGACGGGGGTGAGAGGGCTTGGGGTGCCGCGTTTTGCTTGCATCGATTCATAAAAGTGGCTAGAGTCGCTCCCATGTCACTGGAACAGTACCTGGGCGACCAAGGCAACAGCATCGATATAGGACTGGTTCTCCTGTCGCAGGACTGGCAGGTGCTCGGCATGAACGAGCACGCCCTGCGCATTGCGGAACCGGGCATGGCACCCGTGGGGCAGAACCTGTTCCAGATGCACCCCGCAAGGAGCCGGGAGAAGGTGCGCGGCATCCTCGACGCGCTCTCGGGCCTGCAGGGGGCGAAGCCGAGGTCGATGGTCATCGATTTCCTGGGCAAGGTGCTCATGATCACCCTGTCGCGTCTGGTGGTGCCTGGCAGCCAGATGGCGTGGGCGGTCTCCTTCATGGACCTGTCGGAACAGACCGGCGCCCGCACCAACCCGACGAGCGGCCACCTGGAACTGAAGAAAATGCCGATCTACGAGAACGGCGCCTTCCACTTCCTTTCCGCGGACCAGGTACACCTGATCGAGGCCGACGGCAACTACTGCCGCATCCATACCCCGCAAAAAAAGTTTTACCTCCTGATGAGCCTCAAGGCGGTCCTGCAGCGCTTCCCGACCCCCGATTTCCTCAAGGTGCACAAGAGCTTCGTGGTGAACCTCAGGCACGTGAAGGCGATCGGGCCTGCCGGCGACAGCCGCATGATGGTCTCCTTCTCCGAACCCGCCATCCCCGCCGTTCCCGTTTCCCGCCGCCTGGTGCCGGCAGTCAAGAAGGCCCTCTGCTCCGCCGGCACCGTTCATCCCTTTGATTGACCCGTTCATCAAGTTCTCCTTGAGCCTGCGGCAGCTGAGTGGGATAGTGCGCGGCAACGGCGTTACGCCGTGTACGGAACTTTCTGACTGAAGGAGAACTCGGATGAACATCAGATCCACTAGCGGCAAATCGATCACTCGCATGGCGCTCCTGCTTATCTGCCTCGCCCTCCCGGCATGGGCCGGCGCGGTTGGCCCGGGCGACGGGAAAGGGGAGCGCCGGGGCTCACCGGTACAGGTTGCGGGATCGGCCCAGTTGTCGGAGGAGATCCTCAAGAGGAGTGCCTCATTTTTTGCGGCTCCCCCCTTCATGACGGCCGAAGAGGTGTACTCGGAGGTGGTGAAAGGCGGCGACCATGGCTTCTTCCTGGTAAGCCTGCAGTCCCGCGCGGAGTTCGCCAGGGGGCACGTCCCGGGTGCGGTAAACATCCCGTTCGACGAACTGACGGAGCAAAAGACGCTCGACCTTCTGCCGCGCGACAAAAAGATCGTGCTGACCTGTGACGACGGGCATCGTTCCATGGTGGCGTCGCTTTACTTCAACCAGCTCGGCTACAGCGCCACCGCCATGCCGATGGGGCTCAGCCACTGGAACCGCGCCGAATCCGCCGCACCTTACACGGCTTCGGCAGGGTATCCCGCCGGTGTCGAGAAAACGGAAGCTGCACCGGGGAAGGCGCTTCCCCCCCTTTCCAGCAAGGCGGCGAACGGGATGGGACTCATCATGGAACGGACCAGAGACGTGGTGAGCTCGGGCAGGAATCTGTTCATGGACCGCAGCGAACTTTCCCGTGAGGCCGCCAAAGACGGGGGCAAGGGGGTCTTCGTGGTCAGCATTCAGCGCCCGGAGGACTACGACAAGGGGCATGTCCCCGGGGCGATCAACATCCCCTTCAAGGACCTCGCCAGCAAGGAGAGCCTCGGCAGGCTGCCGACGGACAGGAAGATAGTGGTCGTCTGTTACATCGGCCACATCGGAGCTGCGGCGACCCTGATGCTGAACCAACTCGGCTACGAGGCCTACGATCTCCGCTTTGGCACGCTGGGATGGAACGACACGACGGAAGGACTGGGAAAGATGAAGGGCTTTCTCCTCAGCCTGGCGGAAGACAGGAAGTACCCGGTCGAACGGGGGAGCGGGAAGTAAGGTGGTGAGGACCGGAACAGGAGCCCGAGCCGCAACGCCCGGCGGCGATGGTCCTGTTCCGGGCGTCTTCAGCCTTGAACATCCTCCGCCGATTTCTTGCGCGTGTCCCAATCGGTAACTGCCGCGAGCCAACTGGCTATGGACACAATGTTGAGGCCGTACAGGCCCCAGGCGGCATTGGTCAACGCCTCGGAAAGAAAAAGCATGCTGATCGCGGTCGATATGGTGGCCGCGATGACCCTCACCCTATGCAGCTCGAAGAATGAACAAATGGCGTAGGCAAGCGAGCATACCACCAATATGTAACTGATATTGCCGATCTGCCTCCCCCCCACGTACACGTTGAAGCCCACCTTTACCAGCGGCATGAACCACAAAATCATTCCCACGACGCCCAGAGAAACCCCTATCGCTTTGCCTTTCATGCAGTTCCCCCTTGGCCGCGGCGTTCCCGCAAACGGGTAGCGTCGATGTTTTGTCGGCGAGGCTACCTCTGTGGCTCTGGTACAGAAAAGAGCCGCGCCATCTGCGGACTAAATGAAAGTATCCTAATGGTTTGTTTTGTCAATGCGCGAAGGAGAGGAACGGTGGGAACGGCGGCTGAAATGGGGAAGGGGGGAGGGAGCGAAGAACAAGGAAGGGCACCCGCTCGGTAACGGGTGCCCTCGGGAATCGGGAGAAGGATCAGTAGCCGGGGCGATGCCTGGCCACGCGCCGGTACACCGGACGATAGACCCGGCCGTCGTAGTGGCCCCTGTCGCGCACGTAACGCCGGTATTCGACATCGCGGTATTGGCGTATGTTCACGACTTCGTAGCGCACGAAGAGCGGAGGATACGCGTTGCGCGGGACATAGCTCCACGGGCCGTTGTAGTAGGCGCCGCGGTACCAGTTGCCGCCGTAGAAGTAGAAGTATTCGTTGCCGGTGTAGATGAGATCATACGGGACACCCACCGCGACGTAGGCGCCCATCTGGGGCGAGTAGACGAATTCGGGGGGCTCCGCTTCGTACTCTTCCGGCGCAGGCACGACGACGCGCTCGGGGGGAGGAGGCGGAGGGGGCGCCATGACCGGCGGGGCGTCTACCGGCGGCGGAGGAGCGACCGGGGGAGCGGCCACCAGCGCAGGAGGCGGTGCGGCGGGGCGGGCCGCTACCGTTTGCCTGGTCCCGGGAATCTGGTTGTTGTAGGTGTACATGCACTGGACGTAGGCGTTGTCGTACTGGCGCTGTGCCTGCGCCCCGTAGACCTGGGCCGAACCGGAACCGGCCGCGGCCCCGAACAAAAGCCCGGTCGCGGCACCGATGGCGGCGCCGGCACCGGTGTTGCCCGAGGCGGAGCCGAGCACGGCTCCGACGCCGGTGCCGACTGCGGTACCCACCACCGCGCTGGTCGCCATGTTCTTGTCATAGGTTTCCTGCACCGGCGACCCGATCTGGGAATTCGCCCACTGCCTGCAGGTCGCGTCTTCCTTCATGAAGGTTTCGAAGGATTTCCCCCTGGTCGGGAGGACCTTCACGCTGGGGCCGGTGGGTACCGTAACGCACCCTCCCAGGGCCAAAAGCACAACAAACGATGTGATCCGTCTTTTCATTGATACCCCCTTCTGTGTGGCACTGCCTGCGGTCCGTACCGGCCTACTCCAGGCAGATTCCTCATTGCACGGGCTCACCTTAACCACAAAATAGGGAAGCAATGTGGCAGAAATGAGGAAATTTCCCGGAGCTGAACCGTCTCAAGCGACATTTTCCTGCGCCTGTGGCTGGCTCAAGGCCCGCGCCGACCTGAAACGGCGCACCACCATCGGTACCAGGAGCATGAGCGCCAGGATGATCCACATGGTGGTGTCCGGGTCCTTTATGTACTTGTTAAGGCGCAAGGTGGAGAAGGCGATCACGCCGAAGTAGAGCATGTCGCCGGCTATGGCAAAGGCCCACCCGGCCAGGAAACCGTGCCCGGCGGCGAGCGCCGAGGCCCGCCCGGTCATGGGATCGACGCCGAAGGCGATCATGACCAGTGCGACCGGTCCGGTGGCCGTCCCCTGGAAGTGGGCGGCGCTGCGGGCGTTGGCCGCCCGCATGGCGGCGCTGACGCGGCGCAGCAATGGGACCCTGCCGCAGACGAAGGCGATCACCTGAAGTACGGGTTCGAAGGCGATGGCCAGGATGACATCCGAGACGAGGTAGAGGAGCGTGGTGACAGGCCAGGTCAACCCTTTGGTCTTGGCGAGGAGCACTCCGGCGGGGATGCCGCCACCGACCGGGATCAGGAACAGCGCCAGCACCGACTGCATGGCGGAAGCCGAGGGGAGCCGGTCGAGGAGGAACTTGAACAGGTGGGGAATGGTTTCTGTCATCGGGTCGGGTACGCACTCTTCTTTGGTTCGGGAAGTTCGCCCGCAAAGGGAGCAAACCAGCGAGCATCGTACCTTAAAGAAGGAGCGGACCGCAACAGCTTTCGCAGTACGGGGAGGCTAGCCACCCTCCACCAGGGTCAGGGTGACTTCCCCGATCTTCATGGTGGTGCTTATCCTGACGGGGACCCGGCGGCTGTCGTCGGTGAACCAGAAGGTGGCGTTGCCGACTTTGGCCGCCTCGCCGTTGTGTGTCAACCGGGAGGTCACCATCACGGTCTTGAACGTCCCCCGCGGCGTCTTCAACTCCTGGCGCCGCACCACCCGGACCTCGGTGTTCCACAGGCGCTGGGTGTCGTAAATGTCGAAGGAGATGGACTGCCCCGGGGTCAATTCGCTGCTGCGTATGAAGTATATGCTGGAGAGATTGTCGTAGGTCCTGGGCGTGATGGCATCGCTCTTCTCGATCCTTTTCAAAAGGTCGACGCTGTTGGCCTTAAGCGAGGTGAAATTGAAGGTCGCCTCCCGCGCGGCCCGGTAACTCCCCTCCCGCTTGTTCTCGCGGAAGAACTTCGGCTTCCCGGCGCGGGTGATCACCGATTCGGTCCGATCGTCGATCTTGAAGAAGGCGGCGACGATCCCCGTTGAGCGGATGGTGTTGGTAAGGCGCAGTTCCTCCCCCTGGGGGGCCACCTCGAGGAGTGCGGAGCCGGCCTTGATCCCGGACCAGGTCACCTCGTAGACCAGGTGCTCGGGGACGGGAAGGGGGGCCGCCGGTGCGGCGATCAGGAGAACGGCGAGGAGGGCGCCTGTCAGGGGACGGATTTTTTCCATCCCTAGAGGGTACAACAGTGTTGGCGTTTTTTAACCTGCTACCCCTGGAAAATCATGCTCGGGCCTCGTCGAAACGGCGGGTCGTGCGCGACAAGTGGCGGTGCCAGTCACAGGTTTCCGGCTTGACGCCGCACTGCAGGCAGGGATTGCCGCCGGTACGAAACCAGAGGTAGACAAATCGCTGGGAGTCGCTTACTGCTTCGCAACTGCTACCGACATAGTCATTCATGGTTATTCTCATAGTCACCTCCATTGGTGACAACAAGAGTACAGCGTTATATATTCATTGCATCAACGACGAGAAAAAATTTCTTCTTATGGAAATATAAGTTATTTGATTCGGAACCGGGCCGCGGCAGGGGAATAAAGTGGAGCCGTGGATGCTGCGGTGAAAAAGAAAGCGGCAGGAGGCCCGGGGCTCCCTGCCGCTTTCGTGCAAACTCCGGGGGGAGTTTACAGGTCCCAGTTGTCTATCTTCATGGTTCCCTTCTTGGCCAGGTTCACCTGCATCTTGAAGACGCGGTCCAGAAGCTGCGGCTCGTGGCCGGCCTTCCTCCCCAGGCAGTCGTGGGCGGCGCGCTCGAAGTAATCGGAGAGGAGCGGCTTGTAGTCGGGGTGCGCGCACTTCTGGATGATGAGCTTGGCGCGGCTCTTGGGATCGAGGCCGCGCAGGTCGGCAAGCCCCTGCTCGGTGACCAGGACGTCCAGGTCATGCTCGGTATGGTCGACGTGCGGCACGTGCGGAACCACGCAGGTGATGCCGGTCGGATCGGTCTTGGTGGGACGCGCCGAAGGCGTGTGCATGATGGAGAGGTACGCGTTTCTCAGGAAGTCGCCGGAGCCGCCGATGCCGTTGATCATCCTGGTGCCGCCGACCAGGGTGGAGTTGGCGTGGGCGTAGATGTCGAACTCCACGGGGGTGTTCATGGCGATGCAGCCCAGGCGGCGGATCGGCTCGGGGTGGTTGGCGATGGAGAGCGGGCGCATCATCACCTTGTTGCTGTACTTGTCCCAGTTGCCGTAGAAGCGCTTGAAGCCGTCCACCGAGAAGGAGAGCGAGACGGTGGAGGCGAAGTCGAGCTTGCCGGAGTCGAAGAAGTCGAGCATGGTGTCCTGCAGCACCTCGGTCCAGACCTTGAGGCCGGTGAAGGGGCCGTTGGCCAGACCGCCGATGACGGCGTTGGCGATGGAGCCCACGCCGGACTGCAGCGGCAGGAGGTTTTTCGGGAGCCGCCCGGCCTTCACCTCGGCGGAGAAGAAGTCGATGATGTGTGTCGCGATGGCCTCGGAGGTGTCGTCCTGCTCGCTGAAGGCGCGGCCGTTGTCCGGGCGGTCGGACTCGACGATGGCGACGATCTTGTCGTTGTCGACGCGGACGTAGGGGGAGCCGGCCCGGTCGTCGACGCGGCAGATCAGGTAGGGGAGACGGTTGGGCGGGGTTATCGGTTCGACGATGTCGTGCAGCCCCTCGAAGTTCGGGATCGAGGTGTTGATCTCGATGATGATCTTGTCGGCGATCTGAACGATTTCGGGAACGGCGCCGCAGGAGGCGGTGAGAACGAGATCGCCGTTCTCGGTGATGGCGGAGCACTCGATGATGGCGAGGTCGAGGCGGCCGCCGTTCTCCTTGGTGTAGAAGCCGTACCCCAGGTCCTGCGCGAACATGGAGAGGTGCTTGTCACCCATGCGGATGCGCCCTTCGTTGATGCCGGCCTGGATGTTCTTCCCGGTCTGGTAGGGCCAGCGGCGGTCGATCATGTCGAGGGAGGCCCAGCGGTCTTCGGTCTCGACGCCGACGGAGGCGCCGATGAAGAGGTTGAACCTCAGTTTCCCCTGCAGCTGGTTCTTCTCAACGTGGTCGGCAAGCGCGATCGGCACCACCTTCGGGTAGCCGGCCGGGGTGAAGCCGGACCAGCCTATGTTCATCCCGTTTTTGAACATGGGGATGACCTGGTCGACGTTGACGATCCGTGAGTGAAGGCTGGACTTCCTGATCCTGTTGTGCAATTCGGACATTAATCTGGATCCTCCTGTAATGGTTTCAATCCGCTGCTCAAGCGGAAAAAGGGATTGCAGAGTTCCGGTGGCAGAAGCGTTAAAATCGAACGTTCGTTCGAATACAACATAACAGCACGTCGTTTTATTTGCAATAGAATTGGTATTTCGCCTGGAATTTTGCTAATGTCTTGCCGGTTTGCATCACTTGGGCGGGGTTTGGTCGATGGAAAAGACGGATTGCAACAGGAAGCTACTGGAGGTGGCCACCCAGCTCTTCTCCGAGCGGGGGCTGCACGGTGTCAGCATCAGGGAGCTCTCGCAGGCGGCGGGGACCAGCATCTCGATGATCTCCTACCATTTCGGGAGCAAGGAAGGGCTCTACTCGGCGGTATTGCAGCAGCAGTTCGCCTGTTTCGCCGAGATCCACGAGATCAGGCAGCGGGTGAGCGACCCGGTCGAGATGGTGGAGAGTTACCTGCGCTGGACCTTCCAGCGGCACCGCAACAACCCCTACCTGCTCCGCTTTTACACGAGCGAGCTCACCAACCCCACGGCGTTTTTCGCCACCCTGGTCATGCCGGTCATCGATGAGGTGATCGTGATCATGGCGCAGGCCATCGCGGAGGGGATACGGCAGAAGCGTTTCCGGGCCGATGTCGATCCCACCAACGCGGCCCTGGCGCTGGCGGGGATGGTGAACTACTTCTTCCTGAGCAGCCAGGCGACCGAAAACCTGATCAGCCATTCACCGGAGCAGGACGAAAAGCTGGTGCAGCAGTACCTGGCCATCTTCACCCGCGGGGTGGGCGCCCCGTAATCGGCCCCGGCCGCGACCATTCCCTTCCCGCATCCCGTGCCATCGAGCAGGCCGGTCTCACCGCTTCGCGGGGAGCTTCGGGCAGTCGACGGTGCAGCGGTCGCAGCCGCCGACGCAGGGCTCGATGTGCACCAGGATGTGGCTGTAGGGGAGGCGGCGCTCGATCTCGGCCGTCACCTCGTGGCTCAAGGCGTGCCCCTTCTCGACGGTCATCTGCCTGGGGACCACGAGGTGCATGTCGATGTAGCGGATGTGCCCGGACTTGCGGGTGCGCAGCTTGTGATACTCGATCAGGTGCTCGCGGTAGTTCTCCAGCACGTCGCGGATCACCGCCTCCTCCTCTTCCGGGAGCTTCACGTCGAGGATGTGGAAGAAGGCGGTCTTGGTCAGGTCCCAGGCTGCCTTGACGATCATGAGGGCGACCACGATGGCGACGATGGGATCAAGTATCGGGACCCCGGTCAGCTTGATCGCGACCAACCCGCCGAGGACCCCTGCCGAGGTATAGACGTCGGTGCGCAGGTGCATGGCGTCGGCTTCCAGCGCCACCGAGTCGGTGGCGGCCGCGACGTTCAACAGGTGTCGGGACACCAGGTAGTTGGCGACCGCCGAGACGGCCATGACCGCCGCGCCCAGACCGAGACTCTCGATCTCGACCACGCCGGTCCTCAGTTTCTGGACGGCTTCCCAGATGATGTAGAACGCGGCACCGAAGATGAGGACGGCCTCGATGGTGCCGGCGACGTTCTCGATCTTGCCGTGACCGTAGTGATGGTCCTCGTCGGCTGGCTTTGCGGACTCGCGGACCGAGTACCAGGCGATGCCGGCCGCGACGAGGTCGATGCCGGAATGGATGGCTTCCGAAAGGACGGACACGGAGCCGGTGACCAGGCCGACCGCCAGCTTGAGGGCCACGAGGACCGCGTTGGACGCCACCGACAGCCGGGCGGCTCCCCTTTTCATGGCGTCGTGTTCTGCTGAAACCATTTTTCTCCTTCCTCCGAAACCGCCGGCGGCTCGTCACTAAAAAAAGGCCCCGGATTTCCGTGGCCTTTTACCTGCGCTTATCGCTTTAAAACAAATGATTCTATACAACTCCCGCCGGGAGATGTCAACCCTTGCCAAGAATCTGCCGTGCCCGGTCGATCTGGTTGGGAAAGAGGTCCTCCGGCACGGCTTCCTTGCCTGCTTCCCTGCGCACGGTGAAGCGCGCGCACGCCTCGAAATTGTCAGTGCAGTACATCATCTTGAAGACGGTGCTGGTGGAAGGCATGTTCGCCATCTGGTCGTTGAAGAAGATACATCCCGACAAAACCTCGCAATCTGGCATCACTCTCCTCCTGTCCTTTTTGACGGTGGGGTTAAAACCGGCCGAGCGTCTCACCCCGCACGATAAAGCCGCACGAGTTGTGCGGGAATATATACCTTTGTCGCCGCCGCTGCAATAAGATTTTATTAAATAGTGGAGACTCAGGAGTGTGCCGGAATCCTGCGGGCGCTGATCAGGCTGGCGAGGGTGACGGAGCCGAGGATCAGCGCTCCGCCGACCAGGGTGTTGGCGGTGGGCGCTTCACCCAGGACCAGGAAGACCCAGACCGGGTTGAAGACCGGCTCGATGACGGCGACGAGGTTGGCGCTGACGGCCGAGATCCGCTTGATGCCGTAGGAAAAGAAGAAGGCTGCCAGGCCGATCTGCACCACGCCGAGGACGAGGATGCTGCCGATGGACTTGGCGGAGAAAACGGGCAGAGGAAGGAAGACGGCGATGGCCAGGGCGACCAGCGCGGCAACGGCGTGCGAGGCCATGAACGACTGCAGCGGGTCCCCCTCCTTCTGCATCCGGGTGAAGATGAACATGAGCGAGAAGGTGAAGGCGGAGGTGAGCGCCATCAGGTTCCCCGCGAGCTGTCCCGGCGAGAGGCGGTCCAAAAAGAGCACCACCATGCCGACGAGGGTCATGAACAGGGCGAGCACCTGCTCGCGGTACAGGCGCTCCTTGAGAAAGAGCACGCCGAAAACGGCGGTGAACACGGGCGCCAGGTACTGCAGCAGGATGGCGTTGGCGGCGGTGGTGGTCTTGTTGGCCGCCACGAAGAGGAGCATGGTGGCGGCGTTGGCGAGCGCGGCACCGGCAAGAGGCCAGGACCATTGCAGCCGTACCGTGCCGACCAGCGCCAGCAGGAACAAAAAGGCGATCAGGCTCCTGAGCCCGGCGATCAGGAACGGGTTCCAGTCCAGGACCTTGATGAAGAGGCCGGCGAGGCTCCAGAGAAAGCCGCAGACGACCATGGCGAGGACGCCGGAGAGCGCGGGTGAAAACCGGTTTTGCATGTTCCAACCATAGGACTGCGGTGCAATAGGGTGAGAGGGCGGTGCGATCGGCAGCAGATTAAGACACGCGCCGCGCGATGTCAAAGGGATTCAGGGAAGGGTGGGGCGGGAAGGCTGCGGACGGCCCGCGGGGCGTCGGGGCGAAGGGGCAGCTCCGGGGGGGGGCCGCCCCTTGTTCGCTCGCTAGTTTTTGGGTGCTTCTTTGGGAGCCTCTTTCTGCTTCTGGATGACGGCGCTCTTGTCGCCATAGACCACGGTGCAGTCGGTGCTGAAGGGGAAGTACCAGTAGCCGGTCTGGCCGATCAGTTCAACGTTGTTGATGCCCCCCTTGTGGGCGGCGGTGAGGATGGAGCCGTCGCCGAAAAGCGGGATGAAATAGAAGATGTTGAAGGTACATGCCTCCCCTCGCTTCATCTGGTTCAGTTCGATGAACTTGATGTTTTCCACTCCGACGGGTGTGTTGTCCGCATAACGCAGACTTTTCGCAAGGTCATGTGTAGGAATGCAGCCGCACAGACCAGCCAGTACCAGCACCACTGCGCCCAGCCTTTTCATAGCGCCTCCTTTTCCTGCTTGTTATGAGAGACAACCCATCATAAATAGTACTTCGACGCGGTTTCGTGACAACGATTATAATTGTTCAATGTGCGGCGGCGGGACAGGAATGAAAGGGATGGATTTCCTGTTGGTCGCGCACAGCAAAGCGGCTACAATCGCCGGGTGCCGGCGGCGGGTGTCATCCCCGACGGCGCCATGGAGGCGGCAGATGCATAAGACAGTAACGACATCGGAAGCGGCGTCTTTTCGGCGCATCATTCTCGACCACTACCGTACCCAGGGACGGCGCCTCCCCTGGCGGGAGACCCGCGATCCCTACGCCATCCTCGTCTCCGAGATCATGCTGCAGCAGACCCAGGTGGACCGGGTGCGGGAAAAGTACCTCGAGTTCCTGGCCGTCTTTCCGACCTGGCAGGAACTGGCCGGTGCGGAACTCTCCCGGGTGCTGTCGCTGTGGCAGGGGCTTGGTTACAACAGGCGCGCGGTGTCGCTGCAGCTTTGCGCCCGCGCCGTCTTGCAGCGCTTCGGGGGGGCACTCCCGGAAGAGGTGGAGCGGCTGGAGTCGCTGCCCGGGATCGGCCCCTACACCGCCCGCGCCGTCGCCGCCTTCGCCTTCGGCCTGGCCACCCCCTTCATCGAGACCAACATCCGCTCCGTCTTCATCCACCATTTCTTTGCCGACGCAGAAGCGGTGCGCGACGCAGAGATCCTCCCCCTGGTGGAGTTCACCCTGGACCGGGACAACCCCCGGGATTGGTACTACGCGCTTATGGACTACGGGGCCACGCTCAAGCGCGGCGGGGCGAACCCGGGGCGCAAGAGCGCCCACCACGTGCGCCAGTCGCCGTTTCGGGGCTCTAACCGGGAGCAGCGGAGCCTGATCCTGAAAAGGATCCTGGCGCAGCCCGGTCTGAGCATCGCCCGCCTGGAGGAGACGCTCTCACTGGATGCCGCGTCGCTGGCGCGCAACATCGCCCAACTGGAACGGGAAGGGCTCATCAGGCAGGAAGAAGGAAGGCTCTGGGTGCCTTGAACGATGCTCGCGGCTGTTGCAAAAAACCTTTCCCCAGGTAGACTACTATGTGCGGTATCCTCCAAAACGGTCCATCTGCAGCGAAAAGTCCTATTGCTGTTCCCCTGTTCCAGTTGAACGTCAGGCGTTGACAGTCGCACCCGGCTCCAAGAGATTCCTGATCGACATGCACTGAAGGAGGAGAGGGTGGACGAAGTGCCAAAAAAGAATGCGAAGGTCGCGCTGGCGCTTCTGCTTCCATTTCTGGCCTGCGCGGTGCAGTTGCTCCTCTGGGATTTCCTGCAGCCTTTCGCCTACCTCCTCTTCTACCCCGCCGCTTATTTCAGCGCCCGCCTGGCCGGCAAAAAGGGGGGGGGCGCCGCCACCATCATCTCCGCGCTGCTCATCGTCTACTTCTTCATCCCGCCGCGCTTCTCGCTGCTGCTTCCCCAGGGAAGCCACCTCTTTTCGGTCCTGGTCTTCGTGGTCATGGGGTTCCTGTTCTGCTTCTCGCAGGAGCGCCTGCAGCAGGCACGCGAAGGCGAGACGGACGCGCGGGCGCTGGCGACCAGTTCCGAGGCGGAGCTGCGCGAGGCGCGCATCGAGCTCCTGGAGATGGAGCGGCGCCTGGCCCAGGAACGGCTTCAGGAAACGGAGGAGCAGTTCCGCATCATGTTCATGGAGTCGAGCGTTGGGGAGGCCCGGCTGGACCCCGAGAGCGGCGCGTTCCTCAAGGTCAACCCCGCCTTCTGCCGCATGACCGGTTATCGGGAAGCTGAACTGCTGGGGACGGACCTGGTCGCGGTGACCCATCCGGCCGACCGGGACACCTGCCGGGAGAGCCTCAGGAGCCTGGGGCAAAGCGGGCGGAGCGCGGTGCAGACGGAGCTTGGCCTGCTGCGGCGCGACGGCGCGTCGGTCTATTGCCAAGCCACCCTCAACCTGCTGCGCGGCTCCGATGGCCGCGCGAACTCCATCCTCGCGGTGCTTCAGGACGTTTCCGACCGGCGCCAGGCCGAAGAGGCCCTGCTTAAGTCCGAGGAGAAATTTTCCCGTGCCTTTTCCGGGAACCCGGCCGCCATCGCCCTGAGCCGGTTCGAGGACGGGGTGTTCCTGGATGTGAACGAGACCTGGGAGGCCCTGACCGGCTACAGCAGGGCAGAGGCGATCGGCATGTCCGGGCGGCACATCTGGCCCGACCCGGAAGCGGTGCAGCGCTTTCTGGCGCAGTTGCGGAGCACCGGCACGCTGCGGGGATGGGAACAGCAGTTCCTGCGCAGGAACGGGGAAACCTTCGTGGCCCAGCTCTCCTCGCAACTTCTCTCGGTGGGAGGGGAGCGGGTCATCCTCTCGACGCTGGTGGACATCACCCAGCTCAAACAGGCGGAGGCCGCTCTCAGGGACAGCGAAAACCGGTTCAGAACCATCTTCGATCAGGCGCCGGTGGCCATCGGCATCGGTGCCGTCGATGACGGCCGGCTCTTGGACGTGAACCCGGCCTGGCTGCGGCTCATGGGGTTCCAGCGGGAAGAGGTGGTCGGGCGGACCGCGCTGGAACTCGGGATCTACCTCGACGAGGGGACGCGCGAGGAGATCGTGGCGACCATCCGGCAGGGGCAGGGCTTCAGCCAGGAACTGCAGCTGAAGCGGAAATCGGGGGAGGTGATCGACGTCCTTTTTTCCGCCGACGTGGTGGTCCTGGAAGGCGCCCCATCTCTGCTGGTCATGCTCAACGACGTCACCGTTCAGAAACAGGCCGAGCGGGCGCTGCAAAAAAGCAAGCAGGACTACCAGCAGCTGTTCCGGAACATGCTGGAGGGGTTCGCCTCCTGCCGCATGGTCCGGGACGATTCGGGATCGGCCGACGATTTCGTCTTCCTGAACGTCAACCGCGCCCTGCTGCAGCTGACCGGACTCGAGGACCTGGTCGGCAAGCGGGTCTCGCAGGTGATTCCGCGGGTGCGGGAGAGCAACGCCGACCTGCTCGAGGCCTGCGGGCGGGTGGCGCAGACGGGACAGCCGGAGCACCTGGAGACCTTCGTTCCCCCGCTGGAGCAGTGGTACGCGGTGTCGCTTTACAGCGTGGAGCGGGGCTACTTCGTCGCCCTTTGCAGCAACATCACGGCGCGAAAGCGCGAGGAGATGCGGCGCAACGCGACGGTCGAGCTGTTGCGCATCTGCAACGAGGCCCAGAACCTAAACGAGCTGATGTCGCGCACGGCGCGGTTTTTCCGCGAGCTCACCGGGTGCCGTGCCATCGGCATCCGCCTGCGCTCGGGGGACGACTACCCCTACTACCAGACCATAGGGGTGCCGGAGGACTTCCTGGGGGCGGATGACGTGTTGTGGTACCGCGACGCCCAGGGGCGTTCGGCGCTGCGCTGCCTGTGCGGCGACGTGATCACCGGACTTTTAGGCGACTCCGACGGGGGCACCCCGCACGGCAGCTACTGGACCTCGAACGGGATAGCGGTCCCGCCGGGGACCGCGGGAAGCCGCTGCCATGTCGAAGGGTTCCAGTCGTTCGCCCTGATCCCGTTTCGGGCCAACGGCAGGCAGATCGGCCTTTTCCAGTTCAGCGACCGGGCGGCGGGGCTCATGTCCGCAGAGAAGGTCGCACTGTACGAGGACCTGATCGACTACATCGCCATCTCCTTCTCCAAGCTCAAAGCGGACGAGGCGCTGCTCGAGGCGAGCCAGTTCAACCAGCAGATCATAGCGGGAGCCCAGGAAGGGATCATCGTCTACGACCGGGAGCTGCGCTGCCAGGTCTGGAACCCGTACATGGAGCAGCTCACCGGGATCGGGGCGAAGGACATCCTGGGACGGCACCCGCAGGAGCTCCTCCCCTCCCTCGAGGAGAGCGGCATCGTGGCGATGCTGAAAAAGTCGCTCGAAGGGGAGGAATCGAGGTCCATCGACTTCCGCTTCTCCGTGGAACAGACCGGGCGCTCGGGATGGGCGACGGACACCCGCGCTCCGCTGCGTGACGCGCAGGGGGAGATCATCGGCGCGATCGCCACGGTGCGGGACATCACCGCGGAGCGCCGCCTGGAAGAGCAGCTCCGGCAGGCGCAGAAGATGGAGGCGGTGGGGCTTTTGGCGGGGGGGGTGGCGCACGACTTCAACAACGTGCTGCAGGTGATCATGGGGTACTGCTCGCTGCTGGAGGCGGACCCCAAGCTGGACGAGCGGCAAAAGGGGGAGGTGGAGCAGATCCTCGTCTCCGCCGAGAGGGCGGCGCAGCTCACCAAGGGACTTCTGGCCTTCAGCAGGAAGCAGGTCATGGAGCCCAGGCGGGTCAACCTCTGCGAGATCGTGCAGCACGTGCAGAGGTTCCTGGTGCGCATCATCGGGGAGGACATCACCCTCAAGGTGGTGCCCTGTGCCGAGCCGGACCTGCCGGTCATCGCGGACAGCGGGCACATCGAGCAGGTGCTGATCAACCTGGCCACCAACGCCCGGGACGCGATGTCCAAGGGAGGATCGCTCACCGTCGAGGCGGAGGTGGTGGAGGTGGAGGAACCGACCGAAACGCAGTTCGGACACCGCGAGCCGGGAAGCTACGCCTGCGTCGTCATGACCGATACCGGCTCCGGTATGGACGAGGCGACCCGCAACAGGATCTTCGAGCCGTTCTTCACCACCAAGGAGGTCGGCAAGGGAACCGGTCTGGGGATGGCCATCGTCTACGGCATCGTCAAGCAGCACGGCGGTTTCATAAACGTCTACAGCGAGCCGGGGCGGGGCACGACCTTCAGGGTCTACCTGCCGCTGGTAAAGGACGTCACGACCGGGCCGACCGGGCAGGTGGAGCTCCCGCCGCCGTGCGGCGGTACCGAAACACTGCTTTTGGCCGAGGACGACCTGGAGGTCCGCAGGTTGCTGGTGACCGTCCTCACCAGGTTCGGCTACCGGGTCATCGAGGCCGCGGACGGCCAGCAGGCGGTGGATCTCTTCGCCGCGCACCGCGACAGCATCGCGCTGGTGGTGATGGACCTCATCATGCCCAGGAAGAACGGCATGGAGGCGGGGGTGGAGATCGTGCAGCTGAAGCCGGGAACCAGGATCCTGTATTCCAGCGGGTACACCTCCGATTTCATGGAGCGGCGCGGGATCCTGGAACAGGGGATCCAGCTGATCACCAAGCCGGTGCAGCCGGTACAGCTTTTGAGAAAGGTGCGCGAGATGCTGGACGGGTAAGGGGTGGAATGCAGCGCAGATGGTGGAAAAGGCCTATTGAGAAAAAGCATACCGGGTTCTATATTTGGCTGATCTGATGCGCCTCGACAGGCGCAGCAGCAACGACCAATTGGCAGGAGGCCCCTCATGACTAGGATACCGTTTGGCATAGCTCTTCTGGGCATACTTTCCCTGGTGCAGGTTGCGGCAGCGGCCCCCGACGATCCCGCCCCCATCTACGGGGTGGGCGCCGAGCGGGCCATCCCCGGGCGCTACATCGTCGTCTTCCGGCCCGGCAGCCCCGGACAGCAGGTGAGCGCCGCGGTGCAGGCGGCAGGCCGGCTGGGAGGCAAGGTGCACTACCTCTACACCGACGCGCTGCAGGGATTCGCGGCGACGCTCCCCGACCAGGCCCTGCAGGGGGTGCGCCACAACCCCAACGTAGAATACATCGAGCAGGACCAGGCGGTCTCCATCGGCATCGAGGTCTCCCAGGCCGTCTCGACCTGGAACCTGGACCGCATCGACCAGCGCGCCCTTCCCCTCGACGGCTATTTCAACTACCTAAACAGCGGCGTCGGCGTGACCGCTTACGTCATCGACACCGGCATCCGCACCTCGCACACCGAGTTCGGCGGCCGCGCCTCGATAGGCTACGATGCGCTTGGGGGGAACGGCCAGGACTGCAACGGGCACGGCACCCACGTCTCGGGCACCATCGGCGGCTCGCATTACGGCGTGGCCAAGGACGTGGCGCTGGTCGGCGTGCGGGTGCTCGATTGCTCCGGCTCGGGTGCCATCTCCGGCGTCGTTTCCGGCGTGGACTGGGTCACCAAATACAAGAAGCTGCCGGCCGTGGCCAACATGAGCCTTGGGGGCGGCGCTTCCACCGCCCTGGACAGTGCGGTCAGCAACTCCATCAACGGCGGGGTGACCTACGCCATAGCCGCGGGTAACAGCAAGCAGGACGCCTGCCGGTATTCGCCGGCCCGCGTTCCGGCGGCCCTGACCGTCGGCGCCACCACCTCCAGCGATGCCCGTGCCTCCTACTCCAACTACGGCGCCTGCCTCGACCTCTTCGCGCCCGGCTCCAACGTCACCTCCTCGTGGTACAGCAGCGACACCGCGACCGCCACCCTGAGCGGGACCTCGATGGCCACCCCCAACGTCACCGGCGTCGCCGCGCAGTACCTGCAGACAAACCCCGCCGCCACCCCTGCCGGCGTCGCCGCCGCCCTGACCGGGAACGCGACTCCGGGTGTGGTGGGGAACCCGGGCAAGAAATCGCCGAACCTCCTTTTGTTCACCGACTACTGACAGAACCCGTCACGGGTCGAAGCACCCAGGCCGGCCGCGATACCTCTTCGCGGTCGGCTTTTTTTTTCGCCGGCGTGCCGGACGGTTGACAGGGACGGTAAAGAAGTTGTAGAGTGCAACTATATGGACACCCTGACCGAATACAGATTGGACAAGTCGCTGGGGCACCTGGCCTCCCGGTTCTCGAGAATCGTGCTCAGGCGCTTCACCGCGGTGCTGCAGCAAAACGGCATGACGATCACCTCGGAGCAGTACTCGCTGCTGGTGCAGCTTTGGGACTGCAACGGGCTCCCCCAGGGAGCGCTGGCGGAGAAGACGGCCAAGGACAAGACCACCATGGCCCGCCTCGCGGCCGGGCTCGAGGAGCGAGGACTGATCGCCAGGCTGCCGAGCCCAAGCGACGCCCGCGAGCGGCTGCTCTACCTGACCGACCGCGGCAAGGAGCTGATGGATCAGGCCACCGCCCTGGCGCGCGGCATCCTGGAAGAGGCACAGCAGGGGATCGACGCGAAGGAACTCGAGATCTGCCGCGATGTCCTGCGCCGCGCCTGCCGCAACTTGCAGTAGTTTTTTTGACCCGATAGTTGTATTGAACAACTTTTCGGCCAAGCGAGGTTGTACCGATGGTTTTCGCCAAAACCGCAGCAACGATCCACCCGACCGAGATGACCCGGCGCCAGCTGACCGTCTTCGTCCTCATCCTCGGCGCCCTGACCGCGTTCAGCGCCATGTCGATCGACATGTACCTCCCCGCCTTCCCGCAGATGGCCCATGACCTCAAGGTGCCGCTCGGCACGGTGCAGCTCTCGGTGTCGGCCTTTTTGTTCGGATCGGCGGCCGGGCAGCTCTTCTACGGGCCGCTGGCGGACCGCTGGGGGAGGCGCCGCCCGCTGCTTCTGGGGCTGTCCCTGTACGTCGCCTCGACCATCGGCTGCGCCATGGTGCACACCGGGGGTGGCCTCCTGGCGTGGCGGGTGGTCATGGCGCTCGGGGGGGGAGCGGGTATGGTCATCTCGCGCGCGGTGGTGCGGGACCTCTACGACACCGCCGAGGCGGCGAGGATGTTCTCCCTGCTCATGCTGGTCATGGGGCTGGCGCCGATCCTGGCGCCGGTGGCGGGGGGGCAGCTGCTGCTTTATAGCGGCTGGAGGGGGATCTTCGTCTTCCTGGGCGTCTTCGGCCTCGCCTCGCTTTTGGCGGCGGCGCTGGCCCTCCCCGAGTCGCTCCCCGCGGAGCGGCGCATCCGGCGCAGCGCCTCGGACATGACCAAGGTGTACTGGCACCTGCTGAAGAACCGCCACTACCTGCGCTACGCCGTCGCCCTTGGGTGCGTGGCCGGCGTCAACTTCTCCTACATCTCGGGCGCGCCCTTCGTCTTCATCGAGCTGCACGGACTTTCGCCCCAGTTCTTCGGCGTCTTCTTCGGCGTCAACGCCTGCGGCCTGATCGGCGCTTCGCAGATGAACCGGCGCCTTTTGCGCCGCTATACGCCCGCGGCCATCGCCCGCAGCGCCTTCATGGTGGCCGGCAGCGCCGGCATCGCGCTGATCGCCGCGACGGCGACAGGCTTCGGCGGGTTCCCGCTGCAGATGCTCTTCATCTTCGTCTGCCTCTGCATGACCGGGCTGCTCTACCCCAACATCACCGCGCTGGCCTTGGCCCCCTTCGACAAGGCGGCCGGGAGCGCGTCGGCCCTTTTGGGGACCATCCAGTACCTCCTGGGTGCCTCGGGAGGGGCGCTGGTGGGGGCCTTCCACAACGGCACCGCACTTCCCATGACCGGCACCATGGCGCTTTGCGGAACGCTCGGCTTTGTCGCGGTACTCGGGGCGGGAAGGAGCAAAGGGCATCAGCGCGCCTGACCCGGGAGGTTGGCCAAGGTATCGAATTGCGGCGGGCAAGCTGCGGCGGGTGGACTAGCTGGGCTTGAAATCCTGAGTGGGGCAGCAGTAGTAGTCCCTGCTGCACCAGATCATGACCTTAGTGCCGGGGGTGGGCGGGGTCGGGCTGTCGATGGCGAACTGGTGGTTGTCGCAAAAGAGGGTCCCGTCCTGGCGCACCTCGGCGAGGTAGCGGCCGTAGAACAGGGGAGTAAGCGCCGGCGGGTGGATTTCGCGTAACTCGATGAGATGATAGATGTGCATCAAAGGCTCCACGTGTTCCTGCTTTCTGGTACCCGTATCGGCACGGCTTCGATTTTATTTACGCAATTGCGCATGACGCGGTAACGAAGGCAATTCCCCCGAAGGACCAGACCTGCTCGCGCAGGCCCAGACAGCGTCAAACCTAAAGCAAATAAAAAGGGCGGCCCAAACGGGCCGCCCTTTTCACATCTTGTCTGCCTGGTTCCGAACGCCCGGGTCAGTGGGCGCCGTTGACCTGGCTCTTGGCCACCAGGTAGTAGACGATCCCGAGGATGAGGAGGGTGCCGGCCAAAAACGCCTGGGTCTCCAGGGCGTCGTGGCGCAGGGTGGAGATGAGGATCTCCCGGATCAGGGCCACGATGATCACGCCGATGAAGATGAGGATGTTGAATTTCCCCCCCTTGAGCGTCTTGATCTCGTTGTCCATCAGTTCGATCATCATCCACAGGATCAGCAGGGAGCCGAGCGCTGAGAGGATGCCCTTCTCGAAGTCGCCCCGGAAGATGTGGACCAGGTCCCAGAAAAAGAGGGTGACCACCGAGAGGGAGACGCCGCTCAGGGCGATGACCAGGATCAGGTTGAGACCGTAGGTGAAGCGCTCGGCGGCGTGGATCAGCTTGGACTCGATCTTGTGCGAGACGAAAACCTTGCGCAGCTCCTCCTCCTGGTAGGAGGTGCTCATGATGTCGAGGTTGATGTCGAGGATCTTCTCCACCGCGATCCGGTACTTGCGGCGCACCGAGATGTCGGGGAAGTTGGCCTGCAGCATCTCGATCAGGAAGCGGCGCACCACGTTCATGGCGGCGTTCACGTAGTGGGCGCTCACCTTGATGCGGACGTGCGCCTGCCCGATCGACTGCAGGGTCAGCATGTACTCGTTGTCGTAGCGGCCGCAGAAGAGGGAGAGGAACCACTCGGTATGGGTCCTCTTAAGCCGCGCCAGGTCCTTGGGGTCGCGCAGGAAGACGGCGGTCTCCGGGATCTTCAGAAGGTAGGTGTAAAATTCCTCGACCATCGCCTCACTGTTCGTCTGCGCCAGGGGAAAAAGCTCTTTGAGCATTTCGGCGTCTGTATCCGAGAAGTAATAGTGGTTCTTTATTTCCTGCATGGTAAGCATCAATGGTTCTCCTGAGACAGTATTTCGCGCATCCTGATCCATTAGCTGTCGGTCAGACGGCAATCAATGCTAGCACACACCACACCTTTTGCCAGGTCCGTATACGCGCCTGCCCCGAAGCAAAAAGCCGCCCCGGCAGGGACGGCTTTTTTGTCGTGCGTGAAGCGGGCGCTCCCCATCCGGCAGGGGGGGACGAAAGGATCCGGACCGCGGGAACTGCCCGTTGGCGCCGCGGTGAGCGGGTGCGGTCATTCCCGCGCGGCGGAGGGGGAGCCCAGCAGCGAGAGGAGACAGAAGGAGAGGGCCATGACGGCATAGCCGGCGGCCAGGTGCCACACGATGGGGTGGGGCGGGGCGAGGGGTGAGAACATCGCGCCCGAGGGAAGCGGGGAGTGGATGATGCCGCAAAGCGACAGCGCCGAGCAGAGAAGGAGGTAGACGGCGGCCTTGCCGGGGCGGTGGTCCAGCACGTTGGCAAAGGCGGCGCCCCAAAGGAGCGAGGTGACGATGAAGCCGTTGCCGAGGATGATGGTGGCCTGCCAGGTGGCCAGGAGATCGCCGGTGAGGTCGGCGGAACTCTTGCCCAGCCCGGCCAGCATCTGCCCGAACTCGATGGTGGTGAGGCAGGCGATCACCGGGATGAAGGAGATGGCTACCGCGCGGTAATGCAGCTTGGGCGTCGCTTCGAAGGCCTGCGCGGTGATCTCGATGCCGATGAAGATGAGGATCGGAGCGACGGCGGCCTCCGGGAGGAGCCCGACGAAGAAAGAGAGGTAGCCGGAGACGGCGGCAAAGCCGATGAAGAGCGCGGTGGCGATGGTGTAGCCGGCGCGCCCCCCCATGTCCTTGTAGGCGGGGTGGCCGATGTAGGGGCAGGACTGCATCACGCCGCCGCACAACCCGGCCACAAGCGTGGCGGCCCCCTCCACCAGCAGGATGTCCCGGGTGTTGTACTCGTCTCCCGCAACCGCCGCGCTCTCGGTGACGTCGACACCCCCCACCACGGTGGCCAGCGCGAAGGGGATGGCCAGCGGCAGGTAGGCGAGCGCCCTCGGTATCCCCGGGAGGAATTCCAGGGTGGGGAGGGGGAGGTAGAGGGCTGGCTGCGCTGCCGCCAGGAGGGGATGGACGCCCCCCGGGAGGAGTCCCAGGCTCCCCAACAGGTAATAGGCGACGGTACCGCTCATGATCCCGGCGAGGGCGCCGGGGAGGCGCAGCGGGAGCCGGAAGCGGGCCAACAGCGAGATGAAGACGATGCCCAACGAGAGAAAGCCGACCACCGGCGAGGAGAAGAGCTTCAGGAAGGGGAGGTAGGCGATCAATAAAAGTGCGACGGCGGCGATGCTCCCGAGAAGTCCGGCCCGGGGGATGTTCCTTCTCAAGGCGGGGCCGCAGAAGGAGACGGCGATCTTGAAGGCCCCCATGAGCACGATGGTCGCCATGCCGACCTGCCAGGTCAGGTGGGCGTCCCTGGTGGCGAGGAAGCAGGGGCCGAGTACCCCGAAGGCCATGCCGAAGGTCGAGGGGGTGTCGAGCCCCAGGGGCATCGCCGTCACGTCGCTGCGCCCGGTGCGGCGGGCCAGGCGGTAGGCGAGCCACGAGTAGAGCAGGTCGCCCAGGAGAACCCCGACCGCGCTGCCGGGGAGCATCCGGGACAGGACCAGTTCACGCGGCATCCCGAAGACGCCGGTGAGGATCCCGGCCATGATCACCAGGCCGGACATGTTGTCCAGCATGAGACCGAAGAAGGCGTTGATGTCGCCGGCGGCAACGAGCCTCGGTTTGTTTGCATTCATGGGGGTCATCTCCTGAGTGCCCAAAATTGCCATAGCAGAACGGTCTTTGCAAGGTGAATGTCGCTGCAGGTGGGGGAGGCGTGGCGGCGGGGTGGCCGCCGGTGCGCCAAATGACCCAGAGGCCGTTAACTTGTTGTTTAGATTGGATTAATATTGAGGCGCGGGCGCTGGGGTGGCGGTTTCGTTTTTGCTAATGATTACAGTAGGAAAAGTCATCGGGGCCGCCGGATGGAGTAGCGCCGGGACAGACATCTTGTTTTTGGAATAGAAGTTGCTGTTCCCTTCGGATGCTCGCAAAACGAGAGGAGGGGCGTGACCGCGACAAGCCATCGGTACGATCGGTGCGGGAACGCGTTTCATAGCAAACCAAACCAGTCTGAGAGGGTATGGTAATGGAAAAGCAAGAGATAAACAACGCGATCACTGAACATGCCATGTACAAGTTCAAGCTCAACGACTTGATCAGCAAGGGACAGCTGGAAGACCACAAAGGCCCCTGCACCGAGACCGATTGCCAGTTCGGCAAGTGGTTTTACGACACCTCCTTTTCGTCCCGCCACAGTTCTTCCTCCTTCTACAAGCAGGTCAAGCAACTCCACGGTGAGTTCCACCAGGTAGCATGCAAGGTGGCGGGGCTGGCGGTCGAGGGAAAGACCGAGGAGGCCCGGAGGCTGATGGAGTACGATGGCGAATTCCAGCAGGCTTCCAACAAGCTCATGGAAACGCTGATGAGATGGCGAGATATGGTCTGACCAATTTTTATGGTCTGTTTAATTAGATCAAAAAAAGGTGAACTGCGCCGAAAAACGTGCTAGCTTTACGCCGCTTTTGAAGCGGAAACGTTTGACAAGGTGAACGCGCCCGTAAGGGCGCAGCGGTTCGTCTCCTGCGTTGCATCCCCCTTTAGCAGAGAAACCACCCCCAGCCTGCGACTTTCCCCGAAAGAGTGCCCATGTTGTCGACCGATATGGTGCGGCCCCCGCTGTCCGTCACGGCAGCGCTGTGCCCGTTCCCGCGCCGTTGACAATCCCCCTGTAGTGCGTTTTTCAGCTACCGCCAGGTAGTCAGCATGTACCACAAAGGAGAGCACCTTGAAGAAGAGATCGATCCGTAGCGCCCTGTCCACCGGGTTGAAAGTCCTGGCCCTCGCCGCCCTGCTGCTGGCACCGTTTGCCGCCGAAGAGGCACAAGCCGGCGTGACCCTCTGGAATGAGACCAACATCCAGTACCTGTGGGGGGGGCAGTTCAAGAATCCCTACGCGCACACCCAGGGCACCCAGTCCACCGTCACGGTCGAGCATGCCAACGCCTGGAAGTACGGCGACACCTTCCTGTTCTTCGACGTGACCAACACCGAGAAGGACAACACCGGGATCTACGGCGAGCTTTCCCCGAGACTTTCCCTCGGCAAGATCACCGGGCGCGACCTCTCCGCACCCTTCGTGAAGGACGTCCTGGTCGCCGGCACCCTCGAGATGGGTCAGGGCTTCCGCAACTACCTGTACGGCGTCGGCCTCAGCCTGAACCTCCCCAAGTTCAACTTCGCCGACCTCAACGTCTACGTGCGCAACGATCCCAAGCAGTCCGGCAGCACCTACCAGGTGACCCCCTGCTGGCAGCTCCCCTTCGCCGTGGGTAAGGCCAACATGATCTTCGAAGGGTTCTCCGATATCGCCGGCGGCGAGGGGAACCTCTCCTTCAACATCGACGCGCAGCCCCGCTTGCTCCTCGACCTGGGCAAGTTCTGGGACGCCCCCAACGGCATTTACGTGGGCACCGAGGTGATCTACTGGCATAACAAGTACGGCGTGAAGGGCGTGAACGAGTTCGCGCCGCAGGCGATGATCAAGTTCGTGATGTAGCGGGAAACAACGGACAATTGACAATGGACAGTTGCCAATTGTCGCGGTGGCGGCGCACGGTGGTGCGCGCCGCGCTGCAACGATAAACAATGGAACTGGAGAAGGGGCCGGGACGTCGACGGCCCCTTTTCTCATTGGAAGCCTTGCCAAGGTGGCCTGCGCACGCTAGAGTGTCCCTCATGCCCGCAAGCGTCCGCCAACACTACGAACTCTACCCCTACCCGGACTACCCGCTCTTCGCCTCGGTGCGCCGCCCAGATACCTACGCCAACAACCTGGACGCCCTCTGGGCCCTCTTCAACGGGGAACTCCCCCCCCCGGCCGGCCGCATCCTGATCGCCGGCTGCGGCAGCTTCGCCCCCTATCCCTTTGCGCTCGCCAACCCCGGCACCCCCATCACCGCGCTGGATCTCTCCGGCAACAGCCTGAAGCGGGCGCGGCTGCACTGCCTGCTGCACGGGATAACGGGGGTGGACTTTGTGCCGGGGGATCTCTGCGACCCGGCCCTGGCGCCGGGCCCGTACGCGATGATCGACGCCTACGGCGTGCTGCACCACCTGGCGGAGCCGCTGGCCGGGCTGCGCGCGCTGGCGGCGCGGCTTTGCGAAGGGGGGATCCTGAGGGTGATGCTCTACAGCCACTACGCGCGTAGGGAGGAGGACTCCATCCGCCGCGCGCTGAGGCTTTTGCAGGTGCGGGATCCGGAACAGGTGCGAAGGATGGTGGCGAAAAGCGGGAAACGGTCGCGACTGAGGAACTTCTTCGAGAGCTCTGACGAGGTGGCCAGCCGCTCCGGGCTTGCCGACGCGCTGCTCCATCCCCAGGTCACCAGCTACCGCATCGGAGAACTCCTGGAGCTGATAGCGGCCAGCGGCCTCGCCCTGCTGCGCTTCGCCCATCGCGGGGCGCTGCCGGAGCCGGAGAGTGAGATCGCCAGGTTGCGCGAGCTGGAGCGGCAGAGGCGCGCGCCGGGCAACTTCGTGTTCTACCTCGGGCGGGACGTGCAGGGCCCATGCCCTGAAAAGGAGGGGGTGTACCGGCTGAACCCGTGCCTCGCGCCGGCGCTCGCCCCCTGGCGCCTGGCGCCGCTGCACCTTCCCGGGAGGCTCGGACATGAAAACGCCGCCCTGGACGGTGCCGAGCGCCGCTTCCTGCGCCGCTTCCGCAACCCCGTCCCGGCGGCCGATCTCTCCCGCGCCGAGCTGGTAAAGGCCGGCCACTACGCCGACCGGCTCTTCCTCATGCGCTGCCGCGCCTGAGTCACCTTCCCTACCTCTCCAGCATCTCCCGCACCTTATTCAGGAGCTCCCGCGGGCGCACCGGCTTCATGAGCAGTTCAGTCCCCTCCTCGATGAGGTCCCGGTTCTTGATGATGTCCATGGTGTAGCCGCTGGTGTAGAGCACCCGCGCGGCCGGGTCGAGCTCCCTGATCCGCTGGCAGGCCTCTTTGCCGCTCATGCCGGGCATGATCATGTCCATGAGCACCAGCGAGATAGGGGCCGTGCGGCGGGCGTACTGCTCGATGGCGGCGGCGCCGTCCGCGGCCAGGATGACACGGTACCCGGCGCCGGCGAGTATCTGCTCCAGCAGGGTGCGCAGGTCCGCTTCGTCCTCGACCACCAGGATGGTCTCGCTGCCGCCCCTGGGCTGTTCCAGGTCCCGGAGCGTCTCTTCGGCCAGCGGGCTGGTGGCGCTCAGCGGCAGGTAGATCCTGAAGGTGGTGCCGATGCCCGGCTCGCTGTAGACGTTGACGAAGCCCGAGTGCTGCTTGATGATCCCGTACACGATGGACATGCCCAGGCCGGTCCCCTTGCCGACCTCCTTGGTGGTGAAGAAGGGCTCGAAGATCCTCTTCCTGGTCTGGTCGTCCATGCCGACACCGGTGTCGGAGATGGAGATCACGGCGAAGGGGCCGGGCTCGCCGATGCCGTTGGCCTGTACGAAGGCGGCGTCGATGCGCTGCAGCGACGTCTCAACGGTGAGAAGCCCCCCGCGCGGCATGGCGTCGCGCGCGTTGGTGGCCAGGTTGACCAGGACCTGCTCGATCTGGTTGGCATCGATGTCGACCGGCAGGGGGTGCCCGGCCTGCACGGCCCTCAACTGCACGTCTTCGCCGATGATGCGGGACAGGAACTTCTCCACGTGCCGGATCACGTCGTTGAGGTCGACGGTCTGAGTCTTGATCACCTGCTTGCGGCTGAAGGTGAGCAGCCCCGAGGTGAGCTGGGCCGCCTTGTCGGCGGCGTCCATGATGCGGTCGACCTGCTCCCGGTGCGGCGCGGCAAGGGACGCGTCGTTGCGCAGCATGCTGCCGTACCCCATGATCACCATGAGGATGTTGTTGAAGTCGTGCGCCACACCCCCCGCCAGTTGCCCGATCGCCTCCATCTTCTGGGACTGCAAAAGCTTTTCCTCGAGCTGCCTGCGCTCCGTTATGTCCTCGGCGATGCCGAGCAGGTAGCGCGATTTACCCTGCTCGTCCAAGAGCGGGATCTTCTTGGTGCGCAGGATCCGGTCGCCGGAGGCGGTGGTGATGACCTCCTCCGGTATCTCCATCAGCTCCCCTTTTTCCAGGGTGACGCGATCCTTGCAGCTGAAAAACTGCGCCTGCGCTGCGGGGAAGAGATCCTCGTTGCGCTTGCCCAGGATCTCCTTTCGTGAAAAGCCGAGCAGTTCCTCGCCGTACTTGTTGATGGTGATGAAGCGCAGCTGCTGCGCGTCCTTGGCGAAGACCATGGCCGGGATGTGGTCCACGATGTTCTTCAGGAACTCCTCGCTTTGACGCAGCGCCTCCTCGACGGCCCGCCTCTGGGTGATGTCACGGGCCACGGCCAGGACGTAGGCGCGATCCCTGAAGTGCATCCGGTTCAGCGTCAGCTCGGCCCAGAAGCTCTCCCCGTCATGCCGGTGCAGTTCGGTGACGATAAGGTCGCGTACTTCCGCATCCTCGTCGGAGCGGATCAGGGAGACGGCGGCGGGATTGTCGTGCAGGTCGGAGAGGTCGAACAGGGATTTTTCCAGGAGCTCGCTGCGGCTCCATCCCATCTGGCGGCAGGCGGATTCGTTCAGGTCGACGATCCTCCCGGTCCGCACCTCGACCAGGAAGATGGCGTCGTTGCTGTGGTCCAGGAAGGCCTTGAGACGCTCCAGTTCCTCCAGGCGCTCCTGCAGCTCCGGGTAATAGGTCTTGCGCATGGAGTTTTCGCCGAGCCCCGCTAGTTTGCGCTGCAGCGCTTCCAGCGCCTCCTGGGAGGAGGCGTCGGGGGAGTCCTGCACCTCGTCGGAGTCGGGGGGGCGGGGATCAGAGGGACTCTTCATAGACGACCTCTATATCCCTCTTGGAGGCGCGACGCGGGTTGGTGGCCATGCAGGGGTCCTTCAGGGCATGCTCGCTGTAGAGCTTCAGGTCGTCGCGTCCGACCCCGACTTCGGCCAGGGTGCGTCCCACCCCCGCCTCGGCCTTGAGCTTGCGGACGTACTCCAGGAGGTGCTTCTTCTTCTGGGAGAGGGAGAGCCCGCGCAGGTCGAGCCCGAACGCCTGGGCGATCTGCTCGAAGCGCTCCGGTGCGGCGTCGAAGTTGAAGTCGATGACGTGGTCCAAAAGGATCGCGTTGCATTCGCCGTGGGCGAGGTCGAGCGCGCCGCCGAGGCTGTGCGCCATGGCGTGATTGGCACCGAGGATGGCGTTGGAGAAGGCGAGGCCGGCCTGGAGGCTTCCCATCATCACCTGGCTCCTGAACTCCTCGTTGTCGAGGTTGCGGATGCTGGGGATGAGGTTCACCGACAAGAGCCTGAGCGCCTCCAGCGCGTGCAGGTCGGTCATGGAGGAGCTCGCGGTGGAGACGAAGGCCTCGATGGCGTGGGTCATGGCGTCCAGCCCGGTGCAGGCGGTCAGGTAGGGATCCATGGTGATCAGGGTGACCGGATCGATGAGCGCTATGTCCGGGACCACCGACTTGCTGATGATGGCGATCTTCACCCGTTCACGCGGGTTGCTGATGATGGCGAACTGGGAGACGTCGGCGGAGGTGCCGCCGGTGGTGGGGATGCAGATGAGGGGAGGCATGGGGGACTTCACCATGTCCACCCCTTCGAATTCGAGGATGTGCTTGTGGTTCGAGGAGACGATGCCGATGCCCTTGGCGCAGTCGATCGGGCTGCCGCCGCCGACCGCGACCAGGGCGTCGCAGTGTTCCGCCTGGTACAGCGCCACTCCCGCCATGACCTCGTCCGCCTTGGGGTTGGGGGTGAGCGCGGTGAAGAGGACCCAGGGAACTCCAGCGGCGTCCAGGCTGTCGGTTACGTCCTTGGTCCACCCTGCCTTTACCACCCCCGGGTCCGAGACCACCAGGACCTTGCGCCCCCCCAGGTTTTTGGCGTAGCGCCCGGCCAGCTCTCTGGCGCCGACACCGAAGATGAATTCCGGGGCGAGAAACTTTCTGAGTTGCAAACCTTCCGCCATCTAACCATCTCCCTGATCGAACAGATCGCTCTGTCATAACAGATGTTAAGGACAGCCAACGTCCGGGCAACTTGTGTAGTGTAGCAGTATTTCATGTCTTTTGCCACGGGAAGCTGGCACCACTCTTAGTGGTGCCTAATCGGCCTTTCAGCGGAAAACTTTAAGGAAAACTGGTAGCGCTGAAGAAGCTGCGGCAGATTCGGACCCGGGTGCCAAGGCGGCTGTGACAGGAGCCGCCGTCCGGGAAAATGCGCAACTTTCGTTACAATTCGACTGATACATCCCAAAGCGGTCCGAGCCGATAGGTAATTGCTGATGCTTAACGACTGCAGGGGGACTGGAGGCAAAAATGGCAACCATCCGTGCCAAGATCATCATGAACATGGCGGTCATGCTGATTACCATCGCCGTCATCGTTACCCTTGAGTTCCGCGCCATCGCGACTCTCGGCAGGATGCAGGATGAAGGTGCCCAGCGCTCGGACGCTGCGGTGTTGGCCAAGGAAGCCTCCATGGGGGGGCTCGCCCTGTACCGGGTCATAGCCGATGCGGAAGTCAACAGGGATCTGGAGCGTATCCTCAAGACCTGGCAGGCCAAAAAGGCAGAGGTGCTGAAGAACCTGGAGGCGACCGCTGCCATTGCCGATACTGCCGAGGAAAAGAGATTTGTCGCGGCGGTGAAGGACGCCGTGGCCGCGGTGATCGGAACCTTCGAGCAAAAGATGGTGCCGCTCTTGCGCGAAGGCGACGGCACGGTCCAGGAGGTCCGCGCTCTGGACCGCCAGATAGAATTGCAGGTGCAAAATATTGAGTCCGAGATGGACAAGGTGACCGATTCGCTGGTCCGGGAGATGCGGCAGGCGGACCGTGACTTCGACGCGGAGCGGCGCAAGGCCCTGTTCGAGGGGGTGATGATCGGCCTGGCGGGCGTCCTGCTGCAGACCGGGCTGGGGATCATGCTGCTGAAGGGAATCATGACGTCGGTGAACGCCATTCGTGCGCTGCTGACCGCGGTGAGCGCCGGGGACCTCACCCGTCAGGCGGAGATCGGCACCAGGGACGAGCTTGCCGAAACGGCCAGGGAATTCAACGGGTTCGTCCTGAACCTGCAGGACATGGTCCGGCAAATCGCGGCAACGGCGCATGTGGTAGTGGCCTCTTCGGAGCGGCTCAGTTCGGGCGCGGAAAAGATTGCCGCTGCGGCCGAGGAGGTGGCGCAACAATCGGCCACGGTGGCCACCGCCGGGGAGGAGATGTCCGCCACCTCCGGCGACATCGCCCAGAGCTGCCAGCGGGCCTCCGAGGGTGCCATCGTGGCCAGCCGTTCGGCCCAGGATGGTGCCCAGGTAGTGGAGACCACCGTTTCGGTGATGGGGCAGATCTCTGCCAGAGTGCAGGAGTCATCGAGGACGGTGGAGAGGCTAGGGGAACGCTCGGACTAGATCGGTGCCATCATCGTCACCATCGAGGACATCGCCGACCAGACCAACCTGCTCGCCCTGAACGCGGCGATCGAGGCGATCGAGGCGGCCCGCGCCGGCGAACAGGGGCGGGGGTTCGCCGTCGTTGCCGACGAGGTGCGTGCCCTGGCGGAGCGGACCACCCGCGCCACCCACGAGATCGGCGAGATGATCAAGGCGATCCAGAAAGAAACCAGGGATGCCGTGGCGGTCATGGAACAGGGGGTGGGGCAGGTGGCGACCGGGACGGTCGAGGCTGCTCGTTCCGGCGAGGCGCTGCGGGAGATCCTCGAGCAGGTACAGGGGGTGGCCATGCAGGTGAATCAGGTGGCAACGGCAGCCGAGGAGCAGACTGCCACTACCGGTGAAATTTCACGCAGCATGCAGCAGATCACCGAGACCGTGCGCCAGACCGCCTCCGGTGCCCACGAGTCTGCCGCTGCCGCGCACGAGCTCAACGGAAGCGCCGAGAAGTTGCAGCGACTGGTCGGACACTTCAAGCTGTAGCCCACCTCTACGGGCGCCCCTGATGGCCGGGCCGTAAGGGCGCCAACGACGTGGCCGCGGGGAGCCGGAATGCAGACAACGCGCTGCAGACCGAGAAGATCGCCCGGCACCTCGCGCTGAACGTAGCCAGCGAGTCCTTTAGTCCGATCACTTCGCGCAGCAGTCCGCAACGGGCTGCTGCGCCTATTCCACGCTTTTCCACCGCCAGCCGCTTAAACGGTCCATCCTTCTCCCCGCTCCTGTTGCTCCTCCTATCCATCACATCCGCAGTGCGTTCGTTTTTCCTGACATGGAAGACATCAAAGTATTTGAATTATGTTTGACAACGGGTAGCAAAGCGGGTACGCTCTCTGCCCCAAAGGGCGTTTACGTGATTTTATTAATGATCGAAATCATTCGTAAACGTTGATATGAAGCATGTGGTCTAGTGGTTCCGGCTTATTATGCGGAAATGGTATTAAAAGCATAATTAAGTAATTGACTGAAAAAGGCAAAGCCGGGGTGACCCGGCGACGCAAAGCCACCTGTCCAGGACAAGTGCGAGGCGACCCAGCGGGCGCTCGACTGGAAAGAGGGGCTACCGAAGTCGGGTGGAGAAAGTGAGCCTATCCCGGTGGATGGGCTTTCTCGTTTCTGGAACTAACAGCTCGTTCGGCAAAGAGGAGGATCCCTTACATGAAACCGTACCTTACCCGAAAGCCGCACCGTGCTTTTGTTACCGGGTCGTTCCTGGTCGTGTTCGCACTGCTGTTGAACCTGCTCACGGCTCCGGCCTGGGCCGCCCCGGGGGACATCGTCACCATAGCGGGTGGCGGGGCGGGAGACGGCGGGCTGGCAGTATCCGCTCTGGTCGGGGCGACCAGGGTTGCCGCCGATAACGCCGGCAACGTCTACATCGCGGACAACGAGCACCACCGTGTGCGCAAGGTGGATTCCTCAGGTGTGATCACCACCGTCGCCGGCACCGGCGTGGCCGGCAACGCGGGGGACAACGGTCCCGCGACGCTGGCGAGGCTCAACTACCCCATGGGGATCGCCCTCGACGGCAACGGCAACCTCTTCATAGCCGACACCAACAACAACGTCATCCGCAGGGTCGACCCGGCGGGCATCATCACCACCGTGGCGGGGACGGGCATGGCCTCTTACAGCGGCGACGGCCCCGCCCTCGCTGCCGCCCTGAACGCGCCTGCCGATGTCGCGGTCGATCCCTCCGGCGCCCTGATCATCGCCGACCGCGGCAACTACCGGGTCAGAAAGGTTGCCGGCGGTATGATGACCACCGTCGCCGGGGTGGGGTGGTGGGGGAGCATCGGCGATGGCGGCCCGGCCACCGAGGCGGCGCTCACCTTCCCGAGCGGCATCGCAGTGGACCAGGCCGGCAACGTTTTCATTGCCGACGAGAGTAACCACAAGGTCCGCATGGTCGACGCCAGCGGGATCATCACCACGGTGGTGGGCACGGGCGAGCCCGGCTACAACGGTGACGGCCTGCACCGGACCGTGACCCAGTTGCAGGCCCCGAGAGGAGTCGCCTTCGACCCGCAGGGAAGGCTCCTCGTCGTCGACTCCAACAACAACCGCGTCCGCAGGGTGGATGCGACAGGTATCGTCACCACCGTGGCCGGAAACGGCGAGTGGGCTTTCTCGGGCGACGGCGGTCCGGCGACGGCGGCGGCGCTGCAGCAGCCGTGGGGGGTGGCCTGCGACCCTAACGGCAACATCATCGTGGCCGACACGGCCAACTTCCGCATCCGCAGCGTGGACTTCCTCGGCAACATCTCCACCTTCGCCGGCAACGGCACCCTCTCCTGGACCGGTGACGGCGGGCCCGCCTCGGCGGCGGCGTTCTCCTCGCCTGGCTCTCTCGCCATGGACCAGGCCGGCCACATGTACATCGCTGACGTGGGCAACAACCGCATCCGCAGGATCGACAGCTACGGCACGGTCACCACTTTCGCCGGCACCGGCATTGCCGGCTATGGCGGCGACGGCATGCCGGCGGCGACTGCGACCTTTGCCAACCCGACGGGGATAGCCCTCGACGCCGCAGGAAACCTCTACGTGGCCGACAGCGGTAACAACCGCATCAGGAAAATCGATAGCGCAGGCGTCGTCAGCACCGTAGCCGGAAACGGCGTGGGCGGCTACAACGGCGACGGCATGCCCGCCATCTTCTCCAGCCTCGACCGGCCGGTGGGGGTCACGGTGGACGCGCTGGGGAACATCTTCATAGCCGAGTTCGACGGCAACAGGGTACGCAAGGTCGACACGGCCGGGATAATGACTACCGTGGCCGGCACCGGCCTCATGGAGTACAACGGGGACAACATGCCGGCGATCGCGGCCAGCGTGGCGCGACCTGCCAGCGTGGCCCTCGACTCCGCCGGTAACCTCTACATCGCTGATTCCTATAACGCGCGCATCAGGAAAGTAGACACCTCCGGCATCATCACGACGGTGGCCGGAACGGGGGTAAGGGGGTACAACGGGGACGGCATGCCGGCAGTCGCGGCCGACCTGGAGTCCCCGGTCGGGGTTCGCGCCGTCAACGGCAACCTCTACATCATCGACGGCAACCGGGTGCGCAGGGTAAACCCGGACGGGACGATTGCCACCGTTGCGGGTGACGGCACGCCGGGTTTCCAGGGTGACTCGGGCCCCGCGACTGCGGCTTGGCTCCTGTCACCGAGGGACGCCTGGGTCGATGCCTATGGAGGGATCTTCATCGCGGATACCGGCAACGGCAGGATCCGCCTGGTCTTCCCGCAAAACGAGGCGACCCCGATTACGATCAACTGGGGCGCGAGCAGCACCGACTCCTTGAACGTGACGCTGACGCTGCAGTGCACGGGACTCCCCGGGGGGTGCTACGGGGCCCAATTCTCCCACGATGCCATCAACTGGACTGACACGGTCCCCTTCGAGCCGAGCAGGCCCTGGACCCTCATCCCCGGCGAGGGGGTGAAGACCGTGTACGTACGCTTCACGGACGGCTTCGCGACCTGGTCCGAGGTGTACAGCGATACGATATACCTGGTCGCCAGCGGCCCCGGTGTCGCCATCGTGGAGCCTGCGGCGGGCGCGGTCTACGGCAACGATCCGCTGCTCTCCTTCAACGTCTGGGGCCCGGTCGGGCCGGTCACGGTGTACCTGGACGGGGTCCAGGTTCCCAAGTATTCCGGGGATCACCTGGGTCCCCTGGCCGTGGGGCCGCACCTGGTCAGGGTCGAGGTGCGGGACTATTCCGGAGGGAACATGGCCTTCGCCGAGAGCGTCTTCACCGTCCAGGGGGCGGTGCCCTTCGGGGATGACTTCGAGAGCGGCGCGCTGAAATGGGAGACGGTGAACGGCCTGTGGCATGTGGCCGGCCCTGGATCTCTCTATCCCAACAGCCACAGTGGCGGCAACAGCATGTGGTACGGCCAGGAGTTGACCGGCAACTACGATGTCGGCGAAAACAGCGGCTGGATCGTCTCCACCCCTTTCACGGTCCCCAATAACGGCAGTCTCAGGTTCTGGAGCTGGGAGCAGGTTGAAGGCAGCTCGGCCCAGTACGACACCCGCAAGGTCTACATCTCGGTGGACGGCGGGGGGTGGGTCCCGTTGTACCAGTCCCTGGACAACAGCTCTGCCTGGCACCAGGTCGACCTCGACCTGGCGCAGTTTGCCGGGAGGACGGCGAGACTCATCTTTGAATTCAGGAGTGTGGACGGGGCGGCCAACGCCTTCCGTGGCTGGTATCTCGACGACATAACCGTCAGCGGCAGTGCTCCTCCTCCGGCCGCGATCGCTTTCGAGGGATTCGAGTCGGGACTGCTCCAGTCGCCGCCATGGACAGCGGAGGGGAGTCAGCCTTGGAGAGTCGTCTCGGACTCGAGCCACGGCGGGCTTTATTCCGCGCGCTCCGGCGCCATTTTGGATAGCCAGGTGTCGGTTATGGAGACGAGCGTGGACTGCGTTGCCGGAGAGATGAGCTTCTGGTTCGCGCTCGAGTCGGAAGGCAACTTCGACTTCCTCACCGTCCAGGTCGACGGCGTGGAGCGGGGGAGGTGGTCCGGTTCCTACGGCTGGACCCAGGCCACCGTTCCGGTCAGTGCCGGGCCGCATGTCTTCAAGTGGACCTACGTGAAGGACGGCTCCGTTTCGATCGGCCGCGATGCCGCCTGGGTTGACGACATCGTCTTCCCGACTGCACCGGCAGTCCCGGTGGTGACCATCACGTCGCCGGTGCAGGGCGCTCGCTACAAAGAGCCCCCGATACTCACCTTCGGCAGTACGGCACCTAACACGGCGGTGTACCTGGACGGCGTCCTGACGCCGGTGCAAAACGGCATGTACCTCCCCTGGCTTGCCGACGGCAGCCACATCGTCCGCGTCGAATCGAGCAACGCCGCGGGCACGGCAGCCGCTGACGTGAATTTCTTCATCGATGCCACGCCCCCCGTGGTGACCATCACGGCGCCGCTACCCGGTGCGGTAGTCGGCAACACCCCTGTCCTTGTCTACAGCGCCAACGAAGGGGGAGCGATGACCGTCTGGGTCGATGGCGTCCAGACCGAGGCTCCTTCGGGGATGCCGCTGAAGTATCTGGCCGATGGCTCCCACACCGTCCGCGTGCAGGAAATCGATCCGGCGGGCAACATCGGTTTTGCCGAAGTCGCGTTCATCGTGAGCGGGACGAGCGGCATCACCAGTTTCAGCGATGACATGGAAAGCGGTGGCGACAAGTGGGAATCCGCTGGGGGGCTGTGGCACCTGGTGAACGGCCAGACGTCGACCAACGGCAACAGCCACAGCGGCAGCACCAGTTGGTGGTACGGCCAGGAGTCAACGGGGAACTACGACGTCGGCATAACCTCCGGGGCACTGGTCTCCAAGCCCTTCACCGTCGGCACCGGCGCGAGCCTGAAATTCTGGAGTTGGGAGCAGACCGAGGGAAACACGAGCTACGACACCCGCAAGGTCTTCCTAAGCACCGATGGCGGGGGCACATGGAGCCTCCTGGTCCAGTTGACCGATGCAACCTCCTCCTGGCACCAGGTGGTGACGAGCCTCGCCCCGTATGCCGGGATGACGGTCAAGCTGAAGTTCGAATTCAACAGCGTCGACGGCGTGGGCAACGCCTACCGGGGCTGGTACCTGGACGACGTGACCGTGGCCGGCGCAGGGGGGGGCGCGCCGACAGCTGCGGGAGATGCCTTCGAAACCGGCGACTTCTCCTCCCTTCCCTGGGTGTTCAGCGGCAACGCTCCGTGGACCGTCACCACGGGCAACGCGCACGGTGGGCAGTTCGCCGCCAAGGCCGGAACCATCCTGGACGGCCAGAGTTCCACGATGCAGACGACAGTCGACTGCGCCGCCGGTGCCATGAGTTTCTGGTTCGCGGTCAGCTCCGAATACAACTGGGATTTCCTGCGCTTCTACGTGGACGGGGTGGAGCAGGTGGGTTGGTCCGGCAATGTGGGCTGGACGCAACTCGTCACGGTGGTGACCGAGGGCGTTCATACCTTCAAG
Organism: Geomonas diazotrophica; assembly: GCF_018919385.1. Taxonomy (GTDB): domain Bacteria; phylum Desulfobacterota; class Desulfuromonadia; order Geobacterales; family Geobacteraceae; genus Geomonas; species Geomonas diazotrophica. The sequence goes on from NZ_JAHLMF010000017.1 coordinate 94,961, forward strand.
TGGGTGTATGTCAAAGATAGCTCGGTCTCGGCCGGTTCCGACACCGCCTGGATCGATGACATCGTCTTCCCGACCAAGGCCGTCCCGACCGTGAACCTCGGTTCGCCCGTCCAGGGGGAAAGCTATAAGCAGGAGCCGATCCTCTCCTACAGCGTGAGCGAGGGGAGTGCGGTGGTGAAGCTGGACGGCGTGGTGATCAACGCCCCGTCAGGGAGCATCCTCCCCCCCCTGGCCGACGGCGTGCACGCGGTCCGCGTCGAGGCCAGCAACGCTGCCGGCACCGGGTACGCCGAGGCGAATTTCGTCATGGACCGGGTCGCTCCTTTGGTCACCATCACTTCTCCTTCTCCCGGGAAGACGGACAAGAGCCAGCCGTTGCTCGCTTACAGCGCAAGCGAGGGCACCCCTGTGGTCAAGCTCGATGGAGTCGTGGTCAGCGTGCCTTCGGGGAGCGCCCTGCCCCAGTTGGCCGACGGTCTTCACACCGTTCGTGTCGAGGCCGCCGATGCCGCCGGAAACCTCGGTTTCGCCGAGGTGAGCTTCACCGTCGACACCGTGCAGTTTGCCATCAGCATCGATCCGTTGCCGAGTCCTTCAAACAGCAACAGCTTTGTCCTTACCGGCACACGCGACAGCCGCGCCACCATGTTCGGTGTCGGCTCCAGCAGCTCTGTGAACTTCGGAACGCTCACCTTCCCGACGAACTCCACTTGGCGGCTGCCGGTCAGTGGATTACCTGACGGGAGCACGACCTTCAACGTCAGTGAGGAGGATGGAGCGGGACATGCCGCGGCGGTTTCACTCACCATCGTCATCGACACGGTGGCACCGGTGGTCACCATCGCCTACCCGGCGGCGGGAATCTCCGCTAATCGCACCCCCGTCTTGACCTACACGGTAAGTGAAGGGGCACCGGTGGTACAGGTGGACGGCGTGGTGGTCTCCAAGATCTCCGGCGATACCCTGGGGCCGCTCTCCGACGGTCCTCACACGGTCCGGGTTCAGGTTGCCGATGCCGCCGGCAATATCGGCTTCGCCCTGGTGAACTTCAGCGTCGACACCACGGCGCCGGTGGTTAATATCACCTCGCCCGGTACGGTCCTCGGGAACAACCGGACGCCGGTTTTGACCTACAGTCTCAGCGAAGGCAACGCGGTGGTGCGGGTGGATGGCGTGGTGGTTGCCAAGGTTTCCGGTGATACCCTCGGGCCGCTGGCGGACGGGGAGCACACGGTACGGGTGGAGGCGACCGATGCCGCCGGCAACACCGGCTTCGCACAGGTTAGCTTCAGCGTCGACGCGACGGCTCCGGTGGTCACCATCACCTCGCCCGGTACGGCCCTCGGGAACAACCGGACGCCGGTTTTGACCTACAGCGTGAGCGAAGGCAATGCAGTCGTGTGGCTTGACGGCGCAGTGGTTGTCAAGGCTTCCGGCGAAACCCTCGGGCCGCTGGCGGACGGTACCCATACGGTGAAGGTGGTGGCAACAGACGCGGCGGGGAACTCCTCGTTTGCCGAGGTAACTTTCAGCGTCGACGCGACGGCTCCGGTGGTCACCGTCACTTCACCGGCGTCGGGAACAACCCTGGACAGAACTCCGCTGCTACTCTACACAGTGGGGGACGGCAGCGTGGTGGTTAAGGTGGATGGCAATGCGGTCAACAAAACATCCGGCAGCAGCCTGGATGCGCTGGGGAACGGGAACCACATGGTAACGGTCGAAGCGACCGACGCGGCTGGCAACACCGCCATTTCCTCCGTCAACTTCACGGTTGCCTACACCCCCCTTGCCGTCGGCACCGCCTCGCTCCCCTTCGGGACCATCGGCACCCCCTACAATAGAACCTTGTCGGCAACGGGGGGCGTGCCGGGTTACACCTGGTCCGTCGCCAGCGGCAACCTCCCGGACGGGTTGACGCTGAACGGTTCCACCGGGGTTATCTCCGGGGTTCCCGGCGTGGCTGGCAGCTTTGCCTTTACGGTCAGGGTCGCTGACAACGACGGGGCAAGCGCCACCGCCTCCTTCTCCGTCTCGGTGTACCCGCCGTTGCAGATCGGCAACACCTCGCTTGCCGGCGGATATGCCGGTGCTTCCTACAGCCAGTCCCTTACCGCCAGCGGCGGGACCGGATCCTATACCTGGTCCGTCATCTCCGGGAGCCTCCCCGAAGGTCTCAGCCTCAACCCGACTACCGGGCAGATTGCCGGGACTCCGACAGCTGCCGGCAGCAGCTTCACCGTCGAATGCCGCGACGGCAACCAGACAGCGGCCACGGCCGCGTTGGCAATCGTCATCGAAGCGGCGCGTCCCGACTTGGTGGTCACTGCCGTTTCCGGCCCGACCAGCGGCACCAGGGGCAAAAAGGTGATGCTGACCGCCACGGTGAAGAACCAGGGGCAGGCCACGGCTGGCGCATCCACCTTGAGCTTCTACCTCTCGAGCGACGGCACCGTCAGTGGCGCCGACACCAAAGTCGCCGACGTCTCCGTAGGGAGCCTTGCCGCAGGCGGCTCCCAGACGGTGAGTTTCAATGCCACCGTCCCTGCCACCCTGCCGGCGGGAAGCTACGTCATCGGGGCTATTGCGGACCGGGTCGGTGTGGTCGCCGAAACGGACGAGGCCAATAACGCCAAGGGCGGCGGCAGCATCGACATCCGCTAGAGCCTGCCTCGGCGGCACTACGAGAGCGGGGCACGAGTTTCGTGCCCCGCTTTTTTCGTTGTTCCGAGATTTCGGGCAATAGAGGAAATCCCCCTGCCCCCCTTCGCAAAGGGGGGGGCGTGAGGTCTCGTGCGTCACTTTGTGGCGGACAACAGCACCGTTCGTTGAATTTCCGAACACCCTTCGCGTGGTCTCAGCAGCTTTCCCTCTCTACCTGCTCCAGCAGTTCCAGCGCCTCCAAGTCCTCGTACTCCTCAAACAACTCCCGAATGTTGTTGATGTAGGAGTGGACCAGGAACAGCTCGTCCAGGCATCGCCCGCCGTTGACATCGGGCTGCCCGACCCGCGTCAGCTTCTCCTTGAACTTCTCCCAGAATGCGTTGTTCTTCCCCGGGTCGTCTATGTGCCGGCGCAGCAGCGCGATCAGTTCCTGCGAGTTCTTATCACCCTCTATCCCAACGAAGGAGAGATAGCGGTCCGGATTATCCTGCTTCTGCATGTAAATCTCCTCGGGGGGGCTTAACGGATCAGGTCCAGGCGCAGGGCGAAGGTGAGGTTGCATCCGGCCAGGGGGTGATTCCCGTCCAGCGTCACCGCCTCCTCGGTCACCTCAGTCACCAGCATCACCCGCGCGGCATTACCGGCGAATTCGATGCCCAGTTTTTGGCCCGGAGTGATCTCTTTTTCGGCAGGGAAACAGCCACGGGCGACCTTGATGATGTTCTCCTTGAGTCGCGGACCGTAGGCCTCTTCTGCACTGAGAAAAATGTTCCTGGTTTCGGTCGGCCGCATGCCGACGATGGCGCTCTCCAGCGCCGGGAAGAGCTCGCCTCCCCCCAGAGTCGCCGTCAGCGGGCCGTCGGCCTCGGTGCTGTGGAAGATGGTGCCGTCGTCCAGGGTCCCGATGTAGCTGATGGTGATGGTGTCTCCCATCCTGGCTGTGCCCATGGTTTTTTCTCCTTTCCTTGGTGCTCTTGCCGCGCGCGAACCGGCTCAACGGCGGGGCTCAGGTCGGCGATGCAACAGCCACACCAGCTCTCCGCGCGGCTTCGTTTACGGATCTTCGGCTTGCCTAAGGAAGGGGGGATGTGATGGGTGAGGTTGCGGCAGGGGACGCAAATGGCGGACGCAAAAAGCCGGGCCGGGGGCGCCCGACCGGAGGAGTCTCAGGACCGGCCCCCCTGGTAGGGGTCGGCATAGGGATGGCCCGGAGGGGGCGTCCCCCCGGAGGGAGACTTGAGCGGGGTCCGGTCCTTCACCCGGAACACCTCGATGGCGGCCTTACCCTCCAAGGGACAGACGTTTTCGCAGATGCCGCAGCCGTTGCAGAGTTCATCCACCACGTAGGGCTGCTGCACGGTTCTCCTGGCACCGTCGAACCCGGTCAGCTCGACCCGCTCGGACCGGATCGCCTTCCCGGGGATGGGGCAATGTTCCTCGCAGACGATGCAGTCGATCCTCTTGGCGAAGGGGAGGCAGTGGTTCTTGTCGAACACCGCCTTCCCGATCACCTGGCGCTGCTTCTCCTCCCGGGGAAGGTCGGGGATGGCACCGGTGGGGCAGACCTGGCCGCACAGGGTGCAGTTGTACTCGCAGTAACCTAGCCGCGGCACCAATAAAGGGGTATAGAGCCCTTCCGCACCGGCCTGGAAGAAGGCGGGGTAAAGCGCGCTTCTCAGGCAGACCTTCATGCATTCGCCGCAGCGCACGCACTTTTTCAGGAACTCATCCTCGTCGCGCACCCCCGGCGGCCGCAACAGCTTCGCCTGCGCGGTGGGTTCCCGGAAGCGGAAGCCCCTGGCAAGTGCCACTCCACCCAACAGCCCCCCGAGGAACACGCGCCGCTCCAGGACCGGCCCGGTCTGCGGCTGCCTTGCCCGCCACCCGAAGTCGACCCGCCGGGACGGACAATGCAGGGCGCACTCCATGCAGAGGATGCACTCCTCCGTCTGCAGGAGTTCCTGATCGAAGGAGGTGGGGCAGTGCTCGCGGCAGGCCCGGCAGTCGGCGCAGAGCTTGGCCGGGGTGCGGCGCAGGGGACCGAGGCGGGAGAGCAGGCCGAGCAGTGTCCCCAAGGGACAGAGACGGCGGCACCAGGCGCGCCTTTCGTAGCGCTCAAGGAACAGGATCAGCACGAAGAGAAGCGCGGAGAGGAAGGCGAGAGGGTAGAGCGTCTCCCGGAAGGGGAGGAGGTAGTCGCGGATCAGGCGGTAACCCGGATCGAGGAGGTCGCGCCGGTCCCCGACGACGCCGTAGAGGGAGCGCCAGCCGCCGCGCACCGTATCCCCCACAAGGGGATGGAAGAAGAAGGTGAGGGCGCGCAGGAGAAGGGCGATGGGGTCGAGGAGGCCGGCGAGGTTCACCCCGAGCAGGGAGGCCGTGAGCAGCGGAAGGAGGAGCCAGTACTTGGCCCGCCCGGTGAGGGCGCGCAGTGCGCCCACCTTGCGGATCCTCCCGGTGATGAGGTCGAGGATGGTCCCCAGGGGGCAGATCCAGCCGCAGAAGAACCTCCCCAGGAACAGCGCGCAAAGGAGAACCAGGAGCCCGGGCAAGAGCAGCGGCTGGTACTGCCTGGTCGCCAGCATGGTGCTGGCCGCCGTGAGCGGGTTGGCGCGGAAAAAGCCGTTCACTGCGGCCACGATGCGGTCGCTCCCCCGGTACTCGGTCATCAGGAACAGGACCAGGAAGAGGGCAAGGAACAAAAGCTGCGCGATGCGGGCGGAGGTTACCTTTTTCACACCCGGACGATCCTCATTCTGTCGAGGTTCATCTCGCCCAGGCCGCGCTGGTAGGCGGACCGGGTCACTGCGATGTCGGCGGGTTTCAACCCGAAGAGGGTGGTGGCGTAGGCGTCGGCGGCGACGATGTCGGTCGAGGCGATCACCTGGTTCAGGACCTTGACGTCGGCGAGGTTCCCCCCTTGCGGGCCGTGGGCGGTGAGGATCCTGGTGGCGTCGATCACGGTGAGGTGGGGGCGGAAGGAGGCGTTGATGTCGGCCAGGGCCTGGTCGATGTTCTTGTGGATGGAGCCGCGGTTGCCCCCCATGATCCCCATCACGTTCTTCATCCCGAGGGTAAGGCGGCTCAGGCCGTGGTGCTTGGCGATCGGGACGTTGATATAGACGTCGGCGGAGAGCGCCTCGCCGTAGAGCTCCCACTCCTTGAGCACCTTGCCGTTCAACGCGACATTCTTGAAGCGCTCCTCCTCGAGGTGCTTCACCTCCACGTTCTTCATCCCCTTGAGTGCCGCTTCGATGCCGCTGGAGGCGTAGCAGCGGCGCGGGTCGTTGCAGGTACGGTCGAAGACCTTGACCCTTTTCGCGCCCGCCTTCAGGCATTCCTCCACCAGCGCCCTGACCACGACCGGATTGGTGGTGGCGGCATACTCGGGCGCGCGGTCCCAGCCGATGTTCGGCTTCACCACGACGGTCTGTCCCGGTTTCACGAAGCGTTGCATCCCGCCGAGCGCCAGGAGCGCCTTCCGGGTGATGCCAGCATGGTCCGTCCCTTGTGCGACGGCGACCACGGGGCCTTGCGCGGCGAACAGGTTGCGCAGCCAGCCATGCAGGAAAAGGGATGACAGGCCCAGTACCTTGATGAACTGCCGTCTTTCCATGGAGACCTCCCGGCAAAGGTGTAAGCGCTCCAGCGCCAGGTCTCATTATAGGAGGGATTGCGGCTAATTCAATTCGGCGCGGAAAAACGGGGCACCGGCGCGGAAAACGATGCCCGGCGTGTGCCAGCGCCGGGCAATAATGAGAAGTGTGGTTGAAACGCTGCGTTACTTCTGTCCGTGCTCTTCGTGGTGCCCGTCGTGCCGCACCTTCTTGCCATGCTTCTCCGGAGCGTGCCCGCCTGGTTCGCCGTGTCCGGCGTGACCGGCGGCGTCCTGGTGCAGCCGCTCGACGTAATGGGTGTAGTCGACGTAGGCCTCGACGAACTCCCGCCCCTGGGCCACGCTCTCGTCCTTGTGCTGGTAGGCCGCGGCGGCTCTCTGGTAACGCGTGCGGATCCCTGCCGCCACGTCATCGGTGACGAGCTTGACCAGTGCGTCCGCGGAGCCGCCGGCCAGCGCCTTGTCCGCCTCTGCGATGGCCGGTTCCACGCTCCCCGCAGGCTTCAGCCCGGTGAAGGGGGCTCCTTCGCCTGCGCGGTGCACTTTGACCAAGGTGCCGAAAAACTTGTGTTCGGCCGCCTCTCTCGCTTCCGGGCGTGCCGAGATGACCTTTTTGAAGGCAGCGCGAACGACTTTCTCGTCCTTCGTTTTCACCCACTTGAGAACCGGTGTCACGTCTTTGGCGGCGATGGCCTTTCTTGCATCCTGGATCACCGGCCCGTCCAGGGTGTCACAGTGCGCCGATGCGCTGTGGGGAGCTGCCAGGTAAAGGACGGCCGCCGCTGTCACGGCCCAAAAGGCTGATTTCAAATTCGCTATGCTCATTGCTATCTCCTCGTCATCTTTGATTGGCGGTGCCGAACCACCACCCTCAAGGTACGCCGCAAAAGTTGTAGATCCCTTGACCGACGTCATTTTTATTCACTCGAAAGGGTAATGCCGGTTCCCTTTGTGTCAACACCCCGCCACTCCTTCTTGGCCCCCTGGAATGTTTCCACGTGATCGAGAGGGGGGACTTCGCCGGTAGCAACCACCTGTGACGAGAAACAGGTTCCCGGAAGCACCTCTGTTTTTTGTGTGTGGAGATTTCTGTTGACCCGTCTACAGCTTCACGGTTTAGTATTCCTGCTGTCATGGCCATGACGCCACTAACAGCAAAAGGAGGACACTATGAGCAAGGTAACTGTGGAAGAGTGGACGGCCCGGTTCAGGGCGATAGGACTGGACGACGCGGCCATGGAACAGTGGCACCGCCTGTTCGAGCGGGAGAACCCGGAGGGGCACCAGGAGTTCCTGGAGTGGCTGGGGCTTTCGCCCGAGCGCATCGCCGCCATCCGCAAGCACCACGCCTGACCTCGCGGCCCCGGTGCCGCCTGCCTCACCTTATGGTGGGGCGGGTTACGGCCCCGGGGCCGCTTCCTTCGCAGGAGGACCCATGTACCGTATCAGCCAGTTGGCCGCGAAGTTCGGCCTGTCCCGCAGCACGCTGCTCTACTATGACCAGGAGGGGCTCCTCTCCCCCTCCGGGCGCAGCGAGGCCGGCTACCGCCTCTACTCCGATGGCGACCTCGAGCGCCTGGCCGCCATCGTTTCCTTCCGCAAGGCGGGGCTCTCCGTCGAGGAGACCCGCGCCCTGCTGGCATCGGGGGAGGGTGAACAGTCGGTCATCAGGAGGCGGCTTGACGCCATCGGCGAGCAGATCCGTGCCCTCCAGGCACAGCAGCACCTCCTGGCCCGCATGCTCCGGGTGCAGTCGGGGGAGGAGCTCCCCGAGAGCGTGGACAAGGAGACCTGGGTAGCCATGTTGCGCGCCGCGGGCATGGACGACGAAGCCATGGAAACCTGGCATGCCGAGTTCGAGCGGCGCGCACCCCAGGCGCACCACTCCTTCCTGCTGAGCTTGGGGATCCCTGAGCAGGAGGCGCGGGCGATCAGGGAATGGTCCGCGGCCGCCGGGACCGCAACCCCTGCCAAGCCTCGCCGGAACTTCCCCCGGGAGCGTTGAATTCTCCAGACACGTGGTTAGAATGTGCTACTTGTTGCGCGTCATTCTACCTGACAAAGGAGAACTACATGAAAACGTCGGAAATGTTCGCCGCCCACCCGCGAAAACTCACCATGGATGTAACCGCCATCACCGAGTGCATCAGCGTGCTCGTCGAGTGCGCCGACGTCTGCACCAGCTGCGCCGACGCCTGCCTCGGGGAGCAGGCGGTACAAAAACTCACCAAGTGCATCGGGCTCAACCTTGACTGCGCGGATATCTGCCAGACCACCGCCCGCGTCCTTTCCCGCCAGACCGACCCCGTTCCCCAACTGCTCAGGACCCAGCTCGAGAGCTGCGCCGTCGCCTGCCGGCTCTGCATGCAGGAGTGCGAGGTCCATTCCGAGATGCACCAGCATTGCCGCATCTGCCGGGCCAGCTGCCAGAACTGCGAGAAGCTCTGCCAGGACCTGATCTCGCGTCTGTCCGAGGGGGCCAGGACCACGTTCCTGTAATGGGGAGTGGGGCGGCTGCGGCCGCCCCTACTCGGCACCGGGTCCAAGACCAGGAGGCTGCAGATGAGCAAGTTGGCCTGTAACGTCGTCGCGTACCGACCTGATCCCGAAATGCTTGCCGCCCGCTTCGAGCCGCGCCAGGTGGAGGTGCTGCTGGAGCAGGCGGAGGGGCTGCTGGAGCGCGCCGTGGCCGAATTCAGGGAGTACGCCGCGCTGGACCGCGCCTGGCAGGAGCTGAGCCACGACCTGGCGATCCTGGAGCAGGAGCTGGAACTGGATCGGCGCCGGGTGGAACGGGAGGAGCCGGCGGCGGAGGAGGAGCCCCCCCCCGAGCCTGAGGCTTCCCAGGCGCGGGAGCAGTCCCCGGGGGAAGCGGCGCACGAGGAGAGCGACGCGGCGGCCGCGGCTGCGGCGGCGCCTGGGGAAGTGGTTGCAGAACAGGCTGCGGCGGCGGGGGAGCCGGAAGCCGTGACGAGCATGATCGAACTGCGCGGCGAGTCGATCCGGCGCAGGAGGGATTTGACCTCCCCGGGGGGACCCCTCGCACTCGACGAGCAGCGCGATCTGGTGCTGAGGCGCCTGTGCCGCGACTACGAGGAGGGGCTGAACCGGGTCGCGGTCGCGGAGGAAGGGGTGCGGCGCATCTTCGGCTACGAGGTGGCCTCGCCGCTCAGCTCCTGGTCGGAAACGCTGGGAGCCTCACTGGCCAGCAACATCATCTGGACCAGAAACGCACGGGAGTGGCTCGCGCTCTACCTGCAGGGGGAGCAGGCGTTCACCCGCGCCTTCTCGGTGCGTGCGCTGATGAACCGCAACGCCTGGGGGCAGCTCAGGCATGCCCGGGACAGCTTCTCGGTGCGACTCCAGATCCCTGCCGAGCTCTTCCAGGGGTTCGAGAACTGCCGCTTCCGCGGGGTGAGCGCCTCCCTGCTGGGCGAGGCGGGAGGGGTGCCGTGGTCGGCGCTGGTGAGGCTTCCCGAGGCGGCGTACTACCTTCGCTCGGGACAACGGGTGGAGGTCGATCAGCGGGAGCTGCCAAAGATCCTGTTGGGGCGGGTTGAGAACCGGCGTTCGGTGCGCCGCTCGGAGTTCTGCGGCATGTCGACCCACCTGAACGCGAGCCCGGTGGGGAAACCGGTAAACGAGGGGGAATGGACCGTGGAACTGATGCGACCGGTGGGTGCCGCCACGGAACTGTTCGCCCAGGTGGACGACCTGGTGATAGAGGTCAAGGTTTCCGGGGTCGCGCAGAAAACGGAGCGATGACGAGGCGTGCCGACGCGCCAGGCGCCGGCACAGGACAAGGGGGTGACTCATGGAAAAGATGAGGTTGATCAGCCCGGCCTTCCAGGACAACGGGCGCATTCCGGCGAGGTACACCTGCGACGGCGACAACATGAATCCCGAGCTGAGGTTCGAGAACGTCCCGGCCGGGACGAAGTCGCTGGCACTGGTCATGGAGGACCCGGACGCGCCGAACGGGCTGTGGGTGCACTGGATACTGTGGAACATCGGCCCCAGGGTGACCACGCTGGTGGAGCAGGCCGAGCCGCGCGAGGTGGTGATCGGAAAGAACAGCTGGGGGCATAACCAGTACGGCGGGCCCTGCCCTCCCTCCGGCAGCCACCGCTACATCTTCCGGCTCTACGCGCTGGACACGACCCTGGACTTGGCGGGGACGGCCAGCAAGGGGCAGCTGGACGTGGCCATGCAGGACCACATCCTTGCGGAGGCGGCGCTGACCGGTCTCTACGGCGGGGGGTAGGGGACGGGAGGCGAAGAAGGGACGGGGCACCCGGTCGATTTTACTGGGCCGGGTGCCTTTTTTTGTTCAGGATTCCTGCCGTTCGTTGATGAAATTGGTGAAGGCGCGGTCGGTGTTCTGGATATGCCCCACCAGCCAGTCCTTGAGAAACACCAGCACGTCGATGGCCACGAAGGATTCGCCGGCATCGGAGCGGTCCTTGAAGTTGTGGATTGAGTTGATGAACTTGCGGTGGGCGGCGGCGTGCGACGGGGCCGCTGCATAGTCGAGCTCCGCCATCAGCTGCTCTTCGGTCCGGAAATGGTACTGGGTGTAGTCGAGCAGCTCGGCAACCACCTCCTCGAGTTCGTGGCTGTGGTCGTGCAGCATGAGCGCGCGGTAGCACCGGTTCAGGATGTCGACCAGCCTGTGGTGATGTTCATCTATCTGTCCCACTCCCAGGATCAGGGAATCGTCCCACTCTACCAGTGTCATTGATTACTCCGGGTGCAGCAGTGAAAAATAAGCGACTCGGTCCAATTTATCGGTCGGAACGGCCAAAACTGCAATTTTTTGTTAGGTCTACTTGAAAGCGATCACTTCCAGCTTCCCGTAATCCCCTCGCTGTGCCTTGAGGGCGCGCCGCTCGAACTCTATCTCCCTTCTTTTGCGTGCAGTCTCCCGCTCATCGCCGCCCGCCGCACCGGCGCGTGACAGTGCCCGCTGCAGCACCATCCCGCCCACCAGCAGCGAGGCGAGCGCGTACTTCCGCTTGTAGAAAAGGGCCAGAGCGCCGCCTGCCAGCAGCGCCGCCCGGGGGTCGCGCAGCAGGTCCAGGGCCGACTGCAGCCCAAGCTTCAGGTTCAACTCCCTGACTTGCGGGTCCAGGTTGCCCCGCTGGTCCTCCCGGTAGTTGAGGGGGAGATCCGCCAGCCGTTCCAGATTGTCGCTGTTCATGCTTGGCTCCTTTTGCCGGGGATGACGACGAAGCTTATCTTAACAGCGCCGCAGCGTTCCTCAATATCCGCCTGGATTTTTTCGAATGGGGAGGGTGCTTGACTTCGACACTGCAGTGGTTAAAGTGAGGCTTTGTTAATTTACTGGGGCGTGGGGGAATCGTCATGGCTGCCAACCTAAGCAGGGAGCTGGTCGAGGGTGCCCTCGGCAACTGTGTGAGTATTATCGACCCGCTGCGTAACCACCGCTGGGATCGCTTCGTACAGCAGCACCCCTACGGCTGGATCACGCACCTGTCGGGATGGAAGCGGGTGCTGGACAAGAATTTCCCCCACATGACCGGCTACTACCTGGTGCTAAAGGATGCCGCCGGAGGCATCAGGGCCGCGCTCCCGGTCTATGCGGTGGAGAGCTGGCTCATGGGACGGCGGTTGGTGAGCATCCCCTTCGCGACCCTGTGCGACCCGCTGGTGACCGATACGGCCGACATGGAGCTGCTCAGTGAGGCGGTGCTGCGCCTGGCGGGGGTACTTGGCATCTCCCGCATCGAGATCAGGACCGCCGCCGCCTCTCACCTGCTGAACCGTGACCTGTTCCGCGCCGATTGCGTCAACAAGCATCACTTCCTGCCGCTTTGCGAGAATCCGGAGCTGGTCAGGGAGCGCTTCCACCGCAGCTGCGTGCGGCAGCGCATCGCCCGGGCGGAGCGGGCAGAGCTTCGACTCATCCGGGGCAAGCGGGAGTCGGACCTCAGGGAGTTTTACCTGCTGCACTGCGTCACCAGGAAGAGGAAGGGGCTGCCGCCCCACCCCTACCTCCTGGTGAAGACGCTCTGGCAGACCTTCGCGCTGCAGGGGGTGGTGGAGCTGCTGCTTTGTCGCAGGGGGAGGGAGACCGTGGCGGGGCTGCTCCTTTTCAAGTACAAAAACCGCGTCTCCATCGAGTACTCCGCCGTCAACGCACTGCATAACGATTCCAGCCCGGTTCATTTCCTGTTCTGGAACGCGATCAGGGAGGCCTGCCTCGCGGGATACCGGGTGCTCGATTTCGGCAAGACCTCGGAGCACAACAAGAGCCTGATGGAGTTCAAATCCCACTGGGGCGCTGAGGTCACCGATCTCCCCCATTTCCTCTACCCCAACACCCCGCCCCCCCCCTCCCTGGCGGGGGACCAGTCCATCGCCAAGAAGTTGCTGCAGTTTGTCTGCACCAAGGCGCCCGATACGGCGCTTAGCTACCTGGGGGAGTTCTGTTACCGGCACCTGGGCTAGACCAACCGGTTGGTTTTGAGGGGTTCTCTGCTACCCTTTTACGGGCCGGGTTAGAGTTGGTTCACGACCCGGCTGGCCGCAGTAGTTCGGGATCATCCCACAGCGGGATGGAAGGAGGAAAACATGGCCGAGGCAAGAAGGATCCAGATTCAAGAGGCGCGCAGGAAGGTGCAGGCAGGCGAAGCCCTATTCGTCTGCTCATACGACAGCGAGGAGATGTGCGGAGGCATCCGCCTGGAGAAGGCCTGGACGATGGGAGAGTTCAACGCCAGGCTTCCCGAGGTGAAGAAGGACCAGGAGATCATCTTCTACTGCAACTGACCGCAGGAGCATACCTCTGCCGGTCGGGCAGCTGAATTTGCAGAGAAGGGATTCACGAAGGTCTGGGTGCTGCAGGGCGGGGTGAACGCCTGGAAAGAGGCGGGGTACAAGTAAGGGGAGGCACATCGAGTGAAAAGGGCCCTCCGGCGGTTGCCGGAGGGCCCTTTTGCTTTACTCGGAGTCGGGCGCTTCCGCCGGCTCCTTCTTGTCGGGGGACTCGCCCAGGAAGGTGGCGATCCCGTCCCGGGTCCACATCACCGCCTGCCTGTTTCGGAAGGGCTGCAGGAAGTAGTAATCCTTGGGGGCGATGGACACCGTCTCCTTCTCGTAGGTGATCAGCGCGATCTTGTCGTGGCCGGCAGCATAGGCGCGGATCTGGTCCCGGCTGGGGAGCTCGACCAGGGGCTGGCTCAGCCGCCCCATGAAATGGAACTGCCCGTGGTACTTGCCGGCATGCAGCACCTGGTACCCCTCGGCCTGTTTCTGCCGGATCGCCGCCGCGATAGGGTGCAGGTCGTAGCGCTGGAACATGGTGTTGCCGCCGACGAGGACCAGGACGCAGCAGGCCAGGGAGGCCACCGCGACCTGGCTGACCAGGGCCGGCATGGTGCGCGGGCGCAGCAGCAACAGCACCGCACCCAGCACGATCAGCCCGGCGGCCGCGATCCTGATCTCCATGAGGTCGAAGTGCTTCAAGAGCTTGCCGTGCCTGATGAAAGACGCGGTGATCAGGCCGGCGCCGAGGAAAAGGTAGAGGCCGGCGATGGGGAATCTGAAGCGGGCCACATCCCCCTGCTCCTCGGCGACGCTCCTGGCCATGAGCAGGCTGAAGGTCGGCAGCACCGGGATCAGGTAGTGCACCTGCTTGCCGCTCAATAGGGAAAAGATCACCAGGCTCCCCCCTCCCCAGATCAGCAGCATCCTGAAACCGGGGTCGCCGGAAAGGCGCTTCCAGGCCCGCCAGGCGGGAGGGAACAGGGGCCAGGGGAGCAAGAGGGTCGGGATCCAGGGGAGGTACCACCAGATGGGGCGCTTGTGCGCGAAGGAGTTGGTCATGCGGTGCACCGTCTGCCCCCACAGGATGGCGCGCCGGTAGGTTTCGCCGCCGGTGAGCGCGGCCGGAACCAGCCAGAAGAGCACCACGCCGACGCCGATCAGGATCGAGAGCCCGAGCCAGGCGTACCACTTGCCGGAGAAGCGCTCTTTGGGAACCCAGAGAAAACCGAGCAGGGCGACCGGGAGGACGTAGACCAGTACCACCGGCCCCTTGGTGAGTATCCCGCCGCCGATGGCCACGCCGAGCTGCAGGTACCAGGCGAGGCGGTGCTCCCGGGCCGCGCAGGCAACCGCCAGCACCGCGAGGAGCACCCAGAAGGCGAGGATCACGTCGAACATGATCACCGAGGACCAGAGCAGGTAGGAGAGCATGGACGCGAGGATCAGCGCCGCGTAGCGCGCCACCTGCCGGTCGTCCCACAGCTTGAGCGCGATCCGGTACACGAGGGTCAGGTTGATAAGGCTGAAGATGAGCGGGATGAAGCGCAGCGTCCCTTCGTTTACCCCGAACAGGAGCCAGTCCAGGTTCAAGAGCCAGAAGAGCAGCGGCGGCTTGTGCGAATAGGGGAGCCCGTTTTGCAGCGGCACGATGAAGGAGTGGTTGTTCCACATCTCCCACGCCACGCCGAGGTAGCGCGTTTCATCAACCGGGAAGTAGGGGAGCCGCAGGGCAAGGACGATCCCGGGGATGACCAGGATCGCGAAGGGGAGGCCCAGCTCTTTAATCAGCGGCCGGATCGCTTGATGCATCTTTCTTTTCCTTGTGGATGAAAAAGAGGTTTCTGAGGTAGACGGTGGTGCCGAAGGCCTGTCCCAGGATGAAGACCGGATCCTTGCGGTACAGGGAATAGACCAGCAGGATCAGCGACCCGAAGATGCTGAAGTACCAGAACGACTCGGGTATGACGCTTTTTCTCTGTCTCTCGGTGGCGATCCACTGCACCACGAAGCGCATGGTGAAGAAGAACTGCCCGGCCAGGCCGATGGCCACCCAGGCCTTTTCCGTTAAAACCATCTAGTCGCACCTCGTGATCTTTACGTTCTTCGCGCGCATGCGCAGCCAGCACACCCCGAAGATGTCGACGATGCCGACCCAGAGGCGGTTCAGTGTGCCGTATTTGGAGACCCCTGCGGTGCGGGGGCGGTGGTTCACCTCGACGGAGATGACGTCGCCACCCTTCATCTTGATCAGCGCGGGGAGGAAGCGGTGCATGTGGTCGAAGAAGGGGAGCTCCAGGAATGCTGAGCGGTAGAAGACCTTGAGGCCGCAGCCGGTGTCGGGGGTCTCGTCGCGCAGGAAGGAGCGGCGGTAGGCGTTGGCGATCTTGGAGCAGATGATGCGCCAGACGTGGTCGTCCCTCTTCTTGCGGAACCCTGCCACCATCTTGAGGTTGGGGTTGTCGCTTTTCAGGATCGCGTCGACCATCTTCGGCACGTCGGCAGGGTTGTTCTGGCCGTCGCCGTCCATGGTGGCGATGATGGCGCCGCTGGCCTCCCTGATGCCGGTGGCCACGGCGGCACTCTGCCCGTAGGCGCGGTCGTGCTGGATGATCTTGAGGGAGGAGACCGAGCTCTTCAGGGCGAGCAGCCTGGCATGGGTGTCGTCGGTGCTGCCGTCGTCCACGACGACGATCTCACACTCAAGTCCGGTGGCGACTATTTCCCGTACCAGGTTCACGATATTGTCCGCCTCGTTGTGGGCAGGTATCACGACTGAGATAGTGGTCATAAATTCTCTGTTTTTTCAATTAGATGCCGCTAAGATGGGTGCGAGTGAACAATTTGACAACATAGCACAACCAGAAAGGTAAATCATAGTTTTTTCTGAATGACATAGCTCCCGGACTGTGCTGTCGCAGGGCGAAAGGCCCCCACGTTCACGGCTCAGCGGCCAAGGGGAAAATTTGGTATACGCGGTTACGTTTACAGCTGTTTAGTGTTAGTCTTTGCGCATGGTTACTTCTCTGCTCTCCACCGACGATCTCACACAGGCTCGGGCACTGCTCGAAGCAACCGGCCTGCAGTTCGAGACGCCCTATGACGACCTGGTCGGCATCTTCGAGGCGGGGCGCCTGGTCGCCGTCGGCGCCCGGCAGGGGCGCACCCTGAAGATGCTCGCCGTGGCGCCGTCGCACCAGGGGGGGACCCTCCTGGACGAGGTGGTCACCGAACTGGTCGGGCGCGGCTACCAGGAGGGGGTCGACTCCTTTTTCGTCTTCACCTCGCCCGCCCTGGCGCCCAACTTCGAGACGCTCAACTTCAACCTCCTGGCCGCTTCGGGGAAGACGGCGCTGCTCGAGTACGGCGACGGCCTCAAGCGCTACCTCGCCCGCTACACCCGCCTCATCCGTCCCGGCAACAACGGCGCCATCGTGGCGAACTGCAACCCGTTCACGCTCGGGCACCGCTACCTGGTCGAACAGGCCGCGGCCGCCGTGGACCAGCTCTTCCTTTTCGTGGTGCGCGAGGAGCGCTCGCTGTTCCCCTTCGGCACCCGCCTGCGCATGGTGCAGGACGGCACCGCCGACCTCGCCAACGTCACCGTCGTCGATACCTCGTGGTACGCCGTCTCCAGCATCACCTTCCCCACCTACTTCCTGAAAGACGGGGACCCGGGCGGGGCCATCCAGATGGAACTCGACCTCCTGCTCTTCGCGCAGCGGATCGCGCCGCACTTCCAGGTCAGGACCCGCTTCGTGGGGAGCGAGCCCCTGTGCGGCACCACCGCCGCCTACAACGAGGCCATGCACCGGATACTCCCTCCCCTGGGGGTCGAGGTGCGCGAGATAGAGAGAAAGAACGCGGACCAGAGACCGATCTCCGCCTCGCGGGTGCGCGAGATGCTCTTGCGCGGTGAGCTGGACGGGATCGCGGAGCTGGTGCCGGTCAGCACCCTGGACTTCCTCCTCTCCAGCGAGGGGATCAAGATCTGGGACAAGGGAGGAGCTAGATGAAGATCGTGAAGAAGGCGCAGGCCGGGACCATGCAGTCCAGCGACCTGATGGTGTTCCTGGAACCGGCCGAGACGCTGAACGTGACCATAGAGTCGACGGTTTTGAAGCAGTTCGGGGCGCTGATCCGGGGCAAGGTGGACGAGGTGCTGGCAAAGCACGGCATCGACGCGGGAGAGGTGCGCATCACCGACCGCGGCGCCCTGGACTACGCCATCGAGGCGCGCCTGGAGACGGCGATCATGCGGGCGACGGAGGGGTAAATGGAAGGTCTCTGGTACAAGGAGTGCAGTAACGGCAGGCGCTTCATCATCAAGATCACGCCCGGGGAGAGCCTCACCACCCGGCTTTTGCAGTTCGCGCACCTGACCGACGTGCGCTACGCCATGATCGTCTCGGCGCTCGGGAGCGTGAAGAACGTGCGCCTGAGGGGGATCAAGACCGGCGCGAAACTCCCCATCACCGCGCCGCGGGTCACCATCCACGACATCGAGGGGCCCTGCGAGCTTCTGGGGCTGCAGGGGAACATCGTTCCCGGCGAGCAGGACCTCCTCGACTGCCACTTCCACATCATGATGTCCAAGTCCTCCGGCGAGGTGGTCGGCGGTCACCTCTACGACGCGGAGGTCTTCGCCACCTGCGAGATCGTCCTCACCGAGCTCGACGTCTCCGGCGTCGAGCGCCACGTTTCCAAGGTCGGGGGGATCCCCACCATCTACATCGACGAGGAGGCGCCCTGATGGCCGG
Source organism: Geomonas diazotrophica (assembly GCF_018919385.1). Classification (GTDB taxonomy): domain Bacteria; phylum Desulfobacterota; class Desulfuromonadia; order Geobacterales; family Geobacteraceae; genus Geomonas; species Geomonas diazotrophica. Next base: position 112,787 of record NZ_JAHLMF010000017.1, read on the forward strand.
CTTCAAGCTGAGACGCTCCCTTTTGTACGTCCCGGGCAACATGCCCTCCATGCTCCAGAACATCCCGATCTTCAACTGCGATAGCGTCATCATCGACCTCGAGGATGCCGTCCCCCTCTCAGAGAAGGACGCGGCGCGCCACCTGGTCAAGCGGTTCCTGTTGAACTACACCGACCGCAACAAGGAGCTCCTGGTCCGCATCAACCCGCTAGACACCAGGTGGGGCTACGAGGACCTGAAGGTGGTGCTCCCGGCCATGCCGGACGGGATCCGGCTCCCCAAGGCGGACACACCCGAGATCGTGGAGCGGCTGGACACGCTTTTGACCGAGTTCGAGGAGGAGCTCGAGGTGGAGATCGGCCGCTTCGGCATCCTCCCCTCCCTGGAGAGCGCCCTGGGCGTCATCAACGCGGTGGGGATCGCCAACAGCTCCGAGCGCATCTTCGCACTCGCCTTCGGCGCCGAGGACTACACCGCCAGCATGGAGATCGAGAGAAGCCGCGGCGGCGAGGAGCTCTTCAACGCCCGCACCCGCGTGCTCTGGGCGGCCAAGGCGAAGGGGATCCAGGCGGTCGACACCATCTTCGCCGACGTCTCGGACATGGAGGGGCTCCGGGCCGAGACCGAGCTCGCCAAGAGGCTCGGCTACACCGGCAAGTGCCTGGTCAACCCGCGCCAGATCGAGGTGGTGCACGACGTCTTCGCCCCCAAGCAGCACGAGGTCGAGTACGCCCTGCAGGTCATCGAGGCGATCCAGAGGGCGCGCCAACTCGGTACCGGCGTCATCGCCCTCGGCGGCAAGATGGTGGACGCCCCGGTGGTTAAGCGCGCCGCCCGCGTGCTGCGCACCGCCTACGCCCACGGCATGGTGGATACCCTGATCGACGAGGAGGCGATACATGGCGCTCAATAGCCTGGGACGGGAGATCCCGGAAAGCTACGCGGGGAGACCGCTCATCCCTTACGGCGACCCGTACGCCATCCGGCCGCAGGGGAGCGTCGCGGCCCGCCCCCTGAAGCGGGTGAACCCGGGGGAGAAGAAGCTCCTTTCCTCGCTTAGGGAGGCGATCGAGGCGAGCGGGCTCAAAGACGGCATGACCATCGCCACCCACCACAGCCTCAGAAACGGCGACTTCCTTTTGAACCGGATCGTGGCGGAGATCGCGCAGCTGGGGCTCAGGGGGATCTGGATCGCCTCCTCCTCGGTGCACCCGGTGCACGCCGAGATCATCCCGCACATAAAGAGCGGCGTCATCGCCGGCTTCCAGTGCGGCGTGAACGGCCTGATCGGGGAGATGGCCACCCGCGGCGAGATCTCCTGCCCCATCGTGGTGAGGACCCACGGCGGCCGGGCCCGCTCGGTCCTCGAGGGGAGCGTGCACATAGACGTCGCCTTCATCGCGGCTCCCTGCTGCGACGAGTACGGCAACATGAACGGCTATTACGGCCCCTCGGCCTGCGGCAGCCTGGGCTACGCCCAGATCGACGCCACCTACGCCTCCTGCGTGGTCGCGGTGACCGACAACCTGGTCCCCTTCCCGGTGGTCCCGGTCAGCATCCCGCAGACCCTGGTGGATTTCGTGGTGGTCGTGGACCGGCTCGGGGACCCGGCGAAGATCGTCTCCACCACCACCCGCGTCACCACCGATCCGGTCGGGCTGCAGATCGCAAGCTACGCCTCGCAGGTGATCGAGGCCTCGGGGCTTTTGCGGGACGGCTTCTCCTTTCAGACCGGCTCGGGCGGCATCTCGCTCGCCGTGGCCGAAAAGGTGCGCAACGCCATGCGCAAGGGCTCCATAAAGGGGAGCTTCGGCTGCGGCGGCATCACCGGCTACTTCGTGGAGATGCTGGAGGAGGGGCTCTTCTCCGCGCTCATGGACGTGCAGTGCTTCGACCAGGAGGCGGTGCAGTCGATCGGCAGAAACCGCGCCCACCAGGAGATCAGCGCCGACATGTACGCGAACCCCTTCAACGCCGGGGCGGTGGTGAACCGGCTCGACTGCGTCATCCTCGGGGCCACCGAGGTCGACACGGCCTTCAACGTCAACGTGAACACCGAGTCCAACGGCTACCTCCTGCACAACACCGGCGGGCATTCGGACACCGCTGCCGGCGCAAAGCTCTCCATCATCGTGGCACCCTCGATCCGCGGGCGCCTCCCCATCGTCAGGGACCGGGTCACCACCGTCACCACCCCGGGGGAGACCATAGGCGTCGTGGTGACCGAGCGCGGCATCGCGGTGAACGACCGGCACGCCGAGCTCAAGGAAGAGCTGATCAGAAGGAAGCTGCCGGTGAAGGAGATCGCCGACCTGCAGCGCGAGATCTGCCGGGTCACCGGCACCCCGCGCCCTCTGGAGTTCGAGGACGAGGTGGTCGCGGTGGTCGAGTACCGGGACGGGAGCATCATCGATGTCGTCAGACGCGTTAAGGAATAGCCTGCTCGCGGCCCGGGACCGCCGCCAGGCGCTTTTGGACGGCCTGTTCCCGACCCCTTTCCCGGCGACGGTCATGCTGTCGCTGAACCTGCCGGGGCCTGAGAAGAGCGGGGCGCGTGCGGAGCGGCTCTTCGCCTGGGGGGAAGAGGCGCTCTTCGCTACCCTGAAGGTGACCCCGGTGCTGCGCGGTTCCGATGCCCTGGGGCCCTTCGCCCTCTACCACACCCGGCTCGCTGCGACCCAGGTGAAGCGTCTGGGGATCGCGCTGGAGACCAGGCACCCGGCCGGGCGGCTCCTGGATCTGGACATCTACGACCACTCCGGCAAGCAGGTCGGGCGCGCCGAGCTCGACATCGCCCCCCGGAGCTGCCTGATCTGCTGCGAGCCCGCGCTCGCCTGCATCCACGCCAAGCGCCACAGTACCGAGGAGCTGGTGCTGAAGACGAGGGCGGTGATCGATGCGCTCTGAGCTCGCGCGGCTGGCGCGGAACCTGGTGCGCGGAGCCTTCCTGGAGCTCTACCTGACCCCCAAGCCGGGGCTCGTCGACATGAACGATCCCGGCTCCCACCACGATCTGTCCCTGGAGCGCATGGAAGCATCCCTGGAGGTGGTCTCCGGCTACCTCTGCCGGCTGGCCGAGTCACTGTCGTGCGGCGAGGAACTGGCGAAGCAGGTGCGCCTGGGGATCGAGGCCGAGCAGGCCATGCGGGAGCGTGCCGGCACCAACTGCCACAAGGGGTACATCTTCCTGAGCGGCCTCCTGTTGGCGGCGGCGGCCCAGGCGCCCGGGGGAGGGGAGCAGGCGCTCAGCGAGGCGGTGGCCGGCATCGCCAGCCGCCTATTTGCGCAGCCGCCGCAGGGGCAGAGTAACGGCAGCCGCGTCTGCGACAGCTACGGCGCCCGGGGGATCCGGGGGGAGGCGCTCGAGGGGCTCCCGGCGCTCTTCCGGGAGGCGCTCCCCGCCTATCGTCGCGAGCTGGCCGCCGGCAACAGGGGGAGCGCGGTGTACGCCATGCTCGGACGCCTGATGGCGACGGTCGAGGATACCACCGCGCTGCACCGCTGCGGCAGGGAAGGGCTGGGGACGGTGCAGGAGGACGGCCGGGCGCTGGAGCTTATGGTGGCCCGGCGCCACGACTTCCTGGAGTTTCTGTCCCGGCGCAACGAGCACTACGTGAGCCGCAACCTGACCATGGGGGGGGTGGCCGACCTGCTGGCACTTTCCTTCGCCTGGCTGTGTCACACCGGCGAGCTGGAGCCTCTCCCGCAATAGTGGCGGCCCGGTTTGACAAGGCTTGGTTAATGATATTTAATTTCGCCTATGGCTCATTACACCGCGACCCATAGCGCGATCGCCCTCCTGCTTCTTCTCTGCAGCGCCGCACCTGCGGCGGCCGGTGCCGCCATCGGCCTTGTTTCAGGATTCCTGCTCCCCCGCCTGCTGCACTACGACCATCTCGACACGCCCGAAACCCGACAGCGGAGCGGCGGTGCCGTCATCAAGGGATTCTCCTTGCGCCCGCTCCTTTCAGCCGGCAGCGCAGGCGTCGCCTGCGACATGAGGTACTAGCCATGGACGCTACCAAGAGGGACGACCGCCCCACCAGGCACCCCTGGGAGAGGGCGCGGGCCGGGGCGCTGGCGGCCCTGTTGGGTAACACGCTGCACGAGGGGGTGAAGGTGCTCGGGGTCGGCTGCGGCGACTATCTCTGCCGCACCGTCTTCGGCGGGCTGGAGCACAAGGAGGTGGCGGCCGTCGAGATCGAGCCTCCCGAGGCGCGCCTGGAGGAACGGGAGCCCGAGCCGGGCATCAGCTACCGCCGCGAGCTTCCCCCGGGGAGAAACCGCTACGACCTCGCCTTGATCCTCGACGTGTTGGAACGGGTCGAGGATGACCGGGGGTACCTGAAGCGGGTGGTGCGGCAGCACGTTGCCGCAAGGGGGAGGGTCCTGGTCGCCGTCCCCGCCTTTCAGGCGCTCTACAGCGGGCATGACTGGTTTCGCGGTCACTACCGGCGCTACCGGCTGAGGCAGGTGGAGCAGCTCGCCTGGAGCGCCGGGCTGGTCGTGGTGAGTTCCGGCTACCTGTTCGGCTCGCTGCTCATCCCGAGGTTCCTGTCATCCCGGCTCTATCATTGGGGGAGGGTGCGAGACCCAGGCCCCTGGCGGGGTGGGCGGCTGTCGGCCTCGCTGCTCGGCAGGCTGCTGGAGTGGGACAACATGGTGATGATCGCGCTGGCGCGGGCCGGCATCCTCCTGCCGGGTGCAACCGCCTGGGCGTTGTGCGAGAACCGGCGCGGCGGCAATTGACACATTGTTTTAATTTGACAGTGGGCTCTCCGATAACGTATACAGATTTAACAAAATTACCGGGGGTTACTTGAGCATGGTTGTTTCATCAGAACAAACTGCCGGTTCGGAGCCCACCACACAGAGGACGGAAAAGTACATGTTGAATCTGAAACCGGAGGTAGTAGCCCAGCTCGAGCGAGTGCTCAGCTCTGTCGAAATGTTGCTCCCCAGGGCGGTCAAGGCCGTCAACTGGGCCACCTGCCACGCCGCCAACTGGCGCCGTCACTCCTTCTCGGGATACCTGGAGGCGGTGAAGGTCACCGACCAGACCAGGCTCGACGACCTCCTGGGTTGCGAGAAGCAGAAAGAGATCATGGTCTACAACACGCGCCAGTTCCTTAAGGGGCTCCCGGCCAACAACGCGCTCCTCTGGGGGTCGCGCGGCACCGGCAAGTCCTCCATGGTGAAGGCGCTCCTGAACGAGTACGCCCACGAGGGGCTGCGGGTGATCCAGGTGGAGAAGGAAGACCTCATCTACCTCTCCGAGATCTTCAGCGCCGTCGAGGACCAGCCCTACCGCTTCATCCTTTTGTGCGACGACCTCACCTTCGAGATCGGCGAGCTCTCCTACAAGATGCTGAAGAGCGCCCTCGACGGTTCGGTGTACTCGGCCCCGGAGAACGTGCTCATCTACGTCACCTCGAACCGGCGCCACCTGCTGCCGCAGTACAACACCGACCTCTTGGGCGGCAAGTACGTGAACGGCGAACTCCAGGAGAGCGAGGCGATGGAGGAGAAGGTTTCCCTCTCCGACCGCTTCGGCCTATGGGTCGCCTTCCACGTCTTCACCCAGGACCGCTACCTCGACGCGGTGCGCCAGTGCGTGGAGCGGGAGGCCAAAAACCGCAACGTCAGCATCTCCTGGAGCAAGGAGCTGGAGCTGGACGCCATCCAGTGGTCGCACGACAAGACCAAGCGCTGTGGCCGCACCGCGCTGCAGTTCTCCAAACACTGGGTTGGACGCTACCTGCTGGACCAGGCCTCGGCCTGACTTCGCTGCCACGCCGTTTGACCAAAACGAGGCGCGCTCCTTCCGGGAGCGCGCTTTTTTTTTCATGTGTACCGGGAGCCTTCGTTTCTAAGTGTTAAAATTCCAGGGCCGTCCCGCAAAGTCCACTAGAGTGATGCTTATACAGTTATTACCTTGACAATTATCAGGTCAACATATATATAGGAATTCGAATATATCTCGATTCGATATTTTGACTGTACCGGCAAGGAGGTTTCCGGGTGAATCACAGGTTTCTACCGCTCATCGCTCTGCTGATGGCAAGCTGTGCGGCGCCGGCCTTCGGCGAGGTGGTCACGCTGCCGGAGGCCGTCAAGCGCGCCCTGGAGAGTAACCACCTGCTCAAGGCGGCCTCGCTGGAGCGCGGCGCGGCGGAGCAGGACGTGGCGGCCAGCAGGAGCCGCTATCTGCCCCGCGTGGCGCTGGAGAGCGGAGCGGTCCTCTCCAACACGCCGAGCGCGGTGTTCATGATGAAGCTGGACGAGGGGCGCATCAACCCCGGCAAGGACTTCGCCGCCGACACCCTCAACAACCCCTCGCCGCGCGGCGACTTCAAGACGGCGCTGACGCTCGAGCAGCCGCTGATCGATTTCGGCATCTCCACGGGGGTGGCCCTGGCCGGGAAGGGTTCCGAGGCGGCCGCGCTCTCCGAGGAGGCCAGGCGCGAGGAGATCACATTCCGCGTCTACCTCGCCTACCTGGGGGTGCGCAAGGCGCAGGCCTACCGCGAGGTGGCCGACCAGGCGCTTTTGAACGCGCGGGAGCATGACCGCCTGGCGGCGGTGCGCGAGAAGGACGGCATCGGCCTCAAATCGGACCGGCTGCGCACGGCGACCTCGGTGGCCGAGGCGGAGCAGCGCGCGATCTCGGCGAAGAACGACCTGCTGCTCGCGCGCCTGAGGCTCAACCTGGTGGTCGGCGGAGCCCAGGGAGAGCCTCTGGACGTGGGGGAGCTCCCCAGCCTGGCGGAGCCCGCGCAGGAACTTGAGCAACTCATTGCCCTGGCGAGGCTAAACCGCCCGGACCTGAAGCTTGCGGAGAATTCGGAGCAGCGCGGCGAGCTGGCGGTCCGGCAGGCCAGGAACGCCTATCTCCCGACCCTGTACGCGCGGGGGAGCTACCAGATCAACGACCGTGACCTTCCCCTGGGGACCGACAAGGATTCCTGGACCGTGGGGGTGAACCTGCGCTGGGACCTCTTCGACGGCGGCAGGCGGTCCCACGAGAAGGAGAAGGCGGAGCTGATCCGCAAGAGCGCGGCCGAACTGCTGGAAAACGAGCGGAGGGAGGTGGCGCTGCAGGTGACCGAGAGCGTGTTGCACCGCCAGGAGGCGCGCCTGAAACTGGCGAGCGCACAGTCCGCGGTGCGGGATGCCGAGGAAAGCCGGCGCCTGGTGACGCTGCGCTTTGGCAACGGCCTTTCGTCCCTGGTGGAGGTGATGGACGCGGAAAACGCGCTCACCCAGGCCCGCGCCAACCTGGTGGAGGTCGATAACGGCTTCCATGCCGCGACGGGGGAGATCTACTTCCGTGCCGGCGTATTCGTGAAGGAGGTTCTGCAATGAGAACATACCGGGCGGCGTTGGTTGCCCTAGTGATAGCGAGCGGCTTCGGCTGCGGCAAGAAGGAAGGGCACACTGTCGCTCCGGCCGCGCCGCCGGTGGTGACGGGCGCGACGGTGCAGACCCTCGCGGCAGAGGACCTGCCCGATGTCCAGGAGGCGGTGGGCACGGTGCGGGCACGCAACAGCGCGCAGATCGCGGCCCGTATTCCCGGCAGCGTGAGCCGGGTCTTCGTGCGAGAAGGCGACCGGGTCGGGCGCGGGAAACTGCTCGTTTCCATCGAGGCGGTGGAAAGCGGCGCCGCTGCGGCCGGGGCTGTGTCCGGCGTCGAGGAGGCGGCACGGGCACTCTCCGAGGCGCAGGCGCAGAAGAAGCTGGCAGAGGTCACCTTCGACCGCTACTCCCGGCTCTTCGCGGAGCAGGCGGTCACCCGCCAGGAGTATGACACCAGGAAGACCGCGCAGGAAGTGGCGGCTCAGGGGGTAGCCCGGGCCGAGGCGCGCCTGGCCCAGGCACAGCACGGCGCCCAGGCGGCCGGCGCCGTCGCCGGGTACGGCAGGGTGGTTTCCCCAATCTCCGGCGTGGTGGTGGCCAAGCAGGTCGAGGCGGGGCAGACCGTCTTTCCGGGGACCCCGCTTCTGACCGTCGAGGGGGATGACGGGTTCCGGCTGGAAGTGGCCGCCCCCGAGACGCTTCTGGGCAAGGTAAGGGGAGGCGACCAGATCGGCATCGCCGTCGAGGGCGCGCCGGAAACGGGGCGGGTCTCCGAGGTGGTCCCGGTGGTGGACCCCGCCACCCGCACCTTCACCGTGAAGGTCGATCTCCCCTCCGGCAGGCTCCGTTCCGGCAGTTACGGCAAGGCCTTCTTCAAGACCGGCTCCCGCAAGGGGATCGCGGTCCCGGCAGCCGCGGTGGTGCAGCGCTCCTCGCTCACCTCGGTCTGGGTGGTGTCGCCCGAAGGGCTGGCCCGTCTGCGCCTGGTGAAACCGGGGCGTGCCCAGGGGGGACGCGTGGAGATCCTCTCCGGTCTTTCCCCGGGAGAGAAGGTGGTCACGGCCGGCATCGACAAGATGGTGGACGGCGCCAAGGTGCAGTAGTCGTGGGAGATTGACTGGGTGCATTGCCTGACGCAGCTTCCCCCACCCCCCAAACCCCTCACCCCTTCGCGTGCTGAAGTGCTACGCGGCGCACGCCCGCAAGGGGAGGGGGGGCGATAAAGCTCCCGTCATCATTGGAGAACGCATGAACAACCTGGGCTTCGCGGGCAAGATCGCCCGCGCCTTCATAGATTCCAAGCTGACGCCGCTCATCGTGGTGGCCTCGCTTTTGATCGGGCTCTACTCGGTCATCGCGACGCCGCGCGAGGAGGAGCCGCAGATCGTGGTCCCCATGGTGGACATCTACCTCCCCATGCCCGGCTCTTCCCCGAAGGAGGTCGAGGAGCGGGTGGTCACCACCTTCGAGAAGAAGATCTGGGAGATTAACGGGGTCGAGTACATCTACTCCGCCAGCCGCCAGGGGATGGGGATCATCACGGTCCGCTTCCTGGTGGGGGAGAGCATGGAAGACTCCCTCGTCAAGCTCTACAACAAGGTGATGAGCAACCGCAACCTCCTCCCCCCGGGGGCGGGGGAGCCGCTGGTGGTCTCCAAGTCCATCGATGACGTCCCCATCGTCTCGCTCACGCTCTGGTCCGACCGCTACGACCACAACGCCCTGCGCCGGGTGGCGCGGGAACTGTGCGACGACCTGCAGAAGGTGCAGAACGTCGCCCACTCAGAGATCAAGGGGGGGGTGTCGCGCGAGCTGAAGGTGCAGCTCGACCCGGCCAAACTTTCCTCCTACGGCCTGACCCCGCTCGCGGTGATGGGGGCGCTGGAGAAGGCTAACGTGTCGCAGCGCGCCGGTTCCTTCGCCTCGGGAAACCGGGAGTACAGCCTGGAAGTCGGCGGCTTCATAGCCGATCCGGCCGACGCCGGCCGCCTGGTGGTGAGCGTCAAGGACGGCCGCCCGGTCTACCTCTCCGACGTCGCCACGGTCACCGACGGGGTCCAGGAACCCAAGGACTACGTCTTTTTCGGCCTAGGCCCCGCTGCCGCGCACAAGGGTCTGAAGGGGGGCGCCGCGGACTACCCGGCGGTCACCATCGCCATCGCCAAGAGGAAGGGTGCCAACGCGACCTGGGTGGCCGAAGACCTCCTGAAGCGGGTCGAGTTCCAGAAGGGGAAACTGATCCCATCGGAGATGCAGGTCACCGTCACCAGGAACTACGGCGAAACCGCCAAGGACAAGAACGACGAGCTCCTGTTCCACATGTTCCTGGCGGCCATCTCGGTCACCATCCTGATCGCGGTCTTCATGGGGTGGCGCGCCGGCGCTGTCGCGGCCATCGCGATACCCGTGACGCTCGCGCTCACCATGTTCATCTTCAACCGGATCGGCTACACGCTGAACCGGATCACGCTGTTCGCACTGATCTTCTCCATCGGCATCCTGGTGGACGACGCCATCGTGGTGGTGGAGAACATCCACCGCTACTTCACCACGACCAAGTTCAAGCCGCTTGAGGCGGCGATCCGGGCGGTGGACGAGATCGGCAACCCTACCATGCTGGCTACCCTGGCGGTGATCGCCTCCATCCTCCCCATGGGGTTCGTGGGGGGGCTCATGGGGCCGTACATGCGTCCCATTCCGGTGGGTGCCTCCATGGCCATGGTCTTCTCGCTCCTGATCGCGCTGACCGTGACCCCCTACTTCGCCTACCGCTTCATGAAGGGTGAGTCCCACTACGGCACCGAGGCGGCTCCCGAAGAGACCTGGATGACCCGTTTCTACCGGCGCATGATGGGGAGGCTTTTGCACGACAAGAAGGTGCGCTACGGCTTCCTGGCCATGGTGGTGGTCCTGCTCATCCTCTCCTGCTCGCTGATCTACTTCAAGGCCGTCACGGTCAAGATGCTCCCGTTCGACAACAAGAGCGAGCTGCAGCTGATCGTGGACGCGCCGGAGGGGACGACGCTGGAGGACAACGCCCGCATGGTGGCCGAGCTCGGGGAAGCGCTCAGGAAGGTCCCCGAGGTGACCGACTTCCAGAGTTACGTCGGCACCAGCTCTCCCTTCAACTTCAACGGCCTGGTGCGCCACTACTACCTGCGCCAGGGGCCGAGCGTGGCGGAGATCCAGGTCAACCTCGAGAGCAAGGACGAAAGAAGCGCCCAGTCGCACGACATCGCGAAAAGGATCCGCCCCGCCCTGAAGGCGATCACCGACCGTTACGGCGCCCGGCTCAAGGTCGCCGAGATCCCCCCCGGCCCCCCGGTCCTTTCCACGCTGGTGGCCGAGGTTTACGGCCCCGACCAGCAAAGCCGGGTGGAGATCGCCAGAAAGATACGGGACATCTTCAAGAAGACCCCGGGGGTGGTCGACGTCGACTGGTACCAGGAGGACGATCACCCCACCATGCGCTTCGAGGTGGATCGCGAAAAGGCAGCACTCTCGGGCGTCGACGCGGCCCAAGTGGTGCAGACCCTGAAGCTCGCGGTAGGGGGGACCGACGTGGGGCTCATGCACGTGCCGCAGGAGAAGGAGCCGATCCGGATCAACCTGCGCCTGCCGGTAGGCTCCCGAAGCGACGTCTCCTCGCTCTCCTCCATCTACGTGGCGGGGAACAAGGGGAACGTGCCGCTTTCCGAGCTGGTGCGCGTGGTGCGCGGGGTGGAGGAAAAATCCCTCTACCGGAAGAACATGAAGAGCGTGGTGTACGTGATCGGGGACGTCGCCGGGGTGATCGAGGCGCCGGTCTACGCCATCCTGAAGATGCAGAAGGATATCGACAACATACCGCTCCCCGGCGGCTACCACATCGAGCAGCGCGCCGCTTCCCAGCCCTGGAGCGAGGAGCGCCCGGGCATCAAGTGGGACGGCGAATGGCACATCACCTACGAGGTGTTCCGCGACCTTGGTGCCGCCTTCGCGGCGGTGATGGTGCTCATCTACGTGCTGGTGGTGGCCTGGTTCCGCGACTTCACCACGCCGCTGGTGATCATGGCGCCCATCCCGCTCACCCTGATCGGCATCCTGCCGGGTCATGCCGTCATGGGGGCTTTCTTCACGGCCACCAGTATGATAGGCTTCATCGCCCTGGCGGGGATCATCGTCCGTAACTCCATCATTCTGATCGACTTCGCCGAGCTGCGGCGACGGGAGGGGATGGCGCTGGACGAGGCCATCATCGACGCCGGCGCGGTCCGCTTCCGCCCCATGCTGCTCACCGCGGCGGCCGTCGTGGTGGGGAGTTTCGTGATCCTGTTCGACCCGATCTTCCAGGGGCTCGCGCTCGCCATGATGTGCGGCGAGATCGCCTCCACCACGCTTTCCAGGATCACCATCCCGATCCTGTATTTCATGGTGCAGTCCTGGAAGGAAAAACATAAAAAGCAGGTCGAGGTTGAGGTTTAGGTTGAGAATAAGCTAGCATGTGTGCGACGGGTAAGGTCGGTAGAGGTCTTCTTAACCTAAACCTCAGCCTTAACCTGCCTTTAGGAGGTTTTAGTGTTCTGGTTGAGAAAGAATGTGGCTGAAAACGTGAACGGCGAGTCGCAGGCCGAGAAGGTGGCCAACGAGGCGGAGGGGTTCTACCGCTCCGGCAAGATGCACTGCGCTGAGGCGGTGCTCGCCGCGGTGAAAAACGAGTTTCTGCCCGAGGCGGGGGACGAACTGGTCCATCTCGCTTCCGGTTTCGGGGGCGGATCCGGTGCCGGCTGCATCTGCGGCGCGGTGGCCGGCGGAACCATGGCGATCGGCCTCGTGGTCAAGGATCGCAAGGCGTCCGCCGCGCTGACCAAGGAGCTGCACCACTGGTTCAAGGAGCAATACCGCGTCACCTGCTGCAAGGCGCTCACTGCCAACGGCAAGAAGCGCTGCGTGGAGTTCACGGCCAACACGGCCGGCAAGGTGGCGGAACTGCTGCAGAAGAAGTAAGAGAAGGAGGTCACATGTACATCGACAGACTGTTGCGACTCATCGCCGGCACGTTCACCCTCATCTCCCTGGCGCTGGCCCACTACCACGATCCGCGCTGGCTCTGGTTCACCGCCTTCATCGGCTTGAACCTGCTCCAGTCCGGCTTCACCAACTGGTGCCCGATGATGACCATACTGGACAAGCTGGGGGTGCCCAAGCTTCCGCCGCAGGGATGCGGCAAATGATCTGCCGCATCAAGGTCCTCTGCGACAACAGCGCGGGGGCGATCTCCGGTACCCTGGGCGAGCACGGCTTTGCCGCCCTGGTGCAGGCGGGGGACCAGTCGCTGCTCTTCGACACCGGTGGAGGGCACACCCTGCTGCACAACGCCCAGCGCATGAACGTGGACCTGAAGAGCGTGGACCAGGTGGTACTCTCCCACGGCCACTACGACCACGCCGGGGGGCTCTGGCCGTTGTTGCAGGCGGCGGGGCCCAAGCGGATACTGGCCCACCCCGAGATCTTCACCCGGCGCTACGTGCTCCGCGAGGGAAGCGCCCGCTCCGTCGGGGTTCCCTACTCCGAGGAGTTTCTCACCGGGCTCGGGGCGAGCTTCTCCTACAACGATGCCTTCCGGGAGGTCGTCCCCGGCGTCTTCCTGACCGGCGAAGTGCCGCGCCGCACCAGCTACGAGGAGGGGGACGCGGGCCTTTTTTGCGACGAGGCCGGCTGCCACAGGGACCGGGTCACGGACGACCAATCCCTGGTGATCGTGACCGAGAAGGGGCTTTTGCTGCTCCTGGGGTGCTGTCACGCCGGGGTGGTGAACACCTTGGAGCTCGCGCGGGAGAAAACCGGCGTGGAGCAGGTCTACGGGGTCATGGGAGGATGCCACCTCGCCTTCTCGTCCCAGCCCCAGATCGACGCAACCATCAAGGCCCTGAAGCGTTACGGGCTGAAGAAGATCTGTCCCGGCCATTGCACCGGTTTCCATGCCGCCGCGCGCCTCGCCGCCGCGTTCCCGGGCGGGTTCAAGCCGATGCAGGTGGGGTACGTACTCGAAGTCGACTAGCTCATACCGCAAAGAGAGAGGTTCATTGATGAGATTTATCGCCGTACTGTTTTCCGTTTTGATGCTGACCGCTTCCCTTTCCCAGGCCGTGGGACCCGCCAACGTCACCTCCAAGCAGGCCCAGGCGTTGCTGGCCAAGAACGCCAGGATGGTGCTTCTGGACGTGCGCACCCCCGACGAGTACCGCCAGGCGCACCTGAAGGGGGCGCAGCTGATCCCGCTGGGCGAGCTGAACCGCCGGGTGCAGGAGATCCCGCGCGACAGGCCGGTGCTGGTCTACTGCGCCGTAGGCGCCCGTTCCTCCACCGCCGCGAGTTTCCTCTCCTCCAGGGGGTACCGCGAGATTTACAACATGACCGACGGCATCGTCGGCTGGTACAACAACGGCTTGCCGCTGCAGTTGGGACGCTAGCTCACCCCTCCCCCTCCCTCCCCCTCCGGGGGAGGGAGCCCAAACCACCGTTTCGCCCGCCAACCCCAAAACGCAGCTAAAGCCCCCCCGGCGCCCAGCCGCCAGCCTCCTGGCCCCTAGCCCCTGAGTAATCCCTAGTCCCTGGCCGCACCTCCCCCTCTTGCCCTGTTCCAACGTGCTTCCCGCAAAATCTGGTAAACTTTTGCAGTTCTTTTGGCTCAAGCTATGCAGACAGGTTCCGATAAGCCAAAACAGGGCTTGCTTGAAGGTGGAGGTAGCATGCAGGAGGAACGTGAAAACCTAGCGGCGCGTCTGCTGGAGGAGGTCGACTGCGGGACGGTCTACCTCGACGCCGGCGGCAAGGTGCTTTTCGTCAATCGCAGGGCCGAGGAGATCCTGCACGTCGAGCGCGCCAAGGTCCTCGGGAAGCGGGTGGACATGCTGCCCCTCAGGACGCCGATCTACCGCGTGCTGAGCGAGAACGCGCAGGACGAGCCGGTGGAGGTCAGCATCGACGGTTCGGTGATCCAGGTCCGTTCCAGTGCGCTGGGAACCGCGGAAGGGGAGCTCTTCCAGTTGCGCGACATCAGCAGCGACAAGAAGGAAAAGCGCCAGCGCGAGGAGTTCGTCGCCATGATGACCCACGACCTCAAGTCGCCGCTTACCGTGATCATGGGTTACATGCAGGCACTGATGGGTGAGATGCCCTCGAAGATGGACCCCTCGCTGCACCTCTTCGTGAAGGAGATGGACAAGAGCGCGGTGAAGATGCTCTCCATGATCGACGACGTGCTGGACGCCTACCGGCTGGAGGCGGGGCTGCTGCAGATCGACCGCCAGCCCTGCGACGCGCGCGCCCTCCTGGAAGGGTGCTGCCGCGACGGCGAGCAGGAGGCGGCGGTGCACGGCTCCTATTTCCTGAGCGATATCTGCGACGGGATCCCGACACTCGACCTGGACGAGAAGCAGATCACCCGGGTCTTCGCCAACCTGATCGGCAACGCGGTGAAGTTCACCCCGAGGCGCGGCACCATCAGCGTAACCGGCACGATCGAGGACGATTGCCTGCTGGTCCGGGTCAGCGATACCGGCATCGGCATCCCCGAGGGCGAGCTGCCGCGCATCTTTAACAAGTACTTCCGCGCCTCGGGCGCCCAGGGGTTCAAGGGTACCGGGCTCGGGCTCACCATAAGCAAGGCGATAGTCGAGGCACACGGCGGGAGCATCCGCGTCGAGAGCAGCGCCGGCAAGGGGAGCTGCTTCTCGGTCCTTTTGCCGCTGGCCAAGGAAAGGTGCAGCTTCAAGTCCTAATTTAAGGGTTAAAGTTCCCGCCGTCCGGCGCCGATTAGGCTCTCATCGGGCTCGCCCGACCGGGAGCGCCCCGCAGAGAAAAATAAAGCCGCCCTGTGCGCGCATAGAACAGCCAAGGAGGAGAACAGCATGGGCAACGTATTGATAGTGGACGATTCCTCGACCATGAGAAAGATCATTTCCCGCAGCCTGCGCCAGGCGGGGCTCGCCATCGACGACATCTACGAGGCCGGCGACGGCATCGAGGCCCTCTCCGCCATGGAGGGCAAAACCATCGACCTGATCCTCTCGGACATCAACATGCCCAACATGGACGGTCTGGAGTTCATCAAGTGCGTCCGGGGCAAGGGGGTCAATACCCCGATCGTGATGATCACCACCGAAGGGGGCGAGGACATCCTCAAGGAGGCGATCAACAACGGCGCAAGCGACAGCATCAAGAAGCCGTTCACGCCCGACCAGTTGAACGAGAAGCTCGGAGGACTTTTATGATGTCCCTGAACCAGGATATCGCAGCCGCGACACACCTCGAGGAGGCGGATCTGGCGACCTACGTCATCAACGCTACCAAGGAGGTGTTCGAAACCATGGTGATGATGGCCCTCGAGGACAGCTACCCCCTCAAGGAGCCGGTCACCTCCTTCCACTGCTCGGTCACCGGCATGGTCGGCCTGGCGGGGACCTACACCGGCATCCTCTCCATCCACTGCCCCCAGCACCTGGCGCTGAGGATCACCTCCAACATGCTGGGGATGGACGTGGAAGAGGTGGGGGAAGACGTCAACGATGCCCTGGGCGAGATCGCCAACATGCTCGGCGGGTACGTGAAGCAGATCCTCTCCAAGGGGGGGCTGGACATCAACCTCTCCATCCCGACCGTCATCTCCGGCGAGGATTACACGGTCAACTCGATGGCCGACAGCGACTGCGTCATCATTCCCTTCACCAACGAGGGTGATCGCTTCCTGGTCGGGCTGAAGCTCAGGAAGGAAGTCTAGGCGGTACCGTAATGGCTGCATTCGAAAAGTTACAATCCATGCTGGACGCCGCCATGAAGCAGGCCGGGGAGGAGAGCAGCATGCTCCTGGGCCAGAGCATGTCCGTGGCCGCCTCCGACGTCCTCAACACCAACCGCAAGAGCTACCTCGGGGACGAGGACAACCCCATCTACGTGGTGGGGGTGGAGTCGCGCGAGGCGTACCCCGGCTTCTTCTATCTCCTCTTCTCGCTGGGCGACACCATCGTGATGAGCTCGATCCTCCTGGGCATCCCGGGGCCGAGGATCCAGGAGAAGCGCCGGCTTTCCATCCAGGAACCGGACGACGTGGACGCCTTCGGCGAGATCGCCAACCAGATCATCGGCTCCTTCAACTCCGTGTTCCAGCCCAACCTGCCGGACAAGGTGCATCTGAAGCTCCTCCCGCCGCAGAAGTACGTTCCCGGAACCGACCCGCTCACCGACGAAGTTCCCTTCCCGGACGGCGAGTACCTGATGTACCGTGCCCCCCTGCAGATCGAGGGGCACGAGATGAGCATGGTGGACATCCTGATCCCGCACCCGCTGGCCAACCTCTTCGACCCGCAGCCGGAGGAGGCTGCGGTCGAGGCCGAGCCCGAGGTCGAGGCGGCGGCGGAAGAAAGCGCCGGGGCGCTCCCCTCCATCCTGGTCCTCGGGGACGACCAGGGGCGCCAGGAGCTGGTGCAGGGGCTGGCCGACAGCGGTCTCAACCTGATCGACGCGCCCTTGGGCGCAGACCTCCCCGGGCTCTTCGCCCAGGGTGACGTCCGGGCCGCCTTCATCTTCCTGAAGCAGACCTCCGACCGCGACCTCGCCATCTGCAAGCGGGTGGTCCCGATGGTGGACCGCAGCGGCGGGGCCGTGCTCCTCTCCGCGCCGGAGTGGACCCGGACCGCGGTGCTGAAGGCGCTCAAGGCGGGGGTCAAGGGGGTGGTCATGCCCCCTTATGCTCCGCACGAGCTCGCCGACAAGCTGGAGAAGATCCTGCATCACTGACAGGCGAGTCAAAAAAACATCCCTGCGCTCCGTTTTTTTGACTGGCCGGCCGTCTCCGGCGCCCAGCGGGCGCGACGTAAAATTCCCCCACAGATAAAATGCCGTAGTCCCAGCGGGTTAGCGTGCCGATGCTTCGCCGCATCCCTACGGCATGGCTTTTGCCTTGAACTCCCCCATGACCTTTACGCTGCGCATACCCGCCCCGGCACTTTTGCTGGGGCTCGTCACGATACTGCTCGCCTGCGCCCTCCCGCAAAGCGCCCTGGCTCAGCAGGAAAACCGCCTGCTGCGCATGGCGGTGCACCCGCACCAGGGCTTCACCAGGGTCAACCTCTTCTTCCAGTCCCCCCCCGACTACACGCTCCGGGTCCTCTCCGGGCGGGTCCGGCTCGAGGTGCGCGGGGCGGATTCCCCCAGCTTCAAGAAACTACGCGTCCTAAACGACAAGCAGCTCGCCGGCGTCACCACCGCGGAGCTGCGCGGCGCGCTCAGCGTCTCCGTTGCTGTGCGTGACGCCGATCCCGGGGTCCAGGTGGTCTCCTGCGCCAACCCCAGCGTGCTGTCGCTGGATATCGGGCCGGGAGTGAAACGGGTGGCGCGGGTGGATATCGCCCCCGGGCGCGAGCCGATCCTCTCCGGCACCGAGCGTTTCGTGCGGGATTTCGACGCAGATCCCGGCGGCGTTCCCTTTGCCCCCACCGACGGGAAGGTCCTGAAGGGGCTCCTCCCCGAGGGGGAAGCGCTCCTGTTCCAGCAGGGTGAAAGCCTTTTGTACCGGGACCGGGCCGAGGAGGCGGTCAACGTCTTCTCCATGTTCCTGAACAAGGCCCCTGGCCCCAAGGCCCTGGCCTGCTACCGGCTCGGGGAAGCCCTGGAGCGGCTGGGACGGCACCAGGACGCCCTTTCCTATTTCCGGCAGGGGGAGGGGCTCTGGCCCCGGTACCTGGAGCAGGCCCCGGAGCTCCTGCAGCCCTACTCGGATGCGCTGGCGAGGACCGGCAACTTCGCCGCCGCCCGCGCCATGCTGCTCCGCCTCATGGAGCGGTACCTGGGGACCCCCTACCAGGCGGAGCTCCTGAACCGCCTGGCCGACCTCATCGAGCGCAACGGCCAGAAGGAGGCGGCCCTGGCCATGTACCGCAGCGTGGTGGTCTACTCGGCCGGGAGCCCCGCGGCAGGCAGGGCGCGCCTGAAGCTCGCCGACCGCGAGCTCTTCACCCTCTCCCGCGACCGCTACCGGCAACTTCTGGCCAAGTACCAGGCGATCTACCAGGAGCCGGGCGATCCCGCCTCGCGCGACGAGGCGCTCTTCAAGATGACGCTGCTCCTCTCGCTCTACGCCTCCCCCAAGGAGGCCCTTGATACCGTGGTCACCTACGACCGGCGCTACCCGCGCGGCATCTTCAGCACCATCGTCAAGAAGATGCGGGAGGAGATCCTCTTCCCGGTGTACCAGGAGACCGCCGCCGCCGGCAACGACCAGGGGCTGGTCCAGCTCGCCCTGGACAACCGGGAATATCTGGCCCGCTGCTTCGGCGACCCGGGCTTCGCCCCCAGGGTGTCGCAGGCCTTCGAGAAGACCGGTGCCACCGCGAAGGAGCTGGAGCTCTTCGGGTACCTCGGGCAGAAGAACTGGGTCGCCGGCAGTGCCCCGTTCCTCTTGTCCCGCATCGTCGATGACGCCGTCGCCTTCGGCAACGTGCCGCTGGTCGAGGCGACCGCCCGCGATTTCCTGGCCCGCTTCCCGCGCGACCCCCACCTGGGGCGGGTGCGCGAGCAGCTGGGGCGGCTCGCCTTCGAGCGGGGGGACCTGCCCGGTGCGGCGGCGCAGCTCTCCTTCCTGGGCGCGAAGGGGGCGCAGGCGCAGCTGCCGGAGAGCGAATACTACCTGGGCAAGGCGCTCGAGGCGGCCAAGGACTACCGCGGCGCGGTGCGCAGCCTGGCCCGCTTCACCTCCGCCGTCAAACCGGGGCACCCGTTCCTCCCGGACGGCTACTTCACCCTGGCCACGGCCCTCGCCGCCGGCAAGGACTACCAGCGGGCCCTGGCGGCCTGCCAGGTGGGGGAGAGCGTCGCCTCCGGCGAGATGAGCGGCCAGTTCCTCTACAAGAGCGGGGAGCTGCAGCTGCAGCTGGGCGAGGTGCGCCAGGCCAAGGCGAGTTGGGAGAAGGCGGCCGGGCTCGGGGGTACCTGGGGGAGGCTCGCCTCCGAGGCGCTCAACGACCTGAACTGGCGCATGAAGATCGCCGGACAGCTCCCCTGACTGTCAAAAAGATGACCCCGTCGCCGCCCGGTGGCGTAACCTGCCGATTACATTGAATCGCCGCAGGTGGTACGCCTTTTGCTGATGCTGCTTGGCGACCAAGGAGGATGAGATGCCAGTACAAGGAATTTTCGGAACCACCGTCGAACTGCTGGGGAAGACCCTGGACTTGAGGGCCAAGCGGCAGACGATGATCTCGGCCAACCTTGCCAACGTGGAGACCCCGGGCTATACGGCCAGCGACCTCTCCTTCGAGGGGCAGCTGAAGAGCGCCCTCAAGGGGGGACCCAAAGCCGGCGCACTCACCAACCCGCGCCACATCCCGCTCAAGGGGGCCTCCGCGGCCTCCCTGGAGAAGGTGCAGGGTGACGTGGTCGAGCTGAATTCCGGCAACATGGGGCCCGACGGCAACAGCGTTGAGATGGAGAGCGAGATGGGGCGTCTGGCTGAGAACCAGATCATGTACAACGCCAGCGTGCAGATCCTCACCAAGAAGTTCGAGGAGCTGAAGCAGGCCATAAGGGGTACCTTATAATGGACTTTTTCACTTCCATGGACATCAGCGCCTCGGCACTCGCCGCCGAGCGCACCAGGATGAACCTGATCTCGTCCAACCTGGCCAACGTCAATTCCACGAGGACCGCGGAGGGGGGACCCTACCGGCGCAAGGACGCGGTGTTCACCGCGACCCCGGTCAAGGAGGGGAATTCCTTCGGCGCCGCTCTTTCCCGCGCCAACGAAGCCAGGAGCGTCCAGGTCACCCAGATCAACGAGGACCAGCGCCCCCCGCGGCTGCAGTACGAGCCGGGGCACCCGGATGCGGACGCCAACGGCTACGTGGCATACCCCAACATCAACGTGGTCGAGGAGATGGCCGACATGATCACGGCCAGCCGCAGCTACGAGGCGAACATCACGGCCACCCAGGCAGCCAAGAGCATGGCGCTCAAGACGCTCGACCTGCTGCGCTAGGTAACGGAGGTACTACATGGAAATATCGGCACTCACCAAGGTAGGCGGACTCTCCCAGGCTTTTCCCGCCCAAGAGGTGCAGGGGACGCAGGGCAACCCGACCGTCGGCTTCGGCAAGTTTCTGGAGGAGATGGTCTCCAAAGTGAACCAGCAGCAAGGCGCCGCGGACCAATCCATCCAGGCGCTGGCCACCGGCGAGACCAAGGGGCTACACGAGGTGATGCTCGCGGTGGAAAAGGCCAGCATCTCCTTTCAGATGCTGACCCAGGTACGCAACAAGGCGGTCGAGGCGTACCAGGAGATCATGAGGATGCCGGTTTAAAGGCAGGTTAAGGTCGAGGTTAAGGTTGAGGAGAGCTTTACTCAACCCCCAACCTTGCCGCGTTTTAGTCATGAAGTGCAGCTGGCTGTAGCTGAGGGAAACAAGAGGTTTTCTCAACCTCAACCTTAACCTCAACCTTGTTTTTGGAGATCCCATGCCGGAAGGGCTTAAAAAACTTTTGGAACCTTTTCTCGCTCTGTCGACCGGGAAGCGTCTGGTCGTCGCGGGGGTCGCGCTCGGGTCGCTGCTCGCCTTCGCGGCGCTGATCACCGTGGCGAACAAGACCGACTACCGCCCGCTGTTCGCCAACCTGAACAGCGACGACGCCGGCGAGATTGTCAAAAAATTGAAAGAACAGAAGGTGCCCTACCAGATCGCCGCCGACGGCAAGGCGATCATGGTCCCGTCGGACAAGGTGTACGACCTGAGGCTCTCCCTGGCCAGCGACGGGCTGCCCCAGGGTGGGGGCGTCGGCTACGAGATCTTCGACCGCAAGAACTTCGGCATGACCGAGTTCGTGCAGAAACTGAACTACCAGCGCGCCCTGCAGGGGGAGCTTTCCCGCACCATCTCGCAGATCGCCGGGGTCGAGTCGGCCCGGGTGCACCTGGCCATCCCGGAGAAGACCCTGTTCAAGGAGGCCGAGAAGCCGGCGACCGCCTCGGTCGTGCTCAAGATGAAATCGAGCCGGATGCTCAGGGACTCCGAGGTGCAGGGGATCGTGCACCTGATCGCCGCCTCCATCGAGGGGATGGACCCCGAGCAGGTGACCGTCCTCGACAGCCGGGGCAAGATGCTCTCCGGCAACACCAGCTCCGACCCGGCCAGCAAGTTGACCGGCTCCCGCCAGGAGACCCAGCGCAACTTCGAGAAGACCCAGGAGGACAAGCTGCAGTCGCTCCTGGACCGCGTGGTCGGCTCCGGCAAGTGCGTGGCCCGGGTCACCGCCAACTTCGACTTCAAGCAGGTTGAGAAGTACGAGGAGCGCTACGACCCCGAGTCCGCCGCGGTGAGAAGCGAGCAGAGAAGCGAGGAGAAGGGGGGGGCCACGACCACCGCCTCCGGCGTTCCGGGCGCGCAGACCAACCTCGGGCGCACCCCCCCGGGACCGGGCGGGCAGAGCGGCGGCGGCTCGAAGACCGACGAGACCTTGAACTACGAGGTGAGCCGTTCCACCGCCCGCATCATCGAACCGGTTGGGGCGCTTTCCAAGGTGTCGGTGGCGGTCCTCGTGGACGGCAAGTACGATCTCCCCGTGGGGGCGAAGCCGGGCGCGCAGCCCAAGTACCAGCCCCGGACCCCGGACGAGATGCAGAAGATCGAGGCGCTGGTGAAGAGCGCGGTCGGCTTCAACGCCGAGCGCGGCGACCAGGTGACCGTGGCCAACATCCCCTTCCAGGAGACCGGCGAAACCGGCGGCGAGGGGCCCAAGTGGTACGACGCCCCCATCGTGCAGACCCTGATCAAGAACGGCCTGATCGGCCTGGGCTTCCTGGCCCTGATCCTGTTCGTGATCCGGCCGCTGCTTAAGACGCTGAAGAGCGAGAAGCCCGCCACCTCCTTCCTCCCGATCCAGGACGAGGTCGAGAACGCCCACATGCTCGAGATGCAGAAGATCGCCCAGGAGAAGATGCGGGTGACCCAGATCGAGCTGGTGGAGAAGGTGAAACAGGATCCCTACCAGGCCGCCCAGATTCTTCAGAACTGGCTGACGCGCAAGGACTAGATGAGATACGTGATTTATAGAGGTGCAGCATGACCGGAGCCGAGAAGGCCGCCATACTCCTTTTGTACCTGGGCCCCGAGGCGACCGCCAAGGTCTTCGGGCACATGGACGACGGCGACATCAAGCGGATCAGCCAGAGCATGTCCAAGCTCGGCCACGTCCCGCGCGAGGAGATCGCCTCGGTGGTGGAGGAGTTCACCGACATCACCAACCCGGAAACCGGCTTCTTCTCCCAGGGGGAGGAGTTCGTCAAGAAGATCCTGGAGAAGGCGCTGGGTCCGTTGCGGGCCGAGACCCTCCTGCAGGAGATCCGCACCTCCGGTATCGGCGACATGGCCGACATCCTCTCCACCATGGATCCCCGCACCATCGCCAACTTCTTCTCCCAGGAGCACCCGCAGACCATCGCCGTGGTACTGGCCAAGCTGAAGCCCAAGCAGACCAGCGAGATCATCGCGCTCCTGCCGCAGGAGCTTCAGGCCGAGGTGGTGATCCGCATCGCGGAGGTGGACCAGGTCTCCCCCGAGATCCTCGCCGAGATCGATGAGGTGATCCGGGTGGAGCTGACCGCCCTGGGGGGGGTGCAGCGCTTCAAGGTCGGCGGCGTGGAGAAGGTGGTGGACATGTTCGCGCACCTCGACCGAAGCCGCGAGAAGAAGATCCTCGACAAGCTCGACACCATGAACCCGCCGCTGGCCGAGGTGATCAGGAAGCACCTGTTCACCTTCGAGGACATCTTCAAGCTGGACGACCGCGCCATCCAGTCCATCATGAGGGAGGTCTCCAACGACACGCTGACCCTGGCCATGAAGACCTCGGTGGACGAGGTCAAGGACAAGATCTTCCGCAACATCTCCAGCCGCGCGGCCGAGATGATCAAGGAGGACCTGGAGGTCATGGGGCCGGTGCGCCTCTCCGACGTGGAGAAGGCTCAGAGCGAGATCATCAAGATCGTCCGGAAGATGGAAGAGGAAGGGAAGGTGGTCATCGCGGGACGCGGGGCGGAAGATGTTCTCGTCTAAGATCATCAGGAAGGGGGTCGACTCCGAGGCCTACACGCTGGAGCCGCTTGGGGGCGAACTGGCCCCGACGGCGGGGCAGGAGGTGTTCCGCCCCATCCAGCTGGGTGAGGAGGAGCCCGCTCTGGTCGAGGAGGAGCGGGAGCCCGAAATCCCTCCCAGCGTGATCGCCGAGGAAGAGGCGCTCAGACGGATCCAGCAGGCGCACGCCGAAGGGGTCAAGAAGGGAAGGCAGCAGGCCGAGGAGGACCTCGCCAAGGTGAGCGAGGCGCTGGCCCAGGCGCTCCTCTCCACGGGCGCGTTGCGGTCCCAGCTCATGCACGACGCCGAGGAGGACCTTTTGAAGCTCTCGGTGCTGATAGCGCGCAAGGTGATGATGCGGGAGCTCTCCCTCGACCCGGGGCTGATCGCGGGGCTGGTGCACGGGGCGGTCGAGCTGGCAGCGGACGAAGGGGAGATCGTGGTGCGGTTGAACCCGGAGGAGTACCAGGTGGTGGCGTACTCGCCGCAGTTCCAGGCGCTTTCCCGGGACAGGAAGAAGATAACGCTGCGCGAGGACCCGGCGCTGGGGCCGGCGAGCTGCCTGGTGGAGACGGTGCGGGGCAACATCGACGCCGGCCTCGACGCCCAGCTCGAGGAGATCATGCGCCGGCTCTCCGAGGAGAGGAACGCGCGGCGGGAGGAAGAACAAAGTGGGGATTGATCTGGCGCGCTACCTGCCGGTGGTCGATGCGGCCAAGCCGGTCCGTTTTCACGGCAAGGTGACCCAGGTGGTAGGCCTGGTCATCGAGGGGTACTGCCCCGAGACCGCGGTGGGGAGCGTTTGCGAGGTGCACTCCGAGGGGCATCCCCCGATCCCCGCCGAGGTGGTCGGTTTCCGCGAGAACAAGACCCTGTTGATGCCGCTTGGGGAACTGCGCGGCGTGGGACTCGGGAGCGTGATCTCGGTCCGGCGCGAGAAGGCGGCCCTGGGGGTCGGCCCCGCGCTCCTCGGACGGGTCATCGACGGGCTGGGGGAGCCGATCGACGACAAGGGGCCCATCGAGGTGGCGGACGAGTATCCCATCTACGCCCTGCCGGTGAACCCCATGAAAAGGCGTCCGATCCGGAAGCCCCTGAACCTCGGCATCCGCGCCATCAACGGTCTTTTGACCTGCGGCGAGGGGCAGAGGGTCGGCATCATGGCCGGCTCGGGGGTGGGGAAGTCGACCCTTCTGGGGATGATCGCCCGCTACACCGAGGCCGACGTCAACGTGATCGCTCTGATCGGCGAGCGCGGCCGGGAACTGCGGGAGTTCATCGAGAAGGACCTGCAGGCCGAGGGGCTCAGGAAGTCGGTGGTGGTGGTGGCGACCAGCGACCAGCCCCCGCTGGTCCGGATGCGCGGCGCCTACATAGCGACCACCATCGCCGAGTACTTCCAGGCCCAGGGGAAGAAGGTGCTCCTCATGATGGACTCCGCCACCCGTTTCGCCATGGCGATGCGCGAGGTGGGGCTGGCCATCGGCGAGCCCCCCACCACCAAGGGGTACACCCCGAGCGTTTTCGCGGCGCTCCCGAGGCTTTTGGAGCGGACCGGCAACTTCCAGGGGGGGAGCATCACCGGGCTGTACACGGTGCTGGTCGAGGGGGACGACTTCAACGAGCCGATCTCCGACGCCATGCGCAGCATCCTCGACGGGCACATCATCCTGACCCGTGAGCTGGCGGCCAGGAACATCTATCCCCCCATCGACCTGTTGAACAGCGCGAGCCGCGTCATGAGCGACGTGACCAGCAGGGAGCACCGGGCGCTGGCCGGGCAGTTCAAGGAGACCCTGGCCGCCTACCGGCAGGCCGAGGACATGATCAACATCGGCGCCTACAAGGCGGGCAGTAATCCGAAGATCGACCTGGCCATAGCGCGGATGGACCAGATGGTCGCCTACCTGAAGCAGGACGTGGCGGACCAGGTGACATTCGAGGAATCGATAGAGGCCCTGGCCCGGATCTTTGGAACAGGCAGTCTGAACGATTAGCGCGTCAAAAGATGCGGAGTTTATTTTGCGGTGTGGCAAGGGGCTTGCCCACCGTAGCTTTAGCGAAGGTGGGAGGAGCAGGCCATGGCAGGACAGGAATTCAGGCTCGAACAGGTGCTCAAGTTCCGCAAGGAAGTGGAGAAGATGCACCAGCTGGAACTCGCGGCGGCCAAGCAGCAGCACGAGAGTGCCAGGGAGCGGCTGAAGAACGAGAAGGCCATGATGGAGCAGCTGGAGCAGGAATGCGCCCAGCGGCAGATGACCGGCATCCAGGCCAAGGACCTGCAGCTCTACGGTGACTTCTCGCGCAGAAAGGCCCAGGAGATCCAGCAGTTGAGGGATAGCCTGGTTATGCTGGAGAAGGCTGTCCAGGAAAAGCGCGAGGCGCTTTTGGCCGCGGCCAAGGAGAAGAAGGCGCTGGAGGTCTTCAAGGAGAAGAAGATGCGGGACCTGAGAATGGAGCAGTTGAACCGCGAACGGGCCTTCCTGGACGAGATAGCCGTCCAGGGGAGGGGGCATAAGTGAAAAAGCTGATAGGCGTGCTGGTGCTGCTCCTCATGGCACTGCCGCTGTTATGGAACGAACGCCAGGTCTTCACGGCGCAGGCGGCCGAGGTGAAGAACCCGCCGCGAAGCATGCCCGGCGAAGCCGCAGCCCTCGAGGCGAAGCGGCAGCAGCTGGCGCAGAAGGAGGCGGCGCTCGCCGCCAAGGAAGCGGCCCTGAACCAGCTCTCCGCCAAGCTGGACGCCCGGGTGGCGGAGTTGAACGCGGCCAAGAAGGGTATCGAGGAGTCGCTCACCGCCAAGAAGAAGCAGGACGACGACCGCTACAAGAAGATGATCAAGATCTACAAGGGGCTGAAGCCTGATGAGGCGGGGACACTGCTCAACAAGCTGGACGAGAAGATGGTGATCCAGATGCTGAACCAGATGGACCAGAAGACCGCCGTGAAACTCATCCCCTTCATCAACCAGCCACGGGTCCTGGAGTGGACCAGGCTGAACCTCGCCGGGAAGTGACCGGCTGAAACCTGTTCGAACCGCCGCGAGAACGGCGGATTTCAACCGGCGGCGCATGGACGCAGCCGTAATTCAAACAAAAGGAGGTGACAGCACATGATGGTTCAAAACGCAGCATTCATTCCAGACGCCATCCCGGCCCCGGCAGTATCGACCGGGATGGCAACGGCAGCGGCGGCCTCCGGTGCAGGGGCATTCCAACAGCTGCTGCAGGGGAGGCAGGCCCCGGCGAAACCTGCGGAGACGCCCTCCCGGCCGACACCGGAGCAGCCCCACAAGGCGACTTCCCGTTCCGCCAGGGGCGAGGAGAAGGCGCAACCGGCCAAGGCACAGAAAACCGACTCCTCGCAAGACGACAAGCCGGCCGAAGCGGCTCGGAAACCGGCCGCTGAAAAGGGGGCGGTTTCCGGCAAGCAGCAGGGGCGTAAGGCGGATTCGGAAGAGGAAACGGCAGCGGAAGGCGCTGCCGGGACGGTGGCGCAAAACGGGGGGGCGGAACAGGCGCTCTCCTCGACGCCGGAAACCGCGGTTTCCAGTCAGGCCGCAGAGGCGGCAACCGGGACGGTCCCGGAAATGAAGCCGGACCCGAACCCGGGGCTGGTCGTGGCCACGGCCGCGATCGAGTCGAACCTCGCGGCAAGAAGCGAGGATGCCAACGCGGCGGCAGGCACCACCGCGCTGGAAAGGCTCCAGGCCCTGCAGCAGCGCACGCAGCAGGGAGCGGCACCGGAAACGGCACCGAAAACGGCGGCCGGCGCAGGCCCGGTACCATCGGAGCTGCCGCAACAGGCAGCGCAACCGCAGAACCAGCAGCAAAAGACCACCGCCGGCACGGCCGGCATCGAACTCGGCCAGAAGGCGGAGTCGGTAGAACTCCCCCGCGGGGAGCGGAAAGCCCAGGTGGTCCCTTCGACGGGCGCGACAGAAGGAGCGCAGGTTGAGAAGCCCCAGGCGCAGACGGGGCAGGTGGCGCAGGTGGCGCAGGGGGGGGCGGAGCGGCAGGAAGGTCCGGTACTCCCGGATGCCGCAAAAACCGCCGTTGCCGCCGACCAGACGGTGGCGGCCGCCCATCTGGCGGCGAAAGAAACCGGTGCGGGGCGCTTCGTCGCCATGCCGGTCAGGAAGCAGGCCGAGCCCGCAACGGCAGGCGACCCTGCCGCGACCACGGCAGCGGCCGGGCAGGAGCACGCGCCGGTGCAGCAGGGCACAGCAACAAGGGAGGACGCAAGCGGGCAGGCGCAGGCGATCACCCCGGATGCAGCCGGCGCCGCAGCCGCAGGCACCACCGGCGCAACGGTCCGGGAGACCAAGCCCGAGGTGGGGGCGGCCCAGGTGAAGGTGCAGCTGGAAAAGCAGGGGGAACCGGCAACGGTCTCCCAGGAAAAAACGGCCCAGGCGGAGCAGGCTCCGCAGTCGCAGCGAAAGGACGCCCACCAGGGCGAAGCCGTTACCGGGAAGCAGGTACGGGAAGCGGTGCAGGCCCAGCAGGCGAACGTCTCCAAACCTTCGGGAGAGGACGTTTCCGGCACCAAGAATGCAACTACGGCAACTGCCAGCTCACTCTCCGAGTCGGTGGGGGTGCGGGACGCGTCGGGCGCTCAGGGTGAGCAGGGACAGTCGCAACAGAAAGGGGAGGACGGCCTGAACGGCCAGATGCTCGGCGCGGGATTGACGGCGCAGGGAACCCCGGCGGAAGCGGTGCAGGGTGAAGCCAAGCTTTCCGGCGGCAAGACCTTCCTGCACGAAAGCATCCTTTCCCAGGTAAGGGAAGGGGTGGTGACCCACGACGGCAAGGGGAACGGCCAGATGAGCATCAGGCTGAACCCGGGCGAGCTGGGGGAGCTGAAGATCGAGCTCCGCATGGACAACAACCGGCTCAACGTGGAGGTTCACGCGGACAACCGCATGGTCAAGGACCTCTTGATGAGCAACCTCGACTCGCTCCGCGAGGCCCTTTCCGGCAAGAACCTCACCATGGAAGGGTTCAGCGTATCCACCGGCGGTGGCGGGTTCAACGCTCCCCTCAACGAGGAGAGGGGGAACCAGCGGCAGCAACAGCCCCCCAGGTTCGCCAGGGGCGCAGGGTACGACGGTCAGGATGCACCCCGGGTCAATTATCTGACGGCCGAGGTCAACAGCCTGCTCGACGTGCGATTCTAGAAAGGAGGTAGGGATGATAACCGACGCAACATCCGCAGCAACCACGGCCTCGGCCGCGGCAGCGATGAAGAAGTCGACGGGCATGAACAAGGACGACTTCCTGAAGCTGTTCGTGACCCAGCTGCAGAACCAGGATCCCCTGAATCCGCAGGACGGCACCCAGTTCATCGCACAGCTCGCCCAGCTGACCCAGGTCGAGCAGGCCTACAACACCAACACCAACCTGCAGAACCTGCTAAGCCAGGGGAGCAACGCGGGGACGATGGCGGCGATCTCGCTGATCGGCAAGCAGGTGGAAGCCTCCGGTTCCCAGGTGGAACTGAGCTCCGGGAGCAGCGCCACCATCAACTACAATCTCGGCAGGAGCGCACAGACGGTGGCCGTTTCCGTGCTCGATGCCAACGGCAAGGTGGTCAAGACCATCACCGGCGGCGCCCAGAACTCGGGGAGCAACAGCGTGAGCTGGGATGGAACCGACAACTCCGGGGCGCAACTCACCCCCGGCGCCTACAGCTTCAGCGTCTCCGCAAAGGACGCCGCCGGCACCGCCGTCACCGCCACCGGGCTGGTGCGGGGGAAGGTGAACGGCGTCGACATGTCTGGCAGCAGCCCGGTGCTCTCGATAGGGGCGCTGAAACTCAACCTGACCGATGTCACCTCGGTGACCGAGGGGGCCTAAGATGATCGACAACAGCATCTTGTTTCCCCAACCGATCCAGGCGCCGGCCAAGCCGAACCAGAACGGCACCAAGCCGGCCGCGAAGAACACGGGGAGCAGCACCCCCTTCGCCCAGGTCCTGGACCAGAAGCTCCCGGGGCAGCCGGTCAAGCTCTCCCAGCACGCCCAGGAGCGGCTCAAGTCCCGCGGCATCACCCTCTCCGACGCCGACATGAAGCAGCTGGAAGGGGCGGTGGACAGCGTGGCGCAAAAGGGAGGCCGGGAATCGCTGATCCTTATGGGGGACGCGGCGCTCGTGGTGAGCGTCAAAAACCGGACAGTGGTGACCGCCATGGATCGTCAGGGGATGAAAGGGAACGTTTTCACCAACATCGACTCGGCAGTATTTTTCTAAAACGCAAAAACGACAATCGAAACGGGCTGGCCCTCCAGAAGGAAAGCCCGCGGGACACCGACCGACTGAGGAGTCCCACAACCAAGCCTAAGGAGGCAAAAAAATGAGTGTTACTTCCGCATTGTTTACCGGCGTTACCGGCCTGATCCAAAACGGCGAAGCGATGAACGTCATCGGCAACAACATCTCCAACGTCAACACGGTAGGTTTCAAGGGGGCCAGAACCCTCTTTTCTGACATGTTGTCCCAGAACATCGGCGGCGGTTCCCAGATCGGCAAGGGCGTGCAGATGCAGGCGGTGCAGAACGTGTTCAGCCAGGGCTCGACCCAGAGCTCGGAGAACGTGACCGACCTCGCCATACAAGGGACCAGCTTCTTCGCCCTTAAGCCGCCGACCGCGGCCTCCCCGGTGGCGACCCAGAATTCCGCCTTCCTCTCCCGCGCCGGCGCCTTCCAGGTAGACAACAACCTGACCCTGGTGAACCCGGACGGCTACCAGGTGCTCGACACCCAGGGTAACCCGATCAAGTTCGTGAACAGCGGCGCGGCGCCGACCACCGACTTCGGCAAGATCATCAGCATCGACAACTCCGGCCTGATCACCTACCTCGCCACCGACGGCATCACCCAGAACTACTACAACACCTCCGGCGCCGTGGGCGTAGCGGCCACCCCCGCCAACGCCGCTACCGTGCAGCGCCTGGCCGTGATCACCGCATCCGACCCTACCGCGCTCAGCAAGATGGGGGGCTCCCTGTACCAGGCGACCGCGGATGCCGGCGTCTCCGGGGCCGCCTTCTCCCTGGCCGCAAACAAGCCCAACGGCGTCAGCGAGAAGATCCTCTCCAACACCCTCGAGCAGAGTAACGTCGACATGGCGAGCGAGTTCGTGAAGATGATCATCACCCAGCGCGCCTACTCCGCCAACTCCAAGACCATCACCACCACGGACCAGATGACGCAGGAAGTCCTGCAGCTGATCCGCTAGGGAAGCGAAAGGGGAGCAAAGGGGGCGCGGCATCTGCCGCGCCCCCATACCCTTGTGTCAAAGCTCCCCCCGGCGTCGAAGCTCTGACACCGACCCTTCGGGCCGGATCTCTGACGCGACGCGGGCGCAAACCCTGCGCTTCCCGCCGCCAGGGCACCCGTGCGCCCATTTTCCCCCTGTTCCATCCTCCCCGAGCCGTCGCGCCTCTCCGCCGAGCCGTGCGACGGGCACCGACATCCCTCACGCTGCGGGTCAAAAAGTTGACCCGTGCCCCTTTCGCCCCCGCACCCCCGCTCCGGGCAACCGGCCCCCTCGAAGCTGCAACCTTTCGTAACATAAGGCTTTGCCGTCCCCCGCCGCGTCGCCGGCACCGGCCTCTCCGGGCATATCTGGCGCGGATTCGCAGATCTGGCACTTGGGTTGCAAGGGTGTTCAATTCGAATACACCAGCTTGAGCTGTTTCAAAAAGGAGAACCCAGCATGGCCGAACCGGCGAAGCCGCAAGAGACCCCGGAAAAGAACAACAAGAAGCTCTTCATCATCATCGGCGCCGTGGTAGCGGTCCTTGCCATCGGAGGGGCGGCAGCCTTCTTCATGGGGGGGAGTAAGAAAGAGAAGGCGCCCGAAGGTGCCAAGGTCGAGGCCAAGGCCGAAGGGGGCGGGGAACACGGCGCGCCCGCCAAGGGAGGAGAGGGCGCAGCCGGCGGCGGCACCGTCTATCCCCTGGAGCCTTTCATCGTCAACATCTACGACGGCCAGGAGCTCCGTTACCTGAAGATCAAGGTCGAGTTCGAGATGGCCAACCCGCAGGCGAAGGCGGAGCTCGACGCGAAGCTCGCCCCGCTGCGCGACGCCATCCTGATCCTTTTGACCACCAAGACCATGCAGGAGATCCAGGACCTGCAGGGGAAAAACCAGCTGCGCGAGCAGATTCTGGCGGCGGTCTCCAAGGTGGTCCCCCCCAGCAAGGTAACCAAGGTTTATTTCACCGATTTCGTGGTGCAGTAAAAGGTGCCATCGATGGAAAAATTCCTTACCAAGGAAGAGATCGACGCCCTGGTGGCGGCCGTTTTCGACGGGAGTCTGATCCCGGATAACGAGCTGGCCAAGGAAGGGCCTCAGGCGCAGCAGTTCGACCTGCTCGACATCGAGGCCCACCGCGCCATCCCGAACCTGGACATCGTCTACGACGGTTTCATCCGCTACAACCGGGTCACCATGTCGAACCGGCTGGGGCGGATGGTGGACATCAAGAAGGAGGAGGCGGTTCCCTACAAGTTCGGGGACTTCCTGAGTGTGCTCCCTTCGCCGGTCTGTATGGCGATCTACAAGATGGACCCGTTGAAGGGGGCGGCTCTCATCGCCTTCGACAGCACCCTGGTGTTCACCATCGTGGACAGCATCCTGGGGGGCTCGGGGGTGCCGTCCGGGCAGGGGATGAACCGGCTCTTCACCTCCATCGAGCTCCGCCTCGTGGAGAAGATCGTGAAGGACGCCCTGGCCGACCTGGAGCGTGCCTGGGCGCCGCTCTGCCCGGCCAGCATGAACCTTTTGCGCCTGGAGATGAACCCGCGCCTGGTCAACATCGTCCCCCCCGAGTACCAGGTGGTCACCATGAGCATGAAGATCCAGATCGAGGAGACCGTGGGCAACATGATCCTGGCCATCCCGTTTCTGACCATCGAGCCGATCCGCGACAAGCTGAAGCGCGGCGTGCAGATGGACATGATGGTGGTGGACCCGCTCTGGTCCTACCGTCTCTCCGAGGAGCTCATGGGTGCGCCCATGGACATGTCGGTGGAGATGGGGGGAGCGACCATATCGCTGGCGGACCTGCTGGGGCTCACCCCCGGGGACGTGATCATGCTCGACTCAAGCGGCAAGGACGAACTGGTGGTCAAGGTGGGCGGAACGAAGAAGTTTATGGGCATTGCCGGGGTAAGCGGCGGAAACAAGGCGGTACAGATCACCCGCTCCCTGACTGGAGGTGAAGATTGAGCGAAAAACTCGCTTTGGACGAACAGAAGGAAGTTCCGCAGCCGAAGAACCTGGACTTCATCATGGACATCCCGCTGCAGCTCACGGTCGAGCTGGGGAGGACCAAGCTCCTGGTGCGGGACGTCTTGCAGCTGAACCAGGGGTCGGTGGTGGAGCTGACCAAGCTCGCGGGCGAGCCGTTGGATGTCTTCGTGAACTCCAAACTGGTGGCGCGCGGCGAGGCGGTGGTGGTGAACGACAAGTTCGGCATCAGGCTCCTGGACATCGTGAGCCCCAATGAAAGGGTGGACAAGGTGCTATGAGAAAGCTCGCGGCGGTGACAACGGCGACGCTGCTCCTCCCGGCGGCGGCGCATGCCGATACCGGCGGCCCCGACCTCCTGGGGAGCCTGGCGCAGATGGTCGGCTCGCTGATCCTCGTGATCGGCATCATCCTGATCCTCTACTACCTGGCCGGCCGGCTCATGAAGATGCCGCAGGGGAACTCCGCGGGGTACATCCGGGTGGTGGAGACCAAGCACCTGGCCCCCAAGAAATCGCTGATGCTGGTCGAGGTGGGGGGCGAGTACCTGCTCCTCTCCAACAGCGGCGAAGGGGTGAGCCTGATAAAGCAGGTGGAGATGCTGGAGGAGATCGAGGTGGTCGAGGAAAAAGGTGCGGCGGCCCTGATACCTACCCGGCTCAAGAAGAAGCTGGAGGCCCTGGCCGGTGGCCTCCCCCGTAAGGAGGCGCCGCTTGGGCAGCTCGGCAAAAGCGGTGGGTTTGCGTGAAACATAAAAAGATGCTGGGGGCGCTGCTCCTGGTGGCTCTATCCCTGATACTGGCGGCGACCGCGGGCGCGGAGCCGCTCTCCCTGCCCACGGTGAGCTTGGGGGTCGGCAAGGTGAGCAAGCCGGCCGACGTCTCCGTGGTGCTGCAGATCTTCTTCGTGATGACCATCATCTCGCTGGCGCCCAGCCTCCTGATGATGACCACCTCCTTCACCCGCATCGTCGTGGTGCTCTCCTTCCTCCGGTCGGCGCTGGGGACCCAGCAGGCCCCGTCGAACCAGATCGTGGTGGGGCTGTCGCTGTTCCTTACCTTCTTCATCATGGCGCCGGTATGGCAGCAGGTGAACACCCAGGCGCTGCAGCCGTACAAGGCGCAGACCATCTCCCAGGAGGAGGCCCTGAAGCGCGGCGTGGCCCCCTTGCGCAAGTTCATGCTCTCGCAGGTGCGCGAGAAGGACCTGGCCCTCTTCATCAACCTCTCCAAGCTCCCAAGGCCGCGCAACGCCGACGACATCCCGACCATGACGCTGATCCCGGCCTACATGGTGAGCGAACTGAAGACCGCCTTCCAGATCGGCTTTTTGATCTTCATCCCGTTCCTCGTGCTGGACATGGTGGTCGCCTCGGTGCTCATGTCGATGGGTATGATGATGCTGCCGCCGGTGATGATCTCGCTTCCCTTCAAGATCCTCCTCTTCGTGCTGGTGGACGGCTGGGGGCTGGTGATCGGCTCGCTGGTGAAGAGCTTCGGGTAAAAGCAGGTTGAGGTTAAGGTTGAGGTTGAGCAAAGGCAAAACCGACCTTACCTCGCCCCCTTTCCCATGGGAGCTATTCTCTCTTAACCTCAACCTGGAGTCTCAGATATGACCCCCGAAATGGTAGTCCAACTCGGCAGACGGAGCTTCGAGGCGGTGATCCTCCTCTCGGCTCCCTTGCTCATCTGCGCCCTGGTGGTGGGCCTTCTGGTCAGCATCTTCCAGGCGGTCACCTCGATCAACGAGGCGACCCTCGCCTTCGCGCCCAAGATCATCGCGGTGATGGTGGCCATGGTCATCTTCTTCCCCTGGATGATGATGTACATGAGCGACTTCACCCACGAGATCTACGGCATGATCGCCAACATGAGGCACTAGGTGCTCGACTCCCTCCCGCTCAAGGCCCTGGCCGACCTGATCCCCTTCGCCCTGGTCCTGGCCCGGGTCGCGGGACTGTTCATGGCCATCCCGATGTTCGGCGCCCGCCTGGTTCCCAACCGCGTCAAGGTGGTGCTCATCTTCGCCATGGCGTTGCTCATCTTCCCCGTGATCCGGCTGAAGGGGGTCCCCGCCGCGGACGACTCCCTCTCCCTGATGCTCCTGGTGCTGCGCGAGACGCTGATCGGGCTCACCCTGGGGGCGATCTCGCAGTTCGTGTTCGCCGCCGTCGAGTTCAGCGGCCAGCTGGTGGGGACCCAGATGGGGATCTCCATCGCTGCCCAGTTCGACCCCACCACCCAGAACAACGTCCCCACCATGGCGATCTTCGAGGGGGTGCTGGCCACCCTCATCTTCCTCGCGCTCGACGTGCACCATTTCTTCATCAAGGGGATCGTGGAGAGCTACCAGGTGATACCCTTGGGGGCCTGGCACGTAAGCGGCGGCCTCCTGAAGTTCCTGGTGCAGAGCAGCACCGGCATGTTCGTCATCGCGCTCAAGCTGGCGGCGCCGGTCTCGGTGGCCCTTCTGGCCACCACCGTGGCGCTGGGGATCGTGGCACGCAGCTTCCCGGCCATGAACGTCTTCATGGTCAGCATGCCGCTCAACATCGGCATCGGCTTCCTGATCCTGGGGATCTCGCTGCCGGTGTTCATGCGCGTCCTCAACGGGAGCTTCGGCGGCTTCGTGGAGCAGATGCACTCCCTGTTCAAGCTGCTCGCCTAGGGCCTCGCCATGTCCGACGACAAACATTCCAAAACAGAAAAACCTACCGGAAAAAAGATCTCCGATGCCAAGAGCAAGGGGAACGTACCGCGCAGCCGCGAGATGACCTCGGCGGTCACCCTGATCGCGGCCATGGTGGCGCTCTACGCCAGTTCCGGGATCATGTTGAAGACCCTGCAGGGGACCATGAAGGACATCTTCGGGGGGCTCGCCACCATCGAGATCACCCCCGCCGGCGTGCACCAACTGATGATCAAGGAATTCGCCAACCTGGCCATCATGCTGACGCCGTTTCTCCTGGTCTGCCTGATCGCGGGCCTTGGGGTCGAGATCAGCCAGGGAGGGGTGAACCTTAGTTCGGAGAAGCTCAAGTTCGACCTGGGACGACTCAACCCCGTGCAGGGGGTGGGGAGGCTCTTCAACAAGGACTCGCTCTTCGAGGTCACCAAGTCCTTCCTGAAGATGGGAATCGTCGGGTACATGGCCTACAAGATCCTGACCGAGGAGATGGAGGGGATCATCTTCCTGGTGGACCAGGACCTGCAGGGCATCCTGCAGTTCATCGGCCACATCGCCTTCAAGATCGTTTTGCACACCTGCGGGGTTTTGATCATCCTGGCGGTGCTCGACCTTGCCTTCGTCAAGTGGCGCTTCCTGGACAACCTGAAGATGACCAAGCAGGAGGTGAAGGACGAGAACAAGAACAGCGAGGGGGACCCGGCCATCAAGGGGAAGCAGCGCCAGAAGGCCTTCCAGATGGCGCGCCGGCGCATGCGGCAGATCATCCCCACCGCGGACGTGGTGGTCACCAACCCGACCCACTACGCCGTGGCGCTCAAGTACGACCGCTTCAAGATGTCGGCGCCGGTGGTGCTCTTCAAGGGGGTGGACCAGATGGCGCTGCAGATGAAGATCGTGGCGCGGGAAAACAACGTGACCCTGGTGGAGAACCGCTTCCTGGCCCGAGAGCTCTACGCCCAGGTGGAGGAGGGGTACGAGATCCCGGAAGGGCTTTTCGCCGCCGTCGCCGAGATCCTCGCCTACGTGTACAGCCTGAAGAGGAGGTGAGGCGCGCGCCTCACCCCCCACAGGATCAGCCCCACAGGATCAGCCCGGGGTCGTACACGGTCCCCAGTTCCGGGTGCCGCGGCATGACCCTCAGCAAAAAGCCGTGCCGCCCGCAGAAGCGGCATTCCAGCTCGCCGCCGAAGTGGCCCACCTTGTCCGGATCAGGGGCGGGGGCAAGCGGCACCACCTCCCCGCCCATGATGGCACCGCGCGAATCCAGCACCCCGAAATAGACCTCGACCGCGATCTCGGAGAGCGGCACCTCGCCCGGCGTGATCTGCACCGTGATGGGGAGCTTCTGCCCCACCGTCACCTCCCGCTCGCACTCGGCCTGGACCGCAACGATGGCAAGTCCCCCCCACACGCCGTGCAGCCGCTCCTTCCAGCGCGCCAGTTCCACGGCGAGCCTCAGGTCGTCGCGGTTCAGCCGCTCCCAGTTCTCGAAGGCGGGGAGGTAGCAGCGCCGGGCGTACTCCTGCACCATCCGGTCCGTGGAAAAGACCGGGCAGAGGGTCTGCATCGACGCCTTCATGAAGGCGGTCCACCCCCGCGGCACGCCGTCGCTGCCGCGGTTGTAGAACAGGGGGACGATCTCCTTCTCCAAAAGGTCGTAGATGGCCCTGCTCTCCACCTCGTTCTGGTAGGCGAGGTCGTCGTACACCTCGCCCCTGCCGATGGCCCAGCCGTTGTTCCCCCGGTACCCCTCGCACCACCAGCCGTCCAGGATGCTCAGGTTGAGCCCGCCGTTGAATGCGACCTTCATGCCGCTGGTGCCGCTTGCCTCCTGGGGCCTGAGCGGGGTGTTCAGCCACACGTCCACCCCCTGCACCAGGCGGCGCGCCACCGAGATGTCGTAGTCCTCCAGGAACACGATGCGGCGCCGGAACTTCTCCTGCTGCGCGAGCTGCACGATCTGGCGGATCAGCTCCTTCCCCTGGTGGTCGGCGGGGTGCGCCTTGCCGGCGAAAACGATCTGCACGGGGTGCTCCGGGTGGTTAAGGATCCGCTCCAGCCGCTCCTTGTCGTGCAACAGGAGCGTGCCGCGCTTGTAGGTGGCGAAGCGGCGCGCGAAACCGATGGTGAGCATCTCCGGGTCGAGCACGTCGCCGGCACGGTCGATCTCCTTGGTCCCCGCGTCCAGCTTCTGCAGCTGCGCCCTGAGGCTTGTCCGGGCGTAGTCCACCAGGCGCTCGGTGCCGCGGCGGTGTGTGCGCCAAAGCTCGGCGTCCGGGATGCGGGAGACCTTGCGCCAGAGCGCGTCGTCGCTCTGCTCGAGCCAGCGCGTGCCGAGGTACCTGATCAAGAGGCCGCTCATCTCCTCGGAGAGCCAGCTCTTCTGGTGCACGCCGTTGGTGACGTAGGTGAGGGGGAGTTGTTCTTCGGGAAGGTCGGGCCAGACGTCGGCCCACATGCGGCGCGATACCATGCCGTGCAGCTCGCTCACGCCGTTTGAGTGCAGCGAGAGCTTCATGGCCAGGACCGCCATGCAGAAGTTCTCGTTGCTGCGGCCGTGGTTCTGCATCCCCAGGGCGAGAAACTGGTCGCGGGACAGCCCGAGGTGGCGGTAGTAGTACCCCAGGTAGCGCTCCAGGAGATCGGCGGGGAAGTGGTCGATGCCCGCCTCGACCGGGGTGTGGGTGGTGAAGACGTTGCCGCCGCGGACCGCCTCCATGGCCTCGCGGAAACTGAGCGAGCGCTCCTCCATGAGGATCCGGATCCGTTCCAGGGCGAGGAAGGCGGCGTGCCCCTCGTTCATGTGGCAGACGTTGGGCTCGATCCCCAGAAGCCGCAGCGCGCGGATGCCGCCTATCCCCAGGACGATCTCCTGCCTGATGCGCATCTCCTGGTCGCCGCCGTAGAGCCTCGTGGTGATCTCGCGGTCTACCGGTGCGTTCTCCTCGAGGTTGCTGTCCAAAAGGTAGAGTCGCACCCGCCCCACCTGGACCCGCCAGATCTGCACCCGGACGTTCCTGCCGGGAAACTCCAGCTCCAGGGTTAGCGGGTTCCCCTCGACGTCCCGCTCCAGGTTGAGCGGCAGGTTGTAGAAATCGTTCTCCGGGTAGATCTCCTGCTGCCACCCCTCGAAGTTCAGGTGCTGCCGGAAGTACCCCTGGCGGTACAAAAGCCCCACCCCGACCAGCGGCAGCCCGAGGTCGCTGGCCGACTTCAGGTGGTCGCCGGCCAGGATGCCGAGCCCTCCCGAGTAGATGGGGAGCGACTCGTGCAGCCCGAACTCCATGGAGAAGTAGGCGATGCGCGCCCGGGGGGTGCCGTGCCGCTCGTACCAGGTGCGCGAGGCAAGGTACTCGTCCAGCCTCTCCTCCACCTGGGCCAGGTGCGACATGAACCCCTCGTCCAGCATGAGGCTGTCGTAGGTTGCCTGCTGCAGGCACCCCAGCATCTCCAGGGGGTTGTGGCGCGTCGCCCGCCACAGTTCCGGGTCGAGGCGTTTGAAAAGTCCGATGGCCTCCGGCTCCCAGGTCCACCAGAGGTTGTATGCGATCCGTTGCAGCCCGGAGAGCTCCTTGGGGAGCGAGGGGACAACGGTGAAGCGGTGCAGCGTCGAGAAGAGGTTCATACCGCCTCCTCGCTACTTACTCCGGCCTCCCTATACCGAACTTCTCCAGCCGGTATTGTAGCGTCTTGTAGCTCATGCCGAGAAGTGGTGCCGCTTTGGCGATGACCCAGTCGGCCCTTTGCATCGCCTTGGTGATGAGGTCGCGTTCCAGGTTGTCGATGGAGATCCCCTCGGCGGGGAAGTCGAAGGGGAGGGAGCCGGTCAAAGAGGCGTCGTGGTGCACCTCGGCCGGCAGGTCCTCGGGCTGAATGTACTCGCTTTCCGCCATGAGCACGCCGCGCTCGATCACCGATTCGAGCTGGCGCACGTTGCCGGGCCAGCCGTAGTCCAGGAGGATCTTGAGCGCCGGCTTGCCGATACCCTTGACCGAGATGCCGGAGGCCTGGCTGTACTTCTTCAGGAAGAAGTTGGCCAGGGTGACGATGTCGTTGCCCCGCTCCCGAAGCGGCGGCAGGGTGATGCGGATCACGTTCAGCCGGTAGAAGAGGTCCTCGCGGAAGTTCCCCCGCTTGGTTTCCTGCTCCAGGTCCTTGTTGGTGGCGGAGATGATCCTCACATCCACCGGGATGTTCATCTTCCCCCCGACCCGGCGGATCTCCTTCTCCTGGATGGCGCGCAACAGCTTCGCCTGCATGGAGACGTTCATCTCGCCGACCTCGTCCAGGAAGACCGTTCCCCCGTCCGCCGCCTCGAAGATGCCGATCTCCCGGCTTCCCGCGCCGGTGAAGGACCCCTTCTCGTGCCCGAAGAGCTCGCTCTCGATGAGGGCATCGGG
This sequence comes from Geomonas diazotrophica, assembly GCF_018919385.1. Lineage (GTDB taxonomy): Bacteria > Desulfobacterota > Desulfuromonadia > Geobacterales > Geobacteraceae > Geomonas > Geomonas diazotrophica. The sequence goes on from NZ_JAHLMF010000017.1 coordinate 152,587, forward strand.
GATGGCGGCGCAGTTGATGGCGAAGAAGGCCTTGTCCCTGCGCGGGCTGCCGTCGTGGATGGCGCGGGCCACCAGCTCCTTGCCGGTGCCGGATTCCCCGTAGATGAGCACCGTGGTGGAGGTCGGGGCGATCTTGTGGATGATGCGCGCCACCTCCATCATCTTCGGGTGCTCCCCGATCATGTTGGGGAGCGTCCTGGTCTCGGCCAGCTTCTTGTGCAGCACCCGGTTTTCCTTGAGGAGCATGATGCGCTCGAAGGCGCGCTGCACGGTGAGGATCAGGTCCTCCCGCTCCAGCGGCTTCTCCAGGTAGTCGAAGGCCCCCTTCTTCATCGCCTCGACCGCGGAATCGATGGTGCCGTGGGCGGTCATCATGACCACGCACTGGGACGGGTTGTCGCCCAGCACCCGCTCCATCAGCTCCATCCCGGAGATACCCTGCATCTTCAGGTCGGTGAGCAGGAGGTCGTACTCGGCACGCTCCAGTTCCTGGAGCGCCTCCTCGCCGCTGGGGACGGAGGTGATCCGGTACCCCTTCTTGGACAGGATGGCGGTCAGGATGTCGCGCTGCCCTTTCTCGTCGTCTACTATCAGGATGCTGCCGCTCATTGCCACTCCAAATCTCCTAGTTTTCCGCTGCCTGGTTCGGGCCTGCCGCTGCGAGCGACGCCTGCCGCCCGTGTTGTTCGCTGCGAGCCGGGGCCAGCGCCCCCGCGGGAAGGATCACCGTGAAGGTGGTGCCTTCCCCCTTGCGGCTTTGCACCGTGATGCGCCCGCCGTGCTCCTTGACGATCCGTTCGGTGATGGCCAGCCCCAGGCCGATCCCCGCTTCCCGGGTGGTGAAGTAGGGCTGGAACACCTTCTCCAGGTCCTGCTCCTCGATGCCCACGCCGTTGTCGCTGAAGCTCAGCCGGCATTCCCCGGTTTCCGGGTCCACGGAGGCGCCCAGGGTGATGGTGCCGCCGTCGGTCATGGCCTGCATGCTGTTGCTTATGAAGTTGCACAGGCAGTTACGCATCAGCTCCGGGTCGATCTGCATGGCCGGCAGGTCCTCGGGGATCTCTCGCACCACCTGCATGTTCCTTTCGGTGAGCCGGTCCTGCATGATGTGGATCGCCTTGTCGGCCAGGTCGGGGTAGCTCACCCGCTGCAGCTTGAGCTTGAGCGGCCGGCCGTAGTTCATGAAGTTGAGCACCATGTAGTTGGCCTTGCGCACCTCTTCCTTGATGTTGTCCGCGATGGCCACGAGCTCGCCCCCCTTCTCCGGGCAGGTGGGGAGCAGCTCGCTTTTCAGGTGGTCGATGGCGAGGCTTATGTAGTTGAGCGGGTTCCTGATCTCGTGGGCGATCCCCGCCGCCAGCTGTCCCACCTTGGAGAGGTGCTCCGCCTCGTAGAGCCGCTTCTCCAACTGCTCCTTCTCCTTGAGCTTCTTCACCATCTCGTTCAGGTTCTCGGCAAGCTCGCCTATCTCGTCGCCGCTTTCCGCCTCGAAGGTGACGCTCAGGTCGCCGGCGGAGACGTTGTTGACCCCGGTAGCCAGGCGGTGGATCGGGCTGGTGTAGCGGCGCGCCAGGAAGATGATCAGTATCATGCCACCCATGAAGACCAGGACCGTCGCGGAAAGGCGCCGGACGAAGTTGGCGTGCTGGATGTCGCGGATATTGTCCAAAAGAAGGTTGATCTGCACGTAGCCCAACTGCTCGTCGCCCACGATGACCGGTACCACCAGGTCGTAGTGCTTGAGCGAGCTGCTGCTGCCCCCCCCGCCGCGGCGCGACGCCTTGAGCCCCTTCTCGAGCTTCTTGATCTCACGCTTCTTGCCGACCTGGGCCGGGTCGGAGGAGTTGATGATCTCCCCTTCGTTGTTGATGATGTTGATCTCGTTGACGCCCTTGTTTTTGGCCTGGCTGAGGTACTCCGAAAGGCGGGTCGATTCCTCTTCCGAGGTCAGGTCCTCCACGCTCAGCTGAATGGCCTTGGAAACCACGGTGGAGCTCTCCTGGATCTCCTGAACCAGGTCATTCTGGCTGAACTGGTTCAGGACGAAGAGGATCAGCGTGGCGACTACCAGCATGGTGAGCATGATCATCACCAGCTTCGTGTTCAGTTTCATGATGTTCTTTCCGTTCTATGAGTTTTCACTAAGCTTGCAAGTATACAGCAGCGCCCCTGGCTAGACAAGGCAGATCTAACGGGGCGCCGGTTTGTTGAATTAATTGTCTTCCATTAACTTGAGCTTGCTGCTAAGATGCCGGTCGTTGATATGCGCCATGACCAGCAGCGATGGGAGGAGGCATGAGCTACAGCGTCGACAGGATTTCGGGGGGGCTCAGGGTCGACCCGGACGCCGGGGGGCAGGAACATCAGCGCAGGCGCGGCAAGTCGGCCCAGAAGTCGGAGCCGGTCGACAGCGTCAGTATATCCGAAGAGGCCAAGAAGCTGCTCGAAAAAGCCGAAGCCGAGGGTGCCTCCGAATAGCCGCTAGCTGGTGAAAAGGGCCTTGTCCTCGGCGAAGGCCTTGTCGAAGACCTCCAGCATCTCGGCCGCGTTCTCTTCCGTGATCTTCAGCATCTGGCCCGCCTTGGAGGCGGCGATGTCCATGTCTTCCCGGGGTTCCCTGACCCCTATGCCGAGCTTGAGGCAGAACTGGTCGGCCAGCGAGGTCACCGCGGTCAGGTTGACCAGTGCGGGGTCGTCCAGATCGCTGAAGTCCAACTGGTGGTGCTGCAGGATCGCCGTGGTCAGGATCTCGGGGAAGTTCCACTTCTTGATCACGTACGCTCCCACCTCGTCATGGGTGAAGGGGTAGACCCCCTTCTCCGCCTGCCCGAAGGTAATCCCCTCGTTGTAACAGTGCTGCATCACCTCCTGGAACTTGTCCCGGTCCAGGGTGTTCATGATGATCTTGCCGATGTCGTGGAACAGCCCGGCTAGGAAGGCTTCCTCCTCGTTGGCGGCGCGGGTGCGTCTGGCGATGATCCTGGCGGCGAGCCCGGCTGCGAAGGAGTGCTCCCAGAGCATCTTCTCGGTCAGGCCGTAGGGCTTGTAGACCTGCTTCACCGATGCGGCCACCACGAGGCTTCTCAGGGTGCTGAAACCGAGGACGACGATGGCGCTGGAGAGGGTCTGGATCTGTCTACGGCAGCCGTAAAAGGAGGAGTTTGATATTTTGAGGACCCGCGCCGCGACGGCCGGGTCGGACGAGACGATCTTGGCGAGTTCTTCGGCCGTGGCGTTCTCGCTTTCGATGAGCTCCATCACCTTGATGGCAACGATGGGAATGGTGGGCAGGTCCGCTGCGGTCATGATCGCAGTCTCGAGTTCTTTATTCATGCCTTTGATCCTTCCGTTGGTGAGGGGCGGTTTAGGTCAGGTTCAAAAATATACCAAAACGTTTCCTTTAGGCAAGCTCGGATTTAATGATTGAAAGGGGGCGCCGTGCGGTCTATACTGCCCGGAAAAAAAGGAATAAGGTTTCACTTTGATCGTAAAGAACACGGAATTCATTAAAAGCGCGACCCGTCCGGCGCACTACCCTGAGGGGAACCTCCCCGAGATCGCCTTCGCCGGGCGCTCGAACGTCGGCAAGTCTTCATTGGTCAACGTGCTGGTGAACCGGAAGAACCTGGTGCGCACCAGTTCCACCCCCGGCCGCACGCAGCTGATCAACTTCTTCCAGGTAAACGACGACTTCATGCTGGTCGACCTCCCCGGTTACGGCTACGCCAAGGTGCCGCTGGCGGTGAAGAAGGACTGGCGCCCCATGATGGAGACCTACCTCGCCAAGAGGAAGAACCTGCGCGGGGTGGTGCTGATCCTGGATATCCGCCGGGTCCCCAACGACGACGACCTGCAGATGCTCGCCTGGCTGCGTGCCTATTCCATCGCCCCCATCATCGTGGTCACCAAGTGCGACAAGCTCTCCAAGAACGAGCGCGCCCGGCAGACCGCCGTGATCTGCGCCACCCTGGCCGTCGACAAGCAGGACCTCACCTTTTTCTCCGCCCTCAACAAGGAAGGAAAGGACGCCGTCTGGGCCCGCATCGACGCGGCCCTCGCCCCCGCGGAGGGGGAAAGCGGCGAATTTGCGGAGGAAGCGGCGCCCGTTAGGGATTGACTTTCACCGCGGCGTCTGTTAGTAAACACGTCGCTGTAAAAAATACATAGACGTTCGTCTTGGTGCCCCGAGAGGGGTTAAAAGGGAAGAGGGTGTGAATCCCTCGCTGTCCCGCAACTGTGAACGGAGATGAAAGCCGCAACAACGCCACTGATCGCATCGGGAAGGCGCGGCGAGTAAGACGACCCGTGAGTCAGGAAACCTGCCAGGATGAGAAGCTTGTTGGAACCTCCGTGGCAGAGGGGCTAAAGCCGGAACCGCACCTGTAGTGCGTTTTTGACCCGCCTTCCGTCATGGGAAGGGGGGTTTTTTTATGTCCAAAGTGGTCCTGGTCACCGGTGGTGCCCGCAGCGGTAAGAGCCGTTTCGCCGAGGGGCTGGCCGAGGCATACGCCCCGCTGCGGGGCTACCTCGCCACCGGCGAGCCTGGCGACGCCGAGATGGCGGACCGCATCGCCCGGCACCAGGGGCGGCGCGGCCCGGAGTGGCAGACCGTCGAGGAACCGCTCGAGGTGGCGGAGGCGATCCGCAGCCACGAGGGGCGCTTTAACGTGATGCTGCTCGACTGCGTCACCCTCTGGATCTCCAACCTCCTCTTCCGGTGTCCGGGCGGGGCCGGCGAGGCCCTGGCCCAAGTGGCAAGCTTCGCCGGGAGCTTCGCCTCGCTCCAAACCCCGCTCATCATCGTCACCAACGAGGTCGGGATGGGGATCGTCCCCGAGCATCCTCTCTCCCGCAGCTTCCGGGATCTCGCCGGCGAAGCCAACGAGTTGATCGCCGCCGCCGCCGACGAGGTCTACGTCACCATTTCAGGATTGCCGCTCAGGCTGAAGTGATAATGCCATGACATGTGAAATGCCATGAAATTCAAGGAGGAACCGATGCAACTTCTGGAAACAACCCTCGCCAAGATCCAGCCCGTGGACGAGGCGATGCTCGCCAAGGCCCAGGCCAAACTCGATAACAAGACCAAGCCGCTCGGCTCGCTGGGACGCCTGGAGGAGGTCGGCCGCCGCTTCGCTGCCATCACCGGCGACCTCGCCCCCGACACCGCCAAGAAGGTCATCTTCACCTTCGCCGGCGACCACGGCATCGTCGAGGAAGGTGTCTCCCTGTTCCCCAAGGAAGTCACCCCGCAGATGGTGCTCAACTTCCTGCGCGGCGGCGCCGGGGTCAACGTGCTCGCCCGCCACAGCGGCGCCGAGGTGCGCGTGGTCGACGTGGGCGTCGACTACGACTTCGAGCCGGCGCCGGGACTCATCATCCGCAAGGTGGCCAAGGGAACCCGCAACTTCGCCAAGGGTAGCGCCATGACCCGCGAGGAGGCGGTGGCAGCCATCGAGGTCGGCATCGCGCTCGCCGATGAGGCCAAAAAGGAAGGGATCGCCATGGTCGGCACCGGCGAGATGGGGATCGGCAACACCAGCCCCTCCTCCGCCATCATCGCCGCCATCGCCGGCTGCACCGTCCGGGAGGTCACCCACCGCGGCACCGGCATCGGCGACGAGGCCCTCGAGAACAAGATCAAGGTGATCCAGGCCGGCCTCGACTTGAACCGTCCCGAGCCGCAGGACCCGCTGGACGTGCTCACCAAGGTGGGCGGGCTGGAGATCGCCGGCATCGCCGGACTGGTGCTGGGCGCCGCCGCCAACCGCATTCCGGTGGTGGTAGACGGCTTCATCTCCACCGCGGGCGCGCTGATCGCCTCCGAGATACATCCCTCCGTGCGCGACTACATCTTCACCGCGCACACCTCGGTGGAGATCGGGCACCAGATGATGCTGGAGCGCATCGGCGTCAAGCCGCTGCTCGACCTGCAGCTGCGCCTGGGGGAGGGGACCGGCGCCGCGCTCGCCATGGGACTCATCGAGGCAGGCGTCAAGATCCTCAAGGAGATGGCTACCTTCGAAGAGGCCGGGGTGGCCTCCTCCTGATGGGTGGGGGCGAGGTAACCGCATGAGGCTTTTCATCATCGCCTTCCAGTTCCTGACCATCGTGCCGCTACCGGTCTCGGTGCGCTGCGAGGAGAAGGACCTGGGGCGCTCCATGGCCCTGTTCCCGCTGGTGGGGCTCGCCATCGGGGCGCTCCTGGCGGGGACCGACTTCCTGCTGGCGCCGCTTCTGCCCCGCTCCGTGGCCGACCTGGTGCTGGTTACCCTCTTGAGCGTGGTCACCGGCGCGCTGCACCTGGACGGCCTCTCGGATGTCTGCGACGGGCTGGCCGCGCGCGGCTCCCGCGAACGCTTCCTGGAGATCATGAAGGATTCCAGGGTTGGGGCCGTGGGGGCGGTGGGCCTCGTGCTGGGGCTGCTCCTCAAGTACCAGGCGCTGCTCGCGCTCCCTGACGCGTACAAGCGGGAAGCGCTCCTCTTCTTCCCGATGGCCGCGCGTTTCGCCCAGGTGCAGATGACGGTCGGTTCTCAGCGCGCCCGCAAGGACGGGCTGGGGCACGCCTTCGTCGGCGGGGGGGGGACGCTGCAACTGGTCCTTGCCGGCGCCTGCACCGTTGCGGTTGCGGGGGTGTTGCTCCACCTTGCCGGCCTGGTCGCCCTGTTGCTCCTGTTCTTCCTCACCCTTGGCATCAAGGGGTGGGCGCACAGAAGGCTTGGTGGCGTGACCGGCGACGTGATCGGCTTTGCCAGCGAAATGAACGAGATATTCTGCCTGTTGTTCCTGCTGGCGCTCTTGCGCCGGATGGGATGAGGGGATCGGCTCCGCAGGTGCCTGTCCCCCTGGCGCAGGTTGTACAGGAGAAGCCATGATCGAAAGAACGAGGATACACCTGATCCGCCACGGCGAGGTGGAGCGCTCCTACTGCTACAACGGCCACTACGACGTCCGCCTCACCCCTCGCGGCGAGGAGATGTACCACCAGCTGAAACCGCGCCTGAACCCGGACCGGATCAGTGCCGTCTACACCAGCGACCTGCAAAGGACCGTGCGCGGCGGCGAGATACTGGGCCCCTACCTCGGGGTGGAGCCGGTGACGGTCCCCGCCCTGCGCGAACTCAATTGCGGCGTCTGGGAGGGGCTCTCCGTGTCCCAGATCCAGGAGCAACGCCCGGACGAGTGGGCGGCGCGCATGGCGGACCTGGAAAACTTCTGCGCGCCCGGTGGCGAGAGCCTGGGGGAACTGGCGGGGCGCGTACTCCCGGCCCTGAGGGAGATCGTGGAGCGGCACCGGGGCGAGGAGGTCCTGGTGGTGGCGCACGGCGGGGTGAACCGCATCATCCTGCTGGATGCGATCAAGGCGCCGTTGGGCTCCTTCTTCAGTATCGACCAGCAGTACTGTGCCATGAACATCATCGACTACTGGGCCGATGGCAACAACGTGGTCCAGCTGGTCAACGGTTGACGGAGACACCTTTGAGCATGAAGCGCCTGGTCATCACAGCGCCGCACAGCGGCTCGGGAAAAACCACCGTGACCCTCGGGATCATGGCGGCTCTTCTGCGCCGCGGCCTCAAGGTGGCGCCGTTCAAGGTCGGGCCGGACTTTATCGATCCCGGCTACCACCGGCTGGTGACCGGCGTCCCCTCCGTGAACCTGGATGGCTGGATGTGCGCCCCCACGTTTCTTCGGGAGACCTTCGCGTTGCACGCGGCGTCGGCAGATGTCGCCGTGATCGAGGGGGTGATGGGACTCTTCGACGGTATCGACGGTGTCTCCGATGCCGGGAGTACGGCCCAGGTCGCCAAGGAGCTGGCGGCTCCGGTCGTCCTGGTGGTGGACGCTAAAAGTCAGGCCCGCAGCGCGGCCGCCCTGGTGGGCGGATTTGCCGGCTTCGATCCCGCCGTGCGCGTTGCGGCGGTCATCTTCAACAACGTGGCGAGCGCGAACCACGAGCGGATTCTGCGCGAGGCGCTCGGGGCGCACCTGCCCGAGGTCCCAGTAGTGGGCTGCCTCCCCAGGGACGGGGCGCTCGCCATCCCGTCGCGCCACCTGGGGCTCATTACGGCCGAGGACAACCCGCTCTCGCCGGAGTTTCTGGACCACCTGGTCGAGGTCATCGAGCGGCATCTCGATCTCGAGCTTCTCCTGGAAATGGAGCAGCAGGAGCTTCCAGCGTTGCCGCAACCGTTATTCGCACAGGCCGTGGCGGGTGATGCCCCGGAGCCGGTGCGGATCGCCGTGGCCAGCGATGCCGCATTTTGCTTCGCCTATCCGGACAACCTGCGGTTGCTTCAAGAAAGCGGCTCCGAAATCTGCCGTTTCTCCCCCCTGGAGGACGCGGGGTTGCCCGATGGAATCGGCGGCATCTACCTTCCGGGAGGCTATCCGGAGCTTTTCGCAGGGAAGCTCGCGGCCAACGAGCCGATGAAGCAGGCGCTCCTGCAGGCGGTCGAATCCGGCATGCCGGTCTACGCCGAGTGCGGCGGCTTCATCTACCTGACCCAAGGGGTAGCCGGGGACGAGGGTACAATCCCGTTCGTCGATATTTTTCCGGTCCGGACCCGGATGCTGCCGCGCCGCAAGGCGCTGGGCTACCGGGAGGTCGAGCTGGTCTCCAGGGGGATCATCGGCGGGGAGGGAACCGTCGCGCGCGGGCATGAATTTCATTATTCCGAGATGGAGGAGATGCCGGAGGGGGTTGAGCGGCTCTATCGGGTCAGCAGGAAAGGTGCCTACCTGGGGATGGAAGGGTACCGCTACCGGAACTGCCTGGCCTCCTACATCCATTTACACTTCGGCAGCTCGCCGGGTATCGCACGGGACTTCGTGGGACACTGCAGGGCATACCGGACAAGGAGTCTCACATGAAGACGCAGATCGAATCGGCGCGCGCGGGGATCGTCACCCCGCAGATGGCCCAGGTGGCTTTTGACGAACAGGTAACGCCGGAGTACGTCCGGGACAAGGTGGCTGCGGGGCAGATCGTCATCCCCTGGAACCACGTCAGGAAGCCGAAGGTGGCCGGCATCGGCACCGGGTTGCGCACCAAGGTGAACGCCTCTATCGGCACCTCGTCGGACATCATCGACTACGAGGCCGAAGTGCGCAAGGCGCAGGTGGCGCAGCAGGCGGGCGCCGACACCCTGATGGAGCTCTCCGTGGGTGGCGACCTGGACCGGGTGCGGCGCGAAGTGATCGCCGCTGTCGATCTGCCGGTGGGGAACGTACCGCTGTACCAGGCCTTCTGCGAGGCGGCCCGGAAGTACGGAGACCCCAACAAGCTCGACGAGGAGATGCTTTTCGACATCATCGAGCGCCAGTGCGCCGACGGCATGGCCTTCATGGCGGTCCACTGCGGCATCAACCTCTACACCCTGGAGCGCCTGAGGAAGCAGGGGTACCGCTACGGCGGCCTGGTGTCCAAGGGGGGGGTCAGCATGGCCGCCTGGATGATCGCCAACAACCGCGAGAACCCGCTCTATGAGAAGTTCGATCGCGTGGTGGAGATCCTGAAGCGCTACGACACCGTGCTCTCGCTCGGTAACGGTCTCAGGGCCGGTGCCATCCACGACTCCAGCGACCGCGCCCAGATCCAGGAACTCCTGATCAACTGCGAGCTCTCCGAGATCGGCCGCGACATGGGTTGCCAGATGCTGGTGGAAGGTCCGGGCCACGTGCCGCTGGACGAGGTGGAGGGTAACATCAAGCTGCAAAAAAGGATGAGCGGCGGCGCCCCTTATTACATGCTCGGCCCCATCTCCACCGACGTGGCGCCCGGTTTCGACCACATTACCGCCGCCATCGGCGCCGCCCAGTCATCGCGCTACGGCGCGGACCTGATCTGCTACATCACCCCGGCCGAGCACCTGGCCCTTCCCAACGAGGAGGACGTGCAGATGGGTGTGAAGGCTGCCAAGATCGCCGCCTACATCGGCGATATGAATAAATACCCCGAGCGGGGACGCGAGCGCGACAAGGAGATGAGCAAGGCGCGCCGCGACCTGGACTGGCAGCGCCAGTTCGAGCTCGCCCTCTTTCCCGAGGATGCCGCGGCCATCAGGAAAAGCCGCGTCCCCGAGGACGAGCAGACCTGCACCATGTGCGGCGACTTCTGCGCCTCCCGCGGCGCCGGCAAGATCTTCGCCGAAGACCTGCGCGGGGACAAGATTTGATACGGGTTCACCATCGAACTACCAATTTACGGGTGCAGTTCCGGGCCGACATTGCATCAGTGTCCAGACCCGCTCCGGACCGGAAATCCCCTCTCCCTCCGGGAGAGGGTGGCCGAAGACCGGGTGAGGGAGATGTCACGGAGGAAGAACCCTGCCATGGCGGAGCCCTCACCCCGACCCTTTCCCGGAGGGAGAGGGGGACTATCCGGTCGTCTGGCGCTCGTGACAGCTTCTCTCACAGCTGGGGAGGATTTAGGGCCGGTTCGCTGTTCGCGCTGGTGCTGGCCTTTTCCCTGTTGGGCGCTGCCCCGGCCCATGCCATGCACATCTCGGAGGGGATCCTTCCCTTCCCGTGGGCGCTTGCATGGTTCCTGGTGCTGGTGCCGTTTCTGGCCCTCGGCATCAGGCGGCTGAACGCCCTGGCGCGGGAGGACCTCTCCATGAAGCCGCTGGTCGGTCTGCTCACCGCCGTGGTCTTCATCATCTCCTGCATGCCGATCCCGGTGCCTACCGCCGGAACCTGCTCGCACCCCTGCGGCACGGGGGTGTCGGCCATACTGGTGGGCCCGCTGGTCAGCGTGATTATTGCAGCTGTGTCGCTGTTGATCCAGGCGCTGTTCCTGGCCCACGGCGGCCTCTCCACCCTGGGCGCCAACACCCTCTCCATGGGGGTGGTCGGCTCCTTCGCCGGGTGGTTCACCTTCCGGGCCCTGCGCAGGGTCGGCGGAAGCCTCGCCGTGGCTGGATTTATCGCCGGGCTTGTGGCAGACTGGGCCACCTACGCCACCACGTCGCTCCTCCTTGCCCTCGGTATCCGGGGTGAGTCGCCGCTGTGGCCGCTGTTCGCCAAAGTGGTGCTGGCGTTCCTTCCTACCCAGTTGCCCCTGGGTATCCTTGAGGGTGTGATCACGGCGGGGATGGTGACGCTGTTGTACCGCAAACGTCCGGACCTGCTCTTGAAGATGAGGGTCATCACGGAAAAGGAGGTTCCCGGCAATGCCTGATAGAAAACGCAGGTGGAAAATACTTATGCTGCACACCGTCATGCTGCCGACGCTGCTGTTCGCCTTCTACTTCTTTTCGCTCGCCCCCAAATCCTACCAAGGGGTGGACGAGGCCGTGGTGGAGAAGATCGCCAAGGAGCATGGGCGGGAGGCCAAGGCGCCGCTTATCGATCCCGGCTCCGGCGACCTGCTCCTGTTCGCCTTCCTGGGGGCGGGGGTCGTGGGCGGGTTCGCTGCCGGCTACTACTGGCGGCAGTTGACCGGTAAGGACAAGAAGGAAGGTTGATGCACCATCACTTCAATGCATATCGCCACCACGCGGCCCATCCTCTCGCTTCGGTCGATGCGCGGGTGAAGCTCGTGAGCGCCCTGGCCCTGCTGGTCATGGTGCTGAGCTCGCAGGGAATCGCCTTCCCGTTGGTGGTGGCCGCGTCCGGACTTGCCCTCTGCCTGCAACTGGGCACGCCGGTGCGCATCCTCGTGCTGCGCTTCTCCGAACCGCTCTTCATCGCCCTCATGGTGTTGGCGCTGAAGACCTTTTTTTCCGGATCGGTCCCCCTTTTCAGCGCCGGGGTAGCCGGTTGGGAGCTGGTGGCGCACCGCGACGGGCTGTCCGCCGGGCTCCTCATCGCCGGCCGGATCCTGGGCGGTGTGTCCCTTCTGGCCGTGGTCGGCTTTTCCACCCCCTTCACGGAACTGATGGCCGCGCTCTCCTGGCTCAAGGTGCCACAGGTGCTGGTGGACGTGGCGCTCTTCGCCTGGCGCTACCTGTTCCTGCTCCTCGAGGACGCCCAGGTGGTCTACAACGCCCAGAAGAATCGCCTCGGATACGTGGGGTGCCGGCGCGCCCTTTCCTCCCTGGGAACCCTGGCAGGCGTGCTGGTGATCAAGGCCTTCGACAACAGCCAGAGCATCACCACCGCGATGGTGCAGCGCGGCTATGACGGCGCCATGCCCGCGTCCGTGCATCGGCCGCTGCGGGCGGTCGAGGTCGGCTCGGCACTCCTGTTCGTCAGCGCCATGGCCCTCTTCAGGTTTGTATAAAAATAAAGGAACGCCTGTGGACCCGATCAGAATATCCGTCAACCTCGAAAGTTATAAATATCCCGACGGCACCGTGGCCCTGTCGGATCTGCAGCTCCAGATCGCTCGCGGCGAGTTTGCCGGCATCCTCGGCTCCAACGGTTCCGGAAAGACCACGCTGCTGAAGGTCATGGACGGGCTGATCAAGGGGTACCGAGGCGAGGTGCTGCTGGACGGGGAAAACGTGCTCCGCCTGCACCCGCGCGACATCTACCGCAAGGTGGGGCTCGTGTTCCAGAACCCGGACGACCAGCTCTTCGCCAGCAACGTCTTCGAGGACGCCGCCTTCGGACCGCGCAACATGGGGTGCGCCGAGGCAGAGGTGAAAAGCCGCGTCGAGGCCGCCCTGGCGAGCGTCGACATGTCCGACTTCGCCGGTAAAGGGATTCACAACCTGAGCTACGGCCAGAAGAAGCGGGTCTGCATCGCCGGACTCCTGGCCATGGGGCATGAGATCCTGCTCCTGGACGAGCCGACCGCCGGGCTCGATCCCATGGGCGAGTACCGGATGATGGAGCTTTTGACTCGGTTGAACCGTGACCAGGGGGTGACCATCGTCATGGCGACCCACAGCGTCGACTTGGTGCCCATTTTCCTGCACCAGCTCCACATCCTGAGCAAAGGGCGGCTGGTCCGTGGTGGCGCTCCCGAAGAGGTCTTCACCGCACCCGAGGAGTTGGCCAACGTAAAGCTGCGTCTCCCCCACATCGCGGAGCTGATCTACCAGCTAAAGCACGAGGAAGGGCTCCCCTTCACTCGCCTCCCCTTGACCATCGGCGAAGCGCGCCGGGAGATGGTGGAGGCGATGTCCCGAAAACGATGATTGCTGCAGCGCACTTCCTCACAGGGCGACCCCACACCGGTCGCCCTTTCTTATGTGGCCATTAGTCAAGTTTCTTTTCAAAGATCGAGAGGTGATAACCTTCTCGTAGGGCATCTTTCAACGGAGGATGCCTTTTCTTATTCGCGCCAGACTCACGCCGAGTACCGATCCGGTACCTAGAGAAGGTTCGCCATTTTTCGTCCGCCACCTCAGTGTGGCAAAGGGCC
>NZ_JAHLMF010000018.1 GCF_018919385.1 Geomonas diazotrophica
GAGGTGGCGGACGAAAAATGGCGAACCTTCTCTAGGTACCGGATCGGTACTCGGCGTGAGTCTGGCGCGAATAAGAAAAGGCATCCTCCGTTGAAAGATGCCCTACGAGAAGGTTATCACCTCTTGATCTTTGAAAAGAAACTTGACTAATGGCCACATAAGAAAAGGGCGGAAGGTTTCCCCTCCGCCCCGTTTGCAGCTTTGCGCCCATTCTTACTTGAAGAGGGCCTTCTGGTACTCGCGGTTAAGCCTTGCGATGAACTTGACGTTGATCCCTTTCGGGCAGGCGGCCTGGCACTCGTAGTGGTTCGAGCAGTTGCCAAAGCCCGCTTCCTGCATCGCTTCGGTCATGGCGCAGACGCGCTCAGCTGCCTCTGCCTTGCCCTGCGGCAGGGCGGCCAGCTGGGCGACCTTGGCCGAGGTGTAGAGCATCGCCGAACCGTTGGGGCAGGCGGCGACGCAGGCGCCGCAGCCGATGCACTCGGCGGCGTCCATGGCGTAGTCGGCGTCCACTTTGGGGACGAGGATGGCGTTACCGTCCGCGACACCGCCGGTGTGGCAGGAGGTGTAACCACCGGCCTGCATGATCTTCTCGAGGCCACTTCTGTCGACGATCAGGTCCTTGAGGATCGGGAAGGCAAGTGCGCGCCACGGCTCGATGTAGATGGTGTCGCCGTCGCTGAAGTTCCTCATGTGCAACTGGCAGACGGTGGTACGCTCCTGGCCGCCGTGGGGCACGCCGTTGATGACCTGGGAGCACATGCCGCAGATACCCTCGCGGCAGTCGTGGTCGAATACGATCGGGTCCTTCCCTTCCTTGATCAGCTGCTCGTTCACTTCGTCAAGCATCTCCAGAAAAGACTGATCCGGACTTACATTTTTGGCATCGTACTGCTCGAGCTTGCCCGGCTGATTGGGACCACTTTGGCGCCATACGTGTAGTGTGAGGTTCATTATTTATAACTCCTTACCGCCAGATGAACGTTCTCGAACGTCAACGGCTCCTTGTGCAGTTCGGGCTCTTTGTCGACACCTTTGAACTCCCAGGCTCCAACGTAGCAGTAGTTCTCGTCGTCACGCTTCGCCTCGCCGTCGGGCATCTGGTGCTCGACGCGGAAGTGACCGCCGCAGGACTCGTTCCTGTGCAGCGCGTCCTTCGCCATCAGCTCGCCAAACTCGAGGAAGTCCGCCACGCGGCCGGCGTTCTCCAGCTGCTGGTTCAGCTCCTCTCCCTTGCCGGTGACCTTGACGTTCTTCCAGAATTCCTCGCGCAGGGCCGGGATCCGCTTGATGGCGTCCTTGAGGCTCTCTTCGCTCCTCGCCATGCCGACGTTCTCCCACATGATCTTGCCCAGCTCGCGGTGGAACTCGGAGACGGTCTTCTTGCCGTTGATGTTGAGGAGGCGGTTGTTGTAAGACTTCACGTCCTCGACCGATTTCTTGCACTCGGGGTGGTCCGCCTTGACCGCGCCCGGCTTGGTCTTCGCGAGGTAGTTCGCGATGGTGTAAGGGATGACGAAGTAGCCGTCGGCGAGGCCCTGCATGAGCGCGGAAGCACCCAGGCGGTTCGCGCCGTGGACCGAGAAGTTCGCCTCGCCAAGCACGAAGAGGCCGGGAACGTTGCTCTCGCAGTTGTAGTCGACCCAGAGGCCGCCCATGGAGTAGTGCGGTGCCGGGTACATGCGCATCGGCTGCTTGTATGCGTTCTCGTCGGTGATCTTCTCGTACATCTCGAAGAGGTTGCCGTAGCGCTCGCGGATGGTGTGCTCGCCCACGCGCTTGATCGCGTCGGAGAAGTCGAGGTTCACGCCGCGGCCGCCGGGGCCGACGCCGCGCCCGTCGTCGCACTGCTCTTTAGCGGCGCGCGAGGCGATGTCGCGGGGGGCGAGGTTACCGAAGGAGGGGTATTTCCTCTCCAGGTAGTAGTCACGCTCGTCTTCCGGGATGTCGTTGGGGTGACGGTTGTCCCCCTTCTTCTTCGGAGCCCAGCAGCGGCCGTCGTTTCTGAGCGACTCGGACATGAGGGTCAGTTTCGACTGGTGCTCACCGTGCTGCGGGATGCAGGTCGGGTGAATCTGGGTGTAGCAGGGGTTGGCGAAGAAGGCGCCCTTCTTGTGGGCACGCCAGTTCGCGGTGACCGAGCAACCCATCGCGTTGGTGGAGAGATAGAACACGTTGACGTAGCCGCCGGTGGCGAGTACGACCGCGTCGCCCACGTGGGTACGGATCTCGCCGGTGATGAGGTCGCGGATGGTGATCCCTTTCGCCTCGCCGTCAACCACGACTAGGTCGAGCATCTCGGTGCGTGCGAAGAGCTTCACGGTGCCGGCCTTCACCTGGCGGGAAAGAGCCGAGTAGGCGCCCAGAAGGAGCTGCTGACCCGTTTGGCCGCGGGCGTAGAAGGTACGGGAGACCTGGGCGCCACCGAAGGAGCGGTTGTCCAGGTAGCCTGCGTAGTCGCGGGCAAACGGAACGCCCTGGGCGACACACTGGTCGATGATGTTGTTGGACACCTGGGCCAGACGCCAGACGTCCGCCTCGCGGGCACGGAAGTCGCCACCCTTGATGGTGTCGTAGAACAGGCGGTAGATGCTGTCGCCGTCGTTCGGGTAGTTCTTCGCGGCGTTGATGCCGCCCTGCGCTGCGATGGAGTGGGCGCGGCGCGCGCTGTCCTGGTAGCAGAAGGCTTCGACGTTGTAGCCGAGTTCGCCCAGGGTAGCCGCGGCTGCGCCACCGGCCAGGCCGGTGCCTACAACGAGAACTTTGTACTTACGCTTGTTTGCGGGGTTAACCAGCTTCAGGTCGAAGCGGTGTCTGTCCCACGAGGTCTGAATCGGTCCTTTCGGACATTTTCCGTCGAGTATCACTTGAACCCCCTAAAGTTTCAATAAGCCGGCCAGGATGACGGCAGGAATCGAGATGTATGCGAGCATGAGGATGGCGGAGATAACCTTGCCACCGGTACCGAAGGCCGGGATGGTCTTCTCGTTGTTCCACCCCATGGTCTGCAGGAAGCTCGGGATACCGTGGGAGAGGTGCAGGAACAGCATCAGCATGGCGAACATGTAGGCCAGGGCGATCAGGCCGTTGCCGAAGCTGGTCACCACCATCCTGAACACGTCCGGACGGTTGGCGGAGTCGAGGCCGACCACAACGTCGGGGGTACCATGAATGGTGAACTGGGCCAGGTGGTACACGATGAACAGAGCGACCAGCAGGCCGGTCCAGATCATGTTCTCCGAGGCGAAGCTCGCCTTCAGGTTCCTTTTCACCGCATAAGCGCCGGGGTTGGCCGCCTTGTTCTCCAGGGTCAGCGTGACGCCGTAGCAGATGTGAACGGCGATGGCTGCCAGCATGAACAGGCGGAAGGCCCAGACCAGCGGCGGCAGGCTATGCAGGTGCTCGGCATAGGCGTTGATGCCGTTGGGGCCGAAGAAAATGGTGGAGTTTCCGATCAGGTGTATCAGGATGAAGATGATCAGGAGCTGACCCGTGATGGACATCAGGATCTTTCTTCCCACAGAGCTAGATAAGATTCGCATGTTTTTGTCCCTTTGCCTTTTTTCGATTAATCAGTTGGGTTGGATTGCCTGCGTACACCGGAGGAGTACAAGTCCCGAAGACCCGATCACGGGGCGGACTCGCGGCTTCCGCTTGGGGAGGATGGGGGACCACGCCACGGGCTCAGTGTCTGCATTCGATCTCTCCTTTATTAATCTCACATTAGCAACAGTGGATGGTATGTATAGCATAAAAATCGGCGGGTTGATAGACGCGCATATTAAATGCCGTTATACGAAAATGCAACAGTTTTTTGTATACAGCATACAATTAATGGTTCAGCGACCTTAGCCCCTTCTAAACTGCAGTAACCATGTTTTGAAATAATGCTTACGCGGGCGTTATGTTGCATTTTTTACCCCGCTCTGCTAATTAGGATAGCGACCCTCAATAAAACATTAGGAAGCCAGGAAGGTTCATGATTTATAAACTGCTCAAGAAGGACCCCAAGTCCGGGGCGCGCCGCGGCGTGGTGACCACCGCTCACGGCGAGATCCAGACTCCCATATTCATGCCGGTGGCTACCCACGCCGCCATGAAGGCGATGACCCCGGCGCAGGTCAAGGAGACCGGCGCCCAGATCATCCTCTCCAACACCTACCACCTGCACCTGCACCCCGGCGAAGCCCTGGTGCAGAAAGCGGGCGGCCTGCACAAGTTCATGTGCTGGGACGGCCCGATCCTCACCGACTCCGGCGGGTTCCAGGTTTTCTCGCTCCCGAAGAAGCGGATCACCGAGGAAGGGGTCTTCTTCCGCCACGAGGACACCGGCGAGGAGATCTTCCTCGACCCGGCCAAGGCCGTCGCCATCCAGGAGGCCCTCGGGGCCGACATCATCATGAACTTCGACGAGTGCATCCCCTACCCCTGCGACAAGGCGTACGCGGAGCGCTCCACCGCGAAGACCATCCGCTGGGCGAAGCAGTGCATAGAGGCGCACTCGCGCGAGAACCAGTACCTGTTCGGCATCGTGCAGGGGAGCGTGTTCGAGGACTTGCGAAAGCGCTGCGCCAAGGCGCTGGTGAAGATGGATTTCCCCGGCTACGCCATCGGCGGGGTATCCGTGGGCGAGGGGCTTGAGCTTTTGAAGCAGGTGGTGGGGTATACCGCGCCGCACCTCCCCGAGGACAAGCCGCGCTACCTGATGGGGGTGGGGCTCCCCGAGGACATCCTGGAGAGCGTCGAGCGCGGCATCGACATGTTCGACTGCGTCATCCCGACCCGCTACGCGAGAAGCGCCACGCTCTTCACCAACCGCGGCCGGATCCGGCTCACCAACAAGAACTACCGGCGCGACTTCTACCCGGTGGAGCCCAACTGCAGCTGCTACACCTGCCGCAACTTCACCAGGGCCTACCTGCACCACCTGTTCACCTCGAACGAGGTGCTCTCGGCGATCCTGGCCAGCATCCACAACGTGCACTTCTACCTGAACATGATGGCCGAGATCCGGACCTCCATCGAGGAGGGGCGGTTCCTCGAATACAAGCAGAACTTCCTCGCCGCGTACCTGAAGGGGAAATAGTGAACCTCGTGCAACGCCCATATCTCATTGCGACGCTGGCGCTGGCGCTCCTTGCCGGCTGCTCCAAGAAAGATCAGCAACACCCCCCCGAGGCCAAGCGCCCCCCGGCACAGATGGAGCTGACCGGCGAGGCCCTTTTCAACGAACGCTGCCGGGACTGCCACATCGTGAACGACAAGGGGGGCGTGGTCGGCCCCGAGCTGTCCCACGTCGGAAGCAAGCGGGACCGCCGTTTCCTCGAGCAGGTGATACGGGAACCGGCCAAGGTCTACCCCGGAACAGCCATGCCTCCCTACGACACCTTCTCGAAGAAGCAGATCGACTCACTGGTCGACTACCTGAGCGGGCTCAAGTAATATTTTTAATCCTTCACAGCTCGTCACCACGTCCCTTGCTCCCCTGCCCAGTCCACTCCCTCTCCCCCCCCGGGAGAGGGGATCCGAAGGGGGGGTGAGGGGTTGTTGCACGCAGCGACTGGTGCACGTGGCGACTCCCTCCCTCCGCCCCTCTCCCGAGGGGGAGAGGGGGCACTGGACCACATGATCACAATCCACTCTTCCCGGAGAACCCAGCCATGACCACTGAAACCACGCAAAACCGCTTCGACCGCCTCATGGAGACCATGCGCAGACTGCGCGCGCCGGGAGGGTGCCCCTGGGACGCCGAACAGAGCCACGAGTCGCTCAAGCGATACCTGCTGGAGGAGTCTTACGAGGTGATCGAGGCGATCGACGCCAAGGACGACGCGCTCCTGAAGGAAGAACTAGGCGACCTCATCCTGCAGCCGGTCTTTCATGCGGCGGTAGCCGAGGAGCGCGGGGCCTTCACCATGGACCAGGTGCTCGACGCCATCAACGACAAGCTGGTGCGTCGTCACCCCCACGTCTTCGGGGACCAGGTGATCGAGAACAGCGCGGCGCAGGTGGAGAACTGGGAGAAGATCAAGAAGGGGGAGAAGGGTGACGAGCGGAAGTCGGCGCTTTCCGGCATCCCGCCGCACCTCCCTGCCCTCATGAAGGCGCAGAAGATCACCGAAAAGGCGGCCCGGGTAGGCTTCGACTGGGAACACACCGACCAGGTGTTCGCCAAGGTGATGGAGGAGCTGCACGAGTTCCAGGAGGCGATGGCCGCCGAGGACCAGCAGGAGATGGAGTCGGAGCTTGGGGATCTCCTCTTCGCCATCGTGAACCTAGGGCGCTTCCTGTCGCTCGACCCGGAGGAGGCCCTCAGGAAGACGATCAAACGTTTCACCCGGCGCTTCACCCACATTGAGGAGACCCTGCACGGAGCCGGGCGGAAGCTGCAGGATGCCACCCTGGAGGAGATGGATCTGCTCTGGGAAGAAGCCAAGAAATTAGAGAAACGTTGAATCTAATTAATTTTTTTGGGAGACCAGCGGCTTATCCACATTTTGTGTGGATAAGATGTGGATAACGATGTTGACAAACTGAGAAACCTGCGGCTTTTAAGCACTTTCCGCGTTCTGCATAAATATTCGCCACGACGATATTCGAACGAAAAATCAACAACTTACAGCGGATTGTATACATTCGGGGTCTATCGACCCCACGATAAGTTAACCCAGCCTAATTAGTCGACGGGGCCGGTGGAAATCCTGTGCATAACTACCTGATTTTCGCCCGCGCCACCCCTCCCTTGGCATCAAAATTCACCCCTTCCATCAACAACAGCCCCCGCTTCGAATCCGTCCCTCCCGGAGCGGTGAAACCGGTCATGACGCCGCTGGCCCCGACCACCCTATGGCAGGGGATGATGATCGGCAAGAGGTTCCTCGCCATGGCCCCTCCGATCGCCCTCGCCCCCCTGGGCGATCCGCAGGCGTCGGCCACCTCCTGGTAGCTGAACACGCTGCCGTAAGGGATGGAGGCCACCACGCGGTAGACCTCTTTCTGGAACGGGGTGCAGCCATCCAGGTCCAAGGGAAGGTCGAAGACCACACGCTCGCCCGCGAAGTAGCGCTGCAGCAAGGCCGCCCCCTGCGCGGTCAGCGCGCTCTCGCCGCTTGCCTGCGGGTACAGGGTCGCCGCAAGTTCCAGCGCGTCGCCGGCGGACGCCGTGCCGTAGGGGAGATGATGGGCCACCACCCCCTTCCCGCTCGCCGCAAGCACCCCGTACCCGACGGAGGTCTCATATATGGTCCACGCAGTAACTGCCGCCCGATCGCTCATACCTTTCTCCTATAAAAAAACCGCGCAAGATTGCCGATATCCGATGAACGCAGCAGAAACGATACCATGTTGTTCCTGTGCCTTTCCAGCGGATTCTGCAACCCTGCGCGGTTTTGCCTCCGTCTATTTTTTAAGCAGCTTTCTCTTCGCCAGGGCGATCACGTCCCCGGCCTCCTCGCAGCGCAGCAGGTGCGCCGACACCAGGAAGATGGCCATTCCCGCCAGCACCGCTCCGCCCAGCACGCCCCCCTTGAGCAGCCGTTTCCCGGCCGGCGACCAGTCGATGAGACGCATGATCCAATACACCACCAGCGCCATCGGGACAGAGGCGATGATCCCCTTCACCCCGGCAATGGAAATGGCCCGACCGCCGAAGGGTCCGATCTTCTTTCTCAGGAACCAGAGCAGGAGCAGCATGTTGCCCAGCGCGGAGAGCGACGAGGCGAGCGCCAAGCCGCCATGCTTCATGGGCCCCATCAGGATGAGGCTGAACAGCAGGTTGAGCACGAAAGCGGCGAAGGCGGTGAGCACCGGGGTCCTGGTATCCTTGAGGGCGTAGAAGGCGGGGACCAGCACGCGCACCAGCGCCACGAAGGAGAGCCCCAGGGAGTAGTACAGGAGGGCGATGCCGCAGTTGGTCGCCTTGGCGTAGTCGAAGGCGCCCCCCATGAACAAGAGGGAGAAGATGGGGGTGGCGCAGAAGATGAGTCCGACCATGGCGGGGATGGTGATGAACAGGGTGAGCCGGACGCCGTAGGAGAGGGATTCCTTGAGCGCGTCCATGTCCCCCGCGGCGGCCTGCCGGCTCATGGACGGAAGCACCGCCTGCGCGACCGACACGGTGAAGATCCCCTGGGGGAACTCGAAGAGCCGCTGCGCGTAGTAGAGGTAGGAAACGCTCCCCTCGGGGAGCATGGACGCCAGGATGGAGCCGACGGTTATGTTGAGGTAGTAGACCCCCACCCCGAACACCGAGGGGCCCATGAGCAGCGTGATCCTCTTCAGGGCCGGATGGTCCAGGTTGAAGTCCGGCTTGAGCGGGAAGCCCATCCGGTAGAGCACCGGCAACTGCAGGAGCAGTTGCAGCACCCCGCCGATCAGCACGCCGACGGCCAGCGAGACGATGGGGACCTGGAAACGGTCGTGCAGCAGCAAGGCGGACAGGATCATGGAGATGTTGAGGAACACCGTGGAGATCGCCGGGGTGAAGAAGTGGCGCAGCGTGTTCAGTATCCCCATGCACAGGGCAACGAGGCTCACGAAGAAGATGTAGGGGAACATGAGCCGGTTCAGGAGGATGGTCACCGACAGCTTCTCCGGATTGGACGAGAAGCCGGGGAACATCAGGTGCACAAGCTGCGGCGAGAAGATGATGCCGAGGACGGTGATGGCGGCCATCACCATGGTGAGCGCGGTGAAGCAGACGTTGGCCAGCGCGCGGGTCTCCTCTTCCCCCTTGTTGGTGTGCCACTCGGAGAAGGTGGGGACGAAGGCGGAGGTGAGAGCGCCCTCGGCGAAGAAGCGGCGCAGCATGTTGGGGATCTGGAATGCGGCAAAGAAGGCGTCCGTGTAGAGGCCTGCGCCGAACAGGCGGGAGACCACCATGTCCCGGACCATGCCCATGATGCGGGAGAGCATGGTGGCCGCGCCCAAGACGCCGGCGGCGCGGGCTATGTTCTTCTTTTCAGACAAACAACCTCCTAAAATCTAAAAGCTTCAACGCAAAGGCGCAAAGCCGCAGAGTCGCAAAGAAAACCGGAAACACCCAAAGGGTGAAAAGCAAAAACCTGAAGCTCCTCCGCGCCTTAGCGCCTTAGCGCCTTGGCGTTAAGGCTTTTGACCCTGTTTCCTGTCCACCTGCCGGAAATACTCCTCCCGGCAGAAATTCTCGACGTCGACCATGGCGGCGAAGGCCTCGCCGAACCCCTCCCGCCCCAGGGTGAACACGCCGTGCCCGTAGACGATGGCGGAACCGCTGGCGCCTATCACCGGCGGGACCCGCCTGGCCAGCCCACCCGCCCCGATCTCTCCCGCGACCACCGGCGTCCCCCCCAGCTCCCGCACGTGGGGGCAGTCCTTCCAGCAGTCCTTGATGGCACACTCCTTCTTCCGGTCGCAGATCATGCTCATCACCACGGAAAACTTCGGATGCCCGTGCAGGATGACGCGGGCGCCGGTCTGCTCGTAGACCTTCCGGTGCGCCAACAGCTCGCTGGAGGCGGTGATCCCGGTGGTGGACGAGTTGTCGGCGGGGACCGGGTCGATGCACCCCTTAAGTTCATCCAGGCTCGCGGCGGTCTGCGAGATGTAGATCAGCTCCCCCGCCGATGCGGAGATGTTGCCGAAGAAGGAATCGACCAGCCCCCGCTCCACGGTGTAGCGCCCCACCCGCTCGATCTCGGCGAGGATCTCCTCCTTCTCCAGGGAAAGGGCGCCGACGAAGTCAAGCCCCGCGGCCGACAGCGGCCTCAGCCATTGCTGGCGGAAGGCATCGAAGGCCTCCCGCTCCCCGGCCAGGCTGAAGCCGTCGGCGAGGACGTCCTGCAGGTACTTGACGAAGGTGGAATGGAACACGGAGGAGTAGTTGATGAAGGCCTGCTCCACCGTTATGGCACCGACGGCCACGATCCCGACCCCCTCGACGATGACCCCTTTCCTGTTGCCGAGGAGCTTGGCAAGGATGGGGGCGGGGTCCCCGGCAAGGTCCCGGCGGCGCAGGAAGGGTATGTCGTGCAGGAAGGTCCGGGTCTCGGTGTCCTGCGGCACGATGCACTCCTCCCCAGCACCGGCCCGGGCGATCAGGAAGTCGGCAAAGGGGAGGGACGGACGCGCGGCCACGAGCGCCAGGGAGTTGAGTCGCGACAGCGTGTTCCCGGCCAGGGCCGCCAGTTCGGGCGCCCCCGCCGTGATGAGCACGTCGTCCTGCGCCGCGAAGGCGATGCCGTCGGCACAGGCGGAGCGGTCGGCAACGAGTTTTCCCGTGTATTTATCGATTTGGTCTCGCATCTCTCACAGTTTCATGTTGGTTTCAGTAAAGGGGAGGCCCGGGTCTTCGTCCCCCGCACCCGATCAGGGCAGTTCCGCAAGGAGGTCCCGGCCGCCGAAGCATCCCCGCTCGTCGAGACCGCGGATGCGGTAGTACTTCTGCAGCTCCTCCTCGAAGCGGGCCCGGTCGATGGGGGGAACGTCGATCCCCTCGCCGGCGCTCCCGGCCTCCTCGAAGAAGCGCTGCGGCAGCATGTCGTTGGCGCGGCCGAACCCGTTGGCGCAGTTGTAGAAGCGCTCGGTGAGGTAGATCCGCTCGCCGATCGCCTTGAGCGACTCCGGGCCGTACTCCACGCCGGTCACCGCGGAGAGGAGTTCACCGTACTCCTCCAGGGTCGCGCCGAAGAAGGCGAACTTGCAGGCGACCAGGGAGTCGACCGCAGCGTTGACGTCCTCGGCGATCTTGATGATCCTGGCCTTGCCGGAGAAGGAGAAGCGGTCGGTGGGGACCGGCTTTCTCAGGATCTCGTGCGAGATGGGATAGGCGCGCAGATGGCAGCCGCCGCGGTTGGAGGTCACGTACGCGAGCGCCATCCCGTAGGCGCCGCGCGGGTCGTAGGCGGGCAGCTCCAGGGACTTCACGCTCATGGAGAGTTCGGGCTTCCCCAAAATCTCGGCTACGCGCCGGGAACCGAGGCTCAGGAGCTCCCCCTGGCCGTGGCGGTAGGCGATGTCGGCGAGGAGGCCCGCCACTTCCGCGGCATCCGGGAAACGCCCGCGCGCCTCGCCGAACGCCGACAGGGTGGCCGCGGCGGAGATGGTGTCGAGGCCGAGCTCGTTGCACAGCGAGTTGGCCTTCACGATGGCGTGCAGGTCGGAGATGCCGTTCAGGGCGCCGAAGTGGTTCACCGTTTCGTATTCCGGCAGCGGCTCCCCGGCAGCGCTCGCCTTCTTGCACTGGATGGGGCAGCCGTAGCACCCTTCCTTCCTGGCTCCGCACTCCTCGCGGATGGCCGGCCCGGAGTAGTTGCCGGACTCCGCGAAGAAGGTGGAGCGGAAATTCTCGGTGGGAGCCATGCGCCGCTGCGCCATCAGGTCGACCAGCGCCGGGGTGCCGTACTCGGCGATGCCCAGCTCGCCGAAGATGACCGGTGAGGCCCGGAACAGGCGCATGACGTCGGCGCGGGCGGCGTCGAAGCGCTCCTGGTCGGCAACCCCGGTCACGCCGTCGCCCTGCACCGTGATCGCCTTCAACCCCTTGGCCCCCATGACGGCACCGAGGCCGCCGCGCCCGATCGAGTTCCCCTCCCCCATCATGATGTTGGCAAAGAGGACACCGTTCTCGCCGGCGGGGCCGATGGCGGTCACCGAGCCGTGTACCTTGAGCGCAGCGACCGTCTCCTTCACCCCCTTGCCCCACAGCGACTGGGCCGGATGCAGTTCGGCACGCTCCCCCTCGACGCAGAGAAAGACCGGTTGGGGGCTCTTGCCCGTGATGAAGAGTGCGTCCAGCCCGGCCGCCTTGAGCCGCCAGGCGAAGCGCCCGCCAGCCGAGCAGTCGTAGATAGTGCCGGTGAGCGGCGACCGGGAGACACAGGCAAGGCGCGCCGCGGTGGGGGAATTGGTACCGCACAGGGGGCCGACGGCAAAGATGAGCGGCAGGTCCGGCTCGAAGGGGCCGAGGCGGAAGTAGTCCCGCATCAGCCTGACCCCCAGCCCGCGCCCCCCCAGGTAGGCGTGCAGAATCTCGGTGGGGATCTCCCTGCGCTCGCAGGTGCCGCGGGTGAGATCGACATGCAGCAACTTTCCGGTCCAGCCAAACATACGAAACCCCGAAAAAACTGTTCTACGTTCTATGTTCTACGTTCTACGTGGTAAGTCTCCCCGTCTTCGACTCAGCACCCAACACGGTGGTTAGAGCCGTCAACGCTTGACCTGGAACGTAGAACTCAGAACGGTTTCTAAAGCAGTTCCTGCTTCCCCTGCCGCTCCAGCTCTTCGACCACCTTCTTCACATCCTGCGCGGCCCCCTTGGAGCAGACCAGCAGCGCATCGGGGGTGTCCACCACGATCAGGTCGCTGACGCCGACAAAGGCTACCATTTTACCGTTGCCATAGGCAAGACACTCCTTGGCCCCGACGGACACCGCTCCGCTCGAGTTGATCACCACATGCCCCGCAGCGTCCGCCTCCATCACCTCGGGGAGCGCGCTCCAGGAGCCCACGTCGCTCCACCCGAAGGAGGCCGGAATAACCTGCACGTCCTGCGCCTTCTCCATGACCCCGAAGTCGATCGACTCCCCCTTGATACCGCCGTAGATGTCGGCTATCTGGGGCTTCAGATCGGAAATTTCCCACACGTCGGTCTCGAAGGTGAGCTTGGCCAAGGCCTGGGAGAGCTCGGGCATGTGCTGCGCGATCTGGTCCAGTATGGCGCAGGCGCCCCAGACGAACATGCCGCTGTTCCAGTAGAAGCGCCCGGAGGCGAGGAACTCCAGGGCGCGCTCCAGGTTGGGCTTTTCCACGAAGCGTTTGACCGGGGCGGCGCCGGAACCGGCAGGATCTGAAGCCTCGATGTAGCCGTAACCGGTCTCGGGCCTGGTCGGGGTGATCCCCAGGGTCACCAGCGCGCCGCTCACCGCTACCGAGCGTGCAGCAGCAAGGGTGGCGCGGAAGGTCTCCTCGTCGACGATGTAGTGGTCGGCCGGCAGCACCACCATGATCCCGTCCGGGTCGAAGCGGGCGATGATGGAGGCGGCCAGGCCGATGGCTGGTGCCGTGTTGCGCCCCACCGGTTCCTCGATCACGTCGACCGGGACCCCCTCGATATATGCCAGCTGGCTCCTGGTCTCGGCCGCCTGCAGCGCGTTGGTGATCACCATTACCCGCTTGGGATAGAGCGGCAGGACGCGTTCCACCGTCCTTTGCAGCATCGACTTGCCGCCGAAGACGGACATCAGCTGCTTGGGCGTGCTTTTGCGGGACAGCGGCCAGAACCTGGTGCCGGAGCCTCCTGCCAGGATGACGATGTACATGGTTATTCCTCCAAAGCGACGGATAGATGCCCCTCCGCAAAGGAGGGGGAGGAACTGCAAAATCAGCTTGTTCCCTGCATGGGCCTGCGCAGCTTCATGACGAGCGCCGCGGGGAAGAAGGCGAACAGGCTCAGCATCGCTCCCATCTTGGCGGCAGAGCTCGCTGCGGGGTCGGAAAAGGCCTCCCCGGCTACGAAGAGCGCAACGGTGAAACCGATCCCCGCGATCAGGCCGGTCGCGAACAGCTCCCTCAACCCCACGCCGATGGGAAGCGGAAAGCCGAGCTTGCTCCCCAAGAGCGCAAACCCCACGATGCCGGTCGTCTTGCCACAGATCAGGGAAAGAAGCACCAGCCACGTGGCGGGGCCGACGGAACTGAAAGCGACGCCGGCATTGACCAGCCCGAAGACGAAGAGCCCCAGGTCCACGAAGAGCTTCCAGTCATGCTCGAAGCGGGAGAGCGGCGTCAGGTCGTTGGGGTCCATGTCGAACATGTGGCGCTTCTCCACCGGCGGGTGCGGCAGAAAGGGTACCACGAGGGTCAGCGCCAGGGCCGGGTGCAGGTGCGCCTCGTGCAGACCGAACCAGCTGAGCGCCCCCCCGAAGACGAGGTACGGCCAGTAACTATTGACCCTCAAGCGGCGCAGCAGGTAACAAAGGGCGACCGCGGCGCCGCACAGAACCAGCCATGCGGGTTGCACCGGGGCAAGGGGGTCGCCGTAAAAAAGCGCTATGATCAATAGCCCTACCGCGTCATCGGTTATGGCCAGCAGCAGCAGGAAGGAGATGGCCGGATGCCCCCTGCCGAAAATGAAACGTGCCGCGAGCCAGGCGAGCGCGATGTCGGTCGCGGTCGGGATGCCCCACCCCCGGTACAGGGAGGGCTCCCCGAAGAGCCCGTTCAGGAACAGGTAGAGCGCGACCGGCCCCAGTATCCCGCCGACGGTGGCAAGAAGCGGGTTGACGGCGCGCCGTAGGGGGTGCAGATCGCCCCCCGGCAGACAGCTCTGGGTGATCTCGACGGCGGCGATGCCGAAGAAGAACGCCATGAACAGGTCGTTGGTGACGAAGTGAACAGAAAGACCCGCAAGAAGCGGGTCGTGCAGGAAGTGGTGGTACTGCTCCGGGGCCAGGTTCGCCCAAAACAGCGCGGCGATCACGCCGGCCGCCAGGGGAACAGAGAATTCCCTGAGCAGGTTCAGTTGTTTGTTCATCTATACGATCGGCTCCACGGCGGTATCGTCGGCGCTCTCCGCGGCAGGAGCTTCCACACGGTGGTAGTCGTCCTGGAACCGGACGATGTCGTCCTCGCCCAGGTACTCGCCGCTTTGCACCTCGATGATCACCAGCGGGATCACGCCGGGGTTCTCCAGTCGATGCGTCGAGCCGATCGGGATGAAGGTCGACTCGTTGATGTTGACGATCTTCACCGTATCCCCGCAGGTAACCTTGGCCGTACCGGATACCACGATCCAGTGCTCGCTGCGATGGTGGTGCATCTGCAGCGAAAGTCTCTGCCCCGGAAACACCTCGATGCGCTTGATCTTATAGCCGTTGTGCTCGTCCAGGACGGTATATGTTCCCCAGGGACGCTCTCCGCGTTCCATGATTGCCTCCATGTCTTTCGGTGGTGGTTGTGCAACCTCTCCCGGTGCATTCAGGTCTGTAGGGGCGAATAATCATTCGCCCAGCTTCGGGGCTTATCGTGCCGGCCTCAGCTCCAGGTAGCGCTTGAGCGCGTCCTGCCAGGGCTGGGGCACGAAGCCCGTGTCCTGCTGCAGCTTGCCGCAGTCCAGGGTGGAATAAAGCGGCCGCGGCGCCGGGCGATTCAACTGCTCCGTGGTCATCGGCAGGACCGCGACGTCGAGTCCGGCCAGCCGAAAGATCTCCTTCGCGAAACCGTTCCAGGACACGAACCCCGAGTTGGCCGCGTGGTAGGTCCCCTGGCATCCCTTGTCCAGCAGCGCCTTGATGGCCAAGGCAAGGTCGCGGGTCCAGGTGGGGGAGCCGATCTGATCGTCCACCACGGTCAGCTCCTTTTTCTCCGCGCCCAGCTTCAGCATGGTCTCCACGAAGTTCTTCCCGCCATGGCCGTAGAGCCACTGGGTGCGCACGACCAGGTGGTCCGGGTTGAACCAGGTGTTCATCTCGCCGGCGAGCTTGGACTCACCGTAGACGCTGAGGGGGGCCGCCAGGTCGTCCTCCAGGTAGGGGGAGCCCTTTTTGCCGTCGAAGATGTAGTCCGTGCTCACCTGGACCAGCTTGGCGCCGATCTCCTTGCTGATCATGGCCAGGAAGGCGACCCCTTCGCCGTTGACCTGCATGGCCAGCTCCGTGTTGGACTGGCAGCCGTCCACGTCGGTATAGGCGGCGGCGTTGATCACCACGGAGGGCTTCAAGGTGAGGAGCACCCGCTGCACCGACTCGAGGTCGGTGATGTCGATGTCGTCTACGTCCACCCCGCGTGCGGCGTCGCCATAGAGCGCCATCAACTCCTGCCCCAGCATCCCTTTGCTGCCAACTACCAGAATCATCTCAAACCCCTTAAAACCTGTTCTACGTTCTAGGTTCTACGTTGACACCAAACATCGAGCTCGTGCGCTTGTGGCACCGACACCCCAGCCTTGGGGCGACCAGAGACAAGCAAAGATTTTAACTTAGAACGTAGAACATAGAACGTAGAACTTGTTTTTTCCTTACGCCGCTCCGTACTGCATCTCGTAGTACTCCCGGTAGGCGCCGCTCACCACCTCCTCGACCCACCCCTGGTTGGCCAGGTACCAGTCGATGGTCTCGGCAATGCCGCGCTCGAAGGTGTAGCTCGGCTCCCAGGAGAGCTCGCGCTTGAGCTTGGAGGCGTCGATGGCGTAACGCCTGTCGTGCCCCTTGCGGTCCTTCACGAAGGTGATCAGCTCGCGGCTCTCCCCCGGGGCGCGCCCCAGCCGCTCGTCCATCAGGTCGCAGACCAGATTCACGATGTCGATGTTCTTCCACTCGTTGTTGCCGCCCACGTTGAAGATTTCCCCCGGTTTGCCGCTCTTGAGCACGCGCTCGATGGCTGCGGAGTGGTCCTTCACGTGCAGCCAGTCGCGCACGTTCAGCCCGTCGCCGTAGACCGGCAGGGAACGCTTCTTGAGGATGTTGTGGATCATGAGCGGGATCAGCTTCTCGGGGAAGTGATAGGGACCGTAGTTGTTGGAGCAGCGGGTGTTCAGGGTGGGGAGGCCGAAGGTCTCGAAATAGGCGCGCACCAAAAGGTCGGCACCGGCCTTGCTCGCGGAATACGGGGAGTTGGGCGCCAGCGGCGTCTCCTCGGTGAAGTACCCTTCGGGCCCTAGGCTGCCGTACACCTCGTCGGTGGAGACCTGCAGGAAACGGAAGTCGGGGAGCGTCTCGGCGTGCAGACGGCTCGCCTCCAGGAGGGTCTGGGTCCCCATCACGTTGGTTCTCACGAAGATGTCGGGGCCGGTGATGGAGCGGTCGACGTGCGATTCGGCGGCGAAATGCGCGACGGCATCCACCTTCTCCTCGGCCAGCAGGCGCGCCACCAGCTCGGCGTCGCAGATGTCACCCTTCACGAAGCGGTAGTTGGCGTTCGCCTCCACCGCCGTCAGGTTCTTCAGGTTCCCGGCATAGGTCAGCAGGTCCAGGTTGATTACCCGGCACCGCGGGTTCCCCGCCAGGAAGTGGTTGATGAAATTGGAACCGATGAACCCCGCCCCTCCCGTAACAAGTAAAGAGGTAGGGGTGAACGTATCCTGCATAAGGCCTCCGGTCGGCTTTTGGTCCGGGCCCCTCGACCAGGCGGTGCCCTCTTTTCAGCCGACTATTGTAGATACACCGGGAAAAGCAAAAGTGTCAACTCCTTAGCAACTTTGGCGCGTGGGCTTAACCCCTCGTTAGAAGGTCTGAAGCGGCCCCAGCGATCCCAGCCCGGCAAGGGAGAAGTTGATGGTGAACTGCTTCTCGCCGCTTACCTGGTGACTGCTCACGCGGTCCGAGTAGGCGAGCACCACGCTCCAGCACTGCTGGCGGTACTCCACCGCGTAGCGCGATTCGAGGAAGCCCCCCTTGTCGAAGGAGTAACGCCCCAATAGATCCGCCGTGAGCTGGCTGGTGAGCGGGAAGGTAACGCCGGCTCCGAGGTAGTCCAGCTGGTCCCGGCTGTGCCGGTAGGTTACGGTGGCCTGGTTGCGCCCCTCCCCCTTGAACTGCACGCCCAGGTTCGCCGTGGAGAGCTGGTTGTCGGTCGTGTTGTAGCGGCCGTCGACCAGCAGGGAAAGTTCCTGCAGCGGGCTCACCACGCTCTCCAGCATCAGGTCGGTGAGACGGTTCCCTTCGTCCACCAGGGTCAGCAGATCGCGACGCTGCCCGGAGAACTGGTACCCCTGGGAAAGCTTCAGGTAGAGGATGTCACGGTACTCGTCCGGCATCCCTTCCCGGGCGTACTTGCGGGTGAAGGTGTTGGCGACGGACCAGTAGGCGATGCTCTGCCCCAGCACCCGGTCGCCGTAGTCGTAGAAAGGCAGGTCCTCGTCGCTGCGCCGCTGCACGTAGTTGTATTGCAGGGAGGGAACCAGCAGGTGCCGCAGGGTCCCGTCGTAGATCCGCTCCAGCGGCAGCGAAAGAGATCCGCCGCCGTCGGCCTGACCGATCTGGCGCCAACCGGTCTCGGGGGTGTCGCCCCCCGCGTTGTACAGGCGCTGCTGGAACGCCCCGAAGAGCGAGAAGTCCAGGATCCCCGCCGGCTTGGCATAGTAGCTGACGCGCGGGTGCAGGACGAGCCGCTGCCCGGTCGGACCCACGGCGTGCTCGAAGTTGGTAAGGCTCGAATCCATGGAGAGGAAGAGCGGGCCCACCTTTTCGCCGGCGGCGATGAAGCCGAAGGTCGGCAAGCGCTGCAGCGTGGCGCGGTTGTTGGCCGCCTCGAGGTCCTGGTCGTAGCGCAGCGCGCCGCTCAGGCCGTAGCGCTCCCAGCGGCGGTCGAAGGAGACCGACGACTCCAGGAGCTGGCGGTTGTATTCGCCGGAGAACTCGCCGTAGTCGAGATAGTACCTGCGGTCGGAGACCAGGTGGACGGTGGAGGCCAGCGTCAGTTCCGGCGTCAGCAGCTCCAGGTGCTTCTGCTGCAACTCGCCGCGGAATTTGGACTCGTTGGTGTCGTAGATGCCGAAGGCGCGCAGGCGCCCCTGGCTGTCGTTCGGCCTCAGGTAGCGGTAGTCGACACCCGCGCCCACGCCGCGCGAGCTCTCCAGGTCGAGGTCGAAGGTCGCCTCCTGGCTCGGGTCGATGGCCCAGTAGTAAGGCTGGTCCAGGTAGAACCCCTTCTTGGAGGAGAAACCGAGTTTGGGTATCATGAGGCCGGACTGCCGGTCGGTATTGGCCGGGAAGACCAGGTACGGCGTGTAAAAGATGGGGAAGTCGTCCACGTAGAAGACGGCGTTTCTCGCCGTGGCGTACTCGTTGAGGGTGACGTCGACCTTCTTCGCCTCGAAGCGCCAGCTCGGGTGCTCGCCGTCACAGGTGGTGAAGGTCCCCTGCTCGACACGGTAGTCGTCTTCGCCGGTCTTCAAAAGCCGCGGGGCGCGCAGCCTGAAGTTCGATTTCTTGATGAACAGCTCCCCGTTGGTGAGCTCGCCGTTCTGGGTGAGCAGGTTAAGAGAGAGCCGATCGCCCTTCATGGTGTCGCCGCCGCGCTCCAGCAGCACGTCACCCTCGGCAAGGGTGTCGCCGGTGAGGCGGCGGTAGATGACGCTGTCCGCGAGCAGGGAGCCCCCCCCCTGCAGGATCTGAACGTTCCCTTCGGCACGGTAGCTATCGGTGGGGCTGTCCACGAACAGGGAGTCTGCCTTGAGGGTAGCCTCCTTGTCGGGCAAGGTCACCTTCTCGGGGGAGGCGGCCTTGTCGGCAGGAGTCGCGCTGACAGGGGAGACCGGCTTGCTGGAAAAGATCGCCTTCTCCTTGCCATGGGCAAGCGCCGCCGAGAACAGCAGGTAGGTAAGGAGCCACAAGGCTCTTGCAGGTTTCATCGCACTCCAGAAAACCAAAATCGTTCTAAGTTCTACGTTCCAAGTTCTACGTTAACTGCTCTTCTCGGCCTGCGTCCCTCGATGCAGCCCTCGGCTTGGGCGATACGCCGGACTCGGCGCCGTTCGGCCGTCACCCCTTTTCACCCTCTGAACGGCTCGAAGCTTCGGGACTTCAGGTGGCTGCGCGCCTCACCCACGGTGAACAGCGAACCGCAGACCAGGATCAGGTCGTCGTCCTGGGCCAGGTTCCGTGCCAGCTCGATCCCCTGGGCCACGCTCCCCGCCTCCATCGCCTCCACCCCGACGCCGAAGCAGTAGGCGGCAATCTCGCCGGCGGGAAGGGCACGCTCCAGGGCGGGAGCGACGGCGAATACGCGGTCGACCAGCGGCAAGAGCGGCGCCAGTATCCCGGCGAGCTCCTTGTCGGCCATGACGCCGGCCACCAGGAAGAGCTGCCGGCGCGGGACATCGGCGAGCGCCTCGGCCAGGGCGGCGGCCCCCGCCGGGTTGTGGGCGCCGTCGAGCAGCAATCGGGGCGGCCCGGGGAAGAACTCCATCCTCCCGGGCCAGCGGGCGTTGGCCACGCCGGCGATCATCGCCTGGGGAGTCACCGGGAATCCCACCGCCCGCAGCAGTTCGGCCGAGGCGAGGGCCAAGGCCGCGTTGCCGCTTTGGTAACGGCCGAAAAGGCCGCAGGAAAGCGCGTCCAGCGTGACGCCGACGCCTCGGTAGTTGAGCAGGCCGTCCAGCCAGAATGCGTCGAAGGATTCCCCCTGGCGGTAAAGCGGCGCGTCGAGCTGGGCGGACCGGTGCTCGATGATGAACTGCGCGTCGCGGTCCTGGCGCGCGGACAGGACCGGCGCTCCGGGCTTGCAGATCCCTGCCTTCTCGGCGGCGATATCCTCGATAGTTTTACCAAGATAGTCGGTATGTTCCAGCGTGATCGGCGCAATGGCGCAGAGCACCCCCTGCAAAACGTTGGTGGCGTCGAACCGCCCCCCCATCCCCGCCTCGAACACGGCGATCTCCACCCCGGCTTCCGCGAAATAGAGGATGGCGAGGGCGGTGACGATCTCGAAGAAGGTGGTTTCGTCGGGCGCGGCGGCCATCACCGCCTCGGTGAGACGCACCACGTCCTCCTCCCCGATTTCGGCACCGTTGATCTGGATGCGCTCGGTGAAGGAGATCAGGTGAGGTGAGGTGAAGAGTCCCGTCCGGTAACCGCCGGCTTTGAGAATGGAGCAGAGGAAGGAGGCCGTCGACCCCTTGCCGTTGGTGCCGACTACGTGGACCGCCTTGAAGGCGTCCTGCGGGTTGCCCAGGTTGGCAAGGAGACGTGTGATCCTTTCCAGTCCGGGCTTTATGCCGAACCGACCGAGGGCATAGATGTGCGCAAGCGTTTCGGCATAGGTCATGACAGGCCGGGATTATAGGTAAAGAAGGTGAAAAAGTCCATATTAATCCCGGAGCCTGGGGGGCTAGCGCTCCGGCCAGGCGAGGCGCAGTCCGAGGCCGATGAGGATGCAGCCGGCGGCCTGGCCGATCCGGTTGCCGGCGCCTGCGCTGCGGTCCAGCCAGCGCCCGATCTCGCCGGACAGCAGCGCGACCACGCCGAAACCGAGCATGGTGAGGACGACAAAGGTGCTCCCCAGGATGAGCATCTGCAACGGCACCCCGCCGCGCCCCCGGTCCACGAACTGCGGGAAGAAGGCGAGGAAGAAGAGCGCCACCTTGGGGTTCATGATGTTGGCCAGGATGCTCTGCCGGAAGATGACCCGGCTCTGCAGTTGCCCGGCCGCGCCGTCGGGCACCAGGGACGCCCGGATTCTCAGCATCTTGTAGCCGATGTACATGAGGTAGGCGGCGCCGGCATACCTGACGCAGGCGAACGCGGTCGCCGAGGAGGTGATCAGGGCGGAGAGGCCGACGATGGCGAAGAAGGTGTGCGCGAAGTTCCCCAGGGCAAAGCCTGCCGCCGCGGCCAAGGCCGCCTTTCTCCCCTGCGCGACACCGCGGGTCATCACGTAGATGATGTCGGGGCCGGGGGTGAAGATGAGCACGGTTGAGGCGACGGCGAACAGGGCCAATTGGGAAAGGGAGACCATGGCAACTCCGGATAAAGATAAAGATAAAGATAAAGATAAAGATAAAGATAAAGGTAAAGGTAAAGATTGAAATCAAAAGTCGATAAAAAGAAAGGTTAAAACGTTGAAAGAGATTCCTTTCGCTGCCTTAACCTTTCATAGTTGATCCGACATCACGCCGGCACCAAAAGTCTTAATCTTAATCTTAATCTTAGTCTTAAGCTGCTTTGTAAAGCATCTTAAGGATGCTGGAAAGCTGCGCCTTCATCTTGGAGCGCTCCACGATGACGTCCACCATGCCGTGGTCGAGGAGATACTCGGAACGCTGGAACCCCTGGGGCAGCTTCTGGCGGATGGTCTGCTCGATGACGCGGGGACCCGCGAAGCCGATCAGCGCCTTGGGCTCGGCCATGTTGACGTCGCCCAGCATCGCGAAGCTCGCGGTGACCCCACCGGTGGTCGGGTCGGTCAGGATGGAGACGAAGGGAAGCCCCGCTTCGCGCAGCTTCGCCAGCGCCGCCGAGGTCTTGGCCATCTGCATCAGCGACAGGATGCTCTCCTGCATCCTGGCACCGCCGGAGGCGGAGA
This sequence comes from Geomonas diazotrophica, assembly GCF_018919385.1. Taxonomy (GTDB): domain Bacteria; phylum Desulfobacterota; class Desulfuromonadia; order Geobacterales; family Geobacteraceae; genus Geomonas; species Geomonas diazotrophica. The sequence goes on from NZ_JAHLMF010000018.1 coordinate 21,997, forward strand.
CGATGATGCACGGGGTGCCCTGCTCCAGGGCGCGCTCGATACCGCGGGTGATCTTCTCGCCGACGACGCTACCCATGGAACCGCCCATGAAGGAAAAGTCGAAGACGCACAGCTGCACCGGGGTCCCGTCGATCTTGCCGGAGCCGCACACGATGGCGTCCTTGCTGCCACCCTTGGCGAGGGCCTGGTCGATGCGGTCCTGGTAGCTCTTGCTGTCCTTGAACTCGAGGAAGTCGACCGAGACCATGCCGGCGTCGAACTCGGTGAAGGTCCCCTCGTCGATGAGCAGCTCGATCCTCTTCTTGGTGGAGATGCGGTAGTGATGGCCGCACTTCGGACAGACGTTCAGGTTGCTCTCGATGTCCTTGGTATAGATGGTCTCGTTACAGCTGACGCACTTCGTCCAGAGCCCTTCCGGAACCTTTACCTTGTGCTCCGCCCCTCTCGCCATCGGCGGATTATCCCTTTTGAACCAAGCCATATGTGCCCTCTTTTGGGGAAAGCCCCAAGCTGTTTTATTAAGTCGTAAATCAGCGCTGATTCTTAGCAGATCGCACCTGCTATGTCAAACAAAACGGTGCAGGCTCGCCGCTAAACCATTGAAAAAATATCTATTATTTCTGGGTGCCCTGCAGCACCCCTTGTTTTAAAGCGGAGACGAAGGAAGATAGCTCGCGCAGCAGCTCCTCCCCCTGGTACTTCTCGAAAAACTTCACCAGGGCGCTACCCACCACCACGCCGTCGGCGACGCGGGCGACCTGGCCCGCCTGCTCCGGGGTGGAGATGCCGAAGCCCACCACGAGGGGGAGGTCCAGCGCGTTGCGCACCTCGGTGACGCGGTCGGCCAGCGTATCGGCGACCGCGGTCCGCGCGCCGGTCACGCCGGTCACGGAGACGTAGTAGATGAAACCGGACCCCTGGCGGGCGACGGAATCGACGCGGGAGGCGTCGGAGGTGGGGGTCAGCAGGAAGATCAGGTCGAGCCCGCAGCGGTCGGTATGCTCCTTGAGCTCCGCCGCCTCCTCGGGGGGGAGGTCGACCACGAGGAGCGCGTCCACGCCAGACTGGGCCGCGTCGCGAGCGAAGCGCTCGGGCCCGTAGGCGAAGATCGGGTTGAAGTACCCCATGAGGACGATGGGGATCTGGGTCCGGGTTCTCAGCCGGGCCACCATCTCCAGGATCCCGGGCAGGGTGGTACCCGCCGCCAGGGCTCGGTCGGAGGAGAGCTGGATGGTCGGCCCGTCGGCCATCGGGTCGGAGAAGGGAACCCCCAGTTCGATCAGGTCGGCGCCCGCCTTTTCCAGTTCCAGCACGACCTGCTCGGTGCCGGCAAGGTCCGGGTCGCCGGCGGTGACGAAGGTCACCAGCCCTTTTTCCCCGCGCGCCTTCAATGCTGCGAATCTATCTGCAATCCTGCTCATAGTCACTCCTTAACACCCGTTCAACGTTCTACGTTCTACGTTCTACGTTGAACGTGAGAGTGCAAACGTCAGCTCCGAGCTTTTGGGTCGTTTCCGGCGTGCGGCCGGTCTCCCCTTATAACAAAAAAAGTCCCCCTCGGGGAGAGGGGGATTGGTCGGTACTGCAAAAAAGTGCGCTTCGGGCGTCCTAGATCTTGAACGCTTCCATCTCCTGCTTCAGCATCTCGGTCTGGCGGAACAGCTTGTAGACCGCCTCGTCCATGACCCGGGTCGCCTCCAGGTTGGCATCGGTGGCCTGCTGGATGTCCTCGACCGACATGACGATCTGCTCCGAACCGCGGGTCTGCTCGTCGCAGGCGCGCTTTATGTGGCGGATCATCTCGGTGATGCTCTCGGTGGACTGGGCGATCAGGTTCCCCACCTTGTTCTGCTCGCGGGTGGAGGAGAGCACCTGGGAGGTGAGGCTCTTCATGTTCTCGACGGCGGCCATGATCAGCTCGCTCCCCTGCCCCTGTTCCCGGGTCGCCTTGGCGATCTGGGCAACCATCTCGGAGACCTGCTCCATGGCCTCGCGGATCATCTGGCTCCCCTTGGCCTGCTCGACCGTGGTGCGGGCGATCTCGGTCACCTGGGCGGTCGCCTCGGTGACGCCCACCACGATCTTGTTGAGCGCCTCGCCCGACTTCTGCGACAACAGCTCCCCGTCGGCGATGGAGCGCTCGGCCTGGTCGATGGCGTCGACGGCACGCTGGGTCTCCTCCTGTACACCCCGGATCACCAGTGATATCTCGCGCGTGGAACTGGAGGTGCGCTCGGAGAGTTCCTTGATCTCGTCGGCCACCACGGCGAATCCCTTGCCGTGCTCGCCGGCCTGGGCGGCGATGATGGCGGCGTTGAGCGCCAGGAGGTTGGTCTGCTCGGCCACCTCGTCGATGACGGAGAGGATGTCGCCGATGTCGGCGGCACGCTCGGAGAGGGTGGCGATGACCTCGCTGGTGATCTGGGAGGCGCGCTTGATCTCGTGCATGCCGTTGATCACGGCGTCCACCGCCTCGCGGCCGGTTTCGGCGTCGATGCGCACCGCCTTGGAGATCGCCGCGGTTTCGTTTGCGTTTCTTTCCACCTGCTTGATGGAGCTGTCCATCTCCATGACCGAGGAGGCGGTGGCGGTGGAGACCTCCATGAGGCTCACGACGCCGTTGCCGACCTGCTTGATGGATGCCCCCATCTCGACGATGGAGGAGCTCACCTCGTTCACCGACAGGGCGAGGTTCTCCATGTTCTGCACCACCTCCTCGACGCTGGAGGCCATCTCAAGGATGGAGGAGGAGCTTTCGGAGGCGGAAATGGAGAGGGAGTCGACCCCCTGGGCCACCCCCTTCACCGAGGTGTTGATCTGCACGATGGCAGCGGAGGTCTTGGAGACGCTCTCGGCCTGGGTCCTGGCGGAGCCGACCACCGAGTGGGACGCCTTGGCCATGGTGTCCGAGATCCCCGCCAACTCGTTGGAGGAGCGGGAAACCTTGCCGATCATCCCGGAGAGTTTGCCGACCATCTCGTTGAAGTCGATCCCCAGCTTGCCGATCTCGTCGTGGCTCGCCATCTCGACCGTGGCGGTCAGGTCTCCCTCGGCGCCGCTGTTGACCGCCTCGGCCATGACCCTGACCCGGGAGACGATGTTGCGCGTGATCAAAAGGCCGAGCGCGACCGCCAGCGCCGCCGCGACCACGATCACGGCGGTGAAGGTGATCCCCGCGGACTGCTGGATGTCGCTGACCTGCTTGTTCGCCGCCGTCATCCGGTTGCCGACCTCGACCAGTATGTCGTCCAGATCCTCCTTGGCCTTATCGTTGGCGGTGGCGATCTCCTCGTTGGCCAGCTGGTTCAGCCGCTGGTCCGCCAGCGCATCCTTGGCCGCCTGGCTCACCGCACCGGGGGGAACCCCCTTCATGAGCGTCTGCTTGCGCGCGATCAGCTCGTCGGCGACCTTCTCGAACTCGGCCCAACTCACCAGGAACTGGCGGGTCCGCTTCTCGACCACGCTCCCCTTGGTCGCCGGGAGCACTCCCAGCTTCTTGTTCCCCTCCAGGATGATCTGGGCCTGGCTCAAGAGGGTGTCCCGTTTCATCTGGTAGTCGTCGATGTACTCCTGGAGCTTTTCCGGATCGTTGGGAACCAGGGCCGCCTGCATCAGGCTCACGTGGCAGTACTTCTGGGTGACCCCCATGAGGAGCACCAGTTTTTGCTGCTTCGAGAGCTGTTCGAGGATGTTCTGGATCTGGCCGCCGACCCTCTTGATGTTGAGGGCACCGAAACCGCCGGTGAAGGCGACCAACAAGGCCATGATCAGGAAGGACCCGATCAGGCGGGTACGCAAGGTCAGGTCTTTCATTATGATTACTTCTCCGCTTCAGAGAGGAGGTAGTTCATCAGGTCGACGGAGGCCTTCACTTCGGCCTTGTTCATGTTGGAGTCCGGCTTTCTGAGCATCTTGATGCCGTAGGCCTTGGTTGCGTTACGGTCGAAGGGCTGCCCGGAGATGGGGGCCACGCCGGTCTGGATGGCGACGATGGTGCGCTCCAGGGTGTGGCACTTCACGCACTTCACGCGGACGATCTCGTAGTTGGCCTTCATGGCCGGCGGGAAGCCGGACGGGTCGAGACGCATGGCGTCGCCTCTGCCGACGACTTTGAGTCCGGCGTGGGCGCTGGTTGCGGTTGCTGCAACAAGGAGCATGGTAACGAGGAGCTTTTTCATAATACGATGAATCCTCCAAATTTTTTCGGCGGCGGCCGCCGCCGTTTGGCATGTCCGGACCGTCAGCTACATGCTGAAGGCGATGGAAGCAAAGGCGATGTTGCCGATTCCTTCCGGGGCAATGCTGTGGGTGTATTCAATCGACATGCGCACGTTCTGCAGCGGCGTGTAGGCGATGGCCGGGGTCAGGCGCTTGATGGTGCCGTCGCCGGCGTTCAGGTACTCGTAGCGGAAGATCGGGACGAGGTTCACCGGCGCGCCCAGGTAGTACTCGCCCTCGAGGGTATAGACCTTGCTGTTGATGACCGACTTCACAACTGCGAACTCAGGATTGGAATCACGACCGAAGCTGCCGCTTCCCTTTAAGTGCAGCCGTTGGTAAAGGATGTCCGCCTCGGCGCCGATCCTTCTGAAGCTGTTCAGGTTCTGCGCGACGCCGTTGGCGTTGAACTCGCCGTTTTGTCCCCAGTAGCCAAAGGACCCGAGGGTGACACTCAGGTAGTCCCACAGGCTATCCTTCTCCAGGTCGACTTCGGGCTCCTGTCCCTTCAGGTCGGTGCCGCCGATCTTCAAGGAGATGTGCCCGTAGCCGTCTTCCCGGTCCTGGCCGTTGCGGTCCACGACCCCGCCGGCGACGAAGATACGGTTACCCAGCAGGGCGTTCAGCTCCACGCCATCCTCGGTGGCATCGCTGCTGAAAGGGGAGAGACCGACACGGTAGGTGGTCGACGCGTAGGAAGGGACCGGAAGGATGCGGTTACTCTTCTTCCACAGCGAAAGTTTCGGCTCGAAGCGCCCCACCTTCACGTTGACCGGGGAGCCCAGGGCCTGACGCCAGACCAGGAACAACTCGTCCAGGTCGGGGTCGTTGCCCGGGGGAACGTTGGTGTTGTTGGCGGGATTGGAGAGCGAGGAGGCGCGCTGCATCCCTTGGGAGTAGAGGTTGTAGGTGGCGAAGAACCCGAACAGGTCGCGGAAGGAGCCCCCGGCCTGCAGCGTGATCGACCTGGTGGAAAGATCGAGCTTGTTGCCATCCGCCGCATCTTCGTCATAGGCGAGGTCGGCGCTCGCGGTAAGCGAGAGCGGTATCTGCTGGGGCAAACCCGAGATGATCGACCACTCGTTGCCCGGCTCGGTGGCTTTGGCCGCCGCTTTTGCCCCCTCCTTCTTGTGGGGGTAAACGTAGCCGTTTTTCAGGAAGGCGTCGCCGAACTCGTTGAGTTCCGGGTAAATGGTGTGACAGGTGGAACATTCGGTCTTGTGCTGCCGGCTGAAAGCCGGGATGGCGTTGGCCGTGCCCGGGGCCAACAAGGGGGCACAGGAGATGCCAAGAAGGAACATGACCGCTACAGTATGCTTTTTCAGAAACATAGTTGGTCTCCTACACTGCAACCAGCGTTTAAATTAGATTACATTAACACTACTAGAGCGGCTCAATCCCTCGCCAAATGCGTACTTGACGCAATCGGACTGATGATTAATACAATATTGCAGAAGTGAAGTCAACTTAACAAAAAGGGAATTGGCCGGCAGTGAGCTAACACTCATTTTTCTCTACTTTTTTGCTGTAGAAAATGCTATAAGGTAGCGTCTTAAATCTTTGGGAGGGCCTGCTATGCTGCTAAAAAGCCTTGTTTTCCTCGTTCTCACTACGCTCTTGGTGGCGGGGTGCGGAGGTGGTTCCGCCGACAACGCCACTGGAGTCTCGAAGCTTGCCCAGTCCCAAAAGTGCATGGACGCAAGCTGCCACGCCGGCTCCGTCTCGCCGGGAACGGGCGCCCTGATCGTCCAGGAGTGGCTCAATTCCACGCACAACACGAACAACGGTGCGGGATGCGCCGACTGTCACGAACCCCACCCCGGCCACCCGGAGTCCTGTGCCAAATGTCACGGCGGAGGAAGCGGCGTGGCGACGCAGAATCCCGACGCGAGCCGCAAGTGCGACAAGTGCCACGGGCTCTCGCACCCCAACGACATCCAGGTGAGGCTCGCGCCGCAGCACTTCGGCAACATGACCGCGAGCATCAACAACAGCACCTACCGCGCCTCCTACCTTAGCTCCAATTACGTGGGCAACTGCCGCAAGTGCCACAACCCGCACGATCCGACCACGGCGATGTCGGCCAACGCGGAGTGGGCCGAGTCCGGGCACGGCAACGTGCTCTCCGGCGCGAGAACCCGCTACGAATTCAAGACCCGCGGCAGCTACGAGCCGGTCAACTTGACCTTCCAGTACTACTGCGTCCGTTGCCACACCTCTACCGGCTACATCCAGTTCGTGACCAGCGGCTTCTCCGACCTGAAACCCTTCGCAGGCCCCGGCTATGCGGTGGTGCAGAACTATCCGGTCAAAGTCGCACCCGGCGCCGCGCAGCCGGCAGACGCCCCCTCGCCGGACAAGACCAAGGAAGTCACCGCCTGCAACGTCTGCCATGACAACGGCGCCGGCCGTGCCTACAACTGGGCCACCCGCGCGGTACCGGCTTACCGCGGCTACTACAACTTCTCGTCCTCCAACAGCTCCCCGACGGTGAAACTCAACAACAAGGTGACCGTCTATCCCGACCTCAGCGACTCCAACGTCTGCATCCCCTGCCATTCCGGCCGCGGCCTCGGCTCGATGATCTATGACGCGCAGGCCGCGGGGATGGACTTTAGCAACACCTCCACGCCGGGGGCCCACGACCGCGCCGCAGCAACCCTTATCTTCCGTACCGGAGGGTACGAGTTCATCGGCAGGAACTATGTTCCGGCGAGGTTCCTCCACGGCAAGATCGGCGTGGCCAACGAGCATGGCACCGGCAACGCCGGACCGTGCGCGACCTGCCACATGAAGACACCCACGCCGCACGATTTCCAACCGGTGGTGAAGGACAGCACCGGTACCATTACCTCCATCGCCAGCACGGCGTGTGCCCATTGCCACACCGGCGACCCGCTGCAACTTACTCCGGCCGTCCTGCAAACCAAGAAGGAAGGTTACGCCGCGGCAATAGCCATGCTGAACGTCCTCAAGACGGATTCGACGCTGCCGGCCAACCCGCTCAACCCCTCGCGTTCGAAGGTGCGTCCCTTGGCCAACAAGAACTCCGACTACAACGCGGCCTTCCCCGGCGGCGGTGCCAACACCATGGGTGCCTTCTTCAACGCGAGCCTGCTGCAAAACGAGCCCTGCGCGTTCGCGCACACCCCCCAGTACACCAAGCGGCTCATCTACGACTCCATCGACTGGCTGAACAACGGTGTGCTTGACAATGACGTCGAAGCTGCCATCAACAACGCGACGCTGGCCGTGAACAGCAGCACCGGAAAAGTCTCGCTCAGCAATCCCATCATGGGAGGAAATTACATTGCGGCACAGGCTCCCGGTGTCGCATACGCAGCGGCCTTCGCCAAGGTGAAAGCGGACGCCATTAACTGGCTGTTGGGCGGCCCCGGTGGGGGACGCCCGTAAGGGAAAGCATGAAGATACTGCTGCACATCTGCTGCGCGCCCTGTGCCATCTACCCGGTGAAGGAACTGAGATCCGCCGGGCTCGATGTCACGGGGTTCTTCTTCAACCACAACATCCACCCGTACACCGAGTACAGGCTGCGCATGGAAGCGCTGAAAACCTACGCGAAGCTGGTGGAGTTGGAGGTGCACTACCGGGAGGAATACCTGCTGGAGGAGTTTCTCTCCAACGTGGCCGGGGAGCCGGACGGGCGCTGCGCCTACTGCTACCGCTCCCGGCTGGAGGAAGCGGCCAGGAGCGCGGCCGAGCTCGGCTTCAAAAGGTTCACCTCCACCCTGCTCTACAGCCGCTACCAAAACCAGGAGATGATCCGCGAATTCGGCGTCAAACTTGGCGAGCGTTACGGCGTCGAGTTCCACTACCAGGACTTCCGTACCGGCTGGCAGGAAGGGATCAACCTCTCCAAGGAGATGGGGCTGTACCGCCAGAAATACTGCGGCTGCATCTACAGCGAAAAGGAACGCTACGTAAGGAAGTAGCGAGCCAGGCGAAATTACAAGGGGACCGGCTCAGCAGGTGCCAGTCCCCTTTTTACCACCAACGCGACAGCGGAAGGCGGTCACAGGTTGTAGGGGCAAACAATCATTTGCCCAGCCGCTCATGCCCTTATTGCCGCTGTGGCGACCTGGGCGCTGCGGCACCGGGGCGAATGATTATTCGCCCCTACAGGTTCGCGCCACCCGCCTCGTCTTCACGACACCGCACGAGGACTCTCTCATGCCTTCCTTCGGCAAATCCCTCATCATCCTGGGGCTGATCATCGCCGCCATCGGCGCGCTCTTTACCCTCGCCGGCCGGATCCCGTGGCTTGGGCGGCTTCCCGGCGACATCTACGTGAAGAAGGAAAACTTCACCTTCTACTTCCCGCTGGCCACCAGCATCATCATCTCGCTGGTGCTCTCCTTCATCCTCTGGCTGTTCCGCAGATAGCCCTCTTGCGCTCCCTCAACTCCTCCGCTCCGCCCGCTCTCCCCCTCCGGGGGCGGGACCACGAACGGGGTTGCAGGCTCAAGATGCGCTGTTAATCGGATGCCCCGCCCATCGCAACGATCTTGCCACCTTTCTCCAGGCGGAATAGATCGCCGCGCCAACGCACCCGGTTGCCGATGAGCGACAGCCCCCAGACGCCGAAAGAAAGCGCGTCCCGCAGCGGCAGGAGCCAGAGCCAGCGCGGCAACAGCCGGTCCCGCACCAACTGGCGGCTGTAGATCGTCGACACCACCGAACGCACCAGGTAGAGCAGCGCCGCGGCCAGCCAGCCGGCGGCGCCTCCCCCCGAAAGCAGCAGGGCGAGCACCGCCCCCGGAAAGGGGAGCGTGATCCCCGAAGCGAGGTACCCTCCCGGGCGGGAGATCCGCATGGTGCGCCCCCAGCGCAGTTGCCGCGACAGGAGCTCGCTAAGCTTCTCGTCACCCCGCATCACGCTTTCCACGAAGTACGGCGAGAGCTCCAACCGGTAGCCGGCCCGATGGATCATGTTACCCAACTGGTAGTCGTCGGCGAGGTAATCGACCAGCGCCTCGAAGCCCCCTATCCGCTCCAGCGCCTCCCTGCGCACCGCCATCGACGCCCCCAGCGCGAAGGAAAGCCCCTCCAGCTTCAACGCGGCCATGACGTTCGGAATCATCTCGCAGCAAAAGCCAAGCGCCTCGATGGCGCAGCCGGTGCCCCGAACCTGCGAACTGCGGTACAGCGAGGTTACCAGCCCCACCTCCGGATCGGCGAAGGGGGCGCAGACCTGGCGCAGGTACCCTTCCCCTACCCTGATGTCGCTGTCGCAGACCACCAGCAGCGGGTGTTTCGCCTTGGCGTAGGCGTGCATCAGGTTGCAGACCTTGTAGTTGGCCCCGTGGATGCCGGGGTCGACCACCAGCTCGATGTCCGTTTCCGGGTAGGCCTGCATCAGCCGTTCGATGATGGGGAGCACCGGATCCTCGTGAGAGGCCACGGCGAAGACGATCTGGTAACGGGGGTAGTCCTGTCTGCAGAAGGACGAGAAGTTTTCGAAGCTGTCGCCGTCCACGCCGCGCACCGGCTTCAGGATGGAGACCGGCGGCGCGTGGTCGGGGAGAGCCACGGGGTTTGCGAAGAAGCTGCGGCCGCAGTGGAGCGTGATCGCGGCGTAGGCGAGGGAAGGGGTGACGGCAAGGAACGGGAGGGCTTCGCGCAGCATCAGCGGATCCTTTCCACCAGCACCAGGTACGGTGCGGTGTCTGGGCGGTTAAGTTGCCGGTGGCGCCAGACGTTGAACCGCCCCGGGTGCAGGGAGGCGGCCCACCCTTCGACCGCGGCCGCTTCCTGCGGGCCGCCGGCGTGACCGGTGTAGAGTGCGATGGTGACGATGCCGCCGGGTACCAGCAGTTCCGCCGCCTGCCTCAGCGCGGCCACGGTATTGGCCGGGTCGGTGACGAGACCGGTGTCACCTCCCGGAAGGTAGCCGAGGTTGAAGGCGACCGCCGTTATTCCTTGCGGCACGAAGTCGGCGAGCCGCTCGTGTCCGGCCTCTATCAGCCGCACCTGCGCCAGCCGTCCTTCCCGCTCAAGCAGTTCGCGCGTGGCCGCGATGGCGCGCGGCTGAACGTCGAAGGCCCAGACCGTCCCCCCCTCACCGACCAGTTCCGCGAGCAGCAGGGTATCGAGGCCGTTGCCGCAGGTGGCGTCCAGCACCAGGTCTCCCGGGCGCACCCGCTCTTTCAGGAAGTAGTGCGAAAGCGGCACCGCCCCGCGCAAAGATTCAGCCTTGTTGCCAGCCTTCCCCACATGTCCCCCAAACGACCACATATCCCCTCGCCCTCCGGGAGAGGGGCAGGGGTGAGGGCACGGCCGCGAAGGCCGCCCCTTGTGGCCAAGACAATCCCTCACATCAAGAGCGGACGGGCGAATGATTATTCGCCCCTACGGATCTTATTTTTTGGCAGCCAGCGTCAGCACCGCCGGGAGGGTGACCATGAACGCTATCTGGCAGGCGACCATCCCGAGCGACATGACGGCGCCGATGCTGAACACCCCCTGGTGCCGTGCCACCATGAGCGCGCCGAAACTGGCCATGATGGTCAGCGTGTTCAGAAGGACCCCGACCCCGGTGGAACTAAGGACCACGCCCGCCGCGCTCCCCTCCTCGCGCCGGTACCGGTTGATGATGTAGATCCCGGAATCGACCGCTATCCCGAGGACCAGCGGCATGACGATGATGTTCGCCGAGTTGAAGCTGATACCGAAGAGCCACATGCCGCTCACCATGAAGAGCAGCCCCACCAGCAGCGGCACCAGGCCGATCAGTGCGTACTTGACGCTCCTGAAAGCAACAAGGAGAATGCCCACGATGGCGACGAAGGCGTAGATGAAGGCAAGGCGGTAGGAGTCGCGCATGATGGTCATCGACTCGTAGACCATCACCGGCTCCCCGGTCGCGTGCGGATCGACGCTCCTCACCTCGTCCACGAAGGCCTTGAGCGGCTCGCGGTTGAAGATCTCCCCCTTGGGAGCCACCTGCAGCATCAACTTCCCGCTCTTACCCACAAAACGGGAACGGAGCTCCTTGGGCACGTCCGCCTCGGTGACCGGCTTGGCGGCCAGGCTCTGCTTCAACAGTTCGATCTTCCCGGGGAGTTCCTTGAACATCCCCCCCTGGAAATCCTGGAGCATCCCCACCGCGTTCTTGTCCCTCTCCTTCTCCAGTCCCGCGAAGAACCTGTCGAGGGTCGCCACGAACGCGGCGGCCTCTTTCGCCTCCGGGAGCCGCTCCTGCTCCAGCCGCGCCTTGAGCGCCACCGCGGCGTTCCGGAAGGCCTCGAAAACCTTGGGGAGCTCCATCAGCGAGAGGCTCTCCTCGTAGGGGACCGGCTTCACATCGGCAAGCTCCCTGCGCAGCGCGGCCAGCTCCGCGAGCTTCTCCTGCTGATGATCCGGCACCAGGGTGCTCAGGCTCACCACGTGGTCAACGCTTGGCAGCCGCTCCAGCCTTGCCGTCTTCGCCTGCGCTTCCGCGGGGCTATTGGCCGTCACCACGGCGAAGTAGCCGCTGTTCTCCTTGCTTCTCATCAGCTTGTAGGCGTAGGTGACCGACTCCAGCCCCTTGGCCTGCAGGTTCATGAGGTTGTAATCGAAGGAGACCCGGGACAGGGGGTAGAAGGAGGCCGCGCAAAGGGCGAGGGTGAGGCCGATCACCAGCCTGGGGCGGCCGAAGAGGAGCCGGGACAGCACGCCGTGCTCGCTTAGGCGGACCGCCGCTGCGCGGGTACGCGACCCGCGGTACCGGGCAAGGAGCACCAGCAGGGCGGGGAGCACGGTGAAGGTGACCAGGACGCAGATGACCACCCCACCTGCCGCTATGACGCCCAGTTCGGCGATGCCGCGGAAGTCGGTGAAGACGAAGGTCAAAAAGGCGGCGGCGACGGTTGCGGCGGCCATCACGATGGCCCAGACGTTCCTGGTCATCCCCGTTTCCAGGGCGACCATCTCCCCCGCCCCCAGCTTCAGCTCCTCCTGGTAGCGCAGCACCACCTGGATGCCGTACTCGATGCCGATGCCGATCAGCATCACGGCGAACACCATGGAAAGTATGTTCAGGTGCCCCACCGCGACAGTGGCGAACCCGAAGGAGAGCGAGATGGCGACGAGCAGCGACACCATGGCCGCCGCCACGTTCAGCACGCCGCGGAAGGCGAAGAGGAGCAGGACAACGGTCAGCACCAGGGAGACCACCGTCGCCAGGGTGATGTCCTTTTCGCTGGTGGTCATCTCCTCGTGCTCCAGGACCGGGGTCCCGGTGAGCCCCACGCTCACCCCCTTGAACTCGGGGAGGGCCTTCAGGCGGGCCACCTCGGCACGGACCACGGCTATCGCCGCCTGGGCCGGGACGAAGCCCGCCATGTCCCGCACCGGGAGCGCGGTCAGTATCTGCTGGCGCCCCGCTCGCGCGAAGGCGGAATTCGGGTTCATGAAGACGCTCTCCATGGAGGGGACGCTCCCCTTCCCGGTCCCGAAGCTGGTGAAGCCGGCTCCCAGCTTGTCCAGCATGAACAGTATCCCCGGCAGCTCCTTCCGGTCGCCGGCGAGGTAGCGCTCTATGCTGCCGGTCATGTGGGTGAAGAGCGTCTGCACCGAGGGTGACGCGGAGAGCGCCCGCAGTGCCGGCGCCGCCAGGGTCAGGTTGCGGCGCAGCTCCCTGATGTCCTCCAGGGGCATGAACAGCAGGCCGTTGTCCCGGAAATAGGGGAGCGCGTAAGGGTAGAAGACGTCGGAGAAGTGTGCCTTGTCCCTGGCGAGCGCGTCGTGCAGGCGGTTGCCGAAACTCCCCACCTTATCGGCATCGCCCCCCTCGATCACCACCACGATGTCCTCCATGCTGCCGAACTCGGCACGGAAGGCGCGATAGTCGCGGTTGAAGGAGGTGTTCTGCGGCATCAGGTCGTCGCGACCGGTGAGAAACTCCATGCGCTGGGCGGTGAGCCAGATGGAGAGCACGGACAGGAGCAGCGCCAGGGCCAGCACCAGCCAGGGGCGGCGCGCCGCCAGGGAGAACAGCAGACTTGTTTTCGGAGCTTCATTCATAAGATCATTGGCCTTTTCCGCACAATAAATTAAGCGCATGCAACCTAGCACACCCCGGGCGCACAATCAACAGCACCAGAGCAAATCATTGTTTTCATTAAGAAAAAAAACTCAACCTAGGAAAAAACAGTGTACCTTTTCACAAATACATGGTAGATTTCCACCCTTGTAACTATGTACAATCCAGCTACACTGGGTTAAATCGTCCCAATCCGGCAGAAAGGAGTATGTGGTGACCTCCCCCTTCAAACACCCCATATCACATGCACTCACCTCATTCAACGGCATCGCTAGTGAGCCGGAATTGAACGTCGAACACAAGGCAGGGGCAACGGTCCACCAGTTCCCCCCCGCTCTCTGGAAGAGTAAGCCGGGCAAGGCAAAGAGCCCCCTCGACCTCGCCATTGAAGGTAGCCGCGACTTCTTCTTCCGCGAACAGCTCCCCAAAGGTTATTGGTGGGCCGAGCTCGAATCCAATGTCACCATAACCGCAGAATATATAATGCTGCTCCACTTCCTTGGGCTGGTCGATCACGAGCGCGAGCGCAAGATGAGCAACTACCTCCTCTCCAAGCAGACCGAGGAGGGATTCTGGACCATCTATTACGGCGGCCCGGGCGACCTTTCCACCACCGTCGAGGCCTACTTCGCCTTGAAGCTCGCGGGGTACCCGGCCGAGCACCCGGCGCTCGTGAAGGCGCGGGCCTTCATCCTGGGGAAGGGGGGCGTGATCAAGTCGCGCGTCTTCACCAAGATCTTCCTGGCGCTTTTCGGCGAGTTCGACTGGCTCGGGGTCCCCAGCATGCCGGTCGAGCTGAACCTGCTCCCGAACTGGGCCTACATCAACATCTACGAGTTCTCCAGCTGGGCCAGGGCCACCATCATCCCGCTCTCCATCGTGATGTTCAAACGGCCGGTGCACAAGCTCCCCCCCGCGCAGAGGGTGCAGGAACTTTTCGTCCGGCCGCCGCGCGCCATCGACTACACCTTCACCAAGGAAGAAGGGATCTTCACCTGGAAGAACTTCTTCATCGGCCTGGACCACATGCTGAAGGTCTACGAGCGGAGCCCCCTCCGCCCCTTCAGGAAGCGGGCCATGGCCAAGGCCGAGGAGTGGGTGCTTGAGCACCAGGAGGAGTCTGGGGACTGGGGCGGGATCCAGCCCGCCATGCTGAACGCGGTACTGGCGCTGAGCGTGCTCGGCTACGAAAACGAACACCCGGCGGTGTCCCAGGGGCTCAAGGCGCTGGAGCACTTCTGCATCGAGACCGACGACCATCTCGTGCTGCAGTCCTGCGTCTCGCCGGTGTGGGACACGGCGCTCGCCCTCAAGGCACTCATCGACGCCGGGGTGCCGTCGGACCATCCCTCCCTGGTGAAGGGTGCGCAGTGGCTCCTGGAGCGCGAGGTGAGAAAGCCGGGGGACTGGAAGATAAAGTCGCCGGAGCTCGAGCCTGGCGGCTGGGCCTTCGAGTTCCTGAACGACTGGTACCCGGACGTCGACGACTCCGGCTTCGTCATGATCGCCCTGAAGGGGATCGAGGTGAAGGACCGCAGGTCGATGAACGACGCGGTGAAAAGGGGCATCAACTGGTGCCTGGGGATGCAGAGCAAAAACGGCGGCTGGGGCGCCTTCGACAAGGACAACACCAGGCACATCCTGAACAAGATCCCGTTCGCCGACCTGGAGGCGCTCATCGACCCGCCCACCGCCGATCTCACCGGCAGGATGCTGGAGCTGATGGGGACCTTCGGCTACGCCAAGACCTTCCCGGCGGCGCAGCGCGCCCTGGAGTTCCTCAAGAAGAACCAGGAACCGGAAGGTCCCTGGTGGGGACGCTGGGGGGTGAACTACCTCTACGGCACCTGGAGCGTGCTCTGCGGGCTTGCCGCCATCGGCGAGGACATGGAGCAGCCGTACATCAAGAAGGCGGTGAACTGGATCAAGTCGCGCCAGAACATCGACGGCGGCTGGGGTGAGACCTGCGAATCCTACCACGACGCCACCCTGGCCGGGATGGGGGAGAGCACGGCATCGCAGACCGGCTGGGCGCTCCTCGGGCTCATGGCGGCCGGCGAGGCGGACTCCTCCACCGTGGTGCGCGGCATCCAGTACCTGATCTCCACGCAGAGGCAGGACGGGACCTGGGACGAGACCCAGTACACGGGGACCGGGTTCCCGAAGTATTTCATGATCAAGTACCACATCTACCGCAACTGTTTCCCGC
Source organism: Geomonas diazotrophica (assembly GCF_018919385.1). GTDB lineage: Bacteria > Desulfobacterota > Desulfuromonadia > Geobacterales > Geobacteraceae > Geomonas > Geomonas diazotrophica. The sequence goes on from NZ_JAHLMF010000018.1 coordinate 37,470, forward strand.
TCATGGCGCTGGGGACCTACCGCACCCTCACCGGCGGCGCGGAGTAGCGGGCGGGTATGAAGGCGTTCGTCACCGGGGCTACCGGTTTCATAGGCGCGAGCATCGTACGCGAGCTATTGAAGGAAGGTTGGCGGGTGCGCGTGCTGGTGCGTCCCGGCTCGGACCGGCGCAACCTGGCGGGTCTCGACCTGGAGCTCCACGAGGGTGATCTCTCCGAGCGCCAGCCGCTGGTCAGGGCGCTGTCGGGGTGCGATGCCCTGTTCCACGCCGCGGCGGACTACCGGCTCTGGACCCGGACGCCCCAGGCGATGTACGACGCCAACGTGCTCGGTACCCGCAACATGCTTTCGGCGGCCCTCGCCGCCGGCGTCGGCAAGGTGGTCTACACAAGCAGCGTGGGAACACTGGGGAACCCGGGCGACGGCACACCCGGCAACGAGGAGACTCCGGTCGACTTCGGCGACATGGTCGGGGATTACAAGAAGAGCAAGTTCCTGGCCGAGCGTGCCGCCGAGTCGTACCTGGACAAGGGGCTGCCGCTGGTGATCGTGAACCCGTCGACCCCGGTCGGACCGATGGACGTGAAGCCGACCCCGACCGGGAAGATCATCGTCGACTTCTTGAACGGCAAGATGCCCGCCTATCTCGACACCGGTTTGAACCTGATCGACGTCGAGGCGTGCGCGCGCGGGCACCTGCTGGCGGCCCAAAAGGGAAGGGTCGGGGAGAAGTACATCCTCGGGAACCGCAACCTGACCATGGCGCAGATCTTCGAGATGCTCTCGGCGCTCACAGGGCTCAAGGCGCCGCGGGTGAAGCTCCCCTACTACCCGGTTCTCATGGCGGCCTACGCGAACCACGCGCTCTCCGTCGTCACCGGTCGCGAGCCGCTCATCCCGCTGGCGGGGGTGCAGATGGCGAAGAAGTTCATGTATTTCGATTCCGGCAAGGCCCAGGCCGAGCTCGGGCTGCCGCAGACTCCCGTGGAAGACGCACTGGAGCGCGCGGTGAAGTGGTTCAAGGACAACGGCTATGCCCAAAACCGTTAGCCCAACGTTTTCCCAGCAGCCCCCTGTTCTTTAATCGTTACGGGTTCTCAAGGAGATCCATGTACACATTGCTCAGCAAGATAAACGGTCCCGACGACCTGAAGAAGCTGGATGCCGAGGAGCTGGTGCTGCTCGCTGACGAGGTGCGCGGCTTCCTCATGGATACGGTGGCGAAGACCGGCGGACACCTGGCCTCCAACCTGGGTGTGGTCGAGCTCAGCATCGCGCTGCATTACTGTTTCGACTCCCCAAAGGACAACATCGTCTGGGACGTCGGCCACCAGGCCTACACCCACAAGATCCTCACCGGGCGGCGCGACAGCTTCCACACCCAGCGCTGCTACAAGGGGATCAGCGGCTTTCCCAAGCGCTCCGAGTCCCCCCACGACGCCTTCGGTGCCGGTCACTCCTCCACCTCGATCTCGGCGGGGCTCGGCCTCGCCGTGGCCCACGCGCTCAAGGGGGACAACGCCCGGGTCATCTCGGTGATCGGGGACGGCTCCCTCACCGGCGGCATGGCGCTGGAGGCGCTCAACCAGGCCGGGCACCTGAAGAAGAACCTGATCGTGGTCCTAAACGACAACGAGATGTCCATCTCGAAGAACGTGGGCGCCCTCTCCTCCTTCATCTCCAGGAAGATGACCGGCACCTACTACCGCAGCCTGAAAAAGGAAATGGAAGGCCTTCTGGCCGGGATCCCCGCCATCGGCGGCAACATCCTGCACTTCGCCAAGAAGGCGGAGAACTCGCTCAAGGGGTTTCTCACCCCGGGGACCCTCTTCGAGGCGCTCGGCTTCGAGTACGTGGGCCCCATCGCCGGGCACGACATCCCCACCCTCCTGGGCGTCCTGGAGAACGTGAAGCGGCTGGAGGGACCGATCCTGCTGCACGTGATGACCAAGAAGGGGAAAGGGTACGGACCGGCCGAGGACATGCCCGACAAGTTCCACGGCGTGGCCCCCACCAAGCCCGCCAGCACCACCGCGAGCAAGCAGGGTCCCCCCTCCTACACCAGCGTCTTCGGCAACACCCTGGTGAAGCTCGGGGAGAAGGACGAGAAGATCCTGGCCATCACTGCGGCCATGCCCGACGGCACCGGCCTCACCCCGTTCGCGGAACGGTTCCCGGAGCGCTTCTTCGACGTCGGCATCGCCGAGCAGCACGCCCTGACCTTCGCGGCCGGGCTCGCCGTGGAAGGGTTCCGCCCGGTCGCCGCCATCTACTCCACCTTCACCCAGCGCGCCTACGACCAGGTCTTCCACGACATCTGCCTGCAGAAGCTGCCGGTGACCCTGGCCCTGGACCGCGCCGGCCTGGTAGGCGACGACGGCCCGACCCATCACGGTGCCTTCGACATCTCGTACCTGCGCCACCTCCCGGAGCTCACCGTGATGGCCCCCAAGGACGAGAACGAGCTGCAGCACATGCTGAAGACCGCCATCTATCACGGCCGCCCCGTTTCGCTGCGCTACCCGCGCGGTGCCGGATACGGAGTCGAGATGGACAAGGAGCTCAAATCGCTCGAGATCGGCAAGGGGGAACTGCTGGTCCAGGGCACCGACCTGACCCTGGTCGCCGTCGGCTCCACCGTCTACCCTGCGCTGGAAGCCGCTGCGCTCCTGAAGCAGAAGGGGATCTTCGCCTCCGTGGTGAACGCGCGCTTCGTGAAGCCTTTGGACCGCGAGCTGATCCTCTCCGAGGCCGGGCGCACCGGCTGCGTCGTCACCGTGGAGGAGAACGCCCTTCTGGGCGGGTTCGGCAGCGCCGTCCTGGAAGCGGTCGCCGATGCGGGGCTTACCGGGATACGGGTGAAGCGGATCGGCATCCCCGACAGCTTCATCGAACAGGGAAGCCAGGCCCAACTGCGCACCGACCTCGGCCTCGACGGCGCCGGGATCGCCGCCGCCTGCCAGGCCTTCCTGAAGGGTGCCGGCAGCGTTCATCCGCAACTAACCGTAGTCAAGTAGCAGCATTTTCGTTTCAGTCAGGCAGCTAGACGCGGGACAGGCTGAAGGCTTCATCTCCTCGGCCTGTCCCGCAGCCATGTTTATCAGCCTCAACCCAAGAACAGCCGGAAGGATACCTCTACAATGCGTTTTCCGATGCGATTGAATTACGACCTCACCCGTTACATCATGGGCAACAAGATGAAGAAGCAGGAGAAGTACCCCCTGGTCCTCATGCTGGAGCCGACCCACCTCTGCAACCTCGCCTGCTCCGGCTGCGGCCGGATCAGGGAGTACGCCGACACCATACAGGAGATGATGAGCCTCAAGGAGTGCCTCGACTCAGTGGACGAGTGCCCGGCACCGGTCGTCACCATCACCGGCGGCGAACCGTTCCTGTATCCCCACATCTTCGAACTGATCGATGAAGTGCTGAAGAGGGGGAAGCACATCTATCTCTGCACCAACGCCCTGCTCCTTGAGAAGGCGCTGGACACCCTGAAGCCGCACCCGAACTTCGTGATCAACGTGCACCTGGACGGCATGGAAGAGACCCACGACCGCATCCTGGAGCGCCCCGGCACCTTCAAGATCGCCATGTCCGCCATCAAGAAGGCGAAGCAGCTCGGCTTCCGGCTCTGCACCAACACCACCATATTCAAGGAAACCGACCTGATCGAGATCGAGATGCTCTTCTCGCATCTGAAGGACCTGGGCGTCGACGGCTTCCTGGTAGCCCCCGGATTCGGCTACGAGGCGGTCGGGGAGAAGCTGTTCCTGGAGCGGCGCGAGATCCAGAAGAAGTTCGAGGCGGTTTACGAGATGAGCAAGCGGTACCGCTTCTTCTCCACCCCCATGTACCTGAGGTTTTTGAAGGGGGAGAAGGAACTGGAATGCACCCCGTGGGGCAACCCGACCCGGAACCCGCGCGGCTGGAAGGCCCCCTGCTACCTCATCACCGACGAGCACTACGGCAGTTTCGCCGAGATGATGGAGAAGACCCAGTGGGACAAGTACGGCGTGGGCAAGGACCCGCGCTGCGCCCAATGCATGATGCACTGCGGCTTCGAGCCGAGCGTCGTCGAGGAGATCGGCAAGAGCTGGAAAGAGATGTGGGAAATGTTCCTGTGGAACCTGACCTGAGATCAGCAGCTTTAACCAGCCCGTAAAACACAGGAAGGGGCAGCCTCACGGCTGCCCCTTCTACGTTTGCGACAGACGGCGCATCAAATCTTGAAATCTGAAGAACGCCCCGCGTGTCTGTTCCCTGCCCTACGGTTACTTGTTGGTTATGAGCAGTGCCGCATTTCCCATCTCCTTCTCGTCGTCGGCTGCGGGTGTTCTGAAGCGATCGGTCGTGTACCTCAGCCTGGCCTTGACGGTGTACAAACCAGGGGCCAAAGACGGGTTCCAGTCCAGCAGACGCTCTTCGCCGGCCCGAACCGGAGGTTCATGCATCCCCTGTGCGTCAGCTCGTGTCTGCGCATACGCCTCATAACCGGAAAGCTTCTTATCCTCTTCCAGGAACGCCTTGTCGTCGGGACGGCCACTGAAATTGGGCGCAAAGAGCCATTCTTTCCGGGCCCTACTCACTCCCTGACGATCCAGCACATCCACCGAAAGATACACGCCGCGGGCATTGGGGCCGGTCGGGACCGAATGTCCGGCGCCGATGTTCGTCACGCTGAAAGAAAGGATGGCTTTGTCCTGGTCGCGCTGGATGATCGAGAGGCTCAACGAACCGCCCAGGCGCTGCGCGGAGTGACCACCGGTCCAGAGGTGCCGCCCGACTGCGACAGGAGCACCATCCGAGTCCTCGGCAACTTTACGCAAGGTACGAGGCATGTGGCAATCCTGGCACTCTTGTGCGCCGAGGCCAGGCTTGTGGAAGTCGTCACGCCACTCCAGATAGGTCTGGTACTGTCCCCCTACGATCCTGGTGTTCGTTGTATCGACGTGACAGTGAGCGCATACCGCCGAGGTTTGCAGAGCAGGCTCGACAACCGAGGCATGGGGTGCATTTTTCGAATTGCGGACGCTTCGTACCTTCCCCTCGGGCGTTAGGTGGCAGGTGGCACAGGTGATCGAGATCTCTCCCGCATTCACCACGTTCGGCATCTGTTTCCCGACCTCATTCTTGCCGGGGATGTTGAAAGACCCGGCAAAATGGCAGGAACGGCACCATTCGACTGATCCGCCGGAGGCAAGCGGCGTAAATTTCGAGGTGGCATGGGCGGTCGCCGCGGGAGAAACCGTCGCGGGTATCGAGTGATTCGCGGAATGATTATCGCTGCCGACGCCCAGGGCGTATTCCTTAAAGAGCACCTGGTGACACTCTCCGCAGGTCTCCGACGGGGTTGCAGCCCCCTTGGGAAAGGTGACCGGTTCCGCAAGAGCGATGGTTGAGATTGACATAAGCATAGTGAACACCGTGCCCATAAGCCTCAAACTTCTTTTCATAGGTTACCCTCTCGATGCTTGTGTGTTTTTCCCGGCTGCGCTTTCCGGACTGATATCAGTGAGGGGAGCATAGACCCAACGTGCAACCATTCACAGCTGCAGTTTTTGTTTTTTTTATGGGAGCAGATTGGATAGTATGCGAGTATGCAGAGACGGCCTGCGAGTCGCGTTGAGGGGCAGATCCTGCTTAACGCGCAGCCAAACCTTGGAGGAGACGGGGGCAGCATGTTCATCCTGAATAGCAGTGATCCGGTGCCGCTGTACAAACAGCTCTACACCCAGCTCAGAGAGCACATCCTGTCAGGCAAGCTGCCTGCAAATACCAGGCTTCCGTCGGTGAGGCAGATGGCCGTAGAGCTTTCTGCCAGTTGCAACACGGTCGATGGAGCCTACCAGGAGCTTTATGCCGAGGGATACATCTACAGCAGGCCGCGCAGCGGCTATTTCGTGTCGCCCCTCGACCATGAGGTTGCACCGCACTCCCTGTCCGGCAAAAAAGGCGAAAACAACTTAGTTCAGCCCTACCAGTCCCACTTTGCCTATGATTTCCATCCTGCCCACCTCGATCCGGAAAGTTTTCCCACCGAACTCTGGCGAAAATGCCTGACAGAGGGGTTGCGCCGCAACAGCCGGGAGTTCAGTCACTATGGCGACCTCCAGGGAAGCTGGGGATTACGCTGCTCCATCCACAGTTATCTGGAGAAATCGCGCGGCGTGACCTGTGACCCGGACCAGATCATCGTCAGCGCCGGTCTGCACCAGGGCCTCGAGATCATCGCGCACCTGCTGCAAGGGCAGCATACGACGGTAGCGGTTGAGAATCCGGGCTACCACCTGCCCCGTACCGTCTTCCAGAACCATGGCTATACCATCTGTCCTGTTCCCGTCGGTATTGGCGGGATCGAATTGGACCAGCTCAAGGCCGGCAGCGCCACCATCGCCTACGTCACCCCTTCGCACCAGCTCCCCTTGGGTTACGTGATGCCGGTGGCCAACCGGCTGGCATTGATAGAATGGGCGGAATCCGGTGGCAGGTTCATCATTGAAGACGACTATGACAGCGAGCTTCGCTACCAGGGCAACCCCATCCCCTCCTTGCAGGGCCTGCGCCCGACCGGGAACATCATCTATTCGGGGACCTTCTCCAAGATACTCTCCCCCGAACTCCGTTTGAGCTACCTGGTACTTCCCTACTCTTTGCTGGCGAGGTACCGCCAGCTCTACAGGGACTACAACTCCTCGGTGTCGCTGGTTGAGCAGAGAGCCATGGAATGTTTCATGGAGCAGGGGCACTGGGAGCGGCATATCAGGCGCATGCGCACGGTCTATAAAAAGAAGCACGACATGCTGCTGCGGTCGGTCGAGACCCATTTTGGCAGACGGGCCGTCGTCATCGGCCAGGGCGCCGGGCTGCACGTCGTCATAAGGCTCCCCGAAACGCCCTACAGTGAAGCGGAGATCATAGACAAGGCGGCGCAAAAGGGTATTCGGCTGCTCCGGTTTTCGGATTTCCACGCCACCGGCCATCCGGAAGCGGTGACACTGGTGCTCGGCTTTGGTGGACTGGTCGGCAGCGAGATCGAGCGAGGCATTGCCTTGCTCTCCCATATCTGCTGAAAAAGGGGGCAGACTACTTTTCCATCTCCAGCAGTCTGGAGTAAAAGCGTAAGCTTCCCCGTCAAGTAGACATTTCATAAGTAGAGTTTCTGGTGTAGCGATTCATGTAATCAACGGGTGTCAGATCCCCGAGGGCATCGTGCGGGCGTAGCTCGTTGTAGTCGTTCATCCACCAGTAGGTAATCTCCCGGACCTCGCTGAGGCTCTGGAAAACGTACAGGCTCAGGATCTCCACCCGGTAGGTGCGATTGCACCTTTCGATGTAGGCGTTCTGGTTCGGTTCTCCTGGCTGGATATAGTGGATCATCATTCCAGCAGCCTCTGCCCAGGCAACAAAGTCACCGCTCAAAAACTCTGGGCCGTTGTCAGTTCGTAGAACGTGAGGAAGCCCCCGCTCCTGCCTCAACCGCTCGAAGACCCGAATTAGTCGCCTTCCGGTAATTGAGGTGTCAATCTCTACGCTGAGGCACTCGCGGTTGAAATCGTCAATGACATTGAAGGTACGAAACGTTTTCCCGCAGTAGAGCGTGTCGCTCATAAAATCTGCCGACCATACCTGGTTCGGCTGTTGAGGTACCCAAAGAGGTTGCTTGATCCGCTTCGGCAGCCGTTTCTTCGCCCTGCGCTTCAGGTTCAGTTTAAGGTCACAATAGACCCGGTAGACGCGCTTGTGGTTCCATCTGTGGCCCGTACGGCGTAGCCTTGATCGGTTCTAGATGATGGTCTGGCTACGCTTCGGGGAATCATCTCTACCCCTCTACCCACTAGTACAACAGATGTGCCAATGGTCTTCTTTCTCAGCAAGAACATCACGAGACCTAATACGCTCCTGCTCTCTACCCCGAACGCTAGTCCCAGTTGGCTAGTCAAGGATTAGCAACTTTCGGCCATGTAAACGAATGTTATAAATCATTAGTTGCACACTGAGTGTTAAGCAATCGGAACAGCACGTCTGGCTCAGCGTTGCCGTAAATTTGTTTATTGTATTTGGTCCAGAATTGAGAAGAAGTAGCATAATCACCCCGTGAAACCGATCCCAACATAGCAGAGGCCAAAACATACTTCATAGCACTTGGGGTCATTGAATTGCCACTTTCAAGCAATTTTTTTGCAGTTGTTACCATTGCCAGTGAATCACGTTTACCTATTGCTTTGAATAAATGAACAAGTTTGTTAATGGATGGTGAAATTGAAGCAGTACAGGTACCTTTTTCGAGAGATTTCCAAATCGAATCCAGTTCATTCTGAGTTAGATAAGGAATCATCGCTATCGAAGTAACAAAAAGACTACCTGCATATATGTACTGATTTTGCTCATCTATACAATTATTGAAAAGTTCTTTCACTAGTTTAGCTTGCCGCACGAAGTCATCTGGAATTTCACCATATTTTGGATCGAAACTTCCTTTTAAAAAAAAGTCTCTAATAGCCATTGCAGTAACAGCAGACTTACTTTCCAATAGGTAAGGTGATTTGCTTACATTAGTATTTCCCCATTTTAAGTTTTGCCCATCGAGCATCTCCAGAACAGGAAGCCACATATGAGAGGTGCTAGTAAAATCCTTGGCAGTTAACCCCAAAAAACGGGTTCGTGCAGCATTTTGATCAAGTATTGGGTAATAATCAGAATTTGGGCGATTGGGGTAAGTTCCGAGCATTTTGGCAAGGACCTTTTTTGTACCGATCTTTCTGATGGCTATATCCTGAACGCCATTTACATGTACTCTCTGTAAAACCGAACTTATTGCAGGAATTTTAAAAATACTTGAGTCTATTTCTGGTAACGCCCCATTCTTTTTGGAAACGATTATCATATTTTGATCATCAGTTAAGTAAATTGCGAAATCGGAAAAGTTGGCTGAGACAGCCTTCAAGACAGTAGCAATTAGATCAGTATTAATTTCATACAATTGTATCCACTGAACAAATAATCCATCTTTGTTCATGTAATTTTTAATTATGTGATAGAATTCTTCAGAAAAAAGTCCTGCTATGCCACTTACCCAAGGATTAGACGGTTCTGAAACTATTAAGTCATATTTTTTGTTGTAGGTTGAGAAGAAAGTCTTGGCATCATCCACAAAAATTTTGCTACGAGGGTCTGTGTAAACCAACTCGACCCTCGGCCTGAAATGTTTTGAAGCATCAATTATCCCTCTTTCGATTTCCACTGTATCGAGTTGAATTATCCCTGGATTATAGAGAAGTGTTTGACTAGTAAGTCCTGATCCAAGGCCAATACAAGCAGCGGTTTTGATTTGAGGATTTAATGACATAGGTATGACTGCAGTTAAAATCATCGTTGTTTCGTCAGGTGTAGCTTCAAGACCTTTATACATCATGATTGACGCATCGGCCTTACCATTTGTTGTTAATGCAAATGAACCATCACCGCTACTCAACATGCTGACCGTAGCGGTCTTTCCATCTTTGTGATAGATTATTTTATGATCTGCTTTGCTCAGTAGTTGTCCAAAACGATAAACACCTGACGCCATATTTAAGTCATTAAGATGAACAAACAATAGAGTTGCCGCTATCGCACTAATGCCGAGTACCGAAACAACCGCCGGTTGCCGATAGTTCTTAAGTTCTTTAGCGATACTCCAGAACAGTGCAATTCCTAACACAATGTCAAGGCCTGCTCCGCAAGTGATCAGCCCCTTAAGTCCCAGCAATGGTAGTCCTAAGTGGATTGCGAAAAAGACTCCAGTAATTGCACCGATCGTGTTGGTGGCATAAACTGCACCAATACTTTTTTCGCCACATCCCTGTTTAATCAAAACATATGTAATAAGTGGGAGTGTCATCCCAGCGCAGAAAGTGGTAGGAAGCATGATTGCCATAGCAATGACGCTACTGGAGAGATTAAAGAGTAAATAGCCGTTATCAGACTTGGGAATTGTTTTGACGATCCACTGCATAACCTCGAAGGTGTTTCCGTAAAACAGAAGTGTTGAAAGAGCAAGTAAGCCCATTACAACTTGTACTTTAGAGAGATACATAACAGGATTTACAACTTTATCAATGCACCTCTGAATCCATAATCCTCCAAATGCCAGGCCGAGAATAAAAGCACTCAGCATAAGCTCAAAGGCATGGGTCGATGTCCCAAGTACTAGACTCAACATTCTAATCCAACCAATTTCATATATGAATGAAGCTGCACCGGTCACAAATGATGCTACAAGAAAAAAATTATACAATTTTGTGTTTTGATTTAGTGAGGACTCAACTAATATTTCTTCTTTGTCGCGACACTCAACTGATGGCATTTTACAAATAAGAGTCCATACAATTATGGCCAGGGAAATATTGATAAAGCCTGCAATACCCATAGTCCATGGCAAGCCTACAACTCTAATTAGTATGAAACCACTTACCAAAACTCCAACCGCTGCACCAATACTGTTTGCAAAATAAAGCATGGCTATGGTCTTGCCGGGCCTGTTTGGAAAAAGTCTGAGAATGCCAGAACTCATCAGGGGAAAAGTCATTCCAAGCAACACTGACTGAGGGAGAATCATCAACGCTGAAAGCCCCCATTTGAAGACATTTATAAAAGCAGGAGTTCCTATCTGCGGAATAATTTGAATGTAAGAGATGTCTATTGAGCGGGTGAATAGACCATGAAAAATAAATGCGCAAAAACCTATAATGCCCTCAGTAAGAGCATACCCTAACAAGAGATTTTTCCATTTTGTCGAATATCTACTGCAGGCCCACGAGCCAATGGCCATGCCTCCCATGAAGATGGCGAGTACTAAGGTCTGAGCATATGCTGCATGCCCCAAAAACAGCTTCAAATAATGAGTCCAGATTGATTCATAAATGAGTCCTGAGAAACCAGACAATGAAAATACTAGGAAATAAATTGATCTAAGGTTGAATTTTAAAATAATGCGCCTCCCAGAAGAGCATACTGTATATATTAAAATTTATTTTCCGACGGCTTGCAAGCCAGGCACATTCGAACCCTCATTAAATCAAATGCATTCTTGAAAGCTTGTTCTGGCGCCTACAGCGGAAGCGCCTTTACTTGCAGTCTATGCTATAGAAATTCATTCTCTCACCCTACGAAGCCAAACCAGAGGCATTCCCGCACCGCCCTTCATGAGTGCCTCGAATCGGGAGGGCAGTTCCAAAAAGAAACGTATACTATATAAAAATAATTTTCTATCCATTAAAGGCCACAAAAATTTAAAAACATTTTAATTTGCACCACTACTGACATTACAGAAGAATAAAATTAAAGTTAAATAATGTTTAATTCCATAATGTCGATCAGCCTCCAACTATACCCCACCTCCGGCACCCCCCCCCGGCGACAACGGTGCAACAGTGAAGGCTACCACAGTCCTTGCCATGCTTCATTGGCTCGGCATCAATGATCTGGAGGAAGCGCGGCTCTGGGGAGCGCGATTCACCTACTGGTACAACTTTGAACACCACCACAGTGGGATCAAGCATGTAACGCCAGCTCAGCGCCATGCCGGGGAGGACGCTGAGATCCTCAGAGCTCGCCATGAGCTCTATACGCAGACGAGAGCAGCGAATCCACGGCGGTGGTCACGCTCTACCCGCGACTGGGAGCCAGTGGCCGCAGTGACGCTCACTCCAGAACGCGAGGCGGTCGTCACCAACACCGCTATCGAAGCAAATAACACTCTCAACGTTGCATAATTCAGGCGACAACTACCTTGACACGCGCCGCCGGTCGGTCGGCATTCTTGAATCTTTTGACGCAGGGGGGAGAGGTGGACATTCCTGATTTTTAGACATTTGCACTATCGCCAGATCAAATCTCAAAATCTCAAGAACGTCCCCCCCTGGCGTTTGACGGTTTGCGAAAGTATATGGTAACCTCTGACTGCTATGAAACCGCCAGTAATCATTTTAGGAGGCTTGCCATGCTCTCTCTAAAAAAACTCGAAGCTGAGGTTGCCTCCCTTCCGGATAAGGAATTGCGCAAGTTCAGCCAATGGTTCGCACAATACGAGGCCGAACGGTGGGATCGGGCTTTGCAGGCAGACATTTCTTCGGGAAAACTTGATCATCTTGCCGATGAAGCACTAGCTCAATTTGCCTCCGGCAAATGCAAACCGCTATAACGCAGCACACCTCTCCCGGCTTCTGGGATGGCTACGCCAAGTTGCCGTCCGAGGTTCGGGAACTCGCCGATGAAAACTTCTCTCTTTTAAAGCGCACCCCCCGTCACCCTTCTTTACATTTCAAGCAAATTGGTCGCTTTTGGTCCGTCCGCGTCGGATTGCGGTACCGAGCCCTGGGAGTCTCAACTGCCGATGGCGTGCTCTGGTTTTGGATTGGCACCCACAAGGATTACGACCGTCTGCTCTCCTAAGCCCCTAAACGCGTAAGTCCATCTACGGAAGAGCGATGGGGGGAGGCTCGTGGGATGTTCGATGCGTCCGGTGACTTACTCGACGCGTCCGGTAACTCGCCCGACGCGTCCGGTGACTCACTCGACGCGTTCGGTGACTCACTCGATGCGTTCGGTGACTCGTTCGACGCGTTCGGTGACTCGTTCGACGCGTTGGGTGACTCGTTCGACGCGTTCGGTGACTCGCTCGACGCGTTCGGTGACTTACTCGACGCGTTCGGTGACTCACTCGACGCGTTCGGTGACTCGTTCGACGCGTTCCGGTGACTCGCTCGACGCGTTCGGTGACTTACTCGACGCGTTCGGTGACTCGTTCGACGCGTTCGGTGACTCACTCGACGCGTCCGGTGACTTACTCGACGCGTTCGGTGACTCGCTCGACGGGTTCGGTGACTCACTCGACGCGTTCGGTGACTCGCTCGACGCGTCCGGTGGCTTACGCGACGTGTTCGGTGATCTATCAGAGGCAGGCAACGGGAATGTGCAGGGGCGAACTACCCTGCTTTCGAGGCGGAGGGTCTGAAGGAAACAAAGTCAGGGGGGACCTTAGTCCCCCCATCCTTTTCTGCACTGCGGCTCTTGTGGCGGAACTTGGAGGGGATCAAGCAGGGACACTGTCCTGGTCGTCGTGCGCTGCAGCAGCTTTCTTGGCCCTGGAGCGGCTCCTTCTTTCTTTGGCGAGATCGAACCCAGAAAGGATAAGGAGTTCAGGATTGCGCACCGCTGCCATTTCCAGCAGAGAGGCGATCTCATCAAGATACCCGACGAGTTCTTCCTGGAGGCGCTCGCGCTCAGCAATAGCCAGTTTGCCCCCCAGCATCGACTCGTGGTAAATCACGGCATATTTGTCCGACGCCTCGAGATACTCCTCTCGCAGTTTGGGATACGCCGCCCAGAACCACGCCGGAATTTTGTTTATATCCAAGAGAGAGTTTTTGAATCTCTGGTTCAGGCCATGAAACTTCGTTGGCCCTATGGTCCGATAGTTTCGCAATATTCGGTGATATGCCACCTTAACCTCCTTCCTTCGCGTCTGCGAAGGGGTCACGCTAAGTTAACAACCACCAACCTATCCGCCACGCACAAATATATACAGCGTCGCACAAAGCTGCGCAACCCGGGTGGAGAAAAAAATAAAGCATCCTTGGTCGCGACAATGAAAACGGCGGTCTAGAAGGCCTGCAAAAGCAGGAAGATGCCCACAGCGGTAACCAGCGCCCCCGCTCCACGTTTGGTCCACGTGGAAAAAGCGACAACCCCCTTCGCCTTTATGAACGAGTCGACGAACCCCGTGAAAGTCCCTGCTACGAGCATAAGGAGGCAGTGACCGACGGCATACGTGAACAGCAGCGCCATGCCATAGAGGAGCTCTCCCTTGGCGGCCACCACGGTCAGAAGGATCACCAGGACCGGTGTCGCACAGGGCGATGAAACCACACCGAAGAATAGACCCAGGATAAACGCTCCCGGCATCCCTCCCCGACGCGGCCTGTAATCGAGGCCGGAAAACCAGCTCAACTCGTACAGCCCGAGGAGCTGCCCCCCCATGGTGACGGCCACCGCTGCTGCGGCCACGTACCACCATCCCCCCAGCGTGCCGAACATGGTGCCGAAGAGACCCGCAGCCGCGCCGAAGGCGGTGAACGTCAGCGACAGCCCCAGCACAAAAGCCAAAGAGTACCTGAAGGCACGCCCCCGGTCACCATCGGCGTACCCGCCGACGAAACCGACCACCAAGGGGATGGTCGCCAGCACGCACGGCGAGGCCGAGGACAGCACACCGGCCAGAAAGACCGCCCCGAAGGCGATCAGAGGGTAGGCGGCGATGATCTGTTCGGCGTTGTCGAGGAAACTCACCGCCCCCCCAGCGCGTTCAGTTCCCTGACGAGATCCGCTTTTTCGAGTGCACCGACATGCCTTTTCACCTCGCGCCCTTTGGCGTCGAAGAATACCTGCGTCGGAATCATCTGGACCTTGAACCTTTCGGCGGCGGCGTTGTCGGCATGTACGTCGATGAACAGCACCGAGGCCTTCCCGCGGTATTTTGCCGCCAGATCCTCCAGGATCGGTGCCATCTTTTTGCAGGGGATGCAGGTGCGCGCCCCGAGGTCGATGACCGTGGGCTTACCGGAGGCGAGGGCATGGCGGATATCGGCGCCTGAGGCGGAGGGGAGCTCGGCATGGGCAGGAACGGCGATCAGCAGCGTGGCCGCGAAGAGCAGGCGCCTCATGCCAGCATCCCCATGATTTCCACTACTGACGCCACCTTGCCGGAGAACTTCACCTGGCCATCGATGACCAGTGCCGGAGTGCTCATGACCCCGTATCTCATGATCGTGGGGATATCCTCAACCTTCAGCACTTCCGCAGCGGTGCCGGTCTCCTCTACCGCCTTCTTGGTGTTCTCGTACAGGGTCTTGCATTTGGCGCATCCGGTCCCCAGGACTTCGATTTTCATGCTCTTTCTCCTTTCTATAAAATTGCGTTGAACATATAACCTACGACCACGATCGCAGCAGCGACGATTCCGAAAAACGTGCAGAGAAGCCTTGTCTTCAAGACGTTCTTCAAGATGACGGCCTCAGGAAGGGAAAGGGCCGTAACCGCCATCATGAAAGCAAGCACCGTCCCCATGGGGAGCCCCTTCTCCATCAAGGCTTGGACCACAGGTATGATCCCCGCCGCGTTGCTGTACAGCGGAACGCCGATGAGTACCGCCATCGGCACAGCCAGGGGGTTGTCTCGACCTGCGTACCGGACCAGAAGATCCTCAGGGGCGTAGCCGTGAATGAAGGCTCCAAGGCCGATGCCGACGATCACGTAGGGCCAGATCTTCTTCAGCAGCCCTACCGTGTAGCCGCTGGCGTACTCGAGCTTTTCCCGAAAGGTCTGTTCCAGAAGCTCCGCCGACCCGACCTTGATCTCCCAGACATAGTCCTGGACGTGCCGCTCCATGCGGAGCCTGCCGATAACCATTCCGGCGACAACCGCCACCGCGACGCCGGAGCCGATGTAGATGAGCGCGATCTTCCAGCCGAACAGCCCCCAGAGCATGATGAGCGCCACCTCGTTCACCATCGGAGAGGAGACGAGAAAGGAAAAGGTGACACCGAGCGGTATGCCGGATTCGACGAAGCCGATGAACAGGGGCACGGCCGAACAGGAACAAAAGGGGGTGACTATGCCCAAAAGGGCCGCAAGGACGTTGCCGACGTGCTCGCGTTTGTGGGACAGGATGCGCCGGGTACGCTCCGGGGAGAAGTAGGAGCGGATCACCGCCACGACATAGACGATAGTGGTCAGCAGCAGGAATATCTTCATCGTGTCGTAGACGAAGAAATCCAGCGCCTCACCCAGGCGGCTCCCGGGGGCCATCCCGAAAACCCCGAAAACCAGATAATCAGCCAACGCCTTCAGCATCCCGCTTTCCTTTCTCTACGGGTCCATCAGTTCGGCGGCGCACCACGGTGCAGCCGAAGGGACCCAGTTCGCCACCCGGCCCCTCATCGCATCGCGTCGCAGGGACTCCATGAACGTTTCTTTTCATCCGAATGGACGGATGTCTATGACAAAAAAAATCAGGCGCAGTGAGCGCCTTCGGCAAAGGAGGCGAGTCGCCTGATATCTTCCTCTACGACGGCGATGTCGGCCAAACGCTCTTTGAGCACCTCGGCGAGTTGCCGCTTAAGGTCGTTATCCGCGGAGACCATGTAAAAGATCCAGACCCCTTCCCTGCGGTCGTTCACCCATCCTGCGTTCTTTAGATAGGACAGATGCCTGGATACCGTCGATTGCGGAAGTTGCAGCGTTGCTGTGAGGTCGCAGACGCAGAGTTCTCCCGAGTTCAGAAGGAGTGCCAATATGCGGAGGCGGGTTTCATCCGCCAAGGCTCTGAAATATTGAACTGTGTTTTTCATGCCGGCAATATATCCGGATAGGCGAATATGTCAAGATAAAAGCTCGCCGGCGCGTTACTGGTTGAGAAAACGCGCCTGGAGGGAGCCGGGTCGGGGAAGATGGCCAGGAAGAGGCGCCGTCCGCCCGGCTTCACGCTCCGCAATAACCGCTTTGCTCCGCAGCATCGATTCGTGGTAAAGTCCGTCCTGCTTGCCCGATTGCGCCAGATACGCCCCTGCAGCGTTTGATCGGTCGCTCAGAACGACTCGAAACCCTGTTTTCGGTCCGCCTGCGCATTTTCTCACCCTCTGGTTGACTATGAAACTCCGTTGCCGACATGCGATGAACTCATCCACCTATAGAAACATCTATGCTGCCGTCTCCCGGATCCCCCGAGGTCAGGTCGCGACCTACGGGCAGATAGCCCTATTGGCGGGACTGCCCGGACGGGCTCGCCAGGTGGGCTACGCGCTGAGCGCCCTCAACGATCCGTCGGTCCCCTGGCATCGCGTCATCAACGCCAAGGGAGAGATCAGCCCACGTTCCGGCGGCAGCGAGGCGGATGAACTGCAGCGCTTGCGGCTGGAGGACGAGGGAATCCGCTTCGACTCCCACGGGCGCATCCCGCTTCACCTCTACCGCTGGCGCCCCCAAGAAGCCTTCCTTGACACGGTATCGGTATGAGCGTGGCGCGATAACACGTCTTCCTGACGAACGACCATGAACCCTTTGTAATAACCAATTGACATGAGAAGTAGAAAAAGATTAAATTAGTCCGCATTGAACTTCCCTTCCCCCCCGACCATCGCTTTGGCATAGACAGCTTGTTCTTATCGGATTTCCCTTGGAGGCTGTTGTGGACACCTATTTTGCTCCCGCCGAACACGCTACCGAAGAACAGCTCAAAGAAGAAATCGCCAAAGTCGCAACTAACCCGATTATCCACGAACTGCTGAACTCGATAGGCGGATTGATAGCGGTACTGGACGAGCACCGACAGGTCGTCGGCCTCAACGTCTCCTTCCTGAAAACCCTCGGCGTCGACGACCCCGGTTCGGTACTGGGGCTCCGCCTTGGCGAAGCGCTCGGGTGCATCCACTGCGCTGACGAGCCGCACGGCTGCGGGACTACGCGGCACTGCAGCACCTGCGGGGCCGTTATCGCCATGGTTTCCGTGCTGGCCGACGGTAAGCCGGTGGAGGAACTCTGCTCGCTTACCACCCGGAAGGGGGAGGCGGTCGCGGACTACGCGATAATGGTCCGTGCCAGTGCCTTGAAGCTGGAGGAACAGACCTTCATCCTGCTCTTCCTGCACGACGTAACCCTGGAGCATCTGCGCGCGGCGCTGGAGAGAACCTTCTTCCATGACATGGGCAACATGTTCACCGGGCTGCTGGGGGCGAGCCAGTACCTGGTCCGGGAAAATCAGTCCGAGCTGGCCGCCATGATCTATCGTGCCGCCCAGAGACTGTACAAGGAAATGGAGATCCAGAGGTGCCTCTTCAAGAACGATTTCCTCGAGTACCGCCCATCGCACGATGACACGACCGCTGCCGAACTGCTGGCCGAGCTCAAAGGGATATTCGTCAAGCACGATGCCGCAGCCGACAAGTCGATGCAGCTCCCCGACTCGCTCCCGTCGCTTACCGTGAAGACCGACAAGTCACTAGCATTGCGGGTGATGTCGAACATGGTCATGAACGCCCTGGAGGCAACGGAGGAGCATGGCGAGGTGAAGCTTTGGTTCGAGCAGGAGCAGGACGCCTTGCAATTCTGCGTCTGGAATGAAAAGGCCATCCCGCAGGAGATCCAGTGCCGGATCTTCCAGCGCAGCTTCAGTACCAAGGAAGGGGCGGGCCGCGGCGTGGGAACCTTCTCCATGCAACTGATCGGCGAGAAGATGCTGGGTGGCAAGGTCAGCTTCTCCTCCTCCACACAGCAGGGAACCCTGTTCAAGTTCCTGATACCTGCAAGCTGACCGAACGTCCCCCCTTCAAACCGCCGAGAATCCCCTAATCGTGCCTGATTCGGGCCTTATTGCCGCTCCTGATAGCAAAGCAATGATCGAGTGCTATAGTCATAGCTGTGATTATTTCGCTATCAAGGGAGGAGAGGCGTATGAGTCAGTATCAGATAGCCGTTATCGTGGGGAGCCTGCGCCGCGATTCGATCAACCGCAAGCTGGCCAACGCGCTGGTAAAGCTCGGGCCTGCCGACTTCTCTTTCAAGATGCTGGAGATAGGAGACCTGCCGCTTTACAACCAGGACGAGGATGACAACCAGGCACAGTCGGTCGTGCGCCTGAAAAGCGAGGTCAAGGCGGCAACGGGGCTCATCTTCGTCACGCCCGAGTACAACCGTTCCATGCCCGGGGTGCTCAAGAATGCCCTCGACAATGCCTCGCGCCCCTACGGCACCAGCGCCTGGGCCGGGAAACCCGCCGGGGTCCTCGGGGCTTCCATCGGGCAGATCGGCACCGCACTGGCCCAGCAGCACCTGCGCAACACCCTGGCCTACCTCGACGTCCCGACCATGGGGCAGCCGGAGGTCTTCATCCAGGTCAAGGAAGGCTTCTTCGATGCGGCAGGCGCCATCACCAGTCCCGAAACGATCAAATTCCTGCAGGGGTGGATGGACCGCTACGTTCAGTGGGTGAAGCGCCACGCCGAATGATACCCCGCAGGCAACCTACACAAAAAAAGCCCACCGGCTCAGACCCCGGTGGGCTTTTTCGTCAGGCGGCACAGCAGGCCATCAGATGATGCGCTTGGCGCCGAGATAACGCGGTCGATAATAGTCGCTGTTCATGTCGGAGATGGTCACCTCCCCTTTCCCGGATGAGGCGTGTATCATCTTGCCGTCGCCAAGATAGATCCCGACGTGGGACGGGTACTCCGCGTAGGTCTGGAAGAACACCAGGTCCCCCTTGCGCAACTCGCCCGGGGGGACGTCGCTGCCGACGTTGATCTGCTCCCGGGCCGTTCGCGGCAGGTCGATCTGGTTGGCGTGGAATACCTGCTGCACGAAGCTCGAGCAGTCGATACCGTCCGCCCCCTCGCCGCCGAACCGGTAAGGGGTGCCAAGGTACTGCGCCGCGGTTTCCTCGATCTGCTCTACCTCGGCTGCCGCCGCGGGCCTCATGGGTGGAAGGGGTGCGGGCACCGGTTCGCCCTCCACCTCTGCCGTCTCCAGGGCCGCGGTTCCGCGGTAGGCGGTGGGGAGTCCAAGCCCGAATTCGAGGGCGCCGGGCAACGACTGCGTCGACTGGAAGGAAGAGGCGTTGGAACCGGAGCCGGAAACGGACAGGGCCAGGGTGCTTTGCATCATCTGGATCCGAAGCATTTCGGCTGCAACCTGGGGAGAAACCGCCTCCCTGCCGGCCGCTGCACTGACTGACTGCAGCAGCGACTCGAACCCTGAGGATGCGGCAGGGATCTTCTTTTCCACGCACGCGTCACGGAGCGACGCCAAGGTGGATGTTACCTGCAAAGGATTTATGGTCATTTTCTCACTCGGTTCGGTGGTGTAGCCCCGGCAGATAGGGGTGCCGCAGCTGGCGCGTTTTTGACGCGAGTCAACGCTCCGTCACTGCCGTTGCCCCCCAAGCGCGGAGCAGCGCCGGTTTTGGCGGCATTTTCAGCGAAGATGGAACGGCCGTGGTGTGACTTGCAATTAGGCAGCCAAGATGGAAAGGGTGACACGCTGGAAGGGAGATGGATGCAGAGGCTTGGCTGATGACGGGAGGTGAAGGTTCAGTCGCCGAAGGCTTCGCTGTCGGAAATCTCTGACGACTCCCGCGAAGTCTTCACCACCGTGCCGCGGTAAAGGATGTATTGTCTTTGACAAGCGCAGGAATAGGACAGCCTGACGCTCCAGTGGGCCTGCACGTAACCGGGGTATTCGTTACGCAAGCCGCACTCACAGGTAAACCCGTTCTTGTCGTGCTCTATATTCGCCATGAAGTCCCCCTGCCCTGCCACAACAAAATAATGAAGATTCCAGCTTCAAATCCAGTTCGCAGGTTTTTCTCCGTTATATCAACTATCTTAGCACGAAGAACCTGCCGTCGGCCCCATTAAAACGGCCGCCGTTTTTTCTGTATACGATTCTATGCAGCTTCACATGAAAGTCAACTTCCCCGTACGAGCGAATTGCAAATCGTCCCTTTGCTATTTATCGGGAGGCCGTCACCCAGAGTGACGCCGGCAGGTTGCTCTCAGTCAAATGCCGGTTGCTTTACCCCCCCGTAATAGTGTAATGTATTCAACGTCATAGACATAGCGACCGGTCCACCCCGGCCGCCCTCTCATACAGATCGATACACGATAATACTAAACCACCCGCGAGGGTGGGACGGAAAGCCCATTGGGTCTCACGAAGACAGCCGGGTTGCCGAAATATCATATTAGGCAACGCGGCTTTTCTTGTTCGGTAACCGAGTAGCGGATACTGGAGGTCTCATGCTGGCACTCGATAGCACCATCGGCTGTATCGAAGTATCCGAATCAGAAGTCGTCGATATCTACCGCTCTTCCCCCATCACCCGGAGCTCCGACAAACGCTCCGAGACCATGGAAGCCTACCTCTGCGCGATCAGAAGGAAGACCCTGGTGAAGGTGTACCTCTCGCTGGTGGTGAACGACCACAGGATCTACGTCTACACCACCCCCGGCAAGGGCAGGAGCGAGCAGGAGTATCCCAGGGAAGTCGAGAAAGCCCTCAGCTACGCCAGGGCCATGGGTTTCGCGCCGGAGCGGGTCGATCTCAGCTACAGCCCGGCAATGCGCGAGGTGGTGGTACGCAACACCAAGGTCCTGCGCCTTCCCGGAACCAAGGGGACCGGCAACCTGAAGCACGGTCTCGCCGGCGCCCCGGTCCTCCCCATCCTTCACAAGAGCGAGCTCGAGGCTCCTGAAGCGCCTGCCGCAATCACATCTCCCGTTGCCGTTCCCGTCCCTATTCCCGTCCCTATTCCCGTCCATGTTTCCGCCATCGCTCCGTCCACTCCTCCGACTGCCGCTCCCTCCAAAGCTCCGACTGATGCCCCGGTCGGCTCTCCGGCCGCCGCTCGTGCGGCTGAAGGAACCGAAACTGCGGAGCTCGGGATCGCCCTGGCGCGGTTGCAACACGAGCAGCGGACCCTGGCGACGGAGCGGGATGTCCTGACGAAGCAGCTGCAACAGCTCGCGGCGCAACAGAGCGAGGCGGCAAACCAACTTGCGGCCGCGCGGAAGAGCTTGGAGGAACTTGCCGGGGAAAGGGACGCGCTCCTTTCCCGGCAGCGGCAGGCCGACGAGCTCATGGCGGCAAAAGACACCGAGATCTCTGAACTGCAGAAGCAGGCCGACGGCTTTGCCCTGGAGCTGGAGACAGCGGCGAACCGAAACGCCGAAATATCGCGCGAGCGCGACGCGATGGTGGAAAATCTTGCCCAAGCCCGGCAGGACATCGCCAAGCTCTGCGCCGAACGTGACGCGGCGTTGGCAGGCGTGGGATCGGTGACGCAGCAACACCGGGAAGCGGCGACCCAACTCGACGAGACCAGGCAGGAACTCGGGAGGACCTCCGACGAGGCCGCGCGGGCCCTGCAGCGGATCGAGGCACTGGAAGCGTCCGTAAGAAAGCAGGAAGGGGAGCTGGCTTCCCTGCGGAAGGAACTGGCAGGCGTGATGTCGGAAAGGGATGCGGCACTGCAGCGGCTTGCTTCTGAGGACGGTTCGAAGGGGAGTGCAGAGGCCGACCTGGAACGGCTGCGCCAGGAACTGGAGCGCGCCGGCGACGAAAGGGACGCGGCCCTGGCGCGGTTGGCCGCCAGCGAAGAGCTGCAGCTGTCCGCAGCCGATGGCGAGTCGGCGCGGTTGCGACAGGAGCTTGAGCGGATGGGGGCCGAAAGGGATGCAGCCCTGCAGCGAGTCGCCGTGTTGGAAGAGGGGCAGGAGGCTGCACGGGTCGAAAAGTCGGGGCACGAACCGGAATGGATGCGTGCCCGGCAGTCCCCCCCCGAACCAATGGAGGAGACCACGTCGGCGCCCCCCCCGGGGCGCGGTGATGAGCCCGCCAGGCCCCGCCAGGGCGAGGAACTCTTCACGGGCCGGATCCTGCCGGGACTCCAGGATGCCTTGGAGCCGCTTCCGGCGTTCACGGAAAGCACTCTCCCTCCGTTCGCCGACTTGCAGGCGCCGCCTCTCCTCGGTCATCCGTGGGACACGGCGGCAGACGCTGACGAGATCCCCGCGGCTACCGAAACGGCGGGAGACTACTCCTTCGGAGGACAGGAAACCTCGTTCGTTCCCCTGGGGGAGCTGCAGGACGGCTTCTTCTCGGCGGGCGACGATGCGGCGCCGGTCCGCTTCCTGCTGGAAACCGGCCTCGACGCCATCGAATGCCCGGCCGCAGAAAACGTCCTGGAACTGCACCAGTCCATCAACAACGCCTACCTCTCGCCGGAGGGAACGGGAGGCCAGGAAAGCTGCCAGGGGTACATCTGCTGTCTGAGCAAAGGGGAGGGGAAACGGGTTTTCGCCGCCATCTACGGCACGAAGAGCCACCGGACCAGGGTCTACCTGCCGGAGAGTCAGCCCCAGGACGACGATTCCTACGCCAGGACGGTACGCGGTGCCATAAGCTTCGCTGAGGAGGTAGGGCTGATGATGGAGCGGGTTCCGCTCGAGGCGACCGGACCGAAACGACGGGATCGCCTCAAGCGGTGCCCGGCCTTGAGGTTAGCCGAAACGAAATGACGCGGCTTCAAGCCTGCTGCTTTCTCTTGAAAAGGAAGTCGCTCCACCTCTCCCCTGCCCTGGTGAGAGGCTGCTGCGACTTCCGTATCGGGTCACGCCCGATCTGTACCCACCCGGAAGACCTCTGAAAGGCGATGATCTTCTTTTCCCGGATCAGGTAATCAAGCATATATGAAGGGACCTTCTTCTCTTCCCCGTTGTGAAAAATCACCGTGACGCCCATGCGGTTCTCCGTTTGGTAGTACTCCCCTTTCTGACCTGAATCGTCGAATTCGACACCCACCCCCTTTCTTCATAAATCATGCCAGCCACCTAAAGCATTCTATCCCACGGGCCCCACCGATTCAAGGGCTTATTGGCGGGAGAGAGCGCCGGTAGCGCCGCAGGCGACCCGCTCGCGGCGTGCCCGTCACCGTCCCCTGTGCCCGAGCAAGAACCGTCGTCAAAAAACGCGTAGCGCCCTTGCTATTTCATGAACAACTGCTAAGTTTCTACCTTGTGTTTGAAATCTTTAATAATAATCAGGAGGTGTTCACATGATTGTGACGGACTACGACAGCTCATAAATCGCGCCGACCCCGAAGTCCCCTGTAGGGCATATCTGCCGTGGCTTCATTCCGGATCCAGAAGCAGCCTTCATGCGACAACCAGAGACAAGGAGGATTTATGCAAGACAAGCTTTTAAAAAGGTTTTCCGGCTTCTTGATTGCATCGACCGCGGCCGCCGCTCTGTTGCTGGGCGGCTGCGAAGGGGACCGGGGCCCCAGAGGCGCACAGGGCCCTGCAGGCACCGGTGTCTTCACCAACCTCAGCTCCTCCACTGCCGATCAGCAGGCCAACATCACCTTCGACCAGCAAAACAGCGCGGTGAACAGCGTCACCATCCAGAGTCCGCCGGTGGTCACCTTCACCCTGAAGACCGCGAGCGGGCAGCCGGTGGAGGGGATCGGCAGGAGAAACGCCTCGGGGCAGTTGAACAACCTGGCCTTTACCCTCGCCAAACTGGTCCCGGCGAGCAACGGCACCCCGTCCCACTGGGTCAGCTACATCGTGACCACCTTCCCCACCGACGGCTCGGCACCCGCCGCCACCAGGCCGACCAGGGACAGGGAAGGGACCCTGGTGTACCTGGGCAACGGCCAGTACCGCTACACCTTCGCCCGTGACATCAAGCTGATCCAGAGCCAGGTGAATGCAATGACCTTCACCGGCAACAACCGCAGAAACGACCTGGGCGACCTCACCTACGACCCGAACCTCACCCACCGCCTGGTGGTCGAGTACGGCGGCACCATCCCCAACACCACCCCGAGCCTCATCTACAAGAACTCGATCAACATCGTCTACGACTTCATCCCGGCCACCGGCGCCAGGGTGACTTCGTCGACCACGGGCGCCGCCGAGCGCAACATCGTGCTCACCAAGTACTGCAACGAGTGCCACGGCAACCCTGGCGACCCCAGCGACCTGAACCAGCAGGGGTGGGGACTTGGCATCACCACGCCGCATGCCGGCCGAGTCGACACCCGCTACTGCGTGCTCTGCCACACCAGCCAGCGCGCCTACGGCAGGGCGATCTCGACACCGACCGCCGGCGCCTTCACCGGGAACACCTACGTCACAGCCGCCACCACCACGGCTGACCCCTCCACCGACGAGGTGCAGATCCTGGGCGAGTTCGTCACCCTGATCCACAAGATCCACATGGGGAGCAACCTCACCGAGACCGGCTACAACTACGCCGGCATCCACTTCAACGAGACCGGCTACCCGCAAAGCGCCGGACTGTGCCGCAAGTGCCACCGCGCCGAGACCCCGCAGCAGCTGGCGGTCACCCCGCAGGGTGACAACTGGCGCACCATGCCCAACCGCAAGGCGTGCGGCAGCTGCCACGACAATATCAACTTCGCCACCGGCACCAACACCACGGGGGCCGCGCACCCGGTCTACCTGAACGACGCGAGCTGCAACGCGTGCCATACCCCGACGGCCATCACCGAATCGCACGCCCAGGCCCTGGTGAGCCCGCTCAACCCGGCGGCGCCCGCAGGCCTTACCAGCTTCGAATACCAGCTCTCCAGCGCCACCGTGGACTCGAGCAACAACCTGACCATCAAGTTCCGCATCCTCGGCAACGGCACGCCGATCACCCTGGCGACCCCGGCCCCGGGGCTCACCACGGCGCTCCCGGGCTTCACCGGCAGCCCGAGCTTCATCCTGGCCTACGCCAAGCCGCAGTTTGAGACCGGCACGGCAGTCCCCGCCGACTACAACAACCTTGGCAAGGTGGCGGCACAGCCTGACACCGTCTCCATCACCACGCTCCTCAACACCAACAACGCGGCCATCGGCGCCATCACCGGCCCCGACAGCAGCGGCGTCTACACCGCCACCATCAACTCCGCCTCGGCGTTCCCCGCGGGGGCACAGATGCGAGCCGTGGCCATGCAAAGCTACTTCACCCAGACCGGCTTCGACCCCTCCATCGCCGGCCGCCACACGAAGGCGGTCATCATCCCGGTGACCGGCGACGCGGTACGCCGCACCGTGGTCGACCCGGACAAGTGCAGGAACTGCCATGAGTTCTTCGAGGCCCACGGCGGCCAGCGCGTCTACCAGACCCAGGTCTGCGTGACCTGCCACAACCCGAACCTGACCACCTCGGGCCGCACCATCAGCGACGCAAAGCTCGCCGGCTTCGCCTTCACCCCGATCCAGCTCGGCATCCTGACCACCTGGGATCCCGCCTTCAACAAGGCAACCCCGGGTTACGCCCTCACCTTCCCGGAGTTCTCGAACAACTTCAAGGACCTGATCCACGGCATCCACGCCGGCGATACCCGCACCAACCCGATCCGCGACGTGCGTAACGGCCCGGGCACCGGCATCACCCTGATCGCCGGCGAAGAGATCGCCTTCCCGAACATGCTGGGGAACTGCGACGCCTGCCACATCACCCAGCAGAGCTACACCCCGGACGTGGTCGAGGCGCTGCGCCCGAGAGTGCTTCCCTCGACCGAGGTGACCAGGAGCGCCGCTTCGGTCGCCACCCCGACCACCGCCACCCTCACCGCGGCACGTACCACCGTGCCCAACCCCGAGGACCTGGTGGTAGCCCCGGTAACCGCGGCCTGCGTCGCCTGCCACGACACCCCGCTCGCCAAGGCGCACATGAACGCCAACGGCGCCCAACTGGGCGCGGCACTCGCCGGCCCCTCCTACACCAACATGGGGGTTGCCCGCTCCACCCTGCCGTCGGCTACGGAACAGTGCACGCTGTGCCACGGCCAGGGGAGGGTGGCCGATGTGATCATCATGCACGGCCAGAACCGCCCGGCACTGGTGCCGACCAGCGTCAACACGGGGAGCTCGGCTGCGCGCATGGTGAAGTTGCTCCTGAACTGGTGATATTCAGCTTCTGACCCGCCGGGGGCCTCAGCGCCCCCGGTTTCATTTGCGACTGCATTTCCCCACCGGTAACCAGATCGAACCAAGAAAGGAGGAAATGTCTTGAAAATCAAAGAAAAAATAACGGCACCAGCGCCCCCCGGCGCAGTCAAGACGGTGGGGAGCTTCCTGTTGGCCTTTTCGCTGCTCGTCTTCAGCCAGCAGACGGCCAACGCCACTGCCATAAACGGAGACTCGACCACCATCCTGCGCATGAGGGAGGGGGTCTTTGGCGATCACCTGTTCCCGCTCTACGAATACCTGAACATCTCGGCCAGCGACGCCGCAGGTCCCGGCGCGATCTCACTGGAGATCGGCGGCTGGGGTCGCGTCGACCTGGGAGACAGGAGCTTCGAGCACCGCACCGAGGGGGACATCCAGTACGGCTACCTGAGCTATCGCGCCAACCGCAGCAACTTCACGGTCAGCGCTGGGCGGCAGTGGGTGGTCGAGGGGGTGGGGACCGAACGGATCGATGGCCTCTACCTGAGAAGCGACCTGATCGCGGGCCTGACCGCCGCAGCCTACGTCGGCAACCCCGCCGTCACCCAGCCCGACTTCGACGGCGGCGACCTCATCTACGGCGGCCGCCTGGCCCATTCCGTCCCCAAGTATTACTCCGTCGGTTTGAGCGCCCTGCGGACCGAGGTCAGCGGCGACGGCATCCGTGAAGAGGAGGGGATCGACCTGTGGCTGCATCCGATCAGCATGGTCGACATCACCGGCCGCTCCACCTACAACTCGCTCAGTAACGGCTGGATGGAGCACGCCTACACGGCCAGCGTCACCCCCACCGAGGCGCTCAGGTTCTCCGCCTCGCTGCAGAACGTTCATTACGACGACTACTTCTACCAGGTCACCACCAGCGCTCTCAGCCTCACCAACGGCATCATCGTCCCCGGGGAGGAGATGTGGAACGTAGGAGGGAGCGTCGGCTACAGCGCCACCAAGAACATCGCCCTCTCCGCCGAGTACAACCACTACGAGTACGACCTGGCCGGCGGAGCCGACTACTACGGTGTCAACGGCACGTTCAGCACGACCACCGGCCTTGCCGCCGGCGCCTCCTTCCACCGCATGGACGGGTCCAACGACCGCCTGCGCTACAACCAGTACCGCGCCTGGGCCACGCAGAAGCTCGGTCCCGCCGACCTGACCCTCGACTTCTTCGACGTCGACTTCGACGGGAGCATCGGCGGGCGGGAGAACACCTTTTCCCTGGCGGCGGCGGCCGGGTATGATTTCAGCCGAAACCTCAGGGTCGCAGCCGACGTCGACTACATCCGCAGTGCCGACTTCGACAACGAGCTGCGCGGCCTGATCAAGGTAAGCTATGCCTTCGGCGTTGGAAAGGAGGGGAAATAGTGAAAAAGACAGTTTATCTAACGGTGATGGGAGTGATGCTCTCCTTCCTTTACGCCTGCGCCAACACCACCAGCGTCGCCCGGGTGCACCCCGAAGAGGTCAAGGGGCTTCCCAGGTGCGCGGAATGCCACACCGACCAGTGGACGGCGCTCAGCCACCAGACCCAGGACTTCTACCTGAAGCATAAAATCTACGCCGCCCAGCAGCGCGACGCCTGCAGCACCTGCCACAAAGAATCCTTCTGTGTCCGGTGCCACGCGCACAAGGAAGAGATCAAGCCCAGCGACAAGTACAAGGAGAGGCCCGAACTGTCGCTGCCTCACCGGGGCGACTACCTCAGCCGTCACAGGGTTGAGGGGAGGATCAACCCCGCTTCCTGCCTGAAATGCCACGGGCGGCAAAACAATGAGAGGTGCAAAACATGTCACAAGTAACCAGACCAGCTCAAGCTCTTGCCATGCTTTGGTGCCTTTTGGTCCTGTCGCTTGTCGGCTGCGGGGATAACAACAACCACGCCAACTTCGATCCCGACCAGGGAGCCCACCCGGGCGACTGGCTCCCGGCTCGGCATGCGGTAGCCGCGATAGGGCACCTCGACGACTGCAGGCCGTGCCACGGCGCGGATTTCAGCGGCGGCATCTCCAAGGTCGCCTGCACCGATTGCCACCTGGGCAACGAGGTCGACGTGCACCCGTTGGAATGGGACGGGCGCGACTATGCGCTGCACGGCAACTGGATCAGGCAGAGGGTGATCGCCACCGGCGTCGCTCCCGCCTCCCTCACCACGGGAGCCCTGGCCACCACCTTCCCGGACCAGGCCCGCGCGGCGACGCAAAGCTGCGCCACCGACGTCTGCCACGGCACCGACTACCGCGGCGTGCGCAACTCGGGACCGTCCTGCTTCGACGACCGGCCCGGCGTCGTCGACTCGAGCTGCCACGCGGGGAACCCCTTCTCCGTCCACCCCCTGGACTGGTTCCCGGCCAGGCTGACCGTGAGGGCCGGCATCGCGCCGACCATCCTTCCCGCCCACGCCCCCTACGTTCAGACCTACGGCGCGGCCGAGTGCATCATCCCCGTCTGTCACGGCAACGGCTCGCCCCCGACCATCGACGTCGGGGTGGGGAGCACCAGGATCACGGGCACGACGCCGACCACGCCCGACTACCAGGCGTTCGGCTACAACGGCTTCACCGGGTTCACCACCGGCAGGACGCAGGTCACGGTGACCAACACCGGACGCCTCTGCGCGGCCTGCCATTTCTAAAACGTTCCGCTGCCGGAAGAAACGACAAAGAGGGGCCCCTGACGACAGCCAGGAGCCCCTCTTTTTTCGGTCCATCCGGCATATGCCGGCAACGGTGCCCACCGTCCCTTCAGGGGCCGGAGGAAGGCGCCGTCATTTCCTGAAGTGCGGCGTCCCCCCCGCCCGTCCCCCTATGCAAGCGGGGCGTCATGCCACGGCCAGGGCGTCCGCCACCTCCTCGAGCTCGCGCGTCTGCCGCTCGGGGTTCCACCCCAGTTCCGCAGTCATCAGCTCGACCACCTCCGGTGCCGCGGCACGCGCCGCCTTGCGGTCCAGCAGGACCAGGGGGATGCGCCGCTCCAGGAAGTCGAGCGCACGCAGCGCCATCTCGTGCTGCACCGCGTAGAGCACCTCTCCCTTGAGGTAGGGGTGCCCCTGGACGAGCCTCCCCCCCAGGGCGCCGTGGCAGTACCCGGCCACGAGCAGGGAGCGGTCCCCGTAGGAGCGGTGCAGGTGCTTGGTGACGTCGGGAGGGAAGCCGTATTTACGCTCCAGTTCCTTGAGCAGTTCCTCTCCGAAGTGCTCCCCGCCTTGCAGCACGATCCGGTCGGTGCGGCAGGGTTGCCGCGGGGCCAGCCCCGCGTTGTTCACCGCGAAATCCACCGCGTCGAGGGCCATCTTGCGGTAGGTGGTCCACTTGCCGCCGACGATGGTGATGAGCCCGGTCGGGGAACAGCTGACGACATGGTCGCGGGCGAGCTCGGCTGTGTCGGCGGTGAAGGGGTCATGCACCAGCGGCCTCAGCCCCGCCCAGGAAGAGGTGATGTCGGCGGGCTTGGCGCCCAGGTTGAAGTAGCGCCGCAGGTGGCGCAGCAGGTAGTCGACCTCCTTCTCCGGAGCGACCGGCACCTCGCCCGCCTCGGCCGGCTCATCGGTGGTCCCCACCAGGCAGGCCCCCTCCCAGGGGAGGATGAAGAGCACGCGGCCGTCATCGGTCTTGGGAACCATGATGCCTGCCCCCGCCGGAGCGAAGCTACCCGGCAGGATGATGTGGATGCCGCGGCTCACCCGAAGCAGCGAGGCGGCGGTCGGGTCGTCCAGGCGACGCACGATATCCGCGGAGGAACCGCAGGCGTTCACCACGCAGCGGGCCCGGATCTGCCAGGACGCCCCCACCAGCGGGTCCCGCACCAGGGCTCCGGCCACCCTTCCCTTCTCCCGCATCAGCGCCACCACTTCCACGTAGTTGCCGACAACCGCGCCTTCCCTGGCGGCGGTCTGGGCCAAGGCCACGTTCATGCGCACGTCGTTGAACTGCCCGTCGTAGTACTGCACCCCCCCCTTCAACCCCTCCCCCCGGATCATGGGGAAGCGGCGCAGCATCTCCCCGCGCCCGACGAAGCGGCTGTGGCCGAGCCCCGCCTCCCCCGCCAGGAGGTCGTAGAGCTTGAGCCCCGCCCAGACGTAGGGGACCTGGGCCAGCCCGTAGAGGGGGGTGACCAGGGTGAGCCGGTGGCAGAGGTGCGGGGCGATCTTCAAGAGGATGTTGCGCTCGCGCAGCCCGTCGCGCACCAGGTTGAACTGCACCCGGTCCATGTGCAGCACCGCCGACTCCAGGTAGCGCACCCCGCCGTGGATCAGCTTGGTGCTCTTGCTGCTGGTGCCGCAGGCGAAGTCGCCGCGCTCCACCAGCGCCACCGACAGGCCGCGGCTGGCGGCGTCGACCGCGATGCCGCACCCCGTCGCGCCCCCCCCGATCACCAGCATGTCGAAGGTGCGCCCGCTTTTCAGTATCTCCAGGTTGGTGTTGCGGTCCGTCACTTGTGCCTCCCAAACCCAAAATCGCTCACGCAAAGCCGCAAAGGCGCAAAGTCGCAAGGTGTATCACTTCATTGTCCGGCTCTTGCTGGTGAGATGTCACCGTCTGAGCCAGGTGTTCCCCTGTCTCTGTTTCACTCTGCGTCTTTGCGTCTTGGCGTCTTTGCGTTAAGGCCTTTGTCTTTAACGCCTTTGCTTATGCGCCTTTCTTACTTAGCCCAACCAAGCGCGAGTTGCACGCATTTTTTCCAGCCGCGGCACATTTCCTCGCGGCGCTCGGGGGTAAGCTTCGGGTCGAAGCGCCGGTCCAGCGCCCACAGCCTCCCTATCCGCTCCGTATCCAGCACCCCCGCACCGATCCCGGCCAGGAACGCGGCCCCCAGCGAGGTGCTCTCCGTACAGCGCGGCCTGAGCACCGGGGCGCCCAGAAGGTCGGCCTGGATCTCCAGCAGGAGGTCGTTGCGCGTCGCGCCGCCGTCCACCCGCAGTTCCCTCAGGTCGATGCCGCTCGCGCTTTCCATGGCGCGGATGGCGTCCACGGTCTGGAAGGCGATCGCCTCCAGGGCGGCGCGCGCCAGGTGCCCCCTGCCGCTGCCGCGGGTGAGACCGGCGATGACCCCCCTGGCATAGGGGTCCCAGTAGGGGGTGCCCAGCCCGGAGAGCGCCGGCACGAAGTAGACCCCGCCGGTATCGGCCACGCTGCGGGCGAGCGCCTCGACCTCACCGGGGCCTCCGATCAGCCCGAGCCCCTCCTCCAGCCACTGCACCGCGGCGCCGGCGATGAAGATGGAGCCCTCCAGGGCGTACTGCACCGGCTCTCCCGGGAGCTGCCAGGCGATGGTGGAGAGCACCCCCTCGCCGCTCCCGGTGCAGGGGCCGCAGTTCATGACCACGAAGGCGCCGGTGCCGAAGGTGGCCTTGGCCATCCCCGGCGCGAAGCAACCCTGCCCGAACAGCGCCGCCTGCTGGTCGCCCGCGACGCCGGTGATGGGGATCTCAGCGCCGACGATCTCGGGGGAGGTGTGCCCGAAGCGAGCCGCGCTTCCGCGCACCTCGGGAAGCATGGCGCGCGGAACCTCGAAAAGCCGCAAGAGCTCCTCGTCCCACTCCAGGGTCTGGATGTTGAAGAGCATGGTGCGGCTCGCGTTGGAGACATCGGTGACGTGGCTTTTGCCTCCGGTCAGCCGGAAGATGAGCCAGGAATCGATGGTTCCGAAACAGAGCTCCCCCCGCTCGGCCCGCCCCCGCGCCCCGTCCACGTGCTCGAGTATCCAGGCGATCTTGCTGGCAGAGAAGTAGGGATCGAGCAACAGCCCCGTCCGCTCCCTGACCAGCGTCTCTCCCCCCTGGCGCTTCAGGGACTCGGTGAACTCCGCGGTGCGCCGGTCCTGCCAGACGATGGCACGGTGCAGGGGCCTTCCGGTGGCGCGCTCCCAAACCACCGTGGTCTCGCGCTGGTTGGTGATCCCGATGCCTGCGACCGCAGCCAGCCTCGGGGCCGCCGCCAGCGCATTGCGGATGCACTCCAACTGCCCCTGCCAGATCTCCTCCGGGTCGTGCTCCACCCAACCGGGGTTTGGGTAGTGCTGGGTGAACGGCTGAGAAAAAGTGGTAACCGCGGTGCCGTCGCTGCCGTACAGGGTGGCCCGGCTGCTGGTGGTCCCCTGGTCGATGGATAGCAGGTAGCTCACGCATCCTCCCTTGTCTTATTTGAACCTGAAGATGAACCTGGTGCCGACCCGCTCCTCCTGGTGCTGTCCGCCGTAGGACCACCCCGTGACCGGGTCCTGGTCGTAGTAGAGCATGAAGTCGGTGCGCGGCGTGAGATGCACCCCGAGCTCACCGGTCCACCTGAGCGGGGCGTGCGAAGGGTTGATGAAGTCGTAGCCGGTGCGCCACCCCGCCTCCGGACGCGTCCCGAGCTCTGCTCCCGCCGTGACCCCCCTGTTCTCAACGGTAACCATGGAGAATTTGGCCGCAGCCGACAGGTAGAAGGTCTGCGCGAGGGACACGCGCCATCCGGCCTGGGCGTGCAGGCGATGTGTCGACTGCTCGATGCCGCCGTGCAGCTCCTGCCCGGTCCCCCGGTAGCCTACGCCCAGTTCGGGCTCCAGCGTCAACTGGTAACTGGGGCTGTAGCTGAGCCCGGCGTTGGTGAGGAAGCGGTCCGTGTCGAAGAAGCGGGCGGTCGCCGCCGGCTCGGAGAGCGTCGGTGTGCCAATGGGATCGGACAGGGTGGGCGCGCCCAGCCCCCCGGCACCGGCAACGGCAGTATCCATGCACAAAAGCGCTATGAGCAGCAACAAAGCTTTCATGTGCGACAGTGTAGCAAAAAAGGAGACTACTTTCTCTTTGTTTAACGTCACCCCTTTTTGTCATCGCCAAAAAGAAAGGCCCCGATGGAGTCGGGGCCTTTCTGTCTGTTTGATCTGTTCCTTTGCCAGTTGCGAGAAGGGCAGTTTCAGAAGTAGGAAACCACTTCGAAGTCCCTGCTGGCGATCTTCTCGAAGTCCTGACTGGTAAAGGCGAATTCGTGCACCAGCGTCTTGTCGAGCTGGTGGTCAAACTGCTGCAGCGGGAGCCTCAGCTCCTTGACCGCTTTCCCGGTCTTGTCCGAGACCGCGGCGGCGTGATCCGTGTAGGTGATCGACACGGTGTGCACTAGATGCTGCGCCGGTGCGGCAACGGACTGGGTTTGCACCACCTTCACGATGGCGGAGGGGGGGATGAGCTTTTGCATCTTGGCGGCGAAGAAATCGATGTCGCCGGAGACCTTCAGGGCGCCCTCGCAGGCCTTGCGCTGCCCCTCGTCCATCTTGTTCTGCTTGATATGGACCAGCTTGTCCAGGCAGGACTTGACCTGCTCCGGGGTCAGGTTGGCGGCCTGGTACATCTTCTTCTTGTCGCCGCTTTTCACCCCTTCCATAAAGGCCGCGGCGATCTTTTGGTCGCCGGCCGGGTCCTTGGCGGCCTTCTGCTCCACCTGGCCCTTCGGGGCCGGCTGGTCCGCCGGTTTGCCATTGCATGCCGCGATCGCGGCAACAAGAACAGTCAATAAAGCCAGCCGAATCACATCTCTCATAGCATCTCCTGGATGGAAGTGGATAGAAAACAGCCCGGGGGAGGAGCCTCCCCCGGGTTATCATGTTGCCTTTTGCTTGTCAAGATCCGTCGGGGGAAGGTTTCCCTTCCCCCTTCGGGTGTGCGTCAGTTTACCACCAGCGGTGTACGGCCTTGATGGTCGGTACACGCTCGTTCAACTGGCTCGATGCGGTGCCGTGGCAGACCAGGCAGGTCTCGGAGGTGGTTGCCAGGTTGCTGCGTGCCTGGTTGATCAGGCCGCCAAACTGCTTCATGTGCGCCTGCGCCTGGGCGGTGTCGTGGCAGGAGAAGCAGGCCGCGGTGATCGGCGAGACCACCAGGGTGGTGCCGGCCGCATCGGTATAGGCGCCGCTGGAAGCGGTGAAGCTGAAGCCGGAGCCGTAGGCGGCGTTGGCGGTGACATACGGGGAGTAGTAGGTACCCGGTACGGTCTCGTTGCCGGTGACGATAGCCGGTACGCTAGCCGGCATGGTGCCGGTCGCCGAGGTGCTCGCGAGCAGGCTGGTGACGGCGTTGGCAGAAGCGGTGGCGCTGAAGTCGTAGGTGCCGGCAACGTGGCACTGCTCGCAATCCTGCAGGTAGCCAGGATAAGTGGTTTTCCAGTAGGTATCGCCTGCGGCCACTTCCCAGGAGAACTTGACGTTGCGCTTGGCGGCCGCGTGGATGGCGTGGACGAAATCCTTGGTATTGACGGACCAGCCGAGGGTGTTGACCTTGTTCACGTTGTGGCAGAAGACGCAGGTCGGTGCATCGTTTCTCTGACCGGAGTGGAAGGTCGGCGCGATGCCAAGGGCCGCGTGGCAGGCGTTGCACTTCGCGTTGCTGACGATGGTGCGGCGGCCGGTGTAGCTGGTGCCGACCTTCCAAACGTTCGGGGTTACCACGATGAGGCCGCCGACTTTGGTGGTCGCGTTGAAGGCCCAGTCGGTCTTGAACTGGGACGGAACGGTCAGGCTGCTCAGGTCGGTCAGGGTGAGCGGAGGAGTGCTCTGGCCGTAGGTGTAGCCGATACCACCGGTCAGCATCGTCGCCGTATCCGGAACGATGGCGTTGTTGATGGTGATGGTGTAGTAGCCGTTGGTGTCCGGACCGGTCATGCTCGAGGTGGCGGTGGTGCCGTTCCAGACGTTCTTGACCCAGGCGCTTGCGCTGGCGTTGAAGTCAGCCGGAGCGGTGACGCCGTCCTGCGGTACCGCGAAGGCGAAGTAGACGCTCGGGGAACCGGTGTAGCCGTTCATGAGTTCGGTCACGACGCCGGCCTGGTAGGTGTTGAAGACAACCGGGTTGCCGTCCTTCTTGAAGCGGAAGGTGATGGTCGGGTGCTTGTTGGTGTCGCGTGCCACGCTCTTCACATCCCAGGTGATGACCGGTGCGCCCGGTACAGCGACGCCAGCGGCCGGGAGGTAGCCTGCGTAGGTGTGGGTGTTGGTACCGCCCAGTTCCGGAGCGTTCGGATCCGGAGCCTGCACCGGGAGGTGAGCGTTGGAAATCTCGATAGTGGTGTTGCCGCTGGCATGGCAGCCCTTGCAGGAGGAATCGTCGATCTGGCCGCCCGCGTGGGAGCTCCAGGTCATGGCGTTGTGGCAGGAACCGCAGGCCTTGCGGCTCGGGTTGGACATCCATGCGTTGACGTCGGTTCCTTTGTGGCAGAACCTGCAGTTTCTGATGTCCTGCGGGTAGGTCTGCTCGCCGTAGGTCACAAGCCCTTCAGCCGGCACGGTCCAGGAGGAGTTGGTGTCATTGAAGGTCTCGCCCATGTGGATGCGGTGGATGAAGGTCACGAACTCGCCTTCACCGCTGTCGAACTGGTCGGTGTGGCACATGACGCAGAGCTTGGTGTCAACCCTGGAGCCGGTGTGGCCGGAGAGCATGTTGCCGGCGGCAAGGCCGAGCTTGTAGTGGCAGCTGTCGCAGGTGCTGGTGGCGACGATGTCGCGTGCGTAGCTGGTAAGAGCGACCGCGGTGCTCGGGGTGAAGTCGTAGAACATGTTGGTGGTGTTCGGGGTGGTGAACACTGCCTGCACTGCGTTGGTGGCCGGGTTGATCGGACCGGCGTAACCGCCCGGGACCGCGACGGAACGCACGGAGATGCCGATGCGGTGGGTGGCGGTGGCGTCGTAGGCGACGTTGGTGTTGGCGGTGATGTCGGCGCCGAAGGTGACGGTGTAGCTGCCGTCGCCGTGGTCGATGACCTTGTAGCCGTCGGCGATCTTCACGCCGTTGACATACAGGTCGGATGCGTCGGTGCTCGGAACGGTCGGTGCCACCGGGGTGGAGCTGCCCCTGTTTACGAAGGCCGGGATGGAGGCCAGCGGCAGGCCGGAGCTGATGTAGTTCTGCCAGTAGGAGTTGGCGCCGGTGGTTGCATTGGCCGGAACCAGCTTGGCGACGTGCAGGGCGAAGGTCCTGAGACCCTTGATCCCCTTGCCGGTGGCCTTGTTGGTCACGGTGAAGTTGACGATCGGTTTCTTGCCGGGGATGAAGGCGCTGGTGATGCCGCCGGAAAGCGCGATGTTGTTCAGGTCATCCACGGTCAGGGTGGAAGCGTCTGCAGCAGGAAGCATGTTGGCGTTGGAAACGGTACCGGAGAGCGCAAGACCGGTGCTGGTGTAAGCGAGAACCTGGCCGCCTGCGTTCACGACCTGGGTCGCACAGTCGGTGTAGGTCTTGTTGACGGAAGCAAGGGTCTGGTTGGCGTCGCCGAGCACGCCGGAGAGGCCGAGCATGGCCGATACCGCGGCCGTGATGTCGGTGCTCTGCTGGCTGATCACGATGCTGATCGGGTTGCTTGCGCTGATCCCGCCGGCAGTCGGGGGATTGCTCAAGTCGACCGGTACCAGGGAGCGGAAGGTCCCCTGGGCCACGACGGCTTTGAACACCAGCACGGTCTTGGCGGCCGGCAGGGTGAAGGTGAGGCCGGAGAAGCTGCCATCGCTGCCGATGGTAGCGGTCCCGAGCTGGGCGCCATCCTGGGCGTTGTAGACGAAGACGTGGTTCACTGCGCTGGCCGAGGTAGATGACAGGAACGCGGTCTTGGCGGCGGCCTTGGCAACGTCGACTTTACCGCCGACGGTCACTTCGGTGCCCTTGCTGGTGAGCTTGGTGGTGGATCCCCCTCCGCTGCAGCCTGCGAGAGGCAACAGCACGCATACTACGAGTGCTACGAGGTACCTTAAGTTTCTGCCAATCATAGTTTCCTCCTGTTGTTTGTGTCCTGCTCCGAGAGTTCTTTCTCTAATGCTGACTTCAGATGTCCCCCCTTGTTTGCCGATAGTTGTTCCGTTACGGACCGGTATTCACCTGGCCGCTGACGGTGACCCCGAGTGACGGACGGCTGGGGGTTACCGAAAGTGCCGTGCTGAAAGCGGAGCGGTTGCCTGCCGCATCGAACGCCTTCACGGTGTAGGAATAAGTGGTTGCCGACGTGACCGCCGGATCGGTGTAGGTGGTCGAGGCCACGGTCGCCAGTTTCACGCCATCGCGGTACACATCGTAGCCGGTGACGCCGACGTTGTCGGTGGCGGCGGTCCAGCTCAGGGCGACGGAGCTGATGGTGCCGGTGATTGCAGTGGCAACCGCGGTGAGGCTGGTCGGAGCGGTAGGCGCCGCGATATCGAGATGCGACAGCAGGTCGCCGGAGAGCGTGCCGCTCACGGTCACGTTCAACGAGGCCTGGTTCGGTTTCACCGACAGGGCCGCGCTCGGGGCGGCGAAGTTGCCGGCCGCATCGAAGGCCACGACGGTGTAGGAGTAGGTCACGTTCGAGGTCACCGGGGTGTCGGTGAAGCTCGTCGTGGTAGAGGTCCCGACCTTGACGCCGTCACGGTAGATGTTGTACCCGGCCACGGCGATGTTGTCGGTGGAGGGGTTCCAACTGAGGACTACGGCGCTGGTGGTGGCGTCGAGCGCATAGGTGACGGCGGTAAGGCCGGTGACCACCGAGGGCGCCGTGACGTCGCTGTAGTTGGGTTCGGCCGGCGGATTGCTGATGGTCTGGATCAGGCTGTTCACCAGGTTGGTCAGCTCCGGCTTCGTGGACAGGACTCTGTTGGCTGCGCTGATGAACAAGGTTTTGAAGGTCGCGTAGGCCGGGCTGGCCACGTCCAGGACGGCCTGGTTTATTATGGTCGTCACGGCGGTGGTGTCGGTAACCGCCCCGATTACCTGCGAGTCAACGATCATCTGGTCTATGACCGTGAGTGCCGCCACGTAGGCCGGGTTGCCGGCCGGCGGGGCCAGGATGTCGGTCACGTTGAAAAGGACGCCCACGCGTGCGTTGGCGGCAAGGACCGCGCTTTGCAGCAGTGCGGTCGTGATGGGCACCGGCTTCTGGGCCAGAATCGACGGAAGCTTTTGGAAGGCGGCTTCCGTGAGCGGGCTTACCGTGACCGATGCAGGGTTGGCGGTGTCCACGGCAGCGCTGAAGGAATCAGCAGCCGTGAAAGGCCTTTGCAGTCCCGTGGTCTCGCTCAGGTAGGTAGCGCCGGGCTGGCCGGTAACGGTGACAACGATCGGGCCGGTAACCGAGGCGGGGATCCTGACGGCGTAGCTGCCGTCGGTACCGGTCACGCCGGTCCCGAGCAGGCCGCCGCGGGCGCCGGTAAGCGCCAGCCGGTAGACCGAAACCAGGCCGCCGACGATCGGCCCCTTGGTTGCGACTCCTGAGACTATCCTAGTGGCACCGCCACCGCCCCCACCGCAACCGATGAGCAACAACGGCAGGACAAGGAGCAGCAAAGCCGCGGCTATGTGTCTCTTCCAGGGAATACACATGTTATGTTCTCCTTCTGCTTTGATCAGGTTATGAAGACGGGTTCCGGCCACTTACTCCAATGGAGGGCCGCCATTGTGACACTTGGTGCAGGCCGGCCCGCTCAACCAGACGCCCTGCAGCGTGGCGCCATGGCAGACGTCGTTGCGGCAGGTCGCGTAGCTGAAATGACCGTTGATCTGGTGCGCCGTGTTGGCCATCCACTGGATATGCCCGGTAATATCTGCCGGCGTGGTCGCGCTGATGCCCCCCCAGGCATGGATCTGGGGCGCGGTCGCGGTCCCGCCCAGGTGGCAGTTGATGCCGCAGGACGGGGCGGTGGCGCCGCCAAGGAGGTCGGTGCCGTGGCACTCGGCAACGGCGCAGGACTTGCTGCCGAAGGGATTATTGACCGGGTCGAGCGCTTTCTGCTGCTGGATGTAGCCCGGGTGCAGGGCATAGGCGACCTGCCCCCACAGGACCGGGTGCACGGACGTGGCGCTGCCGGCATGGCACCCCGCGCTTTGCGGATCCTGCAGGTTTTTCATGCAGGAGACCTTGGCTATGCCACCGGTGAGGTCCTCGCCATGACACTCGGCGCAGCCGTTGATGTCTTCCTCGGCCGCCACGCTGTGAGCGCTCGGGAGCCAGTTGGCCGGGTGCTTGCCGGCGGCAGGGTCAAAAGTGGCCTGCGGATTCGCGTCCCCGCATCCCGACAGGGCCAGCGCCAGCGCACCAAGTACCGCAAAAGACAGAACTTTTGTCGTTATTTGTGGCATGTCAGGCACCTCTCGTTGTTGGTACGCCCGTGACACTTGGCGCACGACGCGGGATTGATCTTGCCGTCGATCCTGTGCTGGCTCATGTAGTCGCCCCTATGCGGCAGGTTCCTTTCCACCGCCTCGGAGAACTTCACGTTCGGCTTCAGCTCTTCTTTGTGCGCATGGCAGTCGGAGCAGAAGGATTCGGCGTGGCAGGAAGCACAGGCCCTTCTGGCGTTGCTGGCGAAGACGCTGTGCTTTTTGAAGAAGTCGACGGCTTGGTGGTTCATGGCCGCGTAGGCATCGGTGTGGCACTCGGTACAGTTGGGCGTCCCGGTCACCGCCTCCGGGTGGATCAGCGCACCGCTCTTGGTGTTGGCACAGGCAAAGAGCAGGCAGGCCATGAGCGGCATCATCAACAGAATCAGTATTTTACTTTTCACTCTTGCCCCCCTTTTCGCCACACTTCATATCGAAAGCGTAGGCAACTTTCACGAGCGCTCTCCACTCCTTTTCGAAATCAGGGCTCTGTGAGTACTCGATGTCTCCACCTACCTTGAGCTTTTCGGTGACCTCGTAACCCGCGATACCGGTGAGTGCGTAGCTGCTCTTCACGCCATCGATGGGGCGATCGAAGAGGACGTTGTAGAAGTCGACGCCGAACTCGGTGTGGCCCGTCTTCTTAAGCGCATAGAGCCGGTAGTCGTAATAGCGGGTGCGGTCGGTGGAACCATCCATCCGGTGTCCGGAGGCCCCCAGCGAGAGGGCGTCGGCGGTGGTGTACGCGACCTTGCCCCCCACGTAATCGGCAGAGCCCAGGATCTCGTAACCGTAGTTTTTGTACTCGGCCGCGAGGGTCAGGTTCTTCACCGGGGTCCAGGCGGCGCTGACGCCGGCCGCAGTCACCTTTTCCCTGGGATCGAGCAGCCCGCCGTTGTTTTGCAGGGCAAAGGCCGTGGTGGTCACGTTGTAGAAGTAGTCCTGATAGTTGATCCTCGAGAAGTCCGCACTGACGGTCACTGCATCGATGGGGGCGACGGAAAGGGTGTAGGCATGCTCCATCCAGCCGTCGGTGATCGAGTTGTAGGAGGAACGACCGGTGAGATCAACCTGCTTCACCGGATGCACCCAAAGGTCGATCCCCTCTTCTTCGCGGTCGCGCGCAACGTCGCTCTCGTTTCTGAGGGCGCTCACGCCGACCGAGTAGAGGCCGGGCTTGCCCTGGGCCACCCGCCCGCCGTAGATGAAGTCCCCCCCCTTGTAGTTGGGGGTCGTCACCACCGGCGAACCGACGAAGGCCGCCGCTGTGATGCCTGCAGCGAAGTCGCTGCGCGCATAGAGGCCGTCCACCCGCTCGGTGGCGACACCTTCGGTGATGAACTGGCGCCCGGCGTTAACCACCAGGTTGTTCTTCGCCGCCTGGTAGCTCAGGTAGCCGTACTGGACGTCCCCGTCGGTGTAGTGGTCGGTCGACTTGTCGACGAGGTCGACGCGTCCCCAGGCACCCAGGTGCAGGGACGTGGCGCTGCCATCCTTCTCCGCAGCGGTGACCGAGAAGTGCAGGTACTCGTACAGCGGATAGAGATCGTCCTTGTTGATGGTCCGGGTCATGCGCAGGTAGGTGTTGGAGCTGCCGGTGATGGTGTAGTCCGCAGCCATAACCGGCTGGGCCAGCGTCACCGACGACGCGGCAAGCATCACCCACGCAATCTTCAGGAGACTACTTTGTTCGCGTCCTGATCGTTTCTCGTGGCTTATCAAGACATCCCCTCCTTTTACAGTAGTGTGAATCGTTATCCAGGAATCCGCTGCTGCGTTGACTGTAATCTGGGGCCGGGCCGGACATGGACCAGCGGTGTCAGGCCTGAAACCATCTATTCTGTATTTACCGCCGGTCTATTA
The DNA here is from genome assembly GCF_018919385.1 of Geomonas diazotrophica. GTDB lineage: Bacteria > Desulfobacterota > Desulfuromonadia > Geobacterales > Geobacteraceae > Geomonas > Geomonas diazotrophica. The sequence goes on from NZ_JAHLMF010000018.1 coordinate 78,971, forward strand.
TCGAAAAGAAAAACTGGGAATGCTTCTTAGACGTGCTTACACATCAGCCGCCATTCTATATTAAGAAAATTTTAACTTAACAGAGAGTCTGTACGGATGTGCTCGACTGTTGGAATCTTCGCTAAACTTACAACAGTTTTGCAGCAGTGCAAGTTGCCCCCAAAAAAAATTATTTCAGCAAAGCATATTTAACTAGTGACTGTGCCTCAGTGACATCCCGCGGCCATAAAAATTAACACATGCTAATATAAAACAGATACTGTGGCACAACTTCAATGGCTGGAGACTGCAACGTCAGATATTCGTCAGCGACAAGTTCAATCTGAACAGCAGGGCCGGCATCGGTCCTGGAGTCGGCTACGATTAAACGGCAGCTTACAAAACCGAGGGCACGGTTTCCTCAATAAAGGGGCAGCAGAAAGAACTTCACTCACTGCAGCAGGCTGTGGCTTCTGCAGGATCCCTACCAACTGTATAAACCACTGAAGCAGCGTCGTATCTAAGCTCACAACGTAGAGTGCCTTGCCACTTAAATTCAAAACCTTGACACAGGTATTAGGGTTTTTGACAAAACGATAACTTTTACTGCGACATACTTGAGCCTAATCGGCGAGGGGAAAAGAGACTTTAGGAGAAAATGGCTATTGGAGGGTAAATCTTCCTAAGACAGTGACAGTTCGAAGAAAACTTGTGTGAGTCCGGTAAAGGCAGAACAGTACCAGGAGAACGAATGATGACGCGACGTGACACGCTTCATGTCCTTCATACAGCATCGTCTATGTCTTTCTGAGGCCTCACCAGCATGATAAGCAGGAGTGCAGCCACACCGGCGAGCGATGCTCCAAAGAGAAAAGGCGCGACGTTCCCCTCGTACTGCCAGATGCCGCCGAAGATGAGGCTCGCGGGCAAGGCGCCCGCGCCGATCGCGAAGTTGTACCAGCCAAAGGCGGCCCCCCGCTGCGTCGGTTGCGCCATGTCCACCAGAAACGCCTTCTCCACCCCTTCCGTGAGCCCGAAGAAGAGGCCATACACGCCGAAGAGGAGCCAGATCTGCCATTCGCTCCGGGCCACGCCGAAGCCGAGGTAGGAGAGTGCATAGACGCACCACCCCGCAACGATCACCGACCTCCTGCCGATCCGGTCGGAAAGGGCGCCGAAAGGCATGTTGGATAGCATCTTGACCAGATGAAAGAAGGCCCACAAAAGCGGGAGGCGATAGGAAGGGGTGCCGACGGCGCCGGCCTTGAGCAGCAAAAAGGCATCGGAGGAGTTGCCCAGGGTGAAGAGGAACAGGATGACGAGGTATCTCCTGAGCCCCCCCGGCGGCAGCATTGCCAGCTGCAGCCGCGCCTTCGGCTCCGGCGTGCGCTCGGTCTCGGTCACCTTCCAGGCGATCAGGAGGATGGCCACCACCCCGGGTATCCCCGCCAGCCAGAACAGCTGGCGCAGGTCCTTCACGAAAAAGGCGAGCAGGAAGGTGGCCAGAAGCGGCCCCACCAGGGCCCCGGCGTGGTCCATGGAGCGGTGGAAGCCGTAGGCCTTGCCGCGCAGCGACGGGTCCACCGAGTCGGCGATGAGCGCGTCGCGCGGAGAAGTGCGGATACCCTTGCCGACCCGATCGCCGGTGCGTATCAGCAATACCGCCAGAGGTGAGGCCGCGCTCCCTATCAGGGGGCGCATCAGCGCCGACAGGGAGTACCCCATCAATACCAGGCGCTTCCTGCGACGCACCCGGTCCGAAGCTATCCCGGAAAAAAGTTTCAGCAGGGAGGCGGTTGATTCGGCGACACCTTCGATGACACCGAGAAAGGCAGGACCTGCCCCGAGCATGCCGGTGAGAAACAGGGGCAGCAGCGGGTATATCATCTCACTGGAGACGTCGGTGAAGAAGCTGACCAGCCCCAGTATGAACACGTTGCCCGTTATGCCTGTGAACACGTCGCACCTCCAGGGTTTCAGTCTAACCCCAACGGGAGCATGAAACAACAGGCCGGCAGCCGATGCAATCATAATTAAAACAAATCAATTCTATTGACATTTGTGGCCGGATTTATTACCTATCTTTGAACCAAAAACCTTTAGGAACGGAGGCAAAGACATGGACAAGAAAACTGGTTTCATCGGCGGCGGCAACATGGCGGAGGCGATCATCAAGGGGCTTCTGGCCGGGGGCGTGCCGGCGGCGGAACTCGCCGTGTCCGAGCCGTCCGAGGCGCGCCGCAACCTGCTTGCCGAGCGCTACGGCGTGCAGGTCCTGGCCGACAACGCGGAGCTGTGCCGCATGAGCGACACCATCATCCTCGCGGTGAAGCCCCAGGTTGCGCCCCAGGTGCTCGGCGCGCTCGGCGCCGGTCTCACCGACAAGCTCTTCATCTCGATCATGGCGGGGGTCAAAAGCGCCGCCATCGAGGGTATGCTCGGCTCCGGCGCCCGCGTGATCCGGGTGATGCCCAACACGCCGGCCCTGGTCCTCCAGGGAGCTTCCGCCATCTCCCGCGGTTACCACGCAACCGAAGACGACCAGGTCCTGGCCCGCAGGATATTCGACCTGGTCGGCACCACCTGCGTGGTGGACGAGAAACTGCTCGACGCCGTCACCGGCGTTTCCGGAAGCGGCCCGGCCTACGTGCTCACCTTCATCGAGGCGCTCAGCGACGCCGGGGTCAAACACGGCCTCACCCGGGACATCGCCACCGCCCTGGCCGCCCAGACCGTCTACGGCACCGCGAAGCTCCTTTTGGAAAGCCACGAGCACCCGGCGGTCCTGAAAAGCAACGTGGCCTCCCCGGGGGGAACCACCATCGCCGCCATGCACTCCCTGGATCGCGACGGCTTCCGCGCCGCCACTATCAACGCCGTCGACGTCTGCGTGGCTCGCTCCAAGGAACTGGGGGAGAGATGAAAATAAGAGCCACGCTTATCGTGCGGGGAAGGGTACAGGGGGTGGCTTTCCGTCACCACACCGCCCGCACCGCACAGCAGCACGGCGTGACCGGTTGGGTCCGCAACCTCCCCGACGGCTCCGTCGAGGCGTGCTTGGAAGGCGAGGAAGCAGACGTACTGGCGATGGTGCAGTGGTGTCGCAGAGGGCCGGAATTGGCCAGGGTGGACGAATTGAATGAAAAGCTGGGAGAATACACCGGGGAGTTCACCGGTTTTCAGGTAAGGGGATAGTGATGCGTAAAGCAAGCAGCGGTTTGTTCAGGCGCCTGGGCCTTTGGCTCGTCGCGCCCCTCCTTTTGATGGTCCTTGTCTCGGCAGCCTCCGCCAGGGACCTCGACCTCAGCAAGGCGGTGAAGGTAGGAAACGGCAAGATCATGGTGATAGAGTTCACCGACCCGGACTGCCCCTTCTGCAGGAAGGCCGAGGCCTATTTCCAAAAGCGCAGCGATGTCACCCGATACATCTTCTTTATTCCCCTGAAAAGCCATCCAGCCTCCAAGGGGAAGGTGCAGTACATCCTCTCCGCGAAGGACAAGGAGAAGGCCTACCTGGAGGTGGCGGCCGGCACGGCCGACAGGTGGAAATTGTCGGAGGTCACTCCCGAGGGAGTCGCGCTGCAACAGGAGCACGAGCAGATCGCGAAAGAGCACGGCATGAACGCGACCCCCATCTTCATGGTCTACGGCAGCGTCGTCAGGGGCTTCGACCTGAACAAGCTGGTGCCGCTATTGAAATAAAAGGCTGGGGCTAGGGACTGGGGGCTAAGTAAAGCCCCGTCCCCAGTTCCAGCCTGTCCAGCCTCAGCCTCAGTCTCAGTCTCAGTCTCAGTCTCAGTCTCAGTCTCAGTCTCAGTCTCAGTCTCAGTCTCAGTCTCAGTCTCAGTCTCAGTCTCAGTCTCAGCCTCAACCCTCAGCCTCAACCCTCAGCCTCAACCTCAGCCTCAACCTCAGCCTCAACCTCAGCCTCAACCTCAACCTCAACCTCAACCTCAACCTCAACCTCAACCTCAACCTCAACCTTTGCCTTTGCCTTTAATAGGCCACCCCTTCTCGAACCCGTCCGGGAAGAACCGCTCCCTGGTGCGGTTGAAGTAGCCGTACTGGATCCGCGGGAAGGCCTTCTTCACCTCCTGCAACATCCGGTACATGCCGACCCCGCGCTTTTGCACACCCATTCTCTCGTTGTAGAAGGCGGGATCGATGGAAAGGTTCCTCATCTGCAGCATGTCCACCCCGGTCTTCTCGATGAACTTCAAAAGCGCCTCGAGCTCGGAGGGGCTGTCGGTGACCCCCGGGGAGACCAGGTAGTTGATCATCGTGAAAAGCCCCTTCTGCTTCGCCGCCTGGACCGATTCGACCACGTCGGCGAAACGGTACCCCTTGGGCCGGTAGTAGCTGTTGTAGAACCCTTCCTGCACCGAATTCATCGAGAAGCGCATGGAGTCCATGCCGGCATCGCAGAGCATGCGGACCCGGTCGGGGATGGAGCCGTTGGAGTTGAAGTTGACCGTGCCGCGCGAGGTCCCGGCCTTGAGCCTCCGGGTCGCCTCGGCGATGGTGTCCGCCTGCATGATCGGGTCCCCCTCGCACCCCTGCCCGTAGGAGACGATCGGCTCCGGCGCCTGCAAAAGGTGCGGCAGCATGAGCTCGACGATCTCCTCCGGCGTCGGGACGAAGGGGATGCGCTCGTGGTTGGACGGGCAGCAGTCGGAAGGCTGCAGGCTGATGCACCCAAGGCAACGCGAGTTGCAGACCGGCGAGGTCGGAATGGGCGCCTCCCACCTGCGGAAGAAGAGGTTCTTGGCGGCAAAGCAGTGGTAGTCGACGGCGCAGCGGGACAGCTGCTCTATGAGCCGGTTCTTGGGGAACTCGGCCAGCATGCTCCGCACCAGCGGATCGAGCTTTCTGTCGTCGTAGTTCTTGGGGAGCCAGTTCTCGTTGTCGTCCACGCGGGTTGCGGCCACCACGAAGCACTCCCTCTCCTCGTCCCACCCCACGGCGGTGTAGGACCAAAGCGGGAGATGCACCTTCTTCTTGCTGTAGTCGCAGGCGGGGAGCAGGGTGCGCATGTATCCCGGGGCCATGAAGGCGGAAACGGCCTGGATCTTCATGCTGCGCCGCCCCTCCCTGACCTGGCTCAGCGTCACGAAGCTTCCCTGGTCCTCGTCCCAGGCGATGGGTGGGGTGTCGGGTATGGTGAACAGGCGGCTGTCGTCCGGCAGCGGGATCAGTTCGACCGATTCCGGCAACACAGCCTCGTCGGCGCTCATCCCCGCCATGGTGAGATAGGGATGGTCGTAGATGTTGCCCTGGCTGTCGGCGTAGAGCAGTTTCGGTAGTTTCTTTGCTTTCATGTTTATCCTGTGAAAACCGTTAGCCACGAGCTTGCGGGACGTAGCGTCGCGGAGGCTCGAGAACTTCTGAGACAATCCGAGAACTGCAAAAAGCAGGGTTAGAAACTAGCCAAAGACTTTGAACTAACAAAAGCCTCCGGGGTTGTGCCTTTCTCAGAAGTCCTCAGATTTTCTCCGTGGCCAATGGTTTGGGTTTTATTTCCGCGGCCGCCTACAGTAACAAAAAACCGTGGCGCGGGCAAGGGATGCATCCCGTACCGCTCTGGGCGCCGCTGCACCGCTGCCACCATTTTTCTGGCAACGCCTCCTCTAATCGGCTACAATCCCCGCCCATGAAGATCCTGCTCGCCACCCTGCATGCCAAGTACGTCCACGCCTCCCTGGCCCTCCCCTATCTCGCCTCGGCATCTGCTACCCTCCCCGGCCTTGAGTGCGGCATCCTGGAGCTGACGATCAACGAACAGCCGGACCAGTTGCTGGCGAAGCTTTACGCCGAGCGTGCAGACGTGGTCATGTTCTCCTGCTACATCTGGAACACCGAACTGACGCTGAAGCTGGCCTCTGATCTGAAGCAGCTTGCACCCGACACCTTCATCGTCCTGGGCGGCCCGGAAGTCTCCTTCGGCTCCTTCGACATGATGGTGCGCAACGGCGCCATCGACTGCATCGTGCGCGGCGAGGGGGAGCAAAGCTGCCGCGAACTGCTCCAGGCCCTGGACGGGGGCATGCCGCTGGACGACATCGCCGGGATCACCTACCGCGAGGGCGAGGAGGTGATCGCCAACCCCGAACGCCTCGCGCTCGCCGAGCTGGACCGGATCCCCTCCCCCTTTGCGGCCGGGCTCGTCGATCTGGGAAAGCCGCTGGTCTATTACGAGACCTCGCGCGGCTGTCCATTCTCCTGCGCCTTTTGCATGTCTTCCATCGAGAGCGGCGTCCGCTCCTTTTCCCTGGAGAGGACCAAGGGGGATCTCCTGCTGCTCATGGAAGCCGGGGTGCAGACCGTGAAGCTCGCCGACCGCACCTTCAACTACGACGCCAGGAGGGCGGACGAGATCTGGCGCTTCATCCTCGAGCACAACCGCGGCAGCAAGTTTCATTTCGAGATAGCGGCGGAACTGCTGACCGAGGACAACCTGGCCCTGCTCGCGCAGGTGCCGGCGGGGATGTTCCGTTTCGAGATAGGGGTTCAGTCGGGCGGTGAGGAGACGCTGGCCAAGGTGGAAAGGACATCGAGTCTCGAAAAGCTGTACGCCAACGTGGAACGACTCAAATCTGCGACGGGGGTTACCGTGCATCTCGACCTGGTGGCCGGGCTGCCGGGTGAATCCCTTGAAGGATTTCTGGCTTCGGTGCAGGGGCTCTTCGCGCTCAACGCCGACCACATCCAGGTCGAGCCGTTGAAGGTCCTGAAGGGGACGGCCATGCGGGGCATCGCGCGCAAGGAAGGGTACGCCTACTCGGAGGCCGCCCCCTACAAGATTCTGCGCACACCCTGGCTCAGCTTCGAGGAGATCAGGCGCATCGAAGGCATCAGCCGGCTCCTGGACCTGGTCTACAACAGCGGCAGGTTCGCTGCGACGCTGCAGGTATTCGCCACCGACCGCCCTTTGTCACGGCTCTTCAACGAGGCGGCGCAGTTCTTCGACTCGGCCGGGTTCTTGACCAACACCCTCTCCCTTGCCTCGCTCTTCGATGCCCTTTGGCGTTTCGTGGCCGAGTGGAGCGACGGGGAACAACGGGAGCGCCTGCGCGACGCGCTCTGCTTCGATTTCTGCCTGACCGGCTACCCCGGGGGCAACCTGCCCAGTTTCTTCGCCGGCGGGCAGGAGCAGGGCGAACCCGGCGTGCCCTTGCGCCTGGAGTCGAAGCCGGGCGAACGCGTCCGCTATTACCGCCGTACCTTCGCCAGGGATTACCGCTGCACTCCCTGGTGCGAAGGGCCCGCCACGATCACCTTCGTCTACCGCTCCGCCCTGGGTGCCGGACTCCGGGTGCAGGTACTCTAGGCCCGCCTCCCTTTCCGCCGCACTCCCCCCGCTTGCACTCTCGGCGCAGCAGGCGATACTAAACGCTTAGCGTTTTCCAATCAAGCCATGCCGCAGCGGAGAGACCATGGAATACTTCACGGTTTGCTGCCAGCGCAGGGGAAGCGTCTCGCTGGATGGGGCCTACCAGGGCGAGAACAAGGACGGCGACACGCCCCGGGTGTTCCGGTGCAACGCCGGACTGCACGACATTTCGCTGCGGTGCCGCGTGGGTCAGAAATGCAGGGAGATGACCCAGAGGGTTACCATCTGTGGCACCAACGCCATCGTCCCCCTGGTGGTCCGTTTCTTCTGCGACCTGCAGCAGTAGCGGCTACTGCGCGGTTTTCAGTATCTCTTGCACGAACCTCCAGTACCTGGCCACGCTCTCGATATAGACCCGTTCGTCAGGCGAATGCACCTTCTCCATGTTCGGCCCGAACGACACCATGTCCATGCCGGGAATGCGCTCTCCGATGATGCCGCATTCCAGCCCGGCGTGGATCGCCTTCACCTCCGGTTCCTTCTGGTAAAGATCCCGGTAGCACCTTTGCGCCAGCTTCAGTATCGGCGAGTCGATGTTCGGCTGCCACCCCGGGTACCCCTCGCTCACCTCGACCACGGCGCCACCCAGCTCCAGGATGGACTGGACCGTCTCCACCACCTCGTTCAACCGCGAAGCGCTGGAGCTGCGCTGGCTCGTTACCAGGACCAACGCGTCCTTTTCCGTGCCGATCACCGACACGTTGGTGGATGTCTCGACCAGCCCGGCAATCTCGGCGCTCATGCGCTGCACGCCACTGGGGAGGGCGGCTATCGTCTTCATCACCTGCCGCTGCAGCTGCAGATCCATTACCGTTGCCGGCCCCTCCTCGGCGCGTTCCAGGACCAGCTTCACCCCGGGATCGACCGTCGGCAGTTCGGCAAGAAAGGTCGCCGCGAGCTCCGTCACCACCGCCTGCGCCCTTGCCGCCTGCTCCGGCGCCAGGTAGATGATGGCGCCGCACTCCCTCGGAATGGCATTTCTCATGTTGCCGCCGTCGATGGTGGCCAGCCTCGCCCCCAGCTCAGCCAGCGGCACGAGCGCCCTGTTCAGGAGCTTGATGGCGTTGCCCAGCCCCTTGTCGATCTCGAGACCGGAGTGCCCCCCCTTCAGCCCCTTTACGGCGAGTCGGAGCGCGCTCCAACCGGCAGGAGCGGCTTCCCTGGCCACGCCCCACCGCGCCACGGTATCCTTGCCGCCGGCGCAGCCGATATAGAGCGCCCCCTCCTCCTCGGAGTCGAGGTTCAAGAGGGTTCGGCTTGCCACCAGTTGAGGACTGAGGTTCTTCGCCCCGCGCAGCCCGGTCTCCTCCTCCACCGTGAAGAGGAGCTCCAGCGGACCGTGCTCCACGCTCTTGTCCTCCATGACGGCCAGAGAGGTGGCCACGCCGATGCCGTTGTCGGCGCCGAGGGTGGTCCCGTTTGCGGTCAGCACCTCTCCCTGGCGTACCAGCTCGATGGGGTCTTTGAGAAAATCGTGCACCTTGTCCGCGTTCTTCTCGCAGACCATGTCCAGGTGAGACTGCAGGCAGATGCTGCGCACCCGCTCCTTCCCCGGCGTTGCCGGGAGCTTCACCACGATGTTGCCGCAGTCATCCTTGGCCCGCTCCAGCCCCAGTTGTCCGGCACGCTCCAGGATATACGCGCCGATGCGCTCCTCGTGTCCCGACGGCCTGGGCAGTGCCGAAATAGCAGCGAAGCAGTTCCAAAAGATGTGAGGTTCCATGCCACGAATCGCGTCAGTCATGTCGGCTCCCGAATAAAGAATTCCCCTGCAACGTCCTTGCAGGGGATGAAGGTGTATCTCGATGATCTTGGTACAGGCGAGGGGCTAGAGGTTCTTCACCTTGGCCTTCACCCTGGCGAACTCCTGGGTCGAGTCAGGCAGCCAACTCTTGGGTGGCAGCTTGGAGATTTCCTGCTGGATATCCTTGATCCTGTCCACCGTCTCCGGGTGAGACGAGAAATACTTGGCGATACTGCCCGGCTGCCTCTCCTCCACGGCATCGAGTTTTCTGAAAAAGCTGACCATTCCCTGAGGGTTGTAGCCCGCCTTGTACATGGTCTCCACGCCGAGGTAATCGGCCTGGCTCTCCATCTCCCGGCTGTAGTACATGCCGCCGGCCTTGCCGAAGAGGTCGGCCGCGATCTTGGAAAGCTCGCCCCCCTGCCCCCCCAGCAGCAGGCTGACGATGAGGCCGTACCCGTACTGCTGCGTCATCTGCCGGGTCGAATGCCTGGCCACCACGTGGTTCATCTCGTGCGCCATGACCGCCGCGAGTTCCGCCTCGCTGGCCGCCGCCTTGAGCAGACCGGTGTTGACGTAGGTGTGGCCTCCCGGGATGGCGAAGGCGTTGACGCTGTCATCCTGGACGACCTGGAAGGTAAAAGGGAAATCCTGCTTGCGCACCCCGGTCAGGAGCTTCCTCCCCACTCCGTCGATGTAGGCCTGCACCTCCGGGTCCCGCACCACCTTGTGCTGCTTCTCCACCTCCACCGCGAACTTGTCGCCCAAGTCCTTCTCCTCGGAGACCGAGATCATGTTGAAACCGCCCACCGAGGACTTGTTGACGGCACAGCCGCAGATGAGGGAAAGGCCCAGCAGGACGGGGAGAAATAGCCTTTTTAGGCAGTTCATCAGGGAACCTCCGAAACAGCGTATCGTTCAGTACGGGAGGAATCAACGTCCGGCGGGATCTCTCCATTCAACTGCGCCAAAGTACCTGTCACTTACAAAGGTATAGACGAGACTTATCGTACCTTCCGACCGATGTTTGCTGGCTATGTTAGCATAGTTCGTATCGCGTATCGACTCAGAATATCGCAGGCCTATAGCGTGCCTGCCGTAAACTCTAACAGTCAAACCGCCATGCCCTCTGAATACACTCTCCGAGCCGTCATGATCAGGCCCCCAGCTGCTTACATAGTACCAGCGTCCGGTCAGGTCCACCATTGTCCGGTCTCCGAAGAGCAATTTCATCGCCAACAGCACCTGCGGCGTCGCACCGTAATGATAGCCCCGCTCCTCGGCAACCTCCGATTCGAGACCCGTTGCGCCGAAACCTACCCCACCGAGCAGCGAGCCCTGGGCGGCCACGCCGGGCGCAAGCCAGTACTGCCCGGTGGTTCCCAGGGAAAGGGCCGTGCTCGAGACCCTGAACAGGTAGGGTGAGATGTAGTCGTAGCTGCCGTAGAGTCCCCATATGCCGCGATAGTCTCTCCCCACTTGGTACGAGGTCCCCTTCAACAGCCCCCGTACCGTGAGGGTGTCCACCAGGTTGTGTTTCCTGGCCCTGGTCGAAATCTCGAAGTTGAAGTAGTCAAGGGGGCGGTGGTAGCTGTAGTCCGGTTTCCCGGGGAGCCCGTACTCCATCGAAAATTCGGCGATGCCTATGCCCTCCTTGCTCGGCTCCTTGACCGGTGCGCTGAGGTTCTTGGAATGAACGTCGAGGCTGAAGCCGCCCCTGCACATCCATAGTGTGGCCGGGCTGTGGTTCGGAAACACCGTATCGAACCGCTTTCCGAAGAGCGCCCGGTTCACCGCCGTCGGCGGGGAAATCGCGGCCGCGGCGATTTCGTACCCGACAGGCGGCTTCTTCCCACCCTCTTCCAGCACCAGGTCGGCCATCCGGAACAGTGCCTCTCCCAGCAGGGTTCCGGCGTTGCCTGTGGTGATCAGGTCGTTGGTCGAGGGACGCGAATTCTCGCCGGCCATTTCCCACAGGAAACTCCCGGCATTGCTGTACACCAGGGATTGCCAGAAATTCAGCCCCGAGGACCGGGCCAGGCCGTACATGGTGGCCCCTTCGTACGGATGCCCGAACTGGTTGACCTTGAAGGTGTCCTGGTCGAAGGACCAGTCCTGCTGGGTAAGCTGGCGCCAAAAGGTGGAGGGGTTGGTCGCATAGGTCCTCTTCCCATCCTCGGTCATCTTGTCGTGCAGCACGACCCTGTCGAAGCCGTTTAAGAGGATGATAAAGGCGGGAATCTCGGCCGCGGGGACGAGGTAGCTTTTCCCCGCGCCCGTCTCCCAGGAGAGGACCTGGGCCGATTCGCTCCCCGCGGTAAGCTGGGGAACAGTGTCAGCCCGGGAACGTTTGGGCACGCCCAGAACAAGGCACAAGACGCCCACCGCAAGCAGGAAGGAGGCAACGGACCTCGGTAAGCTTCTCATACCGCCTCCCACTTGGAAACCATCCGCTTGTCGCCCAACCTGGGGGATGTCTGGCCGACCGGTGTAGGCAGAATGTCGGTCAAATCAACAGGCTATAATTTACCCCCCCCCCTTTCTTTGTCAAGGTCTCGCCTCCCTCTCTCCCACCCCATCCCCGGAATGCAAAAAACCCCGCCGGTGGCGCCGACGGGGCTTGAGAGTAAGGTGAAGGAGCAGGTTACATCTTGCGGAAGGTTTCCATCTCCCGGTGCATCGATCCTATCAGTTCGTTGATGGTCTCGATTTCCCCGAGCATCTTCTTGGCATCCTCTGCGGTCCCTTGGATCAGGCGATCGACCTCGGCCACGTCGCTGCGCAGCACGTCACCGATGGCAATCTGCTCCATGCAGGTATCCTTCAACCGCTTCACCTTGTCGTTGTCTTCCTGCACGCTCTGCATGTACAGGCGGTTGCCGCGGACCTGCTCCTCGGTGGAGTTCGTTATTTTCGCAGAAAGGGCGCGCATGCGCTCCAGGCTGCGGACGATGAGTTGAGCACCGGTCTCCTCTTCCTGGATGGCGCGGCTGAACTGTTTGACGCGGGCCAGATTTTTCTCCGCCTCCTCGGTTATCAGCTGGCTCCCCGATGCCTGCTCGTCCGTGGCGGCGGCGATCTGCTGCACCATGCGTGATGCCTCGGCGGCGCTGTCCTCGATCCTGTGCAGGGCTTCATCGGCCTTCTCGGAAACCGCTACACCTTCGGCAACCTTGTCTTTGCCAAGGCGGGCGGCCGTCTCCGCAGCGGCGGTCTCCTTCTGGATGTTGGCAACCAGCTCCTCGATCTCGTTGGTGGAAGCCGAGGTTCTCTTGGCGAGGGCGCGAACCTCTTCGGCAACCACGGCAAAGGCCTTGCCCCGCTCTCCCGCCTGGGCAGCGATGATGGACGCGTTGAGGGAGAGAAGGTTGGTCTGCGCGACCACCTCCTTGATGACATCAAGAAACTCGCCGACGCGCAGGGAATGCTGCGACAACCTGTTGATGGCATCAACCGAGCGGTCGCTGTGCTCTTCGATAGCGGTCATGGCCGCAATGGTAGCCGACATGGCCTCCATCCCCTCGGCGGCCTGGACGCGGACCTTGTCCGAGCAGTCGGAGGTGCGGCGTGCGTTATCGCGGATGTCGACGGTGGAGCTGCCTATGGCGAGGATGGAGTTGTAGGTCTGTTCAGTAGAATTGGTGAGGGCCTCGATATTCGAGGCGGTCCCCTTGATGCTGACGGCCATTTCCTCGATGGAAGCGGAGGTTTCCATGACTGATGCCGAATATTCCTGGATGCTGAGAGCGATGGCGTCGGTGGCGGCGCTCATTTCAGTGGAGATGGAGGCGCGCTCATCGGTGCGCACCGCTATGTCCTCGATCTCTTTCAAGAGGTCCCTGAAGAAGGCATTCATGTCATCCACAGCGCCGATCGTTTCCTGTTCCCTGGCAGCCTGTTTCTCGTTGTTGTGAACGGTCTTGCTGAAGTCGGCGGTCAGACGGCCGTGCCGGCTGGAGATGTCTGCGGCAAGCTTCGATACGTTTTCCACCATCACCAGGACCCGGTTCATCAGGGCCTCGTTGCACTCCATCACTTGCTGCAGCTCATCGCCCTTTCCAGACACCGACCGGATGGATGTTTCACCGGTTATTTTTCCGAGCATCTTCAGTTGCTGCTCAACGTAAAGCCTGAGGGCTTCCTTGATGATGTGGTAGCAGAAAGTGCCGACGATGAAGCCTGCCGCCAGACAGCCGATGGCGTACAGTGGGGCAAAGGCCTTGGCTCCAAAAAATAGCCATGAATAAAAAGGAAAGACAAGCCCCATAAGCAGGCCGAAGCAGACCATGAATATGTACGTGCTGCGGAGTGAAGAAAGGTATTTCTTGAAAAACATAGGGACCCCGATCGCATATAAATATTCCAATTACTACATTAAAATAGACATACTGTCAATCCAATAGGTATATCACCCCAAACGGAGCCGATCTATGACTGTTGCGCAGCGACGCCGATATCTGCGGACGCGTGCAGCGTGGCGTCAAAAGGGGGAAAGGAATTCCAAACTGCGACCAGGGGGAGAGGGTGTTCGGGTGAGGGACGGTGCCGGGGGGTGAGCTTGCGAGAGTAGAAGCCAGCCTCAGGACGCGAAAAAGCCCCGTCTGTTTCCAGACGGGGCTTTCTCTATTAAATTCCCTGCGGCGACCTACTCTCCCACATCGTTTCCAATGCAGTACCATCGGCCCTGAGAGGCTTAACTTCCGTGTTCGGGATGGGAACGGGTGTGACCCTCTCGGCATAGCCACA
>NZ_JAHLMF010000019.1 GCF_018919385.1 Geomonas diazotrophica
CAACGGCTACTTTGGCTTTGAATTCTGCGCTGTGACGGGTGCGATGTTGTGGCATTGAACCTCTCCTCTGGAAATAGGTCGGTCCATTGCTTATCACCCTGTCTCAAAAACCGCAACCACTTCAACTCGAACCAGTGAAGGGGTGATCCCCCTAAAAGGCCTTTGGTACCGCCAAGGGCTTTTTCGTTTTCCGGTTCAGGAATTCAACCGTTACCTCAGCACCGTGGGCGTTCTAGTAATAAAAGTACATCTGCCGTATAATCGTGGTATGGAACAGGAATAGAACTTTTACGTAATGCAATCTTACTACAAGGAGTAACATCATGAGTAAAGGCCAAGACAGCAAGAAATCATCCAAAAAGGAGCCGGCAAAAACACAAAAAGAAAAGAAGGCCGACAAACGGCTCAAAAAAGAGGAAAAAACCTCTGGCGTAAAGCTCACGATCGTACACAGTCCGTCTTGATACTGTTATCGAAGACAGCGACAGTCCGCGGTACTTTACCGCCTCTTGACAGCCACCGCGCTGCCGCTCTTCTTCCCTCCGAATTTCACACGCAACGGGTCTCCTCCAGCCTGCTCTTCACGTAACAAACCGTCTATAACAATAGGAGAAATCATGATCCTCGCAATAGTGGTTACCTGTGTCTTTTGTGCCGCGGCCCTCGCCCTCCTGAACAAGGGGCCGATGGACCGCCAATCCAAGCAGAGCACGGCCTACTGGGCGCGATTCGAAGGTAAATAGACCATATACAAATCGCATCTCCTTCGCAGCATGGAGCCTCCTAGTCGGCATCAACCCGCTACGACTCGTCAAGCTGATGGGACATGCTTTGAAACAGATGGTTTATGAGGTGTACGGGAATTACGTGGAAGGGCTGCAAGAGGGCGGGGAGAGAGTCTTCGACTACCTGGGGCGCGACTTCGTTATACCCCGGAAAAGCAAATCCCCGATTCCGTTTGGGACGGAACCGGGGACAGTTTCGAAAGGTTCGCTCTAAACACCTGAACCTGTTGTCGTTAATTGGAGCGGGAAACGGGGTTCGAACCCGCGACTTCAACCTTGGCAAGGTTGCACTCTACCACTGAGTTATTCCCGCTCAGCAGAGATCAGCTTTATAGCAAAACGGGTTTGCGCAGTCAACCCAAAAATTCCGCCTTCGGGCGGTTTTTTTCGCCGGCTCGGAAAAAGGCCGCTGCATCGGCATCTTTCGCGGATCGGCTCTCCTGGCGGGTTCGCGGTACCGCGCTACTTGCCGGTGAGCAGCTTGCGGATACTTTCGTAGATTTCCTTGGGCACGAAGGGCTTCATCAGGATACCCTTGGCTCCCGCATCGAGAGCGGCCTGGGTGTCGCAATCGAAATCGGAGGCGCTGGCTATCAGAACCCGGGCGTTGGGGTCCAGGGCGAGCAGGTCCTTGGTAGCATCGATGCCGTTTTTGTCTGGCATGTAGATGTCCATGATCACGATGTGCGGGCGCAGGGCGCGGTACCTCTCCAGGGCCTCGGCGCCGTCACCGGCCTCCCCGACTACGGTGAAGCCGATCTTCTCCAGCACGGCGCGCAACACCTGGCGAAAAAACATTTCGTCATCGACGATGAGAATCCTCACGTCCTTCAAAGCCATGCCGACCTCCGCACGCTGATTCCACAGCCACTTCTATTTAGCATCCTCTTATACTTTTTTTACAGTCAAAAGTCAAAATGCTGTCTCACTTTTTTTCAATCTGTCAGCCGGTACAGTGCCGCCACTGCGTGGCTGCAGTAATAGTGGCAGATGCGCTCGAAACGGAAGGGCGTTAATTCCCTGTCGAGTTGATCATGGGTGTAGCTCCTAGCATTGCAGTCACAACTGTAATAATGCTGTAGCAGCGATGCACAAGGAACTATATCGTCATGCCTGCTGTTGACTTCGATGAGGAATAAACCTCCTTGACGCAGATTGGCCACGACGTTTTCCAAGTACTGCTTTCTGCTGTTCCGCGTGGCGAGGATGTTGAAGACGAAGGTGGAGAGCACCAGGTCCACGCAAAGCCCCGCCCTCGGCAATTCACCGACCGTCAGAATCCCCGCCAGTCTCCCCGCCTCGGGATGGACCGCGAGCGCCTTCACCTGCTCAGGGACATCGGCCGCATACACCTGGAACCCCTCCCCGGTGAGATAGAGCGCGTTGCGCAGCCGACCCGCACCGTAGTCGAGCACCCCGCGTACCTGGGTGAGCCTGAAGAAGCGTGCGTATCGGATCACACTGCTGGCTGGTCTGATCATGTCGCCTCCCGGGAACCGGCCGCAGCTGCCGATACTCCAGCAACCTGCGCGGCCGGTGTCGTTTTTTCACCCGGTCAATTGTATAGCAATCCGGAAGAAGATTAATCGATTCAAATTTTCTTTTCCGCGGCAGAGCCGTTTGCGATTTTTATCAAAAATGGGTTGACACCCGGTCGGCGCGTTATTATTATCATGCCCTGTAAAGGGGAGTAGCTATCGGCCGGAGAAATGGCCGACTTCTGGTTCGTCAAGACGGTGGCAACACCCGGGCCCGAGGATAATTCTTAATAACAGCAAGACCTTTACCTGTAGCGAGCAGTCGCCCCGGGTAAAGGTCTTTTTTTTTATCGTCACACGGCGCCGCCGTGCTGCAACGGCGCCCTTTGCAACAGGCAAAGACCTGAAAGGAGAGGGAAAAATGGAACAGAAACAATACATGACCCAAGTAAAGAAAAAATCCGCCAGGAAGAAAAAGGAGCCCAAGGAGCCGGTACTGAAGAACGTGGTGTCGCTCAGGGTGAGTGACCAGGAGAAGCGCCTGCTGGAGCGTCTCACCAAGGCAACCTCGCTCAACGTATCGGACCTGGTGCGCGAGGCGATCGGCTTCTGGCTCGCCAAGGGGCTCCCGAAGGGGCGCATCCGCAGTACCGCAGGAAGGATCCCGGTGCAGCCGCTGCAACTGGCCGGCAACTGAACCAACCAACACACAGGAGAATAACCACATGAAACGGAACATCGCCAAGGCTTTTGCACTCTTTGCCGCAGTATTGCTGCTCAGCTCGACGGTGCTGGAAACCAGCGCCCATGCCCGCGCAGCCGGAGGACGCTCCATCGGGAGCCGCGGTACCCGCAGCTACTCGACCCCGGGTACCACGTACCGCCAGTCCACCCCGTCCCAGCAGTCGACCCCCTCCCCCATGCAGCAGCCGCAGATGCAGCAACCCTCCGCAGGTGGCGGCTTCCTGCGCAGCATGGCCGGCGGCATCGCGGGCGGTCTTTTGGGCGGCATGCTCTTCAGGGGGCTCGCCGGCGCAGGCGGGATGGGATACGGCGGCGGTGGCATCGGGCTCTTCGACATCCTGCTGCTGGCCGGCATCGGCTACCTGATCTACCGCATGGTGCGCAGGCGGCGCGGCGAGGCGCAGCTGCAGAGCGTCTCGACAGGCTACGGCTCCCAGGGGTACGACGCCTACCAGCAGAGCGTCCCGGCTTCCTACCGCGTGGAGGAACCGGCCCGGGACGACGTCCAGACCGGGCTGTCGCACCTGCGCCAGATGGACCCCGGCTTCGACGAGGGGCGCTTCAAGGACCTGGTGATGGACAACTTCTTCAAGATCCAGGGGGGGTGGATGAACCGCGACCTGCAGGCGCTCTCGCCCCTGCTCACTCCCGAGATGCAGGGGGTCTTCCGCGAGGACATCGAGCGTCTGCTGCGCGAGGGGCGGGTGAACCGGCTGGAGAACATCGCGGTGCGCAGCGTGGAGCTCGCCGAGGTCTGGCAGGAGGCGGGGCAGGACTACGTCACCGCCCTCATCTACGCCAACCTGCTCGACTACACCACCGACGAGCGCGGCAGCGTGCTCGAGGGGAGCAAGACCGAGCCGGTCAAGTTCGAGGAGTACTGGACCTTCACGAGGCCGGTGGGCAACAACAGCTGGCGCCTCGCGGCGATCAACCAGAAATAGGGCCAGCAGAATAAGATCAAGATTGAGATTTAGATAGAGCAAAGATGCAAAAGGGCGCCCCCATCCGGGGGCGCCCTTCTATTTTTGACACTATTGCCTGTTTTCGATTCCGCTATGTTGCTACTCCAGTCTCTCTTAATCTAAATCTTAATCTGAATTTCGGTCCAACACCTCCCTGACCTTGTGCAGCAGCGCCATCGGCTGCACCGGTTTCATGATCAGGTCGACGCTCTCGTCGAAGACGCCGCGCTTTTTCATGAAGTCGGCGGTGTAGCCGCTGGAATAGAGGACCTTGGCCGCAGGATCGATCCTCCTGATCTCCTCGAAGGCCTCCCTGCCGTTTTTCCCCGGCATGATCACGTCCATCAGCACCAGGTCGATCCTGCCGCGGTGCTCCAGGAACTTCTGCACGCAGTCGCCGCCGTCCACCGCCAGCACCACCCGGTAGCCGTACTTTTTCAGCAGCGACTCGACCAGCCCCCTGACGCTGGCATCATCCTCCGCCACCAGGACGGTCTCGGTCCCCGGCACCGGCGCAGCCAGATGCGGCTCACCGGCAAGCGCTCCCGCTTCGGCGGCGGCCTCGGGGAGGTAGATCTTGAACGTGGTCCCCTCACCCGGCTCGCTGTAGACGTTGATGAATCCCTTGTGCTGCTTGACGATGCCGTACACGATGGACATCCCGAGCCCGGTCCCCTTGCCGACCGCCTTGGTGGAGAAAAACGGCTCGAATATCCTGTCGCGGGTGGTCCGGTCCATGCCGTTGCCGGAATCGGAGACGATGATGCAGGCGTAACGTCCCGGGTCCCCGTACCCCTGGGACCTGGCGTAGGCCTCGTCCACCTGCTGCCAGCAGGTCTGGATGGTGAGGGTACCGCCGTCGGGCATGGCGTCCCGGGCGTTGGTGGCGAGATTCATCAGCACCTGCTCCAGCTGGCTCCCGTCGGCGCAGACGTGCACCTGCTCCTGTGCCGGGTTGAACTGCAGTTCGACGTCCTCCCCGATGATGCGCAGCAGGAACTTCTGCACCTGTCCCACCAGCGCGTTCAGATCGAGGGTGCGCGGGTTCATGACCTGCTTCCGGCTGAAGGTGAGCAGCCCGCGGGTGAGCTGCGAGCCCCGCTCGGCGGCCGCGATGATCTGGTCCACCTGCTCGTGCTGCTGGGTGCTGAGCGAGCCGTCCAGCCCCAGGAAGTTGCCGTAACCCACGATGACGGTGAGGATGTTGTTGAAATCGTGGGCGATCCCCCCCGCCAGGTGCCCGATGGCCTCCATCTTCTGGGACTGCCTGAGCTGCTCCTCGAGGTGCTTCTTATCGGTCTGGTCGCTGATCACGCAGGCGATCCTGGTGTTGCCCCCCTGGTCCTCGACCGGCGTGTAGGTCACGGTCACCGAACGCACCCCGCGTTCCGGGAAGGCCTGCTCCATCTCGAAGCGCACCGACTGCCCGGCCAGACAGGCGTCCAGGTGGTTCTTGATCTGGGCGAAATGCTCCTCGCCCACGACGTCGAGCACGGTCCGCCCCACCACCTGCTCTATGGTGAGATTGCGGTAGCGCAGGAAGGCGCCGTTGGCCATGCGGTAGCGGTAGTCGCGGTCCAGGACACAGATCAGGTCGCGGGAGCACTCGATCACCTTCAGGTACTCGAGCAGCCGCTCCTCGGAGCGCTTCTTCTCGGAGATATGCTGCGCCTGCTGCACGTTCTGCACGGCCATGCGGGAGAGCTGCCCCGCGATCTGGTACAACGCCTCGCAGACCTTGCGGAACTTTTCCCGGGACATCCGGTTCACCAGGGAGAGCGCCTCCCGGTATGCCGCGGGGTCGGCCCCGATTTCGTCGGCGTAGGCGGCCATCTTTTCCAGGTCAGCGTCCTCGTCCAGCACCTGGCCGACGAGCCAGTTGCCGACGTGGTGCCCCCCGACGCTGATGGTGGCGCAGCCGTCCCACAACCCGGCGCTCAGGCAGGGCTGCATGCCGAGGCCGTCCTGGCTGGCGCTGCCGAGATAGCAGCTGGAGCGGGTGCAGTTGGCGAGGCCGCGCTCGGTCTTTCTCACGATGTCGCTGCACGGGGAGCAGAAGTTGCTCGGGCGGGTGACCGGGCGCCCCGCGGCGTCGGTGATGATCGATGCGACGCCGGAGGCCTGCGCGAAGGCGTCCTGGATCGCCTGCAGCTCGTCCAGGTCGAAGAGGTCCTCCATGGAGATCGCCTCGATGTGCACCATCGGCTCGGTGAGCACGGCCAGCCGGTGCTCCAGCGCCTCTTCCATCCTTTTGCGTTCCGTGATGTCGCGCACGACCGCGTAGTCGTACTCGGTCCCGGCGTAGCTGAAGTAGTTGGCGGTGACCTCCACCGGCACCAGGCGGCCGTCCCGGGCCAGGTGCGTCCCCTCGAACTGGAGGCTCCCCCGCTCCTTGAGCGTCTCCCAGGTTTCCCGCCACCGCTCGGCATCGCACCCCGGGCGCAGGTCGCCGATCCGCATGGACCGGAACTCGGCCTCGGTGTAGCCGAGCATGGCGGTCGCGGCCCCGTTCACCTCGCAGATCCTGCCGTCGGGGCTGATCCAGTACCCCGCGTCCTTCATGTTGTCCATGGCGAACTTCTTGAGGTTCAATTCCTCGAGGTGGTTCATCGCCTCCAGCTCCTGGGCCATTCGGGAGCTGGCGATGCCGAGCAGCGTCTCGATCAGGGCGGGGTTTTGCAGCGGCGAGCGGCTCATGATGCCGAGCAGGCCGATCCCCTTTCCTTGGGCGTCCCAAAGCGGAGCCGCCGCGTACCCCTGCACCGCCAGGTCCCGCAGGATCCCGTCTTCCGGGAACAGCGCGCTCACCTCCCGGGGGTAGACGCAGACGTTCTTCCCCATGACGTTGTCGCAGGGGGTGCCGGCCAGCCGGTAGGTGATGTCGCTGCCGCCCCCCGACCGGGCGTAGAAGCCGTGGGTCCGGGCAGAGCCCCCATCCGGGGTCAGTTGGGCCACGAAGGCGTAGTCGACGTCGAGGCAGTTGGCCAGGTAACGGTTGATGCCGTAAAGAAGCTCGTCGGCGCGCTGTCTGGCGCCGCACTCGTTGATGAAGAAGAGCGTCTCCTCGATCATCTTCCGGTCCGCCGCCTGCTTGACGAGCTCGGCCGTCTTTTTCCGCACCTGGAGGCGGAGCAGCACGATGAAGACGCCGGCAGCGGCAAGGAACAGGATCAGGCCGGTAAGGGTCGGGGTCAGCCAGCCGGGCACCACGTGGAGGGAAGCGGCGTCGCCGTGAGACCAGCGATCCAGGGCCTTGTGGTAGGGAGAGCCCTCGGTGCCGCGCCATCCCGTCAGGTAACGGTCCAGTGTGGCGAGGAGGTCGGCGTTGCGCCCCTTCCCCGTGGCGAGGAAGATGTCGAAGGGGTTGAAGATGATGCCGGAGGAAACCAGGCCGTACTGGTACTGCTTGGCGGCGCCGAAGGTGTTGTTGACGACGCCGGCATCGACCCGACCGGCGGCCACCGCCTGGAAGATCTCCTCGAAGTTGCCGTACTCAACGAAGCGGCAGTTGATGCCGAACTTCTCCACCATGTTGCGAAAGCTCGCCCCGTTGAAGTCACGCTTCATCACGGCGATCTGCTTCCCCTCGACGTCCTTGATGCTGTTCAGGTTCGCCCTGCGCGGGACGTAGAGTTCCCCCCAGACGGTGAGCAGCGGCACCTTGCCGTAGTCGAGGAACTGGGTCCGCTCGCTGGTCCAGGCGACGCTGGTCAAGAGGTCGACCTCGCCGTTTTTGATGCGGGAGATCCCCTCGGCCCAGTCGCCGTAGACGTATTGGATGCGCCACCCCTCCCTGCGCGCGATTTCGGCAAGGGTGTCGACGTAGAAGCCCTGGATGCTGCCATCCTTGGCCTGGAAGATGCCGGGGTAGAAGTTGAACGCGGCGACGCGCACCGTCTGCTGGGTAGCGGCGGCAAGGCGGATCTGGAGGGAGAGCATGCCGAACAGGCACGCGGCAAGGAGGATGAAAAAGCGTCGGGTAACGAACTGCACACGAACTCCGGAGTAACCGATGCCACGAGACGGAAGGACTGCGGTCCCGGCCTCCCTCCCGTCACAAGGGAAACCGGCTACTTAGGGCGAAGCGATCATACAACGGCGCCGGGTCGGTTGTCCAAAGGGAGAGCGTTGTCGCTCCCCGCTCCCCGCCCCTCGCCCGGGGCGCCGTCAGGGCGCCTCTTCGGCCGACTTGAAGATGGCGGGGATGTCGAGGATGAGGGCCACCGACCCGTCCCCCAGGATGGTGGCGCCGGACATACCCTCGACCTGCTGGTACATCCGCCCCAGGGACTTGATCACCGTCTGGTGCTCCCCGATCACCCAGTCCACCACGAGCCCCACGCGTTTCCCCTCCAACTGGCAGATCACCACCTGCTGGATGGCCGGGGCCTTCCCCTCGATGCGGAACATCTTCCGGAGCGGGACGTAGGGGACCAGCTTCTCGCGCACGAGCAGTATGTCCCGCCCGTGCCCCTGCTCTATCTCCTTCTCGGTGAGGAGGATGCACTCGTCCACCATGGCCAGCGGCATCACGAAGCGGTCCTTGCCGATCTGCACCAGCAGGCTCTCGATGATGGCCAGCGTGAGCGGTATCTTCAGCGTGATGGAGGTGCCCCGGTCCGGTTCGCTCTTCACGTCGATGCTGCCGCGCAGCCCCTCGATGGCCTGCTTCACAACGTCCATGCCGACGCCGCGCCCCGAGACGCTGGTGACCTTGGCCGCAGTCGAGAAGCCGGGGGCGAAGATGAGCTGCCAGATCTCCCGGTCGGACAGCTCCGCGCCGGCGGGGATGATCTTGCGCTCCATCGCCTTGGCCCGGATCGCGTCGACGTTCAACCCGGCGCCGTCGTCGCGGATGGTGATCAGCACGCTGTCGCCGGAGTGTACCGCGGCGAGGTGGAGGCTGCCGACCCTCGGTTTTCCCTTGGCCAGGCGCTGTTCCGGCGTCTCGACGCCATGGTCGATGCTGTTGCGAATGATGTGCACCAAGGGATCGTTCAGCTTCTCGATGACGGTCTTGTCCAGCTCGGTGTCGGCCCCCTCGGTGGTCAGCTCGATCTCCTTGCCGAGCTCCGCGGAGAGATCCCTGACCAGCCGCTTGAACTTGGAGAAGGTGGCGCCGATGGGGAGCATCCTGATGTCGAGGGCGTTGTCCCTCAGGTCGTTGGTGAGCCGCTCCACCTCCTCGGCCACCGAGACCAGCTCGGTATGTCGTTTCAGCTCCTGGGCCACCAGGCTCAGGCGCGCCTGCACCGTCACCAGTTCGCCCACCAGGTTCACCAGGAGGTCGAGCTTGTCGGCGCTGACCCGGATGCTGGAGGCGGCCTCCTGGGTCTGGGTCTGGGCATGGCGCTCCTGGCGGATCTCCTTGACGTGCTGCTGTTCGACCAGGGCCGAGGTGATGGTTGCCGCGTCCACCATCCCCGCCTCGAGCGCAAGCTCTCCGAATTTCTTCTGTTTCCCCAGCAGGTGCTGCATCTGCTGTTTTGTCAGGTCGCCGCGCTCGACCAGGATCTCGCCCAGCTTCTTGTACCCCGCCTCCGGCTCGACGCCGGTGCCGTCGTCGATGACGGCGACGCTCAGCTCGCAGGAGTCTGCCATGAAGATGAAGACGTCGTCGATCGCGTTCCTGCCGGCGCTGGTGCTGAGGATCACGTCCCAGTACATGTAGCAGAGTTCCGGGTCCAAGGCGTCCAGGGGCCGCATCTCGCAGGTGTTGGCGACTATGTTGCACGGCCCGAGCTCCTGCAGTTCGCGCAACAGGGTCAGCGGGTTCCCGCCGCTTGTGAAGATCTCCGGCTCGGGGCGGAAGCGGATGCGGTAGGTGACCGTCGGCGCCGGCGGGTCGGCTTGCTCCTCAGGCGGGCCCTGCCGCCCCGGCTTCGGCTCCGCGTCCTCCTGCTCCGGAACCAGGGCGCGAAAGCCTCTGATCACCTCGTCGTTACGCTGCAAATCCGCCGGTGTGCCGCTTTCGGCGGACTCCAGCATGTCCAGGATGCAGTCCCGGGCGGCGAGGCTCAGGTTGACCAGTTCCTTGCTCACCGCCAGTTCGCCGTTGCGTACCAGGTCGTACACGGTCTCGACGTTGTGGGTGAAAGAGGCGACGTCGTCGAAGCCGAACATGGCCCCCGACCCCTTGATGGTGTGCATGGTCCTGAAGACGCGGCCGACGATGCCGAGATCGTCCGGGTTCTCCTCCATCTCGAGAAGGGCCTCCTCCAGGTCCGCCAACAGCTCCCTGGCCTCGTCCTTGAACGCCTGGGCAAAAGCATCACTCATACCGTCACCTTGTCCGTATCGATGCGCCAGATGCAGGTCCCGTCCACGTCCTGGACGCACCCCTTGAGCCGGGGCAGCCCCGCCACCTCGGCTATGGCCGCGAGGGCCTCGTTGCGGCCGGTCAACAGGTAGGGGATCCCCTGCGCCACCGAGGTCCTGTGGCAACTGCACAAAAGCTGCAGACCGGTCACGTCGATGGCGGTGAGCCCCACCAGGGAAAGTTCCACCGTCTTTCCCGCCGCAAACGCCTGCAGCAGCCGCTCCCTGAGCTCGCCGACATTGGCTATGGTCATCTCCCCGGAGAAGGTGACCAGGGTGCGCTCCTTCTTCTTGAAGATCTTCACTTGTGCCGCTTCCATAGCATCCTCACCCAAAGTCCCGGGCGGCCTGTTCGGGCCGCCCGGGGATTGTCGCTGCTAGAACCTCTCGAAGTCGCTGTCGCCGTCCATGTCGGCCAGGACCAGGTCGTGCCCCATGGCCTTCTTGGCCTGCGCGCCCGACCTCTGCTTCAGCTGCTTCACCTCGCTCTTCGCCGCCGACCTGGTGAGCTGCTTGGGCGCCGCATGGTGCTCCCGCGCCGCCATGTCGACCTTGAAGAAGGAGATGGTCGACTGCAGCTGCTCCGACTGCGAGGAGAGTTCCTCGGCGGTGGAGGCCATCTCCTCGCTGGACGAGGCGTTCTGCTGGATCACCTGGTCCAGCTGCTGGATCGCCTTGTTGATCTGCTGGGCGCCGGTGTCCTGCTCCTTGCTGGAGGCGTTGATCTCCTGCACCAGCTCGGCCGTCTTCTGGATGTCCGGGAGGATGGCGGAGAGCATCTCGCCGGCCCGCTCGGCGACCTCGACGCTCGACACGGAGAGCTCGGAGATCTCGCCCGCGGCGACCTGGCTCCTCTCGGCGAGCTTTCTCACCTCGGAAGCCACCACCGCGAACCCTTTGCCGTGCTCCCCGGCGCGGGCCGCCTCGATCGCAGCGTTCAAGGCCAGCATGTTGGTCTGGCGCGCGATCTCCTCGATGATGGAGATCTTCCCGGCGATGTCCTTCATCGCCTGCACCGTCTCGGCGACCGCCTTGCCACCTTCCTTGGCGTCGTCGGCGGATTTCACCGCGATCTTTTCGGTCTGCTGCGCGTTGTCCGCGTTCTGCCTTATGTTGGCACTCATCTCCTCCATGGAGGAGGACGCCTCTTCGGCCGCGGCCGCTTGCTGCGATGCCCCCTGCGACATGGACTGGGCGTTGGCGGAGAGCTGGACGCTGCCGCTGGCGACGTTGTCCGCCGCCACCTTCACCTCGGTCACCACCTCGGTGATCTTGCCGACCATGGCGGAGAGCGCGTGGATCAGCTCGTCCTGGGCGCTCCGCTCCTTGAGGGAGACCATCAGGTTGCCGTTGGAGACCTCCTTGGCAGCGTCGGTGATCTTGTTGATCGCCTCGATCAGCACGTTCAGGTTGGTTTTGATCAGGTTGTACTGCCCCTTGTACTCGGTCACGATGGCCGGGGGCATGTCACCCTTGGCGATGCGGTCCACGTAGTCCGCAGTCACCATGAGCGGGTTGACGATGTTGGTGACCGTGTCGTTGACGCCGGAGACCAGCTTGTGCCACCCCCCGACGAAGAGCGTGGCGTCGGCTCGCTGGTCCAGCCTCCCCTCTGCCGCCGCCTGGATGATGATGTCGGTCTGCTGCAATAGCTCGTTCATCATCTTCACCACCGCGTTCAGGTTCTCCTTGATGATGTTGTACTGCCCCTTGTACTCGGTCACGATGGCGGGGGGAATGACACCCTTGGCAACCTTGTCCACGTAGTCGGCGGTCACCATGAGAGGGTTCACGATGTTGGTGACCGTGTCGTTGACGCCGGAAACCAGCTTGTGCCACCCCCCGACGAAGAGCGTGGCGTCGGCTCGCTGGTCCAGCCTCCCCTCTGCCGCCGCCTGGATGATGATGTCGGTCTGCTGCAATAGCTCGTTCATCATCTTCACCACCGCGTTCAGGTTCTCCTTGATGATGTTGTACTGCCCCTTGTACTCGGTCACGATGGCGGGGGGAATGACACCCTTGGCAACCTTGTCTACGTAGTCGGCGGTCACCATGAGCGGGTTCACGATGTTGGTGACGATGTTGTTCACCCCCATGACCAGCTCCTTCCAGCCGCCGATGAAGAGCTCGGCGTTGGCACGCTCGTCAAGCTGCCCGTCGGCCGCCGCCTTCACCACCTTGTTCGCCTCGATCAGCAGGTTGTTCATGATGTCGATGCAGTTGTTGAGGTTCAGCTTGATCTCGTTGAAGTCGCCGTTGTAGTTGTCGGTGATCCTGGGGGGGATGTCCCCCTTGGAGATGCGGTCCACGTACTCCGCCGCCACGTTCAGCGGCCCGATCACCGCGTCCAGGGTCTCGTTCACCCCGGCCACGATCTTGCGGAAATCACCCTGGTGCTTGGTCGCGTCGGCGCGGGTGGCGAGTTTCCCGGCCACGGCCGCCTGCACCAGCATGTCCGCGTCGGCGATGAGCGCCTTCAGGTTCGTGCGCACCTGCTCGATGGTGTCGTTGATGAACGCCTTCTTGCCCGGGAACTTCTCCAACTCCGCCTCGAAGTTGCCGCGCCCGAACTCGGCGATGCAGGCCATCGCCTTCTTCTTCACCGCGATGTGGCCGTTCACCATGTTGTTCACGCCCGCCGCCATGTCGCGGTAGACCCCCTGGTAGTTGCCGGCGGCGATCTGCGCGTCGATGTCGCCCAGGTCGTGCTGTTTGGACATGTTGTTCATGTCTGCGATCAGCGCATCCAGCGTGTCGATGCAGACGTTGAGGTTGTTCTTGATCTCGTTGAAGTCGCCGTTGTAGCTGTCGGTGATCCTGGGCGGGATGTCCCCCTTGGAGATGCGGTCCACGTACTCGGCCGCAACGTTAAGCGGCCCGATCACCGCATCCAGGGTGTCGTTCACCCCCGAGACGATCCTCCTGAAGTCGCCCTGGTGCCTGGTGGCGTCGGCGCGGGTGGCGAGTTTTCCGTCCACCGCCGCCTGCGAGAGCATCGCGGCGTCGGCAACGAGGGCGTTCACCGCGTCGATGCAGACGTTCAGGTTGTTCTTGATCTCGTTGAAGTCGCCGTTGTAGCTGTCGGTGATCTTCGGCGGCACGTCCCCCTTGGAGATGCGATCCACGTACTCCGCGGCCACGTTCAGCGGGCCGATCACGGCGTCCAGGGTGTCGTTCACCCCCGCCACCACCTTCTGGAAGTCTCCCTGGTGCTTGCCGGCGTCGGCGCGGGTGGCGAGCTTTCCAGCGATGGCCGCGTCGGAGAGCATGGAGGCGTCGGCGACCAGGGCCTTGATGGAATCGACCATCTTCTGCATGGCGGCCATGACTGAATCGCTGGAGACCCCCTTGAGGTCGATGGCGACGCTCATGTCGCCCGCGGCGACGCGGTTGGCCACCTCGCCCACCTCTTTCGGGTCGGCCCCCAGCTGCTTCTGGACGATCCTGGTGATGAAGAGTCCGAGACCGACGGCGAGCAGTATGCCGACGGCGATGAAGATCAGCATGGTGGTCGTGGCGGTTGCCGCCACCTCGGCGTTGCCGGCGGCGGTCGCTTTGCCCTGCTTGAGCTTGGCGTCTACCAGGGCCTCGATTGCGTTTTGCTCCTCACGCGAGGCCTTGCTCCCCGCTCCCCTCATGACCGCCTGGGCCTCAGGGATCTTCCCCGCCTTGGCCAGCGCGATCATCTGGTCCACCATGGGGCCGTAGACCGAGCGGGTGCGCTTGAATTCCTCGAAGAGCTTGCGTCCCTCGTCCGTCATAATGGTCTTCTCGAACTCCGCCGAGACGGTGTTGATCTCTTCGCGGAACTTCGCGATACGCCCGATCTTCTCCTGCTGCTCCGTGCCGGTCGTGTCCATCATGTCCCTGAGATTCACCCGCATCCTCTGGAAGGAAGTGGAGATGTCCTGCAGGTGTGCCATCGGAACGGTGACCTTCTCGTACAGCTTGGCGTCGGCCTGCTCGATCACCCGGATTTCCCTGATGCCGAAGTACCCTACCACGCCCGCTACGATGGCGACCGCGATAAAGCCCGTCATCAACTTGGCGCCCAGCTTCAAATCGTAGAACCACTTCATGCCTACCTCCCTTGTGCCTTGCGTTATTTCACAGATCCCAATGGTGTCCCCCGCCAGCGCGGAGGGGCCGTCGTCTCAGTTCATCTCCGCCCCCAGCACGAACTCCAGGCTCTTGCGCAGCATCTCGTGCGCCCCCTCCACTACCGGCTGGTCGTGACCGGAATATATCCTCTGTATCTTCAGCGCGGTGAGCCTCTTCAGGGCCTCGATGTACTCCCGGCAGTAGCTCCCCCCCGCCGCCAGCACCCTTATCAGGGTATCGCCTGAGAACAGCGCCTGGAGCGAGCGGGCGTAGAGGCAGACGGAATCGTCCGAGTGTCCAGGAGTATGCAGCACCTCGAGGAAGTCATCCCCCGCCTTGATGAACTGCCGGTCGTGGAGCACCTCATCAACCAGGGGACCGTGACCGTAGGCCAGGACCCTGCAACCGAACGCCTCCTTCAGCGCGGCGACCCCGGCCGTGTGGTCGAAGTGGTTGTGGGTGAGAACCACCTGCTGCACCGGCTCCTTGCCGAACCCCGTGGAGAGCTCCCGGATCTCGGCCAGGATGAAATCGTCCACCCCGGGATCGATCAGGGTATTGACGTCCTCGATCCGGTTCCAGTCCCCCAGGATGAGGTACGAGTTGCAGCTGTAGGTCGCGGGACTCTTCTTCAGGGGGACGATCTTCATCGGCTAGCCCCCGACCTTCTTGAACAGCTGGGCGTCCGGCACCACCTGTTCGAAGAGATGAGCGACTTCCTGGGGGAGCTTCTGGGTGTTTTCGGTGGCGAGGTAGGCGCCGGGGGCGAGGGCTTCGTGGAACATCTTGAAGACCTCGACTCGCTCCCGGTACTGGAAATGGAGCAGCACGTTCTTGCACACCACGAGGCAGTAGTCGCTGCCGGGGGCTTTGAGTGAGAGGAGGTCGTGGTACTGGAAGTTGATCCGGTCGCGCAAAAGCGGCACCACCCGGTGATGGCCCGGCTTGTCCGCTGGTTCGAAGTACTTTTCGAAGAGTTCCACCGGGGTGCGCTGCAGTTCTTCGTAGGGATAGGTCGCCGCGTTCACCACGTCGCCGAAGTTGTTGGCGCTGTCATAGTCGGTAGCGTCGATGCGCAGGTTCTTGAAGCCGAAGGAGTTCATCTTCTGGGCGAAGATCATGGCTATGGTGTAGGTTTCCTGCCCCAGCGCGCAGCCGGCGTCCCAGACCTTGATGCGGCTTCGCCCCATCGCGTAGCCGATCATGTGGTCGGCCGCGTGCTCAAGTGTGGGCTGGTCGCGCATGAAGAACGTGAATGCCATGGAACGCTCCTGACTATAAAGGTTAGCGAAACGACCGCTACCATAACTCCCATCAGTGTCATTTATCGGAACCCGGTTCTATTCCTTGAATGTTGTGTTTACACTTTTCGGTTATTTTTTTCTAATCGCACTGACAGAAGGCCGGTTTTCGCATGGAAACCGCAACCAGTGACAGAAAAAAACCGCCTGTGACTGTCGCCGGGCGGTCCGATACATGAAAAAAGCCCCGTCTCCATGCGGAGGCGGGGCTTTCCTTTTTTGCCGCGGTTGTCTTCGCCGCTATTTCTTGGGCTCTTCCTTCTTGGCTGCCGCCATGGCGTCGGTGAGGACCTTGACCCCCGCCTTGGAGGCGGCGATGGAGCCGGTCAGCGATTCGCGGGCGAGGTCGGGGTTGTGGAAGCCGTCGGAGTTCTCGGCGGTCCAGTATTCCCAGAGGACGTGCGCCTCCTCGTGCTTCGCGCGCGCCTGGTCCAGGACGGTCGGGGCAACCCCCATACGCTGCGCGGCGGCGTAGGTGTCGATCAGCTGCCCGAGCCAGTACTCGGCCTTGCGCATCTTACCCTTCACGTAGTTCTGCACCGCGTCGATCTCGTAAGCCTTCTTGGCCACGCTGTCTTTGGGGTGGCAGCCAAGGCACGCCTCCTTGACGTGGTTCTTGGGACGGATCACGCCGTGGGAGGAGAACTTCTTGCCGTTTTTGTCCTTCTTCTGCGGCATGTGGCACTGGTGGCACTGAACGCCCGCCTTGTCGTGCACGCTCCCCGCGTAGGTCTCGGCCTCGGGGTGCTGGAACTTGATCAGGCGCGCGCCGGTCACGGCGTGCTTGAAGTCGAAGAAGTTGAGATCCTGGTAGTGCTTTAAAAGCTGCAGCGAGTTCTTGAGCGGGAAGTGGTTGGTGCGCAGGTCGTCGTACTTCACCGGCTTGCCGTCGCTCCACTGGGTGCCGGCGTTGCAGTTGTACTCGACGTGGCACTGCGCGCACATCATCCTGGAGTCGGTCTTTTGCATCACGCCGATCTTCCTGAAGCCGCGGAAGTCGATCACCTTCAGGTCGGTGGCGCCGTTCTTGGCGAAGATGTTCCCCTTGGGGTCCTTCTCGACCGCCTGGATCAGGGCGTCGCGCACCACGCGCGGCTGGGTGCCGTGCGGGTCGTGGCAGTGCACGCAACCGACCGGGTTGTTGGTGTCCTTGGCGACGTCGACGATGTTGGAGGTGCGGTCCCACTTCGCCTTGGGATCCTTGTCACCCATGAACTTCCACTTCAGGAGGTGGTCGGAGGTCTTGCACTGGATGCAGGTCGGGTTGCCGGCCATGGCGGTCTCCGGGAGCTTCTTCCCGGTGTCGGTCAAGACGTCCCAGGTCTTGCCGGTGGAGGTCACCCCTTTCCACCCCTCCTTGAACTGGAAGCGCCCACCCTGGAAACGGTCCACCACGAACTGGTCGATGACCATGAAGGCGTGGCCGCGCGGCTCGTTATGCTCGATGGTGAAGCCGTGCCCGGCGAGGAGTTTGTCCTGCATCGGGGAGCGGCCGGTGGGGGTTCCCTTCTCCTTCCTCGCCGCCGCCTCGTAGTTCACCTCGAAGAAGCTGTCGTACTGTGCCTTGTGGCACTTGCCGCACAGCGTTGCGTCTATGACGGTGACCGGCTTGTTCTTCTCCGGGTCGCTCATGTGGGCGTCCAGCTTGTCGTGGCACACCTTGCAGGAGAGCTTGGCGTGCTTGGACCCTTCCTTGAGCGCCTTCACCTCGTCGTGACAGTCGTAGCACTTGGCCCTGCCGTCGTTGGCCACCTGCACCGGCTTGGTTTTCGCCGCGGTGGTCAGGGCGGGGATCGACAACAAAGCGATCGCCCCGGCGATTGCCGCCGTCACAGCCACATTCTTCTTGAGCATCGTTTCCTCCTTCAGTAGTGTATGGGTTTCCGGCCGCCTGCACCGATTACAGCCCCTCATGGCCCGCACCGCAAAAACGCGCCCCATTCATGCACGAAATGGTGGGGAAAATATTTGACGGAAGTCAATTTTCCGCAAAAACCCTCGGACGCCTCCCGTTAAAGTTTGAATCTTCCCACGATCCCCTGCAGATCGCGGGCGACGTTGGCCAGCTGGCCGGCGGTGTCGGCGCTCTGCTGCGATCCGCGGGCCGCCTGCTGCACGACCGCTGTGACGTTGTGGATGTTGGAGCTGATCTCGCCCGTGGTCGCCGTCTGCTCCTCGGCCGCGGTCGCGATCTGGTTCACCTGCCCGGTGACCGCGTCGACCTGCTCGAGGATCCGCCTGAGCGCCTCCTCGAGCTGCGCCGCTTCCTCGACCCCGCGCTCGGTCTGCTCCACCCCCTGTTCCATGGAGAGGATCGCCGTGCGTGTCTCGGTCTGCATGGCCCGGATCATCTCGGAGATCTCCTTGGTGGCGCGGGTGGTGCGCTCCGCCAGGGCCCGCACCTCGTCCGCCACCACGGCAAACCCCCTCCCCTGCTCCCCGGCGCGGGCCGCCTCGATGGCGGCGTTCAGGGCCAGCAGGTTGGTCTGGTCCGCGATGTCCTCGATGGTGGCCACGATGGCGCCGATCTGCTCGGAACGCTCCCCGAGCGAGGAGATCGCCTCCGCGTTGCTCCGGGTCAGCTCGCCGCGCTCCCTGATCCCGTGCACGGTGGCCGTCAAGACCGAGAACCCCTGCCGGGTGGTGCCGGTGGCCTCCCTGGAGCTCTGGGCGGCAAGATGGCAGTTGCGGGCGATGTCCGAGGCGGTGGCGGCCATCTCCTCGCTCGCCGTGGCCACGCCGACGCTCTGAGCCGCAGCCTCCTCCACTGCCAGCGAGATGGAGCCGGCCGTCTCGGTCAGCGTGACGGCCCCCCCGGCGAGGCGCCCCGAGGCGTCTGCGATCTGCTGGATGATCCCCCGCACGCTGGCTATGAAGGTGTTGAGCTTCGCGGCGAGTTCCCCGAGCTCGTCGCGCCTCGCCCCCACGTCGATCCTCGCGGTGAGATCCCCTTCCCCTTCGGCGAGTTCCGACACCCGCTGGCAGAGGAGTCCAAGCGGGGCAAGGAGCCTTTTCAGGAACACCACCATCACCGCCAGGCCGACCACCAGGAAGAGTGCGCCGATCAGGGCCAGCACCGCGAACTGGCGCCGCACCGGCGCTGCCACCTCCTCGTGATCCATTGCCACGCAGAGATACCAGCCGGTGGCCGGGACCCGGGCGAAGGACATCACCATCTTCTTGCCGTTCAGGCGGTAGGAGAGCTCCCCTGTCGCCTTGCCGCCGAACTCCTTCTCGATGTTGGAAAAGTCGGGGGAGAGCTCCTGCAGCTTCTTCTTCATGGCGTAGTCGGGGCTTGGGTGCGCGAGGATCCTTCCCGCCGCGTCGGAAAGAAAGGCGTACCCGGTCTCCCCGAACTTGACGCCGAGAACGGTCTTGGTGATGAAGTCCAGGGTGACGTCGGAGCCGTAGACCCCGACCAGGGTGCCCCCTTCCACCATGGGGCTTATGAAGGTGATGATCCCCTTGCCGGTCGAGGCTGCGATGTAAGGCTCAGTCAGGCCCGTCTTCAGCTTCTTTTTCCCCTCCATGTACCAGGGGCGCTTGCGCGGATCGTAGTCGGCGGGGGGCTTCCAGTCGTCGGAGTAGATCACGGTGCCGTCCTCGTACCCGGGGTGGGTCTTGGAGAAGCCGCCGGCGGCGTTGTTGGTCTTGATGACGTTCGAGATGTAGGCGGGGTCGGCAGGGTGGCGGGCCAGGTCCTTGGCACCGGCTTCCACCACCGCGAGCTTTGCCTGGATCCAAGTGTCCAGGTTGGCCGCGTTCTCCCGGGCCAGCACGATCATCTTGTCCTGCAGCATCTGGGACATGATCCGGCTGGAACTGACAAAAGCTGCCGCGACAAGAGACGTGATGGCAATGGCGAATACAGCGACCACCGTTAGGTTCACTTTCGTTCTAAGGTTCATGACCTCTCCTTGTTTGGACGGATTGCGATGAAGGAGTTAACCTAGTGCCCTATCGGTTGGAGGGTCTGTTACTTGAGAACGCATTCAGATTTAGCGGTGGAATGGTCAGATGCAACACGGCATTATGCCGCGGCGCTGGGGGTAATGATAAAAAGAGGTGGGACTGAGACGGTGAGTGACGGGCTTGTACCAGTATCTGCGGCTTTAGAAGTTAGCAGGAACCAACGCGCAAGGGAAGGGATACCGGGCAGACGGGAAGGGGCCGGACAGGGGGGGCGGACCGCAGGGGCAGAAGGGATCATCCTGGCGGCGCCAGCCTCCCCCCTGCGGGGATCAGCGCCTGTCGCAGCGCCCCCAGCAACTCTTCGGGCTTGACCGGCTTTTGCAGGTAGGCGCCGCCGCCGCCGATCCCCTTCTCGGACATGACGTCGGCGGGATAACCGCTCATGAAAATCACGGGAAGGCCCGGGGCGAGCTGCCGCACCCGCTCGCAGAGTTCCCTCCCGTTCATGCGCGGCATGACCACGTCGCTTAGCATCAGTTGCACGCTCCCCAGGTTTTGCCGGAACAGCTCCAGGGCCTCCTGGCCGTTGCAGGCCGTCAGCACGCGGTAGCCGTGCCGCTCCAAAAGCAGCCGGGTCATGTTGCGCACCGTCTCCTCGTCCTCGACCAGGAGCACGGTGCCGCTCCCCGCGCCGCAGCGCCCCCCGGCGTCCCCGCGTTCCCGGCAGGGGCGCTCGCCGGACAGGGGGAGGTAGATGCTGAAGCTTGTGCCGGCACCGGGCGCGCTCTGCATGCGGATCGCCCCGTTGTGCTTCTTTATGATGCCGTAGCTTGAGGAGAGCCCGAGCCCGGTCCCCTTCCCCACCTCCTTGGTGGTGAAGAACGGCTCGAAGACCCGCTCCTGCACCTCCTTGTCCATCCCGGTGCCGTTGTCCGAGACGGTGATCACGGCGCAGCGGCCGGCGGGAAGGTCCTCCCCCTCCGGCTCGGCGACGCCGGTGGAGATGTCGAGCACCCCTCCCCCGGGCATGGCGTCGCGGGCGTTCACCGCCAGGTTTATGAGTACCTGCTCCAGCTGGCCGCGGTCGGCCAGGCAGCAGAGTTCCTCCCCGCAGACCCGCACCACGAGCTCGATCTCCTCGCTGATCAGCCGCGACAGGCTCTTGTGCAGTTCCGCCACCACCTGGTTCAGGTCCACCGTCTCCAGGTGCACCTCCTGCTTTCTGCTGAAGGCGAGAAGGCTCCGGGTCATCTCCGCGGCCCGCTCCACCGAGATCATGATCTCGCCGGCCATGGCGGCGGTCTCGCTTTCCTCCGTGTTGATCTGGATCAGCGAGGCGTATCCGGCGATGACGGTCAGGATGTTGTTGAAGTCGTGTGCGATTCCGCCGGCCAGGGTGCCGACCGCCTCCATCTTCTGCGACTGGCGCAGTTGCTCCTCCAAAAGCTTGCGCTCGCTCACGTCCTTGATGAGGCAGGCCACCCGCTCCACGCGGTCGCCGTCGAAGACGGGGGAGAAGGTGACCAGCAGGTGGCGCTTTCCCTTGTCCGCGTAGTGGTGGCTGTCCTCGTAGCTTAGCTCATTGCCGGCGAAACAGGCGTCGATCTGCGGCTTTATCCGGGCGAAGGTCTCCTCCCCGATCACCTCCGGGAGGGTGCGGCCGATCAGGTCGGGAAAGCGGCTCCTGCGGCACTCGAGGTAGGCCTCGTTGGCCATGAGGTAGCGGTAGTCGCGGTCGAAGACGTAGATGAGGTCGCCGGTGCACTCGAACACCTTGCGGTACTCCATGAGCCGCTGCTGCGCCCGGTTCAGCTCCTGGACCTTCTGCTCCAGCGTCCGGTTCACCAGCACCAGTTCCTGGTACAGCGACCGCGCCTCCCCGTGCACCGGGTACGAGAACATCCCGTATTCCATCCCCTGCTGATCAGAACCTGGCACTATCCCTCCACGACGACCTTCATTTCATTGAAGTACAAAGGCAGGGCGCCTGCGTCGGCACCCGAATGGAACAGAGAAAATCCCGCGTTACCCTCCCGGCCGCCCATAGGCGTAGAGGGCGAGCGCCGCGGAGTTGGCCATTACCGTGAACCGGAACGCCAACTGGAAGGAACCCTTTTGCGACTTGTGGTGCAAGAGGCGCTGCGCCAGGAGCGCGCCCGGCCACCCCCCGAAGAGCCCGGCCAGGTGCAGGGTACGCTCGCTGATCCTGCGCGCCCCCCGTATGGCGGCACTTTTGTCCGCGGCGTAGAGAAAAAAGGCGGCCAGGCTCGACAACAGGTAGGCGCTAAGAAGCGGCGCCGGGAGGAGCTCCAGCCGGACCAGCGCGCAAAGCAGCAGCAAGAAGGAGGGGCCCCACAGGTAGGAGGGTGGCTTCCGGTGCTCTTTTGCCTCGGCGTATCCCATCGACGGTGCTCCAGGCTGCAGCCGCACCTGCGGCAGAGCCGTCAATCAAACGTGTTTCCGGTCATGAGGCGTCCGCAGTCGGTTGCGTCGGACGAAGGTGGGTGAAAACGGGGAGCCTGCCACGCTGTGGGAGAGATAGACAGGTCACGCTACTTATACAAGATGGCACCACCACTTTCAAGCACTATTGAAGGAGTTCTTCACCTATGAAAAAAGGAGAAGCGTGGTTCCCCGTCCGGGTTAGATAAAATTCCAATAGCTAAAAAACTCCAATGCATGGCATAATGCCTCCCCATGTCCTGGTGATTTTCTTGACTGAAGTTCTCACGGTGCGACGAAGAAGGTTCCGCGAAAAGTTCTCAAGGACGGAGCGTTCCTTCCGATGATGAAACTAAACACTTCATCCTGTTTGCCAAAGGTCTGCATCCTATGACAGAGCTGCGACAGTTTTATCGGGCCCCATCATCGAAGAAGGTGGAGTTGGTGCACCACGGCGAGTGCCTCAGCGGGATCCTGGAGAACATCTCGTTCAACGGCGCTCTGCTCCACCTGTGCCACTCGCCCGGGCTTCCCGGCGGGACGGGGTGCCTCTTGCGCATTCATCTCGACCCCGACCCCGAGCCCCGTCCCCCCCTGCAGATCTGGACCGAGGTGGTGCACGGCTACGACGACCTCCTGGGCGTGAAGTTCGTGGACCACGACGTGGACGGCAGCGACTGCATCGCGCTCCTGATGGAACTTATGCGGGAAGAACCTGACCAGGACCGGAATGACCTGGACCGCATCCGCGGCTACCTCGCCGACTACTGCAACACCCCCTGACCCCGCGCAGGACGCTTTGTCACGCTACCCTACGAGGAGCGCACCATGAAACCTGCCCAAGCAGCCAGACGCAAGGGGTGGGGCACCCTGCTCGCGCTGGCCTTCTCCCTGGCGCTCGCGCACCCCGCCCTGGCGCTGGAGCACGCCACCATCCAGCTCAAGTGGCTGCACCACTTCCAGTTCGCCGGCTACTACGCGGCGCTGGACAAGGGGTTCTACCGGGAAGCCGGGCTCGACGTCACCATCCGCGAGGGGGGCCCCGACGTCGAGGTCGAGGACGCGGTCACCTCGGGACGCGCCGACTTCGGCGTCGGGACCTCGGCGCTTTTGCTGCACCGGGCCCACGGCGACGACCTCGTGGTGCTCGGCCAGATCTTCCAGCATTCCCCCGCCATCCTGCTCACCCCCCGCAAGACCGGAATACAGAAGGTGGCCGACATGAAGGGTCGCCGCTTCATGTACTCGAACCAGCACGGCGACATGCTCGCCCTCCTCAAGAAGAACGGCATCGAGGAGAAGGACATCGTCAAGGTGGAGCACCGAGGCGACGCCCGCGACCTCGTCGCCGGCAGGGCCGACGTGATGATGGCCTACAGCTTCAACGAGCCCTACATCCTGGAGCAGGCGGGCGAGCCCTACCTGACCTTCTCCCCGCTCACCTACGGCATCGACTTCTACGGGGACAACTTCTTCACCACCCGCGCCAACCTCACCTCCCGCCCCGCGCTGGTCAGGGGCTTCCGGGAGGCGACCCTCAAGGGATGGCGCTACGCCCTGTCGCACAAGGAGGAGATCGCCGACCTCATCCTCGCCAAGTACTCACGCGAGCGGAGCCGCGACTGGCTCCTGTTCGAGGCGAACCAGATGGAGACGCTGATCCAGCCCACCCTGGTCGAGCTCGGCTACCAGAGCCCCACCCGCTGGCGCCACATCGCCGACACCTTCTCCAGCATCGGGATGCTCCCCGAGGGGTTCGACCCGTCGGGAATCATCTACGAACCGGGACCCGGTGCGAGCCACACGCTCCTTTGGGGGGCGCTACTGATCTGCACCGCGGTGATCGCCGTCCTCTTTGTCATCGTGATGAAGTTCCGGCAACTGAACGCGGTGCTCAAGGGTGAGGTGAGGGAGCGCAAGGCGGCCGAGGCGGCGCTAAAGGAGAGCGAGGAGCAGCTGAGGGTGATCTTCGACACCTCGCAGGCCGGGATCATCCTGGTCGACCCGCAGGGGATCATCCGCTTCGCCAATAACCGCATGGCGGAAATGTTCGGCTGCCGCATGGAGGAGCTGATCGGCTCCGGCTACACGAGCCACCTCCACCCCGACCAGCTGGAGACGGGGAGCGAGCTGATGCGCCGCATAATGACCGGCGAGCTGAAGGGGATCACCACCGAGCGCCACTACCTGTGCGGCAAGGGGGGGGGATTCTGGGGGTACCTCTCCGGCAGAAGGCTCGAGGCGCCGGACGGAGAGCTGCGGGCGCTGGTGGGGATCATCTCCGACATCTCGGACCGGATCGAGGCCGAGGAGGCGCGCGGCAAAGCGCTCATGCTGGTGGAGACGCTGCTGGCGCAGTCGCCGCTGGGGATCCTGGTCTATGACGGGGAAAGCGGCGACTGCGTCAGGGCGAACCAGGCGGTCGCCGACATAACCGGCGGCACGGTCGAGGAGCTGCTGCGGCAGAACTT
This sequence comes from Geomonas diazotrophica, assembly GCF_018919385.1. Lineage (GTDB taxonomy): Bacteria > Desulfobacterota > Desulfuromonadia > Geobacterales > Geobacteraceae > Geomonas > Geomonas diazotrophica. Next base: position 24,518 of record NZ_JAHLMF010000019.1, read on the forward strand.
CCGGAAGGTCGTCCCCCTGCGCGAGGCGGGGATCGTCGAGGCGGCGGAACGGGTCCTCGCCGACGGGCAACCGTGCCCGCTGGAAAGCGACGTCACCACTACGCATGGCCGGGAGGTCACCCTGCGCTTCCAGCTGGCCCGCTTCGACGTGGAGCAGCGCCACCACCTGCTGCTCCTGGTGCAGGACATGACCGAGGAGAAGCGCCTGGACCGCGAGAACAAGCGCATAGAGACCCAGATGCTCAACATGCAGAAGCTGGAGAGCCTGGGGGTCCTGGCGGGGGGCATCGCCCATGACTTCAACAACATCCTGACCGGCATCGTGGGGAACATAAGCTTCGCCCAGATGGTGCTGGAGCAGGCGCACAAGGCGAAGGGGCCGCTGGACAAGGCGGAGAAGGCGTGCCAGAGGGCGGCGGAGCTGGCCGGGCAGCTCCTCACCTTCGCCCGCGGCGGGCAGCCGATCAAGAAGGTTTTCTCCGTGAAGCAGCTCGCCGGCGAATCGCTCTCCCTGGTGCTGCGGGGGACCAACGTCAAGGGGAGGATCGAGATCCCGGACACGCTCGACATCGTGGAGGCGGACGAGGGGCAGATGAACCAGGCCTTCAACAACCTCATCATCAACGCGGTGCACGCCATGCCCGGCGGCGGCACCCTGACCGTAACGGGAAGAAACGAGCTCATGGAGCCGGAGAACCGGCTGGGGCTCGCGCCGGGGCACTACGTGCGGCTCGATTTCAGGGACGAGGGGTGCGGCATCTCGGAGATAGACCAGAAGAAGATCTTCGACCCCTACTTCACCACCAAGGCCAGCGGCACCGGGCTGGGACTCGCCTCGACCCACTCCATCGTCACCCGGCACGGCGGGGTGATCCTGGTGGACTCGACCCCGGGACGGGGCGCCACCTTCACCATCTACCTCCCTTCACTGGGGGAGAGCGCCGCCGACCTGGTCCGGGAGCAGGAGACGGGGGAGAGCCCTGCCGGGGGGGGGAGCGTGGTGGTGATGGACGACGAGGAGCTGATCCGCGATCTCGCCTGCGCCATGCTGGTCCAGCTCGGCTACCACGCCACCGCCTGCTGCGACGGGGCCGAAGCGGTGGAACTGTACCGGGCGGCGCTTGAGAGGGGGGAGGGCTACGATGCGGTGATCATGGACCTGACCATCCCGGGGGGGATGGGGGGGAAGGAGGCGGCGCAGCGGATCCTGGAACTGGATCCCGAGGCCCGCCTGATCGTGTCGAGCGGCTATTCCAACGACCCGATCATGTCCGACTACAAAAAGCACGGCTTCAGCGCCACCCTGGAGAAGCCCTACACGGTGAAGGAGATCGCGCGGGTGCTGACGGGGGTGATCCCCGCCGGCGGCTAGCCCCCCTCCGGCGCCCCCAGAAGCGCCGAGAGCCTCCCCATCTCCCGGGCGTGCACCAGAGCCAGCACCTCGTCCCCCGGCTCGAGCACCAGGTTGCCGCGCGGCACGATCAGCCTCCCCCCCCTGATCACCGCGGCGATCACGCTCTCGGCCGGAAGCGGGAGCGCCATGATCGCCCGCCCCGCCGCACCCGAGCGGGGGTGCACCTTCTCCTCCACCAGGGAGTACTCCCCCGTCCTCAGTTTCAAGAGGGTGGTCATCTCCCCCAGCGACAGCTCCTCCGCGATCAGGTGGGAGAGGATGTCCGCCTGGTTCAGCGCCACGTCCACGCCCATCTGCGGTGTGAAGAGCCAGAGGTGCTCCGGGTCGTTCACCCGTGCGATCACCCGCCTCACCTTGAACTCCGCGCGGGCGAGCCCGGCCACGACCAGGTTCGCGTCGTCGCTGCCGGTCACCGCGGCCACCACGTCCGCCTCCCGCACCCCCGCCTGTTCCAGGGTGCGCGGGTTGCTGCCGCTCCCCTCGAACAGTTGCACCCCTTCGAGCGCACGCGTCAGCGCAGGTATCAGCTCGCGCCGTTCCTCGACAAGGCACACCCTCTTCCCCCCCCGGGCCAGCAGCCGCGCCAGGTGCGCCCCCACCTTGCCACCCCCAACGATGATCACGAACATGGTCCCCTCCTTTTACGGCAGGCCGAGCAGGTGCTTCAACCTCCCCGACGACGAGGTGAGCAGGGCCAGGTGCACCCGGTCCCCATGCTGGAACAGGGTCCCCGGGGTTGGGATGAGCGTCCTCCCTTCCCTGGTGACGGCGACGACCAGGATCTCCCCCACGAGGGCCAGTTCCCGGACGCTGCGACCCGCCAGAAGCGGCGGCAGGTCGACCTGCACCAGCTCCACCTCCCCCCCTCCCAGGCTCTGCACCGGTTCGACCGGCGAGTAGCAGAGGAGCTCGACGATGCGGCTCACCCCCCAGGTGACGTGCGAGATGGTGGGGAGCCCCAGGCGCCGGTAGGCTTCGGCCTTCCCCGGGTCGTACAGGCGCGCCACCACCCGGGGGACCTTGAACAAGAGGCGCGCCGCCCGCGCGCTCACCACGTTCACCTCGTCGCTTGCCGTGAGCGCGGCCAGGGCGTCGGCCCTCTCGATCCCCGCACGCAGCAGCACCTCCCGGTCGAACCCCGCCCCGACGACCCTGGTCCCGTCGAAGGAGGGGGGCAGCCTCTCGAAGGCCGCCTCGTCGCGGTCCACCACCGCCACCTCGTCCCCGCGCCGGGAGAGCGCCTCGGCGAGCGCACCCCCCAGCCTGCCGCAGCCGATCACTATCATTTTCATGTTGCACCTCCAGGTGTCCCCTTGGCCGCACGCCTCGCCTCCCTGCTTCTTAGCCACCATTTGCGTCCCTCCTCGGCGAGGAAGAGGAGCAGGGGGTAACAGGCGATCACCCCCCAGAAGCGGGGGGGAAGCGCCGCCACCTCGAAGAGGCGCTGCAGCGGGGGAAGGTAGACCAGGGCAAGGCAGAATAGAAGCTGGAACGCGATCCCCGCCAGCAGGAAGCGGTTGCCGAACAGGCCGATGCGGAACACGGAGAACCGCTCGCTGCGACAGCAGTAGGCGTTCCCCGCCTGCGCCCCGATCACCCCGGCGAAGAACATGGTGCCGGCCAGCACGTAGACCCTGCCGTCGTGGGAGGCGAGGCGCTCATGGTAGGGGACGAGATCCAGACGCGGCAGGTGACTCAGATCGCTATAATCGTAGCTCCCGTACAGCAGGAAGAAGCCGGTGAAGCAGAACAGGGCCATCAGCGACCCGAGCCAGACGAGGGCCCGCAGCAGCAGCGCCCGGTTCACCAGCCTCTCGCTGCGAGGGCGCGGCGGCCGCTCCATGATCCCCGGCTCCGGGGGCTCCGTGCCGAGGGCGAGGGCCGGGAGGAGATCGGCCCCAAGGTCGATGGCGAGCACCTGCATCACGGTGAGGGCGAGGGGCACGTTGAGCGTGATCTGCAGGATGAAGGGCCAGGCCTCGACCATGTTGCTGGTGAAGATGTAGGTGACGAACTTCCTGATGTTGGAATAGACGGCCCGCCCTTCCTCGATGGTGTTGACGATGGAGGCGAAGTTGTCGTCGAGGAGGATCATGTCGGCCGCCTCCTTGGCGACGTCCGACCCGGAAAGTCCCATGGCGACGCCGATGTCCGCCTTCTTGAGGGCCGGGGCATCGTTGACACCGTCGCCGGTAACCGCCACGATCTCGCCCCTTTGCTGCAGCGCGCTCACCACGCGCAGCTTGTGCTCGGGGGAGACGCGGGCGAAGATCACCTCCCCGGCGAGGACCTGGTCCAGGGCGCCCTGGTCCATGGCGTCCAGCTCGACTCCGCTCACCAGCCGACAGGTTTCGTCCCGCCCGAGCACGCCGATGCGCCGAGCCACGCTCTCCGCGGTAAGGCCGTAGTCGCCGGTCACCATCACGACCCTGATCCCGGCGCTGTGGCACTTCTGCACCGCGCTGGCCACCTCGGGGCGGGGAGGATCGTTCATGGCGACCAGCCCCAGCAGGGTGAGCTCCCTTTCCACGCTCTGCGCCGTGTAATCCGTGAGGTCCCCCGGCAGGCTCCGCTCGGCGACGGCCAGCACGCGGTACCCCTGGCGTGCGTAGGCATCCACCTGCCCGAGCACCTCCCGCAACAGGGGAGGCTCCAGGGGGAGCGTTGCCCCGTCCCGGGCCAACGAACTGCAAAGGGCCGCCACCTCGGCCGGCGCCCCCTTCACAAAGGCGGTCTCCCCCTCCCCCTCGCGGTGCACGCTGGTCATCCTCTTGCGCACGGAATCAAACGGAAGCTCGCGCAGCCGGGGGAGGAGCGCCCCCTGCGCCTCGGGATCGATCCCTCCCTTGCGGGCGGCGACGATGAGGGCCCCCTCGGTGGGATCGCCGATGATGCACCAGGGCTCCGACGCCTCCTTCGGCTCGACCAGGCGGGCGTCGCTGCAAAGGGCCGCGGCGGTGAGCAGGCGCTTGAGGCCTGCGGAGGGGGCGCCGCCCCCGCCGATCTCCCCCCGCGGGGCGTACCCCACCCCGGAGACCTCCTGCACCGCTGCGTCCACCCAGAGTTCCCGCACGGTCATCTCGTTCTGGGTCAGGGTCCCGGTCTTGTCGGTGCAGATCACGGTGCAGCAGCCAAGGGCCTCGACGGAGGAGAGCTTCTTCACCAGGGCATTGCGCTTGGCCATGCGCTGCACGGCCATGGCCAGGGAAAGCGAGACCGTGGGGAGGAGCCCTTCCGGCACGAAAGCGACCACCATGCCGACCGCGAAGATGAAGCAGGTGTGCAGCTCGCGCCCAAGCACCGCGACCGAGAGCACGAAGAAGAGCGTGCCGACGGCAAGCGCCAGCGCGGTGACCACGCGGGTCATCCGGTCGATCTCGACCTGCAGCGGCGAGGGGGTGTCCGAGGTCGTGGTGGCGAGGTGGGCGATGCGGCCGAACTCGGTGCTCATCCCGGTGGCGCATACCACGGCGCTACCCGTCCCGGCGACGGCGGAGGTGCCGGCGAAGACCAGGTTGGGGAGTTCGGTGCGGGAAAGGGGCTGCCCGGTAATCGGGTCCGCGGTCTTCCTGGCGGGATGCGCCTCGCCCGAGAGGGTGGACTGGTCCACGCGCAGGTCCCACTCCTCGACCAGCCTCGCGTCGGCCGAGATGCGGTCCCCCTGGATCACCCGCACCAGGTCCCCCGGGACCAGCTCCGCCGCCGGTATCTGGCGTTCCTCACCGTCACGCAGCACGTTCGCCTGGGCCGGCAGGAGTCTTTTCAACGCCTCCACCGCCTGCTCGGCGCGGTGCTCCTGCCAGAACGAGAATACCGCGTTGATGAAGATGACCGCCCAGATGGCAAAGGCGAGCTGCGGCATGCCGCCCAGGTAGGCCATGACGCCGCCCCCCCAAAGGAGCAGCGCCATCAGGTGGGTGAAATTGGAGAGAAGTTTCAGGTAGAGGGGTTTTGCCGCGGCGGCGCGGATCGCGTTGGGGCCGTAGCGCACGAGCCTCGCCGCGGCCTCCTGCGAGGAGAGCCCGGCGGCGGAAGTGCCGAGGGCGGCGAAAAGCTCCGGCACCGCGAGCTCGTGCCAGGGGAGGTTGTCGGGGAGGTTGTCGGGGAGTTTTTCGGGAAGCTTGTCTTGAGCGCCGTTCATCGTCACGCCCCGGCCCACCGCCGTTCCGGGGCCGAGATCACAGGGACATGTCAGAAAGAAAGCGGACGCTTCAACTGTAATGGCAATTAGAGGGGAGTCAAATGGGCTTTCATGTGAAAGGGGCGCCTCCTCTCAGGGCGCGGGGAGGGTAAAGCTGAACACCGATCCCTTCCCCTGCTCGCTCTCCACCCGCACCGTGCCGCCGTGGGCCTGCACGATGTGCTTCACGATGGAAAGCCCGAGGCCGGTGCCGCCGTTGTCGCGGCTTCTCGCCTCGTCCACCCGGTAGAAGCGCTCGAAGAGGCGCGGCAGGTCCTTCTCCGGGATGCCGATGCCGCTGTCTCGCACCGAGATGCGCACCAGGTCCCCCTCGCGGGAGGCGGAAAGCTCCACCTTCCCTCCCGCCTCGCTGTACTTGATGGCGTTGTCGAGCAGGTTGATGAGGACCTGCTCCAGCCGGGCACGGTCGGCCTGCACCTGCAGCCCCTCCGCCACATCCGAGTAGCCCAGCGCCACCCCCTTTTCCTCGCCGCGCTGCGCCACGAGGAGCATGGCGTGCCGCGCCGCGTCCGCCACCGCGATCCGCTCGGGCTTAAGGGCCACCTCGCCGCTCTCCAGCTCCGAGAGGGCCAGTAGGTCGCGCACCAGGTCGGAGAGCCGCTCGGCGTGGTTCAGGATGATCTGCAGGAAGCGCTCCCCCCGCGCCGGGTCGCTGGCCAGGGCACCCGAGAGGAGGGTCTCGGCGTACCCCTTGATCACCGTGACCGGCGTTCTCAATTCGTGCGAGACGTTGGCGACGAAGTCGCGGCGGATCCGCTCCACGCGCTTCAGGGCGCTGATGTCATGGAAGACCGCCACCGCGCCCGCAAGCTCCCCCTCGTCGAGCAGCGGCACCCAGTGGACCAGGGTTTCCCTCCCGCCGGGAAGCGAGATCTCCTGGTGCCGCTCCCGCCGCTCGGAGAGGACCTCCCTGCAGGCGGCGTGCAGGTCCGGGTGCCGGCTGATCTCCAGCAGCGGCCTCCCCTGCACCTGCTCCCCGGTGCCGAACAGGGCGCGAAAGGCAGGGTTCACCAGGGTGACCACCGCATCCGGGTCGGTCACCATCACCCCCTCCCCCATTCCCTCCAGGATGGCGTCCAGGCGCCCTTTCTCCGAGGAGATCTGTTCCAGTTGCTGCCTGATCCTGCCCGACATCTCGTTCATGACCCGCGCCAGTTCGCCCAACTCGTCGTTGCTGCTGATGGCGATCCGGGTGCCGAACTCGCCGCGCCCGATCCGGTTGGCGCCGGCGGCGAGCTTCGTGAGCTTGCGGGAGTTGATGTTGGAGAGGAAATAGGAGAAGAGCAGGGAGGCCAGCACCGCCACCGCCAGGGTTGCGCCGAGGCTCCTTCTCAGGCGCTCCTTGGCCAGCTCCAGCTCCGAGAGCGGCAGCGCCAGGCGGATCACCCCCTGGTCGCCGAAGGACGCGGCGACGTAGAGCATGTCGATGTGCAGGGTCGCCGAGTAGCGCACGGCGCTGCCGATCCCTTCCCGGAAGGCCGCCATCACCTCGGGGCGGTGCCCGTGGTTCTCCAGCCCGGACCACTGGCCGGGCTCGAGCCCGGAATCGGCCACCACGCGCCCGTCGCCGGCGATCACCGTGACGCGGGATCGGATCGCCTTGGCCAGCGACGTCGTCAGGGCCGGCGCATCGCGGTCGAGGTCGCGGATCTCCTTGAGCGCCATGAGCGAAGCGACCCGCGCCTGGTCCTGGAGGTGCTCCCGGGTGTCCTTGGTCATGGAGCGTTCCAGGCTCCCGGAGAGGTAGAGGTAGAGCCCCGCGCCCAGGAAAAACACGAGGGCCAGGTAGGACGCCATCAGCTTCCAGCGGAAGCCCCCTCTCATGCCTCCTCCAGCTTGTAGCCGAAGCCGCGCACGGTCTTGATCATCTCGCCGGCCGCCCCGAGCTTGGTGCGCAGTCGGGTCATGTGGGTGTCGACGGTGCGGGTGTCTCCCAGGTAGTTGTAGCCCCAGACGTTCTGCAACAGGAGCTCCCGGCTCTGCACCCTCCCCAGCCGCTCGGCCAGGTTCATGAGGAGCTTGAACTCGGTGGAGGTGAGCTGCACCTCCTCGCCCGCGACCTCGACCCGGTGCCCCTCGGTATCGATGTGGAGCACGCCCAGCGTGAGCTGCGCCGACTTGGGGGCCTGCTCGCTGCTGCGGCGCAGCACGGCGCGCACCCTGAGCATCAGCTCCCGGGTGGAAAAGGGCTTCACCACGTAGTCGTCGGCCCCCATCTCGAAACCGACCACCCGGTCGATCTCCTCCCCCTTCGCGGTGAGCATGATGATGGGGATGGAGCCGGTCTGCTCCCCCCCCTTGAGCAGGCGGCAGACCTCGGTCCCCAGCATCCCCGGAAGCATCAGGTCGAGCAGGATCAGGTCGGGCCTGTGGCGGCGTGCCTCGTTGAGCCCGGAGTTCCCGTCCCCCGCGATCAGGCAGGTGTACCCCTCCTGTTCCAGGTGGAAGGCCACCAGTTCGGCCAGGTCCCTCTCGTCCTCTATCACCAGTACTGTCGGCATGCGTGGTTCCTCTCGCGGGCTCTCATGTGAATTGGCAGACAGCAGCATATTTAACGACTCCGCACGGGATGTCAACGATTATGCACCCATGGAGCGCGGAGGAAGCTGAGAAAGCCCCCTCGGGAGGGGCCGGGTCCCCCGCGTGGGATCCGGCGCCCGCGGTTAAATTGGTGATTTTTAATTTTGCTCGGTTATACTGCACCAATGTGTTTTTCCGAGCGAGGCTGCCCATGAGCCCGGAATCGTTCGGCATCGAGTACGCGGAGTACGACTGGCGGCTCCAGGGAGAACCGCAGCGCCAGAGCCAACCGGCTCGCGGCACCGCCGCGGCGCAAGGAGCGTGAGATCTGGAGGACCCGGCATGAAACAGGCGAGCGTGAAACGGATCGAGGTCAACTGCTATCGCATCCCCACCGAGGAGCGCGAATCCGACGGGACCTACCGCTGGGAGGATACCGTCCTGGTCGCGACCCACCTGTACTCCGGGGGGGAGAAGGGGTTCGGCTACAGTTACGCCTCCCCCGCGGTGGCCACCCTGATCAAGGACAAGCTGGCCGACCTGCTGCGCGGGCGCAACGCGCTGGACATCGCCGGCTGCTGGGTCGCCCTGACCGGGGCGCTGCGCAACCTGGGCCAGTCCGGCATCGGCATGCTGGCGGTCTCGGCACTCGACGCCGCCCTCTGGGATTTGAAGGCCCGGCTCCTCGGGGTGCCGCTGGTCTCCCTCCTGGGGGAGGCGCGCGAGCGGGTGCCGGTCTACGGCAGCGGCGGCTTCACCTCGTATCCCGTCGACAAGCTGCAGCGGCAGCTATCGGGCTGGGTGGGACAGGGGATCTCCCGGGTCAAGATGAAGGTGGGGCGCGACGCCAAGGCGGACCCGGAACGGGTGAGGGCGGCCCGACAGGCGATCGGGGCGGAGGCGGAGCTCATGGTGGACGCCAACGGCGGCTACAGCCGCAAACAGGCCCTCGCCCTCGCCGCAGGCTTCGCCGCCGACGGGGTGACCTGGTTCGAGGAGCCGGTGCCGCACCGGGACCGGGAGGGGCTGCGCCTGGTGCGCGACCTGGCGCCGGAGGGGATGGAGATCTCGTCGGGGGAGTACGGCTTCGACCTCCGCTACTTCCTGGACATCCTGCGGGACGGCTGCGTCGACGTGCTCCAGGCCGACGCCACCCGTTGCGGGGTGACCGGGTTCCTGGAGGCGGCCGCCCTCTGCAGCGCCTGGGGCCTCCCCATGTCGTCCCATTGCGCGCCGGCCCTGCACCTGCACCTTTGCTGCGCCGCGCCCCCCATTCGCCACCTGGAATACTTCCACGATCATGTCCGCATCGAGCGGATGCTTTTCGACGGGGTGATCGAGCCGTGGCACGGCACGCTGGCGCCCGACCTGGAGCGGCCGGGCCACGGCCTCGCGCTCAGGGTGGCGGAGGCCGAGAGGTTCGAGATCTGACGCCCCAGAGGAGGAGCGATGAGCGAAGCAGAAAGAAAGGGAGACCAGATGCTGAACGCGAAGGCGCTCGAGGCCGACCTGCGCGCCGCGGTTGATGGCGAAGTCCGTTTCGACAGCACGAGCCGCGCCCTCTACGCGACCGATGCCTCCAACTACCGCCAGGTACCGGTCGGCGTGGTGCTACCGAGGACCACCGACGCCGTGGTCAAGACCATCGAGGTCTGCCGCAGGCACGGCGCCCCGGTGGTCTCGCGCGGCGGCGGCACCGCCCTGTGCGGCCAGACCTGCAACGTCGCCGTGGTGATCGACCACTCGAAGTACCTGCGCGGCATCCTCGAGATCGACCCGCAAAAGAGGATCGCACGGGTGCAGCCGGGCGTGGTCCTCGACCAGTTGCGCGACGAGACCGAGAAGTTCCACCTGACCTACGGGCCCGACCCCGCCACCCACGACCACAACACCTTCGGCGGCATGATCGGCAACAACTCCTGCGGCATCCACTCGGTGATGGCGGGGCGCACGGCGGACAACGTGCTGGAGTTGGACCTGGTCACCTACGACGGGGTGCGCATGACCGTCGGCCCCACCAGCGAAGAGGAGCTGGAAAGGATCATCGCAGAGGGGGGGAGGCGGGGGGAGATCTACGCCGGTCTGCGCGAGATCCGCGACCGCTACGCCAGGGATATCCGCCGCCGTTACCCCAGGATCCCGCGCCGCGTTTCCGGCTTCAACCTGGACGACCTCCTCCCCGAAAACGGGTTCAACGTGGCGCGGGCGCTGGTGGGAACCGAGGGGACCTGCGTCACCGTGCTGGAGGCGACCGTGCGCCTGGTGCACAGCCCGCCGTCGCGCACCCTGCTCGTTTTGGGGTACCCGGACGTCTACAGCGCCGCCGACGACATCGGGGCCCTGATGGAATTCGCACCGGTCGGTCTGGAGGGGCTGGACGAGCTCCTCATCAAGTTCATGAAGAAGAAGAAACTGCACCCCGAGGACATCGAGCTCCTCCCCCCGGGGAAGGGTTGGCTCCTGGCGGAGTTCGGCGGCGACACCAGGGAGGAATCAGACCGCAAGGCGCGCCAGGCCATGAAGAAGATCGGCAAGCGGGACGACCCTCCCAGCATGAAGCTCTTTTCCGACAGCAAGGAGGAGAAGATGGTCTGGGAGGTGCGGGAATCGGGACTCGGCGCCACGGCCAACGTCCCGGGGGTGCCGCTTGGGTGGCCGGGATGGGAGGACGCCGCCGTCCCGCCGGAAAAGGTGGGGCCGTACCTGCGCGATTTCCACGCCCTGTTGCAGGAGCACGGCCTGATCGCCTCGCTCTACGGCCACTTCGGCGACGGCTGCATCCACTGCCGCATTTCCTTCGATCTCTTCACGCACCAGGGGGTGCAGAACTACTTGGGCTTTCTGGACAAGGCGACCGACCTCGTGGTCCGCTACGGCGGCTCCTTCTCCGCCGAGCACGGCGACGGACAGTCCAAGGCGATGTACCTGGAGAAGATGTACGGCCCCGAACTCCTGGAGGCGTTCCGGCGCTTCAAGGAGCTCTGGGACCCGGAGTGGAAGATGAACCCGGGCAAGGTGGTGGAGCCCTTCCGTCCCGACCAGAACCTGCGGCTGGGCCCCGAATACAACCCCTGGCAGCCGGAGACCCGCTTCCGCTTCCCCAACGACGACGGCAGTTTCCCCCGCGCGGTTCTGCGCTGCGTGGGGGTGGGCAAATGCCGCCGCACCCACGACGCCTTCATGTGCCCGAGCTTTCTGGCCACCCTGGAGGAGAAGCACACCACCCGGGGGCGTGCGCACCTGCTCTTCGAGATGTTCCGGGGGGACTTCGTGGCCGACGGCTGGCACAGCAGGGAAGTGCTCGAATCCCTGGAATTCTGCCTTTCCTGCAAGGGGTGCAAGACCGACTGCCCGGTCAACGTCGACATGGCCACCTACAAGGCGGAGTTCCTGCACCACCACTACCGGCACCGGCTCCGCCCGCTCCCCGCCTACTCCATGGGGCTCTTCGGCATCTGGGGCTCCCTGGGCGCGAAGATGCCGGCGCTCGCCAACTTCATGGGACAGACACCGGTGCTCTCGGGCATTACCAAGGCGTTGGGCGGCATCGCCCCGGAGCGGAGCATGCCCCGCTTTGCAGATGAAAGCTTCACCTCCTGGTACAAAAGCGGCAGACACGGCGGCCGCAGCGAGGGGCGGCGCGTCGTCCTCTACCCCGACATCTTCAACGACTGCTTCTTTCCCGAGACCCTCAAGGCGGCCTTCGAGGTTTTGACCCGCTACGGGTACCAGGTAATCGTCCCGAAAAAGCGCCCCCCCGTCGTGCGCCCCCCCATCGACTACGGCATGCTGGCCTACGCCGGGAAGAAGATCCTCGAGGCGGTGCGACTGCTGAGCCCCTACGTGCGCCAGGGGATCCCGGTTCTGATCCTGGAGCCGAGCACGGCCGCCGTGTTCCGGGACGAGCTGTCCGAGCTCTACCCGCAGCACGAGGATGGCAAGCGGGTCACCGGCCTCACCGTCACCCTCTCGGAGTTCATGAAGAAGGAAAGTCTCACCCCGCCCAGGCTTTCCGGGACCATCGTGTACCAGGCCCACTGTCACCAGAAGGCGCTGTTGAAACCGGAGGCCGCCCACGAGCTGTTCAAACAGATGGGGCTTACCGTGGTCGAGCCGCAGCAGGGGTGTTGTGGCATGGCGGGCTCGTTCGGCTTCGAGAAAGGGAAGTATGACATCTCCATGCGCATCGCCGAGATGGGGCTTCTCCCCGCAGTCAGGCAGGCCTCGTCCGGCGACTACATCGTTGCCGACGGTTTCAGCTGCCGCACCCAGATTCTGCAGGCGACCGAGCGAAAGCCGCTGCACCTGGCCGAGTTGCTTCTTCTCGCCCTAAACCGCCGCCGGTAACCGCCCCACCTGGGATGCGGGCCGTGCGGTCCGCATCCTCCCCTATTCCCGTCCACCTTATCGATTCCCCGTCTCCATTACCCATTCTTCCCATTCTTCCCATTCTTCCCATGTCACGATTCTCATGCTTCCCATCACCCCATTTATAGTGTAAACTTTTTTCTACCGAACGATCGTTCGGCCACTAAAGGACTGATGCCTCACTCCCGGCAGTTGCAGCATGAAACGGTGAAGCACCCGCCCGCAATGTCACAACGAAAGAGAGGAGTAAGTCATGCCATCGAAAGCAAACACGACGGTAAGGATGTTCGGCCTGCTGCACACCTTCAGGAAAGACCGCGGTCTTCCTTCCCAGGCCGAGGTGACGGTTCCCGAGGAGGGATGTCCGGCGGAGGCGATAGCCCGCGACCTCGGGCTTCCCATGGAGAAGATCGAGGCGGTCTTCGTTAACCACAAGGCCTACAGCCTGGAGCACGAGGTGCATCCGGGCGACCAGGTTGCCTTCGTCCCCACCGGAGTCCCCGGCCCCGGCCGCATGATGCTCGGCATCCGCCACGCCCAGCAGAACTAGCTCACTCCCCAGTCACATCCGCTTCTCTTGACAGGGGGCGCCGAAAGCAATCGCGGCCGCCCCCTTCTTTCATCTCCGATTCTTTTCACAGCCACTGCTTGCGACATCTCCCGCGGTTCATCCACCCCCCCGGTAGATTCATCGATCTTCCCGGCGCAAGCAGTCATGTCTGCCCGAGGAAGCGGCGCACCCGCTCGTCAACCACGGGAGCGACCGGAACGGCATCCTTCTTCGCCATGATCAACACCCTGACGTTGGAGCCCAGATCATCGTCCAGCAGCAGCCCTATGATGATGTTGGCGTCGGGATGGACATTCTCGTGCACCACTCTCGAGGCATCGTCGAAATCGTCCATGGTGATATTGGTGGAACCTTTCACGCAGACCAGAAAAGCGCCGTGCTGGCTCGGCTCCCCCCCCTGTTCCCGGATACTTTGCACGGCCTTTTCTGCAGCCAGTGCCGCCCCCCCTTTCCCGCCGGCCAGTCCCACACCGAGGCAAGTCTCGCTGCTGCCGTCGCGCAGTATCGCCACCACATCCGCAAAGTCGATGCAGATCAAGCCGCGCTCGGTGATGATCCGCGTTAAGTCCTCGATCATGGTGGTTGACAAAAACTCCTCCAGGGCAAGCTCCGCCATCATCCGGGGGGCATCCGGGTACAGCGGTTTCAGATTCCGGTGCGAAACGAGGAACAGCGCATCGACCAGTTGCCCCACCTCCCGCAGGGTTCCCAACACCTCCGGAGTGGAAGCCAGAGAAGATCTGGGCACCACGGCCACGCACAAGCGCACAGAGGACAACCCACGTGCGACGGTTGCGGCACGCAGGGTATCACCGGCGACAGTGACATCATCCATCCCGCTCACCACCACGACCAGGTCCACCGGCGGCATGGCCCGCTCCTCAGCCGCGAGGTACGACAACGGCTCCAGGAGTGGGAGCCGTTGCATCAATCTGCCGATCATCCGTAGGCCGCTGGGCCCCGCTGCGGCCACCCCGACGCGTGCCCCCAGCTCCGTTTCAGGCTCTATCCTCATCTCGACGCCTCCTTGTCACGATCAGGATATCCTGCCCATACGTCAAGAAACGTCGCACCAGGCGCCGAAGGTGCGGAGCGCCCAAACCCCAGCGTCACTATCCCCGCAGCAGGAGCTACAACGGCTCCCAGAGGGACGCTTCTTTTTGATAACTGGGCTAGCATAGAGCCACCAGTTGCGCTGGGAACCCAGAGGGACCGGACCCCAGCCGGCGCTACTTGAGAAAACTCCTCTCGGCATCTGCAACAAGTTCAGCAAATAAGGGATGAGCGTTGCGCAGCTTTTCCAAGGCATCTGCTATCGGCTGCAAGGCGTCTACGATCGTATCATTTGCGTAAGCATCAGCCAGGGCCGTTGCATCAACCTTAAACGGTATAAATAACTTACCATTGCTCGTCTGCCTGAAACCTATCCCGATCAGGCTGTCGTAGTTCCGATGATTCTGGCAGAATTTCTTCAAGTCCCCGACCTTCGGATTTCCTATGTACTTTCTTTCGAGGGCAAAGCTGAACCCGGCCTGCGTCGCCGTTATCCCCAAAATCGGAGAAATGTGGTACAGGTATTCATCGAGCACTTTCCCATCGTTAATATAGTCAAGGCAGTAATAAGCTTTGAAGTCTTCCTTGGTTCCATCCTCCGCCCACTCCAGCGGAGCGAACCACACCTCATCTTCCTCCCAGAGGTCGAAACTACCCGTCCACTTTTCATGCTGGGCGGGCTTTTCGATCAGGGCGCTGATCTCAGAATAAACCGCTGGTCCGACACTGTCTAAATATTCGCGAAAGACCTCTTCAAAGACAAACATGCTCTTAATGATGAGACTTCCAGCTTCTTTGCTGCCCATGGGACCTCCTAGAATCCGGTAATATGTTGTGCAAACTGGGAAAGTAATGACCTTGAATTGCTGCCAGGGGTAAGCAACCTCGCCTGTGCCCTAAAGACATGCGCAACATCTTGCCAGGTGATATTGACTAGGAATGGGTCTTGGATACTGGCCCGTTTCCCTGGCAGAGTCAAAAACAACACTCCGTAAGGGCGCCCTCCTCCTTTTTGTCGCGCGATTTTGAGGTAACGCTTCAACTGGTCGTTAGTCTCTGCAGCGTAAACCTTTACCTCAATAAACAGGAGGAAAGCTTCCCCCTCAATTTCTATGTCCACCCTGCTGGTGCGGTCGCCGGACGCACATGATTCCACATGCACCCAATACGGTTTTGCACGGACCTTCTCTGAAGAAGGGAACCCGGCAGGCATATCAACAACGGCATCAAGTATAAGAGAGAGCAACTGGTTGCCTTGTCCGTGCGCTGCATGACAGTCGAGAAACCAAGCCAGAACCGAACTGACACGCACCTCGTCAGCCCCAAGGCCTGCGGCTTCCCACACGTTAGCAGCCTTGCCATCCCTTCGTTGGACCTGAAGTTCCCTTAAGAGGGGTGCAAAATCTGAGAAAAAGCTTTTTAGAGCAGCCATGTTCAGCGGTCTGACTGGTGCATCCAAGTGCCGTCGCTGACACGAGTTCCACTGTTCCACAAAGTTCGATAGGCTGGAATAAAGATCATCTTTTTGCCGCGGTGATTTCCATTGATCGAGGAAAACAGTGAGGTCCGCTTGAATCATTGACCCTCCATGAATTGCAGGCTGAGGCGGCTTTGTCACGAGGCAGGGTGCCGGTCACTATCTCATCGTCTCATCACCCGAACGGCTTAACTTTTATTCTAGCCCTGCCTCCTGCGGAAAAAGGTCAGTGGCTTGATAAGGTTAGGTCTCTGCCATCTATGAAATGCTCTGCGTTATCTCATCCGTCCCACCCGCTCCTCAAGTAGTGATGGCGGGACCGCGACGGATGCATGTGGCCTCGCCGGATTTCCTCAGATTCTCTCCGTGGCCAACGGTTTTCGGTTTGCTAGACTTGCAGATTTCCCCGGATTTTCTCCGTGGCTAATGGTTTGCGTCTTTGATCGTTCGCCGTGTTGTGGTACCGTTGCTGCCCATGAAGACGTTTCTTGTCCCGCATCTCATCTGTCCCACCTGCCTCCCCAAGGAATACCGGCTAACCGCAACCATTGTGAGACCTTCATCAGCGAGACCCTCCTCGCCGTCCGCTGATCCTCTGCCCCCTGCCTCCTTTTTCTGAGAAGACTTCCCCATTAATCCGCTGTTTTGGTGACTTCCCCGGATTTTCTGTCAGTCGTGCCCAAGCGGAACCCCGCAACCTTGCGATTTTCTCCGTTGGCCAACGGTTCTCCCTTTGCTAGACTTGAACCTCGTGTTTTTGATTCCGGTCGCATGAGGTGCCGACATGCCCAAGGGTAGCGAGATGGATGCCGTCGTGGTGGGCTCCGGGCCGAACGGTCTGGCCGCTGCCCTGACCCTGGCCAAAGCCGGCCTCTCGGTCACCGTCGTCGAGGGATCCGCCACCATCGGCGGGGGAACCCGCAGCGAGGAACTCACCCTTCCCGGTTTCCTGCACGACGTCTGTTCCGCAATCCATCCCCTCGGCGTCGCCTCCCCCTTCTTCAAGTCGCTTCCCCTGTCCGAACACGGCCTGGAATGGATATACCCGCAGGTGCAGCTCGCCCACCCCCTCCCCGACGGGGAGGCCGCCCTGCTGTTTTGGGACCTCGACGAGACCGCCTCCCTCTTGGGACGGGACGGCTCTTCCTACCGCCGGCTGTTCGCACCGCTCATCGAGCGCTGGGACGACCTTGCCCCGGACCTGCTGGCCCCCTTGCACGTCCCCCGGTACCCCGTCCCCTTCGCGCTCTTCGGCATGAAGGCGCTCCTCCCCGCGCAGCTGCTGGCCCGGCTCGCCTTCAAGGATCCCCCCGCCCGCGCCCTCTTCGCCGGGATGTCCGCCCACGCATTTCTGCCGCTGCAGCAACCGCTCTCGGCGGCCTTCGGCCTGATCCTCGGGACGCTCGGGCACGTGTCCGGCTGGCCGGTCGCCAAGGGGGGCTCGCAGAGCATCGCCGCCGCCCTGGCCTCCTGCCTCCGCACGCTCGGGGGTGTGATCGTCACCGGCTGCCCGATCAAAAGCCTCGCCGACCTCCCCGCGGCCCGCATCGTCCTTTTCGACGTCAGCGAGCGCCAGTTGGAATCCATCGCCGGGTCACGCCTTCCGGCCGGCTACCGTCGCAGGCTGCAGCGCTACCGCTACGGCCCCGGCGTCTTCAAGATCGACTGGGCACTGGACGGGGCGATCCCCTGGACGGCGGCCGGCTGCCGGCGCTCTGCCACCGTCCACGTCGGCGGGACCGAGGAGGAGGTCGCCCGTGGCGAGAAAGAGATCTGGCGGGGGATCCATCCCGAGCAACCGTTCGTGCTGGTGGCACAGCCCACCCTGGTGGACCCCTCGCGCGCGCCGGACGGAAAACACACCGCCTGGGCCTACTGCCACGTCCCCCACGGCTCCACCTTCGACATGAGCGACCGCATCGAGTCCCAGGTGGAGCGCTTCGCACCCGGATTCCGGGACCTCATCCTCGGGCGCCACACCCGCAACTGCCTGGAGTATGAAACATACAATGCCAACATCATAGGAGGGGACATCAACGGCGGGGTACAGGACCTGCGCCAGTTCCTGGCCCGCCCCACGCTCCTGGCGCCGTATCGGACGCCGCTTCCCGGCGTTTACCTCTGCTCCTCGGGAACGCCCCCCGGCGGAGGCGTGCACGGCATGTGCGGCTACCATGCAGCGCGCCTCGCTCTCGCGGATTTGAAGTAACCCGAAAGCGGTTACGCGAAGAGCGCCAAAAGAAAGGCGAAACCGGCAGGTTTTGCAGTTCCTCGCGAAGGATTTTTCTCCGCGTGCTTTGCGGATACTCCGTGTTCTTTGCGCAACCGCTTCTGGTTTCTTTCCTCCCGCGGAGGACTTATGAGTGACGACGGTTACTGGATCATCCGGCTCATGCTGCAGCGGGGACTGGGCGTCATCTACCTGATGGGTTTCCTGGCAGCCTTGAACCAGTTCCGCGCCCTGTGCGGCGACCGCGGCCTGGAACCGGCGCTCCCCTTCATGCGCCTGGTCCCCTTCCGCGAAGCGCCGAGCCTCTTCTACTTCCTGCGCGGCGACCGCGCCTACCTCCTCTTCTCGCTGCTCGGCGTTTTCCTGTCGCTGCTCGCGGTGACCGGCATCTCCGAGGCCGGCGGCACCGTCTGGTCCATGGCGGTCTGGTTACTGCTCTGGGGCATCTACCTTTCCTTCGTGAACATCGGGCAGACCTTTTACGCCTTCGGCTGGGAATCGCTGCTCCTGGAAGCAGGGTTTCTGGCCGCCTTCCTCGGCCCCTCCAGAGTCGAGCCGGGGTGGGCGGTGATCTGGCTCTACCGCTGGCTCGCCTTCCGCGTCATGTTCGGCGCGGGGATGATCAAGATGAGAGGGGACAGCTGCTGGCACGACCTCACCTGCCTCGATTACCATTTCGAGACGCAGCCCATGCCCAACCCGCTCAGCCGGCTCTTCCACCGCCTCCCTCCCCCCGTGCACAAGGCGGGGGTGCTCTTCAACCACCTGGCCGAGCTGATCCTCCCCTTTCTCTTCTTCGCCCCCCAACCCGTCGCCGGGATCGCCGCGGCAGGCTCGCTCCTCTTTCTCCTCTCCATCATCGTGAGCGGCAACTTTGCCTGGCTCAACTGGCTTACCGCCGTCATCTGCCTCACTCCCCTGGACGGCTCCCTCATCGCAACCCTCCTCGCGGTGCGCCCCCCTCCGCTTCTCCCCCAGCCGCCGCTGTTCCAGGCGCTCACCTGGGGGCTCGTGCTCCTGGTCGCGGCGAAGAGCGTGCAGCCGGCCCGCAACCTCTTCTCCAGGCGGCAGATCATGAACACCTCCTTCGACCCCTTCCACCTGGTCAATACCTACGGCGCCTTCGGCAGCATCACCAAGGAACGCTACGAGATCGTGCTGGAGGGGACCGCAGCGGAAGACGCCCGGGAGGAGTCGCAGTGGCGGCCCTACGAGTTCCGCGGTAAGCCCGGCGCCCCATCCCGCATGCCGCCGTTCGTGGCACCATACCACCTGCGCCTGGATTGGCTGATGTGGTTCGAGGCGATGCCGTCGCAAGGGGGGCACTCGCGCTGGTTCGTGCAGTTGGTCATCAAGCTGCTCCAGGGGGACCCGCAGACCCTGGGGCTCCTGCGACACAACCCCTTTCCGGAGGCGCCGCCGCGTTTCATCCGCGCCCTTTACTACCGCTACAGCTTCGGTGACAGGCAGTGGTGGGACCGGGAACTGGTCGGAGAATACCTGGTGCCGGTTTCCCTGGAGCACCCGGTTTTGAAGCAGGTGCTTGAAAGGTATCGAAGAAGGCTGGAAAGCTAGCCGCCGGCTCGCTGCAACCGCCAAGTTGCACGGGGGGTGATCTCCCCTGGACCCGGCCTCTCTTGTAGCGCAGAAAATGTTACCGGCTAATGCCTTAGCCGTTGCCGGCGTTGTATTAACAAAATATAATCACCTTATCGGTGCACGACTGACGGCAGCAAAGGAGGTCATCGATGAGGACCGGAATTCTCGCCGCGGCAGTTCTGATGCTGTTGCTTTTGCCGGTATCCTCGCAGGCCCATCTCTACGATTACGAGTACGTGGGCGTCCCCTTCGACTGGTTCGGCGGAACCACCTACAGCCCCGCCAACCACGTCACCATCTCGCTTCTCACCGACCATCCCCTGAGCTATGGCGAGCGGGGTTTCGCCGAAAACCAGAGCTCGGAGATGATCTCCTTCATCATGTCGGACGGCTACCAGACCCTGAAGCTTAGCGACGACTGCAGCTCGGAGCTGCAGATCTTCGACGGACTCAAAGTTGACGGGACCCCCATCGGCTGGTGGATCTGGCTGGAAGACGACCTGCGCGCCGTCGGCAACACCGTGTACTCCGAGAATTCCCCGGACGGCTCCTACGACATCGGCATGAACGGTGCTGATTTCGGCCGGAATTTCAACGACGGGACCTGGACCGTGTCCGTGAAGTGCGGCGACCCCAGTCCCGTCCCCGAACCCTCCACGGCACTGATGATGGCCGCAGGCGTGGCCGGGATGTGCGGGGCCACCTGGTGGCGCAGAGAAAGCACGCGCTGAAAAAGTCCGCGACGAAACCGAAGTAGTTTCTGACCAGTTTCCCTCCGGGGAAGCTGGTTTTTTTGTGTTTTCTGGTACACTCGCGTGGTGGCGCCGTCGCCCGGCGCGCTGTCCGGCATTTCACGGGGAGGGTTTTGAGATGAGACGATCGATTTTGGGAAGCATGGCGACCTCGGCGCTCGCCGCCATAGGGAGTATCGGCTCCCGGCTGCCGAGGATAGACGAGCAGGCGCCGGAGTTCGAAGCGGACTCCACCGAGGGGGCGGTAAAACTCGCCGACTTCGCGGGGAAAAAGCACGTGCTCCTCGCCTTTTACTACGCGGATTTCACCCCGGTTTGAACCAGCGAGATGCAGGCTTTTCAAAAGGAGTTGCCGCTTTTTGAGAAGCAGGACGCCCAGGTCCTGGGCGTGAGCAGTGACACGTTGGCAACACACCGGGAGTTCGCCCGGGAGCACGGCCTCTCCTTCCCCCTGCTGTCCGATGAAAAGGGCGACCTGCAGAAGCTTTACGGTGCGGGGCGCGCCACCTTCGTCATCGACAAGAGCGGCGTGATCCGTTACATCCATCGGGGCTTTCCCGACACCGCCAAGCTTCTGGAGCGGCTTGCCAAGCTGCAGGAAGAAGGGGATGTCACGCGATTGTAGAATTGGGCACAAAAGCCTGTAACCTCCCTCTGGTATGTTCGCCGCAAACGTAACCAGAGGAGATTGACTTATGTGGAGAGAAAACAGTGTCGACCTGAAGCTGAACCGGTTTTACGAGATGTCCGCTCGCGCGGTGCTGTGCCTGCTGATCATCGCCATCCTGCTTGCCATCGTAGCCGGTGTGGGGTGCACGCTCTATGATCTGCGCCTGGTCTTCCAGGAGGACTTTCACGGCGCCTCGAAGCAGATCATGGTCGACCTTTTGACCGTGCTCGCCATCATCGAAGTGCTGCGCACCGCGCTCGCCTATTCCACCGAAGGGCGGGTGAAGGTGACCTATATCATCGACACCGTCATCGTCACCGTGCTGACCGAAGTGATGGCTTTCTGGTACAAGGAGATCGACTGGCAGGAAGTTGCCATGACCATCGCCCTGGTGCTTTCCCTGGCCTTGATCCGGATCGTGGCGGTAAGGTTTTCGCCGGCGGGCGCACGCAGGGAGCTGTAGCGGATGGGAGAGGAACCGAACGTCAAGCGCAGGGGAGAGCCGGTAAAAGTCAGCTGCTATGCCGGCTACAAGGCAGACGAGCGTCCCACCGCGTTCACGTGGCGGGACCGGACCTTCACCGTCACCGGGATCCTCGATCGTTGGTACGACCGAGACGGCAATTACTTCAAAGTGCAGGTTGAAGATGGTGGGCAGCACCAGTTGAGGCACGACCTGAATGACGACCGTTGGGAGTTGTTGCCGCCCCGTGACGAATGACGTTCCCCGTCATCTCCGGCTTATACATTTCAAGCTCAGCTCCCTAAGCCGCCTGCGCGCCTCTTCATCGTAGGCCTGCTCCGCCGCCCGTTTCGGGCTCCCCTGGTCGAAGTAGAGCCCGCTCTTCCCCTGCAGCTCGTCGTCCACCGCCAGCCGTTCCAGGTAGCGCGCCCCCTCCTCGACCGTGGTCCTCGCCGCTCCGAACCACTCCCGCACCATCTTGGTATTCATCAGCGACGCGGGATGCATTGCGTTGACCGTGATGCCGGTCCCGGCCAGCTCGTGCGCCAGGTCGAAGCTGAACATGATCAGCGCCAGTTTGCTCTGGGCGTAGGCGCGCATGCCGTCATACCCCTTCTCCAGCATCACGTCGTCGAACACCAGCTCCTGCTGCGCGACCGAGGCCACGTTGACGACCCGCGCGCAGCCGACCTCGTCCGCCCGCCGCCGCAGCAGCGGCAAAAGCCGGTACGTGAGCAGAAACGGCGCCAGGTAGTTGACCGCGAAGCGGAGCTCGAAGCCGTCGGCGCTCAGCTCGCGCCGCCTCGGTTCGGGCCCTGCCCCCACCCCGGCGTTGTTGATCAGTACGTCGAGCCCGCGCCAGTCGGCGGCGATCGAGTCTGCCAGAGCCTCGACCTCGCCCAGCGAGGAGAGGTCGGCGTTGTAATAGTGCAGCCGGTCGCTGCCGGTAGTCTCTCTGATGGCGGCGACCACCCGGCGCCCTTTCTCCGGGTCCCTGCCGTGCAATAACAGCGTCGCCCCGAGGGGGGCAAAATCGGTGGCGACCTTTTCACCAAGGCCGTCGGTCGCGCCCGTGATCAGTATGACGTATCCTTCCAGGTCCTTCATGGCGGACCTCCTCGTAAGGCCTACTGTTCTCCCGCTCTCAATTCATGGCGTTGGCGCCGGCCGCCCAGACCGCCAGCCACTGCTGCTGCGGCGTCAGGCTGTTGCCGTGCTGGACCAGGACCCCGTCCTCCCGCTGGTAGCTGCAAAACCATCCCGGCTTGTCGGCGCCGGGAAAGGTCGGAAAGTCGCCGGGGTGCTCCCTGGCATCGTAGGGTGCCGAATAGGTGCCGTCGTCCTTGGGAGGCCGGCAGCGTTCGTCCCCCACGTACCACGTCGTTTCGGCAGCGGCGAGTTGCACTCCCAGGAGCGCGGTGATGGCGAGTATCCGTAACATGCTCTTCATGATTCACAACCTTTCCTGTCGCTTCCGGCACCCGCGGCGGCGCAGCAATCCGCGCCCCCGGGGCGCCGGAAGCACATGTGTTACGATTTGATTTCCTTGGGCATCTGCGCGAAAGCTGCCCTGGCGCCTTCCCTGATCTCCTCGGGGCTCAGGTCCCTGGTGTGGGTCGCCAGCATCCAGTTGTAGCCGAACGGGTCCTGCAGCGCTCCGGCCCGGTCTCCCCAGAACATTTCCTGGACCGCCATCTTCTCGGTGGCTCCCGCTTCAAGCGCGCGCCTGAAGGCCGCGTCGACGTTCTCCACGTAGAGATAGAAGCTGATCGGCGAACTTCCCAGGGTTTCCGCACTCTTGCAGTTTTCACCGGGACACTCGTCCCCCATCATGATGATGGAGTCCCCGATGAGGAGTTCGGCGTGCATGATCCCCTCCCCGTCCGGTCCCGGCATGGCGTATCTCTCCACGGCTCCGAAGGCGTTCCGGTAAAAGTCGATCGCCTTGCGGCAGTCCTTGAACATGAACATCGCTGTGACACTGTTAAATCCTTCCGGAATGGGTCTTATCATGATAAACCTCCTATCTGTCAGGTATTTCCACCTACCCGACCCTCTCAGCATAGGATTCGGCCCAGGCGATGTCAATAGCCGAGCCCCCCTGGTCCAGACTGCACCGTCCCCGTTTGCCGTGCGCCGGGGCGGCTCCGGATCCGGTACCGCTTCCGGCAGTTCACTACGACACGGCCGCAACTAACCCACCCGCCAAATCATATATAAAGGTTGACCGGCATCTGCCGAAAAGTTATTAACTGTTACCCGCCCCAGTTGACGCATCTATCACCCGATTAAGGATGGCGAGATGACTTGTATCCGATTGGTTGTAACAGCTGCCTTTCTGCTCGTAACAGTCCTGTCGACGCTCATCTGCACCGCGGGACAAGCCGAAACGGGCGTCGCACTGACCGCCGAGGAGCAGCAGTGGCTCCAGCGGCATCCCATCATAAAACTCGCCCCCGACCCCGACTTCAAACCGATCGAGTTCTTCGACGAAAATGGCCAGTACCAGGGCGCCTCCGCCGACATGATCCGGCTCCTGGAACGAAAGCTCGGCATCACCATCACCGTGGTCCACCTGAGCAACTGGGACGAGGTGCTGGAGAAATTCAAGGCTCACCAGGTGGACCTCCTGGGTGCCATGGTGCGGACCCCGAACCGGGAGAAGTTCGCCCTGTTCACCGACACACTGGTCGCCGTCCCGGGTGGCATCTTCGCCCGCAGCGGCTCGCGGACCAACCTCACCCTCGCCGACCTCAAGGGGAAAAAGGTCGCCGTCGTTTCCAATTACGCCTCCCACGACATACTCCGCACCAGGTTCCCGGACATCAGGCTCGAAGTGGTTCCCGATGTCTCCACCGCCTTGGCCAAGACCTCCCTGGGCATGGTCGATTTCTACGTGGAGAACATGGCCAACGCCACCTTCTATGCCCAGCAGGCCGGCATCACCAACCTGCAACTGGCCGGGAAGACCGATTTCGACTACCGCTGGGGGATCGGGATACGCAAGGACTGGCCGGAACTGCAGGGAATTCTCAACAAGGGGCTCGCCGCCATCGGCAAGGAAGAGCGCAGCGGCGCCCTGCAAAAGTGGCTCTATGTCGACGACCTGCACTGGGCCCCCAGCAGGACCTTCGTCATCGGAGTCGTCGCGGCCCTGCTCGCCCTGCTCCTTGCCGCAGCCGCCTGGGCCAACTACGCGCTGAAGAAGGTGGTACGCAGCAGGACCGCGTCGCTGCAGGAGGAGCTCGGCGAACGGAAAAAGGCGGAAGAGGCCTTGAAAGCCTTGTCGGTAGAGCTCGAGGACCGGGTCCGCTCGCGCACCGCGGACCTCGAAAGGGAGATCGCGGAGCGGACCAGGTCCGAGCAGGCGGTCGCCGCGAGCGAGTTGCGCTTCCGACAGCTGTTCCAGAACGTGGCCGACCCCGTCTACATCGCCGACCAGACCGGGAAGATCCTGGCCGCCAACGACCAGGCGAGCCTCGAGCACGGCTTCTCGCACGAACAACTGCTCGCCATGAACGTCGGCGACCTCGATGCTGTCAACTGCGACGCCGACAAGGTGGCCGACCAGATCAAGGCTTTCCCCGCGTCCGCGCCGGTCACCTTCGAGACCGTGCACCGCCGCAGCGACGGGACCACCTTCCCGGCTGAGGTGAAGGTGAGGCGGATCGAGTTCGACAACCGTCCCGCCGTCATCGGTGTGGCCAGGAACATATCGGAGCGAAAGAAAGCCGAGGAGGAGCGCATCAGGCTCGAACAGCAGCTGCTGCACGCCCAGAAGCTGGAAAGCCTCGGCGTCCTCGCCGGCGGAATAGCGCACGATTTCAACAACATCCTCACCTCCATCATCGGAAACGCGGAGCTGGCCCATCTCCGCCTCGGTCCGTCATCTCCCGCCCTGGAAAACCTGCAGCGCATCGAGGCGTCGGCCGTGCGCGCCGCCGACCTGGCCCGGCAGATGCTTGCCTATTCGGGCAAGGGAAGGTTCGTCATCGAGTCCATCGACCTGAACCGCCTGCTCCAGGAGATGGGACACATGCTGCACGTCGCCATCTCGAAGAAGGTCGTGCTGCAGTACCACCTGGCGGAACAACTGCCGGCGATAGAGGTGGACGCCACCCAGATCAGGCAGATCGTCATGAACCTGGTCATCAACGCCTCCGAGGCCATCGGCGACCACGACGGCGTCATCGCCGTCTCGACCGGCTGCCTGGAATGCAGGGAGGAGTACCTAAAGGACGCCTGGCTGATAGACCCGATCCCTGAAGGCTCCTACGTCTCCCTCGAGGTCTCCGATACCGGCTGCGGCATGGACAAGGAGACCCTGGCCAGGATATTCGATCCCTTCTTCACCACCAAGTTCACCGGCCGCGGCCTCGGGATGGCGGCGGTGCTCGGCATCATCCGCAGCCACAAGGGTGCCATCAAGGTTTACAGCGAACCGGGGAAGGGAACCTGTTTCAAGGTGCTGCTTCCGGCGGCGGCAGGGGAGCCCTCGGAGGGCGTCGTGGAAGCGGAGCCGGTCCTCTGGCGGGGCGAAGGGGTCGTGCTCCTCGTGGACGACGAGGAGAGCATCCGGAGCACCGGCAGCGAGCTCTTGCGCGAGCTCGGCTTCGAGGTGATCACTGCCGCCGACGGCTGCGAGGCGCTGGAGATCTACCGCAACCACCCGGCCATCGCGCTGGTGCTCTTGGATCTCACCATGCCTCACATGGACGGCGAGCAGTGTTTCCGTGAGCTGCGCCAGGTAGACCCGGCGGTACGGGTCATCATGTCCAGCGGGTTCAGCGAGCACGAGGTGTCGCAGAAATTCGCGGGCAAGGGGTTGGCCGGGCTGATCCAAAAACCTTACAAGCTCTCCTCGCTGCGCGAGGTCTTAAGGGCCGCCTCCCCTGGGGAGGGGCCTGCGTGACGGCCTCCGCGTCCGAATCGCGCCTGCCTCTTCCGCGCGCATTGAATTCGGCAATAATTTCTGTAAAGTTAATCATCCAGCCCGCCGGGCCGGGAGCGCACCTCAGCGAACCGGGGAACACAGATGCCGACAGACAGCATCCAGCCAAAGGAAAGTGCAGTCGCGTCGCTTCAGGGGGGGGCCTCCTGGGGCAAAGCGGTGAACCTGCTCCCCTACCTGGTCCTGACCCTGTCCCTGCTCATGACCTTGTTCTTCTGGCGCCAATACGACCGCAGCCTCACTTCCCGTTTCCAGACCGCCTTCCAGGATAGAACCGAGGAGATCATGGCCCGGTTCCTGAACCGGATGATCGATAACGAGCAGGTCCTGCGGGGAGCCGTCGGTCTCTTCAACGCCAGCGACCAGGTCACCCGCGATGAATGGCACCGCTACGCCATATCGCTCTCCCTGGAACGGAACTACCCCGGCCTGCAGGGGCTCGGCTTCTCGGAAGTGGTGCATCCCAAGGACAGGGAGCGCCATATCCGGCGCATGCAGGCGGAAGGTTTTCCCAGCTACCGGATCTGGCCCGAAGGGAAACGGCCGGTCTACACCGCCATCGTCTACCTGGAACCGTTCGACTGGCGCAACCAGCGGGCCTTCGGCTACGACATGTTCTCCGAGCCCAACCGCCATGATGCCATGGTCATGGCATGCGACACCGGTGATGCGGCGCTGACCAACCCGGTATTCCTGGTGCAGGAAACGGAGCGGGACCGCCAAAAAGGGGTGCTGATGTACCTCCCGGTGTATGACCGGATGCTGCCGACCGCCACCTTGGAACAGCGCAGGGACGCGCTGAAGGGTTACGCCTACAGCCCGATCCGCATCAGGGACTTCATGTGGGCCACCTTCCCAAGGCCGCCGCAGGACATCGGCTTCCGGATCTACACCGAGAGCAGGGCCACGGCCTCGGCCATGCTTTTCGACAGCGTCTCGGACTGGAAGGTGAACCTCCCCCGGAACTACCGCCCGGATTTCCGGGCCAGCCACACCGTGAAAAAGTTCGGCCGCGAATGGCTCTTCACCTTCCAGTCACTCCCGAACTTCGCGCTGGAGCAGGGGAAAGATCAGTCCCGCAGCTACCTCGCGGGCGGGCTCGTCGTCAGCGCCCTTTTGACCGTGATCGCCTTCATGCTCCGCAACGCCCACACCAGCGCCATCAGGGCTGCGCAGGCCCTGAGGGAAAGCCAGGAGCGCTACCGCAAGATCTCCGAGGACAGCCCCGCCTACATCTGCACCTTTCTACCCGACTGCACGCTCACCTACGTGAACCCGGCGCTCGCCAAAAATGCACGCAGGGCCCAGGCTGACCTGGAAGGAAGAAACTTCCTGGATTTCCTGCTCCCGGAGTACCGCTTGCCGGTACAGGAAGCCCTGAACGACCTGACCCCGGAACAGCCGACCGAGACCATGGAACTCGCCATCTTCGGCCCCGGCGGCGGCGTCATCTGGCATCAATGGACCAACAGGGGGATCTTCGACGAGCAGGGAAGGCTCGCCGAGGTACAGGCGGTCGGCCAGGACATCACCGAGCGCAAGAAGGCCGAAGAGGAACGCCTCCGTTACGAACAGCAGTTGCTGCACGCCCAGAAGATGGAAAGCCTCGGCGTCCTCGCCGGCGGCATCGCCCACGACTTCAACAACATCCTCATGGCGATCATCGGCAACGTCGACCTGTCGCTGATGAAACTTCCCGAGGAGTCACCCGTCGCTGAAAACCTGCGCAACATAGAAACGGCCGCAAACCGCGCCGCCTACCTCGCCAAGCAGATGTTGGCCTACTCCGGAAAGGGGAGGTTCATGATCGAGCAGACGGACCTGAACCGGCTGATCGAGGAGCTGCGCCACGTGCTGGAAACCGCCGCCCCCAATGCCGAATTGAAGCTGGACCTGGCGCGGCCGCTCCCCGCGGTTGAGGCGGACCAGAACCAGATACGCCAGATACTGATGAACCTCGTACAAAACGCCGCCGAGGCGATAGGGGACCAAAAGGGAGAGATCATCATCCGCACCGGTTCCGCGATTCTGGACCAGGAGAGTCTGAAGAACCTTATCCTCGGGGAGAGCATGGCGGAGGGGCGCTACGTCTTCCTCGAGGTGTTCGACACAGGTGCCGGCATGGAAGAAGAGGTGCTGAAAAAGATCTTCGATCCCTTCTTCACCACCAAGTTCACCGGCCGCGGTCTCGGCCTCGCCGCGGTCCACGGCATCGCCCGCGGGCACCAGGGGGGGATCCGGATCTACAGCGAACCGGGAAGGGGCACCACCTTCAAGGTGCTGTTGCCTGCCACCGAGGCCGCCGAAGCGGTCGCGGCGGAACCGGTCCTTGACGACTGGAGGGGTGAAGGGAAGATCCTGCTCGTGGACGACGAGGAGACGGTGCGCAGCATCGGCATCCGGATGTTGAGGGAGTTGGGTTTCACCCCGTTGACGGCCTCGGGCGGGGAAGAAGCGTTGTCGCTTTACCGGGAGAATCCCGACATAAAGGCGGTCCTCCTCGACCTCACCATGCCCGGGATGGATGGGGAGGAGGCGTTCCGGCAGCTGCAGCTCATCGACCCGAAGGTGCGGGTGGTCATGTCCAGCGGCTTCAGCCAGCAGGACGTGGTGCAGAAGTTCGACGGCAAGGGCTTGGTCGGCTTCATCCAGAAGCCGTACACGCTGAAAGTGTTGAGGGAAGTGATGCGGAAAGCCCCATAGTGCAACATCGAATGGGGGTGCTGCAAATGCCCTTCTCGTAGGCCGCCGGTGCGCCGGCGAGGCTCACCCCCTGGGTTGCTTGACCCGGTTCGCCTCGTTCTTGTGATAGACATCGAAGAAGATCACGCTGTTGTCCCCGACCTCCCGGCAGAAGCCGCATTTATCCTCCAGCTTCTTCCCCTCCTTCCTGCACTGTTCGCACCAATGGGAGATGAGCCGGTAGTCACGGCGCCCGACGTACTTCTTGAGCTTCCCCTGGTACTCCCCGTGCATCCACCCGTCGGCGTCGCCGGGGTTGTCCAGGAGCCGGTCGATGACGTGAAGAATTCGGTCGTGGCCGGGGGGGTCATGTTTTTGAATCTTGTCCATCTTGGCCGCGAAGCCGGGGGTAGGAAAAAAGGAAAAGGGAGGCATGATCTCCTCTACCGGCGGGGGTGCCGGT
Organism: Geomonas diazotrophica; assembly: GCF_018919385.1. Classification (GTDB taxonomy): domain Bacteria; phylum Desulfobacterota; class Desulfuromonadia; order Geobacterales; family Geobacteraceae; genus Geomonas; species Geomonas diazotrophica. The sequence goes on from NZ_JAHLMF010000019.1 coordinate 53,932, forward strand.
CGTTTATTTTGGATCTGAAGGCAAAAAGCTAGGTCATGGTCACGAGCAGCGGATGATCGAAGCCCGCGTCGGAAATGACGCGAAGGGCCTGGGCGCTTCCCTGCAGCGCGGCCCCGGCCAGATCATGCTTTCGGCACAGGTGCACCAGGACCCCGAGGTTGCCGTAGAGAGCGAACCCGAGGCGGGTGCGCATCTGCTGCGCCCCCGCCTCCTCCAACTCCTTGCCGCTTTCCTGGAGCACGCCGACGTAGTGGCTCGGGAACGAGACCACCTTCCGATCCAGGCCGGCGAGAAATGCCTCCCGCTCCCCCGGGGCGATCTTCGCAAAATCGGCGCCGCACCAGGCGCTTTCGCGGGTGGAGATGAGCGAGCGGCAGGTCAGGGGACGAACCGGGTAAACGCTGCACCCCCCCTCGGCGTTCAGCAGGGGACAGAACCCCATCTCGTCCCGGTGCAGGCGCAGGTACTGCGGCAGTTCCCGTACCCCCTGCACGAGGTCGCGCAACGTCACGGCGTACTTCTCGACCTCCTTCCCCTGTTCCTCATCCAGGTGCCTGGCCACGGCCAGCGCCTCGGCGAAACCGGTGTGCACCGCGAGGCTGCAGCAGTTGCGGCATCCCTTGCCGCAGTAGACGCTGCCCCCGCCGGAGCGGTAGTCGTCAACCCAGGAGCGGACGAACATTTCCAGGAACATCTGCTGTTGCTTTGCCTGGTCGAGCAGTTGGGTCAAGGTTTCGCTTGTGACAGTCATAGCATCCCTTCGTTGTCGCCATACTGGCAGAACATCTGCTTCTGCCGCGGACATTGCCGCAGAGCTTCAGCTCATAGCATATCGTGGCAGATTGGGCAAGTGGCGTGAACACCCTCTTGCGATACCGCTGGCGTCTGCTAACATTTGCAGTAGTTAATATTAAAGGTCGTTTCGCTACGGGGGGGACGTTATGAAAAAAGTGGCTCTGTCGATGTTGCTGCTGCTGTTTTGGCACGGACCTGCGCGTGCCGACGACTGCGACTGTCGGCCCATCGAGTACCAGCAACTGATGACCATGCCCGTGAGTGAGATTCAGGCAAAAATGGAGCAGTATGAAAGGCTCAAGGAGAGGTATATCCACGGCGGTTCGACGAACTGTTTTTACACCTGCGCCACCGCATACGAGCAGCTCCACGACGCCAAGGCGGAGAAGGAGAGGGAAATGACGAAGGACCGTGCCGCCAGGCGCGCAGCTGAGCAGGGCAGCGTGCTTCATCGACACCCGTCACCCCGCTGACGCGGCCAGCCCCCTTTCGCCTGCTCAGTGGTCCAGTATCTCCCTGACCTTGCGCAGCAGCTCCATCGGCTGCACCGGTTTCATGATCAGTTCGATCCCCTCTTCCGACACCCCTCTGTTCTGGATGAAGTCCGCGGTATATCCGCTGGAATACAGCACCTTCACCCCCGGCTGCAGCAGCGAGATCTCCTCGTAGGCCTCCTTGCCGTTCTTTTTCGGCATGATCATGTCCATGAGGATCATGGCCACCTTTTCCCTGTTTGCAGCGAACTGCTCGACGACGTCCTGCCCGTCCACCGCCTCTATCACCTGGTAACCGTACTGGCTAAGGATGGATACCACGAGCCTGCGGACTTCGGAATCGTCCTCGGCCAGCAGGATGGTTTCGCTCCCCCCCGTCGGGGCCTGCCCATGCACTACCTGGTCATCCGCCTCGCCCGGTCCGGCCTCCTTCACCGGCAGGTAAATCCTGAAGGTGGTCCCGTGCCCGGGCTCACTGTAGACGTTGATGATCCCGCTATGCTGCTTGACGATGCCGTAGACGATCGCCATGCCGAGGCCGGTCCCCTTGCCGACCTCCTTGGTGGTGAAAAACGGTTCGTAGATCCTCTTGCGGGTCTCCTCGTCCATGCCGCCGCCGCTGTCCGACACCGTTACCACGGCGTAGCTTCCCGATTCGGCCCGCCCAGACTCGTGGTCGAAGGGTGACTCCACCGCCTGCAGCCCCGTCTCGATGGTCAGCAGTCCCCCCTTGGGCATGGAATCGCGGGCATTGGTCGCCAGGTTTATCAGCACCTGCTCGAGCTGCCCCACGTCGGCGTGCACGATGAGCTGGTCTCCGTAAGTTACCGTCTTCAGGTGTATGTCCTCCCCGATGACCCTGAGGATGAATTTCTTGAAGTTCTCGATGACCTCGTTCAAGTCCACAGGTTCCAGGTGGATGACCTGCTTGCGGCTGAACGCCAGCAATCCCTTGGTAAGTTGTGCCGCTCGTTCGGACGCCGACAGGATATGGTCTACCCAATCCTGCTCTGCCTTGCCGAGGCTTTCGTTCATCCTGAGCATGTTCCCGTAGCCGGTGATCACCTGCAGGATGTTGTTGAAGTCGTGGGCGACGCCGCCGGCCAGCTGCCCCACCGCTTCCATCTTCTGCGACTGACGGAGCTGCTCTTCGAGGTGGATGCGCTCGGCAAGCATCCTGGAGACCTTTATCGAGGTGAAACTGAGCGTGGAAACCATCTTGGTGAGTTCGGCGTAGAATTTCATCCCCGCGTCAGCCGCTTCGCGCGTGAAACGGGGCACCCGGTCAAGGGCGGCCAGGTACTCCGTCTCGTCGAACCCGAAGCGCCTGGCCTGCTCGCGGAAAAGCTCCACGTCGGGCGGCTCGTCCTGGTAGAAGAACTGCCCGATGAAGACGTTGCCGACATGCCTTCCCCCCACCTCGATAGGGGTCACCATGTCCCACATGTTGTTCTTGCAGCGATAGCGTCTGTAAGTCCCCACGGGCACCCCCGCCGAAAGAACGGTGTCGCTTTCCAGGCAGTTTTTGCAGGCATCGGGATGGACCCTGTGGAACTTGGTGCAGATGTCCTGCCACCCTACCGCGACCAGCACCTTGCCGGAGACGTCGAGGACCGCACCCAGCATCCCGGTTATCCTGTAGAAATCCTCCATCATGGCCTTGAGCATGTCGCAGTCGATGATATCCGAGAGCTCCAGGGTGCCGATGTCACCTTCCGGTTCCAGGATCGCCTTCAGTTTGTGCCGGACGGTCTCCTCGCTCTGTTTGAGCGCCACCTCGGCCCTTCTGCGTTCCTCGACCTCCTCCTCCAGCATCGCGGTCTGCTCCTCGAGGAGCGCCGTCTGCTCCTGCAGCGATTCCTGGGCGATCTCCCGCTCCTGCAGTTGCTCTTCGAGCTCGACGCTCTTCTTCTTCAGCTCGTCCTCGAGATGCTTGAGTTCCGTGATGTCGGTGGATATGCCGCAAAGGCCGTATACGGCCCCCTCCTCGTCCTTAAGCGGGAGCTTGACGGTCCAATAGCTGCGCGGCTGCTCGTTTTCGGCTGCCAGGTTGGTCTCTTCCCTTTTGACCGTGAGCCCCTCCTCGAGCACCGGCCGATCGCTGACGATTATCTCCCGGACCGATTCCGGGGAGAAGAACGCGGCGTCGGTCTTCCCCACGATCCTGTCTTCGGGTTGGCCGAACAGTTCGCAGACCTGGCGGTTCGCGTAGGTGTAGCGGTACTGGGTGTCCTTTATGAAGATGTAGGCGCCGACGTTGTCGAGGATGGTGTCCAGGCGCAGCTTGCTCTCGCGCAAGGCGGCCTCGGACGCTTTGCGTTCGCAGCTGCGCCTGTAGAAGAAATAGGTGGCGAGGCACGCTACCAGGAGCGCGAAGGGAAGCAGGTACTTCAACACGTCCTGGAAGGTCGGCTCCTTGGTTTCGTAGACGCCGAACCACTTCTGGTACAGCTCGTCGTAGTCGCCGTCAGCCTTGGTCAGGGCGAGCCCCTCATTCAGCAAGGCGAGGAGGTCCGAATCCCCTTTGCGCACGCCGAAGGTGAACTTCTGTGCGTAGCCCGCCTTGGCTTCCAGGGCCCGCACGTTGTCGATGCGGAGTTCCCGCAGCGTCTGGAGTCCGGCCAGCTTGCTGAGGAGCATGGCGTCGTGCTTGCCCGAGGCAAGGAGCGTGAGCCCTTCCCGGGCGTCGTTGACCAGCACCAGTTGCTTTTGCCATCCCTTGGAGATGGCGTACTCGTGGGCCAGGTCCGATTTGAACACGATGATGGACTTACCCGCCAGGTCCGCCTCTGAGTTGATGCGGGAGTCTCCCTTGCGCACGAAGATGGCGCCGTTGACGGTGACGTGGGGGACGCTGAAATCGGTGTAGCGATGCCGCTCCTCCGAGGTGGCGATGTTGACCAGGACGTCGACCTTGCCGTCCTTGAACTCCTGGAGCAGTTCGCCCCACGGCCTGACCCTCAGGGTATATTTGAGTCCCTCCTCTTTGGCGACCTTTTTCCAGAGTTCCACGGCAAAGCCGCCCGCAGTATCGTCGGTACTGCCGGTGGAGAAGGGAGGAAAATTCTCCTCGCTTCCTACCACGAGCGTTTTCTGAGGGTGGTTGGCGGCCGGTGCCGTTGCAACGGAGGCGATGAGGCATACGATGAGGATGATCAGACGTTTGAGCATTCCCGGTCCCTTGGTCGACGTGAGGCTTAGGGTTAGATAATTCGCTGTCTCAGGGAACTGACATAAGCTGCAGGGCGTCAATTAATGAAAGACCAAGATAAGATAACAGAGAAAGCGAACTCGTAAAGAGAGTTCGCTTTTCCTGATGAAAAATAGGCGGGATTCAAGGAACAGGGATGCAAACAGGGATGCAAACAGGGATGCAAACAGGGATAAAAGGGATAAAGGGGATGCAAGCCTAAACAAAGGATTCTGGTTCACCCCAAAGCACGATGCCTTTCATTCCTTTATTCTTTTCATCCCTTCATTGTTTTTATCGCTTTTATCGCTTTCGCTTTCATCCCTTGCATCGCTTTTATCGTTTTTATCGTTTTTATCGTTTTTATCGTTTTTGGCCTATCTTCGCAATAGAGGACACGTTAGAAACCCTTATGCTGCCATCTTCAACTCCTGGTGCTCGAACTCTTCGGGGGAGCAGTAGCCGATGGCAGAGTGAAGCCTCTTGCGATTGTAAAAACCTTCGAT
>NZ_JAHLMF010000002.1 GCF_018919385.1 Geomonas diazotrophica
TCACTTCCTACTCGGCGCGACACTCCTTCGCAGCATGGAGCCTCCTGGTCGGGATCAACCCGCTAAGACTCGTCAAGCTAATGGGCCATGCTTCGAAACAGATGGTCTATGAGGTGTATGGGAATTACGTGGAAGGACTGGAAGAGGACGGGGAGAGAATCTTCGACTACCTGGGGCGCGACTTCGTGATACCCCAGAAAAGCAAATCCCCGATTCCGTTTGGGGACAGAACCGGGGACAGTTTCGAAAGGTTCACTCTAACTACCTGAACCTGTTGTTGTTAATTGGAGCGGGAAACGGGATTCGAACCCGCGACCTTCAGCTTGGGAAGCTGACACTCTACCACTGAGTTATTCCCGCTTGGTGGAAGAAAACTTTTACCGCATTTGGCGGAAGCTGTCAATGGTTTTGTTGGCTTATGTCACCGCGCGCATCGCTCGTTGCGTGATGGCTGGCGCTCCTTACTTCACGACGAGCTTGGAAAGCATCTTCTGTGCGAGATCTTTGCTGGAAACTTCGTACTGTCCGCTGCTGATCTGCGTGCGCAACTCCTCGACCCGATCCACCCGGATGTCGTCCCGCCTCTGCTTGGAGGAGGGCACCACGGGCATATAGCTGGACAGCTCGACTTTGTCGGCGGCTGTCTGCTGCTTGGCTGCTTCCGCTTGCGCCTCGCCCGTGTCGGGTTTGTCGTTGCGCACGACTGCAAGATGGGAAACGGCCGGGTTGGAATTGAGGTCTTCTACTTTCATCTGATATCGCCCCCAGTAGGTCAGGTAGGTTTAGGTTTACTTCCGTTTCGACACCCTCATCAAAAACTTTAGTCTTTTTTCATTGCTCCCCTTTTTTTGCCTGCGCGAAGGACAGCGCAAGCAGTGAAGGGAAGTCGCAGACCCGGTAGTGGGCCTGTTCGAGCTCGCTGGCATCGCCGTAACCGTAGCTGCAGCCGACGGTCCACACTCCAGCCCCGCCCCCGGCGGCGATGTCGTTGACGCTGTCGCCAACCATGATGCATTCCTTCGCCGCGACGCCGAACTCGTTCAGCAGGGCGAGCACTGGCTCCGGGGATGGCTTTCGGTGCGGGAAGGAATCGGCGCCGAAGATGTCGGTGAAATGCCGCTCCAGCCCAAGTCTCCCCAGCACTTCGCGGCACAGGGCCACGTTCTTGTTGGAAAGGACGACCATCGGGATCCCCAGCAAGGAGAGCTCCTGCAGGGTCTCGGGAACACCGGGATAGGGGCGGGTTTTGTCGGCTATGTGGGCCAGGTTGTAGGCCAAGAAGACTTCCAGCGCCCGCTCCACCTCGGGCTCCCCTGCACCGGGAAGCGCCCGCTCCACCAGGGAGCGCGCCCCCTGCCCCACCAGCTTGCGCACGTCGCTTACGCCGATGCGCGGCAGCCCGTGCTGCTCGCGGATCAGGTTGGTGGCGTCGGTCAGGTCGGGCAGGGAATCGATCAGCGTGCCGTCAAGGTCAAAGATGAGCAGCCGGATGGGACCCATTATCACTCTCCAGATACGAAAGAACCGCGGCAACCGGCTTGCGCGCCGATCACCGCGGTGTGTTGTGCAAAAAACGAACCTTGCAGGGTCCAGGGGTGGGGGGTTATTCCCACTCGATGGTTGCGGGGGGCTTCTGGCTGATGTCGTATACCACGCGGTTCACACCCTTCACTTCGTTGATGATTCGCGAGGATATGCTACCCAAAAGCTCGTAGGGGAGCTTGACCCAGTCGGCGGTCATGCCGTCCAGGGAATTCACCGCACGAAGCGCCACGGTCCACTCGTAGGTGCGGGCATCACCCATGACGCCGACGGTCTTCACCGGCAGCAGCACGGCAAATGACTGCCAGATGTCGCGATATAACCCTGCCTTGCGGATTTCCTCGATGACGATGGCGTCGGCCTCGCGCAGGATGTCGAGCTTCTCCACGGAGAGTTCGCCGATGCAACGGATGGCGAGACCCGGCCCCGGGAAGGGCTGGCGGTACACCACTTCGTCGGGCATGCCGAGTTCCTTGCCCAAGAGCCGCACCTCGTCCTTGAAGAGCTCGCGCACCGGCTCGAGGAGCTTCAGGTTCATCTTCTCCGGGAGACCGCCCACGTTGTGGTGGCTCTTGATCACGGCGGAGGGGCCCTTGGTGGAGACGGACTCGATCACGTCGGGGTAGAGGGTCCCCTGCGCCAGGTAGTCGACCTGGCCCAGCTTCTTGGCCTCCTCCTCGAAGAGGTAGATGAACTCGTTGCCGATGATCTTGCGCTTCTGCTCGGGGTCGGAGACGCCGTCCAGCATGCCGAGGAAGCGGTCGGTGGCGTCGACGTAGTCGAGGTTGATCTTGAAATGCTTGGTGAAGAGGTTCACCACCTTCTCGGCCTCGCCCTTGCGGAGCAGGCCGTTGTTCACGAAGACGCACTGGAGCTGGTCGCCGATCGCCTTGTGGATCAGGACGGCGACGACGGAGGAGTCGACCCCGCCGGAGAGGGCGCACAGTACCTTGCCGGTGCCGACCTTCCTACGGATATCCTCGATCTCGGTCTCGATGAAGTTGGCCATGGTCCAGGTCGGCTTGGAGCCGCAGACGTTGAACAGGAAGTTGCCGATCATCTCGTCGCCGCGCGGGGTGTGCACCACCTCGGGGTGGAACTGCACGCCGAAGAAGTTGCGCTTCTCGTCCTTCATGGCGGCGACCGGGCAGCCGGTGGTGTGGGCCATCAGTTTGAAACCGGCCGGCATCTGCTCGATGCGGTCACCGTGGGACATCCAGACTTCGGCGCCCCCCTCGAAGCCGGCGAAGATCTCGCTCTCGCCGTCCAGCACCAGGGTGGCGCGGCCGAACTCGCGCTTGTCGCAGCGCTCCACGCGTCCGCCAAGCTGCTGGGTCATGAGCTGCATGCCGTAGCAGATGCCCAGGATGGGGATGCCGAGGTCGTAGATACCGAGGTCGGAGTGCGGGGCGTCCTTGTCGTAGACGCTCGAGGGGCCGCCGGAGAGGATGATCCCCTTCGGGGCGAAGGCCTTGATCTTCTCGAGCGCCATGTTGTAGGGGTGGATTTCGCAGTACACGCTCTGCTCTCTCACCCGGCGCGCGATGAGCTGGGTCACCTGGGAGCCGAAATCGAGGATCAGCACCTTTTCGGAGTGGATATCTACGGTCATTGTCTTGGTTCCTTATCTATTGAGAGTCAAAGGCTGTAACGCAAAGGCGCAAAGTCGCAAAGCCGCGGAGTTCGGCGAGAGGCGAAGAAAGATCCTTGCGTCCCGGCGCCCCCGCGGCTTTGCGTTATAGGTGTTGCCGTTACTTCTCCACCCTGTAGTTCGGGGCTTCTTTGGTGATCATGACGTCGTGGACGTGGGATTCCTTGAGCCCCGCGCCGGTGATCCTGACGAAGCGGCCGTTTTGCTGCAGGTCGACGATGGTGCGGCTGCCGGTGTAGCCCATGCCGGCCCTCAGGCCACCCATCAGCTGGTGCACGTTGGCGGAGAGCGGTCCCCTGAGCGGCACCATCCCCTCGATCCCTTCCGGAACCAGCTTCACGTCGGCGTCCACGTCGCTTTGGAAGTAGCGGTCCTTGCTCCCTTCCTTCATGGCGCCGATGGACCCCATGCCGCGGTAGCTCTTGTAGGCGCGCCCCTGGTACAGGATGGTGTCGCCCGGGGACTCCTCGGTGCCGGCGAACAGCGAGCCGATCATGATGACGTCGGCGCCGGCCGCGACGGCCTTGGTGAGGTCGCCGGAGTACTTGATGCCGCCGTCGGCGATGAGCGGGATGTTGTGCTTCTTGGCGACCTTGGAGCACTCGGCGATGGCGGTGATCTGCGGCACGCCGATGCCGGCGACCACGCGGGTGGTGCAGATGGAACCCGGTCCGATGCCGACCTTGATGGCGTCGACGCCGGCCTTTATGAGGGCTTCGGCGGCCGCGGCGGTGGCGATGTTGCCGGCCACGAGCTCGAGGGCCGGGTAGGTTCTCTTGATGCGGGCGATGGCGTCGATGACACCCTGGGAGTGACCGTGGGCGGTGTCGATGACCACCACGTCAACGCCGGCCCTCATGAGCGCCTCGATGCGGGCGTCGACGTCCGGGGTGGGGCCGACGGCCGCGCCGACCCGCAGGCGCCCGAGGGAGTCCTTGCAGGCGTTGGGGTACTTCTTGATCTTCTCGATGTCCTTGATGGTGATGAGACCCTTGAGGTTCTTCTCCTCGTCCACCACCAAAAGCTTCTCGACCCTGGTGTGCTTCAGATGCTCCTTGGCCTGCTCCAGGGTGGTCCCCACCGGGACGGTGACCAGGTTCCTCTTGGTCATGCGGTCGGAGATGGGGAGGTCGAGGTCGGTCTCGAAACGGAGGTCCCTGTTGGTCAGAATGCCGACCAGCTTCCCGTTGGCCTTGGTGATCGGCACCCCGGAGATGCGGTACTTGGCCATCATCTCCAGCGCTTCCCTGATGCGCTGGTTCGGGCGCATGGTGATCGGATCGACGATCATCCCGGACTCGCTCTTCTTCACCTTGTCCACTTCCATCGCCTGCTCGGCAATGGTGAGGTTCTTGTGGATGAAGCCGATCCCCCCTTCACGCGCCATGCAGATAGCGGCCCTCGCCTCGGTGACCGTGTCCATGGCGGCACTCACCAGCGGGATGTTCAGCTGTATGTTGTTGGTCAGTCGGGTGGTCAGATCGGTGTCGCGGGGAAGGATGAGTGAGTGGGCTGGGAGAAGCAGGACGTCGTCAAACGTAAGACCTTCGGGAAGGCTGCTTTCTAACATTAGGGAAACTCCTTTTGTTGTTTCGAGGCAGGTTTTAACCGGAAAACTTATTACAAGGGGAAGGGCAAGTCAACTAAAATAAGGCTAATGACAGATAAAAAACCGTAGCGGTTTCCCATCCTTAGCGTCTACACAACTAGCGCTCATGGGGCGGGCCTCTTTCCTCCGGCCGCGACCATCTCCTGAGAGGCTGCCCCTCACCCTACCCCCCCCACCTCCGGGCGAAACCCTGCGGTGGGCGGCTCCCCGGAGGGCGAGGGGGCACCGCCTGCCCTGCCCCCTTCCCTGTCCCGGAGTCCCCCCTCCCGGCCTTCCCCCTTAAGGGGGAGGAGCAACCGCTAGGGAGGAGAGGAGCCTGTTAAGGACTACATCGGGATGAACGCGTCCTTGCTCCCCATCCGGCCGAGGGAGGCGACGATCAGCTCGACGGCGCTGTCCAGGTCGGAGAGGGACATGGTCTCAACCGGTGTGTGCATGTAGCGCAGCGGAAGCTTGACCAGGGCGGTCGCCACGCCGCCGCGGGAGATCTGCATCACGTTGGCGTCGGTGCCGGTTGCGCGGGCGATGCCGGTGTACTGCACCGCGATGTTGTTGCTGCTCGCCGTGTCGGAGAGGAGGTCGAAGAGCACCGGGTTGATGTTGGCGCCGCGCGGCAGGATCGGCCCCTTGCCGAGCCCCACCTCGCCGTTGTGCTTTTTGTCCACGTCCGGCTGGTCGGTGGCGAAGTCGACCTCGACGCAGATGCCGACGTCCGGGTTCACCGAGTAGGAGCTGGTGGTCCCTCCCCTGAGCCCCACCTCTTCCTGGACCGAGGAGACCCCGTAGACGTCGACCGGAAGCCTGGCCGGCAGCTCGGAAACCCGCCTCAGCACCTCGGCCACCACGAAGCTTCCCGCCTTGTCGTCCAGGCCGCGCGAGCTGACCCGGTCGCCGAAGAGGCACTCGAGGTTGCTTGCGAAGGTGATGGGATCCCCCACGCGCACCCACTCCTGCGCCTCCTTCTTGTTGGCGGCGCCGATATCGATGTACTGGGCGTCCAGCTTGATGACCGTGTCGCGCTCCTTGGGCTCGATCAGGTGGATCGGTCGCTTGCCGATCACGCCGTTTATGCTGCCGCGGGAGGTGTGCACGTGCACCCGCATCCCCGGAGTGATGTGCGGGTCGACGCCGCCGATGGCGGAGAAGTAGATGAAACCGTTGTCGTCCAGGTAGCGCACCTGGAGGCCGATCTCGTCGGAGTGCCCGACCACCATGACGCGGGGGCGGTTCTTCCCTTCCCCCTGGATCATCCCGAAGACGTTGCCCATGACGTCGGTGGCCACCTGGCAGAAGGGTTCTATATAGGAGCGGAATACCCGCTGAGCCGGCTGCTCGTACCCCGAGGGGCTGGGCGCGGCCAGAAGCTTTTGCAGAAATTCAAAGGATGCGTCGCGCATGTGAAACCTCGTAAGATCAGGTTGAGATAAAGATTGAAATTAAGATTAAGATCGAGATTAAGAAGGCGCTGGGCCTGCTCTCACACTACGCCCAACTCCCACTTTTTTCAATTGCTTGCCTTGCCCTACCGGGATACCAGATGCTCCGGCTCCAGCCTTCTTAATCTTTGTCTTAATCTTTATCTCGGCGTGGCGTGCTACATCGGGTACTTGCCCATGGCGGCGGGGTCCATGTGGTCGAGGAAGTCGACGAAGCGGCGGGCGTTGTTCTCCTGGGCGAACCCTTCGTCGTTCATGTCGAGGCTGGAGGCGCGGGTGAGCACCTCGTCGTTTACCCGCACCGGCATATGATACTTGAGCGAGAGGAGCATCGCCTCGGCCACGTGGACTTCCAGCCGGAGTTCTTCCCCTTCCCTGGGCTCAAGCCGCACCGAGGCGGTGAACACGCCGTCGCGCAGGCTCTCGACGTAGATCCCGGAGACGGTCATGTCCAGCCGCTCGACGAGTGTGGTGAACACGTCCTTGCGGCTGTTGCGAACGCTCATCTCGCGCCCGACAAACTGGGCGGCGAAGGAAACTGACTCAGAGGTGTTGATCCATACCGGGACCGCGTGCTTTTCTTCGGCGTCCTTCAGTATGATCACCGGCATCTGGGCGATGGCATCCAGGGCGAAGCCGAAAACCTTCATCTCAACGTACATGTGTGCCTCGTCCCTCCCGTTGTCAGACATGCAGGATCTCCCCCTTGAGCAGTGTCTGCACCCCCTCCGTGATCCTCACCCGCACCAGGCGCCCGGCCAGGGCAGGATCCCCGTCCATGACGGTGCCGCGATTGCCGCCGGTCCTGCCAAAGAGCGAATCGCCGGAGCTGCTCGGGCCTTCCACCAGCACCTGTTGCACGCTTCCCACGAAACTCTCGTTCCGGGCCAGGGTGATCTTCTTTTGGGCGGCCTGCAAGCGCTCCAAGCGCGCCTGCTTCTCGGCCCGCTTCACCTCGTCCGGGAACTCGGCCGCCTTGGTGCCGGGGCGGGCCGAGTAGATGAAGGAGAAGAGGTCGGCATACTGCACCTCCTCGATCAGTTCCATGGTCGCCTCGAACGAGGCGTCGTCCTCGCCGGGGAAGCCGACGATCATGTCGCCGGTGAACTGGATCTCGGGGCAGGCATCCCTGAGCGCGCGCACCTTGGCGAGGTAGTCGGCACGGGTGTAGCCGCGGTTCATCCTCTCGAGCACGGCATCGCTCCCCGACTGGGCCGGGAGGTGGATGTGCGGCGCCAGCTTGGGGATCTCGGCAAAGCAAGCGATCAGCCTCGGCGAAATGTCCTTGGGATGGGAGGTGGTGAAGCGCAGCCTCTCGATCCCCTCCACCTGCGCCACCATGCGCAGGAGGTCCGCGAAGTCGGGCGCGCCGGCCTCCTTGAACCCGTAGGAGTTCACGTTCTGCCCCAGGAGAGTCACCTCGGTGACGCCGGCTGCGGCCAAGACGGCAACCTCCTCGACGACCTTGGCCGCATTCCTGCTGATCTCGCGGCCGCGCACGTGCGGGACGATGCAGTAGGCGCAGAAGTTGTCGCACCCCTGCATGACCGTGACGAACCGGGAGACGCCACCTTCGCTTTCGGCGTGCGGGAACAGGTCGAAACGCTTTTCGTCGTCCAGGAAATCGGTGGCGACGCTCTGCTTCCCCTGCTCGGCGCCAGAGACCATCTTCTGCAACAGGTGCAGGTTGTGGGTGCCGAACACGAGGTTCACGAAGGGGGCCTTCTGCAGGAGCCGCTCCCCTTCCTGCTGCGCGACGCAGCCGCCGACTCCGATGATCAGCGCCGGCTTTTTCTTCTTCATCGACTTGAACCTGCCCAGGTGACCGTAGACCCGCTGTTCGGCGGTCGCCCGGATGCTGCAGGTGTTCAAAAGGACCAGGTCCGCTTCCACCGGATCGGCGGTCTGCTGGTACCCTATCCCCTTCATCAGTGCCACTATCTTCTCGGAATCGCTCACGTTCATCTGGCAGCCGAACGTTTCCAGGTAAAGCTTTTTCGACATATTCACGTCTGTATCCTGATGGTTAAATGGTTGAATAGTACGAAAATTGGTCGCTCCCAGTCAACACCTATTAGCTGCACACCCCCGCTTGCCGGCCCCAACCGGCCGAACAGACATTAGCGGCGATAAATCATTGACCTACCGATATATGCAATAAAAAATATATTGACATATGACGTCTCGAAGATCTATAAGACTCATTAGTTTGCCGCCCCTAGGGGTCGACTTCACATTTCTGCCACGACATATCACCTCCCCAAAGCTAAATGCCGTTAATGGTTAAGACATATCGATTCGATTATAAATTTCCAAGCTAACACATTTACCCTAAATCTACCGGTGAATGCGCCGATTAGAGCAGTAACCGCCAGTATTTAATGAGTTGCACCGGCACGCCGACGTGCCAATGAAATAAATCTTCGACCGAAGGTTGGTGTAAAAACCAGCGAAACAAAAAAGGAGAAGTGAATGAGAAAACTGGAGAAACTGTTGATCGGCGCGGCCGTTTGTGCCCTGGCTGCCCCCGTCGTGGCGCAGGCAGACGACCAGGACATGCAGAAGAAAATTGACGACCTGACCAAGAAGGTGCAGAAGCTCGAGGAGCAGCAGAAAGGCTCCGACCAGAAGAAGGTCGAGGATCTGACCCGCAAGGTCGACAGAATCGAGGAGAAGTCGCTGGGCAAGTGGCTCACCATCGGCGGGGACTACCGCTTCAGGGTCGATTCCCTCAGGGGCGACGTCGCGGCCCACTCCGACGCCATCGGCACCATGAACAACCTGGTCGGCGCTTTCGTGGTCGGCCCAAACGCGGTCGCGGGGCTGACCGTCGGTGACAACGCCACCATCGCCAACCCCTCCGGCACCGCCTTCATGTTCCAGGGCAAGGCAGGCTCCCTCTTCACCCCCGCCCAGTTCGACACCATCCTCAACAAGTACATGCCCTCCGCGATGTACAACGCCTTCATCGGGCAGATCATGCCGGCTCTTGGTGGGATGACCCCCACCGACGTCAACAACTACCTGGCCGCCAACCGCCTCACCGCGCAGCAGCAGGGGATCCTCGCCACCCTGACCCAGAAGGGGATCATGGACAAGGTGATGGGCATGATGACCCCGGCCAACCAGGCAGCCTTCGCTTCCCTGCCGCCGGCTTACCAGCAGGCCGCCCTGGTCATGGCCATGCAGGGCTTCCTCGGCGCCGGCAGCGGCAACCTGGCTACCTCCCCGTCCTACAAGGCCAAGAACGACCTCCTTTACACCAACCGTCTCGGCATCGACCTGCACGCCAAGGCCACCAAGGACGTGACCGTGAACGTCCGCCTGGTCGCCTACAAGACCTTCGGCTCGCAGGATGACTCCGCGATCACCAACAGCGGCAACACCCCGTTCTTCGCCGACCGCGTCGGCGCCTTCGACGGCACCCTCGGCCACGTCCCCTCCTCGAGCCTTCTGGACGTGGACCGCGCCTACGCCACCTGGAGCAACATCGGCGACCAGCCGGTCTGGTTCTCCGTCGGCCGCCGCCCCTCCACCAACGGCGCACCGAGCAACCTGCGCCTGAACAACGAGCGCCCGGGCAACGGTGGCACCCCCGCGCTCCTGGTCGACTACGCCTTCGACGGCATGACCCTCGGCTGGGCCCCGGACATCGACGCGCTCCCCGGCGCGTACGCGAAAGTCTGCTACGGCCGCGGTTTCGAGAGCGGCTTCGAGACCCCGAGCAACAGCCTGCATGACACCGACATGCTCGGTGTCGCCCTCATCCCGATCGACACCGACCCGCTGCGCGTCTGGCTGCAGTGGAACCGCGGCTTCCAGATCTTCGACTTCCCGGTCATGTCCAACACCGCCTTCGGCAACACCGCCCCGGCTACCTCGCTGGGCGACATCGACTGGTACGGCGCCGGCTTCATGAGCACCCTGAAGAACATCGGCCCGGGCAAACTGAACTTCTTCGCCGACGCCGGCCTGAGCGTCACCCACCCGAACAACAACGTCTCCAACAACGCAGGGTTCCAGGGGCTGCTGACCGGCTCCTTCTTCAACCAGGAAGCCCCCTCCGACAAGACCGGCTGGGCCGCCTACGCGGGTGCACGTTACGACTTCGAGCCGACCAAGACCAAGTTCGGCGTCGAGTACAACCACGGCTCCAAGAACTGGATCACCTTCGCACCGGCGGCCGACGACATGTGGACCTCCAAGCTGGGAACCCGCGGCGACGTCTACGAGGCCTACCTGATCCAGGAGCTCAACCTGAAACCGATCTCCTCGCACCTGTCCAAGGCCTTCTTCAAGATCGGCTACCAGTACTACGACTTCGCTTACACCGGCAGCAACAACTGGGTTGGCGCACCGCAGAAGATCTCCGACATCAAGTCGACCGATCTGCTGCTGCTCCAGCCGCTTAAGAGCGCGCAGGACGTCTACGCGACCTTCGAAGTCAAGTTCTAAAACCCGTATCGCAGACGCGGTACATGGAAAAGCCGGGGTGGCAGCCGAGGCTGCCACCCCACCCCCAAAAGGAGAAAGAAGATGAAAAAAGCAGTTTCGGTAATGGTCCTGGTAGCAGTGGCAGCGCTCACCATCTTCTGCTTCGGCAGCATCGCCAGCGCAGGAGAAGAGGTCAAGATGGTGGGTGTGATCACCAAGATCGAGATCGCCGGCAAGGACGCCAAAACGGCCACCGCCACGCTGAAGGACAACAAGACCGAGCAGCTCGTGGTGATCACGGTGGAGGACGACCTGACCCTGGACAAGTTCAAGGACCACAGGATCGTCGAGGGCGACGAGATCCGCTGCAAGTACGAGGTGATCGACGGCAAGAACGTCTCCAAACTGTTTAGGAAGACCGCCGGCTGTTAAGCCGGGACGGTTCCTCGTAGACGGCGCTGTAGTTCCAGGAATTGCAGCGCTTCTTTTTGCCCATTCACATATTGTTTTCATTATATATGAAGGCATGGATATAGTTGCACGCGGCGCGAGCCGATTCACTACTGGGAGGTTGTATGAGAGGGATGCTGGGAATTTTGGCGGGGGTCGCGATGTTGGCGGCTGCTGCCCAGGGGATGGCGGCAGTCGACCATTCCGAGTTCGTCAAGGGGCCGTTTAAAAGCGGCGGCGAGGTAACCAAGGTCTGTCTGGAGTGCCACGATCAGCAGGCGGCCGACTTCATGAAGACCACCCACTGGACCTGGGCCGGCACCCCGAACATGGTCAAAGGCATGGAGAAGAGCACCAAGAAGTACGGCAAATCCAACATGATCAACTCCTTCTGCACCTCGATCCAGGGGGGCAAGGAAGGGGTGGTGCACGAGTCCTGCGGCAAATGCCACGCAGGCTACGGCTGGACCCGCACCAATTTCGACTTCACCGACAAGACCAAGGTCGACTGCCTCATCTGCCACGCCCAGAAGGGGAACTACACCAGGGCTGCGGTTGGCTGTGACATCGACAACAAGAGCATCGAAAAGAAGAGCATGGACCTCAACGTCGCCGCCCAGAGCGTCGGGCTCCCCACCAGGAAGAACTGCGGTGCCTGCCACTTCTACGGCGGCGGAGGCGATGCCGTCAAAAACGCTGGGCTCGACTCCACCCTGGAGAAGACCAAGAAGTCCCAGGACGTCCACATGGGGAGCAAGGAAAGCGGCGGCCAGGACATGAGCTGCCAGAGCTGCCACGTCACCAAGAACCATAGGATCGGCGGCGCCTCGAGCATGATGGCTCACTACGACACCCGCGTGAACTGCGAGCAGTGCCACTCCGGCGCCAAGGCTCCACACCAGAAGGCCAAAAACGGCGCGCTCATCAACAAGCACCTCGCCACCGTCGCCTGCCAGACCTGCCACATCCCCTTCTTCGCCAAGGGGCAGGCCACCAAGATGGCATGGAAGTGGTCCGATGTGGGCAAGAACATCACCGCCGAGGAGCAGTTCGACAAGGAGACCTACGCCAAGCACAAGGGGACCTTCGTCTGGGGCATGAACGTGAAGCCGGTCTATGCCTGGAGCAACGGCATGGTCGAGCGCTACATGGTCGGCGACAAGGTGAAGGATCCCTCCAAGCCGGTGGTGATGATGCGCCCGGTAGGCGACATCAAGGACCAGAAGGCCAAGATCTACCCGTACAAGCTCTACAAGGGCGACCAGCCTATGGACGCCAAATTCAAGAACCTGATCATCTTCCAGCAGTACAAATCCCTGTGGGTCGACTACGACTGGGATAAGGCGTGCCGCCTGGGCGCCGAAGGGTGCGGCCTTCCCTACAGCGGCAAGTACCAGTTCGTGAACACGGTGGCCTATATCGCGGCGCAGCACGAGGTGTCACCCAAGGAAGAGGCGCTGCAGTGCGGCGAGTGCCACATGGGCGGCAACCGCCTCGACTGGAAGGCGCTCGGCTACAAGGGGGACCCGATGCAAAAAGGGGGCAGGTCTTCCAAGGCGGCACAAAAGGTAGCCAAGGTTACCAAGAAATAAGACGGCGGCATCAAAGAAGGGGCGAATCATTTCGCCCCTTTTCCCGTTAGAGGCGGCTGCAAAGGATGTTACGATTCTCCACGAACGAAGCCTGCTACTGGCATTGGCAGCTCGCGACCATGCGCTCATTGCCACAGCATCCGCCGGAAAATACTACTTCATGTCGACTCGACATACCTCGGTTAGACACTAAACTATTGTGACGGTCTGCCGATAACAATGAAAGTACAAGGAACAGCTACCACAGAGAACAGGAGGGCTTCGATGAGCAAGAAAAGCGTTACAGCGGCAGTGCTCGGTCTTGCCTTGGCGGCTACGACTGCCTTGGCTGCAGGCGTGCATCCCGGCAAGGAGTCTATCGAGAAAAGCGGCTACAAGGGGCCTGAAACCTGCGAGGAGTGCCACCCCGGCAGCGCCAAGGGGTTCCTGGACACCGTGCACTGGAAGCATGCCTCCAAGGTGACCAACGTGGAGGGGTTAAATCCCAAGGAAGAGTACGGGATGAAGAACCGCATCTACGTCATGTGCAACGGCAACGACATCGTCAACAACCTGAAGGAGATCCCGAAGAGCCCGGTGACCGGCAAGAGCAAGTTCTCCGGCTGTAACACCTGCCACCCCGGCAACCATCTCTCCGACGTCGGCAGCACCGGCGCCGCGGCCGAGGCGGCGGTGGACTGCCTGGTCTGCCATTCCACCGATTACGATTTCCGGCAGAGAAAACCCTTCAAGAACGAGAAGGGGGAGGTGGTCATGGGGCAGGACCGCAGCGCCAAGGCCGCCCTCGCCATCGGCAAGCCGACCGTCAAGAACTGCATGGTATGCCATGAGGCGGCCGGCGGCGGCGTCATCGTCAAGCGCGGGTTCACCTTCACCAAGGACACCGATGCCCACGCCGCCAAAGGGATGGTCTGCGTCGACTGCCACAAGGCGAAGAACCACAAGATGCCGACCGGTCACGACCCCAACAACTGGGCCAACGACGGCCTGTTCGTCTCCTGCTCCGACACCTCCTGCCACGGGGTGAAGCCGCACAAGGACGCCGACCTCAACCGTCACTGTGCCAAGATCGCCTGCCAGACCTGCCACATCCCGCGCACCGGCGGCGCCTTCGCCAAGGACTTCACGGTTTGGGAGCAGACGCCTGACAAGTTCTACGAGCCGACCACGCTGAAGAAAGAGGCCAACGAGACCACCCCTGTTTACGCGTGGTACAACGGCACGGTGAAGAACACGCCCCACTTCATCGGCCCGAAAGGGAGCAAGAAGGACGGCAAGAGCAAGATCACGCCGTTCAAGATCTTCCAGGGCAAGGCCTACTACAACAAGCAGACCGGCGAGCTCCTCTCCATGGATTTCGCCCAGCCGATGTCCGACGGCGACACCCGCGCCGGCGTCCTCTCCGCGGCGAAGACACTGGGCCTCAAAAACCCGGAGAAGATCGCCAAGGAGGCGGTGCCCGGATGGCAGACCATCTATTTCGGCAGCAACCACCTTGTCACCAAGACCAAGGCGCTCTACTGCGCCAACTGCCACGCCCCCAACGGCGTCCTCAACTTCAAGGATTTGGGATACAGCGACAAGGAGATCCTGAAATTGACCTCTCCGGAACTCTTCATGGAGAAATTGGCACAGAAGCAGAAGGAAGACTGGTAGCTGGAGCCACTGTTCGCACAGATAGCATAAGGATATTGCACGCACAAAAGCCCCCCTCGAACGAGGGGGGCTTTCTTTTTGAGGCGCTTCAGAAAGCGGTGTGCCCGGTTACTTGTGACCGCAGCAGAGCAGGACGGGATAGCTGCGGATGGCGCCGTCCGCACCTTTTTTATCGACGGCGGCTGCGGTGACCACGCTCACGTCGACCAGGGCGTTTCGGGCGAATTCACCGGAGAGAAACTCGCCGGAAAAGCCGTGGTGCAGGACCCCGGTGGGGTCGTCGTGGAAGCGGCCGTCCTCGGTAGCCAGGTCGGCAAGCGCCAACCAGCCGCCGGGCTTCAAGGCCATGGACAACGAAGCGATCAGGGAGGGGACGTCCTGGACGTGGTGCAGGGTCATGCTGCTCACGATGAGGTCAAAGCTCCCTTCCAGACCATGTTTCTCGAGATCGAGCAACATGGTGGAGACGTTGTCGAGACCTTGCGCCTGGATCTTCTTGTCGAGAACGTCGAGCATCCCCCGGGAGCTGTCGGCACCTGTGATGCGGCCAATGAAAGGGTGCAGCCCGAGGGTAACCAGACCGCTGCCACAACCGTAGTCCAGGACCTCCATGGCCCGGGTCAGAGGAAGTACCTTCCGAAGCGCTGCCACGACATCCTGCGCCAGCTTCAGACGGCGCGGTTCCTGGTCCCATTGCTCGGCTACGGCATCAAAATCACGCCTGTTCTTCGTTTGCATATTTATCCTCCGGGTGTGAAGGGGGACGCCCCTGGTGGTAAGGCAGCATAATATTCAAGAAGTCGAATGTCAAGCCGGCGATGCGATGGACAAGGCGGCCGGGTGGGGGGCAAGGTTATCGGCAGTTTTTTCTGGATTTGTCGGGAAAATAATGGTAAGGTCCAATGTTCGCGTGGCGGGAAGTATTTTTCGGCTACGGGCGGTTTTATGCTTGACTCTGCGCCGCCTGGGTGTTATATAATTCCTCTTTCCAAAAAACCTAAAGCTACATTTTAAAATACCCGGAGGTGCAGTTTGGCAAATCATAAATCGGCAATTAAGAGGATCAAGCAGACCGCAAAGAGGACCGAGCGCAACAAGCACGAGCGTTCCACTCTGCGTACTTTCATAAAGCGCGTCCGCGAAGCGGTTGCCACCAAGGATCAGGATGCTGCAAAGGCCGCTCTGGCTGCTGCGATCCCGGTCATCGACGGTGCCGCAACCAAGGGGATCATCCACTCCTCCAACGCTTCCAGGAACGTTTCCCGCCTCACCAAACTGGTCAACACCCTGGCCTAGTCCGGTAGCGGATACATGAAAGCAAAAAGGGAATTCCCACCGGGGATTCCCTTTTCTAGTTTGCACCGACACCTTCGCTATCCGCTCCCCTCCCCTCCGGGGGAGGGGGATGTCACGCCCACTGCAGCGAGCCTCGCCACGGTCCCGAAAAATCGTCCGGGGTTCCGCTTTCCCCGCTACCGCCTGCAGGCATCCATCACGAACCGCTCGAAGAGGGGCTCTTCCAGCCCGCCGGACTTGAAGGCCAGGTCCAGTTCCAACATCCGCTCGAAAATCCGCTTCAGCTCCGCCACCGTGTAGTTCCGCGCCTGCGCCGTCACCTTGTTCAGAAAGTACGGGTTGATCCCGGACGCCCTGGCGAGCTCGGACTGGGGCACCTTGCGGTCCAGCAGCTCGCGCACCTGCCAGAGCTGGCGGTAGTGCCGCGCCACCGCACCCAGGATGCGCAGGGGCGCCTCGCCGTCCTGCAGCAGCGCGGTGAGCATCTTCAAGGCGCGGGGAAGCTCCTTGCTGCCCAGGGCATCGGTGAACTCGAAGACGCTCTCGACCTTGGTGTCGGAAACGATCGCCTTGACATCGGCAACCGCTACCGTCTCCTTCCTGCCGCAGTAGATGCAAAGCTTCTCGATCTGGGAAACGAGCTCCTGCAGGTTGTTTCCCACCAGGTAGGCGAGCAGCTCGGCCGCGGCGGGCTCGATCTTCTTGCCGGCGGCGCGGACTTCGTCGCGCACATAGGGCCCGAGCTGGTTCTCGTAGGGGCGCTTGAACTCGACGGCCTCGCCGCGCTTTTTGAAGTCGGCGTAGAACTTCTTGCGCCCGTCCACCTTCTCGGCCTGCAGGATCAGGCAGGTGCCGGGGGACGGGTCCTGAAGGTAAGGGAGCAGCACCTCCATGGCGTGGGCGGACAGGTCGCCTCCCTTCTTCACCAGCACGACCCGGCGCTCGGCGAACATGGGAAGGGTCTGGGCGGCGCCGAAAACCTCCTCCCCCTTGCACTCGTTGCCGTAGAAAACGTCCAGGTTGAAGTCGCGAAAACCGGGGTCGACGGCCCGATCCAGCAGCTTCTTGACCGCGCGCTCCACGAGGTACGGCTCGTCCCCGTACAGAAGGTACAGCGACGCCAGTTCTCCCTTTTCCACCGCCTTGTTGAACTCTTCCGGTTTCATAACCGACCTCACGTCAAAAAAACCGCCCACCAGCCAGATGCTGAATGGGCGGCGTCAATGTTTGCAATTGTTGTCGAGGGCGCTAGAAGCGCTCGCCGAGCTTCTGCCAGATCCGCTCGGAAATGCGCCGGCTGATTTTCTCGATGGCGGCTTCCTCGGCGTCCTGCTGCAGGGCGATGTTGGCGTTCACCGGGTAGACCTGCTGCTCGGTGACATCCCCCTTCCAGAGCACCTTGTGCGACTTCTGGTCGCGCAGGATGGCCTGGACCGCAAGGATCGCGTTGTACTCCCTGATCACGTCGGCCGCGGTATAGGAAACCGGCACCGAGTTGTAGGAGAGGACGACGCCTGAGAGCTCCAGCTCCGCCCGGTCCGCGGGGAGAACCTTGCCGCCGGTGCGGAAGGCGAACTCGTCGACCATCTCCCGCGCAAGGACCGCCTCCACGCCGGCGCGGTAGCTCTTGTTGGCGAAAAGAACCACGTTGACGCCGTTGGCGCCGGCCAGCGGGCCGTGCTGGATTACCGGGCTGTAGCTGCAGCCGCAAAAGAGCGCAGCGAGCAGGAGGATGAGACCGAGCCTTGTGAAGAGCCTGGTGGCTGTCATGGGACGCTTCCTCACTGGCTACGCGACGACGATGCTGACCAGCTTGCCGGGGACGTAGACGACCTTCTTGACGCTCTTCCCCTCCAGGTACGGGAGGATCTTGTCGTCGGCAAGGGCGGCGGCGCGGACATCTTCCTCCTTGGCGTCAGGGGCCACGGTGAGCTTGCTTCTCAGCTTGCCGTTCACCTGGATCACGACGGTGATCTCCTCGTCGACCACGGCGTCGGCGTCATAGCCGGGCCAGCCGGCCTGCTCGAGGCCGACCTGGTTGCCGAGCTCGGACCAGAGTTCCTCCGCGAAGTGCGGCACGAAGGGGGCCAGCAGGCGCACCACCGACTCCACCGCCTCGCGCACCACGGCGACGTTCTCCGGGGCGTCCTTGCCGGCAAAGCCCTGGATGGCGTTGACCAGTTCCATGACCGCCGCGATCGCGGTGTTGAAGTGGAAGCGTTCCTCGACATCCTCGGAGACCTTCTTGATGGTCTTGTGCACCGCGCGACGCAGTTTTTTCCCTTCCGCCGTGAGCTTGTCCGCCTCGACGGCACCGGCGCCCTTGATCGCGGGGAGCACGTCGTACACGAGACGCCAGACGCGGTTCAGGAAGCGGTAGCTCCCGTCGACCCCCTGGTCGCTCCAGTCGAGATCCTTCTCCGGCGGTGCGGCGAACAGGGAGAAGAGCCTTGCCGTGTCCGCGCCGTAGCGCTCGATGAGGGCGTTGGGGTCGACCACGTTCCCCTTGGACTTGGACATCTTGGCGCCGTCCTTGATCACCATCCCCTGGGTGAGCAGGTTGGAGAACGGTTCGTCCACGTTGCAGTAGCCGAGGTCCCTGAGCACCTTGGTGAAGAAGCGGGCGTAGAGCAGGTGCAGTACGGCGTGCTCGATGCCGCCGATGTACTGGTCCACCGGCATCCAGTGCTCGACCTGCTCGCGATCCAGCGGCCCCGCCGTGAACTTGGGCGAGCAGTAGCGCAGGAAGTACCAGGAGGACTGCACGAAGGTGTCCATGGTGTCGGTCTCGCGGCGGGCGGCCTCGCCGCACTGCGGGCAGGTGCAGGTGGTGAAGCTGTCCACGCGCGCCAGCGGGTTGCCCCCCTCGCCGGTGAACTCGGCGTCCATCGGGAGCACCACCGGGAGGTCCGCTTCCGGAACGGGAACCACCCCGCAGAGGTCGCAGTTGATCACCGGGATCGGGTTGCCCCAGTAGCGCTGGCGGGAGATGCCCCAGTCGCGCAGGCGGAAGTTGACGGTCTTCTTGCCGATCCCCTCCTTCTCCAGGAAGTCGGCGATGGCCTCCTTGGCGTCGGCGTTGCCCATGCCGTCGAAGCGGCCGGAGTTGGCCATGATCCCCTCGGCGGTGTAGGCCTCGGTCATGGCGGCAGGATCGAGGGTCTCGCCTTCGGGCTGGATCACCACCTTGAGCGGCAGGTTGTATTTCTGGGCGAACTCGAAGTCGCGCTGGTCGTGGGTGGGGACGGCCATGACGGCGCCGGTGCCGTAGTCCATGAGGACGAAGTTGGCGAGGTAAATAGGCATCTTCGCATTGGTGACCGGGTTGATGCAGTAGGAGCCGGTGAAGACCCCCTCCTTCTCCTGGTCCTCGGCGGAGCGCTTGATGCGGTCGGTCTTCTTCACCTTGTCGATGAAGGCTTCCACGGCGGCGCGCTGCTCGGCGGTGGCGAGGTCCAGCGCCATCGGGTGCTCTGCGGCCAGCGACATGAAGGTGGCGCCGAACAGGGTGTCCTGCCTGGTGGTGAAGACCCTGATCTTGCTGAGACCGTTCTCCAGCGCGAAGTCGATTTCGCACCCTACCGAGCGCCCGATCCAGTTGCGCTGCATGGTGAGCACGCGCTCGGGCCAGCCCGTCAGCTTGTAGGTGTCATCCAGCAGTTCCTGGGCATAGTTGGTGATGCGGAAGGACCACTGCTCCAGCTCCTTCGCCTCCACCAGGGAGTCGCAGCGCCAGCAGCAGCCGTCCTCGACCTGCTCGTTGGCGAGCACGGTCTCGCACTTGGGGCACCAGTTGACGGCGGAGGACTTCTTGTAGGCGAGCCCCTTCTTGTACATCTCCAGGAAGATCTTCTGCTCCCACTTGTAGTAGTCGAGGTCGCAGGTGGCGAGCTCGCGGTCCCAGTCGTAGGAAAGGCCCAGGCGCTTCAGCTGGCCGCGCATGTAGGCGATGTTCTCATAGGTCCACTTGGCGGGATGGCTCTTGTTCTGGATGGCGGCGTTCTCAGCCGGCATGCCGAAGGCGTCCCAACCCATCGGGTGCAGCACGTTGTACCCCTGCATCCTCTTGAAGCGGGCGATGACGTCGCCGATGGAGTAGTTCCTGACGTGCCCCATGTGGATCTTGCCGGAGGGATACGGGAACATCTCCAGGAGGTAGTACTTCTTGCGGCCGGCGTCTACGGTTGCCTCGAAGCTGTTGTGTGTAGCCCAGAACTGCTGCCATTTGCCCTCGACTGCTGAGGGAAGGTATTTTTCTTCCATTAAACCCCGCCTTCCAGCGCCCCGAACGGGACGCGCAATATTTATGATGTCGCAACTCGATGGTTGCGGGTAGTTGTTTTGAGATGGCCGCAGGACGAACCTGGTGGACCTGATGCAACGCAGTACCCCCAGGGGGACCACGACGGACGAAGGCTGCCCCTGCCCCCTCCAGCGGGAGGTGCGGAAACGGTGCACGGGTCCTTCGCGGCCGCCTTGGAGCAGGCGCGGACCGGTACGCCGGCGGAGCCGGTTAGACGATCCGGAGCAGGTTCTTGGCTACGTCCAGAATCTTGGTCGGCTGGATCGGCTTGGTGATGTAGTCGTTGGCTCCCAGCGCCAAGGCACGCTCCCTGTCTTCCTGCGCGCCCTCGGTGGTGATGACCACGATGGGTATCGCCTTGTAGTTGGCGTCGTTTCGCACCAGGCTCACCAACTTCAAGCCGTCCATGATCGGCATGTTGATGTCGGTCAGGATCAGGTCGAAACGCTCGGAAGAAAGCTTTTTCAAGCCGTCGACGCCGTCGTTGGCCTCGACTATGCGCACCCCCCTGATCCGCTTCAGCGCAAAGGCGATGAGCTGCCTCATGGTGGGTGAATCTTCGACTATCAATACGTTGTAATCTGACATCTGAACTGTATCCCCCATTGCACAGCTGGCTATTTCGTCAATAGATCAATGAACCCCTGGATGGTCGACAGCTTACGCTCCGAATCGCTGTAGAGCCGCGAGCTGAAGATGGCGGTGGCGGCATGACCGGCCAGCAGGGTGAAAAGCTCGTAGTCGACGGCGGCGAATTCCTTTTTCTGCATCAACAGCTTGTAGATCGCCAGCACGCCGATTACGTGATCCTTGATCTTGAGCGGGATGCACACCATCGGGGCGCTGAAGTCACGCTGGTAGCTGTCGAAGTCGCTGGCGAAGTGATTCTCGCCGGACTGGGCCACGTTCCCGATGATCCCCTTGCCGAGACGGAAGGAGGGGATCTCGCTGCGGTCGATCCCTTCGGTCGAGACCGCCTGCAGCTCGTCGCTCTTCTCGTCGAGCAGCATGATGGCGAACTCCTCGGCACCGATCAGGTTGATGATGATCTCCGTTATGATCTGGAGCACTTCCTTGAAGTCGAGCGTGGAGTGGAGCTGGTAGCTCGCGATGTAGAGATTGGCGAGGTTGTTGTTCTCATCCTCGATCTCCAGGTAGCGTGCCGCGAAATCCTGGTTTTCTTCCTCGACGTGCTTGATCCGGTCCAGGATCTCCTGCTTCTCCTGCTCCAGGTCGGCGATCCGCTCGCTGAGCTTCTTAAGCTCCGCAGCCGGCGCCACCTCGCCCGTCATCTGGGATTTCTCCAGTTCCAGCAAGCGGAACCTGAGACGCTCGTTCTCCCTCAAAAGCTCCTGGGTGAACTCCGCCCCCTTCTTGAAAACCTGCAGGAACTCCTCACCCCTGCTATGAACCAGTCGTTCATCGTCCTTTTGCATGCGCACCCCGAATTTACGTCTAGTTGATCAACCGAATCGCGGCAAGAGACCGCAACGAAGCACTATCTCACGCACCATGCCGTCCATGGGCACCACCCTGTCCACCACCCCCGTGGCAATCGCCTCGCGCGGCATGCCGAACACCACGGCGGATTCCTCGGACTCGGCCACCACCTGGGCACCCGCCTTCTTCGCCTCGCGCACCCCTGCGGCCCCGTCGTTGCCCATCCCGGTCAGGACGACGGCAAGCATGCGGCTTTGGTAGAGTTCGGCGCAGGAGCGGAACATCACGTCCACCGACGGGACGTAGCGGTCCTTGGGACCCGGGGGGACGATGCGTGCAACCACCTTGTCGCCCATCCTGGCAAAGACGAGGTTCTTCCCGCCCGGTGCGATGAGGGCCCGCCCCGGCAGCACCTCGTCGCCGTCCTTTGCCTCGCGCACCTCGAACCCGGTGCTGCGGTTCAGCCTCTCGGCAAAGGCGGTGGTGAACCCGGCGGGCATGTGCTGGGAAATCACCATGGCGAAGGGAGGCGCTTCCCGGAATGAGGAGAAGATGCGCTGCAGGGCCGGCGGGCCGCCTGTCGAGGAGCCGATGGCGACTATGTCTATGGAGCTCGTCACACCGACGGGAGCCGCGGGAAGGGCGATCTCGGCCGCAGGGGGAGCGGGTTCGGCCCTTTTTTGCACCCGCGCCATGTTCAGCTTGAACACCGCCTGGACCTTCTGGTGCAGGTCCTGCTGGATCTTCAAAAGCTCGTCAGAGATGACGCTGGTCGGCTTGGCGATGAAGTCGACGGCCCCAAGCTCCAGCGCCTTGAACACCTTCTCGTCGCCGGAGGTCGAGCTGATCACGATCACCGGGACCGGCGTACTCGCCATCAGGATGCGCAACATGGTGAAGCCGTCCATGCGCGGCATCTCGAGATCGAGCGTAACCAGGTCCGGGGTGAGATCGATCACCCTCCGGATCCCCTCCTCGCCGTTGGTGGCGTACCCGATCACCTGGACCCCCGGAAGTTCCTCCAGCATCCTGGTGATGGCGCGCCGATTATAGGCCGAATCGTCTACGACTACTACCCGTATCTTTTTCACTTGGGCACTCCGCCGCCGGTCGTATCTGTTTTCTGGTAGACCATGTCGTTTTTCAGGTGTTTCAGCGCAAAGGCGGTCGAAAGGTTCATAAGCGACTCCGAGTGTCCCAAAAGGAGGTAGCCGCCGCCGCGCAAGGTGTTGTAGAACGACTCGATGACCCGCTTCTTGGAAGTCTGGTCGAAGTAGATGATCACGTTGCGGCAGAAGATGACGTCCATCTTCCCCAAAAGGGCCAGACGGTTTGCGTCGAACAGGTTCATCTGGCTGATGGTGACCAGCTCCCGCACCTCGTCGCAGATGCGATACCCCTCGTCGGTCTCGGTGAAGAAGCGCTTCAGGTAACGCTCATCGGTGGCACGGAAGGAGGCCTTGGTGTAGATCCCCTTGCGGGCGTGCTGCACCACGCGGTGGCTTATGTCGGAGCCGACTATCTCGATCCGCCAGCCGTGGAAGCACCCCATCTCCAAGAGGAGCATGGCGATGGTATAGGGTTCCTCGCCGGTGGAACACCCCGCGCTCCAGATGCGCAGGGTGCGCTCGCGCTGCTTCAGCTTCATCAGCTCGGGCACGATCTCGTCGGTGAAGGCCCGCAGCTGGAAAGCCTCGCGGAAGAAGTAGGTCTCGTTGGTGGTGAGGAGATCCATGATGTCGGCGATCTCCTCGTCCCTCCTCCTGTCGTACTTCAGGAACTGGTAGTACTCGCGAAAGCCCGACAGGTTGTGATGGGTCACCCGCTGCCCGAGCCGACGGTCCAGCAGGTACTTGCTGTCGTCGTCGAAAAAGAGGCCGCAGTGGTTGTAGATCAGGTCCCTGATCAGGCGGAATTCCTCTTCCGTCAGTTGCAATTCGGGTTCGAAGTATGGCATTAGCGCAGCCTGTCGAGCAGTTCTACGATCTCGCCCTTGACCAGCGGGTCCGACTCCCGGGCCAACGCCTGGTCCAATACCGCCACCGAGTCCGCCCCCTGCAGCTGGGCCAGGGCCCGCACGAAGGAGCGCCGCACCATCCAGTGCGGGTGCGCCAGGAGCGCCTGACCGTGCTCGTCGATCCAGTCAGCGCTGTAAGTCGCGAGAATCCCGATGGCGGCCTCCACCACCTCCTCGTCGCTGTGGTAAAGCGCGTTGCGCACCGGCCCGAGCGCCTCTTTCCCCCCGAGCGCGGCCAGCGTGGAGAGGGCGGCGATCAGCACCGGCCCCTGCGCCTGCCCAAGGAGCGCGGTCACGCCCGGCAGGGCCTCGGGGTTCCCCAAAGAGGTGAGCCCCTTGAGGGCAGCGGTCTGCACCCAGGGATCGGCATCGGTTAGGGCCACGCAAAGCGGCGCCAGCACCTCGTCCCCTCCCCTTTCGGCAAGCGCCTGTGCCGCCGCGGCGCGCACCTCCGGTTCCTCGTCGGAGAGCGAGAGGGACAGGGCGCCCAGGGCCTGCGGCAGTTCCACGCGCGCCAGGGAGGCGACCGCGGCACGTCGCACCGAGGCGTCCTCGTCCTTGACCAAAAGGGCAAGCCTCTCGCCGTCGCCCAGCGCGCCCAGGACGATGGCGGCATCCCGCCTCTTGCGCGCGTCTCGGCTCCGCAGAAGGTTGGAGCAGATCGCGCCCACGCCGTCGGGATCCTTGGCGGCAAGATGCTGCAGCCCGTCGAGGACACCTTCGCGCACCTGGGCGTCTTCGTCGTCAAGCAGGCGGGCCACCCGCGCCGCGGCCCCTTTCGGCGCCAGCCGCCCCAGGGCGACTGCCGCACAGCGCCTTACCTCCGCCCCGTCGTCATCGAGCGCGGCGAAGAGGAGATCGTCGTTGCCCGGGCGCCCGGTCTCCGCGATGAGGTGCACGATGACGGCGCGCTCCGCGGCGATGGCGAAGGGGAAGTGCTCGAGAAGCAGCGGCAGCACCGGGTCGCCGATGCGGCGCAGCGCCTCCAGGCAGATCCCTCTCAGGCGCTCAGCGCGTGCCACGCGCACCAGGGGAAGCGCGGCGCGCTCGTCTCCCATGATGCCGCAAACCTGCGCCAGCGCCGAGATCATCACCGGCTCCTCGCCGTGCAGCGAGTCGATCAGCTTCTTCGCGGTAGCGCTCCCGGAAAGCTCCCTGAGCGGGCGGTCCACCAGCTCTTCCTGTTCCTGCGGGGTCAAGCGCCCCCGCAAGCGCATCAGCGCTATGGTCGCTGCCTCGCGGGCGTTCTTTGCCTTGTCGTGCAGCCCCTCAAGGAGCAAGGGGAAGCATTTCCTGTCCCCGAGGACACCCAGGCAGTCGTAGGTGGCGCGGCGCAGGAGCCCTTCCTGCAGGAGCGGTTCCAGCTTGGCAAGCGGCACCGGAGCCCCTATGGAGGCGAGTGCGTCCAGCACGGTGAACTTCAGCCAGACCTCGCCTCCGTCCAGCACCTTCAAAAGGTGCGGCAGCGCGCGCCCGTCGCCGATCTTGCCGAGGTTCTCGGCCGCGGCGACGCGGACGTTCATGTCCTCGTCATCCAGCGCCTGTACCAGCAGGGGGAGACAGGCGGCGCAGCGGATGTTGCCCAGGATGTCGATGATGAACTTGCGCAGGTCGTGATCGGGATCGCCCAGGTGCGCGCAGAGATGCTCCACCGCGGGCTCGCCGATCCGCTCCAGCGACTCGACCGCGGAGTTGCGCAGCCCCGCGTTGTCGGCGGAACGCAGCAGCGCGATCAGGGCCTCGATCTCGCCCGCCTGCAGCGGCTGCGCCTGCAGCACCACGCCGACCGCCTCCTTGCGCACCCGCCAGCTGTCATCCCCCATGGCACGGAACAGCAGCTCCATCACCTCGGGGAAGGGGCGGCGGCGCAGGGACATGACCGCAAAGCGCCGTTGCTCCTCGTCGGCAGCGGCCAGTCTCTCAGAGATTTCCAGCAGATCGTTGGACAGGGTACTCTCCTAAATACTCAGTTCAGCGCGTTTTTTAGCGATAAGCTCGTCGAAGGCATCTTTCAGGAAGGAGGTGGTGTCACGCACCTGCTGGGACACCCTCTGCTGGTACAGATACTCCCCTTCGCGTATGTCGTCGGCCAGGAGTTCGTAGAAGCTCCCCTCCCGCACACCCTGTTCCACCTTCGCCTGGTTGTAGAGGACGATGTCGGAAACGATGATCCTGGCCAAACGCCTCGCTTTCACCTGCTCCTCGGGGAGCTGCGCCGGGGCCGCAGCGGCGGGCTCGGCGGGCTCGGCGGGAGCTGCCGGAGCGCCGGGAGCCGTCGCGGCTTCCTCGATCGCGGGGGGCGCGGGTGCGGCGACGACCGGTGCCTCGGGGGGCGCGACGGCGGCGGCCTCGGCGGCCTCGACCACGGGAGCCTCCGGTGCCGCCATGACCGGCGCCGGGGCCTTTGTTTGCGCAGCAACCGGGACCGCCGCTGCAGCCGGCGCAGGGGGCTCGGGTGCCGGCGCTGCAGCTGCTGCGGCCTCGGGCATCGAGGTCTCCTCGACTTCCATCTGCCTGATCTCGCTGCGGCTCTCCTCCTGGGCAGCCAGTTCGCTTTCGGTCGGGCGCACCACGGGGGGCATGTCGCCGGAGGTGAGGCGGTAGATCATCGAGACCAGGGAGTCCGGGATGTGGTGCTTCTCTATGTAGTCGTCGGCCCCGTACAGCGAGTTCGGCGACCGCTTGTAGCGGGTCTTGTCGTAGATCGAGGCGATCAGCACTATCTTCACCCTGGCAAGGGCCGGATCCTGGCGCACCCGCTCGCAGACCTCGAACCCGAACATGGTCGGCAGCGCCACGTCCAATAGCAGCACATCGGGGGTCACCCGCTGCACGGTTTCCAGAGCTTCCTTCCCGTCGGTGCAGAGAAAGAGCTCGAACGGTTCGGCCGAGAGTACCTTCTCCACCGCCTTGCAGAAGGCGGCGCTCTCGTTGGCGACCACGACCTTCACCTTCGCCTTGGGCGCAGCCTGGCGGTCGCTCTTGCGCACCAGCCGGAACACGGCCTTGCAGCTCGAGCAGCGCAGTTTCTTCGGCTCGTCGGAGCTGTCGACGGCAACGTTGAATCGTTTCTTGCAGTTAGGACAGACTATCAGCATGCTGGGCTCTTTTTCGTCGTGGAAGTGGTCTCCCCCTGGGGGGTAAGGTAGCCCAACTGGGCCTTCTCCTGGAAGGTGAGCAGGGCGTCGATGTTGAGCAGCATCACCGGGACGTCACGCACCAGGCAGAGCCCCACCATGTACTCCCCCCCCACGATCCGCACGCCGCGCGGCGGCGCCTTGAGCTCCCTGAGCGGTATGGTGATCATCTCGGTGACCTCGTCGACCATCAGGGCCAGCGGCTGCCCCGAGATGGAGAGGATCAGAAGGCGCGCGCTCTCCGTGTTCTCGGCGGCGGGAAGCCCGAAACGCTTCCTCAGATCCACCACCGGTATCACGGAACCGCGCAGGTTGATCACCCCCTCGACGAAGGGGAGCGCCCGCGGCAGCGGGGCGAGCTTCGGCACCCTGATGATCTCCCTGATGCGCATGATGTCGACGGCGTAGAGCCCGTCATCCATGCGCAGGCAGGCGACCTGAATTTCCTGCAGCTCCTCCGTCATCAGACAGCGTCCCCCTTTGCTGCACCCTCGTTCCCCAGGAGCCCTTCGATCACCTCGAGCACCTTCACCGACTTGAAGGGCTTGGTGATGTAGGCGTCGGCGCCGACCTGCCTGCCGTGCTCGAGGTCGCGGCTGCTCTTCTTCGCCGTCAGCATCACCACCGGGATGGCACTGGTTGCGGGGTTTTCCTTGATGCTGCGGCAGACCTCGAAGCCGTCCATGTCCGGCAGCATGAGGTCGAGGACCACGAGGTCCGGTGCGTCCTTGGCGATCGCCTCCAGCGCGTCGTTGCCGCCGCGCACCCCGGTGACCTGGTATCCCTTTGAGGTGAAGAGGATGCTCTCCAGCTTCAGCAGGCTCTCTTCATCCTCGACCACGAGGATCCTGTTCTTCTCCATGCTCGTCCCCCCCCTGCACCCTCTACAAGAGCCCTACGTCCAAAACCTTTTCCATGTCGAGCAGGATCAGCATCCTGCCGCCGACCCGCCCGATTCCCTGCACGAACTCGCGATCGATCCCCTCCAGCACCACCGGCGGAGGCTCGATCCCCCCCTCGGCGATCCGGACCACCTGCACCACCTCGTCGACCAGCACGCCGGCGTACCCACCCTGGCGTTTCACCACCACGATGCGCTCGCGCTCCGAAACGGCCCCGTCGGAGAGCCCCAGCCTGGTCTTCATGTCGAAGATGGGGATGATGTTGCCGCGCAGCGACAGGATGCCGCGCACAAAGGACGGGACCCTGGGGACCTCGGTCACCTCGCGCGGCTTGATGATCTCCTTGATGTCCATGATGCTGATGGCGTACTCCTCGCTCGCCACCCGGAAGCAGAGGAGCTCGACGCTGGCCGCTTCCGCGACCTCCTGCTGCAGGGTCTCGGTCTCGAAGGAGGCGGACTCGCGCCCCCTCAGGATGACGGCGACCGGGTCGAACTCGTCGAAATCATCCTGGTACTCGTACGGGGTGGCGAACTGCTCGGCCTGCCAGGCCGGAGTCGAGGCGCGCGGCACCGGATCGGGATCCACGGGTTCGGGCACGACGGGCTCGGGCACGACGGGTTCGGCAGCGGAGAACTCCTCGACAGGCGGAAGCACCGCCTCCGTCTCAGCCGACGCCGGCCAGGGTTCCGACTCGGGCGCCTGCCCTCGCTCGGGCGCCGCTTCGCGCGCCGTTCCGCCCTGCGCCTCTCCGCGGGAAGCCTTCTTTCTGATCTCTGCAAGATTCATCGAAACCTCAAGACCGGTTCTACGTTCTATGTTCGTTCTATGTTGTTCTCGGTTCGGCACCTGCGGCTGGGCTTACGAAGGGTTCCGTTAACGTGGAGCGCAGAACGTAGAACCCAGAACGAGCGTCTAAGCCAGCAGCTCCGCCGCGGTTTCCTCGATAATGGAGGCGTCGATCCAGGCGGAGTCCTTGCCGTAGCCGATCAAAAGCGCGTTGGTGGCCACGGCGTTGATGCGGCGCGGCACCCCTCCGGAAAGCTCGTAGATCCTCTGCACGGCGTCCGGGGAGAAGAGCCCCGGCTCGCCGCCGGCCGCCACGATCCTGAAATCGAGGTACTCCAGCGTCTCTTCCAGCCCCAAGGGGGCCAGGTGGAAGTTGAGCGAGATGCGCTGCCGGAACGGCTCGTACACCGGGGAGGCCAGCATCTCGCGCAGCTCAGGCTGACCCATGATGATCACGCTCACCAGGTTGCGGTCGTCGAGCTGGAAATTGGTCAAAAGGCGCAGCTCGTCGAAGAGTTCCCGGTCCGGGATCATCTGCGCCTCGTCGATCACCACCACCGGGACCCGCCCCTCCCCGTGCAGCCGGTACAGCGCCGTGGTGATCTCCTTCAGGAGCTGGTCCTTCTGCAACGACGGCTCGTTCACCTGCAGCCCGGAGGCGATCACCCGCAAGAGTTCGTCCGCGGTCAGGCGCGGGTTGAACACGAACATGAAGTGGTAGCGGTCCCCCATCCGGTCCATGAGTGCGCGCGAGATGGTGGTCTTGCCGCAGCCGATGTCGCCGGTCAAGAGGGCGATCTCGCTCTCCTCGACCGCGTACTCGAGCCGCGCCAGCGCCTCCTGGTGCCCCGAGCTCATGTAGAGGAAGCGGGGATCGGGGGTCTTGCTGAAGGGCTTCTCGGTCAGGCCGTAAAATTCCTTGTACATCAGGCGCTCCCCCGAGTGGCCTCGGCGATCACGCTACCCACGTCCAGGACCAGGATGGTGCGCTGGTCTCCCAGGTCCGCGGCGCCGGAGATCCCCCGGAAACCGGCGAAGGTGTCCCCGATGGACTTGATGACGATATCCTGCTGCCCCAAAAGGTCGTCCACCACGAGCCCCAGCCGCTTCTCGGCGACCCCCACGACGACCACGTAGCAGCTCTCCGGCGCCGCCTGCGCACTCTTAAGCTCGAACAGCTCGGAGAGGCGCAAAAGGGGGAGGGTCGTCTCGCGCAGCTGGATCACTTCCTTGCGCTCGACCGTCTTGATCTCCTTCTGCTCCACGATGATGCTTTCCAGCACCGAGGTGATGGGGAGCGCGTAGGTGCGCCCCGCGGTGGAGATGATGAGCGCCTTGATGATGGCCAGGGTGATGGGGAGGGTGATGACGAAACGCGCCCCCTGCCCCGGGAAGTTTTCCAAGTCGATCATGCCGGAGAGCGCGGCGATGTTGGTGCGGACCACGTCCATGCCCACGCCGCGGCCGGAGATCTCGCTCACCGTTTCGGTGGTGGAAAAGCCGGGGCGGAAGATGAAATCGAGCGCGTCGCGGTCGCTCACCTCGTCGGGAGAGGAGATGATCCCGAGCTTCACCGCCTTTTGCTTCACCCGCGCCACGTCGATGCCGCCGCCGTCGTCGTCCACCTGGATCACGACGTGGTTCCCCTTCTGGTAGGAGGAGAGGGTGATGGTCCCCTTCTCGTCCTTGCCCGCGGCCAGCCGCGCCTCGGGGGTCTCGATGCCGTGGTCGATGCAGTTTCTCACGATGTGCATGACCGGGTCGGAGATGTCCTCGATGATCAGCTTGTCCAGCTCCGTGTCCACGCCGTAGAGCTTCAGTTCGACCTTCTTCCCCTGCTCGCGGGCGATCTTCCGGATGATCCGGGTCATCTTGTCGAAGAGCTGCCCGACCGGGATCATCCTGATCTCCATGACCCCTTTCTGCAGTTCCGAGAGCTTCTTCTCGAGCCCCTTGGCCGCCTTGCTCAGATCCTGGGACGGGACGATCAGCCCGTCGCGGCGCATGCGCGCGGCGACGTCGGCGATCATCGAGTGGGAGAGCACCAGTTCCCCCACGATGTTCATCAACAGGTCGAGCTTGCCGATGTCGACGCGGACGGTCCGGCTCATGCTCTTGGCGCTGATGGCGCCGGCGTCGCCGGCAACCGGGGCCAGGAACTCACCTTCCGCGCCGCCAGCTTCCACGCCGCCAGCGTCCGCGGCCGGAGCCGCTGCCTGCGCGCCCCTCCCGGGGGCCTCTTCCCTGGCCTGTTCGCCGAAGGTGGTGATGCTCAGGTGCTCGCGGTCGATGATCGGGGTGAGTGCGCCGGCGGAGAGCTCGGAGCCGAAGAGGATCTCGAAGTCGATGCCGGCATCGAGCCCGCTGGAGGCGGAGGGAAGGGTGCTGATCACCTCGCCCGCCTGCTTCAGGGCATCGGTGAGCTCCATGAGGTCGGAGTCGAAGCTCGCCAAGAGGAGCGACACCCGGATGGAATGGATGTGGCGCCCCTTCTTCACGTTTTCAAGCAGGCGGTGTTCCTCGTACTCGGTCATCGAGGAAAGCACCCGCTCGGGGATGTTCAGCCGGGCCAGGGGGGAGTCCTGGCTGGCCTTGGGGCCGCGGGTCAGGCAGTCGTTGATGCGCTGCATGGCGCCGGAAAGGTCGGTCCCCTCGCCGCCGGTCTCGCCGGCGCTGCGCACCAGCTGCGCCAGGAGTTCGGTCGATTCGAACAGGGTGCTCACCACGGCCTGGTCCAGCTCCACCTTGCCCAGCCGCAGGGCGTCGAGCAGGTTCTCCAGGTGGTGCCCCAACTCGGCGATGTCGGCGAGCCCGAACATCCCCGCCAGCCCCTTCAGCGAGTGCGCGCCGCGGAACACGGAGTTGACCAGGTCCGGGCTGCATTCCCCGCCGTCGGCGCAGTCGCTCAACGAGACCAGGTCCAGGCTCAACTGATCCAGGATCTCCTCGGCCTCGGCCAAAAAGTCCTTCAACGCTTTCCCTATGTTATCCTCAACGCTCATAGACTCTCTTTTTTAAGAAGACGTTCTACGTTCTACGTTCTCAGTATGTAAGGTTTTAAGCTCTATGCTCTGTCTCCAGGTTCCCTTGCGGCGTCTTCGGCGCGGCAGGTCATTGCGCCTGCTCGTGGATCAACGTGGAACAGAGAACGTAGAACCGGTTTTAATCCCCCAGGTACTTGCAGACCAGTTCCTGCAGCTTCACCGGGTCGAAGGGCTTCACCAGGTACTCGTTCGCGCCCAGGGCAAGCCCCTTCTCGAGATCCTTCTCGCCGCTCTCGGTGGATACGATGAACAGCGGGATGGACTGGTAGTTGGGGTTGTTGCGCACGTAGCTGATCAGCTCGAGCCCGTTGATGTCGGGCATGTTGATGTCGGTGATGATCAGGTCGACCTGCTCGCGCGGCAAAAGACGCAACGCCTCGAAGCCGCTGGCGGCCTCGACGATGGTGTATTTTTCCAGTTCGTCTATAGTGGAAACCAGCATGGAACGCATGGTGTTGGAATCTTCCGCTATCAGTATCCTCTTCACGTCACATTTCTCCCCGTCCCTGCTCCTGCAGCCTGCGCTGCAGCAGTGCTTTTTCCATAGCTATGCCGGCCTGGCACAGGAATATCTCAAGCGAATCGGTGTCGTCGATCGGCTTGTCCTCGGGCAGGTTGTCACCGTAAAGGACCGCGACCACCTTCCCTTCGCTCACTATCGGTCCCACGAAATACTCTGCGGGACGCCCGCCCCCCAACTGCTCCAGGAAGTAGTGGGTCCACACCGAGGCGTCGACCCCACCCTTCACCGGGAAACGGGTCTCGAGCACCTCTGAGAAGAGCGACGGCTCCCCCCTGGGGATGGTGAGGTTGCGGACCCGCGAGTCGGCGCGGCCGTCCCTGTCCTGCAGCCCGAACTGCCCCAGCCCCTGGACGCTGTCCTTCTTGACCAGGAGCACCACCGCGCGGTTCACGAACTCCGCGGCGAAGCGGAGCACCAAAAGGATGATCCCGCCGCCAAGCTGCGGGTTGTTCAGCTCCTCGAGCATGCCGCGCAACTGCGAGATGCCGGTACTCTGGTGCAGCTGCGGGGCGTAAAGGGCGGGCTCCTCGCCCATCTCAAGCCTCAGTTCGTCGCCTATGTTGACGCTGGTGAACCCCGCCTCCTCGCCGCTCGCCAGGCTCTCAAGCGCCGCCAGGAGCCTCGGTGCGAAGAGATCGAGCGATTCCTCGACCTCGCTTTTAAGCGGCTTCATCAATAGCGGAATGCCCAGGCCGCGCATCTTGCGCTGCGCCTCTTCGTTCTCGAAGTCGGAGAGCCCCAGAAGCGGCAGCTCCGGGAAGTTGTTGCGCACAAGCTCCATGAGCTCCAGCCCCCCCAGAATCCCGGTGCCGTCCATGCGCGGCATGATCAGGTCGACCAGCACCGTCGGGCGCACGCCGTCCCGGTACAGGGAATCCACGCGGATCAGCGCGTCCTCGCCGCGCTCCATGGCTTCCACCCGGTACCCCTGCTCCGCAAGGAGGGAGTTCAAAACCGCAAGGGTCGCAGGATCGTCGTCCACCAGCACCAGCGGCCTCCCCTCCCCCGCGCTTGCAGGCGCGGCGGCCGCGGCGGCCGGGACAGGAGATCCCTCTGGTTGCGCTTGGACATTTAAGGGGGGAGCATCGGGCGTTTGGGGGGGAGCGGCCGGAGCATCCGCGGACGGCTCCTGCAGGAGGTCGAAAGCGAAGTCGACCGATTCGTCGTGGGGAGTCCCCTGTTCATCATCCCCTTCGCCGCGGTGGCGCTGTTCGTCGATGATGCGGGAGCCTTCCATGGCCAGGTACTGCGGGTTCAGTCCCTGTTTCAGCATGAACTGCACCGGGTCGAGCCTGGCGTTGTCGCCGTCACCCACCTCCTGCAGTTCGAACTCGAAGGTCCCTTCGGCCCAGGCGAACAGCGAGTAGACAACGTTCTCGATCTGCTCCCGCACCACGGACTCGATGGCATCGGCGCTCACCCCGAAGCGCTCCACCATGATCACGCCCAGAAGCTGGGTGTACCCCTCGTCGGCCTGTATGCTCAGCGCCCGCTTCAGGATCCCCAGGTCGATGACCCCCTGCTGGATCAGCACCTCGCCCAGGTTCTGCTGGAAGGTCGAGGATGTGGCGCGGATCACCTGCCCGCTGCGGAAGATCACCCGCGCCTCTCTCCCCCTGCTTTGCAGGGCGAGCACGCCGGACCTCCTGCTGAGGCTCACGATCTGCAGAATCTCGCCTAATCCGAGATCTTCCAAATTGCCAACTAGACTCATTGATGCCGCTCGCTGTTGGTAGGGGGTGGGTTAGAAATAGGCTTCATACTAAACCATCGTATCGGCCAAGTAAAGAATGATTTAGGTATCTTTCTTGTCTCTGCCGCGGAAAATAAGCTTCAAAGGTGTCCCGCTAAAGCCGAACGCCTCTCTAAAACGGTTCATGATGTACCGCTCATAGGAAAAATGAATTCCCTCGGGACGATTGGTGAAGACGACAAAGGAAGGGGGTTTCACACCCACCTGCGTCGCATAGTAGAATTTCACCCGCTTGCCGCCGTCCAGCGGGGCGTGGTTCTCGTCCACCGCCTGGTTGAAGATGCGGTTCAACTCGCCGGTGCTCACCCTCTTGCAGTACTGCTCCATCACCTGATCCACCTCGGCCACGATCTTGCCGGTGCGCTGCCCGCTCTGGGCCGAGACGAACAGGATCGGGGCGAAGGGAAGGTACTTGAAGTTGCGGCGGATTTCCTCGGTGAACTTCCCGATGGTGGAGTTGTCCTTTTGCACCGTGTCCCACTTGTTCACAACGAAGATGCAGCCGCGCCCCGCCTCGTAGGCGTAGCCCGCGATCTTGGTGTCCTGCTCGGTGACCCCGTCCTCGGCGCTCAAGACGATGAGCACCACGTCGGCGCGGTCGATGGAGCGCAAGGCATCGACGACGGAGTATTTCTCCACCTTCTGGACCGTCTTCCCTTTCCTGCGGATGCCCGCGGTGTCGATCAGAAGGTAGGGTTTCTTGTTCACCGTGAAACGGGTGTCGACCGCGTCGCGGGTGGTGCCGGCGGTGGGGTTGGCCACCACGCGTTCGTATCCCAGGAGGCGGTTCACCAGGGTGGATTTGCCCACGTTGGGGCGCCCCACCACGGCGATCTTGGTGATCTCCTCGTCCTCATCCTTCTCCCTGTTGTAGGGAAGCGCGGCCAGCACCTCGTCCATCAGGTCGCCCACGCCGCGGTTGTGCTCGGCGGAAATGGTGTGGATCTGGTCCACCCCCAGGGAGTAGAAGTCGCCTGCGTTGGCCTCCTGTTTCTCGCCGTCCACCTTGTTGATGATGTAGAAGACCGGCTTGTTGATGCGCCTGAGCATCTCCACCACGTCGCGGTCGGCGGGGGTGAGCCCGTCGCGCGCGTCCATCACGAAGAGGATGAGATCGGCCTCGTCCATGGCAAAACGTGACTGCTCGCGCATCTGCTGCAACAGCCGGTCCGAGGTCTCCGGCTCGAAGCCGCCGGTATCGACCAGGATGAAGGGGAAGTCGAAGCGGTTCACCTCGGCGTAGTTGCGGTCCCGGGTGACCCCGGGCATGTCGTCGACCATCGCCTTACGGCGCCCGACCAGCCTGTTGAAAAGGGTGGACTTCCCTACGTTGGGGCGTCCGACGATGGCAATAATAGGTTTCATGGTTTTCCAGCGGATAAATACCCCGCCCTAAATTATTAAAAAGGCGGAGTTTTCCGTTTTAATGTATTTGACAGCTAACCGATATGTGTAACATTTTGCCGAGCAATACGCAACATATACAATATAGGCGGGATTTCAGACGGGAAGCGCCGGAGGTTGCCGCCGAGGCGCGAACCAGCGGCGGCCGCTGCCGTCGCGTATGGAGGTGGCGCGGGAGGCCTGGCGGGGGTGCCTCGGCGTTCGGAGCACGCTCCTTCTCCCGCGCCGCCCGCCCCCCCCTTTTTCGTGTTACAAATCAGGACGTGAGAATTGACATCGACCTCGTAATCTGCTAGCTTGACGATCCGCCTGCAGCAGGCTCGCGGACCGCTCGCACCTCGGCGCCGCGCCCCTCCCAACCCCTTCCCCGCCGCACGCTGCCGGCAAAAAAAGCTTGATACGGAGCCTACATGCATAAGAAGCTGTACATCCCCGGACCGATCGAGGTGAGCCCCGAGATACTCCAGGCCATGGCAACGCCGATGATCGGCCACCGCATGCCGGAGTACGCGCGCCTGCACAAGGGCGTCACCGACAAGCTGAAGCAACTCATGTCCACCAAAGAGAAGGTGTTCCTCTCCACCTCGAGCGCCTTCGGCGCCATGGAGGGGGCGGTACGGAACCTGGTCGGCAAGCGCTGCGCCAACTTCTGCAACGGTGCCTTCTCCGACAAGTGGCACAACGTGACCCTCTCCTGCGGCAAGGAAGCCGACGCCTTCAAGGCGGAGTGGGGGCAGCCCATCACCCCCGAGATGGTGGACGCGGCACTTGCCACCGGCAAGTACGACGCCATCACGTTGATCCACAACGAGACCTCCACCGGCACCATGTCGCCTCTTGCCGAGATCGGAGAGGTGCTCAAGAAGTACCCTGACGTCGTGTCGATCATAGACACCGTCTCCTCGATGAGCGCGCTCAACATCCCCATCGACGAACTGGGGATCGACTGCTGCGTCTTCGGCGTGCAGAAGGCCTTCGCGCTGCCGCCGGGCCTCGCCGTCTTCACCGCCAGCGAGAAGGCGCTGGAGCGCGCCAAGACCGTCCCCGGCCGCGGCTACTACTTCGACTTCCTCGAGTTCCTGGCCGCCGACCAGAAGGACAACACCCCCTCCACCCCGTGCATCTCGCTCATCTACGCCATGGACCTCCAGCTGGAGCGCATCTTCGCGGAAGGGCTGGAAAAGCGCTGGCAGCGCCACCAGGAGATGGCCACCTTCATGCGCGGCTGGGCGGAGCAGCACGGCTTCGGCATCCTGCCGGCCGAGCCGTACCGTTCGGTCACCCTCACCTGCGCCACCAACGACCGGGGCGTGGACCTGGCCCTGGTGAAGAAACAGCTGGGCGAGCGCGGCATTGCGTTCGATGACGGTTACGGGAAGCTGAAAGGGAAGACCTTCCGCGTCGCGCACATGGGCGACATGAAGCTGGAAGATCTCAAACAGATCACAACCGAATTGGAGGGACTGCTGCAGGGTCTCTAAAACGCTAAGGGGGGGAGCAGTTCAGCTCCCCCCCTTTTTACATGCCCTACTCCGGTTCGAAGGCCTCCTTGCCGACCCCGCAGATGGGACAGACCCAGTCGTCGGGAAGGTCGGCGAAGGGGGTTCCTGGCGGCACCCCGTTTTCCGGGTCACCCAGGTAGGGGTCGTAGACGTATTGGCAGACGGTGCAGATGTAAGGCTCCATTGAATACCCCCTGTCTTTCATGGTGAGGCCGACGGCTTTGGGTCGGCGAAGAGTCGCTTTCGTCTAATGTTCTGCGGGACTGTATCGGCGGGAACAAGACACAGCGTCGAGTCCGGCAAAAGTCTAACAGACTGAGACTGCGTGTCAATCCGGCTCTCGTATACATTTGCACTTGCTTTTGAAGCCCTTTGTGTTATTTTGCAATAATTAAAATCAAGGCTCAGAGAGGAGAGCGGATAGTCGTTCGATGACATCAGTTGGTGCATGTCTCTCAAGAAACAAACGCCACGATCTCACAGAGCGAATCGTCAGTCAGGGCGAGGGCCTCACTTCCCAGCACCCCGCATTCGACGTCCAGCAACCTCAAGGCTCGGCACCATAAACCCGACTAACCGACGCTAACGAAACATCAACCGTAGGCCGGAACCGCCATCTGCGGCCCAGCGAGGGTCTCTCTCGGCCGTTTCCGGTCCACCCGCCATCACGGCAGAGAGGACAACTATGGAAACCTGTGAGATTAGCAGCACCGCGGAGGGTTTGGTCTCTTCTAAAAATGCGATGAAGCAATACCCAAAGGAGGGAATATCCATGAATTACGAAGTGAAGAACAAGCAGCTGCTGGCGTGGGTGAAGGAAGTTGCCGAGATGTGCCAGCCGGACCAGATCCACTGGTGCGACGGGACCGAGGCGGAGTACGATAGCCTCTGCGAACTGCTGGTCAAAGGCGGCACCTTCCGGAAACTGAACCCGGAGAAGCGCCCGAACAGCTACCTGGCCCTGTCCGACCCCGGCGACGTGGCGCGCGTCGAGGACCGCACCTTCATCTGCTCCCTCGCCAAGCAGGATGCCGGCCCGACCAACAACTGGGTGCACCCAAAAGAGATGAAGAAGACCCTGACCGGCCTCTTCACCGGCTGCATGAAGGGGCGCACCATGTACGTCATCCCCTTCTCCATGGGCCCCTTGGGCTCCAACATCGCCAAGATCGGCGTCGAGATCTCCGACTCCCCCTACGTCGCGGTCAACATGAAGATCATGACCCGCATGGGTAAAAAGGTCATCGACATCCTCGGTGAGAACGGCGAGTTCGTCCCCTGCCTGCACTCGGTCGGCGCACCGCTCGCCCCGGGCCAGAAAGACGTGGCCTGGCCGTGCAACAAGGAGAAGTACATCGTCCACTTCCCCGAGGAGCGCTCCATCTGGTCCTTCGGCTCCGGCTACGGCGGCAACGCGCTTTTGGGCAAGAAGTGCCTCGCGCTCAGGATCGCTTCCAAGATCGCCAAGGACGAGGGGTGGCTGGCCGAGCACATGCTGATCCTCGGCATCGAGACCCCGGAAGGTGAGAAGACCTACCTGGGCGCCGCTTTCCCGAGCGCCTGCGGCAAGACCAACCTCTCCATGCTGGTCCCGCCCGACCACTTCGCCAAGAGCGGCTACAAGATCTCCACCGTGGGCGACGACATCGCCTGGATCAAGCCCGGCCCCGACGGCCAGCTCTACGCCATCAACCCGGAAGCGGGCTTCTTCGGCGTGGCCCCGGGCACCTCGTTCAAGTCCAACCCGAACGCGATGCACTCCTGCGCCAAGAACACCATCTTCACCAACGTGGCGCTCACCCCGGACGGCGACGTCTGGTGGGAAGGGATGACCGACGAACTGCCGGCGAAGCTGACCGACTGGCAGGGCAACGAGTGGACCCCGGGCTGCGGCCGCAACGCCGCGCACCCGAACTCCCGCTTCACCTCCCCGGCCTCCCAGTGCCCCTCCATCGACCCGGCCTGGGAAGACCCGAAGGGCGTGCCCATGAAAGCGTTCGTGTTCGGCGGCCGCCGCAACAACGTGATCCCGCTGGTGTACCAGTCCTTCAACTGGAGCTACGGCGTCTACCTCGCCGCCACCATGGGGAGCGAGACCACCGCAGCAGCAGTAGGCGCCATCGGCAACGTCCGCCGCGACCCGTTCGCGATGCTGCCGTTCACCGGCTACCACGTGGCCGACTACTTCAACCACTGGCTGCAGGTCGGGCGCACCACTCCGAACCCGCCGCGCATCTTCTCGGTCAACTGGTTCCGTAAAGACGCCAACGGCAAGTTCCTCTGGCCGGGCTTCGGCGAGAACATGCGCGTTCTCAAGTGGATCGCCGACCGCGCTAACGGCCGCGGAGCCTCCGTGGAGAGCCCGCTTGGGTGGATGCCGCGCTACGAGGACCTGGACTGGACCGGCCTCAACGAGGTCTCCCGCGAGCAGTACCAGGAGCTCATGTCCATCGACCGCGACGTCTGGAAGGAAGAGATCCTCTCCCACGAGGAGCTGTTCGTGAAGATGTACGACCGCCTCCCGAAAGAGTTCCTCCACATCCGCGAGATGATCCTTTCCGGCCTGTGGCGTTCCCCGGAACACTGGGAGCAGTACAACCCGGCTTCCGCGGAAGGGTTCAACGACTAGTAACAGGCTGCACATTCAAATGAAACAGGCAGGGGCCCCGGTCTTAAGGACCGGGGCCCCTTTGCTTTGCCGCGCCGGTTGCAAAGACACCTCCCCCTGATATCTTTTAAGCTTGTCGCAGATCCAATGAGAAGGGGGAGGACGCAGTGAGATTAAATGACATCACCAGGGGCAATGGGCTGGAGCAGCATGGCATAACGAACGCGAACCTGATCTACTGGACCTCCCCGACCTCCGTCCTGTACGAGCAGGTGGTCCGCCGCGGCGAGGGGCTCATCTCTCACCTGGGCGCGCTCGCGGTGAAGACCGGGCACTACACCGGGCGGGCTGCGAACGACAAGTTCATCGTGGACGAACCGTCTTCGAGCCGCCACATCAACTGGGGCAAGGTGAACCGCCCCTTCCCCGCCGACAAGTTCGACGCGCTCTATCAGAAGATGTGCAACTACATGCAGGGACGCGACCTGTTCGTCCAGGATTGCTTCGCCGGGGCGAGCCCC
This sequence comes from Geomonas diazotrophica, assembly GCF_018919385.1. GTDB lineage: Bacteria > Desulfobacterota > Desulfuromonadia > Geobacterales > Geobacteraceae > Geomonas > Geomonas diazotrophica. The sequence continues at coordinate 39,610 of NZ_JAHLMF010000002.1, forward strand.
GCCCACCGGATCCCGGTGCGCATCATAACCGAGCGGGCCTGGCATTCCCTGTTCGCCCGCAACATGTTCCTGCGCGCCACCCCGGAGGAGCTTCTCTCCCACAAGACCGAGTTCACCGTCATCGACCTCCCCGCCTTCCACGCCCAGCCCACCGTCGACGGCACCAACTCGGAGGCCTTCATCATCATCAACTTCGCGAGGAAAATGGTGATCATCGGCGGCACCAGCTACGCAGGCGAGATCAAGAAGTCGATCTTCACCGTGCTCAACTACCTCCTGCCGCAAAAGAACGTGATGTCCATGCACTGCTCGGCCAACACCGGCCCCGACGGCGAAGTGGCCATCTTCTTCGGCCTCTCCGGCACCGGGAAGACCACGCTCTCGGCGGCCCCCAACCGCCTGCTGATCGGCGACGACGAGCACGGCTGGGACGAAGAGGGGGTCTTCAACTTCGAGGGGGGGTGCTACGCCAAGGTGATCAACCTCTCCTCCGAGAGCGAGCCGGAGATCTACCAGTGCACCAGGAGGTTCGGCACCATCCTCGAGAACGTGGCCATCGACACCATCTCACGCCGGATCGACCTGGACGACGCCTCGTTCACCGAGAACACCCGGGCCTCCTACCCGATCACCCACATCCCCAACATCGTCCCCTCCGGCGTGGGAGGACACCCAAGCAACGTCATCATGCTCACCTGCGACGCATTCGGGGTGCTGCCGCCGATCGCGCGGCTCACCGCGCAGCAGGCCATGTACCACTTCCTCTCCGGATACACCGCCAAGGTGGCAGGGACCGAGGCGGGCGTCACCGAGCCGCAGGCCACCTTCTCCGCCTGCTTCGGCGCCCCCTTCATGGCGCTCAGGCCGTCGCTGTACGCCGACCTCCTCGGGAAGAAGATCGCCTCCAGCAAGGTGGACTGCTGGCTGGTGAACACCGGCTGGAGCGGCGGCGGCCCAGGCGTTGGGGGGAGGATGAAGATCGCCTACTCGCGCGCCCTCGTGAACGCGGCCCTGGACGGCACCCTGAGTGCCGGAAGCTTCGTCAAGGACCCGGTCTTCGGCCTGGACATCCCGACCACCTGCCCCGGGGTGCCTGCGGAGATCCTGAACCCGAGAAACGCCTGGAGCGACAAGGGGGGGTACGATGCCATGGCCCAAAAGCTCGTCGAGATGTTCCGTCACAACTTCGAACAGTTCAAGCAGAGCGCGTCGCCGGAGATCGCCTCCGTCCTGTAGTTGCACTGCGAAGCGGCGCTGCTATCATTAAATCAAAGCTCAGGAGGTTACCATGAAAAGGGTACATTCAGAGATATGCGACACGACGGAGAGGAAGGAGCAGCGCGTGCGGGTGAAGAACACCAAGACCGGGGAGATCGGTCTGAGCTACGGCTGCACCATCGAGGGGGACACCGTGCAGGTGGAACTTCCCGACGGCAGCCTGGACAGCTGGCCCGAAGACGACTGCGAGATGATTTCGTAACGCATTGTCACGGGGACAGCAGGCAGAAACGCGAAGCTTTCGCCGACTCCGGCTGCCTCCGTGGCAGCAAGCATAAGACAAAGAAGGCCGTCCGCTGCAGGGCGGCCTTTTTGTTAGCCAATAATGACGCGAAGGGAGGTATCCATGTCAAAAGCAATCTGCTTCCAAGCATACGGCGGGCCCGAGGTGTTGAAGTGGATGGAGGTCGAGGTACCTGAGCCGGGACCGGGGGAGGTGCGCATCCGGCACAAGGCGGTCGGGGTGAACTTCGTCGATGTGTACCAGCGCAGCGGGCTCTACAAGATGCCGCTGCCGGCGATTGCCGGCAACGAAGGAGCCGGGGTGGTCGAGGCAATCGGCGAGGGGGTGACGCTGTTTCAGCCCGGTGACCGCGTGGCCTACGCGGGCACTTCCGGCGGCGGCTATTGCGAGTCCCGCGTCATCAAGGAGGACCGACTGTGCCTGCTCCCCGATGCAGTCTCCTTCGAACAAGCGGCCGGGATGATGCTCAAGGGGCTGACCGTGCAGTACCTGGTCAGGAGAACCTACCGGGTGCAGGCCGGAGACACGGTCGTGTTCCATGCCGCTGCCGGCGGCGTCGGCACCATCGCCTGCCAATGGCTGCGGGCGCTCGGCGCTAAAGTCATAGGCACGGCCGGTTCGGAAGAAAAGTGCGAGCTGGCGCGGCGCCACGGCGCCGACTACTGCATCAACTACCGCACCGAGAACATCATGGAGAGGGTGAAGGAGATCACGGGAGGAGAAGGTGCCGCCGTGGTCTACGATTCGGTGGGGAAGGACACCTTCGAGACCTCCCTCAAATGCCTGCGCCCCCGCGGCCTGATGGTGAGCTTCGGCAACGCTTCCGGCCCCGTGCCGCCAGTGGATCTTCTGCTTCTCTCCCAGCTCGGCTCCCTGTACCTGACCCGCACCGGGCTCGCGACCTACATCGCCAAGCGCTCCGAACTCGAAGAGGCGGCAGCCGAACTGTTCGAGATGGTCACCTCCGGCAAGGTGAAGATAGAGATCAACCGGAGCTTCCCGCTAAAGGACGCCGCCCAGGCCCACCGTGAGTTGGAGGCGCGCCAGACCACAGGCTCCACCATCCTGATCCCGGGTTGACCGGATGTGCACGCCAGCTCAAAGACGTCATCAAAGGAATACAGAACATGCCCCTTAAAGAGAAACCGACCGCATTGGACAAAGCCATGGCAACCGTATGCGAACTCTGCCCGGTCTGCCTTCATGCCCGCTATCACCAAAAGGGTCTCGTTTACGATTTCGTGACCCGCATCGAGGAAGACGTCTGCCCCTTCTGCCGCGCATACGAGCGGGTGCACGGGCAAAAGGCGCACGAAAAGAGAAGATAGTCGCACTGGCAGCCGCTTGCACCGTCTCCTGAGGGCATCCCCGATGCTCGCAGGGGACGGTCCGATGTCGCCCCCTCCCCTACCTCAAGGAATATCCGCCTCAACAAGCATCTTCAACAACTCCAGCGACTCCTGCCAGCCGAGATAGCAGGCCTCCGCAGGAATGGCTGCAGGTACGGCTTCCTGCACGACGTTCAATTCCGTGCCGCACGACACCCGGCGCAGGGTTATCGTGGTCTGTATTTCTCCCGCGAGTTGGGGATCGTCGAACGCGTCTGTGTAGCGTATCCGTTCATGCGGCACCAATTCGAGGTAGGTGCCTCCGAAGGAATGGGTCTGGCCCGTCGAGAAATTGCTGAACGACATCTTGTACGTCCCCCCGACCCTTGCATCGAGATGATGCACCCTGGCAGTGAAGCCATTGGGCGGCAGCCACTTCACCAGGGCATCAGAATCGAGGAATGCACGATAGATCTTTTCAGGTGTCGCACGAAACACGCGGTGCAAAGTGATACTGTTCGCCATGACCACCTCCTTGACAATCTTTCAAATATAGTAGCGAAGGCAGGCAAAAAGGCAAAGTACCCGCCTCAGGCACAAATACCTGCCTCGTCACCTGCCAAACTGCGATCTCACTTTCACGGAAATGGATTTTTCCGACAGAATGCCCCCTTCCCCCTGCGAGATGATCATTCCCCTCTGGAAGTAGACATTTCAGCCCCCGAAGTAACATTTCTGCGCTTGAAATCGACACTTCGGGTCTTGAAGTGACCACTCCCCAATAATAAAATGCACTTCAAATTCCCAAATGACGTTTTGGGGGCATGAAGTGGACGTTTTACGGGGGAAGTCTACTATCAAGCGCCAAGATGTGCGGTTTCAACAGAGGAACGCCTTCAGAAGGGGTGCGACGTGAAGGGAGGTGTCGCCCCCCTCACGAAACGTGAAGGGAGCGATCAACATTAGACGGGATCCAGCACTATCCAGCTAGACCAAGGACCTACGATATCGCCACGCTTGCCCCTGACCCTGAGGAAGTTTGGCACCGACCGGTTTATCCCGCTTAGCAATATTTTTTTACAGGTAGTCGACCAAACCAGGAGTTTCCAATTTTGTTCGTTGCCAGGGTCGCCATTACAGGTCCACACTTCATATCCTTTTGCATTGCTGATCCTTGTCAACGCGACCCACGGGTTCCCATCCTTCCCGAAACTAAGGTGGAACCCCACGGCTTTTCCGACGGGCTTTCCCGTACCTGCCGGCTTCTTAGATTCAGTGAAACCAAGTTGGCCCAGAATGGTGGGATCTTTGCGGTGGGCCGCTTTGCCAAGCCCGAATAACAAGCCAATCGCTTGATCAAGTGCCTCCCTGTCCGCCTCGCACGCCTTGACCTTTTCAGGATCTCCTTTAAGTGATGCAGCGAAGCTTGTCTCGTATCTCTGGAAGAGTTCTGTGATCCCCGCCGGGGTGGGAAACAGGGAAACCAAGTATGCGTGCAACTCAGGAGTTAAGGCCTGCGCAATTGCCGCTGACCTACCAATCATGTCCACATGTGGTACGTTGCTAAATGGCATGGCACAACCTCCGCACAAGATTAGAAGCTTCCAAGCCAGCAGCATATCACCACGGACAACTTTGGCAAGCGCACCAGTCGGAGTTGTAGGTCGCGTCAAAAGGAGATTTTAGAACATGGGTTATAAGCCTGTTTCGTACAACGCTGGAAAAACGCTGGCTAATGAGCTTAAGCCCCCGGAGTTCAAGGAGGCTTGGGAGGCATCGGAGGATGAATTTGCGGCTTTGGATATTCTGCTATCAGCTAGAAAGGAGGCAGGATTGACTCGGGAAGAAGTGGCTAGCAGGATGGGGATTTCCCAGCCGTCGCTGGCGAAAGTGGAGGGTTCACTCGGCTCCCACCGCCATTCGCCCTCTCTGGAGATGCTTCGCAAATATGCCGCCGCAGTCGACTGTAAGCTGGAGATCAGGCTGGTGTGCAACCATTCCTGACCCGACATGGTGCTGCGTAGGAAAAAGCCCGGCCACACTTGGAGTGGACCGGGCATTTTATTTAGCAGGGACGTTCTGTAACTAGATAATCTTGTTCAGCGAGTACTCGACTATGCCTTCGGCGCCGAGTTTGATGAGCTCGGGGACGATGCGGCGGACTTCCTGCTCGGGCATGATGCTCTCGATGGAGACCCAGTCGGAGTTGTAATGGTTGGCGACGGTCGGGCTCTTGAGACTCGGGATCACAGCGGTGATTTCCGCCACCTTCTCCTTGGGCGCGTTCATCTTGAGACCGACCATCCCCTCCGCCCTGAGCGACGACTGCAAAAGCGTCGCGATCTGCTCGATCTTGGCGCGCTTCCAGGGATCTTCCCAGGCGGCCTTGTTGACCACCATGACGGGGACGGATTCCATCAGCTCGGTGACGATCCTCAGGCCGTTGGCCTTGATAGTGGAACCGGTCTCAGTGACTTCGACGATGGCGTCGCAGAGCCCCTCGACGACTTTGGCCTCGGTGGCCCCCCAGGAGAATTCGACGTTGACCGGGATGTTCCTCTCGGCGAAGTAACGCTTGGTGAAACCGACCAGTTCGGTGGAGATGGTGGCGCCGTGCAGATCCTCGGGGCCCTGAATCTTGGAGTTACCATTCACCACCAGCACCCAGCGCGCGGGGCGGCGGGACACCTTGGAGTAGACCATCTCGCAGACTTCGACGACATCGGACTCGTTCTCGCGGATCCAGTCCCGGCCGGCGATGCCGACGTCGATGGTGCCGCGCTCCACGTATTTGCCCATCTCCTGCGGCCGGATCAGGGAGCACTTGATCTCTTCATCGTCGATACCGGGGAAGTAGCTGCGCGAAGAGATCGATATCTGCCAGCCGGCTTTCTTGAACAGGTCGACGGTGGCGTTTTCAAGGCTCCCCTTCGGGATGCCGAGCTTCAACTTTTCCATAGTTCCTCCAGGCTGAAAGTTCAGATTAAGATGAAAACCAATTAGAACCGGACAGGGGTATGGTTACCTTCGTGGCGTCGCCCTCACCCGGCCTTCGGCCACCCTCTCCCAGGAGGAGAGGGGAAAAAATAAAAAAGCCACGCGAGCGTTGGCTCCGTGGCTTTTAGGTTATTTCTTATAGACGTCGTTGGGATCGAAGAGCGGGTTGGAGTGCTCGACCCAGGTTCCGTTCTCGTACTTCACGTAGAAGCAGCTCCGGTTCCCGGTGTGGCAGGCGGCGGGGCCGTTCTGCTTCACCTTGATCACCACGGTGTCGGCATCGCAGTCGGTCAGCACCTCGATCACCTCCTGGGTGTTGCCGGACTCTTCGCCCTTCATCCAGTACTTGTTCCTGGTGCGGCTGAAGAACCAGGTCTTGCCGGTTTCCAGGGTCAGGTTCAGGGTCTTCTCGTCCATGAACGCGACCATCAACACTTCCCCGCTTTCGTTGTCCTGGATAACAGCAGGGATCAGTCCACCCATCTTCTCGAAATCGATCTTTATCATGGCTTCTCTCAGTCCTTCTACTGCGTTTATTGACAAAAAAGTATCCTTTAATACACCGCTGGCGCGAGCTGTGTCAATGATTATGTACCCACCTCCGCTAAAGCTACGGTGGGCAAGCTCCAATTTCGCTAAAGCTACGGCGGGTAAGCTCCACCTTCGCTAAAGCTACGGTGGGCAAGCTCCAATTTCGCTGAAGCTACGACGAAAGGCGGTTCGTAACGCGAAGCCGCAATGACGCAAAGAAACCTTCGGAGAGATACAAAACAAAGCGAAAATGCTTCAACGCAAAGACGCCAAGCCGCAAAGGCGCTAAGAATCCCCCTTTGAGGGGATCCAAAACCACCAAAGACTTTGATTCGCCTTCCCCTGCGTCTCTGCGGCTTCCCGCCTTTGTGTTGGAGCCTTTTGCCTTTAAACAAAAAGGCCCGGCGGATCGTTTCCACCGGGCCTTCCGGATACCTCTTAATCTTCCCGCCGATCAGTCTTCGGCGAGGAGCGTCCTGTCGTTCTCGAAGGTCTTGTGACGCAGTTCATGGAACTTCTGGATCAGCTTCTCGACGGTGAGCGCCTTCTTCGCTTCCCCTTCGATGTCGAAGATGATCTCGCCGCCGTCCATCATGAGCAGACGGTTGCCGAACTCGATGGCATGGGTCATGTTGTGGGTGATCATCATGCCGGTCAGGTTGTACTCGCTGATGAACTTGTTGGTCAGCTCGAGCACGATCTCGGCGTTCTTCGGGTCGAGCGCTGCGGTGTGCTCGTCGAGAAGGATGAGGGCCGGCTTGGAGAGGACCATCATGAGCAGGGTGAGCGCCTGGCGCTGCCCGCCGGAGAACATGACCAGGTTCTCCTTCATCCGGTGCTCAAGCCCCATCCTGAGCTGAACCAGCTCCTGCTTGAAGATCTCGCGGGTCTTGTTGTTCAGGCTGCGGCGCAACCACTTCATCCCCTTTTTGTGGGTGATGGTCATGTTGTCTTCCAGGCTCATGTTGCCGGCGGTGCCGAGCAGCGGGTTCTGGAAGATCCTGCCGATGTACTTCGCCCTCTTGTACTCGGGGTCCCGGGTCACGTTCTTGTCGTTGGCGAAGATCTGCCCCTCACTCGGGAGGTAGGTCCCGGCGATGGTGTTGAACAGGGTCGACTTGCCGGCGCCGTTGGAGCCGATGATGGTGATGAAGTCGCCTTCCTTCACCTTCAGGTTGATATTATTCAGGGCCTTGTTTTCGTTGACGGTCCCCTGGCCAAATACGATGGAAACGTTCTTGAGCTCTATCATTTCGCCACCTTAAACGGGACCTTCAGTTTCTTTGCCTGCGTCGCGATCAGCAGGACGATGATCAGCACGCCCTTGATGAGGTTCAGGTCGCTCGGGGTCATGTGGATGACATAGCCGTAGAAGCGCCCGACGTACATGACGGCGTAGAAGCAGACGGAGCCTGCCAGGGCACAGAACGTGAGCACGCCGATGCGGTTACTCTTAAGCATCAGGAACTCGCCGATCATGACGGAGGCGAGACCGGAAACGATGATTCCCTGGCCAAGCCCCACGTCTGCAAAGCCGAGATACTGGGCGGCGAAGGCGCCGGAGATGGCGACCAGGCCGTTGGAAAGGCCGACGCCGATGGTCTTCAGGGTCTTGGGGTTCACCCCTTGGGAGATGACCATCTGCTCGTTGTTCCCCATGGCGCCCAGGGTCATGCCGAGGTCGGTGCGGAAAAAGAGGTCGAGCAGCACCTTCACCACCAGGGCGACGATCAGGAAGAACACCAAGAGGATGTATTCGTCGGGGATGACGCCGGTGAACTTCTCGGTGACCTGCTTCAGGATGGTGGACTGATCCAGGATAGGGACGTTGGCGCGGTTGCCCAGGATGCGGATGTTGACCGAGTAGAGCATGGTCATGGTGAGGATACCGGCCAGAAGGTTCGGCACCCTCAGGTGGTTGTGGATGAGGGCAGTGACCACGCCGGCCAGCACGCCGCCGGCAAAGGCGACGAGGAGCGCGAGCCAGCCGTTCATACCGGAGAGGAGGCACTGCACCATGAGCGCGGCCCCCAGGGGGAAGGACCCGTCAACCGTCAGGTCCGGAAAATCAAGAATCCTGAACGAGATGAACACGCCCAGGACCATGATGCCATAGATCAATCCTTCAACAAAAATACCTTCGATCATAACACCCTTCTTAGAACCTTATTCGAAACCGTTGGTACCCGCTTTCGCGCTGAAGCGCTACGGTGGGCAAGCCCGGACTCCCTCTTGAAGATTACCTTGAGCGAAGCGGAGTTTGCCCACCGTAGCTTCAGTGAAGTGGAGCTTGCCCACCGTAGCTTTAGCGAAGGTGGGCCAATGGTTTACTGCTTGACTTACTTCTTGGTGATCTTGCCGTTCTGACGGACAGTCTTGGCGGCCTTGACGATGTCGGCCGGAACGGTCAGGCCGAGCTTCTTGGCAACGTCGAGGTTGATCAGGAGGTCGACGTCGGAAGCCTTGGTCATGAAGCGGGTCGGAATCTGCTCCGGCTTCTTGCCCTTCAGGATCTCGATGATCATCTTGCCGGTGGCGCGGCCCATCTTGTAGTAGTCGAAGCCCCAGGCGGCGAGGACGTCGTAGGTCTCGGAGGAGCTCGGGTCGGCGGACATGACCGGGATCTTCGCTTTCGCGGCTACCTCGGCGACGGCGCTCATGGCGGAGACGACGGTGTTGTCGGTGGAGATGTAGATGGCGTCGACGCGGTTGGCGATGGTCTGGGCGGCCTGCTTCACCTCGGCGGACTTGGTGACGGTGGTCTCAACGAACTCCAGGTGCTTCTCCTTGCAGACCTGCTTCACCATGCCGGCCAGGACGACCGCGTTCTCCTCGGAGCTGGTGTAGATGTGGCCGATACGCTTGGTCTTCGGCTTGATCTTGAGCAGCATCTCGATCTGCTGCTTCACCGGGGTCATGTCGGAAACGCCGGTGATGTTCTTGCCACCCTTGGCGAGGGAGGGAACCAGGCCCGCCTTGACCGGGTCGGTAACTGCGGAGAAGACGATCGGGATCCCTTTCAGGGTGTTCACCAGCGCCTGCGCGGTCGGGGTGGCGACGCCGACGGCGAGGTTTACCTTCTCGCTCTGAAACTTGGTGGCGATGGACGCCGCCGTGTTGATGTCGCCGTTGGCGTTCTGCACGTCGAAGGTTGCGTTGATCTTGGAGTCCTTGAGTTCATCCTGAATCCCCTTCACGACCGCGTCCAGCGCCGGGTGAGAAACGATCTTCGAGATGCCGATCGTCACCGGCTTGGCGGGAGCCGCCGCGAAAACGGTTGCCGCAGACGACAGAGACAAAGCGAGAGCCAACAGAATACCGATCTTCTTGCGCACAGATACCTCCGGTTTACATTGAATTGAATTTCTGCTGCTAGTACTGCCAAGGGAACTAGTAACTATCGCCATCGACCGGTGAACAGGTCGGACCTATTTTTCGACCGCCGAGCATACCACTCGGTAAGAGCTATCGTCAACGCCATAGTGGCGCTAAATAGGAACAATTCTTTGAAGAAATGAAAAAAAAGAGGCAAAAGGAGCAGATTTCAACGCAACATAAAACTTTTCTCACCAAAACCGGTCACAGGTTGTTGACACCGCAAATGCAAAAAGGGTATAAGTACGGACGAGCTTGTCGGTTTTGTCACAGGTGTAAGGCACTAACGCCCGCCCCGATATCTCCCCAACAACCGCCAAAACCAGACTCCGCACAATCAGAAAAAAGCACGCCCGGCGCCGTCTGCACCCCGATGCCCGCATAGGCCAAGGCCGGTCAAGGCTGCACCCCCATAAGGAGAACTTCAACGTGAAGCACCTGTACCCGAACCATCGCCCTACCCTCCTGCTGATTGCCCTGCTGGCCCTGCCGCTGGCACTCGTGGGATGCAAGGATAAAAAGGCCTCGGCCACCACGACCAGCGCCGGCGCCGTGCAGCAGGGGCAAGCCAGCTCTGCCCAGGCCCCTCCGGCGACGCCTGCACCGGCGACAGCCACCCCCGCCGCACCTGCCGTGCCTGCAACCGAAGCGACGGCACCGGCTGCCCCCCCCGCCAAATTCGACGCGCACTCCAGCGCCGGGAAAAAGGGAAAGGGGGCCAAGGGGAAAGAGGCAGCCGCACCCAAGTCGGCGTACCGCGCCGGCGAGGACCCGGACTTCGCGGCCAAGAAGGGATGGCCGGTGAAATATCCGGCGCCGCTGCCGGGCTCTATCCTGCCCCAGAAGAGGATCGTCGCCTACTACGGCAACCCCCTCTCCAAGAGAATGGGGGCCTTGGGCGAGTACCAGAAGGACGACATGCTGCAGCGTCTGAAGCGTGAAGCGGCCAAATGGCAGGCAGCGGATCCCTCCCACCCGGTACAGCCCGCGCTGCACCTGATCGCGGTCGTGGCACAGGGGGAACCGGGCAAGGCCGGCCTCTACCGCATGGTCATGCCCGACAAGATCATCAACGACGTCTACAGCTGGGCCAAGTCGATCAACGCCGTCATGTTCATCGACATCCAGACCGGGCACGACAATATCCGCAACGTGCTGCCTCGCTTCGAGTGGATCCTCAAGAACCCGGACGTCCACTTGGGCATCGACCCGGAGTTCAACCTGATCAAGAGCGGCAAGAAACCGGGCACCAAGATCGGCACCTATGACGCCGCCGACATCAACTACGCCTCGAACTACCTGAAAGAGCTGGTCAAGAAGTACAACCTCCCGCCGAAGGTGTTCATCGTGCACCGCTTCACCAGAAACGGCGTGACCAATTCGAAGAACATCCAGCTGCGCCCCGAGGTGCAGATCGTGATGAACATGGACGGCTGGGGCGCCCCCTGGCTCAAGCGCGACTCCTACAAGGACTACGTCGTGGCCGAGCCTGTGGAGTTCACCGGGTTCAAGCTCTTCTACCACAACGACACCAAGAAGGGTGACGCGCTGCTCACCCCGAAAGAGGTGCTCATGCTCAACCCGAAGCCGCTGTACATCCAGTACCAGTAGACGCGGGCTAGATAGGAGCGGGCAAGGTCCGGGCGAATGATTATTCGCCCCTACAGATTACCCCTCCGCCACCTGAAGCAACAAAATAGGGGCGAACCACCAATGGTTCGCCCCTTCGCTTTTTCTGCCGTACCGGCGCCCTCACCCCGACCCTCTCCCGAAGGGCGAGGGAGGTTGTAGCGGCCCCTCACCCCGACCCCTCTCCCGAAGGCGAGGGAGGTGGTGGCTGGCCCTCACCCCGACCCGCTCCCGAAGGGCGGTGGATGGGCGTTCCTCCTCACCACTGGAACTCCGCCCGCCTCTCCGTGGCCATGCCCCCATCGAAACCGCGCTCGATAAAGACCGCCTTCCCCTCGTGGTCCACCAGCAAAACGGTCGATGAGCGCGTACCGTACTGTGCGCTCCTGATGAAGATCGGCGACAGCATCCGCTCCAGTTCCAGCCCCACCCCCGTGTCCGGCAACTCCTGGTCCGCAGGATGCGTCTCGTCGGCCAGGAGTGCGAAAAGCTCCTCCGGTTCGACGTGCCCGCGGGACAAGAGGCGGGCGAGCCCGTCCTTGCCGCAGCGCACCTTGGGCCAGGGTGTGTCCAGCAGGTGGTTGCTCAGGCCGTGGATTCCCGGCTCTATCGGGAGTACCCGATCGCTCTTGTTGGAGTAGCAGAGAAGCCTCTCGCTGTCCCCGACCAGGAGGTTATAGCCGCCGTAGGGAATGCCGGACTCCCGCAACCGGGCCAGGTACTCCTCGGCGCCCGCCTCCTCCGCCAGGAAGCCGCTCACCAGCCGCCCGCGCGATGAAGGACCGTGCCGGTGCGGATCGCCGGGATCGCGGTAGTTGGTGAGCGCCGCGATCCGTCCGGTCGCGGTCACACCGAGCCAGGTGCCGCCGTGTACCAGGTCGCGCCCGGCAAAGATGTGCGGGGCGTCCTCCCAGAAGCGGGCGGGCTCTGTCGGGCGTTGGTAGTATTCGTCGCGGTTGGCGGCAATGACGAGCCGGTATGCGGGGTGGGCCCGGTAGGCGAGTAGCAGCGTGCACATGCGGCTTTCCTGAAAAGAGGGATCAGAGGTCGAGCAGCTTGGCGATCTCCTGCTCCTGTTTCTTGGTCAAGGATTCGAACATCACCCCTGCTCCGGGGATGCAGCGGGTCACCCCCCAGCGCTGGGACCAGCGTACCGTAGCCCGGACGGGGGTCTGGTCCGCGGACTCGAGGAAGCGGATCCAGATGGTGTCGCCCTGCAGGAATTCCTGCATGGAATGCATGAAAAGCCCGTGGCTGCCGAGGTTGATGGTGAAGGACTGGTGAGTGCTCTCGGCCGGGAAGCCGGGATCGGTGCTGTAGTAAAGGTTCAGGTTGATCTGCCGGCGCGGCGACCGGCGCAGCGAACGTGAGGGGAAGTTCCTGCAGCGGTTCTCGATGAAGAAGCGCAGGGCCGAACCGGTGTCGGGTGAGAAGCTCTGTTCCAGCGGGCTCAACTTTATCTTCTTCTGTCTCGCCTCCCACTTCACCCGCAGCACCGGGAAGAGATTGATGCACTCATAGGCGACCACCTTCTCTTCCTTGCTGCAGCGCACCAGCGTCAGTATGTCGACGAGGAAACCGTTGTAGCGGTTGTCCGTCGCCATCTGCGACATCTCGGCAAAGGAGCGCGCCACGTCACAGGCCACCCCGATTTCCGTCACGGCCTGCGCATAAGCGTCACCTGCTTCTTCATCTTTTACTACTATCAGGATCTTGATGTCTGACATGTATGGTTGGACGGTCCTTCAATCAATGGAGGTAGCTTCGGAGACTGGCCTGCTACACTATAGCCGGTCCCCAAAGAAGGTCAAACGTTTTCGACACCGCGCTGTGACAGTGGAAGCCTACTCAGGTCTCTTTGACGTTATCGAAAGCACGGTCACGGTCAGGTCGCCGGCCGGCCTCCTGATGGTAACCTCGTCGTCGACCTTCTTGCCGAGCAGGGCCTTGCCGACCGGCGAGTCGATGCTGATCTTCCCCAGGCTCACGTCGAACTCGTCGGGGCCGACCAACTGGTAGCAGCGCTCCTCCCCTTCCTCGTCCTCGTAGGTGACCCAGCAACCGAAACTGACCGAGGTCGGGTTCAGCGGCGGGTAGACCACCTTGAGCACCTTGAGCCGGTCACCGAGATGCTTCAGCTCGCGGTCGATCTCCCGCAGCCTCTTCTTCGAGTAGATGTACTCGGCGTTCTCGGAGCGGTCCCCTTCGGCGGCGGCGTCGGCCATGTTCTTCACCATGCGCGGCCGCTCGGTCTCCCAGAGAACGTCGTAGCGTTCCTGCAATCTTTTGCGCCCTTCGGCGCTGATCATGTTGGTCATAGTTCGCTCCTCACCCTTCATCCCCTCCCGGCGTCCAGGGGGCAGATGTTTGGGAGAGCGCATCATAGTAGACTTTACTGCTCAAGGCAATACGGTAGCCGTGGCTCAGGGATTCTTGTCCAGGTGGCGGTATTTGCGGATGGACTCTTCGTAGGTCTTCTGGATTTCGTTTTCCGGCGGGGCCTTGCTGTAGGAGATGAGGTAGCGGCCGGCGAGGAATGCCAGCAGCAGGAAAAGGAGGGTCCAGGCCAGACGGGTGATGACCTGTTTCCAGGTGAGGTGAGCGGATTGGGTTTCCTCGTGCTCCTCGAGTTCGCGCTTGTCGGCGACCTTGCGCAGGTGGGCGATCTGGACCGAGGAGATCTGCTTGAAGATCAGGTCGCGGTCCCGCTCGTCCAGGAAGAGGAACTCCATCCCCACGTCGTAGCGGCTGGAGCCGTCGCGCAGCGTAAGGGGAGGCTTCATGTGTATGACCTGCCCGACTGCGTGCACAAGCCTCGGCGGATCGAGCGGGAGGTAGAGTTCCAGGTTGACCAGTTGCTCCGGGCGCGCGGTCATCGGCATGCGCAGGCAGATCCCCCCGCCGCCGAGGTTTAACTGGGCCCTGAGCAGGTCCTGCCAGGCGATCGGCTTGGCCGGTTGGAAGCGAGCCATCTGGGCCGCGATGACGAAATCGTCGTACCCCTGGAACTTCATCTGCTCGCGCTCCTTGCGCACCTCCCAGTCCTGTTCCACCTCTTTGCGGCTGGACTCGTCCACGATGTCGTAGCGGACCTTCAAGGCCATGTCGGCCCGGAAGAACTGGCGCCTCTCGCTCAGGGTGAACCGGCCGAAAAGCCGTATCAGCAGTATCCGCGCTCCCAGCCTGTCGGTGACGATCCCGCTGCAAGTGTAGCTGTCCTTGCCAAGCCGGATGCTGACGTCGAGGATGAAGCCGACGTCCACCCGCACGTTGGCAGGTAGCACATCGCGGGAGATCTGCATCTGCAGCAGGTCCCCTCCCGACTCGTTGATGACACCCCAGTCCCGGAACACGCCGCCGCCCGCGAGCGGGATGCCGATCTCGATGCGCATCCCGGGCGCGAGGAGCGCACGGTATTCGCTGTATTCGTCTTCCATGGTGAATCCGTAGTTTTTTTAATAAGAGAATGAACCGACTATCACATTAAACTGCAGCCGCGGCGAAATGCAAGGGGGTGGTAGCGAAAGAGCGGTTGCGTTTTTACCGAGGAACCCCGCGGGGTGCCTTGACATAGCCGGGAGCTGTGCTATCACAGTAAGGGCTTTTTTACTAATGAAGAGGAGAGTGAATATGAAACGTATTGCGATAGCAGCGGCGGCGATGGCGGTGGTGATGATGGCGGCACAGGCGATGGCAGTTCCGGCCGGCAAGACCGTGGAATGGCCTACCTCGATGGGCAAGGTTACCTTCAAGGGGGACGACCATGCCGGCAAGGGGCTCAAGTGCAACGAGTGTCACACCAAGATCTTCAAGATGAAGAAGGGCTCCACGCAGATGAAGATGGCCGACATCAACGCCGGCAAATACTGCGGCGAGTGCCACAACGGCAAGAGGGCCTTCAAACCCGCCGGCAACTGCGCCAAGTGCCACAAGAAATAGCAATACCGCTTTTCGGGCTGCGCTCCATCCTCGGGGCGCAGCCTCCCACGTCCCCCCTCCTTTTCTGTTGATCTACTCCCGAAAAAAACATAAAAAGAAACAGCCGAATCGACCGCCCGTCGCCTTGCTACCAACACGAGGAGATCATAGATGAACGTCGTCACCAGGAGATCGGTCTGCCCCTTCGACTGCCCGGACACCTGCAGCATGCTGGTACAGGTTGAAAACGGCAAGGCCATCGCGGTGCAGGGCGACCCCCTCCATCCCTTCAGCCGCGGCACCCTCTGCCCCAAGATGCGCCACTACGAGAAAAGCGTCCATTCGCCGCTGCGCCTCACCTCTCCCCTCATGAGAACCGGCGCCAAGGGAAAAGGAGAGTTCACCCCCATCTCCTGGGACGAGGCCATCGCCACCATAGCCGAGCGCTGGCGCTCCATCATCGCCGACCACGGGGGTGAGGCCATCCTCCCCTACTCCTACGCCGGGACCATGGGGATCGTGCAGAGAAACGCGGGGCACCCCTTCTTCCACCGCATGGGAGCCTCCCGGCTGGACCGCACCATCTGCTCCCCCGCCAAGGGGGCGGGGTGGGAGGCGGTCATGGGCAAGACGGCGACCCCGCCGCCTGAATCCGCGGGCAAAAGCGACCTCCTGATCCTGTGGGGGATCAACGCGGCGGCGACCAGCATCCACTTCCTGAACCAGGCGCACGAGGTGCGGCAAAGGGGGGGGGAGATCTGGCTGATCGACACCTACGAGACCCCGACCGCCTCAGCCGCGGACCGCACCTTCCTGGTGCGCCCGGGGAGCGACGGGGCCCTCGCCCTCGGGATGATGCACGTGATCGCCCGCGAGGGGCTGGTCGACCGGGAGTTCCTGGCGCAACAGGTGCTCGGCTTCGAGGAGCTGGCAGCCGAGGTGCTCCCCGAGATGACGCCT
This sequence comes from Geomonas diazotrophica, assembly GCF_018919385.1. GTDB lineage: Bacteria > Desulfobacterota > Desulfuromonadia > Geobacterales > Geobacteraceae > Geomonas > Geomonas diazotrophica. Next base: position 55,870 of record NZ_JAHLMF010000002.1, read on the forward strand.
GAGCGCTGCGCGGAGATAACCGGCCTGGAGGCGGAGACCATCGTGGCCATGGCACGTGCCTACGCGGCGGCCAAGGCCCCCTTCATCCGCCTTGGGAGCGGGCTGTCGCGCTACGGCAACGGCTCCATGACGGTGCGCTCGATCTGCTGCCTGCCGGCGCTGGTCGGCGCCTACGGCAAGGACGGGGCGGGGTGCTTTCCCGACACCGCGACCGGCGCGGCCTTCCCGATGGAGATCCTCACCAGGGAGGACCTGATCCCGGGGCAGGCCCGGCTCGTCAACATGAACCAGTTGGGCACGGCGCTAAACCGGCTCGATGCTCCGCGGGTCATGGGGCTCTACGTGTACCACTCCAACCCTGCCGCGGTCACCCCGGACCAGAACGCGGTGCTCAAGGGGCTTTGCCGCGAGGACCTCTTCACCGTGGTGCACGAGCGTTTCCTGACCGATACGGCGCGCTACGCCGACATCGTGCTCCCCGCCACCTCGTCGCTGGAGCACAGCGACATCTACCGTTCCTACGGCACCTACTGCATCCAGCGCGCCCAGGCGGTGATCGACCCGGTTGGGGAGAGCAAGTCCAACTGGGAGGTCTTCTCCCTTTTGGCCAAGGCGATGGGGTTCGAGGAGGAGATCTTCACCCTCACGGCGGACCAGATGATCGACCGGCTCCTCGCGGTGCCCAAGCCGCTGCGGGCGGGGATTGACGAGGAGGCGCTCGCCGAGGGACGCCCGGTCACCCTGGCGGGAAGGCCGGCAGGGATCCAGACGCCGTCGGGAAAGATCGAGGTCCTGAACGAGAGGCTGACCGAGCGGCTGCCGCGCTACCTCCCCACCCACGAGGAACAGGGGCGGCTTCCCTTCCGGCTCATGACCGCGCCCACCCCCTACGCGCTGAACGCCACCTTCTACGAGCGGGAGGAGTTGCGGGAGAGCCAGGGGGGGATGGAACTCAAGATGAACCCGCAGGACGCGGCGGAGAAGGGGCTTCGCAACGGCACGGAGGTGGTCGCCTGGAATGAGCTCGGCGAAGTCACCTTCCGGCTGCAGGTGACCCCCAAGGTGCCGCGGGGCGTGGTGGTGGCGGAGGGGGTGTGGTGGCTCGCTTATGCGCCGGGAGAGCGCTCGGTGAACGCGCTCACCTCGCAGCGCCTGACCGACCAGGGCGGGGGGAGCACCTTCTACGACAACAGGGTCGATGTGAGACCAGCGTAAAGACGGAGAACCAAACCTTTTCTTAACGCAAAGACGCGGAGACGCTAAGAAAACCAAACAACTTTTATAGTACAGACCCACTTTTCCCTTTGCGGCTTTGCGTTGAAAAACGCCTTTAATCCTGCACGAACGGAGCGGGTGGGCCTCTTCAGCCTTACACATTTTGCCTCATGATTTGCCGGCGGCTGCCGATGTAATGAGAAGCAACGGCAATAAACAATCGGGGGGCGTATGGAACCGAACAACAAGATTCTGCTGGAAAGCGGCACCAACGAACTGGAGATAGTCGAATTCAGGATCGACGAGGTGGACGGCAAGGGGAACGTGGTCCCCTGCTACTTCGGCGTGAACGTCGCCAAGGTGCGCGAGATCATCAGACTGCCCGAGACACGCAAGGTGGTGAACTCCAACCCCTGCGTGAGCGGCATGATCAAACTGCGCGACCAGGTGATCACCCTGATCGACCTCTCCCGCTCGCTGAACAAGAACACGGAGGGGATCCCGGCGGACCGGGTCATCGTGCTCGAATTCAACAGGATCGTGGTCGGCATCCAGGTACACTCCGTCTCCCGCATCTACCGCATCTCCTGGGAAAACGTGGAGCCCCCGGTCAAGGCGATCCACGACGCCAACATCACCGGCGTGGTGAAGATGGAAGACAGGATCATCCTCATCCTCGACTTCGAGAAGATCATAGGCGAACTCTCCTCGACCATGGCGCTGGCCACGCCGGGCGAGGAACTGATGCACGCCAACTCCGCCCTGAACCGCGGCACCCGGACCATCCTGGTCGCCGACGACTCGGCCTTCATCAGGAGGACCATGTGCGGTTCGCTGCGGGAAGCGGGGTACCAGGTGGTGGAAGCGGAGAACGGCGAGGAGGCGTGGGAACACGTGCAGGCGGTACGTCAGAAATGCGCGGAGAGCGGGCAGCCGCTGAAGGAGCTGCTGAGCCTCGTGATCACCGACATCGAGATGCCCCGCATGGACGGTCTGCACCTCACCGCGCTGATCAGGAAGGAGACCGACCTGGGAGGGCTGCCGGTGGTGATATTCTCTTCCCTCGCCAGCGACGACAACAAGATGAAATGGCGCAACCTTGGGGCGAGCGACATCCTCACCAAGCCGGACCTCCCCAACCTGGTGCAGAAGGCGGACACCCTTGCCCTGTGAGCCGTGCCCCGAGCTGTCGGTCGTGGTGCCGGTCTACAACGAGGAGGGGAACGTGGCTCCCTTCCTCGCGGCGCTTGCCCGACAGCAGGGGGTACGCCTGGAGGTGATCCTCTCCGACGGTGCTTCCAGCGACCGGACCCTCCGGAGCGCGCGGCAACTGCGCGACGGGCTCCCCTTCCCGCTCACCCTGCTCGAAGGGAGCAAGGGGAGGGGGGGACAGTTAAACCGCGGCGCCGAGGCGGCCCGCGCCGAAACCCTCCTCTTCCTGCACATCGATTCCAGCCTCGAAGACCCGCTGGCCCTCCGGAAGGCGCTGGACGCACTCCGGGAGGCCCTGCGCTCCGGAGAAAAGGTGGCGGGTCGCTTCGCCCTCCGTTTCGGCTTCCCCGGCACCACCCCGCTCCCCTACCGTTTCTACGGCGCCAAGGCCGCCCTGGACCGCCCCGGATGCACCCACGGAGACCAGGGCTTCCTGCTCCGGCGCGACTTCTTCGCGCAGGTAGGCCCCTTCGACAGCTCGCTGCCGCTCATGGAAGACACCTTCCTGGCCGAGCGGGTGCGGCGGGAGGGACGGTGGCTCCTCCTGCCGGCCACCATCACCACCTCGCCGCGGCGCTTCCTGGCCGAGGGGCTCCTCCCGAGGCAGACGCTCAACGCCATCCTGATGAACCTGGCCCACATCGGGCAGCTCTCCCTGATCCGTTGCCTGCAGACGAGCTACCGCAGCCAGGACGCCGCCGCGAGGCTCAAGCTAAGCCCCTTCCTGGCGTCGCTGCACCGGGCGATGGGCGACCTCGACGCAGGGGAGCGGCGCCGATTATGGTGCCGCACCGGCGCCTACGTGCGGGCGAACGCCTGGCAGATAGCTTTCTTTCTGGACGTCGTGACCGGGGGGCTTCGGGAAGAAGGGAGGGGGGGGAGGTTTCTGGAGCTTTACGACCGCTTTCTGGGGCGGCTCATCGACAACAAGGGAGGGGACCTGGGGGCCGCCCTCCTGACCTGGCTCTGGTTCCGGCTGACGCTGCTCGCCGCGCCCTAGCCCTCGCCGCGCCCTTTGCGCGCCGCATCGACGAAACCGTTCAACTCGTCCTTTTGCCACTGCGCCGGCTCCACGAACTCGACCCCGAAGCCGGTGGGGAGGCCGGAGTGCACCCTTTTCCCCTCCTGGTTCACCCAGGCCACCCTCCCCTTCAGCTCCAATAGCGGCGTCCGCTCCGTCTCCAGGAATAAGGCGAGCCTCAGCTCCTGGTTGGGGACCACCTCTTCGCGGCTGGCGAGGAACAGGCCGCCGTCGCCGATGTCGAGGGCATGGGCGCCGACGGGACTTTCGTGCAAAAGGAACAACACCGGGATCTGGCAGGGAATGCGCACCTCGCGTCGGTCCACGGCGTCGGTGTACTTGCGGGCCATGTCGAGGAAGAGACGGCGGTCGATGGGCTTGGTGAGGAAGTCGTCGCATCCGGCCTGCTGGGCCCGCGCGCGGTCCTGGTCATTTCCGGCAGTAGTGAGCATGACGACGGGGATGCTGCTGAGGAAGGGATCGGCCTTCAAGAGGGTGCAACAGGAGATGCCGTCCATGACGGGCATGTTCAGGTCCATGAAGATCAGGTCGGGGGGATCCTTGCGGACCAGCTCCAGGGCCTCGGCGCCGTTGCCGGCGGTGACGACGTCGATATGCGACACCTTGAGAAAGCTCTTCTCCAGCTCCAGGATCAGCCTGGTATCGTCCACCAACATGATCTTAGGTTTTGCCACGCCACTTCCCCCACTCAAGTATTGAAAGACGTTTTCACGCGGGATTCCGAACGGGTCGGACCCGCACATTAATCAATATCGCCGTGGCTTTGTCAACCAAAAAAGTCGGCTATCTCAGACCACGAGCCGGACCAGGTCCGGGACGGTCCGGGCGGCAAGCGGCGCGGGGCAGACATAGTCCCCGTCCAACTGCACGGCCTTGTCACCTGAGATTTCCAGCGCGAGGGCGTTGAAGCAGGTGACGTGACTGCTGAAGACGGCGGTGCCGTTCAAAAGCCCCAGCGCAAGCCCCAGGTAGGCGAGCCGGCCACCGGAAATGCAGAGCACCTGGAAGCCGGGGGCGAAGAGGTCGGCCTCCGGCGCCAGCCTGAAGTTCCCCCCGTACTTGGAGGCGTTGCAGACGATCACGCCGTGGCAGGTGACGTTCCTCTCCCCTGCGGTCACCGCAACTGTCGAGGCATCCCAGTTCCACAGGGTGCGCAGCGCGGACAGCACGTAGGCCCCCTTCCCCAGCGCCTTTTTCTCGGGCAGGCGCACGTCGCGCACCACCGCCCCGTCGAAGCCGACCCCCGCCATGAGGATGAACCGCCGGCGCTCCCCGCCGGCCACGATCTCACCGACGGAAATGGGGCGCGCATCGCCGTGGGCGAGGCGGTCCAAGGCATCGTCGACGGAGGTTATCTCCAGTTCGCGCGCGAGCACGTTCGACGTGCCCAGGGGGATCACGCCGAGGGTGGCCGCTCCCGGAGCCAGGCCGTTCAGCACGCCGTTGATGGTGCCGTCCCCACCGGCCACAACGATGAGCGGGTCGCTCTCCTCGCGGCAGAGGCGGGCGGCGAAGCGGGCCGGGTCGGCGGCGCTTTGGGTGGGGAGGAGCTCCGGCGCGAAACCACGCTCGGCAAGCCCCTTCATGATGCGTTCGATTTTTTGCGGCGAGTAGGTCCCCGATGTGGGGTTCACGATCAGGAAACAGCGTCTGGACAAGAGGTCACCTCATTGCTGCATGCTGGGCAAGCGAAATGGCAGAGCCGCGGGCGCGGCCCTCGGAAGGTAGCAAAAAGGTGCAAAGGTTACAACCGTTTTAGGCGCTACGATTAAGGCACCGCCCTGGTGCCCGATAGGTGGAGGGGGAGGAGCAAGGGTCGGGCTATTCCGGCAGTTTCGCCGGCTCGTCCTTCCCCTCCTTGTCCTGCAACTGGAGCTTGCGCATGTTCTCCAGCATGTCCTTGAGCCTCTTCTGCACCAGGAAGTTGACGGTCCCCTCGGGGTAGCCGCCGTCCTCGCCCGGCGTGCCGGCCGGCACGCCGGTGAGAATCTCGATCCCCTCATCGACATGGGACACGCTCCAGATGTGGAACATCCCGTCCGAGACCGCCTGCACCACCTCGTCGTTCAGCATCAGGTTGTGTTCGTTGATCTTGGGGATGACCACCCCCTGCTCGCCGGTCAGCCCCTTGGCCTTGCAGACGGCGAAGAACCCCTCGATCTTGTAGTTCACCCCGCCGATGGGCTGGATCTGCCCATGCTGGTTCACGCTGCCGGTGACGGCGATCCCCTGCTTCACGGCAAGCCCGGAGAAGGCGGAGAGGAGCCCGTAGAGTTCGGCCGAGGAGGCGCTGTCCCCTTCGATCCCCTCGTAGGACTGCTCGAAGCAGATGTGGGCGGAGAAGGAAAGCGGCTGCTCCTGCCCGAACTTCCCGGCCAGATAGCCGGTCAGGATCAGCACCCCCTTGTCGTGGATCGGGCCGGAGAGCTTCACCTCGCGCTCGATGTTGACCATGCCGGCGCGCCCCTGGGAGACGCGGATGGTGAGGCGCGAGGGCCTGCCGAAGCTGTAATCCCCCATGGTGATCACGGAGAGGCCGTTGATCTGCCCCACGACGCTCCCCTTGGTGTCGCACAGGATCACCCCCTTGGCCAAGTACTCGTGGATCCTCTCCTCGATGCGGTTGGAGCGGTAGGTCTTCTCCTGGATCGCCCGCTTGACCCAGCTGCGGTCAACCACCTGCGCACCGCAGCGCTTGGCCCAGAAGCTCGCTTCCCGGATCAGGTCCGAGAGCTCCATGAACTGGGAGGAGAGCCGGTCCTGGTCCTCCACAAGGCGCGAGGCGTGCTCAAGGAGCGCGGCCACCCCGGTGGGGTCGAAGGGGAGCAGGCCTTCCTTGCAGCAGTGGGCCGCGACGAACAGGGCGTAATCCTGCATCACCTCCGGGGTCCGGTTGATCTGGCTGTCGAAGTCCGCCTTGACCTTGAAGAACTTGCGGTAGTCGGGCTCAAGGTAGTAGAGCAGGTAGTAGATCCAGAGCGATCCGATCATGATGATCTTGGCGGTAAGCGGTATCGGCTCGGGCTTGAGCGACACCACGGTCATGAAGCGGTACTGCTCCAGGACGTCCTCGATCTTGATCTCCATGTTCCTGATGCAGCGTTTGAGCGATTCCCAGGCGAAGGGGTTGATCAGCACCTCGCGCGCGTCCAGGATGAGGTAGCCGCCGTTGGCGCGGTGCAGCGCGCCGGGCTTGATCAGGGTGAAGTTGGTGGTCGCCACCCCCCCCATCTGCATGATGTTTTCGATGCGCCCGAAGAGGTTGTTGTAGGTGGGGTTGGACTCGAAGACGATGGGGGCGCCGTTGTCCGGGTTGTTCTCCACCAGGACGTTCACCTCGTAGCGCTCGAAGGTGGGCTCCTGCTTGGGGATCTTGAGCCCCGGGATCTGCGGCGGGGCGACCTGCGGCTTGAAGTCCTCCAGGTTCAAGAGGAGGTCCTCCTGGACGCTCTCGAGGTATGCCTGGACCTTGCCAAAGCCCTGGTACTTCTCCTGGAGCGGGATCAGGTGGTGCCCCACCGCCGACAGTCCCAGCTCCCGGTCCAGCTGCGCCAGCGCGTCCCTGAGCGCCTTCTCGTTCTCGCGCACCTGGCGCAGCGCGTCGTTGAGCTTCTCGGTCAGCTCGCGCCCCACCGTGTCCAGCGTTTCCCGCTCCTCCTTCTCGAGCGTTTCGTACTCCTCCTGGGTAAAGTTGCGCCCCTCCTTCTGCGGCACGATCACCAGTCCGGAGACGGTTCGCTGCAGGGCGAAGCCCTTTTCACCCGCCTCCTGTTCCAGGTCGGAGAAGATCTCGCCGTTTTTTTCCTGGAACTGCTCGATGATGGAGACGCGGTTGGTCTCGTACTCCTTGCTCTCCAGTGCGGTGGGGACGTTGGCGCGCATGTAGTCCAACAGTTCGCGCATGTCCGCCGCGAACCCCCGCCCCATGCCGGCGGGGAGCGCGATGGCCAGGGGGGCGTCGGGGGCGTGGAAGTTGTTCACGTAGCACCAGTCGCTGGGGGGGCAGGTGTCCTTGACGAACTTCTTGAGCATCTGCCGGATGGTGGAGGTCCTGCCCGTGCCTGGTTCACCGGCGAGGTAGATGTTGAAGCCGTTGTTGGACATCCCGAGGCCGAAGTCGATGGCGGCCAGGGCCCGGTCCTGGGTGATGCTCCCCTCCAGGTTGGCTATCTCTTCGGTGGTCTTGAAATTAAAGAGGGCGGGATCGCAGACCCAGCGGAGCTTCTCTATGGGGACTCGGCAATCGGTTTCGGACACGGGAGCCTCCTTGCGAGCAACTGCAACGGTTAACTGTGCGGCAGGTGCGATTCGAGCAGCGCTTCGAACCGTTCTCCGGCCAAGGCTTTCAATTCCTTTACGGTGATCTCCTGCCGACACTCGAGGGTGAGCGAGGTGATGCGACACTCGGGCATGCCGCAGGGGTTGATGCTGCCAAAAGGTGACAGGTCCGCCGTCGCGTTGAGCGAGAAGCCGTGCATCGAGACCCAGCGCCTGACGCCGACGCCGATGGCGGCGATCTTACCGCGGGAGGTCCAGACGCCGGTCTTGCCCGGGACGGTGAAGCCTGCCACGCCGAGGCTGCCGCAGAGCTCCACCAGGAACTGTTCCAAAAAACGAAGGTAGCGGTGCAGGTCGCGCCCGCGCCGCCCCAGGTCGAGTATGGGGTATCCCACCAGTTGCCCCGGTCCGTGGTAGGTGACGTCGCCGCCGCGGTTCACGCGGTGCGCCTCTATCACCGGGTCGAGCACGTTGCCCGAATCGCCTCCGGCGCCGATGGTATAGACGGGGTGGTGTTCCAGAAGGAGCAGCGTCTCCGCCCCCCCCTTTTGCACCTCGAGGACCAGGCGCTCCTGCAGCGTGAGCGCCTCCCGGTAGTCGATCAATCCGGCATCGAGGACGACCATGTCAGCCGTGGATGGCGCGCTTGTCCAGGTCGAGCGCCGCCTCCTTCATCACCTCGGAGAGGGTGGGATGGGCGTGCACGGTGAGGGCGATGTCCTCGCCGCTGCCGCCAAAGGCCATCACGGTGACCGCCTCGGCGATCATGTCCGAGGCGCGCGGCCCCAGGATGTGCACACCGAGCAGCCGCCCCCCTTCCGCCTCGGTGAGGAGCTTGACGAACCCTTCGGTCTCGTCCATGCACTTCGCGCGGCCGTTGGCGATGAAGCTGAACTTGCCTGACTTGTAGGCGATCCCCTCTTCCTTGAGCGACTCCTCGGTTTTTCCCACCGAGGCCGCCTCGGGCCAGGTGTAGCAGACCCCCGGGATGCAGCCGTAATCGACCTGGCTCGGTTCGCCGTGCATCCTTTCCACGCAGACCGCCCCCTCCTCCATCGCCTTGTGCGCCAGCATGGGACCTGCGACCAGGTCGCCGATGGCGTAGATCCCGGCGACGTTGGTGGCGTAGTCGGCATCGACACGGATGCGGCTGCCATCCATGGCGATCCCCAACCCTTCGAGATTCAGCCCCGCTGTGAGCGGCCTGCGCCCCACCGCCACCAGGACCTTGTCGCAGGAGATCTCCGTGGCCCCCCCCTCGGCCTCGACGCGCGCCACGAGCTTGCCGTCCTTTTTTTCCACCCCGGCCACCTTGCCCCCCAGCATGAAGGTCATCCCCTGCTTCTTCAGGGAACGCAGCAGGGCTTCGGCCACCTGGCCGTCGCTGCCGGCCACCAGCCTGGGGAGGAGCTCCACGACGGTCACCTTGGCACCCAGGCGCAGCCAGACCGAACCGAGCTCCAGGCCGATGTAGCCGCCCCCCACCACCAGCAGATGCTCAGGGACCGCCGGGAAGGAGAGCGCCTCGCGCGCGCTCACCACCGACTCGCCGTCGAAGGGAAGCGCCGGGATCTGCACCGCTTCGCTCCCCGTGGCGATGATCACCTTCTTGCCGCTGACCACCTTGGTCTCCTCGCCTTTCACCTCGACCCGGTGCGTACCGTTCTCGGGTGAGAGCAGCGTCGCGGTACCGAGGAAGCTGACGATCTTGTTTTTCTTGAAGAGGAAGGCGATGCCGTCGGTGAGCTTCTTCACCACGTCTTCCTTGCGCGCCATCATCTGCCCGAGGTTGAGGGTCGGAGGCTGCACCTCTATGCCATGGGCGGCGAAGCGGTCCTTGGCCAGGTGATAGAGCTCGCTGGAGTCGAGGAGAGCCTTGCTGGGGATGCATCCCTCGTTCAGGCAGACGCCCCCCATGGAGCCGCGCTTTTCCACCACGGCCACCTTCATGCCCAGTTGCGCCCCCCTGATGGCGGCGACATAACCGCCGGGGCCGGCGCCGATGACTATGAGATCGAAAATTTCTTCAGACATCTTTTCCCTCCGATGATTCCCCCCTCCTCTTGCGGGAGGGGGAGGCTACCCCAAATGCAGACGGCCACTCAGCATTCCAGCAGCATCTCCTCCGGGTCCTCGATGTATTCCTTGACCCGCTTCAAAAAGCCGACCGCGCCCTTGCCGTCGACGATGCGGTGGTCGTAGGAGAGGGCCAGGTACATCATGGGACGGACCACGACCTGGCCGTCCACCACCACCGCGCGATCCTGGATGTTGTGCATGCCGAGCACGCCGGACTGGGGCGGGTTGAGGATGGGGGTGGAGAGCATGGAGCCGTAGATGCCGCCGTTGGAGATGGTGAAGGTCCCTCCCTCGAGGTCGGAGAGGGCGATCCGGTTGCTGCGCACCTTCTCCGCGAAGTCCGCGATGGCCTGCTCGATCTGCGCCAGGCTCAGTTTCTCGGCACCCCTCAACACCGGCACCACCAGCCCGCGCTCGCCCCCGACCGCGATGCCGATGTCGCAGTAGTTGTGGTAGACGATGTCGTCCCCCTCGATGCTGCCGTTCACTTCCGGGAACTCCTGCAAAGCGGCGCAGCAGGCGCGCACGAAGAGGGACATGAACCCGAGCTTCACGTTGTGGCGCGTCTGGAAGTGGTCGCCGTGCTTCTTGCGCAGTTTGATGACCTCGCTCATGTCCACCTCGTTGAAGGTGGTGAGCATGGCGGTGTGCTGGCGCACCGAGACCAGGCGCTCGGCGATGCGTTTTCTGATCTGCGACATCGGTTTGCGCACCACGCGTCCCGACGCATCGGCCGGCTCCTGTGCAGGTTTGGGCGCTGCGGCGGGGGGCGCCGGCGGAACCGATGCGGCGGGAGCCGTGACGGGTTCCGCCACCTCCTGCCGTGTCCCCTGCGCCTTGATGAGGTCGGCGTTGGTTATGCGGCCGCCGCGACCGCTCCCCTGGACGTCGGCGGGTTCGACTCCCAGTTCGCGCGCAAGCTTTCTTCCCGAGGGTGACATGGGAGCGGCAGCCCCAGGCTTGGCCTCGGGCTTGGGTTCTGGCTTGACCTCTGGCTTGACCTCTGGCTTGACCTCAGGCTTGACCTCAGGCTTGACCTCAGGCTTGGCTTCAGGCTTGGCCTCAGGCTTGGCGGCGGCAGCGGTTTCGGCACCTTGCTTCGCGGGTTCAGCACCCGGGCCGCGGGCATCGATACTGCCGATGACCGCACCGATCTTCACCGTCTCTCCCTCTGCCGCCGTGATGCTCAGTACGCCGTCCGCCTCGGAGGTGACTTCGAGGGTGATCTTGTCGGTCTCGATCTCGCAGAGCGGCTCGTCCTTGGCGACCACATCTCCCGCCTTCTTGAGCCACCTGGCTATCACCGCCTCGTAGACCGACTCGCCGACCGCCGGAACCTTGATATCCATTCGCTTCTCCCTTAACAGCTGTTCTACGTTCTACGTTCTAAGTTCCACGTTAACGCCTCTAACTACTCGTTCCACCTTCTGCTTTGGAAGGCACCGCTTTGTTTCGAACCAATTGTGGAATCGGCTTGCGGGATGAACGTAGAACCTGGAGTGTAGAACTTAGAACATAGAACGTGTTTCAGATTTTCAGAGCTTCGTCTACGATGCGCTCCTGCTCGACACGGTCCAAACGGTGCGATCCGGAGGCGGGTGCTGCGGCATCGGGACGTCCGACGTACCTCGGCACGGTCCCCAAAAGCTCGAAAAGGGGCTCGTGAATGAAGCGCCAGGCCCCCATGTTGCGCGGCTCCTCCTGGACCCAGGTGAAACGGGCCCCGGCAGGATAACGTTGCAGCTCGTCCCGCAACTGCTCGACGGGAAGCGGATAGAACTGCTCGATCCGCAGCAGCGCATGCCCCTGCAACTGGTCCTTCCTCATCCGCCCCAAGAGATCGTAGTAGATCTTGCCGCTGCAGATCATTACCTGGCGCACCGACTCGCCCACTGCCGGCTCGGCGATCACCTCGCGGAAACTGCCGGAGCTCAGCTCCTCCAGCCGCGAGGCACAGTCCGGATGGCGCAACAGGCTCTTCGGGGTGAAGAGGATCAGCGGCTTGCGGAAGGGTTGCAGCATCTGACGGCGCAGCACGTGGAAGAGCTGGGCCGGGGTGGTGGGATAGACCACCTGGATGTTACCCGCCGCGGCGAGTTCCAAAAAGCGCTCGATGCGGGCGCTGGAGTGTTCCGCCCCCTGTCCCTCGTAGCCGTGCGGCAGCATCAGCACGAGCCCGCTGGAGCGCTCCCACTTCGCCTCGCCGCTCACCAGGAACTGGTCGATGATGACCTGGGCACCGTTGACGAAATCGCCGTACTGGGCCTCCCAGATGGTGAGCGCTTCGGGGGCCTCGAGCGAATAGCCGTACTCGAAACCGAGCACCGAGAATTCTGCCAGCATGCTGTCAAAGGCGAAGAAACGCGCCCCCTTGTCCGGCACGCTGCAAAGCGGCAGGTAGGAGTTCCCGGTCTCCTGGTCGAAGAGCGATGAGTGACGATGGCTGAAGGTGCCGCGGCGCACGTCCTGCCCGGACAGCCGCACCGAGACGCCCGAGGAGAGGAGCGAGGCGTAGGCGAGGGCCTCTGCGTTCCCCCAGTCCAGCGGTCCCCCCTTGATGACGGCGTCGCGGCGTTTCTGAAGCACGGCGGCCACCTTCGGGTGCGGGTGGAACCCCTCGGGGATGCGGGCAAGCTGCTCGGAAAGTTCCAGGAGGGTGGCGGCTTCCACCGCGGTGGGGACCACCACCTTGGCGACGCCGGGCTTCATCCCGCTCCAGCGGGCCAGAAACGCAGACTCCACCGGTGCGGCCTGACGCTCGCCCGCCTGCGCCAGGCGCTGCACCACCTCGTTCTCGATCCCCTTCAGGTCCTCCTCGGCAAATCCCTCGCCGAGCAGCTCCATCTCGTAAAGGGAGTGCAACTGCGGACGGAGCTTGATCTGCTGGTACATGACCGGCTGGGTGAAATAGGGCTCGTCCCCTTCGTTGTGGCCGTGCCTGCGGTAGCAGATCACCTCGACCACCACGTCCTTGCGGTAGCGATCACGGTAGGCGACCGCCAGCTCGGTGACGTGCATCACCGCCTCGGCGTCGTCGCCGTAGACGTGGAACACCGGTGCCTGGACCATCTTCGCCACGTCGGTGGCGTAGTGACTGGAGCGGGCATCGGCGGCGCTGGTGGTGAAGCCGATCTGGTTGTTGAGAACGATGTGGAGGGTGCCGCCGGTCCGGTAGCCGGCCAGTTGCGAGAGGTTCAGCGTCTCGGCGACCACCCCCTGGCCTGAAAAGGCGGCATCGCCGTGGATCAAAAGCGGCAGCACCCGCGTCTCCCCCTCCTCGCCGATGCGGTCCTGACGGGCGCGGCATTTCCCCTGCACCACCGGGTCGATCGCCTCCAGGTGGCTCGGGTTGGATGTGAGGGTTAGATGCACGGAACCGCCACCTTCGACGGGAAGGTCGACCGAGAATCCCTTGTGGTACTTGACGTCACCCTCGCCTACCACGCCGTACTCCGCGTTATCGGAGAACTCGGCGAACATGTTCTCGTAGGGCATGCCGAAGATGTTGCAGAGGACGTTCAGGCGGCCGCGGTGCGGCATTCCGAAGACGACGTCGGTGACGCCCAGCGAGGCGGCCTTGGTGACGGCGGCATCGAGCAGGGGAATCAGGACGTCGCCCCCCTCAAGGGAGAACCTGGTCTGCCCCGGGAACCTCTTGTGCAGCTCCCGCTCGAACAGCGCGGCTTCCTTGAGCTTCTTGAGCAGGAGCAGCCGCTGCTCCGGTGTGAAGAAGCCGCGGTTCCCCCCCGGCTCCATGCGGTCGATGAGCCATTGGCGCTCGTCCGGGTCCTGCAGGTGCATGAATTCGACGCCGACCGAGCCGCAATAGGTGCTGCGCATCACCTGCAGGATCTCCTTCAGGGTCGCGCTGCGTCTCATGAAGCGTCTGGTGACGAAGGTCTTGTCGAGGTCGGCAGGGTCAAGCCCGAAGGCGGATAGGGAGAGCAGGGGATGCTCGATCTGGCAGGGGGAAAGGGGGTCGGTACAGGCCAGCAGGTGCCCGATGTCCCGGTAACGGTAGATGAGCGACTGGACCGCGGACTGTTTCAGCGCCTCGTCGCCCGCGAGGGCCTCGGCGCCGGCGGGACGCGCCTCCGCGAGCTCGAAGCCGGTGAAGAAAGCGCGCCATTCCTCGGAGAGCTGCTGAGGATTCTGTTTCCAAAGCTCGTACTGGCTCTCGATCCACTGGGGGGTCAGGTTTTCTAATATACCCATCTATCCGCTCCTTTTCATGAACACGTGAGAGTGTAGCAGATGGGTTGATCCTTTCAAGCCGAGCGTTTCTTGGCGTAGCGCCACACCTGTACCTTTTCCAGGGTGATCATGCCGCCGTCCATCATCCCCTCAACGGTGGGGAGGACCGCCTCCACCCGCGTCCTATCGTCGACCACCTCGATCACCATGGGGAGGTCCGTTGAGAGCCGCAGCAGGCGGTCCGTGTGGTACATGCTGTGCGCCCCGAACCCGGCCACACCGCGCAGCACCGTGGCACCGGCAAAGCCCTCGCTGCGGAACAGTTCCACCAGTGCCTCGTAGAGCGGGATGTGCTTGTACTTGTCGCGTTCTCCAATGAAGATCCTGAGCAGCACCTGCTCGCCGAGCATCCCATTTCTGTCACTCTCCAGGCTCATGTCCCTGTCCTTCATGTGTCGCTCCTTCGGGAAAATAGTTGTAAAGTCCGGTTCCACGGTAGATCCTCCCCCCTGCCGACCGTCCCCCTCCGGGGAGAGGAGCCCAGGCGGTGTCGACCCGCTCGAGATGCTCGGGGAGGTATCGGCTCAAGCGAGATCGCCCCCTGCCCCTTCCTCGGCCTTAAGCTACAGCCAACGCGCCACCATGATCCCCAGCCAGGTGCAGGCAAGGCAGGACACGACGCTCAGCATGATGTTGGCAAAGGCAAGCAGCAGGGCTCCCTCCTCGATGAGGCGGAAGGTCTCCAGGCTGAAGGTGGAGAAAGTGGTAAGCCCGCCGAGAAATCCTACGGTGAGGGCAAAGCGCAGCGTGGGGGGAACGAGGGCGCTCCTGATGGAGAACTCCATGATGAGCCCGATCAGGAACGCGCCGATGACGTTGACGGCAAGGGTGCCATAGGGGAAGGCGTTGCCGCAGATCCGGTAAACGAAGCCGGAGAGAAAATAGCGCGACAAGCAGCCGAGAGCGCCCAAGAGGGCTATGTAGAGTGCCTGCTCCATTGCAAAAAAACCGTAGGGTGATCAGAAAGCCCAGCCGACCCTCACGCCGAAGATATCGGACGAGGAATCGGGCTGAAAGTACGCGGTCCCCTGCACCATCTTGGGATCGGACCGCCGGAAACGGAACCCTTCGTAGAGAAGGGCCACGGTCAGGGAGCGATAGCTGACACCCGCCTCGGCGAACCCGCTCCACCTCCCCTTGGGGTGGAAGGTGGTGTCGCCGCTACCCTCGAAGTCGACGGTGTTCCCCACGTAGAAGGGATACTTGGCGCCCCCCCCGGCAGTGAACTTTACCCCTCCCGCAGAGGCCACAGAGCGGGCGCCCAGGCGGCAGTACCCCAGGTTCCAGGCCTCGGTATAGCCGGTGACCCGGGTACCGTCCGAAGTAGTGCTGTCCTGCAGGTCCCTGAGCCAGTAGCGGTAGCCGATGCCGCCGAACGGCTCGAGGACGATGTTCGCCGGGTGCAGACGGTAGCCCAGGTCCACTTCGGCATTGGTGCCGAGGTAGGTGACGCGGGTGTGTACCGGAGTCGAATCCGGCGCCTGCGTCTCACCGCGGTAGCCGACCTCGGAACCGAACAGTTCCCCCTTGCCCCTCAAGGTGAAGGAGGAATCGATGACGGCACCGACCCGGGCGCCCACGGAGAAGAGGGCACCCTCTTCCTTGAGGAGCCTCCGGCCGTTGATGCGCTCCTGCCAGGTGAAGTACTGCGTTGAAAAGTACGGCGTCAGCTCTTCCATTGTTCCCGCTGCGGCAGGCAGGGCGCAGCAAAGGACGATGACGGCGGCCAGGAGTGTCCTCATTGCGTCCTCACGATCAGGCAGGGGTCTCTTCCTTTTTCTTGCGCGGCGCCCGCGGCTTCTTGGGCTTCTCCTCCGACGCTGCGGCGGGCTCTGCGGCCTTTCTGGCGCGCTTGGCGGGAGCTTTCTCCTTGGCAGGCACCGCCTCGGCGGGCTTTGTCTCGGCAGCGGGGGCAGCTGTACCGGAACCGTTGGGCGCCTTCCCCTGCTTCGGCCCCTTGGCCGCCTTGGCTTTTCCAGGCTCTGCAGGCTCCTTGGCGGCCTTGGCCGCCTTGGGCTCTTTTGCCTGTTTCGGTGCTTTGGCTTCCTTGGGTGCGGCGGTTTCCGTGGCTTCCGTGGCTTCCTTGGGCTTTTTGGCAGCTTTGGCAGCCTTGGGCTTCGGAGCCGGCGTCTCGGTTACAGCCGGGGCGGGAGCCGATGCCGGTGCCTTGGTTGCGGCGCCCTTTGCGCCCCTTCCCTTTTTCGCCTGTACCGGTTTTTCCTGCGGTGCGTCCGCTGCGGCAGCGGGTGCCGCCGGCGTCGCGCCGGTCTCGGTGACGGCCTTGGTCTTGCGCGGGGTGCGCGCCTTCTTCTCCGGCTTGGCAGCCTCGACGGGCGCGGGCTCGCTCGCCTGCGAACGCTGCTCGGCAGGCGCCTCGGCCGGGGCGCTCATGGCCGCCACGCTTGCGACCGCCGCCTCGGGAGCACCATCAGCTGCGGCTCCCTTGCCGCGGCCCCTCCTCTTGCGCGCGGGCTTCTTCTCGCCTGGCTCTCCGCCCGGAGCGGCACCCTCGGCAACGGGTACGGCCTCCGCCGAAACGGCGGCTGCCGGCACCTCGCTGGCAGCATGCGGGGCCTCCCCCGGCGTCTGCTCGCCAGCCGCTTCGTGCCCTCCCTTGCCGCGCCGTCTCTTGCGGCGACGTTTCTTCTTCACCTCTTCGCCCGGCTCAGCGTGCGCCTGCTCCGCGTCTTGCGCCGCGGGCTGTTCCAGCACCGCGCCCGGCTCGGTAAGCTCGGCGGGGACTCCGCCAGCGAGCTCGACCATCGCCTCGCCGGAAGTGGCCGCATGCTCGGCGCCACCCTCGGCAGCTCCACCCTTGCCGCGCTTTCTCTTGCGCCGGCGCTTCTTCTTGTGTTCCTCCGGCTCCGACTCCAGCGTCACCACGTGCTCCGCGCCGCTTGGCTCCTCGATAACCGCGATGGGCACCGCCTCGGCGTGCTGCGCAGCCTCCGGCTCCTGTGCCTTCTTCCCTCTCTTCTTTTTCTTGCGCCCTTCGGCCGGCTCGGCGGCCAGCTGCTCTTCCTTGGCCGGGGCCTTCCCCTGGAACGGTTTTTCCTGCGGCAGATCCTCCTGCGGCAGCTTCTCCCGCTTGATCAGTTCGAGCTCCATCTGGTTCAGCAAGTAGGAAGGCTTCCCCTTGACCGTCACCTCGATGTCGTAGTCGTTCTCGATCTGGGAGAGCTCGTGACGCTTGCGGTTCAGCAGGTAATAAGCGACTTCGAGCGGCAGGCTCCCCACCACCTCGCCGATGGTCCCCTTGGCGGCGGCAGCATGCACCTTCCTCAGGAAGGAAAGCGCCATCGCCTCGACCGACTTCACCTTCCCCCTACCGTCGCAGTGGGGACACTCGAGGGTGCTGGCCTGGTTCAGGGTCTGGCGGATGCGCTGGCGGGACATCTCCAGGAGCCCGAACTCCGAGATGCGCGCCACGTTCACCCGGGCCTTGTCCGCCTTGAGCGCGTTCTTCAGGGTCTTCTCCACCTCGGCGTTATGCTTTCTGTCGCGCATGTCGATGAAGTCGATGACGATGAGCCCCCCAAGGTCGCGCAGCCGCAACTGGCGCGCCGCCTCCTCGGCGGCCTCCAGGTTGGTCTTGAACGCGGTGTCCTCGACCCCCTTCTCGCCGGTGGACTTTCCGGAGTTGACGTCGATGGAGACCAGGGCCTCGGTGGGCTCGATGAAGATGGAGCCCCCCGACTTGAGCGGCACCTTCTTCTCGTAGATCAGGTCGATCTGCTCCTCCAACTGGTAACGGGAGAAGATGGGACGCTTCTCCTGGTGCATCTTGACCAGCTTCTCGAAGTCCGGGTCGATCTCCTTGAGCGCGTCGCGCACGTCCTTGAAGACGTCCTTGCTGTCGACCAGGACCTCGTCGATGTCCGAGGAGAAATAGTCGCGGATGGTCCGGATGATCAGCGCGGACTCCTGGTAGGCCATGCCGGCCCCCTTCATCCCCGCCCCTCTCTCCCGGATCCCCTCGTACAGGGCAATCAGGCTGTCCAGGTCCTTTTGCAACTCGTCGCGGGTGCGCCCCATGGCCTCGGTGCGGATGATGTAGCCGTACCCCTGCGGGATGGTCATCTCGGCGATGATTTCCTTGAGCTTCTTGCGCTCACCCTCGGCTTCCACCTTGCGGGAAATGCCGGCCGAGTCACTCCCCGGCATCAGCACCATGTAGCGCCCCGGCAGCGAGATGTAGGTGGTGAGGGCCGAGCCCTTGTTGTCGCGCTCACCCTTCTCGACCTGGACGATCAGCTCCTGCCCCCTTCTCAGCACCTCCTGGATGCGGGGACGGCGGTGGCGCTGCTCCTCGGGGATGTCGTCACGCCATTTCCAGTTCTCCGGGTGCAGCTCGCCCATCTGAAGAAAGCCCAGCTTTTTCAGGCCGATGTCCACGAAGGCGGCCTGCAGCCCCGGCTCTACGCGGACCACCACCCCCTTGTAGATATTGCCGCGCGTCTGTTCGTTGCCGGCGATCTCGACATCCAGGTCCACCAGGCGTCCGTCCTCGACGATCGCCACCCGCGCCTCTTCAGCGTGAAGCGCATTGATCAGCATCTTCTTTGACATAGATTCTTTGTTCCCTTTCCTTTAGGGGCCGCGTGAGCCGGTCGCATCAGGACCAAGGCAGCATTCGCGCCCAGTTTGTTATCACGCCGGCGGGAGCCGGTCGTTTCTTCTCTATATGCATCCCCGATAAGGAGCCGGGGCTGGCAAGATTAATGAAAACCGAGTGATTATAGCAGAGTTTTTTTCTCCCGCACCATAAAAAAGCATAGTGACCACGCGGCATTGTCCTGCGCCGGCGCTCCCCGCCAACCCTTTTCATCGTGTGGGCGCCCTCCACATGAGGACAAGGCGGCAACAGCGCACATGAAATGTGACGCAATTTCAGATGGTTGCCGCCGAGACCCGCCGTCCGCGCCACCGCAAAATCAGACCGCGTCGCCGTATATGCGCCCGGCGAAGCGTGCGAAAAAAGGGGAGCACTACCCACCCTTCCCGCGGGAAGAGGCGCCCCCCTCCCCATGACCGCCGTCGCGAGTATCGCCGCAAATAGCTATTTATGACGCTCAAGAATTGTGCTATGGATTCATGAGCGGCCGCCTCGGCCGGATCACCCCCGGAAGGTACCGCCATGCAGGGAATCAAAATCGACGTTACCGCGCTCAACCCCATCTACCTCGAAATGGGAGCGGCGGTCCAGGACTGCCAGCGGATCGAGCTTTACATCTCGTTCATCGTGACGCTCCTGATCGACCTGAGCGACGGCGACCTGACCGAGCAGGAATTCCTGGGCACCATGGAATCTCTGGGAGCCCAGACCTTGGGGCGCCTCATGGAGGAGATCAAGCAGAAGGTCGGCTTCACCGACCAGTCGGTGTACGCGCTCAGAAAGGCGCTCAAGGCCAGGAACTTCCTGATCCACCGTTTCTACAACGAGCGCTCCGACCTATTGCTGACCAACGAGGGGCGCGAAAAGGCGCTCCGTGAAATCCGCGCCAAGAGGGCGGAGCTCAACACTGCCAACGCCATGCTCGATCCCGTCATGAAGGACCTGATCAGGCTGAAGGGTATCGATATGGACCAGTTCAGGACGGAACTGGAACAACGATTCGAAACGTAAAGAGGATCCACAAGGAGATTTAGTAGATGCTGCGCGATTCTCAGACCATCGGCACCATGGCCCACGTCATCCAGCTCTCGGTAGCCCCCGTTTTCCTGCTCACCGCGATAGGGACCATGCTGAGCGTGATGACCAACCGCCTGGCGCGCGTCATCGACCGCGCCCGTTTCCACGAGGCGAAGCTGGAGAATGCCGCTCCCGACGCGGTCCCCCGGCTGCACGCTGCGCTCGCCGTACTGAAGCGCCGCGCCGACCTGATCGGGCACGCGATCTTTCTGTGCACCGCCACCGCAGTCCTCGTCTGCACCGTGATCGCCATGCTCTTCATAGGCGACTACCTGCGCTACGACATCTCGCTCCCGGTCGCCCTTTTGTTCATCGTCGGCATGATCCTCATGGTGTCCGGGCTGGTCTGTTTCCTGCGCGAGATCTTCATAGCCAAGGCGAGCCTCCAGATCGGCCCGAACCAGGATGTCAACCGGCGCCACTGAGGGCGCCAAGGAGGTCGCAGATGACACCCGAGCTCGCCGCCACCGTCCCCGTCTTCGACAGCCACTTCCACATCATCGACCGCCGCTTTCCCCTGGTGGAAAACCAGGGTTTCCTCCCCGACGACTTCACCTGCCGCGACTACCTGCAGCGCACCGCCGGCGTGAACCTCGCGGGCGGCGCCATCGTCTCGGGTTCGTTCCAGGCCCTGGACCAGTCCTACCTGGAGGACGCCCTCGCCACCCTGGGAACAGATTTCGTGGGCGTGACCCAGCTTCCGGTCGGGGTGAGCGACGACGAGGTGCTGCGCCTGAACGGGCTGGGCGTGCGCGCGGTGCGCTTCAACATCAAGCGCGGCGGTTCGGAAGGAATAGAGCACCTGGACCGGATGGCACGCCGGGTCCACGAACTGGCAGGGTGGCACGTGGAGCTCTACGTCGACTCCCGCGAACTCCCCGGGCTCGCCCCCATGCTGGTCGGGCTTCCCGCGGTCAGCATCGACCACCTGGGGCTCTCCGCGACCGGCCTTCCGGCCCTGCTGTCGCTGGTGGAGCGGGGTGTTCGCGTAAAAGCGACCGGCTTCGGCAGGGTCGACTTCGACGTGGCCGGTGCCCTCCGGGACATCTGCCGCGCCAACCCCAACGCCCTCATGTTCGGCACCGACCTCCCCTCCACCCGCGCCCCCCGCCCCTACCGCGACGATGACCTGCGTCTCATACTGGACACGCTCGACCTGGATCTCGCCCGTAAAGTTCTTTGCCGAAATGCCATTGAGTTTTACCGCCCTGCGTCCAGCCACACCCTAGACTAATGAGCACTTCTTTACCATATTAGTCCAAAATAATTTTGACGTTTGTAGCTTTTTATATTAAAAACAAACGGCGTCCTACACTTCAGGTTCAGGCGGTACCGCTACATCCAATTTATTACAGATACGATCTACTCTCCTCATTCACAGGTGATAGGTATTCAATGGCTGAGATCTTCTTCATAGCCAGTGATGAACGTGCACTCGATCTTATCGAGAGCCTGCGCATCCAGTCTCCGAAAAGCCTTACCTTCGAGACGGACCTCCCCAGTGCCATCAGGAGGTTGCCCAAGGAGCACCCGCACTACGTTTTCATCCAGAGCAGCCTCGATGGCATTCCCGGAGAGGAGATCGCCACCCAGGCCAGGGCGCTGATCGCTGACCCTTCCGTGCAGTTGGTCCTGCTCGAGGAAGACGAGTCGTCCGGACGCTCCCCTGCAGGGTTTGTTCGCTCCTTCAGCCTCAACCTCCCCACCGCACGCCTGAGCGAAGAGGTGATGCAGCTGCTGACGACGGAAACAATTTCCGGGGCGCCTTCCAGCGCCCCTGCCGATCTTTCCGATCTCTCCGACCTTGCCGACCTCCCCGACCTTTTCACGCTGGATGACACCGCCGAATTCGAGATCCCTGACTTCGACGATGCCGGGTTCGAACCGCACCTCGCCCCCTTGTGGCCGGACCAGCCGGAAGCCGTGACAGAAAAGGGAGCGGCGCTGGATCAGCCTGCGGCCAAAGAGTTTGAAGCCCTTCACAGCGAGGAGATCGGCTTCTTCGTGTCCGAGCCGTCGTCCCTTCGGCTCTCGCAGCAGGAGCCCGCACCTACTGCGCCGGTCATCCCGGGCACCCCGGTTGCCCGGGTCGCGCCGGAGGCTCAAAAAGAGCCCGCGCAAGCAGTGCCGGAGGTCCCGACTGCCCAGGAGCCGCCCCAGACGGGAAAGGCGGCGCCCCCCCCTCGTAAGCCCTTGTACCCTACCCCCGACCAGATCTACCGGAAGCCGCCTGAACTATGCGGAGACGCGCCGGAAGAAGGTGACGCTGCACCCGTCTCCGGCGCTGTGACCGGCAGCAACAGGCGCAACCTGGCGAGCGTTGCCGTGCTCGGGATAGTGGTCGCTTTGGGCGTCGTCTTCTGGCAGCGCTCGAAACCGGAACCGGTGCCGCCCACGCCGCGCCCGGCACCGGCCCCGGCGGCCGTGGCGCCCGCCCCCCCTGCGCCCGCTCCCGCACCGGCCACGGAACAGGCGGAAAGCAAGCTGCCCGGTTTCGTCCCCAAGGTTCCCGCCGACGCGGCCTATGCTGCGGCTCATCCGGGGTGGGAGCTCTACCGCGGAGACCGGAAGCAGTTCAGGATCTACCGGGAACAGGGGAAGGTCAGGGCCATCCAGGTGCTGGCCGAAGGGGACGGCGACCTCAACGAGAACCTGCCGGGAAGCTTCTTCAAGGAGGCGACCGGGGGGGACCTTCCCGGTAAAGCCGGGGCAAGGGAGCAGGACGGCCTGGCCATCGAGACCAGGAAGGCCAAGGACGGCGCCGAGATCGCGATCTACCGCGAGAAGGCCAACAGGCGCATCCGGGGGCTCGTGTTGCAGCTCCCGGACAAGAGACAAAAATGAGGCACCACCACGACAATCTACAGTTGATTTCAGTTTCAGTCATGCCGTCGCATACCGCGTCAGCCAATTTTTCCGGGAGTTTGCATGCTGGTTAGTCTCGACAAGAAGCAACTGGGCCTGGCCCTGATCCTGCTGGGCGCTTTTCCGTTAACCTCTCATTCCATCGACAAGAAGTTCGAGATTGAACCAGCCGCCCTGGCCAAGAAGTACCCCATGCCGGCTCCCGCCCCGAAAACGAAGCCGGTCCCCAAGGCCACGGGGACGGTGGCCTACAAGGTAAAGCGCGGAGACTTCCTGTACCGGGTGCTGGCCAGGGAATACGGCATCACGGGCGACCGGGCCGACGCGGTGGCCCGCAGGGTCCAGGCCGCCAATCATCTCACGGACATCCGCAGACTGCGGGTGGGCGCGACGCTCCTGATCCCCATCGATGCGACCGAGCAGGTCGCCAGGCCGAAGCCGCGCCGCGCCGTCAAGGTCGCAGCCGCCAAACCGGGCAGGATCGCACCGCCCGCGGTAAAGGGCGCCACCATGATGTTCTTCAAGGCCCCCGCGACGCAACCGGCGGTGCCGCAGGCTTCGGTATCCAGCACCGGGGGGGTGCAGGACGCGGCGCAGGTCTGGCCGCAACTGGTCCCGAACGCCCCCTCCAGCAAGGCCCAGCTCGATTATCTCTCCAGCGCGTTCTCGCTCTCGCTCGACCCGGAGCGCTACCCGGTGCTGGCGGCCCAGGACGGCGGCGCCATCCTCGTCGATGCCGGCGCCACGCTCCCGCCGCTGGTGAAGTCGCTGCTCCAGGAGAAAAACCCGCAGTTGAGCGTGGTTTCCGAGCGTCCCGACAATCCCCGCGCCTTCTACCGCGCCCTGCTGACCGCCGCCCGGTTCTATTCCTTCGAGGAGGACTTCCTGGTTGACTTCGGCACCGACTGCAAGGTCACCGTCCAAGCCGACTTCAAGATAGAGAAGAGCCAGGACAGCCTGCTGCGCCAGGACATCACCCTGCTCAAGGTCCCCGGCAAGCGCCCCGCCACCCCGCAGGCGCTGGTCCGTCTCCTCAGCACGCACGGCTTCAAGCTGGTGGAGACCCCCTCGACCGCCCCCATCATCACCGGCAGGCCTGACGACAGCGTGCTGTACCAGATCCCCGAGAAGGACCCGAGGGGAATCGCGGACGCGCTCCTGGAAGCGCTCGGGATCCGGTTCCAGGCCGACAAGAGCATCGACCTCTACGCGGGCGACAACAACGGCGTCCGGCTCGAGATCCCCGTGTACCGCTACTTCGAGAAGAACGGCAGGCGTTACGTGCTGGCACGTTTCCAAGGGGATCCGCTCGGCGACTCGCTCACGAACCTCCTGGAGGGCAAGGGTTACCAAGTCATCGCGGTCCAGGATCACGACGACCTGCAAAGCCTGTCCGACAAGTTGCTGAACCGGCTTGATATTGCCGGACGCTACGGCGACCAGGAGCTGTGGTCGCTTTGGGAGAAGGGATACGGGGTGCGCATGCCCGGCGTGATGCTCAACGACGCGAAGGGGGGCAGGATCTTCATCACGGATCGCAAGGTCGATCCGCTGGTGCAGGAGCTGGCAAAATTAAACGGCTACCGGCAGGAAACCCGGTAGCCGTTCGGAGACGACCTCAACACGTTGCGCACATCTCAGCGGCCGGGCTAGTCCCGGCCGAGCTGTTTGTAGGCGTTTTGCAAAAGTTCCATCTGGTCACGGTTCATGATCGCCAGGAACCACTTCTGGTACGACTCGGTGAACTGCACCACCTTTTCCATAGTGATGCGATCCAGGGTGCGTTCCAGATCCATGGCAAGCTGAAGGGCCTCCCGTACCTCGGGGGGCTCTTGCCTTACCAGCTCCAGCGAGGCACGGACCTTGGCGAGAATCTCTTCCGCCTCCGTCAACTCCAGATGCACCCCTTCTATCACGTCGTCCAACGCCAGCTTCCCGACCAGGGCCATGAGCCTGGCCCGGTTTTCCCGCTCCAGGGCGCTCTTCAACCAGATGTAAAAGATCTCCCGCTCGTCCTTGAAGAGGTTGGCGAAGTAGTGGTAGAGCTCGGCGCAGGCAAATTCCGCCTTCTCGCACACCCCCAGGACCTGGCCGGCACCTGCCGCAACTCGAAACGCTATCGCGTCTTGCATCTTAAAACCCTCCCGTTCAAAAACGACAATAAATACATACCGTTACACAACAATCTACCACGTCCCGCCCGAGTCACAACTCTAGCGGCAGGATCTATGATGGAGCTTGGTGCTTCAGCAACAGGTACCCCGCGAAGTTGCGGTGTCTTGTGTGGGTCTGGAAGGGGGCGGAAGAGGCGGCTATTTACTCCCCGGACAGGTGCAGAAAACAGTCCGCGCGGTACAGGGAGGCATCCGCGGCGAACCTGGAACGAGGAAACTTGCGCAAAAAGTCGTTTAAACGGGCCAGCGCCTCGCGGTAGTCATGCTCGAGGTAGGCGCGCTGCGCCCCCTGGAACAGCTCCTGTTCGCCCGGCTTGGCCGGTGCCCTCTCGAGGGAGGCGGCCTTTTTCGGGACCGCCGCTCGGCGAACGGCATGGCTATTTTTCGTTTTAGTCTCTCCTGACTGTCCCGGAGGTACCGGGACCAGCAGCTTGTCACCGGGATGGATCAGGTCCGGGTTCTTTATCCTGTTGAAGACGAGCATCTCGGGGAAGTAGTCGGACACCCCGATGTGCTTCCGGGAGAGCTTGGCAAGCGTGTCGCCTCGTTTCACCGTCACCGTCCGGACCAGGACCCCGTCCTTCGGTGATGCCGGTGCCTCTGCGCCGCTCGCCTCCTTGGGAGTGTAGAGCAGCATCTCTTCCGCATGCCCGGCGGTGCCGCAGGCAAGCAGAACGAGACTGCCGAGGGTGACGATGATGCGTTTTGCCATCTCAGTACCTGTTCCCGAGGAGATCCTGGTAAGTCAGCGAATTCTTCATCTGCACGCTGGTGCCGACGGCGATACCCGGTTTCACCCGATAGGTTACCTTGATGTTACGCTTCTCGCCAGCGCCGAGCTCGTCGAAGCGCCAGACGTACACCCCGTTGTCGAACCTGCTGAAGGAAGGATCTGCCGCAACCAGTTCGAGCTGCACCGGGAGGGCGCTCTGCAGGGTGACCTGCTTGGCCATGTTGGAACCGCGGTTGACGCAATTGAGTTCCAGCGATGAGACCTCGCCCGGCTTCAGCTTCCCGCCGCGGGCGGCGAGGCTCAATTCAAGCACCGGCCGGGAGTAGGCCAGTTGCAGGTTTACGGCCGCGGAGCGATCGGGTGCATTCTCGGACTCGAACCGGACCGAAGCGGAAGCAGCGGCACCGTCGGCCGCGCTTGCCGGGGTCTCGATCTCGAAGATGACATAAGCTTCTTCCTTGGGGGAGAGCGGTCCGACATGGTTGATGATCGGTTCGCTGCTCTGCCGTTTGCCATCCCGGTTCACGTCCTCGTAGAACTTATACGTGGAGTTGGCAGGCGCGCTCGCCCTGATGGAGAAGACTTCCCTGACGTTGCCGGTGTTGGTGACGATGAGCGGGACCGATACGGTCTGCCCCGGGATCACCACCACTTTTCCGGCGCCGGTCCTCGCGGTCACGCCGCTCACCCTCTGGACAACAGTGGTGGCAGATACGAAGGACTCCTTCTTGTCGAGTTCACCGTTCAGGATGTCGGCCCTGACCATCAGCTCCTGGTCTGCCAGCGCCTCATCCTTGAGGCGGAAGGTGACGTTGACGTCGTGGCTCTCGCCTGACTTCAGCCTCATGCCGTCCATGACCAGGGCGCCCGCCTCCTGTTTGGCTCCGGAAGGCAGACCGACCGGCTCGTACTGCGGCGGATAGTTGAGCCGGAAGGTCACACCGCGAGCTGGAGCGCTGCCTATGTTGAGCAGGGAAATGCGGTAGGAGACCTTCTCGCCCGGTAACAGCTTGGTCTTATCCGTCTTCACCACGCCCCTGAGCAGCGGCGCCGAGGTTGCCAAGGCGATCTCCCTTGTCTGGGAAGCCTCTTTCGCAAAGGCGGAGGTGACCTTGACCGGGTAGCTGTTCTTCTGCCCGTCGATATTGCCGCGCGGGATGGTGCCTACTGCAAGCGCCCTGAACTTCTCACCAACGGCAAGAGTCGGAGTTTTAGTAATGGCAACATCCGGGTTGGCGGCAGCGGCAAAATGGAAGCCGTACTCCGGCGGGAAACCGGACTCCAGGGAGAAACTGTCGCTGCCGTTGCCGGCGTTGACGATCACTAGCGGGATCGCGAACGGCTTGCCCGCCTCCAAGCTCTCGGCGGCAGGCCCGAGTTCGACATTGACGTCGGCAAACTGGGCCACTTCGATTTCGAAAACCTGGGTTACCTCGCCTGGCGCGGCAGTCGTGCCCGTGCCCTTGATGGCCGGGTACTGGATGCCCATCTGCAGCAGTTTTGCCGATGCGTTGGACGCGGCCGAAGTGCCGGGGTAACAGTCGATGACATCCTTGTAGCCTGCGATCGCCTTCTTACGAAGAGCGGCCGACTTCCCCTTTTCCGCAGCCGGCTTTTTGGCTTTGGCAACCTTCTTCGCCTCGGCCTTCTGAGCAGCAGCCTTCTGAGCAGCAGCCTTCTGAGCAGCAGCCTTCTGAGCAGCAGCCTTCTGAGCAGCAGCCTTCTCAGCAGCAGCCTTCTCGGCAGCAGCCTTCTCAGCAGCAGCCTTCTCGGCAGCGGCCTTCTCGGCAGTGACCTTCTCGGCAGCGACCTTCTCGGCAGCAGCCTTCTCGGCAGCAGCCTTCTCGGCAGCGACCTTCTCGGCAGCGACCTTCTCGGCAGCGGCTTTTCCGGCAGCCTTGTCTATCGCAGGCTGCGCAGCGGCTTTCGGCGCTGTGGGGATGGGCTGACCCTTCTGGTATTTATCAGCGAGTTGGAGCAGTTCGTCCTCCACGGTCGCTTTCAGCGGGCTCTCGGGATAGTCGTGGAGGAACTGAGCCATGTATTTACCGGCTTCGGCGTTGTTGCCAACCTTGTAGTTGGCCCTGGCAAGCCAGAAAATCGCCATATCCTTGAGGGGCGTATCCGGATACTTCTTGAGCAGCCCCGACATGTTGTCGATCGCGGCTTTATAGTCTCTTTTCTGATAGGCATTGAACCCGGTGATGAAGATCTGAGAATCGTCAGAATCGAGAGAAAAGGCGGGCGCGGGCATAAGAAGCGCTATGAGAAGCAGGACCGCTGGAATTTTCGAGAATGAGGCACGGAAAATCTTGTAAAGATGCACGTGATAAACCTTTCCGGGCATAAGGTATAAAGCGTTGAACGTGTCGGAAAGTATCATCATAGACAACTATTGTCAACGCAGAATGCCCCGGCCCCGAATCCCCGTCAAACCTGTGTTTGCAGTACTTTGTGGACGTTTACAGGAAGGAGGCGAAGAGGGACTCCGGACGAGACGAGAGGTCGCCAGGAAGCTGCGGCTTGAATCGTTTTCACTTTACCTGCAAGACGATTTCAGCTACAGAGATCTAGCCGAGCCATGGCAGGCACAACTCATCAATCGGGTACTAATGACACGTCTTATTCTCATCGGCATCTGTTCCGCCCTCTTCTTCAGCAGCACCTTCGTGCTCAACCGCGCCATGAGCCTGCAGGGCGGTCACTGGATCTGGACAGCAAGCCTGCGTTATTTCTACATGTTCTTCATGCTGAGCCTTTGGCTGGTACTCGCCGGGAAGTCGCGCCTGCTCAAGGGCATCTTCTCAGCCTTCCGGAGCAACTGGTGCTTTTGGACCATGGCCGGCAGCATCGGGTTTGGCGTGTTCTATGCGCTGCTCACCTTCAGCTCGTCCTTCGCCCCCGGCTGGGTCGTAGCGACCACCTGGCAAGCGACCATCCTCGCGACGCCGCTGGTGCTGCTGCTGTTCGGCAAGCGTGTACCGATGCGGGGGATCGTATTCACGGCCTTGATCTTCATCGGCATCGTCCTGGTGACCTGCGAACAGGCGTCAGCGGCATCGATCCGGGAGACGCTACTCGGCGTGCTCCCCGTGCTGGTGGCGGCCTTCGCCTACCCGCTGGGGAACCAGTTGATCTGGGAGGCGCGCCACGGGAAGATCGCCAAGTTCCCGGAAAGCAGCGCGGCCGTTCTCGACGACAGCGTCGCCCGGGTGCTGATCATGGTGCTCGGATCGATCCCGTTCTGGATCGTGCTGACGCTTTTCGTTCAGCCGCCGCCCCCATCGGGAGGGCAGTTGATCAACACCGCCGTGGTCGCCGTCCTCTCCGGCGTCATAGCCACCACCCTCTTCTACAAGGCGCGCCACCTGGCGAAGACGCCTTTCGAGCTCTCCGCCGTCGACGCCACCCAGTCCACCGAGGTGATCTTCTCCCTGTTGGGCGAGATCCTGTTCCTTGGCGGAGCCTGGCCGGGCGCAGCCGGGATGGTCGGCATAACGCTTTCGCTGGTCGGGCTGGTGCTCTATGTCAGGTCACAGACGTCGGCGGATTGAAACAAGCGGCGCACGCCGCTCCTACTACCAAGAAACCGGAGGTCGAGATGGCAATCAAGGAAGGTTGGCGCGGCAGGTTCTTCGAGGATTTTGAGGTAGGTGACATCTACCCCCACCCGCTGGGGCGCACCATCACCAAGACGGACAACATCTGGTTCACGCTGCTTACCCAGAACACGGCGCCGATCCACTTCGACCAGCACTACTCGGCGCAGACCGAGTTCGGAAAGCCGCTGGTCGATTCAACCCTCACCCTGGCCATCGTCACCGGCCAGAGCGTCACCGACATTTCCCAGAACGTCTTCGCCAACCTCGGCTGGGACGAAGTCATCCTACCCAACCCGCTCTTCGAGGGAGACACCCTCTATTCACAGTCCGAGGTGCTGGCCAAGAGAGAGTCGAAGTCGCGCCCGAACCTCGGCATCGTAACGGTCAAGACCACCGGTTTCACCCAAAACGGCGACATCGTCATCAGCTTCAAACGGACGCTGATGGTGTACAAAAAGGGGCACGAACCCAAGATCGCCCGGCTGGAGCCAAAGGCTTAGCTAATTGACATCGTTGGCATTTTTGACTACGATCCGACGCTGAACAAATCATGAGGGAGGCACGTTTATGAGTAGCAAACCGACCAGGGAAGCGGCCTGGAAACTGATCGAGGAATACCTGCCCAGCGACCAGATGAGAAGGCACTCCCTCGCGGTGGAAGCGGTGATGCGCCACATGGCGAAGAAGTACGGCGAGGATGAAGAGATGTGGGGCGTGATCGGCCTCGCGCACGACATCGACTACGAGCGCTACCCCGAAGCACACTGCCACAAGGCGCCGGAGATTCTCAAAAACGCGGGATGGCCCGAGGGGTACATAAGGGCCGTCGTTTCCCACGGCTGGGGGATCTGCAGCGACGTCGAGCCACAGACGAACCTCGAGAAGACCCTCTTCACCATTGACGAGCTGACCGGGCTCGTGGCGGCCTCAGCGCTGGTGCGCCCGTCGAAGAGCATCCTGGACCTTCCGGTGAAGAGCGTGACCAAGAAGTGGAAGGACAAGGCCTTCGCCGCCGGCGCCGACCGCTCCATTATCGAGAAGGGAGCCGCCATGATGGGAGTCGAGCTGAACGAGCTGATCGCCGACACCATAGAAGGGATGAAGACCGAGGCCGAGGCCATCGGGCTCAAGGGGAATCTGTAGCAACAGCAGGATGTACAGCGCCTCTGCCCATACGTCCCGGACAGGAGGCCTCGAACGGCACATGTAGGGGCGAATAATCATTCGCCCGCCTTCCCGCCTCCCGGCGCTCTCGCCTGGACAATCGCCGGGGCCAGTGCGCAGGGCAAATAATTATTTGCCCCTACAGCATCGCGAGGAAAACTGTACAATCCACACCTGAAAGGAGGATCACCCATGTCCGCATTCCGCCCCCGCGGTCCCAGGAACGTGACGCCCAAAAGCGCCGAGGAGATCGACGAACTGGTGCGCAAGATGCGCGGGGAGCAGCAGCGCCCCGAGAACTACCGGGAAAAGTCGCTCAAGCTTCATGGCTGGATCTGCGCCAAGTGCGGGCGCGAGTTCGAGCTCGCCAACCTGCACCTTTTGACCGTGCACCACAAGGACGGCAACCACAACTACAACCCGCCCGACGGCAGCAACTGGGAAAACCTCTGTGTCTACTGCCACGACGACGAGCACAGCCGCACCATCCTGGCGGATTACCTGGAGGGGAAGGACAAGAAATGAACAGGGACAGGGATGAAGCGGATAAAGGGTTGCGTCAAAGAGGATTCAGTAGTCTTTGCCTTTATCCCTTGTATCCCTTTCATCCCTGTTAGCCTTTATCCCTTGCCCCCCCTTCATCCCTGTTTGACAAAATCCCGCCGCTAATCCTACAATGCGCCGTTAATCTCCGGGCCCCACCCGCCTGTCATTCGCCCCAAAGGAAGGAAACACCAAATGCTGCACCTGAAGAAACTCTCCAAGGATTTCGCTGGCAAACCGCTTTTCACCGAGATCAACTGGCACCTGAAAAAGGGCGAGCGCGTGGGCCTCGTCGGCGAAAACGGCGCCGGCAAGTCCACCCTCATGCGCATCATCGCGGGCGAGGTCGAAAGCAGCAGCGGCG
Organism: Geomonas diazotrophica; assembly: GCF_018919385.1. Lineage (GTDB taxonomy): Bacteria > Desulfobacterota > Desulfuromonadia > Geobacterales > Geobacteraceae > Geomonas > Geomonas diazotrophica. The sequence continues at coordinate 87,087 of NZ_JAHLMF010000002.1, forward strand.
AGATCCAGATCACCCGCGGCGGGACGGTCGGCTACCTGCCGCAGGACGGCATCGTCGCCAAGGGACAGCCCCTCTTCGCCGAGGTAATGACCGCGCTGTCCGAGCTGCAGGATATCGAGAGAGAGATCGCGGAGTTGACGGCCCGCCTGGAACGCGAGCCCCACGACGCGCCGGGGCACGACCAGCTCCTGGACCGCTTCGGCCACCTCCAGGAGGAGTTCCGCCTCAAGGGGGGGTACGCCATGGAGAGCGAGGTGGGGAACGTCCTCACCGGCCTCGGCTTCTCTCCGGCTGACTGGGAGAAGGAATGCGGCGAGTTCTCCGGCGGCTGGCAGATGCGCATCGCGCTCGCCAAGCTGCTCCTCAAGAAACCGAACGTCCTGCTGCTGGACGAGCCGACCAACCACCTGGACATCGAGGCGCGCAACTGGCTGGAAGGGTACCTGCAGGGCTACCCCTACTCGGTCATGCTGGTTTCCCACGACCGCTTCTTCCTGGACCAGGTCTGCTCCCGGATCGCAGAGGTCTGGAACCACGCCATCACCGACTACCACTGCAACTACAGCAACTACCTCGTGCAGCGCGAGGAGCGGGTCTCCGCCCTGCGCGAGGCCAAGCGGCGCCAGGACGAGGAAGTGGAGAAGATGGAGGATTTCATCTCCCGCTTCCGCTACAAGGCCGACAAGGCCGCCATGGTGCAGTCGCGCATCAAGCAGTTAGAGAAGATCGAGCGCATCGTGCTACCCCCCGAGCGCAAGAAGATCCATTTCCGCTTCCCCACGGCCCCCAAAAGCGGCAAGACCGTGATGGAGCTCTCCGGAGTGGTCAAGGCCTACGGCAGCAACGTGGTGCTGAACCAGGTGGATCTGACGGTGGAGAGCGGCGAGAGGATCGCCCTCGTGGGGCATAACGGCGCGGGGAAATCTACCTTGATGCGCGTGCTGGCCAACGCCGACGTCACCTCCGGCACGGTCAAGGACGGCCACAACGTCATCAAGGACTACTTCGCCCAGGACCAGGCCCAGGAGCTGGATGCCTCCCACTCGGTCTACGACGAACTGTTCGCCGACGCCCCCTACGACATGGTGCCCCAGCTGCGCGACATCCTCGGGGCCTTCCTCTTCTCCGGAGACGACATCCACAAGAAGGTCGGTGTCCTCTCCGGCGGCGAGAGAAACCGCCTCGCGCTGGCGAAGCTTTTGCTGCGCCCCGCCAACCTGCTTTTGATGGACGAGCCTACCAACCACCTCGACCTGTTCAGCAAGGACGTGCTCCTCGAGGCGCTCAAGCACTTCGGCGGCACCGTGGTCTTCGTCTCCCACGACCGACACTTCATCGATGGACTGGCCACCCGCGTGGTCGAGGTCGGCGGCGGCAAGCTGGAGAGCTTCTACGGCGACTATGAGTACTACCTGGAAAAAACCGCCGGAGCTGCCGGGGCACCGGGGCAGGACGGCCTGGGGCGGCTCACCCCCGCGAAGGGGGAGGATAAGCCGGCGGCGCCGGTAGAGGAGCAACCCGATCAGCGCCTGTCCCGCCAGCAACAGCGCGAGATGGACAAGCAACGCCAGAAGGAGGAGCGGGCCCGGGAACGCAAGCTGGCGGAGATCGAAGAAAAGATCGGGGCGAAGGAAGGGGAACTGGCCAAACTGGAGGAGGAAATGGCCGAGCCCGAGTTCTTCGCCGACCACGAGGCGGCTCGCGTTGCCGGCGAGCGCCACGCTCAGCTCAGCTCCGAAATCGCCGCGCTGTACGAAGCATGGGAGGCTATCTAAACAGGCAGTTCACGGTTGACAGGGGGCGCTTCTCCAGTAATCTTTAACAATTCGCGCCCTCAACCAAGTATCTGGAAATACTGCCATGACAGAGAATATCACCATCAACATGCCGGAGATCGTCCCGCTGTATCCCCTGCGGGAGATCATTGCTTTCCCCTACATGGTCTTCACTATCTTCCTGAAACAGGAAGATATGCCCCCCTTCGAGGAGGCGGTGCTCTTCAACAATCTGGTGGCCCTGGTGAAGCTGAAACAGGAGCCGACCGGCGAGTTGTTCTCTGCGCTGCACGAGATCGGGACCCTGTGCAAGGTGGTGCAGATCAACAAGCTCGCCGGCGGCGGCGCCAAGGTGGTCCTCGAAGGCGTGATCCGGGTCCGGTTGCTGGCCATCGTGCAGCAGACCCCGGTGGCGCTGTCGCGCCTCGAGCCGGTTCGCGAGTTCGCCGAGAAGTCCATGGTCTCGGAGGCGCTGGTCGGCAGCCTCAACGCCCTTTTGAAAATCGCCCTCTCCTACGGCCGTCCCCTTCCCGACGACGTGATGAAGATGATTGACTTCATCGACAACCCCGCGCGCCTCTCAGACCTGGTGGCGCTCTACCTGAACCTTCCCATCGACGAGCTGCAAAAGCTCCTGGAAACCATCGATCCGCTGGAGCGGCTGAAGAAGGTCTACATGCACCTGACCAACGAGGTGCAGCGGCTGCAGATCAAGGGAGAGGTGCAGGCCGAGGTCACCAAGAAGGTCGGCAAAAGCCAGAAGGAATTCCTGCTGCGCGAGCAGATGAAGCAGATCCAGGAGGAGCTCGGCGAGGAGGATTCGCGCCAGGGCGAGACCAACGAGCTCAGGAGCAAGATCGAGAGCGCCAACATGCCGGAGGACGTCCGCAAGATCGCCGAGAAGGAGATGAGGCGGCTGGAGCGGATCAACCCCGCCTCCCCCGAGTACACGGTCTCCCGCACCTACCTCGACTACCTGACCACGATCCCCTGGCAGAACAGCACCCCGGACAACAAGGACATCAATCAGGCCGAGGCGGTGCTCAACGAGGACCACTACGACCTGAAGAAGGTGAAGGAGAGGATCCTCGAATACCTGGCGGTGCGGACCCTGAAGGACAAGATGAAGGGGCCGATCCTCTGCTTCGTCGGCCCCCCCGGGGTCGGCAAGACCAGCCTGGGCAAGTCCATCGCCCGTACCCTCGGGCGCAAGTTCATCCGCATCTCGCTCGGGGGGATGCGTGACGAGGCTGAGATCCGCGGGCACCGGCGCACCTACATCGGCGCCCTCCCCGGCCGCATCATCCAGGAGATCAACCGCGCCGGCTCCAACAATCCCGTCTTCATGCTGGACGAGGTGGACAAGATCGGCGCCGACTTCCGCGGCGACCCGGCCAGCGCCCTTTTGGAGGTGCTGGACCCGGAGCAGAACTTCTCCTTCACCGACCACTACCTCGACGTCCCCTTCGACCTGACCAACGTGATGTTCATCACCACGGCCAACCAGCTCGACCCGATCCCGGCCCCCTTGAAGGACCGCATGGAGGTGATCACCCTCTCCGGCTACACCGACGAAGAGAAGCTGAACATCGCCAAGAAGTACCTGATCGCCCGCGAAGTCGAGGAGAACGGGCTGGCCAACATGGTCCCGGAATTCACCGACGAGGCGATCTACCGGGTCACCCACGATTACACCCGGGAGGCAGGCGTCAGGAACCTGCAGCGCAGCATCGCCTCCATCTGCCGCAAGATCGCCAAGGAGGTTGCCCAGGAGAAGCCGCTGCGCACGCTGGTCGACCCCGCCACGGTGGCCGAGCTCCTCGGCCCCCCCAAGTTCTTCGACGAGGTCGCCTCCGAGAAGGACCGGATCGGAGTCGCCACCGGGCTCGCCTGGACCGAGAGCGGCGGCGACATCATCTTCGTGGAAGCAACCAAGATGAAAGGGAAGGAGGACCTGATCCTCACCGGGTCGCTGGGCGAGGTCATGAAGGAGTCCGCCCGCGCCGCCCTCTCCTTCGTCAAGGCCAACTGCATCGAGCTCGGCATCGAGAAGAAGGCGTTCGACGACACCACGCTGCACATCCACGTCCCCGCCGGAAGCATCCCGAAGGACGGCCCTTCCGCCGGGATCACCATGGCCACCACCATCGTGTCGCTCTTCTCCGGCCGTCCGGCCAGGCGCGATGTCGCCATGACCGGCGAGATGAGCCTGACCGGCCGGGTGCTCGCCATCGGCGGGCTGAAAGAAAAGGTGCTCGCGGCGCGGCGCGCCGGGGTGAAAAAGGTGCTGGCTCCGGCCAAGAACAAGAAGGACCTGGACGACATCCCGGAAAACGTGAAAGAGGAGCTGCAGTTCTTCTTCGTCGAGGATATCCGCGAGGTGTTCGCGCAGGCCCTGAAGTAGGCGTACCGCCAGGTTTCGCACTCCCCCCAATCCCGCGGGAGCACCTCCCGCGGGATTTCCTGTCTCTTAGCCCCTTGCGCTTCAAAAGGACAAATGTTATCTTTTTTCTCGCTTCACATTAAAACCACCAAGCCGAGGTAGTCATGAAGTCAGTAACAAGATGCGTGGTCGCCCTTGTCATCCTCGTCAACGCCGCCACCTGCTTTGGTCAGGGGCTTGCCGAGCGTGTGCAGGAGCACACCCTGAAAAACGGGATGAAGCTTTTGATGGTAGAACGGCACAACTCCCCCACCGTGGCGGCCTGGATCCGCTTCAAGGTGGGGAGCGTGGACGAACGAAGCGACGAGCGGGGCCTCGCCCACCTCCTGGAGCACATGCTCTTCAAGGGGACCAAGACCCTTGGGACCAGGAACTACGCCGCAGAGAAACCGATCCTGGACAAGATCGAGGCCACCGCCCAGCAGCTGATGGCCGAGAAGGTCAAGCGGGAGCAGGCGGATCCGAAACTGGTCGAAAAACTGACCGCGGAACTGGCCGGGCTGGAGAAGGAGGCCGAGAAGTACGTGGTCAAGGAGGAGTTCGCCGACATCTACTCGCGTAACGGCGGCTCCGGCTACAACGCCTTCACCAGCAAGGACGGCACCACCTACCTGATCAACATCCCGGCCAACAAGCTGGAGCTCTGGGCGGCCATCGAGTCGGACCGGATGCAGAACGCGGTGCTCAGGGAGTTCTACACGGAGAGAAACGTGGTGATGGAGGAGCGGCGCCGCTCCTATGACGCGGAACCGGAAGGAAAGCTCTGGGAAACCTTCCTCGCCGACGCCTTCAACGCGCACCCCAACGGCCAGCCCACCATCGGCTGGATGTCGGACATCGAGAACCTGACCCGGACCAAGGCGGAGAACTTCCTGCACAAGTACTACGCCCCCAACAACGCCATCGTGGCCATCGTCGGGGACATCGACCCCAAGCAGACTGTCGCCATGGTCGAGAAATACTTCGGCGAGATCAAACCGGGGACCCCGGTGCCGCCGGTGGCGGTCACCGAGCCCGAGCAGGGGGGCGAGAAGCGCACAGAGGTGATCGGCGACGCCGAGCCCGAGCTGATGATCGGCTACCACAAGCCCACCCTCCCCGCGCCCGACGACTACGTCTTCGACGTGATCGACATGCTGCTCACCAACGGCCGCACCTCCCGGCTCTACAAGAAGCTCGTCCTGGAGCAGAAGCTGGTCACCTCGGTCTCCTCCTTCGGGGCGCCGGGAAGCCGCTACCCGAACCTCTTCATCATCAACGCGACGCCGCGCGCGCCGCACACGGCGGCCGAAGTGGAGCAGGCGATCTACCAGGAACTGGAGCGCCTGAAGACCGAGCCGATGACCCGCGAGGAGCTGCAGCAGATCCTGAACCAGCTCGAGTTCGAGGAGTCCCGCCAGATGGCCTCCAACGGCGGCCTGGCCCGCAACCTCACCGAGTACGAGGCGATCGCGGGAACCTGGCGCTACCTGATCGAGCACCGCCAGAAGGTGGCCAAGATCACGCCCGAGGATGTGATGCGCGTGGCCAAGCAGTACTTCACGCGCCAGAACCGCAACGTCGGCTACCTCACCAAGGCTGAAGGGGGACAGTAAGTAATGATTTCGATCTGCAATCGCTTGTTCAGCAAGACAACCCTGGCCCGCCTGGCCACCTTCGGTTTCCTGTTCGCTTTCGCCATACCCGAAGCCAACGCCTTCAGGTCCAGTGCCATAGCAACCGCCAAGCTCGACGCGATCTCGGGGGTGCAGGCGGCCGCGCCGGCGAACCCGCGCACCATGACCTTTCCGCCGCTCAAGTTCCAGTTCCCCAAGACCGAGCGCGTGCAGCTTAAAAACGGCATGGTGGTCTATCTGCTTCAGGACCGCGAGCTCCCGATAGTGAACCTGACCAGCTACCTGAACGTCGGCAGCCTCTACGAGCCCGACGCCAAGGTGGGACTCGCGGGGCTGACCGGCGCCACCCTGAGAAGCGGCGGCACCCTGAAGACCGCCCCCGAGAAGCTGGACCGGGAACTCGAATTCATGGCCTCGTCGATCGAGTCGAGCATGAACGCCGACAACGCCACAGTCTCATTCTCCACGCTCTCCAAAAACCTGGACCGCACCCTCGAGCTCTATGCCGAAGTGGTCAGGGAGCCGGCCTTCGATCCGGGCCGTTTCGAGCTGGCCAAAAGCCACGCCATCGAAGGGATCAGGCGCCAGAACGACGACCCGAAAGGGGTGGCGGGGCGCGAGCTGACCCGCGCCATCTATGCCGGCCATCCGCTGGGGCGCATCCCGACCGTCGCCACCGTGAACGCCATCACCCGCGATGACCTCGTCGCCTTCCACAAGCGCTACTTCTACCCTGCCAACATGATCCTGGCGGTGTCCGGCGACTTCGACAAAGGCCAGCTCCTCAAGAACCTCGAGAGGCTCTTCGGCGACTGGCCCAACCAGAGCGCCCCCTTCCCGGTGGTGCCCAAACCCAGCGAGGAGATGACCCCGGCGGTGCTGCACGTGCAGAAAGAGGTGAACCAGTCGGTGATCCGCATGGGGCACCTGGGGATCGACAAGAACAACCCGGACCTCTACGCCATCAAGGTGATGGATTACATCCTTGGCGGCGGCTTCACCTCGCGGCTCACCCAGGAGATCCGCTCCAACCAGGGGCTCGCCTACAACGTCGACGCCTACTTCGATCCGGGGCGGCGCTTCAAGGGGCCCTTCATTGCCGAGACCGAGACCAAGGTGGAGTCGACCGCGCGCACCATCAAGCTCCTGGAGTCGATCATCACCGGCATGACCCAGGTCGAGGTTTCCGAGGCCGAGCTGCAGCTCGCCAAGGAGTCCATCATCAACTCCTTCATCTTCGCCTTCGAGCGGAGCAGCGCTGTGGCGGCCCAGCAGGCCCGCCTGGAATTCTACGGCTACCCCAAGGGATACCTGGAAAACTACCGCGACAACATCGCCCGCGTCACCCGGGCCGACGTGCTGCGGGTGGCGAAGAAATACCTCCGTCCCGACGCGATGAAACTCGTGGTGGTGGGGGATGAGAAAAAGTTCGACCAGCCGCTTTCCGTCTTCGGAAAGGTGCAGGAAATCAAGCTGAACAACAACAAATAGGAGGTAGTTATGGCGACGTGGAAGTGCAAGAGCTGTGGGTACACCAAGGAAGGTCGCTGCAAGCCCCAGAAGTGCCCGCAGTGCCAGGAGAAGGGGAACTTCGAGAAGGCTGAGGAATAACAGGGGCGGGCGAATGATTATTCGCCCCTACAGGTGCACGTTGAAAAGCCCGGCCGGGTCAAACGGTCGGGCTTTTTTCTATCCTCAACGCCATTACCCTCTCCTCCGGGAGAGGGTGGCCGAAGGCCGGGTGAGGGGATCGCCACGAAGGGAGGATTCGCCTGGTGCAACCCTCACTCCTCCCTCTCCCGGGGGGAGAGGGAGTAACACCGGTCAAGCCTGGAGGACAGCGGGCTAGTCGCCCGTGAAGGCCGGCGGGCGCTTCTCGAGGAAGGCCTTGATCCCTTCCGCGTAATCCTTGCTGTCGTAGACGGTGCGCCGAAGTCCCTGCACCCGCTCGAAGGTGAGCGGCGAGAGCGGGTGGGCGCTGGCCAGGAGCCGGATCTGCTCCTTGATCACCCCGATCGAGAGCGGGCTGTTCTTGGTGATCTTGTGGGCCATGTTGTAGGTGAATTCTTCGAGCTGATCGGCCTCGACCAGGTGGTTCAAAAGGCCCGCCTTGCTCGCCTGCTCCGCCGAGAGCGGCTCCGCCGTGAAGAACATCTCCTTGGCGAAATTGACCCCCATGATGTTCATGAAATGCAGGATCCCCGATACGTTGTAGGGGACGCCGATCTTCGCCGGCGTCATGCAGAACGAGGAACTGGGGCAGCCGATGAGGATGTCGCAGGAAAGGGCAAGGTCGCAGGCGCCCCCCCAGACGCTCCCCTCGATCATGGCGATGACCGGGATGGGGAGGCTCTGGATCGAGCGCAGCACGGTCACCAGCGGATCGTGGTATGAGAGCGGGTCGCGCCCCGGCAGCGGCAGTTCGTGCACGTCGTGCCCGGCCGACCAGACCTTCGACCCCTTGGGGGCCCGGATCACCAGCACCCTCATCCTCCCCTTCTGCAGGGCGCCGATCGACTGCAGCATCTCGTCGATGAGCGCGCCGCTGAGCATGTTGCGGTGCTCGGGATCGTTGAAGGTGATGGTCCCTACGTTGTCCTGCAGTGCCGTATTGATGACCGCCATTGCTCTCCCCTCTCTTTCATGATGCGATAGATAAGGTCGCTCCGGATGATCAAGCGCCAGCTCTGATTCTAACAGGTAACGCGGAAAAATCAGAAGCCGGTCTGCAAAACGTTCATTAGCTGGTCGAGCCGGTATCCGGCAGCCTCCGCGCCTTCCTTCATGAGCGTTGCCAGGGCCTTGCCGGGCAGCTCGCCCCCTTTTTCGCCCCCTTTTTCGCCCCCGGCCTTTTCGGCCTCGGCTTCAGTCGGCTCCGCGTACGACTCCACCCGTGCCAGCCAGTCCACCAGCAGCTCGAAGCGCTCCTTGTTGAACCACTGCGCGCCGCCGCTTTCATGCAGGAAGAGGAAGCGGGCCGCCGGCACATCAGAAAAGAGGGCGGCACAGCAGCGGGTCAACCCGACGGCGCGGCAGTTGGAGAAGAACGACTCATGCTGCAGCAGGAGCCTGAGCAGCTTTCCGAAGCTGTGCGGCGGCAGGTCGATCACCTGCTCGGGGTCCGCCGGGGGGAGCCCCTGGAAGAGCTGCACCGCCGGGTGCACCAGCCCCAGGTCCTCGAAGAGCTGCGCGCTCTCCCCCTCTTTCAGGCTGCCGGTCCGGTGCAGCGCCAGGAAGGCGCAGAAGAGGAGCCGCTCCGCGGGAAGGAGCTCTCCCTCCTGGACCGATTGCAGGCCCCGCAGGAACTCGGCGCCAAAGGTCGTCAGCAGGGCGCGCTGCGCCTTTTCCGGGGCCTCCGGCGCCAACGCCTTGTAGAAGGAGGCGAGCAGCGGCTCGAGCGGCGCGATGCAGGCCTGCGGCGTGATTCCCGGCTCCTGCAGCACCACGGCGGCCTTGGACAGGAACAGCCTCAGTGCCTCGTGAAGGGGTGCGTAGCGCACCTTCTTGACCTCGTCATCAAGGTTCTCGACCCCGGCGCCCTTGAGCCGGTAGCAAAGCGCGCCCCAGGTGCCGTAATCGTCGTCGTAGATCTCCCGGAAGTCGAGGAAGGCGTGGTACTCGTAGGCCCCCATCTCGACGAAGAGCCCCTGGTCGCAAAGGTCGCGGCCGTTTCTCAGGTAGGAAAGACCGGTGGCGTAGTCGCGGAAGCTGTAGTAGTGGCGCCCGTCCCCCTTGAAGCCGAGCGACTCCCCCAGGGTCGTTTGCGCCAGGGTGTTCCCCCCCGATGCGTTTTTCCTCAGGACCGCGCAGGAACTGCGGATCCAGCCGGCGGTGGTGGCGTAGGCGTTGTGGAACAGGATCAGGCCGCGTTCGCCGTCATTGCGGTTGGAATAGGCGAAGACGTTTTCGTTGACGCTCTGCCCGGCGTAGAAGTCGTACAGGGTGAACTGCTCGCTCCCCGAGAAGATGTGGCGCCGGCGCATGAGCGGGAAGATGTCGCTCTCGTGGCGGGCCACCAGGTGCTGATCCACCGGTTCGTCCCAGTAGGCGCGCCGGTACTCCATGCCGTACTTCTCGTGGAACCCCTCGACCTGACCGTGGCCGAACATGGGGAGACCGGGCATGGTGACCAGGAGCACGGTGGCGCCGAAGTATTTCCCCTCCTTGCCGAACTGCTCCACAGCGGTGCGCTCGTCAGGGTTGTTCATGAAGTTCACGAAACGCTTCAGGATCTCCGGCTCGAACTCGAGCACGTTCTTCAACGTCTGCCGGTACTTGGCGTTTTCCTCCATCTTCAGCATGTTCATGAAGGCCGAGTTGTAGACGCGGTGCATGCCGAGGGTCCTGACGAAGTACCCTTCCATGAGCCAGAAGGCCTCGGCCAGAAGCAGGGTGTCCGGCGCCTCCACCGCCACCCGGTCCACCACCTCGCGCCAGAACTCGGCGGGGAAGACCTCGTCGAAGCTGGCGCGGTCCATGCCGTGCTCGGCGCGCGAGGGAACCCCGGAGCCTTGGCCCGGCAGCGGGTACCAAAGTCGCTGGTAGTGCTTCTTGGCAAGTGTCATGGCCGCGTCGAACCGGATGATCGGGAACTGGCGCGCCACGTGGAGGATGGTGCCGATCACCGCCTCGCGCACAGCGGGGATCAGGTAGTTCAATTGAGCCGTGTCGTTCCAAGGGGTGGAGGTGCCGTCGTTGCCGTGGTAGATGTAGCGCACCCGGCCGTTGCCGCGGTCCAGGTGCTTGAAGACCACGGCGGCATCCCGCTTGTCCCAGTAGCCGTCCTCGATGAAAAGGCCGACGCGCCCGTCGGGAGAGAGATCGGGACCGTTGAACTGGTAGTCGGGGTACGGCGGGTAGTCGAGCTGGATGAACCAGTCCGGGTGCTCGACGGTCCACTTGGAGTAGAGGCCGGTATGGTTGGGGACCATGTCGCTCGCGAGACGGATGCCGCGGGCGGCGCAGCGCCGCCGCAGGTTGTCCAGCGCCAGGTCGCCCCCCAGGTCGTGGGCGATCACGTAGTCGTAGAGCGAGTAGGCGGAGGAGATCGCCTCCTGGTTGCCGGCGATGCGCTTGATCTGCTGCGAAGCGGGGGAGCGCTCCCAAATGCCGATCAGCCAGAGCGCGCTGAAGCCGAAGCCGGCCAGGCGGTCCAGCTCGGCGTCCGGGATCTGGTCCAGGGTCCTCACCTCGGTCTGGTAGGTCTTGGCAAGCTGCCCGAGCCAGACGTACACCATCTTGGCGATCATGACCACGTTGGCCATCCAATCAGCGTCCAGGGAGAAGCGCTCGTACTCGGGGTAGTCCTCGCCGCCGCGGGCTCCCCGGCCGAAGCGGAGCACCTTGGGCTCGCCCGGGCCGCCGAAGAAGGCGCGCCCCTCCTGTGAGACGATGTCCAGCGCGGTGACCAGCTCCGTCAATAGCTCCGGCGGGAGGAGGGAGGCCCAGTGCTCCCTTATGTAGGCGATCTGCCCGGTAAGCGAGTCGGGGGCGGCCTTCATCGGAGCCCGCAGCAGCTCCGGAAGCGAAATCCCGATCGGCTCGAAGGGGGGGGCCTGGGCCAGGCGCCGGTCCAGCTCGGAGGTCACCTTGAGGTAGGGGGAAGATTCCGCCAGTTGCGAGGCGTCGAAGAGCCGGCGGAACTGGTCCAGGGCCCGGTTCTCCCCGTTGAGCATCATGAGCAGCAGTTCCGCCGAGAGCGCCTGGCGGCGTGCCAGCTCCTCGTCGTCACCGGCCAGGAACCCTTGCGGCGTGTCGTTGCCCAGCACCATCTGCTGCGACGGGAACAGCTCCAGGAAACGCTGCAGCGCGCTCCCCGCATCCCCGCCGAAGTCGGGATACCCCGCCTGGGCCACGAGCGCTGCCAGCACGCCGGGCTGCTGGTTGGCGCAGTACTGCCCCATCACGTAACGGTAGACCCGGCTCAGGATGGAATAAAGATGCAACAACCCCGGCATTATGGCGGCCTCGTGCGGTGCCAGCTGCTTGTTCAGCTTGCCGGCCACCCGGCGCGCGTAGATGATGCCAGGCACGTCTCCCAGCTCCTCGAGCATACTGCGCAGGGCGATCCGATCGCCGCAAGCGGCAGAGATCTGGATCTGAAACGGGAAATAGTCGGAGTTAATAAATCTCTGCTTCATCAAGCACCTCGTCAGCCCTATTGTAGTGGTGGACCGCTCCCGGGCCGGGCGGCACAGTCAGATATGATACAATGGAATCGCCCCACTGTCTTTAAAAAAAATATTATTAAACAAGGTCAATCACAACCATTCCCCCTACCCGCCCGGGGCATTTGGCCTTGACACAGTTGCCGATTTCACCTAAACCTAGTGCTGAGTTAGCAAAAGCACCGTTTTGCATAGGATAGTGCCATCTTAGCTTCCAGCCTAAAAGATATGTTCCTACGGCAGCGCAAACTCTGCCTCGCGCTGCTGCTGATAGTCACCCTGGTACCCATCACCCGTTTCTCCCGGTTCCTGCTGTTTCCCTCCGGCGACGGCAAGCGCGTGGAGGTCGTCGAACTAGGCAAGGGTCGCCCGCTTAAGGCGCTGGCTGCCGACCTCGAGGCGCGCCGCATCGTCTCCAGCGCCCGCCTCTTCACCCTCTACGCGCGCATCAAGGGGGGCGACGCCCGGCTCAAGGCGGGTTACTACCAGTTCGACGACGGCATGCGCCCCAGCCAGATCCTCGCCAAGATGATCAACGGCGACGTGTACCAGCGCATCTTCGCGCTCCCCGAGGGATATTCCAGCTACCAGGTGGCGGAGATGCTCGAAAAACGCGGCATCTTCGGCAAGGACAGCTTCCTGGCCGCCTGCCGCGATGCCGCGCTGCTGAAGGAGTTCGGGATCGATGCCTCCAGCGCCGAGGGATACCTCTTCCCCGGGAGCTACAACATCCTTCCGGGTAAGAGCGAGCTTGAGGTGGTGCGCGAGATGGTGCAACGGCAGCAGGCGTACCTCAAGGAATCGGTGGACGGCCGCGCCCGGGCCAAGGGGGTCTCGGTGCAGAAGCTCTTGACCATGGCCTCCATGGTTGAGAAGGAGGCGGTGCTTCCGGCGGAGAAGCCGCTCATCGCCGCCGTGTTCCAAAACCGCCTGAAGCTCGGCATGCGGCTGCAGAGCGACCCGACCGCCCTTTACGGGGTGCGGGCCTTCGCCGGCAAGGTGAGACGGGAGGACATTCTGAAGCCGACCCCGTACAACACCTACCTGATCCCGGCCCTCCCGCCGGGGCCAATCGGGAACCCGGGCAGGGACGCCATCGAGGCGGTCCTCAACCCTGCCGCGGTACCCTACCTCTACTTCGTGGGGCGCGGCGACGGCAGCCACCAATTCTCCAAGGACCTCGCGTCCCACAACCAGGCGGTGCAAAAGTACCTGAAGGCGCCTGCCGCGGCCTCGCAAGGGGGAAGCTAGATGACGGGCAGCATTTTGCTGGTGGAGGACAATGAGCGTCTCTCCGCGATGCTGCGCACCGTACTGGAGGCGCGCGGGCTCGAGGTGAAGAGCGCCGCCAGCGGGGACCAAGCCCTTGCGCTTTTGCAGGCGCAGCGCTTCGACCTCCTGGTGCTCGACCTGAAGCTGCCGGGAATGAACGGCGTGGAGCTGCTGCAGCGGGTGCGCCGCAGCGCGGCCCTGAAGGAACTCCCCGTGGTGATCATGACCGGGGTCTTTCGCGGCGAAGAGTACGCCCGTGCCGCTACCAAGCTCGGGGTCAAGACCTACCTTGAGAAGCCCTTCGGCAAGGACGAGTTCCTCAAGGCGGTGCAGGGGGCCCTGGACCAGGGACCGGCCCGCAAGGATATTTCCCGGCTCCTCCTGGAGCTGTACGGAAGCGGCCGAAACGGCATGCTCGAGCTGCGCGGCGGGACCAGGATCTTCGTGGTGGGGGGCGAGCCCGCCAGCTTCTCTTCACCGAGCTTCGTGCCGTTTCTGGTCTCCGGCAACCACCTGCAGCGCGCCGACCTGGAGCAGTTCCCCCCGGCCCGCCCTGGGCGGCTGCCGCTCGTGGAAGCCGGTCTCATAGGCTACGACGACCTGCTGGAGCAATCCCGCCTGTTCCTGTTCCGCTCCCTCGTGGAGGCGCTGCTGCAGAACCAGTCTCCCCGGTTCACACCGGACATCGCCGGCATCGAGCTTCCGCTCACCCCCCTTTCCCTGCCGCGCCTGCTGCACCAGGCCGCAGGCACCGCCAATTTCGACCTCGCCCCCTACCTCGCCGGCCGCGGCGCGCTCTACCCGGTGCGCACCACGCAATACTACCGCCTGGCAAACCTGCTCAACATGGGGCCGGAAGAGGTCGACCTGCTGCAGCAACTGGGACAGGGCAAGACGGTGGCGACCATCCTCTCCGACTGCGACACCCCGGCCCGGGGAGCGGCCCTGCTCGACCTTTTGGCGCGCATGGGGATGATGTCCCTCCCGGCGACGCCGGTTGCCGAGCAGCACCCCGATTTCCCGCAGAAGCTCCTCTTCAACCGCCCCATCGAGGAAGTCGCCGAGCGGCGGGCGGAGGCGGTCAGCTTCGAGGACCTGGTGAACGAGGTATCGGAATCGATCGAGCTCGTGGTCGGCAAGAAGGGAATGGCGGCACCGCTGTCGTCTACCGAGATCGACTTCGAGCAGGAGGTGCAGCGGGACTACGCCGCCATCCAGGACAAGAACTACTACGAGATCTTCGGGATGACCCCGGGCAACTTCAGCTTCGCCACCCTCAAGGAGGCCTACTTCGCCAAGACGCGGGAGTACTCTCCGGAAAAGTTCATGCAGCTCTCCGGGGCGACGCTTGGACGCGCCCAGGACGTACTTTCCCACTATGCCAACGCCTACAACACCCTCTCGAGCGTCATCGCCAAGGAGCGCTACGACGAGATGCTGAACGCCGACACCGTCGGCCTGGGAGGCAAGCGCGAGGACGAGTTGCAGGCGCGCATCCAGTTCCAATCGGGCAAGGTATTCCTGGAGATGGAGGATTTCGCCAACGCCGAACGCGCCCTGCAGGACGCCTACACCCTCGACCCCAACGACGCCCATACCAGTGCCTACCTCGCCTGGTCCATCTACAAGAACCCCGGCAACCAGCGCTCCCAGGGGGCCCTGGAGAAGTGCCGCATGCTCCTCTCCAAGAGCCTGCAGGCCGAGCGCAACGCCGACGCCTTCGCCTTCCGCGGCTGGATGCTGCTGGACGAGGGAAGGGACGGGCTGGCCGAGGGGGAATTCCAAAAGTCCCTCAAGTTGAACCCGCACCAGCCGCACGCCCAGGGAGGGATGCGCCTGATCAAGGAGCGCCGCGAGGCCGAGAAGAAGGGACTCTTCAAACGCATCTTCGGCTGATCCACGCATCCTGCCCGCACCAGTACCAGTACCGCCCGAGGCCTCGACAGACGAGGCCTTTTTTTTTCCTCCTCATTTATTTCCCCCCCGCGCCGAGTGCGCCCCATCCTTTGCATGATCGCACCGGAAGAACGCCGTAACGGTACCTAAGAGATCGGCTTGCCAAGCAATCATTAGCGGATATTATTTTAAAGTTTTTTAATACGGCCCCAGACAGGGAGGCCCGCGCGGATAAGGCTGCATGACTGCTGGCGAATCGATCCCCGCCCGCCGCCCCGGTTCGCGCCCCCCTGCAGGCCCTACCCGAGAAGAGGAGGATGTCATGAGAAAGATGGTGTTCCTGACCGTGGTGCTGATGATGATCGTCCCGACGGCACATGCAGCGGGGCCGGTGGGCGACGTGATCAAGATCGGCATGGTGAACGACCAGACCGGCGCCAACAAGGGCTCCGGAAGGGGGATGAAGGTGGGGGTGGAAGCCTATTTCAAGTCGGTGAACGCCAAGGGGGGTGTCAACGGCCGCAGGGTGGAGCTGGTCTCGCTGGACGACCAGATGCTGACGGACAAGACCATCGACTGCCTGCTGAAGCTCGCCGACGAGCAGAAGGTGTTCGCGGTGGTAGGCTCCGTGGGCACCTCCAACTGCGTGGCGAGCCTTCCGGTGGTCAGGGAATACAAGCTCCCCTACATAAACCCCAGGACCGGCGCGACCGAACTGCGCACGCCGGTGGTCCGTGAGGTGTTCCACATCAGGGCAAGCTACCAACAGGAGGTGGACCGCATCGTGGACCAGTTGGTCAAGCAGGGGGCGAAGCGCTTCGCGGTCTTCTACCAAAACGACGGCCTGGGCACCGACATCCTCGCCTCGACCGAGAACGCCGTCAAGCGCCACGGCCTGAGCCTGGTATCCAAGGGCTCCTTCGAGAGGAACACCGTGGCGGTCACCGCCGGGCTTGCCAGCATCATGGCCGGCAAGCCCGACGCCATCGTCGTCGGGGCAGTGTACAAGCCGGGGGCGGAGTTCATCAAGCTGGTGCGCAAGGAAGGGGTCACCGCCTACCTCGCCTCCGGCTCCTTCGCGGGGGGGATGAACCTCGTCAAGGCGGTGGGGCCTGGCGCCTCGGAGGGGGTCATCATGAGCCAGGTTGTTCCGGAGCTGGACGACCTGTCGCTGCCGATCACCAGGGAGTGCAAGGAGGCCATCGAGAAGAACCCGGACGACGTCGGCTTCAACACGGTGAGCATGGAGGGGTGCATGGCCGCGAAGTCGATGATCATGGCCCTCGAAAAAGCAGGCAATCCCCCCACCCAGGCCGCATTCATCCAGGCATACGAGAGCATGAAGGGAGCGGACATGGGAGGAATCAGGCTGACCTTCTCCCAGGACAACCACCAGGGGCAGGACAACGTCTACCTGCAGGTGGTGAAGGGGGACAAGCTCATTTCCCTCAAGTAAGCAAAGGGGGACCAAGAAGAGCGGATGACCGGTGCCGCGTCCTGCGCGGCACCGGTTTTATTGGTGCTGCAACCTTACTGCGGGGGTGGCAATGACCGTCAAAAGCAAGCTTTTGGGGAACATCGCGCTGACCATCGTCGGCATTTCGGTCCTGGCCGGGATCGGGCTCTTTTCCATAGCCAAGGTCAAGTCGAGCATCGAGATTCTGACCGGCAAATCGACGCCGCTGCACTTGAAGATGCTGGAACTGCAGCAGACGGTGGAAAAGGTCTCCGCCGACTTCATGCGACTCGAGATGACCACGGAGCCGGCCGAGGTGACCCACCTCTCGGAGGCCATCACCACCCGCATCAAGAGAATGGAAGAGCTGAACGACGAGATCGTGAAAGGGGGCGCCGCGTCCAGCGGCGTGGACACGGCCGTGCTGCGCAACATAGAGAAGACCGTGGTCCAGGTCGCCTCCCAGAGACTCAAGGACATGACCCTCTTCAAGAACGAGATCGCCACGGTGAACTCGGAATTGCGGAAGGCCGAAGAGAGCGTCGCAGGCCTGCGCAAGCAGATCAGCCAGATGGGGAGCAGCGCCCTCTCCAACATCAACTCCTCGCAGGCCGCCAACCTCCAGGTGAACAGCTCGATCAAGAAGCTCCTCACCCTGCAAAGCCGGCTCAAGGACATCAACATCATCCTGAGCGACCTGGAGCTTGTGAAGAACAAGTTCAAGGTGGCCCCCCTGAGGGAGCGCCTGAAGAACACGGTGGAGCTGACCCGCAACATCGAGGCGGACCAGGGGGACAACCCGGCCATCAGGGAGGTCAAGGGGGTGGCCACCGACATCCTGAACCAGATCGGCGCCGAGGAAGGAGGGCTGATAGCCCTCAAGCTGGAGATGTTGAACAACCCGGAGAAGGCGGACGCCGAGCACTACGCCAACAAGGCGCGCGACATCATGAAGCCCCTGGAGGAGAACAGCCAGAAGATCTTCAACACCATCGACACCCTGGAACTGCAGATCGTAAAGGACCGCAACAAGGTGGTCTCGTCGCTTGGCTTCCAGAACGCGGCCAACAGCGTCGTGGAGGCGGGAAGCAACATAAGCGTCGACGTGAAGGAGCTCAACTCCGGCGTGCGGCAGATCATGCTCAGTTCCACCGATGCCGAGGTGGGGAGACTCACCGCGACCCTCGCGGAGACCCGCAAGAGGATCGAGGCGAACATCGCCCTGGCGAGAAAGGTCCTGCTCGATTCGGGGCAGAAGGAACTCGCACAGAAAATGTCCGACGTCTCGGCAACCGTGCGCCGCGCCTCCTCCTCGATCCAGAAGATAGAGAGCACGAAGCTCGGGGTGATCAGGAGCAACGCCGCCATGCAGAAGGCGCTTGAGTCGGCGCGCGGCATTTCGCGCGAGCAGGCGCAAAGAAGCGAGGAACAGGTGAAGAGCATCGGCGAGAACCAGCAGCAGATCCTCACCGGCGTGCGCAACGCGGTGGACAACGCCACCCTGCTCTCCTACGTGATGATCGCGGTTTCCATCGCGGTGATCGCAATCTCGCTGGTGATCAGCCTGCGCATCATCGCCTCCATCACCAAGCCCCTCTCCCACGCCAAGGTGGTGACCGCAGAGATCGCCGACGGCAACCTGACCAGGCGGATCAAGGCCGGCTCGAACGACGAGATCGGCGACATCTGCAACAGCATCAACAACATCGTCGTGCACTTCCACGAGGTCATCTCCCGGGTATCGCAGAACACCACGCAGGTCGCCTCGACCTCGACCCAGCTCTCCTGCGCCGCCGAGCAGATGGCGGCCGGGGCGGCGCGGGTCGCCGGGCAGGCGGCCACGGTGGCGACGGCCAGCGAGGAGATGGCGGCCACCTCCCACGACATCGCGGTGAGCTGCACGCAGGCTGCGGCAGGCTCCAAGCAGGCCAACGACGCCGCAGTCGCCGGCGCCGACGTCGTCAAGGGGACGGTCCGGGGCATGAACCAGATTGCCGATCAGGTACGCGCCTCGGCGGTCACCGTCGGCGACCTCGGACAGAAGTCGGAGCTGATCGGCGCCATCGTGAACACCATCAACGACATCGCCGACCAGACCAACCTGCTGGCGCTGAACGCGGCCATCGAGGCGGCGCGCGCGGGAGAGCAGGGTCGCGGCTTCGCCGTGGTGGCCGACGAGGTGCGCGCCCTGGCGCAGAGGACGACCAGCGCCACACGGGAGATCGGAGAGATGATCAAGGCGGTGCAGCAGCAGACCAAGGGCGCCATCGGCGTGATGCAGTCGGGGGTGAGCCGGGTGGAGGAGGGCACGGTCGAGGCGGCGAAGTCCGGCGCCGCCCTGGAGGAGATCCTGCAGCAGATCGGCTCGGTAACCCTGCAGGTGAACCAGATCGCCACGGCAGCAGAGGAGCAGACCGCCACCACGGTAGAGATCAGCAACAACATCCAGAGCATCAACGAGGTGGTGCAGGACACCGCGAAGAACGCGCAGGAGTCGGCGTCGGCGGCGCTGCTGTTGTCACGGCTGGCGGAGGAGCAGCAAAAGCTCGTGGGGCAGTTCAAGCTGAGCGAATAGCAAGGGGAGCGTGAGGCTCATCAGGGCGGGGTTGCGGCGCCCGCCAGCGACAGAGGTGGCAATCATGATCAAGATACTCCTCGAGAACCCGTTGATGCTTCTGCTCATGGTCGCAGCACTGGGCTATCCCCTGGGGAAGATCAAGGTGTACGGCATCACCCTCGGCGTCGGCGCCGTCCTCTTCGTAGGGCTTGCCTTCGGGATGCTCCATCCGGACATGAAGGCGCCTGCCATCGTGTACATCATGGGACAGGCGCTCTTCGTCTACACCGTCGGGCTCTCCGCCGGCCCCTCCTTCATCTCGACCTTCCGCCGAAACGGCGTGATGAACAACGTGCTCGCCGGAGGGGTGCTCTGCGCCTCGGCGGCGCTCTGCGTCGCGCTGCAGAAGTACTTCGCGATCAAGCCCGGCATCGCCGCCGGCATCTTCTGCGGCAGCATGACCGCCTCGCCGGCGCTGGGCGGCGCGCTGGAGTCGATCCGCCAGACCGCGCCGCCGGACATGCTGGAGGCGCTGCTCGCCGAACCGGTGGTCGGCTTCTCCGTCGCCTACCCGATCGGCGTCATCGGCCTCATGCTGACCATCAACGTCTGCCAGAAAATCTGGAAGGTGGACTACCAGGCGGAGTTCAAGGTGCTGCGCAAGCCCGAGGACCGCAAGTCGCTGGTGCACTGCACCATCAAGGTGCAAAGGGTGGATCCGCCCGACATGACCGTTCAGTTTTTGAACGAGTCGAACGACTGCGAGGTCATCTTCAGCCGCATCAAGCGGGGGGAGGAGTTCTTCTATGCCGGTCCCGGGACCGTGCTGCAGCAGGGCGACCTCGCGATGGTGGCCGGGGCGCCGCAGGAGATCGAGAAGATCGCGACGGTGCTCGGGGAGAGAAGGAGCAAGGAACGCCTGGGGCTGGACCGCACCGAGTACGAGTACCGCAGGATCTTCGTCTCGAGCCCCCAGGCCATTGGGCGCACCATAGGGGAGCTGCACCAGGACCAGCGCTTCGGAGAGGTGATCACGCTGGTGCGCCGCGGCGACAACGAGTTCCTCCCCGAGGCGGAGATGGTTCTGGAGCTCGGGGACGTGGTCAGGGTGCTGGCCCACAAGACCTGCATGGACGAGGTGACCGCCTTCTTCGGCAACTCCTACCGCAGGGTGAGCGAGGTGGACGTGATGACCTTCAGCCTGGGGCTTGTGATCGGGCTGGTCCTGGGCCTGATCCCCTTCCCCTTCCCCGGCGGAGGGAGCATGCAGCTCGGTTTCGCGGGAGGGCCGCTCATCGTGGGGATCCTGCTGGGGACCTTCGGCAGGACCGGCAAGATGGTCTGGAGCCTCCCCTACAGCGCCAGCATGGTGCTGAAGCAGGTGGGGCTGGTGCTGTTCCTGGCCGGCATCGGCACCCGCTCCGGCTACAGCCTGCTCACCACGCTCAGCCACGGGGGGGGCGGCAGCATCTTCATCACGGGCGTCTGTGTCACCTCCGTCACGGCCTTCCTCGGGCTTTTCATCGCGCACAAGATCATGAAGCTGCCGATGACGCTGGCGGTCGGCATCGTTGCGGGGATGCATACCTCAACGCCCGGCCTGGGCTACATCAAGGAACAAACCGGAAACGACCTCTCGGACCAGGGGTACGCCTGCGTCTTCCCCTTTGCCACCATCGGCAAGATCATCCTGGTGCACATCATCCTCGTTGCCACGGGGCAGCTATGACCGCCCAGACCTGGAGCCGGAAACGAGGGCCGCGGGCTTAGCGCCGGCGGCCCTCTTCTTTTAAGCGCTCGGCTGCGACGTTCGTATATGTTTGCTATACAGCAGCCGCCACCGCGCGGCACCTCCCATCAGGATAAAACACATTACTTTCTAGCAACTTGCCATCACTCAACCCGATTGAGTGTATAGCTTCCTTATACAGCCGCGGGCCGCGCCCATCGACCCCACTTCGAAACACTCCTGTGATTACATCAACTTACACTTAATTGAAAAATCAGGCACGGCTAATGCTAAAGAGATCTCGTGCCGGTTTATCCGTCGCAGCAGAGCAGTGCGGCTGGCGTCCTGCCGCTCCCAGCAACCGATCTCGCAGGGGAGAAATATAAGGAGTCAATCCAATACACCGTCAAAGGAGGAAAACCATGAGATTCAAATCGGCGTTCATTGTCCTGGCCGCGTTAGCCGTAGGATCTTCCGCAGCATACGCCATCGAGCTGAAGGACATCACCTACCAGACCGACGGCGGGGGCAAGGTGGTCTTCAGCCACAACAAACACCTGAAGAAGAAAACGGAGAAGAGCCCGAACGTGAGCTGCAAGACATGTCATGAGAATCCGCGCGCGGCCAAAACCAAGTACACCATGGCCGACATGGACAAGGGGAAATCATGCGGCAAGTGCCACAACGGCAAGAAGGCGTTCAGCGTCGCCAAATGCACGGCTTGCCACCAGGTCAAGAACATCACCTTCAAGGTGAAGGAGACCGGGCCGGTGCTCTTCAGCCACAACAAGCACCTGAAAACCATGCAGTGCAACGCCTGCCATAACTCCCTTTACAAGACCGGCCCCAACAAGCAGGTAACCATGGCCGAGATGGAGAAGGGGAAATCGTGCGGTGCCTGCCACAACGGGAAGAAGGCGTTCAGCGTCGCCAAGTGCGACGGCTGCCATCCTTCCCCCAAGCAGGTCGTTTTCAAGGTGAAGGAGACCGGGCCCACCGTCTTCAGCCACAGCAAGCACGTGGAAATCTACAGCTGCAGCTCCTGCCACACCAAGCTGTTCCCGCTTGGTTCGAGCAAGGCGGTCACCATGGCGGCCATGGAGAAAGGGAAGTCCTGCGGCGCCTGCCACAACGCCAAGGATGCCTTCGCCGTTTCGCAATGCGAGAAGTGCCATCCGGTTCAGGAGATCAAGTTCAAGGTTGCCGACGTCGGGGACGTGAAGTTCAGCCACAGCAACCACCTGGGCATGTACAAGTGCCAGGATTGCCACAGCGGCACCTTCCCGACCAAGCGCGGCGGCAAGCCGGTCTCGATGGACGAGATGAAAAAGGCTAAGTCCTGCGGCGCTTGTCACGACGGCAAGGCCGCCTTCACCGTGAACGGCAACTGCGACTCCTGCCATCAGCACGGCTAGAGAGACGAAGTTCGGCCCCTTTCCGCGGGTAAAAAAGAACCGGCCACTCGAAATCGAGTGGCCGGTTGTGCATGGAGGGCCGTTCCTGCACAAAAGGATCAATCGCGCAGGCGTTCCAGGCGGGCGGTCTCCTCCTTGATCGCCTTGGCGGTGTAGCTTACCACGAAGCAGTGTTCCAGCAGCAGTAAGACGAGGCCGGCAAGGAAAACGACAGGAAAGTAGGTGCCGGTCGTGTCGCAGAAGACATAGAGCGGGTAGAATGCAGCGGGGAGGCCGACGTTGCACCAGCTGTACCCCGGTCTGCCGTCGCTCCCCCTGCGCCCCAGGATCAACACCAGGGCGGACAGCCAGGAGACACCGAGGACAAGGTTGAGCAGGTCGACCGACGGCAAAGGACCGATGATGGCTTCCAGCTCCGCTTGGGCAACGGCGGGCACGGTCCCCTGGCTGAGCAGAAGTGCCGCCGCGCTCAGGGCGAGGAAGAGCAGTACCCCCCACAGCCCCCTGCGGGAAAGGACATGCAGTTGCTCGACGTTGTGGGCTACCTGATCCCGGTTCCATGAGAGATCACTTGCCGCCGCGACCTGGGCCACTCTCCGCACCGGTTTTGCCTTGATATGCTCGATAAGATGATGTCCTGACATGGCCGTCTCCTTTCCCTGGTTCAGCCCCCCGTCCCATCAACTGTGGCGCTGCTCCAGAAGTGCCCGCTCGTATTCCGGATAGTGACGTACCGGCCGGTAGCCGGGAATGGCCACTTCCGTCCCCCCCACTTCCTCATGCTCTTCCACATCCTCCCATCCGATCAGCATCGGCTTGATGTAATCTCCCAGTGTCGCCAGGTAGACGTGCGTGCAGAGGAAGGCAAGGAGCGAGCAAGCCAGGAGGAAATGGAGCGCGACGATGAACTTGATACCGCCCCACATCAGGATCAGCACGCGCAGCGGGGTAACGTTCAGCAGCAGTATCCCGGTGAGGCCGACCAGCGGCATGAGCACGAACATCACCGCCAGGTACGCCGATTTCTGCATCGGATTGAACTTGTGATCCGGCGTGGCATGGTACGGGCTCGGCCGCCCCAGGAAGTACCAGAAGCAGTAGTAAAGGAGCTGGCGTACCAGGCCGTGCTTGATGTCCTCCTCGTCCGGGATGTACAGCTTGTCCAGCGTGTTCTTCACCATCTTGTAGTAGAAGAACCAGAACGAGAAGGAGATGGAAACGATGATCCCCGCGGTGTTGTGCACCTCGATGGCGCTCTTGTAGCTATTGAAGAGGCTCAGGCTCTCGGGGAAGCGGATCTGGGCACCAGACACGATCAGGATGATGATGCCCGAGGCGTTGATCCAGTGCCAGATGCGTATCGGCCAGGGCTGCAGATATATCCTTTTTTTCTCGCTCATGACTGATGCTCCTTTTGTTTCCTGTTTTTGCGGGTCAGGAACCGGACGAAGCCGTGCCCGACCGGCATGATGAGACCGCAGCAGATGATGGCGAGCCCCACGTTGTTCAGATTCGCGTTCTTGGTGGACCCCATCATGTAGAAGTCCGGGGCGGCGTAGAGGGCATCAAGGACCGCCCCCTTCTCTACCGGCACTCTCAGGAAGCTCCCTTTCTCATCCGGTACGGCTATGAAGCTGGTCTGCATGAGTCCCGAGCCCGAGGTATGGCAGAAGCTGCAGTTACGCCTGCTGTCCAGGATCTCGAACTTGTGGGACACCGTCGAGGGAGTCATCATCCCGTAGAGCCGGAGCGACTTCTGGGAACGGTTGAACACGCGCAGCTCTTCCAGCGAAACGTAGTTGTCCCGGTTGGTATCGATGAGGGACACGATGGGACGCCCGCCGGCCATCGCTTTCAGTTCGGCATACTCGACCACTTCCTGCTTCCCGAACCGGCTGTCGCCCTTGCTCTTGACGATGTACATGCTGATGTAGTAGTCCTTGGCGCCCGTATGACAGGTGATGCACGGCAGCATGCGCAGGTGCAGTTCCGACTGAGGCAGCCACTCGCCGTGCTTTGCCGTCATCTCCAGGGAGTTGTGGCAGTTGGAACAGATCACGTTGATCTCCTGCCCGGAAACGTCTTTCGGATTCTGTACCAGGTGCGGGTTGTGGCACCCGTTGCAGGCGGTCTTGGCGGCATGCAGCCCCTTGGCGTACTCATCGCTGATCCCGGAGTGGCAATCGCGGCAGTCGGCCTTGGGCACCTTGGTCCCGTCGGGGTGGTTGGAAGGCACGGTCGCGTGGCAGGCTGCACACCCGATGCTGGCATGAGCTGTCAGGGTGAACCGTTGCGGGTCGACGAAGGATCCCTTCGGCACCTCGCCGGTTTTCCCGTGACAGGAAAGGCACGCCTGGTTGCTGGCGGTCTGATCGCCGTAAGAGAAGCCCCAGGCGCTCGCTTGCGCGATCAGGCCGGCGATGGCCCAGGCGCAGAACGCGAGCTTCGCGAGCAAACTCATCTTTTGTAGGTCGGCTGGTTTCACGTATCCCTCCTTTCAGGAGCAGGTCCTTAGCTAGGATGATTTTTTGTCGGATGAGGCAGCCTGCTCTTTGGCAGCTTGCTGCGCCATGATGCGATGCGGCAACTTGATCCGGAACACCGGGAAAAACTGGGCCACTACCAACAGCGCGCAGAATCCGAGGAAGAGCCAGATCCCCAGGTTGCCCCCCCGCTGCACGCTCTCCGCCGCCGACAGGGCCAGGAAACTGGTCCCGAAGATGAGAACGGCGAGGGCTATCAGCCAGGAGAACCGCCTGGAGACGCTGGCAGGTTGCTTTGCCACCGACTCGCGCCGGTGCGCCCTGCGCCTCATGGCGGCCTCCATGCGCTCCTGCTGTCGATTGGCACGGTAGGTCTTGAAGGCGCATTCCACGGCGAGCCCGAGCTCTTCGGTATCGCCGTTTTCCACCGGTTTCATGGCCTGGTAGAAGATCCCCGCCTTGCGCACCTGCCTCGCCTGGGTCAGGGGAAGATCGTCGGAAACCATGATGACGTTCAGATGGCGGTTGCATTTTTTCAACAGGTGAATCAGATCCGACGACGAAACCTTCTGGTCGAAGTCGCTTCCCAGCAACAACACCGGCGTCTTCTTCTGCAGGATGCTGCAAAGCACGTGGACTGTTGAATCAGTGGTCTCGACCTCATACCCCGCCTTGCGGAAGTATTCGGCTACCTGGCGGCGGAAATCCGCGTCCCTGTCCGCAATGATGATTCCCCGTTCGTCCATAAGGCACCTCGCGTCTCACAACAGCTACTTTTTGTCCTCTTCCAGGGGGACCTTTACCTTCTTGCCGAACAGGCCGTAAATACCCTTGAGCATGGCGCTGAAGAGCATGATGCCAGGGATGACCTGCACCACGATGATGGCGCCGATGAAGAGGAGAAAGATCTTCGCCATCAAACCGCTCCCCTCGGAGACGTCGGCAATGCCGGAGATGAGCAGCGTCCCGGCCAGTACCACACCGATGATCGACCAACTTGTCACTTTCCCGGACAATGATTCCCGCGTTTCCTTTGTCATGGCCCTCTCCTTTTTCCGCATTATTCCCCGAAGGGTTACCCATACATAGCAACCCTGGTGCCGAAACGAGCCCTACGACAAAAATTCCAATTATCACGGTAACTTGCCAGGATTGGGACGGAAAACTGCGGGATTAGGGGCGGACGTCTGCCTGGACGGCCCCTTTCGGGCAAAGGGGATAAAAATGATGTCAAAACAAATGCTTACATGGAGATTCGAGCCGAATAAGGGATGACTTGGGTTTCCTGCCGTGCAGGAACGCTCTTGCGCGGCAGGAAAGAATCGGGCGAGGAGAAGGGAATGGCGAGACGGCTAGGCCGAGCGGTGCAGGTCGTGGATTTTCAGCAGGGCGTAAAGTCGCGATTGCGAGAGTCCGGATAGGTTGCAGGCGGTGGCGATGTCGTTTTGGGACAGCGCCATCAGGTCGCAGAGGTACTGTTTCTCGGCTTGGTTGTAGATGCTGTCACGGAAGTCGGTCAACTTGGGGAGTTGGGTAGGCGGCGACAGTTGAGCGGGGGGCGCGGCGGCGGCCTCGTGGCGGTTCACGGCGTTTTGGGTCACCTGTACCCGGATCGGCGTAGGCAGGTGCTGGGCGAAAAGAACCGGTTGTTCCCGGGCAGTCAGCACGGTGCGCTCGATGGTGTTGATGAACTCGCGCACGTTGCCGGGCCAACTGTAGGCCTGCAGGGTTTCCATGAATTCCGGGCAGCTCCCCTTGGGCGACAGGCCGTTATTCTCACAGAACCTGTCCATGTAATAGCGGGCAAGTTCCTTGATGTCCTCGCTGCGCTCCCGCAGCGGGGGGAGTTCGATGACGAAGGTACTCAACCTGAAGAGGAGGTCGCTGCGGAAGGTTCCCTCCTCCGCCATCCGGTTCAGGTTGCGGTTGGTTGCCGCCACCAGCCGGAAATCGCTCTCCAGCTCGCGCTGCCCCCCCACCGGGCGATAGCGTCTCTCCTGAAGGACCCTGAGAAAAGCCTTTTGCGTGGCGAAGGGGAGCTCACCCACCTCGTCCAAGAACAGGGTCCCGCCATGAGCCTGGCTGATCAGACCGTCGCGCGCCTTTTCGGCGCCGGTAAAGGCCCCCTTCTCGTGTCCGAAGAGCAGGCTCTCCACCAGCGTCTCCGGCAGGCTGGCGCAGTCCACCACCACGAAGGGCCTGTCGCTGCGCTTGCTGTTCTGGTGCACCGCCCTTGCGAAAAGCTCCTTGCCCGACCCGGTTTCCCCCAGGATCAGAACGCCGGCGTCGCTCACCGCCGCGCGCGCCACGGCATCGAGACAGGCGGTCAGGGCGGGGCTGTTGCCGATGATATTCTCCCGTTTCAGGGCGACCACCTCCTGGCGACCGCAGAGGGAGAGCTTCTGCTTGCGGTACTCCAGGGCCCGCACGAGGGAAAGGGTGATGTCCTTCACCGATGATCCCTTCTCGATGTAGTCCCACGCGCCGCTGTTGATGGCCAATTCCGCGCCGGCCGGGTCGCCGTATCCGGTCATGATGACGATCTCGGGCTTCGATGGCGCCTGCGCCAGGCGCGGCAGCATCTCCAGCCCGTTGCCGTCGGGAAGCCGTACATCGAGGAACACCAGGTCGAACTCCCCTTCGGCCGCCAGCTGACAGCCGGCGACAAGCGTCATAGCGCAGCTCGTTTCGTGCCCGGCACGCTTGCCCACCAGGGACATGGACTGGCAGACAGTCTCCTCGTCGTCGATGATCAGGATCTTCGCCATCTCCTCATGCCTCCCCGGCCGGTGCCATTACCCGGTGTATCATCGCCGTCATCTCCTCGCGGTCCAGCGGCTTGTAGGCCACCTCGCGGACCCCCGCCTGCTCCGCCTCCTCGCGCTGTGCGGTACGGTCCACCCCCGATCCCAACCCGGTGCAGAGAATGACCGGCAGGTCGGAGCGGACGGCGACGAGTTCGCGGGACAGCTCGATCCCCGTCATGCGCGGCATGGTCTGGTCGGTGATGACCAGGTCCACGCCTCGCGGGTCCGCGCGGAAGATTTCCAGCGCCTCCATGCCGTCGCGGCCGGTAACCACCTGGTACCCAAGCCGCTCCAACATCTTCTTCCCGGCAAAGACGACATCCTCCTCATCGTCGACAAAGAGGATCCTGCCGCTGCCGGCCACCGGAACTTCCTCCGGCTGCAGCAGGCAATCCTTCTGCACGGCGGCGGTCCGGGGCAGAAACACCTCGAAGGTGGCTCCCAGCCCTGGCCTGCTGCTTACCGTGATCCCCCCGCCGTGGTTCCTTACGATGCCGTGCACCACCGACAGGCCGAGCCCGGTACCCTCGTTGTGCCCCTTGGTGGTGAAGAAAGGATCGAAGATCTGCTCCATGGTCTTCTGGTCCATGCCGTGCCCCGAGTCCTTGACCGTCAACTTCAGGTACGGTCCGGGAGGGAGATCGGGTGCGCCGAAGGAATCGGCGTCGAGATTGGCGTTTTCCAGCGCCAGCTCGAGGGTCCCCCCCTTGAGCCTCATGGCATGGCTCGCGTTGGTCACCAGGTTCATGATGATCTGGTGGATCTGGGTCGGGTCGGCCATGATCATGCCGAGGTCCGGTTCCAGATGCGCGTGCACCGTTATCGAGGAAGGGATCGACGGGCGCATCAGGTTCAGGCACTCGCTCATGATCGACTCGACCTGGACCGGCTGCCGCTCCTGCTCCCCCTTGCAGCAGAAGGTGAGGATCTGCTTCACGAGCTTGCGCCCCCGGTAACTCGACTTCAGCACCACGTCCAAAAGCTCGCGCAGGGGGCTTTCCGGCGCCACGTCGTCCCGCGCCATCTCGGTACAGGTGATGATGGAGGCCAGGTTGTTGTTGAAGTCGTGGGCGATGCCGCCGGCCAGGGTCGCGATGGCCTCCATCCTCTGGGCCTGGCGCAGTTGCCGCTCCAGTTGCAGTTCGTGGGTCACGTCGCGCACCAGGGCGGCGTGGTTCTTCACCGCACCGCAGGTATCCGAGATGGACCAGAAGGTGATGTCGATCTCGTAGCACTCCCCATCTTTGCCCTTCTGGATAAAGTGCCCCCCCGTCCGCCGCTCCCCCTTGGTCAGGTCGGCCCACACGAAACGATAGAGCTCCACGCCGCCGTCGCCGTCGCCCAGAGCAGCGACGTTGCGCCCGACCACGCACTGGGCGTCGTGCCCGGTGATGGTCTCGATGGCCGGGTTCACGTACTGTATCAGCCCGTCGCTGTCGAAAAGGATGAGCCCTTCCTTGGACTGTTCGATCACCGAGGCGAGCAGCATGATTTCCTGTTCCGCCTTCTTGCGCTCCACGTTCATGCGCAAGGTCGCGATCCCAAATGAGAGATCGTCCGCCAGTTGCTCCAGGAGCTTGACCTCCTGTTTCCCGAAGGCCCGCTTTTCCCCGGCGAAGATCACCAGCGCTCCCAAGGGGCGCCCTTCGTTTATCAGCGGCAGAGATATCGACGCGGCGAAGCCATGTTTCAGCGCCTCCTCCCGCCACAGGGTCCAACTGGCATCGTAGCGGATATTCTGGGCGATGCGCGTGGTGCCGGTCCTGATGGCGGTGCCGGTGGGGCCGCGCCCCCGGTCGATGTCCGCCCAACTCATGTCCAGCTTGGTGAGGTAGCCCCCTCGGTCGCCCCACTGCGCCACGGGGCGCACCGTCTTCCAGTCGTCATGCACGGCCATCCCCACCCAGGCCAGCTTGTACCCCCCAGTCTCGACGATGGTGCGGCAGACGTCCTTCATCAGCTGCAGCTCATCCGTGGCCCGCACCAGAGCCTGGTTGCAGCCGCTGAAGGTCTTCAGCGCCCGGTTCACCCTGAACAGCGATTCCTTGCCGCGCACCACGTCGCCTTCACTGCGGCTGATCAGGAGGTAAAGCAGGGCAGCCGTGGCAAGTATGAAGAAGGCATGGTTCAGGGTCTCCACGGAAGTGTACATGAAGCTTTTGTGTGCCAGCACGGCGGGGAACAGGCAGGAAGCGGCGCCCCAGAGGACACCGACTACGGCATAGACGATCGTGATATTGAGGGGGGTCAGCTTTCTTTCACTGTTGATCTGTTTCATGCACGCTCTCCCCTGCCGTTCGCGGCCGTTAAGAGAAACCCGCATTGAGTTTAACACATTGGAAAAAGCTCGCCATGAGTCTGCGCAGAATTAAAGAGAAGAGCTGTGAGGAAGTCAGGGGAAAAGCGGCGACGCAGAAACAGCATCTGCCGCGGTGGTAGCTGTCGGGGGGAGCGTCTCGTGCAGCGACGGGAGACCGGCCGGGCTACCCTACCGCCCGAAATAGTCCTTAACGGAGATGCCCAACCGCTTCAACATGGTCTGGAAATTGGGGCGCAGCATGCCGGTTTCCTCGGCGGCGCGGGAGATGTTCCAGTTGTTGCGCTTCAAGGCCTGAATCACGAACGCTTTCTCGACGTTCTCGACGGAGCGGTCGCGGATGTGGCGCTTCATCTCCTTGAGGGCCTCGGCGCTGGTCGGGACGAAGCCGTCGAACCCGGTGCTGCAGACCTCGGCCGCCTCGCCCAATTCCAGATTTTCCTTCTGGATCACGTCCCCCTCGCACAGGACCACCGCGCGCTCGATGGTGTTCACCAGTTCGCGGACGTTGCCCGGGTAGGCGTAGTTCTCCAGAAAGTGCATCGCCTCCGGGGAGATGCCCCGCAGGTCCTTGCCGACCTCCTCGACGAACTTGTGCATGAAATGGCGGATCAGGAGCGGAATGTCCCCTTTACGCTCGCGCAGCGGGGGGAGTTCCAGGGGGATGATGTTGAGACGGAAAAAGAGGTCTTCCCGGAACTTCCCCTCGGCCACCATGGTCTTCAGGTTGCGGTTGGTGGCGGCCACGAGGTGGATGTTGAAGGAGACCGGCTGGGTGCCGCCGATCGGGGTGACCTGGCGCTCCTGCAAGACGCGCAAGAGTTTCGCCTGGGTGGAGAGGCTGATGTTGGAGACCTCGTCGAGGAAGAGCGTCCCCCCGTCGGCGACCATCAACAGGCCCATCTTGGTCTGCATGGCGCCGGTGAAGGAACCTTTCACGTGGCCGAAGAGCTCGCTTTCCAGGAGGTTTTCCGCCAGCGCGGTGCAGTCGACGGCGACGAAGGGCTGGTCGCGCCTGGAACTGTGCTTGTGGATGGCGCGGGCGGCGAGCTCCTTGCCGGTGCCGCTCTCGCCGGTGATCAGGACGGTGCTGTCGGTGGAGGCGACCTGGATGATGCGGCGGTAGACCTTCTGCATCTCCCGACTTTCCCCGACGAAATCGTCGAAGCCGTGGTGGCAGTCGATCTCCTTCTTCACCACGATGTCTTCCACCGTGGTCTTCTTCTGTTCCAGCGCGAGGTGTACCTTCTCCAGGATCTGCTCGGGCGTGAAGGGCTTGACGATGTAGTCGACGGTGCCGTTTTTCATCGCCTCGACGGCGGTCTCCACCGTGGCGAACCCCGTGATCATGATCACCGGAGTGTCCGGCTGCAGTATCTTGACCGCGTTCAGCACCTCGAACCCGCTCATGCCCGGCATCTTGAGGTCGGTGATTATCAGATCGAACTGTTTCTGCTGCAAAAGCTCTATGGCAGCATGCCCGTTCTTGGCGGCATCTACGGTGAAGGAATCTCCTTCGAGAATTCGTGACAGGCCATCCCTAATAACAGACTCATCATCAACGATAAGAATATGCATAGAATCACCATGTTATATCCAGCTATAGATGCACCGCGCCTATCGGTTTTTCGAGCCCGCTGAAGCAGGACGGCCCCACGCGTCATCCTCTGCCATTGAGAGGCTCCCACGACGGAGTCCGCCCGCTGTATCAATAGCCCACAAAGGGTTCTCTGTCAACAAAAAGACATGAAAATACTTTCACTGCATTGCCTGTGACTGAGCTGCCGTTTCGCCTCCGGCTGCGGCCGACGACCGACCTTGAGCGCGCCAATGCACCCGGATTTATTAGTGTATGCCGGAACAATACACCGCGCCCCGCCCCCTTGTACGCCGAAATCATTGCGTTTTTCCTGACCGCCGCAACAAGCCCGCTCCTGGGGGAGCCGCGGCATGTATAGGGCGGCTATACATTGGACCGCCCCGGCCGCCCCCAAGAGGAAACGCATCCGCCAACAAACACACGGAAAACCAGCAACTTATAACTTTTTCTCGCGGATGGCACGTTGGATGCTTAGTAAGGTCATCAGGCAGGTTAGCTGACCAGGTTCGCAGGCACACCAAAGGAAAGGAGACTATCATGAAGGTTCTAACCGTAACGACAGCCTCGCTGGTGATGGACGGAACCCAGGCTATGGCATCTCCCGCCGCAACGGAAAGCGCGGGGCTCGGGCTGGGCGCGATCGTCTTTATCGCATTCGTAGCCATGATGATCCTGTTTCAGCTGGTCCCCGGCCTCACGATGTTTTTCCGTATCTTCAAAGGGATCTTTTCCACCGAAGCCGAGCGGCGCGCGAAAGAGGCTGCCAAGAACAACAGGACCAGCCTATGACCGCTGGCCGGCTGGCGGGGCGGGACTTCCGCCGGCGCGCCCCCGGTGTCGGCGGTGCACAGCCAAGCTACAGCGGAACCGATGCTCCCAGCCGTGTGAGGGTAAAGCTATGCAAGGACTTCTCATCGTGGACGAAGACATGGACTGCAGAAAACAGATGGCCGAGATGTTCATCGAGTCCGGCTACAACGTGATCGTCACCAACTCCATAGAAAGCGCCCTTTCCGGGATCCTGAAAAGAACCGCGCAGGTGGTGCTCCTGGGGACCAAGTTCGACGAGTTCTCGGCATCGGAGATCATCCCGCTGCTGAAACAGTGCAACCGCAAACTGTCAATCATTCTCATAGCCGCCGGCACCTCGCTGCCGCTCTCCAGAAAGCTCAGGAGCGAGGGGATCTTCTATCACGCGCTGAAACCGGTTAATGCCGAGGACCGCGCCGAGATCAGACAGGCAGTTCAGTGTGCCTTCGACAGCCTCAAGTTGCAGATGGCCTAAGGGTAACAAAGGGGGCAGGCACCGGGAGGCCCCGAAGATAAAACGACCGAGTCTTTCACATCAACGCCCCAAAAGGAGAAAACCATGAAAACCAAGATGCGTCTGCCAGCCTTAGTGAACACAGCCGTTGTTTTTCTCATGACGACAGCCAACGCTTTCGCCGCCTCGACCAGCAAGGTCTTCGTCAGCAAGATGGGGATCCTGCTTTTCCTCGGTTTCTGCGCCCTGGTGCTGGTGGTCCAGCTGATCCCTGCCCTGATCACCCTGTACGGCATGCTGAAGGGGATCGGCAAAGAGCAGGAAAAATCCCCCTCCCGCGTCAAGAGCCACTAGCGGCGATGGAATTCAACCTGATCGCAAAGGAGCCAAGCCATGACACTGGACACCATAGGACAGATAAAGGAAGTCTTCACGCTGGTCGACTTCTACCAGTACATCAAAGGAGTGGAGTACCTGATCTGCGTAGCCTTCTTCATCGGGTTCCCCATGTTCTACCGCTACCTGCACAAGCGTGAGCAGGAAGAAGGCAAGGAAGCGGCGCGCCACTAGCATCGGACCAGGCAGCAAGGGAGTGAGCCTCCCCACTACTACAGAGCCAGGAGAACATGACATGTCCTCTTACAAACATCTTATAGTTGCCGCGCTTTCCATAGGCGCCATCTCGGTGTCCTCCCCTGCTGCGCTGCAGTGCGCACCGGTGCCGGACTCCATCACCTTGAACCCGAACGGCAAGCTGTTCAGCCCGTTCACCTTCAACCACAGCAAGCACATCCAGTCGATCAAGGAATGCGCGGACTGCCACCACCACACCACCGGCACCCTGGTCCTGGACCCCAACTGCGTGCGCTGCCACCAGAACTCGAGCCCGACCGCCGTCGTCTCCTGCAAGGGGTGCCATTCGGCCACCCCGTTTTCCCCGGAGACCCTGGCCGCCAAGCGCGCCGACAAGCAGCGCTACCACCTGGACAAGATGGGACTCAAGGGGGCCATGCACCAAAACTGCATCGGCTGCCACACCAAGGTGGGCAACGGCCCGACCGGGTGCCAGGACTGCCATCCGCGCACCAAAGAGGGCGCCGCCTTCTACAGCACGAACCGCAAGGGAGCCAAACCCGCCCATGCAGAAGAGGAATGAGATGCACCAACTACAGCAGCTCATCATGAATTGAGGAGGAACGCTGATGAAACGAAGAAACTTCCTGAAGGCGTGCCTGATAGGCGGGACCACGATAGCGCTGGGCAAGACCAACAAGGGTTATGCCAGCGGTTCCTTTGAGGGATACCCCGAAGCCATGGGCGTCCTGGTCGACACCACCCGCTGCATCGGCTGCCGCAGCTGCGAGGCTGCCTGCAATAAGGAACAGAAACTGCCGGAACCGGATACCTCCTTCGACGATCCGTCGGTATTCGAACACGACCGGCGCCCGACCGCGAAGGCCTACACGGTGGTGAACCGCTACCAGAAGGAGCAACCGTCGGGACCCGTGTACCGCAAGGTGCAGTGCAACCACTGCAACGAGCCCGCCTGCCTCACCTCCTGCTTCGTGAACGCCTATACGAAAACCCAGGAAGGGGCGGTGATCTACAACTCCAAGGTCTGCGTCGGCTGCCGCAACTGCATGATCGCCTGCCCGTTCAACGCACCGGGCTACGACTACGACAGCGCGACCAACCCGGTCGTCAAGAAATGCATCCTGTGCTACGACACCAGGCTCAAGTACGGCAGGCCCCCGGCATGCGTCGAGATCTGCCCCCAGGAGGCGCTCACCTTCGGGCACCGCGCCGACCTGATCAAACTGGCGCACGAGCGCATCCGTGCCACTCCCGACCGCTACGTGGACCACGTCTACGGCGAGAAGGAGGTCGGCGGGACCAGCTGGCTCTACCTGGCCCCGGTCGGGTTCGACAAGCTGGGCTTCGACACCACGCTGTCAAACGATCCCATCATCTCCAACGTGAAGGATTTCCTCGGCATGGTGCCGATGGTGCTTTCCATCTGGCCGGCGCTGTTCTCCGGCATCCACCTGCTCTGCAAGAACCAGGAGCACGGTGAGCATGGGCATGATACCGATTCCAACCAGGAGGATACCAAGCCATGAAAAAAATGATCCAGCACGGTTTGGCAATAGTGGACTCACCCTACGACGATGAAGGCAAGAAGCGCACGCTGGTCAACAAGCTCCTCTTGGGGCTCACCCCGAGCCAGTACCTGCTGCAGGCCTTCCGGAACCCCTTCAACTGGATCCTGGCGGCGATCTTCGCCATCGGCATCCCGATCCTGATCGGCCGGTTCTTCTTCGGGTTGGCCTGGGCCACCAGCGGCTCCAACGACTACCCCTGGGGGCTGTTCCTCGGTTTCGGCCTCTTCGCCATGGTGCCGCTCTCCTCCTCGGGCTTCCAGCTGGGGACCGCCTGCGAGATCTTCGGCAGGCACGACCTGGAGCCGATCGAGCGCCTGGCGCTTCTGAACGGCCTGTTGGGCTACTTCTTCGCGGTCATGTACCTCCTGGCGGACCTTGGCCAACCCTGGCGCCTCCCCTACCCGATGGTGGTCTCCTTCGGCCCGGCCGCGGTCCTGTTCCTGGTCGCCTGGCACGTCGCCACCTACCTCTCGGTGCAGGTGGCCGAGGTGTCGACCGCCTTCTTCGAGTGGATCGGCTTCCCTGCCGGCAAGCGCGCCATCCGCAAGATTACCCTGGGACTCACCGTTTCCGGCATCATCCTGTCGACCCTGCACCAGGGGGCGCTGGGTGCGCTCTTCACCTACGCGCCGGGCAAGGTGCACCCGCTTTGGTACTCCTCTTCGTTCCAGTGGCTGCACTTCTTCGTCTCCTCGCTGCCTGGCGGCCTGTGCATGGTGATCACGGTGAGCACCATCGTGGCCAAGACCATGGCATGGCGCGGCGACAGCCGCTTCCACGAGAAACTGGACAAGGTGACCGTGTCGCTCGCCAAGGGCGCCTGCATGGGGATCGCCACCTACATCACCATCAAGCTGATCGGCATCGCGCACGACAACAAGTGGGCCTACCTGGACACCGGCTGGGGGCAGTGGTTCATGTTCGAGATCATCGTCGGCTTCATGCTGCCGCTCACCCTGATGACCTACGGCGTGCACACGAGGAAGATGGCCATCGTCCGCATCGGCGCCTTCATGACCGTGTTCGGCGTGGTGCTGAACCGGGTCAACACCGCCATGATCACCTTCAACTGGAAACTGCCGCACCGCGAGATCCCGCCCTGGCGCGAGGTGATCATCAGCCTGACCATCTTCGCCACCTACATCGTGGTTTACCGCTTCATCCTGTACCGGCTCCCGATCCTGTACAAGTGGCGCCGGCAGGAGCAGGAGGAGACCGTGCCCGAGGCGGTGCCTGCAGCGGCGCGGGGCCGGCGCGAGGCGAGCACCGTACCGGTGGCGAGCTACAGCCGCATGACCAAGCTGGACTGATGGGGAAAGGATGTCGGATGGGGCGCCGGTCTCAGGCCGGCGCCCGGCAGGCTAAGAGGTACGTGCGGCAATAGCAGGGCTGACGGCGGCAGCAAGCCGGCGACCCAGATT
This sequence comes from Geomonas diazotrophica, assembly GCF_018919385.1. Lineage (GTDB taxonomy): Bacteria > Desulfobacterota > Desulfuromonadia > Geobacterales > Geobacteraceae > Geomonas > Geomonas diazotrophica. Next base: position 123,467 of record NZ_JAHLMF010000002.1, read on the forward strand.
GGAGATGGAGCCATGTTCGACAAGATCGCAGGAAGGGCCTTGGTTCCCGTAGGGATAGTGGTTACCGGATTTCTGGTGGTCTGCTTCGTGCTCCTCTACGCGGCCATCAAGCAGGTGGTGATCCGCGATTCCATCACTCAGGCGAACAACCTGGCCGGCGTCGTGCTGAAGTCCACCCGTTACGCCATGATGAAGTCGGACTCGGAGCTGAACAGCGCCATCATCCGCAACATCAGCGCCCAAAACGGCGTGCAGCACGTGCGCATCTTCAACAAGAAGGGGGTGGTGGCATTCTCCTCGAAACCCGAGGAGGTGAACCGCCAGGTGGACAAGAAGGCGGAGGGGTGCGTGGTCTGCCATGAGAAGGCGGCGCCGGTCACCACGCTTGGGACCATGCAGAAAGCGCGCACCTTCAAGAACACCGCCGGGGAGGAGATCCTGGCCATCACCGCGCCGATCTACAACGAGCCCGAATGCGCCAACGCCGCCTGCCACTTCCACCCCGCCGAGCAGCGGGTACTCGGAACGCTGGACATCGGACTGTCACAGGAGGCGACCCTGCACTCACTGGCGCTGATCCGGATGCAGATGCTGATCTTCTCTATCCTGACCCTGTTCCTCACTATCGCAGGCGTAATCACGCTGCTAAAGATGATCGTGCTGGTTCCGATGAGGAAACTGCAGGAGTATACTGAGAGGGGCCAGGAAGGAAACGGCACGTCTCGGCCGCCGAATCTTCCCTATGAGCTTGACAAGATCGCCCAATCTTACTACTTTATCAGAGCCAAATTAAACGAAATTGAGCAAAAGCCATTTCAGACGACGGAGAAAGGTCCCGTCTGCCAACACAAGTGAACCATTTCTGCGGCTGAAAGTAAGCGAGCGATCGATGGAGCAGGCGGAAAACAACAAGACGGGGACCATGGGGGAACGGGCGCGTGACGCGCAGGGGGAGTTGCGCCAGGGACTTCTGGACGAGATAGGGCGCCTGAAACGGTTCTCCAACCGGGGACTTTGGGCGCTTTCCCTGTTCCTGCTCCTGAGCACCGCCGCCTGGCGCGACTTCTGGTTCCTCCCCAGGCCGCAGGAGGTGGTGGCGACACTGGGGGCGGCGCCCAAGCCCCTCATGATCAGCCTGGTGCTGGTGCTCTACACCTTCTCCGCCATCATACTGAGCCTCTCCCGCATGATGGGCGGCGTGCGCCATCCAAGCAGCTTCTGCCACGTCGGCTACCTGGCCGGCTTCTACCTCTTCTACTACTTCGCCGAGGCGCTCCAGGACAACTACTGGGCCGTCTTCGGTGCCGGCTTCACCATCCTCTGCCTGGAAAGCTACCGGATCTGGACCTTCTGCAGCGACCAGATCGGCAAGCGCAGCGAACAGCTCGCCTTCTTGGAGCGAAACGGCAGGATGCCCCCTGAAGAAGACGAAGAGTCCCTCTACGACTGACCTCCCGCCTCAGTTCTCCGCCGCGCTCAGCTTCTCGTAGCTGCTGCAGGGCTGCCCGGTCTTCATGCGCGGCACGTCCAGCACCGTGTAGATAGTGCAGCGTCCCTTCTCGTGCAGCTTGCAGTCTTCGTAGCTGCAGACCATGTAGGCACGGTCGTTGGGGCCGGTGAGCATCTGCTCCAATTTCTCGGCGATCTTGTCGTTCTTTCCCGCCAGTGCCGCTATCTGAGCAAGTTTGTCGTCCATGGGCATCTCCCCTTGAGAAACAGCTGGCTATCGGACCGCCACTGAGCCCGAAGACTAGCATCATACGCGCCGGGCCGCCATAAAAAAAAGGCCCCGTACCATCGGACGGGGCCCCTTCGTCAGTCACGCCGTCACGGCGGGTTACGCTTTTTCAACCTTCACTTCCACCAGGTTGCAGTTCCCCTTGAGCAACGCGTTGGCGTTCAGGTCGCGGAAGTGCGAGGGGGCGAAGAGGAGCCCCGGCTGCAGCTTCGCGCTGATCTTCGCCGCAGCGGTAAGGGCGCCGTTGCCGGAGCTGAGCTTCACGCTCGCCCCTTCGGCGATCCCGAGTGCCGCCGCATCGGAGGGGTGAAGTTCCACGAAACCGGCAGGCGCCACGTCGAGGTTGGCGTCGGAGCGGGTGGTGGAGGTGCCGTTATGGAACCCGATGGGGCCGACCAGGAGCTGGAACTTCGCCTGGGCGGGTGCCGCGGGCTTGGCGACCGGCGCCAGGGGGGCGTCGGTTCTGGCGGCGCTCCCACCCTTGATGACGCCGTTGCGGGAGCCGTCGAAGGGCTGGTACCCCTTGGCCGAGCCCTTGATCTCCGCCATGAGGCCGGCCGGGGTGATCGCCTGGGCGTTGTCGGTCAGCCTGCCGTAGAGATCGGCCAGGATGGCCCAGTCTTCCCTGGCCTGGCCAGGGGCGTCGACGGCCTTGAAGATGGCCTGTACCCGGTTGTCCAGGGAGGTGAAGGAACCGCTCTTCTCGGCGGCGGCACCTGCCGGGAGCACGACGTGGGCGTAGTCGAGGGAGTCCCCCTGGAAGACGTCCTGCACCACCAAGAGTTCCAGTTTGCCGAGCGCCTTGCGGATGCGCTGGTTGTCCGGGAGGCCGGACAGGTCGCAACCCAGGAGGTAAAGGGCCTTGATGCTCCCCTTCTCGATCCCCTCCACGATGCCCCAGATGTCCTTGCCGTCGCCGCCCGGGGCGACCCCCATGTCCAGCATGCCCACGGTGTTGTTCTTGGCGTCGATCGGGAAGATGCCTCCCCCCTGCTCGCTTGCCGAGCCGGTGATGACGGCGAGGTCGGCCAGGGCCGCGATCTTCCCGGAGGCGTCGGCGCTCCTGATCAGGTCGGCGCCGAAGACGATGGCCACGCGGCTCATGCCGGCGAGCTGCCGCACCGCGTTCTCGACCGCGGCCACGGTGACCCCGGCCTGCTGGCAGAGCTCGTCCATGGAGAGCTGGGCGAGCCCTTCCTTGATACCCTCGGCCCCGGCCGGAAGCGCTACCCCCGCCTCGATGAGCCCCTTCATCAGTGCGTAGATGACCTGGAGTTCGGCGCCGGGGAGGTGCTTCAGGTGCGCGTTGGAGAACTTCCTGAGTTTCACGTCGCGCATGTTCACCAGCACGAGACGTGCGTCCTTCTTGGTGGCTGCCTTGATGACGCGGTATTCGGCGCCGGTCGCCTCGGCGTTCAGGTCACAGCCAAAGACCAGGATGGCCTGGGCCTCGTCCAGGGCGTCCAGCTGTTTGCTGGCCCCGGTGAAGCCGAAGCGCCTGAGCATCTGGGCCTGGGCTTGCGCGAAGCCAAGCCCGGCCTCGGAGTCGAGGTTGGAGCTCCCGAGCGCCTCGCGGAAGAGTTTCTGGAACAGGAAGCTCTCCTCGTTGGTCACCCTCGGGGACCCGATCCCCGCCACGGCCTTGCCGCCGTCGCGCGCCACGATCTCCTTGAGCTTCGCGGCCGCGGCGGAAAGGGCGGTATCCCAGTCGGTCTTGGCGAGCGCCCCGGAGTCGCCGCGCAAAAGCGGATCGGCGAGCCGCTCCAGGGAGTGCAGGTAGCGGTAGCCGAAGCGGCCGTTGATGCAGAGGTTGCCGTTGTTGTAGCTGTCGTCCTCGCTGGTGACCCGCTCAACGCGGCCCTCCTTGGCGTGGTACTCGATCTGGCAGCCTGCGCCGCAGAAGGCGCAGACGCTGGGGATGCGGTTGAAGGTCCAGGGACGCCCCTTGAACTTGAAGGGCTTGGTGATCAGCGCGCCGGTCGGGCAGGCCGCGACGCAGTTGCCGCAGAACTCGCAGTTGAGCGGCTTGCCGTCCACCGTGTCGATGATGGCGTCCTCACCCTTGTTGACCACCTCGATGGCGTCGCAACCGACGATCTCGTGGTCCACCTTCACGCACTTCTCGCACAGGATGCAGCGGTTGGGGTCGCTTTCGATGAGCGGCCAGTCGTAGCGGATCGCCTTGCGCTCCAGGATCGCCGAGTAATCCTGCTTGGTCGCGTTCAGCGCGTAGCAGGAATCCTGCAGGTCGCACTCGCCGCCGGCGTCGCAGACCGGGCAGTCCAGCGGGTGGTTCACCAGCATGAGCTCCATGATCTTGCGGCGGGCTTCCCTCAGGGCCGGCGTGTCCGTGGTGACCTCGATCCCCTCCTTGACCGGCGTGTTGCAGGCGGTCATGGTACGCTCCACACCCGCCACCTCCACCGCGCAGACGCGGCAGGCGCCGGTGGGGGAGACCTTCTTGAGCCAGCACAGCGTCGGGATGGTGATCCCTACCGTGGCTGCGGCCTCCAGTATGGTGGTACCTTTCTCGACCTGCACGCTTTTGCCATCAATGGTTAAGCTGACCATATAAAAACCTCAGTATTCGGTGTGATGAATTGCAATAGGTCCGGGCGCTGCCGCCCCTAGACGGCCACCATGGCGACCCGGTAGCAGCGCAGGCACCTCTCGGCCTCCCGCACCGCCTGGCTGTTGGCGTAGCCCAACTCCACCTCGCAGTAGTTCTTGTAGCTCGCCCTCTCCTTGCCGTGCACCTCCTTCTGGTGCTCGCGCGAGGCGCCGTCCAGCCACTGCACGTTCTCGTTCTTGTCGTAGACGCCGAAGTAGGTGAGGATGTCCTCCATCCGCTCGTCGTCGGTGAGGTCGACGCCCTTTCCTTCCAGGTAGCGCTGGATCACCTTGGCGGCACGGTGGCCGTTGCCGACGCAGGCCACGACGGTGAGCGGGCCGATCTCGGCGTCGCCCGAGGCGAAGACGCCGTCGCAGTCGGTGATCAGGGTCCTGGAGAGCATGTTGCCCATGCCGTCCTTCAGGTCCTTGCCGTCGTGCCCCTTGAGCGGCACGTACTTGGTGACGATGGTGCTCCACTTGGTGGTGTCGATCCCCGCGTCGGCCGGGATGAAGGAGAGGTCGGCGTCCTGGCCGATGGCCGGGATGATGGTGTCGCACTCGATGATGAACTCGGAGCCCGGCACCGGTTCCGGACGGCGGCGCCCGGAGGCGTCCGGCTCGCCGAGTGCCATCCTGATCAGCTCGACCCCGGTGACCTCGTTGTTCTCGTTGGCGATGACCTTGGTCGGGAGCACCTGGAACTCGAAGCGTACCCCTTCCTCGTCCGCCCCGTCGACCTCCCAGACGTCGGCCGGCATCTCGTTGCGGGAGCGGCGGTAGACCAGCACGCTCTCCTCGGCCCCCTCGCGCAGCGCAACCCTGACGCAGTCGATAGCGGTGTTGCCGCCGCCGACCACGAAGACTTTCTTGCCCATCCCGGTGGGAAGGCCCAGGTACACGTTTCTCAGGAAGTCGATGCCGCCGGTCAGGAAGCCCTTGTACCCCTTGTCCTCCCCCTCGACACCCATCGGCTTGGAGCGGTGCGCGCCCGGCGCGAGGAGCACTGAGTCGAATTTCTGCCTCAGCTCGTCGAGGGTGATGTCCTTGCCCACCCGGGTGTTGTAGATGATCTCGACGCCCAGTCCCTGGATGATGTCGATGTCGCGCTGCAGCAGGTGGCGCGGCTGGCGGTAGGGGGGGATGCCCACGGCGACCATGCCGCCGCCCAAGGGAAGCGCTTCGTAGATGGTGACCGGGTACCCTTCCAGGGCCAGGTAATAGGCGGCGGCGAGACCGGCCGGACCCGCGCCCACCACGGCGACCTTCTTGGACTGCTTCGCCTTGGGAGCCATGGGCGGGAGGTGGCCGTGCTGCCATTCGTAGTCGGAGGCGCTGCGTTTGAGCACCATGATGTTGATCGACTCGTCCACGTTCTTCCTGCGGCAGGCGGTCTCACACGGGTGCGGGCAGACGCGGCCGCAGACCGAGGGGAGCGGCATCGACTCGCGGATGGTCTCCAGCGAATCGCCGAAACGGTAATCCTTCACCGACTCGATGTAGGCGGGGATATCGATGTGTGCCGGGCACTTGTCCATGCAGGGCGCGGTGTACTTCTCGATGTAGCGGAATTCCGAGGAGAGGCTCTTGGCGCCGCGGATGTAGTTCACGAAGGCATCGCGGAAGTGGGTGACCGCGTCGATGACCGGTACCGCAGAACTCGGGCAGAGGGTGCACTTGCAGTGCGACAGCACGCTCCCGACGTCGAGGATGGTCTCGAGATCCTCTTCCTTGCCGCGCCCCTCCATGATCCCGGAGAGGGCGTCCATGATGACACGGGTCCCCTTCTTGCCCGGGGTGCACTTGCCGCAGACGTACTTGGTCTGCACCCGCTTCATGTACTCGGCGACCATGGCAGGGATGTCGACATCCTTGTTGTACAAAATGATGCCATCCCAGCCGAGGAAAGCCGAAAGCGGCCGCTCTCCGTCGTAGGTGGCGGGCAGTTTGAAGGAGACATCCTTCTTCTCGCCCCCCTTGCGGTTATCAACTATGTTTCTGCCCCAGCTGGAAAAAACTACCTCTGCCACTTAGGCCTCCGAAATAGCTGTAAAATTGGCCGCATTATCGGCTAAATATTTACATTTATTAAGTAAATTGTCCGGTGCACATTGTATACAGTATCCAGTTTTTACCACATCACTCAGCTCTAATCAAGCGAAAAATCATACGGATTATCGCTGTGGTAGGCCGTATACGACAAGTGCCGATCGCGGCGCCGGACGCTCGTTGCCATAGCTGCAATTAATGGTTGTTTTTGTCGCCGTTAGGTCCTAACATCGCCCCCGGCACGGCGCGGCGCCCCCCTTAAAGAATTTAACTTTTCGCTGGAGACGCCGATACTTAATCTGGAAGCGCCCATGAAGACCCTGTGGGCGTCACCGGAGGGGTCATGGAGACCGACATTCTCGACGGCACCGGATTGAAGCTGCAACTGAGCCCGGACCAGATGTCCCTGTTGGCGCAGTACACCCCGGTCACCCAGCGGCGCGTCCTGGACGCAGGGCAGCTGCGCGAGGCGATCGAGGCGCTGGGATACGGCGAACTCTTCGTCTCCCAGGACGCCCTGGAGCAGCTGCTGCAGCGCTGCGCCGTCTCCCCGGCCGCCTTCACGCTGCAGATCGGCGAGCGGCGCGACGCCACCCTCGCCCTGCAGCTCTCCGACGACATGATGAGCGCCACCCTGAGCATCCAGCCGGCCTTCGGCGGGCGCAGGATCACCCGCGAGGAGGTGGAACAGGCGCTCTCCCGCGCCGGGGTGGTCTGCGGCATCCTGTACGACGAGATCGAAGCCGCGGTCCAGGCGGGCCAGGCGAGCAAGCTTGTGATCGCCCAGGGGACCGCGCCGCTCCCGGGGGAGGACAGCCAGTTCATCAGCCTGATCCCCGAGATGGCCACCCAGATGCCGCAGCTCTCAGACGACGACACGGCCGACTACCGCAACCTGGGCGACATCGTCAGCGTGAGCCTCGGGGACCCGCTCTTGCGGCGCACCCACCCCACCACCGGCGTCCCCGGGGTAAACCTCTTGGGGGTGGAGCTCCCCACCAGTGACGGGGTCGACATCCCCTTCGCGGAGAACCTTACCGGCATCGCCTGCGACCTCACCGACTGCGACCTCCTGGTCGCTGCCATCTCCGGCTACCCGGTCATCGTGCCGCACGGCGTCATCGTTGAGCCCGTGTTCAAGCTGAAGCGGGTCGACCTCTCCACCGGCAACCTTCACTTCAAGGGATCGCTGGAGATCTCCGGCGACGTCTGCGAGGGGATGGAGGTCACCGCCACCGAGGACATCACCGTTGGGGGGGTCGTGGAGGCAGCCCGGGTCAAGGCGGGGGGAAACATCATGATCCAGGGTGGGGTTATCGGTCACGGCAAGGCAGTACAGCCCGGGACGATGGTGAGCCGCCAGGAGATGGCCCAGCTGGAGGCGGGGGGGGGCGTAACGGTGCAGTTCGCCGAGAACGCCGCCATCAGCGCCGGCGGGGACATAGTGATCCGGGAGCTCGCCATGCAGAGCGAGCTCACCTCGGGGGGAAGCATCCTCGTCGGGGAGACGGGGGGGCGCAAAGGGCACATCATCGGCGGCGTCTGCCGCGCCGTCTCGCTGGTGCACGCCGTGGTGATCGGCTCCCACGCCGGGGTCCCCACCGTCATCGAGGTGGGGGTCGACCCCGCCCTAAACCGCAAGCTGGAGACGGTACAGGAAAACCTGGCCGAGAAGCAGCGCCAACTGGACGAGCTCACCAAGACCCTCGCCTACGTCAAGGAGAACCCCGGCAGCATGGAGGCCGGGCTTTTGAACCTGAAGCAGCGCATCTACACCAAGTGCCAGGGGGAGCTGGCCGAACTCACCGGCGAGAAGAAACGTCTGCAGAAACGGCTGGAGATCAATGCCCAGGCCAGGGTGGAGGTGGAGCGCGACGCTTTCCTGGGCGCGCAGATCAGGATCGGCTCCAGCACCCTCCTCGTCGAGGAGGACCTGACCAACCCGACCTTCACCCTGGGCGAACAGGGGATAGCATACTGAGCAGCAAGGGAGCGGCATGCGCATCATAGGACTCACCGGGGGGATCGCATCGGGCAAGACCAGCGCGGCGCACCTCTTCGAAAAGCTGGGAGCGGCAGTTGTCGACGCCGACCAACTGGCGCGGGAGGTAGTGCAGCCGGGCGAGGAGGCCCTGGCGCAGATCGTGGCGAGCTTCGGGGACAAGGTGCTCAACCCCGACGGCACCCTGAACCGCGCCACCCTGGGGGAGATCGTGTTCGCCGACCCGTCGGCGCGGCGCATCCTGGAGGGGATCACCCATCCCGCCATCAGGAAACGGGCGGAGGAGAAACTGCAGCGGCTCAGGGAGGCGGGGACCGGCACCGCCTTCTACGTGGCCCCGCTGCTCTTCGAGGCGGGAATCACCTCGCGGGTCCACGAGGTATGGGTGGTCTACCTGGACCAGGAGACCCAGCTGGCACGCCTGATGGCGCGCGACGGCCTCTCGCGGGAGGCGGCCCTCTCGCGGATAGCGTCGCAGATGCCGATGGAAGAAAAGAAAAAGCTGGGGAGGATCGTCATCGACAACCGCGGCAGCAGGGATGAGCTGGAGGCGCAGGTGCTCAAGCTGTGGCGCGAGGAGATAGCGGACCGGACCAAGGGGTGAGCCGGGACGAAAGCGAAGAGGTACGACGAAAAAGGCCCCCGCTTGCGGCGGGGGCCTTCCTTTTTTGCTATTTGTGGTACCCCAGCTTGTGGGAGATCTCCTCGCCGGAGCGGATCACCAGCGGGATCAGTTCCTTCTCCAGGCGCTCGTCGGTGAAGCGCATCGAGGGGCCGGAGATGCTCACCGCGCCGATGATGCGGCGGGTGTAGTCGCGGATCGGGGCGCCCACGCACTTCACGCCGACATCCATCTCCTCGTCGTCGATGGCGTACCCCTGCTCGGCGATCACCTTGAGGTGCTTCTTCAGCTCCTCGCGGTCGGTGACCGTCTTCGGGGTGTAGCGCTTCATTTCCTTGGTGGGGAGGTAGTTCTCCAGCTCCTCGTCGGTCATGTAGGCGATCTGGACCTTGCCGGCTGCGGTGCAGTAGGCCGGCAGACGGGCACCCACGCGCGGCACGACCCTGACGGTCAGGTCGGTTTCCACCACGTCCAGGTAGACGATGTGGAACTCCTTGAGGATGGCGACGTAGGTGGTCTCGTTGCACTCCTTGACCAGCGCCTCGAGCACCGGGCGGGACTGGCGCAGAAGACCCATCTGCTTGATGAAGGTCTGCCCCAGCTCCAGGGTCTTGAGCCCAAGCCGGTAGTTCTCCGTTACCTTGTTCTGCTCTATGTAGTTCCGCGACTCCAGGGTAGCCAGAAGGCGGAAAACGTTGTTCTTGTGAAGCTTCAGCCTCTTGCTCAGCTCGGTCACACCCAGTTCGTCCACCTCGTCATGGAACTGTTCCAGGAGGTCGAGTGCGTGGGAGACGGCCTGAATGATGTACTCAGATTTCTCTTTTTTCGCCATTGGCTGCACCTATGAATATCAGGAAAAATTTCAAACAATATTAACTAGGCCATTTGACAAGCCGTGTCAAGAAAATTAATCGCTTGATAAACCCTTTTAATGTGTTTAAACTCGCCCTACCGCTTCTCCCCGGAAGCCGCCCCGCAAGAGGTGCGGTAAAACAGCTTCCACTGGTAAAGTCGGCAGGATGCGACTCCGGATAGTGTCATACACGCAAAATATAGAATTATGTTCTAGAAATGTCAAGCAACAAGACGTTCGCAGCGATGCGATCTTGACGGTCTGGCGCCTGGGCATCGGCGCCGGCAAATCGGCGGAGAGCGACCGTGCGCCTCAACCTGATTTCCAAACTTGCCCTGGCCTCCGGGCTGGTGCTTTTGTGCACCATGGCCCTGTTCGCCTACCTGAACCTGAGGAGCCTCAAGGGGCTGCTGCTGCAGGAGGCGATCTCGGAGGCCGACCGCATCACCGAGACCATCATCCGCACCACCCATAACCAGATGCTCCGGGACGACCGTCCCCTCTTCTACAAGACCATCGAGGAGATCGGCAACCAGCAGGGGGTGGAGCGGATCCGGCTCATCAACAAGACCGGGCGCATCATCTTTTCCACGGACGACTCCGAGACCGGGACGGTGCTCGGCAAACACTCCGAGATCTGCGCGGTCTGCCACGGCGGCCCCGAACTCCTGCTCACCGCCTCCTCAAAGAACCGCAGCCGCCGCTTCTATGGCAGTTCCGGCGCCGAGTTCCTCGGTATCACCAACGCCATCTACAACGAGGAGAGCTGCTACACCGCGAGCTGTCACTTCCACCCCGAGAAGTTCAAGGTGCTCGGCGTGCTGGACGTGGTGGTCCCGCTGGACCGGATGCACTCCCTGTTGGATGCCTACCGCGGCCGGATGCTGTTCCTGACCCTGCTCCTCATCACCCTCACCTCGCTGAGCCTTACCTTCTTCACCCAGAAACTGGTGAACCGCCCGGTGCGTGAACTGTTGGAGCACACCCAGATGCTGTCGCGGGGGGAGTTGGACGGGCTGGTGCACAGTTTCGCCAACGACGAGATGGGGGAACTGGCCGACTCCTTCAACACCATGACCCTCAACCTGAAGAAGGCCCGGCAGGAGCTGGAGGGATGGGGACGCGACCTCGAGCAGATGGTGCAGCAAAGGACCCAGGAGATCACCCGGATGCAGGCGCAGTTGATCCGCTCCGAGAAGCTCGCCTCGCTGGGGGAGCTCGTGGCCGGCATCGCCCACGAGATCAACAACCCGCTCACCGGCATCCTGGTCTTCGCCTCCCTGATCCAGAGCAACCCAAGGCTCGACCCGGTCCTGAAGAACGACATAGAGACGGTGCTCAGGGAAACAAAGCGCTGCGCCGGCATCGTCAAGGGGCTTTTGGAGTTCGCCCGCTGCGCGCCGCCGCAGAAGACCCCCTGCTCGCTGAACGAGATCTCCGACGCGGCCCTCGAGCTGGTCAGGCACCAGATATTGTTCCAGGACGTCACCATCGCCCGCAACTACTCGGGCCGGATCCCGGCGCTTTTGCTCGACCCGAACCAGATCGAGCAGGTACTGGTGAACATGCTGGTCAACGCGGGGCACGCCCTGCGCGGCGAAGGGATGGTCATGGTGGTGACCGGCGTCGACCCGGTGCAGGAACTGGCCTTCATCAGGATCAGCGACAACGGCTGCGGCATCCCCGAGGCCAACCTGGGCCGCATCTTCGACCCCTTCTTCACCACCAAATCCAACAAGGGGACCGGCCTCGGGCTCTCCGTCTCCTACGGCATCATCCAGGAGCACGGCGGGCGCATCGAGGTGCAAAGCGAGGAAGGTGCCGGCACCACCTTCACCATCCTGCTCCCGGTCCCGCAAGCGGACGCCCCCCTCCCCCCCCTTCCGGATCCGAAGGGCGCCGGGCTTCCGGCCGGGCCGGAGACGGCCTGAAGCCGTATACAATACGGGCTTTTCCCCTCGACGCTCACCCTCCCGGCGCCCCGCACCGGGCGCAACTGCGCGGAAGAAAACGATTGACAGCGGGGGGCCGTATTGTTAGTTTACGTTCGGGCCACGCCCGGCTCGCGCCGCACCCCGGCATGGCCGGCCCCAACGTCACGCAGTACCGGAGCAGCAGTGAACATCACCACCAACGGCGAAGCCGTATCGATCGATCCCCTCACGGTTCAGCAGTACCTGGTCTCCCTCGGCATCGACCCGCGCCGCGTCGCGGTCGAGCTGAACCTGGACATCCTTCCCAAGGCGCAGTACGAGACCACCCTGCTCAAGGAGGGGGATGCCCTGGAGATCGTCCATTTCGTGGGAGGGGGCGCCGGCCGCGGCTAGGCGGCTCCCGCGGCGGGCCGCCGGCCCGTCTCCCGCTCACCTTGAGGCCCCGCAGCAGCCGGGCCGACCATCTAGACAAGTCGCTACCGATTGGAGAACAGTGATGCCCGTAACAAACGACAAGCTCGTCATCGCAGGACGCGAATTCGACTCCCGCCTCATGGTGGGGACCGGCAAGTACGCCGATTTCCAGCAGATGGTGCGCGCCATCGAGGTGTCCGGCGCCCAGATCATCACCGTGGCGGTGAGAAGGGTGAACATCTCGGACCGGAGCAAGGAATCCCTTTTAGACCACATCGACCTGAAGAAATATACACTGCTCCCCAACACCGCCGGCTGCTACAACGCCGAGGACGCCATCCGCACCTGTCGGCTCGCCCGCGAGGCGGGGCTCTCCGACTTCGTGAAACTCGAGGTGCTCGGGGACGAGAAGACGCTCTTCCCCAACAACGAGGAACTCCTGAAGGCGGCCAAGGTGCTCATCGCGGAAGGGTTCACCGTGCTCCCCTACACAAGCGACGACCCGATCATCTGCAAGAAGCTTGAGGACATGGGTTGCGCCGCGGTGATGCCGCTGGGCGCTCCGATCGGCTCCGGCCTTGGCATCCGCAACCCGTACAACATCCAGATCATCCTGGAGACGGTCAAGGTCCCGGTGATCGTGGACGCCGGCGTGGGCACAGCCTCCGATGCGGCCATCGCCATGGAGCTTGGCTGCGACGGCGTCCTCATGAACACCGCGATCGCCGGCGCCCAGGACCCGGTCGCCATGGCCGAGGCGATGAACCTCGCGGTCAGGGCGGGAAGGCTCGCCTACCGCGCCGGGCGCATCCCGAGGAAGCTCTACGCCAGCGCCTCCTCCCCCCTGGCGGGTCTCATCGCGTGAAAGGGCTCGACTCCCCCTGGATAGACTTCAACCTCTACCTGATCACCGGGCGCGGCGAGACCCTCGGGCGCAACCTGGAGTTCGTGGTAGAGGAGGCGCTCAGGGGGGGAGTGCGCGCCGTGCAGCTCAGGGACAAGGGGAGCAGCACCAAGGAGCTCTACGAGACGGCCCAGGAGCTGCGCCGCCTCACCTCGCGCTACGGCGCCAGGCTCTTCGTGAACGACCGCGTCGACGTGGCGCTGGCGGTGGACGCCGACGGGGTCCACATCGGCAGCTCCAGCCTGCCGCTTTACAAGGTGCGCAGGCTCCTGGGTGAGCGCAAGCTGATCGGGGTCTCCTGCCACAACCAGACCCAGGCCATCACGGCCCAGGAGATGGGGGCCGACTTCATCACCTTCGGCCCGGTCTACTACACCCCCAGCAAGGCCGAGTACGGCGAGCCGGTGGGGCTGGACAAACTGAACAAGGTGGCGCAGATGCTGCAGATCCCGGTGTTCGCGCTGGGGGGGGTGAACCTCGAGAACTGCGCCGAGACTGTCGCTGGTGAGGCGCGCGGCATCGCCCTCATCTCGGCCATCCTTTCCGCGGCGGACCCGCGCGACGCGGCCAAGAAGCTCCTGGCCCTGCTCCACCCGCTCGAGGAGCACAACGACTAGATGACTGCCGGCACAACCATCCATAGCGAGCTTCGCATCAACTCCTACGGTTCCTACTTGAGGCGCCGCTTCGGCTGCCGCGTCAGCAAGGTGAACGTGGACGGGGGCTTCACCTGCCCCAACCGCGACGGCAGCCGCGGCACCGGCGGATGCATCTACTGCGACAACAGCTCCTTCTCCCCCAAGGAGACCCAGCCCCTGATCCCGATCGAGGAGCAGATGGCCGCCGGGATGGAGTACCACCGCAGCCGCCTCTCCAGCGACAAGTTCATCGTCTACTTCCAGAAGTACACCAACACCTACGGCCCGGTGGAGAAGCTTGCGGATCTGTACCGGCGTGCCCTGGCCCACCCCGACGTCCTGGGGATCTCGGTCGGCACCCGTCCCGATTCGCTCACCCCCGCCGCCATCGAGCTTTTGACCGACCTCGCGCGCGAGCACTACGTCTGCGTGGAGCTCGGCCTGCAGTCCATGGACGACGCCATCCTCACCCGGATCAACCGCGGCCACACCCTGGCCGAGTACCTCGACGCGGTGCAGCGGCTCTCCGGCCGCGGCCTGGATATCTGCACCCACCTGATCTACGGCTTCCCCGGGGAGACCAGGAGCGGCTTTTTGAAGACTGCGCGTCTCATCGCCGGGCTCCCCGTCAACTCGGTCAAGCTGCACCAGCTGCACGCGGTGGAGAACACAAGGCTCGCCCAGATGTACCGGGACGGGAGCTGGCAGCCGATCGGCATCGACGAGTACGTGGCGACCGCCTGCGACTTCCTGGAGGAACTCCCGGCGCGGGTCACGGTGCAGCGGCTCTACGGCTCGGCCCCCCTTTCCATCCGGGTCGCGCCGAACTGGAACCTGAAGAACAACCAGATGTGGTACGCCGTGATCAACGAGCTGAGAAGGCGCGGCAGCTGGCAGGGATGCCGGCTCGCCAGCGAGGTCAGGGCGGCCTGAGAGGAGAACCATGAAGACGGCACAACTGGTCGGAAGCGCGGAACCGGTGAGGATCGGCAAGATCCTCTGCATCGGGCGCAACTACGCGGACCACATAAAGGAACTGGGCAACGAGGTACCGGAGCGCCCGGTGATCTTCACCAAGCCCGCCACCTGCGTGATCGGCGCCGGCGAGGAGGTGGTGATCCCCTCCTACTCAAGCGACTGCCACCACGAGGCGGAGCTGGCGCTTCTGATCGGCAGGAAAGGGAGCAACATCCCCCCCGAGCAGGCACTCTCCCACGTCGCGGGGTACGCCGTCGCCATCGACCTGACCCTGCGGGACGTGCAGGCGGAGCTCAAGAAGAAGGGGCTTCCCTGGGACATCGCCAAGGGGTTCGACACCGCCTGCCCCCTCTCCCCCTTCGTCCCGGCGGAGCAGGTGGCCGACCCGCACCAGCTGCGCATCACGCTCACCGTGAACGGCGAGAAACGCCAGGACGGCGGCACCGAGCTCATGATCCACCGCATCCCCGAGCTGTTGGCCTACCTTTCCTCCATCTTCACGCTGGAGCCGGGGGACCTGGTGCTGACCGGCACGCCGGCGGGGGTCGGCCCGATCAAAAGCGGCGACCGCGTGGTCGCCGAGATCGCCGGGGTGGGGAACATCGCCGTTTCGGTACGCTAGCAGTCCAGACCATAAGGAGGTTTGCCAATGACGAACGAGAAAAGCTGCCCGGATTGCCAGGGGCTCATGATCCTGATGCCGGGTTGAGGTGGCCTCTTCTGGCGGTGCCAGAAGTGTGGCAAGAAGCTTCCCCTGAGCGGAGACAACTCCAAAGGGTGCGGCTGCAGTTAAAGAAAGGCCCCTCTCCTCTCGGGAGAGGGTGCAGCGGAAGATCATCGCTGCCGGGAAAGAAGAAAGGGGGCTCGAACGAGCCCCCTTTTTCCGTCCCCCCCCCGGCCGGTTCAGACCGGCACCGCCGGTGCCCCGGCGCCCCCCGTCCAGACCGATCCGGCCTCCTCCCGCATCCGCTCCTCCCGGAGCACCTCGAGCAGACGCTCCTCGGAGAGCGGGCGGTGGTAGTAATACCCCTGCAGCTCGTCGCAGCCGCGCTGCGCCAGGTATTCCGCCTGTTCCCGGCTTTCCACCCCTTCCGCGATGACGTGGAGTTCCATCGCCTTGGCGATCCCGATGATGGCGTCCACGATGGCGCGCTCGTCGGGGAGCTCGCAGACGTTCTTGATGAAGGCGCGGTCGATCTTCAGGTGGTCGATGGGGAAGTTTTTCAGGTACTGCAGCGACGAATAGCCGGTGCCGAAGTCGTCGATGCCGATGGAGACGTTGAGCCCCTTCAGGCGGCAGAGCTTGGCGATGGTTTCGTCGACGTTCTTGATGAGGCAGGTCTCGGTGAGCTCCAGCTCCAGCAGTGCCGGGTCCACCCCGCTCTGCTCCACCACCTCCTCGACGGTGCGGCACAGGTCCCCGCGCACAAACTGGCGCCCCGAGATGTTGACCGACATCCTCAACGGCCGGCACCCCGCCTCCTGCCATTGCCGCAACTTGAGACAGGCGGTGTTCAGCACCCAACCTCCCAGGGGAATGATGATGCCGGTCTCTTCGGCCATCGGGATGAAGGCATCCGGCATCACCCTCCCCTTTTCCGGGCTCATCCAGCGCACCAGCGCCTCCACCGCGGCGATCCGCCCGCTGCGGGCGTCCACGATGGGCTGGTACTCCAGGAAAAACTCATCGCGGTCCAGGGCCATCCAGAGGTCGAATTCGAGCCGCATGCGGTCCTGCAGCTTCTGGTTCATCTGGGCGCTGTAGAAACAGAACTCCACGTCCGGCCGTTTTTTGGCGTTGTACATGGCGATGTCGGCGTTCTTCAGAAGGTTTTCCGGGGAAGTGCCGTCGTCGGGGTAAACTGATACGCCGATGCTCGCCCCAACGTAGACTTCCCTGCCGCTGACCTCGTAGACCGGGGTGAGGCGCCTGAGCAGGTTTTGCGCGATACAGCTTGCATTCTCCTCCTTGTCCAGGGTCGCCACCACCACGAACTCGTCCCCCCCAAGCCGCGCCAGGGTGTCCTTCTTGCGCACCGAGTTTTTCAGGCGGCGGGCCACCTCGATCAGTATCTGGTCCCCCGCCTCGTGACCGAGGGTGTCGTTGATAGGCTTGAAGCCGTTGAGATCGAAGAAGAGGGTGGCCATCTTGAGCCCCTCGCGCTGCGCCACGTCGATGGTATGCTCCATCCGGTCCAGCAGCATGCGGCGGTTCAACAGCCCGGTCAGGCTGTCATAGTAGGCCAGGGTCTCAAGCTGTTCCGCACTGCGCTTTTTCTCGGTGACGTCCTCCAAAAGGGTCGCCACCATCCCCTCACCCATGGGAAAGGTGTTCACGGTGAATACCCGTCCCGTCCCTTCCTGTTCCAGCTCCAGGCTCACCTCCCCCTGCAGCGCCCCTTGGACAGCCCCCCGCACCGGGGCGAAAAGCCCCCCCTGCAACTGGCGGATGCTCTTGCCGATGTCGTCCCGTCCGAAGCCGAACACCGACGCGGCCGCAGGGTTGGTGTCCGCCAGAACCAGGTCTGCCTCGCCCCCGTCTCCCGCGACGATCCGGTAAAGTGCCAGCCCCTCTTTGAGCGACTCGTAGACCGAACGGTACTTTTCCTCGCTCTGTTTAAGGCTGCGGTAGGCATTCTCGATGGCCCTAAGCGGCACGGTGCGCAGCCGGAAGAAGGTGAAGCCCGCGCCGATCGCCCCCAGGCAGAGCAAGAGCGCGGTCACCATGAGGGTCGGGGCCAGCGAGCGAGAGACCACAAGGACGGCCACCCGGTGCCCGGCGTCGTGGACCGGGAAGGATTTGGAAAGAATCGGCGGCAGCACCTTGTCCGAGCTCTCCGCGACCACCTCCCCTTTCAGGTTGTAGAGTACCCGCCGTTCCGTGGTCTGCGTCGAGCGGCGCGCCAGGAGCTCCTTCAGGCGCAGCTCTTCGAACTCCCACATCTTCGGGTTCGCCACCACCAAGGTGCCCACGACGCGCGCGTTGATCTCCCCCTCCGTTTCGATGACCCCGGTCATGTGCGAGAAGGCCATCACGAAGTAGATCGCGGGCGGCACCATCGTCAGCACGGCGGAGAGGATCCCCGCGGTGATGGTGGTGCTGCGGCGTATGGAGCGGCTGTGTTCGATCATTTCGCCTCGGTGATGAGGAGTCCGTGCTTGGCGGCGACGGCGCGCCCCTTCTTCGAGTAGAGGAACTTGATGAATTTAGTGACCGAGGCGGGGGCGTCCTTGCGGGTGACCAGGTACATCTCCTTGAGGTGGCGGTACCTCCCGGTGGCGAGGGTGGCGACGCTCGGCTGCACCCCGTCCAGCTTCAGGACGCTCACCGCGTTCGGCTCGGAAAGCGCCAGCGTCAGTGCCATCACGGCTACGGCCCCTTCCGTCTTCTTGACGGAGTCGAAGGTCTCGTTATCGGTTATGCCCACGAGCATGTCCTTGCGCGCGTGCGCCGCGGCCACCCCCCGGTCCATCTCCGGCGACAGGGAACGGGTCAGCTTGGTGTCCGTATCCTCGACCGGACGCAGCACCACCCGGACCAGCTCTCCTCCGGGCCACTTGGCGCTGCTGCCGGCGTACATCGCCGCCAGTTCCTTCAGCGTCACGCCGCTCGCCCGGACTCCGCGATTGGCGAGCACAGCCATTGGTGTCCGCCCCCACTCCTGCTGAACCAGCCCCTCCACGCTTTCGGCGGGTTTCAGCGGCCGGCTGGAAACGGCGAGATCGAGAGCGTTCCTGGACACGGCCTTGATGGCGGCGGAGCTCCCGAGGCTCTTCTCCATTACCACGACACATCCGCGGCTTTCCTTCTGGAATGCCGCCGTCAGCGGCTTTACCACCACAAGGCCGCTGCCGGTGCCGTTGATCCTGAGGGTTTCCGCGGCCGAGGAGGCCGGGGGGAACACGAGGGGGGAAAGGACGGCCACGACGGCCAATGCTGCCTGGACGAAAGACGGCATTGTTGTTCTCCTGTCAAACAGAATGGGAATGGGACCTGCGAGGGGCGCGGGGAGGTAGCGAAACGGCCACCGTCAATCCTAGCGTTATATCGGTTTTTACGATGTGATCTTAAGTACTATATACGGAAAATGCCATACAGGGGGGGGATGATGCGGGTGGCGAGAGAGCGGCGCGAGGCCCCGCGCTCGCAGGAGGGGCGGCTAGAGCAGGAAGTCGACCACCAGCCCCTTGATCTTGATGATCTGGGCAACGATCCTTATGTGGTCTTTCTGCTCCCGCATCACCAGGTGGTAGAGGAGGTCGGCCTCCTTGTCGATGACGGCGATCACCTCGTGGCTGCGGCCGGTGACCCCGCCGCTCAGCATCTCGATGCGGTAGGCCTCGGCGGAGACCTTGCGCGCCATGGTGGCGATCAGTTCCCGGAAGAGCTTGAAGTTGGCGATGGTCGGCTCCTGCTCCAGGACGTCCCCCGCCTTGTCGATCTCGTCCTTGAGGCGCTGCAGCTCCCCCTGGTACTCGGCGCTCGCCTTGGCGACCGCGGTCAACCGGCCGGCGAAGAGGGGAGCGCCGGTCCCGGCGACGCTCTTGGGAGCCGCCCCCTTCTCCTTCTTGGCTATGCTGCGGGAGTCTGATTTCTCGTTGATACGCATGCGCGGCACCGTTTGCCCCTGGTCGGGGCGGAACTAAAAAGGCCCCGAAAGGATTCGGGGCCGGACCTAGGCTCGGAAAGGAAGCTAGTTCTTGACGACGTTGGTGGCCTGCGGCCCCTTGGCGCCCTGGATCACGTCGAAGCTTACCGAGTCCCCCTCGGCCAGCGATTTGAAGCCGTCCCCCTGGATGGCCGAGAAGTGCACGAAGACGTCCCCGCCGTTATCCTGCTCGATGAAGCCAAACCCCTTCGCGTCGTTGAACCATTTCACCACACCGTTTGCCATTACTTTTTCTCCTGTGCTGCTGTTGTCGATTAGGGGGGGCGGCTCGATCCGCCCCCCCCTCTTTGCGTCTCAAGGACGCTATCCGCTAATACACGTTTACACCAAATGTGTCAAGCTCTCCGGCGTTCTCGCGACGCCCGTGCCGTGCCGCCTGCCGGACTAGGCGCTGGCCACGGGTTGCTGCAGGGCGTCACTTCCCTTTCCCGCTGCGCCCCCCTTGGCCGGAGCGGCCGCCTGGGCGTTCAGCGTGGCGTGGGCGGCGGCCAGGCGCGCGATGGGCACCCGGAACGGAGAGCAGGAGACGTAGTCGAGCCCGACCGAGTCGCAGAAGATGACCGAGGCGGGGTCGCCGCCGTGCTCGCCGCAGATGCCGAGCTTGATGTTGGGGCGGGTTGCGCGCCCCTTCTCGCAACCCATCCGGACCAGGGCGCCCACGCCGCTTTGGTCCAGGGTGACGAACGGGTCGTCCTCCAGGATGCCGTTCTCCACGTAGAAGGGGAGGAACTTGCCGGCATCGTCGCGGGAAAGGCCGAAGGTGGTCTGGGTCAGGTCGTTGGTGCCGAAGGAGAAGAAGTCGGCCTCGGTGGCGATGCTGTCGGCGGTGATCGCCGCACGCGGCAGTTCGATCATGGTGCCGATCAGGTACTCCACCTTCACCCCGTAGCGCTTCTGCACATCCTCGCAGACGGCGACCGCGTTGGCGCGCATGATGGAGAGCTCCTTGGTGACCGCCACCAGCGGGATCATGATCTCGGGGACGATCTGGAACCCTTCGTCCTTAACCAGCTCGCAGGCCGCCTCCATGATGGCCTGGACCTGCATGTCGTAGATCTCGGGGAAGGTGACGCCCAGGCGGCAGCCGCGGTGCCCGAGCATCGGGTTGAACTCGTGCAGGAACTCCACCTTGTGCTTCAGGGTCTGCACGGAGACCCCCATGGTGGCGGAGAGCGCCTCGATGTCCCTGTCCTCCTGGGGGAGGAACTCGTGCAGCGGCGGGTCGAGGAGGCGGATGGTGACGGGGAGCCCCTTCATCTCGCGGAAGAGCCCCTTGAAGTCACCCTTTTGCATGGGGAGGATCTTGGCGAGCGCCTTCTTCCTACCCTCGAGGTCGGCGGAAAGGATCATCTCGCGCACGGCGGCGATCCGGTCCGCCTCGAAGAACATGTGCTCGGTGCGGCACAGGCCGATACCCTCGGCGCCGAATTCGCGGGCGGTCTTGGCGTCGTGCGGGGTGTCCGCGTTGGCCCTGACCTTCATCCTGCGGAACTTGTCCACCCACGCCATCACGGTGGCGAAGTCGCCGCCGACGCCTGCGGCGACCATGGGGACGGCACCCTTCATCACCTCGCCGGTGGAGCCGTCCAGGGTGATCACGTCACCCTTCTTGATCACGCTGCCGTCCTTGGCCACGAACTGCCCCGACTGGTAGTCAACCTTGATGTCGCCGCAGCCGGCCACGCAGCACTTGCCCATGCCGCGGGCGACCACCGCCGCGTGCGAGGTCATGCCGCCGCGGGCGGTGAGGATCCCCTGGGCCGCGTGCATGCCATGGATGTCCTCCGGGGAGGTCTCGACGCGCACCAGGATCACCTTGTGGCCGAGCTTCGCCGCGCTCTCCGCCTCGTCGGCGGTGAACACCACCTCGCCGGAGGCCGCCCCCGGGGAGGCCGGGAGCCCCTTGGCGATCACCTTCTTCTCTGCCTTCGGGTCGAGGGAGGGGTGCAGCAGCTGGTCGAGCTGGTTCGGGGCGACGCGCAGGACCGCGGTCTTCTCGTCGATGAGACCCTCGGCCACCATGTCCACGGCGATCTTCAGGGCCGCCTTCGCGGTCCTCTTGCCGCTTCTGCACTGCAGCATGTAGAGGATCCCCTTTTCGATGGTGAATTCGATGTCCTGCATGTCCTTGTAGTGACGCTCAAGGATATCCCTGATATGCGCCAGCTGCTGGTAGCACTCGGGGAGCACCTCCTCCATGGAGGGGAGGTCGCCCGGCTTGTACTTGGCGCGGTTGATCGGCTGCGGGGTGCGGATGCCCGCCACCACGTCCTCGCCCTGGGCGTTCACCAGGTACTCGCCGTAGAAGTAGTTCTCGCCGGTGGAGGGATCGCGGGTGAAGGCGACGCCGGTGGCGCAGTCGTCACCCATGTTGCCGAACACCATGGACTGCACGTTGACCGCGGTGCCCCAGTCGGCCGGGATGTTGTTGAGCTTTCGGTAGGTGATGGCGCGCTGGTTCATCCAGGAGCCGAAAACGGCGCCGATGGCGCCCCAGAGCTGCTCCTTCGGGTCCTCGGGGAAGTCGACCCCGAGGGTCGCCTTGATCTTCGCCTTGAACTCGCCGACCAGCTCCTTCCAGTCGGAGGCCTTCAGGTCGGTGTCGAGGTGCACGCCGCGCGCCTCTTTCTTGCGCTCGAGGAGGTGCTCCAGCTCGTCCTTGTGCATCCCCATGACAACGTCGGAGTACATCTGCACGAAGCGGCGGTAGGCGTCGTAGGCGAAGCGCTCGTCGCCGGACTGGGCGATGATCCCCTGCACCGTGGTGTCGTTGAGACCGAGGTTCAGGATGGTGTCCATCATGCCTGGCATGGAGGCGCGGGCGCCGGAGCGGACCGAGACCAGGAGAGGGTTCTTGGCGTCGCCGAACTTCTTGCCCATGAGCCCCTCGACGCGGGCCAGGTTCG
Source organism: Geomonas diazotrophica (assembly GCF_018919385.1). Classification (GTDB taxonomy): domain Bacteria; phylum Desulfobacterota; class Desulfuromonadia; order Geobacterales; family Geobacteraceae; genus Geomonas; species Geomonas diazotrophica. Next base: position 145,785 of record NZ_JAHLMF010000002.1, read on the forward strand.
CCTCGACCTCGGCGGTCAGCGCGGCCGGGTACTGCTGGTTGTTCTTGTAGTACTCGGTGCAGACTTCCGTGGTGATGGTGAAGCCGGCCGGAACCGGGAGACCGATGGCGGTCATCTCCGCCAGGTTGGCCCCCTTCCCCCCCAGAAGCTCCTTCATTTTGGCGTTGCCGTCAGCCTTGCCCGCGCCAAAAAAGTAGACGTACTGCGTTCCCATGTGCACCCTCCTTAGATGTTGTTAATAAATTTGGAGCTTAAAGTATACACATAAACCGAAAAAGGCAAACAGCCGCCGGGAGTTGCACCCGGACGGCTGTTTACGTGAGCGTCAGATAAATCGTTGTGCTGCTGCGTTGGCCTGCTCCAGGGTGCCGCATCCCGGGTTCAGCTGTCGCAGTCTTTTCATGCCGACAACCTCGCGAAATCCGCCAGGCTCCCGAAGAGCCGCGCGATCGAGGTCAAAAGCGCCAGGCGGTTGCCGCGCACCTTCTCGTCCTCCGCCATGACCATGACCTTGTCGAAGAAGAGGTCGACGGCGGGCTTCAAGGTGGCGATCTCGGTGAGGGCGGCGAGGTAGTCGGCGCCGGAGAGTGCCGCATCCACCTTCTGCTTCACCTGCTGCTGCGCCTCGTAGAGCGCGCCCTCGGCCGGCTCCTGGAAGAGGTCGGCGGCTACCGGGGTGTCCACCCCTTCCTTCACGATGTTGCCGACGCGCTTGAAGGCGCCGGCCAGCGCGGCGAAGTCCTCGCGCTTTCTGAACTCGGCGAGTGCCTGGATCTTGGCGGCCGCCTCGACCAGGTCTTCGAAGGAGACGGAGACCACCGCGTCCACCACGTCGGAGGGGTAGCGGTCCGCCATCAGGTTCACGAAGCGGCCGCGGAAGAACTCGATGACGTCCTTGTAGACGTCCTCGACAGGGCGGGTCGCCTTGGCGGCGAGGAGTTCCAGGGATGCCCTCACGAGGCCGGAGACCGGCTCGCGGTACCCCTTGTCCAGGATGATGTTGATGATGCCCAGCGCCGAGCGGCGCAGCGCGTACGGGTCGGCGGAGCCGGTGGGGATAAGTCCCACGCTGAAGCAGCCGCAGATGGTGTCTATCTTGTCGGCGAGCGAAACGAAGGCGCCGATGTCGGAGGCGGGGAGCTCGCCGCCGGCCTGGGTGGGGAGGTAGTGCTCGGCGATGGCGTTGGCGACCGCCGCGTCCTCGCCGTCATGCAGCGCATACTCGCGTCCCATGATCCCCTGAACCTCGGGGAATTCACCGACCATGCCGGAGACGAGGTCCGCCTTGCACAGGGTGGCGGCACGGGCGGCCTTGTCGACCACAGCGGGGTTGTGCCGGGAGGCAAGCCCCTTGGCCAGCTCGCGGAAGCGCTCCATCTTTTCGTAGGAGGTGCCAAGCTTCGCCTGATAGACCACGCTCTTCAGGCTCTCGACGCGGGTCTCGAGCTTCACCTTGTGGTCCTCGTCGAAGAAGAAGCGGGCGTCGGAGAGGCGGGCCCGAAGGACGCGCTCGTTCCCCTTGACCACGACGGAGGGGTCCTCGGTCAGGGTGTTGTTGATGGTGATGAAGCCCGGCAGCAGTTTCCCCTGGTCGTCCACCAGGGAGAAGTAGCGCTGGTGCTCGCGCATGGAGGTGATGAGGACCTCGCGCGGCACGACCAGGAAGTCGGGGGAGAAGGTGCCGTGCACGGCGGAGGGGTACTCGACCAGGAAGGAAACCTGCTCGAGGAGCGCCTCGTCGGGGAGCACGTTCCCCTTGGCCTGGCGGGCCACCCGGTCGATCTCCTGGCGGATGATCGCCTTTCTCTTCTCCGGGTCGGGAATCACGAAGTGGCGCTCGCACTCCTCCAGGTAGTGGGCGAGGTCGCGCACCGGGAAGGTGTTGTTGGCCATGAAGCGGTGGCCGCGGGAGGCCGAGCCGCTCTCGATGTTGCCGAAGGAGAAGGGAACCACGGTGCCGCCGTAGAGCGCCACGATCCAGTGGATCGGGCGGGCGAAGCGGACGTCGAAGTCGGCCCAGCGCATGGACTTCTTGAAGGGGATGTTGCCGATCAGGCGGGGCAGCATCTCCGGGAGGAGCTCGGCGGTGTCGCGCCCCACCTCACTCTTGACCGCGGCGAGGTACTCCCCCTTCGGGGTCATGACCACCTTCAGGTCGGCGACCTCCACACCCTGACCGCGGGCGAAGCCCTGGGCGGCCTTGGTCGGGTTGCCGTCGGCGTCGTAGGCGGCGCTTTTGGCCGGCCCCATGGCGGTCAGTTCCGCGTCGGGCTGGCGCTCAGCCATCCCTTTCACCGCCAGCACCAGGCGGCGCGGGGTGCCGAGCGTCACGATCTCGCCGAACTCGATGCGGGCCGTCTCCAGCTCGCGCTTCATGAGGGCTTCCATGTCGGCCATCGCCTTGGGGACGAAGCCGGCCGGAATCTCCTCGCAACCTATTTCGAGGAACAGATCCTTAGCCATTAGCGACCTCCTTTCAGGAGCGGGAAGCCGAGCCGCTCGCGCATCTGCAGATACCCCTCGGCGCACAGGCGCGCCACGTTACGCACCTTGCCGATGTAGGAGGCGCGCTCGGTGACCGAGATGGCGCCGCGGGCGTCCAGGAGGTTGAAGGTGTGGGAGCACTTCATGACGTAGTCGTAGGCGGGGAGCACGAGCCCCTTCTCCACCAGGCGGACGCACTCATTCTCGTACATCTTGAAGAGGCTGAGCAGCATGTCGACGTCGGCCTCCTCGAAGTTGTAGGTGGAGAACTCGACCTCGCTCTCGTGGTGGATGTCGCCGTACTTGACCCCCTTGACCCACTCGAGGTCGTAGACGTTGTCCACGCCCTGCAGGTACATGGCGATCCTTTCGCAGCCGTAGGTGATCTCCGAGGAGACCGGCTTCAGATCGATGCCGCCGGCCTGCTGGAAGTAGGTGAACTGGGTGATCTCCATGCCGTCCAGCCAGACCTCCCAGCCAAGCCCCCAGGCGCCCAGGGTCGGGGATTCCCAGTCGTCCTCGACGAAGCGGATGTCGTGCTTGTTCGGGTCGATGCCGAAGGCGCGCAGGGAGTCGAGGTAGAGGTCCAGGATGTTCATGGGCGAGGGCTTCATGATCACCTGGAACTGGTAGTAGTGCTGCAGGCGGTTCGGGTTCTCGCCGTAGCGCCCGTCGGTCGGCCGCCTGGACGGTTCCACGTAGGCCACTTTCCACGGCTCGGGCCCGAGCACGCGCAGGAAGGTGGCCGGGTTGAAGGTCCCCGCCCCTTTTTCCGTATCATAGGGTTGCTGGATTACGCACCCCTGTCCCGCCCAATACCCCTGCAGGGAGAGGATCAGATCCTGAAATGTCAACACGCCGCCTCCGATCAAATCGTATATTTCAAGTGGTGCAGCTTTTTGAATAAAAAAGTTTACTGTATCCAAACAGTTAGGCTCGCCAGATTACAACAGCGCACCCGGCGCTGTCAAGGAATATCACCCGCAAACACAGTAAAAACGGGGCGCCGCGGGGGCGCCCGGGAGGGTGGGCGGCAAGGGGGAGGGGAAAATACCGGTGAATTCTCCTGTTTACCGGCCGCCGCCGGGACGGTAAACTTAGCGAGGGGGAAATTCACATGAGTACGACAGAGGAAATCGTCATATTAGGATCGGGCTCCACCGCCTTCGCTGCGGCGCTGAGGGCCAAGGAGCGCGGCGCCCGATCCATCATGATCGAGCGGAGCGTCCTCGGCGGCACCTGCATCAACTGGGGGTGCATCCCCTCGAAGACCCTGATCCACTGCGCCCTGTTCCGGCACGAAGCCGAGCTGGGCGAGCGGCTTGGCCTTGGGGTGCGCAGGGAAGGCATCGACTTCCCCACCCTGGACCGGCACAAGTTCGCCGTGGTGCAGGAACTGAGGCAGAAGAAGTACCTGGACGTCCTGGCGCAGCTTCCGGAGCTGTCCCTCGTCAAGGGGAAGGGGGTATTCGTCGCCCCCGGCAAGGTGCAGGTGGAGGACCGGGTCATCGAAAGCGACCGCATCCTGATCGCGACCGGCGGCCACCCGCGCGTTCCCGCCATACCGGGGCTGGAGCGGACCCCGTACCTGACCAGCAAGAGCGCGCTCCTCCTGAAGAGCCTCCCGGAATCGCTCACCGTGGTCGGCGGCGGGGTCATCGCACTGGAGCTCGGGCAGATGTTCCACCGGCTGGGGGTCCCGGTCACCATACTGGAGCACGGTTCGCGCGTGCTTCCCGCGGTGGAACCGGAGCCGGCACTTGCGCTGCAGCATGCGTTGGAGGGCGAGGGGATGAGGGTGGTGGTGGGAGCCGCGATCTGCTCGGTGGCGCGCGAAGGGGCGGGGGTGCGGGTCGAGGCGCTGGTCGACGGCGAGCCGCACCAGTTCTTCTCTCAGCAGCTCCTCTTGGCGGTGGGGACCGCCCCCGCCACGGAAGGGATCGGGCTGGAACGGGCCGGGGTGGAGCTTGACCCGCGCGGCTTCATCAAGGTCGACGGCGAGATGCGCACCACGGCGCCGGGCATCTGGGCGGCCGGCGACGTCACCGGCGGCATGCAGATCGCCACGGTGGGGGCGCGCGAGGGGATCGCCGCGGTGGACAACATGCTGCAGACCGGATGCCACTGCGAAGTAAACTACCAGACTTTACCGATGGCGATCTTCACCGATCCCGAGGTGGCCATGGTGGGCTACGGCGAGGGGGCGGCGCGCCTGGCGGGCTTCGACGTGGAGAGCCACACCATACCCGCCTCCGCGATACCCAAGGCCCACGTCACCGGGGCGCTGGACGGCGCCGTCAAGATCGTCGCCGACCGCGTCACCGACCGGATCCTCGGCGTCCATATCTGCCTGCACCGCGGCGCCGACATCATCAACGAGGCCGCCCTCGCCATCCGCTGCCGCATGACCGTGGCCGAACTCGCCGACACGCTGCACGTCTACCCCTCCATGGGCGAGGGGCTGCGCCTGTGTGCCCAAGCCTTCAACCGCGACCTCACCCAGCTCTCCTGCTGCGCCGAGTAGCCCCCTGAGCGGCGCCGGCCGCACCCTTCCCCCCCCGGATTAGCAATTGACAACGAATTCATGAAGAATTACCATGCTGCCGCGTCGGACCGCGCCTTGGCGGCACGACAAGCCGGTGCTTGCTTTTGTGCAATGAGTTATGAGCGGGGGGAAATGTCGATGGCGGCTGAAGTTCTTTTCGTGGATGACAACAAGCTGATCTTGCAAGCCTCCGTCGACCTGTTCAAGGCACAGGGGATCGAGCTGCTCACCGCCGGCGACGCGGCTGAGGCCCTGGAGCTGTTCCGGGAGCACGAGATCGCCGTGGTGGTCTCGGACAACCGCATGCCGGGCATGTCCGGCCTCGACTTTCTCTCCGAACTGCGCCAGCTTTCCCCGGACACCGTCAAGGTGCTCATCTCCTCCTACGTCGACCTCGCCACCGCGCTTGCCGCCATCAACAACTCGGAGGTGTTCCGCTACCTCTTGAAGCCGTGGAAGGAGCAGGAGATCCTGGACGTGGTACGGGAGGGGCTCAGGCGCTACCGGACCGTGCAGGCCATGAGGCGGGAGGACGAGGCGGTGCTGCGCTCCCTCGCCCAGACCATCGAGCTCAAGGACCCCAGCACCAAGGGGCACTGCGACCGGGTGGCGGTCTACGCCCTCCTGATCGCCGACGCGATGGGGCTCTCCAAGGACACCCTGCGCCAGATCAAGTACGGCAGCTGGCTGCACGACTGCGGCAAGATCGGCATCTCCGAGGTGATCCTAAACGGCAGCGGGCGCCTGAACGACGACGAGTTCGAGACCATGAAGCTGCACACGGACTGGGGCGCCGACCTTGCCGAGAAGGCGAGGCTCTCGGAGCTGGCCAAGAACATCATCCGCCACCACCACGAGAAGTACGACGGCACCGGCTACCCCTTGGGACTGAAAGGGGAGGAGATCCCCCTGGAGGCGCGCATCGTCTCCGTGGCGGACATCTACGACGCGCTCACCATGGACCGCTCCTACCGCAAGCGCTACCCCCTGGCCGAGGCCCGGGAGATGGTCCGCTCCATGAGCGGCGCAGCGCTCGACCCGGGCATCGTGGAGGTCTTCCTCCAGGTGGTCCCGCAGGGCCCCCTCCCCTCTTCCGAGGAAGTACTCGGGGACGCCCCGCTCGCTCATCCCGACCCGAAGCGGATCGACCTCAACCTCGTGCGCGCCCTGGCCTAGGGCGCCTCATCTCCCCCCGGCGGGGAACCATCTCCGCACCACGAAACTCTTCGCCCCGGCGCTCCCTTTCGGGAAGCTGTCCGCGGGCTTTCTCGTTTTCATGATCTGCCTGACGAGCTCCTGCCTGGGCGTGATCATCACCCCGCTCGGCTTCCCGCCGCACCCCATCCTGCTTTCGATGATCGATTCGTCGTCGAGCACCACCATCACGTGTCCGTTCCAGACTAGGAGGTCCAGTGGCTTGAGCTTGCGCGCGATCGCCTCGGCGGAGAGCCCCGCCACCGGGACCGCCTCGCCGTAGCCGATCAGGGTGGAGGTATTCCTGGGGGTGAAGCCGTCGGTAGCCTGGTAGAGAAGACCCGAGCAGTCCACCCCGGCCAGCGGGTCCCCGTGCGGGTAGTACTTGCGCAAAAGCGGAACGCCATCCTTCACGTTCCCTCCCCACACGTACGGTTTGCCCAGAGCCGCCAAAAGCCGTTTCTGAATCTCCGCCAGCTCCGGGAGGTGGCGCGGGCGGTCCTTGGCCGCCGCATCGGCCTCTTCTACGAAGCGGGCATCAACGTACAACCCGGTTTTGGAAGGATAGGGATAATCGTTGCTGGTCACCCGCAGCACCTTGACGCCGTTCTTCTCCAGCTCTCCCTCAACGGCGAACAGGGTGCCCGGCAGGGCGATGAACTCGATGGGGCGCACCCCGCGGCAGGGATCAAGCGCGACCTTACCGCCGAAGCTGCCGGCGAAGTCGGGGGTGTTGAGGACCGGGGCGAAGGAGACGGCGACTACCCGCTTCGGGGCGGCAGCGGCGGTTACGCGGGTGGAGAACGGGGTTACGGCAAGGGCAAGGGCTATCACCGCGAGCAGAAGAGTCTTCATGACCTACCTCGTGACAGGACCGGCGGGAGCGGCTTGGGCCGGAGCCCGGCCGGCGGGAACGCGGCGGGTGCCGCGGGTTGCGGCGCGGACGGAGCCGCGCTCAGTCGGCAAAGGCCGCGGCAAGCGGCAGGAGGTGCACCCCCACCCCCTTCAACAGCGGCAGCGCCAGCCGGACCCCCTTGGGCTCGTTGCCGTTGCCGTGCACCAGGATGAAGCTGCCGCGGCGCGGCTGCTCCCCTTTGGCGAGCCAGGCGTCGGCGCCGATCGGGACCAGGGAGAGCTCCGCCAGGAGGTTCATGGCGGCGCCGTCGGAAACAAGGCCGGGAAAGCGGAAAAAGGGGGAGGGAACCATCCCGCGGGAGAGGAGCTGCTGCTCCAGCTGCAGCACCTCGGCGCGCAGGTCGGTCCCCGGCGCCAGCAGGAAGTTCCCCGGAAGCGGCACCTTGGGGTCGTAGTGGTGGTGCCAGGAGTGGTTCACCCAGGTGACCGCGAGCCTCCCCGCGGCGACCTCCCCCTTCAGGTAGGCCACCTCCTCCGGGTGGCTCTCCAGCCACACCCCGGTGACCATCACCGCCACGGGCACCGCCTTGCCACGGGAGAGCGCCGCCGCGGCCTCGAAGAGCTCGCGCTCGAAGGGGCGCTTGGAGGGGCAGAGATCGACGGTGAGAAAGAAGCCGTCGGCAGCGGTCTCGGCGCGGGTGGCGCCTCCGTTTTGCAGCCGGTACGGGGGAGCGGTGTAGCGCTTCACCGCGCGCCCCAGCCGGGTGGCGTTGAAATCGCCCTCCCTTCGCGGGACCAGGTCGGCCGCCGGGAGGTCGAAGCTCTGCAGGGTGACGGGGTCGACGGCGAGCCGGTGCGGCACGCCATCCTCCTTAAAGCCCCTGATGGCCCACAGTTCCCGCCCCGAGCAGTCGGCGACCGGCTCGCGCAGCGCGCGGTAGTCGGAGATCTGCAGCGCGTGGGAAGAGCCTGGCGCCAGTATCAGGAGCGGGAAGAGGAGCAGCAGGCAGAACATAAGACGCATGGCGGACTCTTTGGCGGGGTGCGGCGTGCCGGAAGGCATGGAGGGGCTAGGCCAGCACCGAGCGGAGCGCGGCGTCGATCTTGTCGACGTCGACGCGGGTGTTGAAGCAGGGGCCGAAGGGGCGGTCGTTGAGCACCCCGATCACCGGCAGGGGGTAGCAATCCTTGATCCCCGAGGTGAGGTCGCGTTCGCAGGCGACGGCCAGGACCAGCTTGGGGCGCTTCTCGATGATCACCTTCCTGGCCAGGGTGCCGCCGGTCGCCACCGAGATGTCGACGTTGTACTTGCGGGCCAGGTCGGCGAGCCCCATGATGTCGCAGCGGCCGCAGCGCAGGCACTTGTCGATCTCCCCGGTGACCTTGATCTCGCACTCGGCGAGCTGCAGGCAGTGGGGGAGCAGGATCAGGATCCGGTCCGCCTTGATCTTCAGGCGCTGCGAAATCACCAGGGAGTTGTTCATGGCCACGAAGGACTGGCGGATGGTGTCCTTGGAGATGCCGCAGAGCTTGCCGATCTGCTCGATGAGCGGGAGCAGGAACTTGATCACGACCCCGCGCATGAACCTGGTGCCGAGGATGTCCTTGCCGAGCGCCGTGGTGAGCACCAGGAGGGCGGTCCCGAGGACCGCGATGCCGGAGAGGACGGCGAACACCATCCCCACCACGCGCGGCAGGTCCGGGTGGATGTTGGCCAGCCCCATGGTCGGGATGTACCACCCCAGGTAGATGAGCCCCACCACCAGAAGGCAGGTCACCCCCATGAGGGCCACGAAGAGTCGCTTCTGGGGCGGTTTCTGATAGGTTCCTTTATGCCCCAACTGCAGAATCCTTTTTGCCCAGCAGCGAGCCCGCCGGCACCTTGTAGCCGGCCAGGAAATCCCCGGCCGCCATCCGCTTCTTCCCTTCCAGCTGCAGCTCACGGATCACGAGGCTCCCCTCGCCGCAGGCGACCTCGATGCCATCGCGGCCGGCAGCGACCACCTCGCCGGGGGTCCCGGTTCCGGCGGCGGTCTGCACCTTGTACACCTTCAGGAGCTTGTCGTCGAGGAAGCTGAAGGCGCCGGGCCAGGGGGTCATGCCGCGCACCTGGTTCTTGATGTCACGGGCGCTCCTGGTCCAGTCGATGAGGCCGTCTTCCTTCTTCATCATGGGGGCGTAGCAGGTGAGCGCGTCGTCCTGCTTCTCGGGGGTGAGCTCGCCGGCGACCAGGCGGTCCAGGGTCTGGGCCAGGAGCTCGGCGCCCAGCTGCGACATCCGGTCGTGCAGGCTCTGGGTGTCCTCGTCCGGGTCGATCGGGGTGGCGCTCTTGAGCAGCATATCGCCGGTGTCGAGCCCCACGTCCATCATCATGGTGGTGACCCCGGTCTCGGTCTCGCCGTTTATGATGCACCAGTTGAGCGGCGCGGCGCCGCGGTAGCGCGGCAGGAGCGAGGCGTGCACGTTGATGCAGCCGTGCTTCGGGATGTCCAGGAGCGCCTTGGGGAGGATCTGGCCGAAGGCGATCACCACGATCAGGTCCGGCTCCAGGGCGCGGATCTCCTCGATCGACTCGGGCAGGCGCACCTTCACCGGTTGCAGCACCGGGATGCCGTGCTCCTGCGCCACCACCTTGACCGGAGGCGGGAGGGTCTGCTGCCCCCTCCCCTTGGGGCGGTCGGGCTGGGTGACCACGGCCACCACGTTTTCACCGCGTTCGATCAGGGTGCGCAGGGTGGGGCAGGCGAATTCGGGTGTCCCCATGAAGACGATACGCAAACCGGTCATCGTTGCTGCTCCTTTGCCTCTTCCTGGGCGCGCTGGTAGCGCTTGCGGAAGAGCCCCTTCTTGAGCGGGGAGAGGTGGTCTATGAAGAGGACGCCGTCCAGGTGGTCGATCTCGTGCTGGAAGGCGATCGCCAACAGGTCGTCGGCGCGGATCACCACCTCCTCGCCGTCCAGGTTCAGCATCTTCACCACCACGCGGGCGTGGCGGCGCACGTTGGCCGAGAACTTGGGCACCGACAGGCACCCCTCCTCCTCGTAGGCCTCACCTTCGGCGTGAACGATCTCGGGGTTGATGGCGACGATCAGCTCGGGCTGTTCGTCCTTGCACGAGACGTCGATCACCACGATGCGCTGGTGCACCCCGATCTGGGGGGCGGCAAGCCCCACCCCGGGGGCGTCGTACATGGTCTCGGCCATGTCGCGCACCAGCTCGCGGGTCTTTTCGGTAATCACGGTAACCGGCAAGGAGCGTTTCTTTAACTCCGGGTCCGGATAGGTCAGTATTTTTCGTACCATATGTCCTTCCTTTGGCTTTGGGGGCTATCCGGGTCACTATACTAAAGTTGTCGGGAAAAAATCAACGAGATACTCATGAGGGGAGGGAGCGCGCGAGGCTCATCGGCCGGCGCCTTCCCGCGTCAAAATCCCGTCAAAAGGGGCCGAAAGTCAAAAAAACGTCCGTCAAAAAGGACCCTTTCCCCGGATCACCGGCAACGATTTCGATGTGTTAGCGGGAGGGAACGTCTCTTGCTTGTCTCCAGGTTCGACAGTCGCAGCAGGAGGAAGGCATGACGCAGGAACCTATGGCAGCATCGAAGCATCTCACCGGAAAAACCGCACCCCCGGCAGCGCTCCTGGCGGCAGCAGCCGCCCTGCCGCACCTCCTGGCCCGGGGCAGGGCCGACGTGCCGTTGCGCACGCCCGCCAGGCGTCCGCGCCGCATCTGGGGGAGCGAGGACGGCTTCACCATGGCGGCCCCGCGCCGCTAGCCGCGGCAGCTACCTCCCCGTCGCCAGCTTCCCTCCCAAAAGGCGCGCCTTCGCCAGGACGCGCCTTCCCGCACACTGACGCTCCTCCCTGGCCGAAAGCCCCACAAAGATGGTCCCCATGCAGCTCGCCCCGAGCAGCTCCGCGCTCTGCCTGAGCATCTTCACGACCGGCGTGAACAGCCGGGCCATGAAGCCCGGCGCCGCGCTCGCCGCCACCAGCACCGCCCGCCTGGGCTTTTCCCGGCTGCGGACCTTGGGCGCCGGAGTGCCCCAGGGCCAGTAGGCGTAGCAGACCAGACGCTCCACGAACCTCTTGGTGAGGGCGGTGACCGCCCCGAAGTTGGTCGGGGAGGCGAGCACCACCCCCTGGCACCCCTCCACCAGGTCGAGCAGCCGCGCCATCTCGTCGGCGACCGGGCAGATGCCGCGCGCCCCTCCCGGCGTCTGGGTGCAGAGCCGGCAGTTGGTGCAGAACTCGACGTGGGTGTCCAGGAGGTAAACCTTCTCGACCTGTGCGCCGGCCGCGGCGGCTCCGGCCAGGACCGCATCCACCACCTGGTCGACCATGCCCCCCTTGCGGTAGCTTCCCACGATGGCGACCACCTTCACTGCGTCACCCATAACGCCTCCGTCAGCCCGCCTGCCCGTGGCACTCCTGTTCGCGGCGGCACCCTCACCCCTGCCCCATCCCGGAGGGCGAGGGGGAAATCGACCGGCGGCAAGGACTACTTACTTTGTTTCCGCATCCCGCGCCGCCTGTTCGGCCCGCGCCTTGCGCTCCAGCTTCCTTCTGCGGCGCCCCCCCAGGAATGACTCCTCGATCACTATGAAAACGAACAGCACGATGAAAAGGGCGAAGATGACGCCCAGGATCTTGAACAGCAGGGTCATGTTGCGCTTGCTCCTTAGCTTTGCGGTCGCCCGGGGAGCCCGGACCGGCTGGCTACTATACCGATCCGGAACGAGGTGTCAAGGCAAACCCGCTAGCCGTTGCCGGTGAGCTTCTTCCAGCCGCTGCCGGCCAGTTCCAGGACGCCGTCCATGGTCCTTTTGTAGAACTTCCTGACCGGGATGCGGTTCACCAGGATCTCCTCACCGCTGCGCTCGAGGCTGACCGGCTCCCCGGATTTCAGCTGCACGACCTTCTCGTAGTGCTCCCCCCCCACCCCGAACAGGAAGGAATAGCGCCGCCCCTGGGCCAGGCAGGAGACGATGATGATGATCCCCTCCGGGACGCCGGTCTTGAAGTCGAAGCGGGTGGTGGCTGCGACGAAGCGCCCCTCCACCGGCTCCCCGTTCAAGAGCTCGTTCAGGGTGAGGTTCTTGGGTTTCATGCGCCCCAGTGGAGGAAGCCCCCACGGTGAGAGTGCGGGGTGCGAGCGCTGGCGGTAGTGGCTGGTCCGCTCCAGGAGCGTCACCACGTTGTTGTTGATCGGCCCGCCGATGGAGTGGGCAAGCCCCATCTGGAAGCGCCCGCCGGTGATCAGGCGGTGGTTCTCCACGATCTGGATCATCCCCGTGGCCCCCAGCGGGTGGCCGCGCCCCTTGAGCCCGCCGGTCAGGTTGGTGGGGAAACTGCCGAACTCGCCGGTCAGCTCGTCGTTCAAGAGCGCCTCGACGATGCGGCGGCGCGGGACGAAGCCAAGGTCCACCATGTTGATGGGGCCGAACCCGTTGAAGGGGTCGTGCATGTTGACGTGGATCTTTCCGGCGAAGTCGGTGATCTTCCTGATGCCCGCCATGGCGTAGGCCTCGGCGGCGGCGCGGACCGTGGCGGGGAAGCTGTGGAAGTAGGGGCGGTCGGCGATGGTGGGGATGTCGGTGGCGCTCCCCACCCCCGAGACGATCACCTCGTGCGGCGTCGCCGACAGGAGCACCGCGGCGACCCCGTCGGACATGGGGCAGAAGTCGTGGTAGCGCAGGGGCCACCAGTAGCGGTAGTTCTTGCCGGTGACGATCTGGCGGTAGTACTCCTCGAGCGGGATCTCGAAGGAGAGGTGGGCGTCGGGGTTCCTGGCGGCGAAGCGGTGTGCCCTTTGGGTCAGAAGCGCGGAGAAGGCGGTCCACTCCTCGGTGGAAAGCCTGAGCCGCTCGATCAGCGAGCGGGCCACCAGCGCGCCGCAGGCGGGCATCGAGAGCCCGAACTCGGCCTCGTCCTTGTCGATCACCCCGGCGACGATGCGGGTCGCCTGCCCGGTGGAGACGTCGCTCATCTTCTGGATGCCGATGGCGAGCACGTGATCGCAGCGCCCGGAGGCGATCTGCAGGTAGGCGTACTCGAGCGCGGAGGCGCCGGAGGAGGAGGCCGTGTCGATCAGCACCGACTTGGCCCCGGAGATGCCGAGCACCCCGGCGATCTTGGCCGCGGTGTTGTCCACCCCGGAGAAGGCGACCGGGTTCTGGCACCCCACCACGACGGCGCCCACCTCGGAGCGGCGGATCCGGCTCCCGGCGAAGACCTCCCCCGCCTTTTCGGCCATCTCCAAAAAGCTCAGCGCCTCGCGCTCCCGGCCGTTGTAGCGCCCGACCGGGGCGAGGTACGAGGAGGCGACGTAGACCTCCCTGGGTTTGAATTGCTGCGTCACGCTTCCCCCCTGTAACGGGCGGCGCGTCGCCTTCCGGCGACGGATTAGCCTTGCCAGCGCCCGCCCACTCTGCTATCTATTAGAACGCTGTCACAACATATCATTCAAGGCGGTTTTCATGGTAGAGAAAATTAAGAATATCGTTGTATTTGTCAAGGACATCAAGGCCGCGCGTCGTTTTTACCGGGAGCAGTTAGGGCTCCCCGCGGGGCAGGAGACCGAATACATGATGGAGTTCCTCCCCGGCGAGGGGACCGCCCTTGGGGTGTCGCTGGCCATGCACGACGCGGCGCAGAAGCTGGTCGGGCGCCACACCGGCATCACCTTCACCGTGAAGGGGCTCGAGGAGCTCTACGCCCGGCTTACCCGGGAGGGAGTGCGTTTCACCGAGCCCCTGGAGAAGAGCCCGTGGGGCAAAATGGCGGTTGTCGCCGACCCGGACGGCAACGAGTTTGCCCTGGTGGAGATGTGAGATTCGTTTTAGCGTGCACCCTGCTGCTGGCCGGTGCCGGCTCAGCGGCAGTGGCCGCCCTCCCCGCCCCGCGCCCCTACAGCGGCTGCGGGGTGCTTATCCTCAGGCAGGGGGCGGGGTGGCAGCCGGAGAGCCTCGCGCTGTACCAGGAACCGGGCCTGCATCGGTTGGCCGAGACCACGCCCCAGGCGCTGCCGCGGCTCTCCGGCGACGACGCTGAGCCCCTTCTGGCGGCGAGCGAGCGGCGCGGCGGCTGGGTGCGGGTCGCGCTGGACGAGGCCGGGCGCCAGGGGTGGCTCGAAAAGGCGCGCGGGTGGGAGTACCGGGAGTGGCGCGACTTCCTGCCGGGGCGCACGGTGCGGCTTCTCCCCGGCCTGAAGAAGGAGTGGTACCAGTTGCGCCAGGCCCCCGGCGGCGAGCCGGCCCCCTCGGCGCCGCTCTCCCGGGACCAGGAGCTCAGGGTCCTTGAGGTGGCGCAGGAGTGGGCCCGGGTGGAGGCGCCGGCCGGGTGGCTGCGCTGGCGCGACCCCGACGGGAGGCTCACCGTCTCGCTGGCTGGAAGGCGCTGAAAAGAGAAAAAACATTGACATTGAATTCCCTGCATGCTATTTGAGGCGTCATGTATACTAACAGCGTTACATCACGTGGCACCGTCCACGCGGCAGCAGCGGCCAGACCTTTCAAGAGCCGCCACTGCTGATTAGAAAACAATAAATTTCTACTGAAGGCCGTGGGGGACCCCCGCGGCCTTTTTTTATACAAAAAACGGCTCTAGTCGCAGCAGATACATACCATCAGGGGGGAAAGAATGCGCAACGACATAGTTACTCCCGGCGCGGGAGAACTCACCTACGAAATCCGAAACATCGTCACCGTGGCCGAGAAGGTGCAGCGCCTCGGGGTGAAGATCAACTGGGAGAACATCGGGGACCCCATCGTCAAGGGAGAGACCATCCCGCTCTGGATGAAGGAGATCGTTGCGACCGAGGCGATGCACGACGAGAGCTACGCCTACTGCCCCACCCGCGGCGTGCTGGAGACCCGCGAGTTCATCTGCGAGATCACCAACAAGCGCGGCGGCGCGCAGATCACCCCGGACGACATCATCTTCTTCAACGGGCTGGGCGACGCCATCGCCAAGGTCTACGGGAACCTGAGGGCCGAGAGCCGCGTGCTGATGCCGTCGCCGACCTACACCACCCACTCCATCGGCGAGGCGGCCCACGCCAACGCGGTCCCGGTCTGCTACCGGCTGAAACCCGAGGACAACTGGTACCCCGACATGGAGGACCTCGAGTGCCACGTGAAGTACAACCCGCAGATCTCGGGGATCATGCTCATAAACCCGGACAACCCGACCGGCATGGTCTACCCCCCCGAGGTGCTGAAAGAGATCGTGGCCATCGCCAAGAAGTACGACCTGTTCCTGATCGCCGACGAGGTGTACAGCAACATCGTCTACAACGGCGAGCACACGGTACCCATCTCCGACGTGATCGGCGAGGTCCCTGCCATCGCCATGAAGGGGATCTCCAAGGAACTCCCCTGGCCCGGCTCGCGCTGCGGCTGGATCGAGGTCTACAACGGCGAGCGCGACCCGCGCTTCAAGAAGTTCGTCAACTCCATCCTCTCGTCCAAGATGAACGAGGTCTGCTCCACGACGCTGCCGCAGCGCTGCCTCCCCGCCGTGATGAAGCACCCGGAGTACCACAACTACCTGAAGGAGCGCATCGGCCGCTACGAGAAGATGAGCAACATCATGTACGACGCGCTCTCCCGGGTCCCCGAGCTGTCGGTGAACCGCACCAACGGCGCCTTCTACATGGCGGTTCCCTTCAAGCAGGGGGTGCTGAACCACACCCAGAGCCTGCCGATAAAGAACCCCGAGATCCGCGCGCTGGTGGAGGGGATCGTGAACCAGCCCGGCGTCGCGCCGGACAAGCGCTTCGTCTACTACATCCTGGCCCACACCGGCATCTGCGTGGTGCCGCTCTCCTCCTTCAACACCGAGCTCCTCGGTTTCCGCGTCACCCTGCTGGAGCGCGACGAGGAGGAGTGCCGCAAGATCTACCGCACCCTGACCGAGAACATCGCCGCCTACCTCGCCTCGTAGCCAGGTACGGCGTCCCCTCCCCTCTCCCTCCCCCCTTCCGGGGGGAGGGAACCTTCTCACCGCTTCTCCCCCTCCCCCCCTTTTTCTCCCCCACACCCCCTTTTTTGCCGCAAGTGGACGTCCTCATTGACTATCGAGCGGCAGTTATGCTATCCATGCTCCATTTGGGCAGCATCCTCACCACCTCAGGGGTTTCACGATGGCCTCGGTTGTACCGGAAAGAAGGCAGTCGGCGGCAAACGCCCGCGGCGCGGCAGATGCTTAGCGGCATAAGCGGCAGCGTCGAACCGGATATCGCCCCGGACACCTTCGAGGTCATCGGGCGCATCCTCAAGGCCCGCTCGGGGTTCACCCTGGACGGGTACAAGGACAAATGCGTCAAGCGGCGCATCCACATCCGGGTCCGCGCCACCCACTCCCCCTCCCCCGAGGCGTACGGCGAACTACTCACCCGCAGCACCGCGGAACAGGACCACCTGCTCCGGGTCCTCACCATCCACGTCTCCCACTTCTTCAGGAATCCGCCGGTTTTCGAAAAACTGGGCGCCGAGATCCTGCCGCAGCTGTTCGAGCAGCGCGACCAAATCCGGGCCCTGAGCGTCGGCTGCGCCGGCGGCGAGGAACCCTACACCCTGGCACTGCTCATGAAGGAGCGCTTTCCCGCGGCCATCGACGCGGGACGGGTCACCATCCTGGGCGTGGACGTGGACACGGCCATCCTGGAGCAGGCGCGGGAAGGTCTGTACCACCCGGACCGGCTGGCGGAACTCCCCCCGGGGGTCCTAGAGCGGTGGTTCGCACCCGAGGGGAGCCGCTACCGCCTCTGCCGCGAGCTCCGCGAGCAGGTCCATTTCGAACACGCCGACCTGAACCACCGGCAGGGGTGGGACCCCTGCGATCTCATCCTTTGCCGCAACGTGCTGATCTACTTCGAAAGGGAGCGCCAGGAAACCGTCCTGAACGGCTTCGCGGACGCCCTCTCCCCCGGAGGCTACCTGGTGCTGGGCAAGGCCGAGACCCTTTTCGGCACGGCCCGCAAGCGCTTCCGGACCATCTGCCCGGTGGAGCGGATCTACCGGGCCCTATGATAGCCCGACCGATTTTTTGAGCAGGAAAAGGAGCAATTCCCCCATGTACATCCAAATCGGCTACAAGTTCATCCTCGGCTTTCTGGCCGTCGTCGCCGCCGTCGTTTTCGTCCCTTCCGCGGTGCAGCTGCTGCAGTACTCCCCCGAGCTCACCAGCGTCATCTCCTACGTCGTGGCGCTCACGGTGGGGCTCATCCTGGGATCGTTCTTCTCCAAGAGCTTCACGAAGAACATCTCCCTTTTGACCGGCGCCACCGAGTCAATCAGCCAGGGGGACCTCTCCCGCGACCTCAACTTCCCGGCGACCCGTTTCCCCGACGAGACCCACTCCATGGCGCTCTCCATCAACACCATGCAGGAAAACCTGCGCGCCCTGGTGCGCCAGATCCGGGAGACCTCGGAGCGCGTCTCCGAGTCATCGCGCACCCTCTCCTCCAGCGCCCTGGAGATCAACGCCTCCACCGAGGAGGTGGCCCAGGCGATCGAGAGCATCTCCGGCGGAGCGGAGAACCAGGCGGAGATGCTTGCCAAGAGCGCCAAAGTGATCCACGAGATGGCGATCTCGGTCGACCTTGTGGCGCGCCGGGCCAAGGAGACGGCCAAGGCGGCGCGTGAGACCAGCCTCACCGCGCAGAAGGGGGGGGAGCTCGCCAACGACTCCGTCGAGCGGCTGAAGAGCTTCTTCGACTCCGTGGAGCTGATCAGCATGCAGTTCATGGACCTGAACGGGAAACTGCAGCAGGTGGGGAAGATCGCCGACTTCATCGTGGAAATGTCCCGCCAGACCAACCTGCTCGCCCTGAACGCCTCCATCGAGGCGGCCCGCGCCGGCGAGTACGGCAAGGGGTTCGGCGTGGTGGCCGAGGAGGTGAGAAAGCTCGCCGACGGCAGCGCCAAGAGCGCCACCGACATCGTGGAACTGATCGACCTGGTGAAGGTGGAGAGCCGCCGGCTGCAGGAGACCATCACCGACAGCTCGCGCGGCATCATCGTCGGGAAGAAGAACCTCGACGTCACCGCGGACGCCTTCAGGGAGATCCTGGCAACCGTCGTCGAGACCGAGAGGAAGGCCAATTCCATCGCCGACCTGTCCCAGATGCAGACGACCGGCGCCGCCAAGATGGTGAGCATGGTCGACGAGATCGCCAAGGTGGCCGAGGACAACGCGGCCTCCACCGAGGAGGTGTCAGCCGCGACCGAGGAGCAGCACGCCGCCATGCAGGAGATGGTGTTCCAGACCCAGGAACTCGCCCAGCTCGCCGGCGAGCTCCTGCGCTCGGTGGAGCGGTTCCAGGTCGAGCCGGAAACCGTGCCGGAGCCCGAGGCGTGACCCCGCAGCGCCTGCTTTTGTTCAGCGCGGCGCGTCAGCTCTTCGCCTTCAACCTGCAGGAGGTCTGCGAGGTGATGGAGCCGCAGCAGTGCTACCCCTTCGCCGGGGTGCCCCCCCACTACCTGGGGCTGATCAACTTCCACGGCAACCTGACCGCGCTGGTGGACCTGGCGAGCTACCTTGGCCTGCAGAGCCGCCCGCTGCCGGGCAAACTCCTGGTGATCGACACCAGGCTCGCCCACCTGGCCCTCAAGGTGGACGCGGTAGGCTCCATCCTCGACGCCGGGAGCATCACCGGCGCCAGCAGCCACGACGACCCGCTCACCGAGGCGCTGCTCGAGACGCCGCAGGGGAGCGTGCGCCTGATCCGGCTGGAGGCGCTCTTGAGCGGCCTGGAGCAGGAGCTGCAGGGATCCGTTCCCAACGATGCCAAACCAGGAGGTACCTGATGGCCTTGAAGGTCATGATAGTGGACGACTCCCTGTTCATGAGGAAAATGCTGCGCGACATCCTCGTGGAAGAGGGGTACGAGATAGCCGACGAGGCATCCGATGGCGTGGAGGCGGTGGCGAAGTACAAGGAGTGCCTCCCCGACCTGGTCACCCTGGACATCGTGATGCCCAACAAGACCGGAATCGAGGCGCTGCAGGAGATCATGGCCTACGACGCCGGCGCCCGCGTGGTGATGTGCTCCGCCATCGGCCAGGAGGCGCTCACCACGGCGGCGACCGTGGCCGGCGCCAAGGCGTTCATACTGAAGCCCTTCAACCCCGAGCTGGTGCTCCGGGTGCTCAGGGAAGTGGCCCAGGGGTAAACGATGGACATGTCGCAGTACAAGGCCCTGTTCCTCTCGGAATCCCGGGAGTACCTGCGCAGCATCGCCGAGCAGGTGGTGGCCCTCGAGCAGTCCCCCGCGGAGCGCAGCGCCGTCGACGCGCTGTTTCGCGGCGCGCACTCGCTGAAGGGGATGGCGGCCTCCATGGAGTACGGCGACGTGGTGGTGGTGGCCCACGGCATGGAGGACCTGATGGCGCGGGTGCGCGACGGCGCCCTCCCCTTCGACGCCGGGGTGGCCGACCTGCTCCTGGAAGGGGTCGACCTGATCGACGCGCTGCTTGACGACGTGGAGCAGGAGCGCCCCTCCACCCTCCCCACCGGCGACTACGCGCAGCGGCTGGCGATCTACACCCCGGCGCGACCGAAGGCGAGCCGGGAGGTCCAGGCGGAGCCGGAGCCCACCCACCCGGACGCGGCTGCGCCTCCCGCCGCCGAGGCGGAAAAGGCGAAGGAGTCGGCCGGCGAGGCGGGTGGCACGGTGCGGGTGAAGACCGAGCTTTTGGACCACCTGATCAACCTGACCGGCGAGCTGGTCACCAACAAGCAGCGCCTTTTGAACATCGGCCGGGAGCTCGCCTCACCGGCGCTCGACGACGCGGTCTCCGAGACGGCGAAGCTTCTGCGCGCCCTGCACGACGAGGTGATGAAGGTGCGCCTGATGCCCTTCGAGGCGATCAGCGACCGCTTCCAGCGCTCGGTGCGCTCGGTCGCCAAGAAAAGCGGCAAGGAGATCCATTTCGAGCTGACCGGGCGCGAGATCGGCCTGGACCGCGGCATGCTGGAGCAGCTGGTCGATCCCCTGAACCACATCCTCAGAAACGCCGTGGACCACGGCATCGAGGAGAGCGGCGAGCGGGAGCGGGCCGGCAAGCCCGCCAGGGGAACGGTGTGGCTCGCGGTGACCCGGGACCGGGACCGCATCCAGATCACCGTCCGCGACGACGGCCGCGGCATGGAGCCCAAGGCCATGATCGAGGCGGCCATCGCCAAGGGGGTTTTGTCCCCCGAGGAGGGCGAGCTGCTGTCGCCGGACCAGGCGCTGATGCTGTCCTGCATCCCCGGCTTCTCCACCGCGAAGGAGGTGACCGACATCTCCGGCCGGGGGGTCGGGATGGACGCGGTCAACGCCGCCATCCAGAAGCTCGGGGGGACCCTGGGGATTGATTCCGAGCCGGGACGCGGCACCACCATCACGCTCAGGCTCCCGCTCACCATCGCCATCATCCACGCCCTCGTGGTGCAGATCGGCCAGGTGAAGGCGGCCATCCCGGTGAACGCGGTGCAGCGCACCGTCGAGCTCTCCCGTGGCCAGATCGAGACCATGGGGAAGAGGCAGATGTTCCAATTGGACGGCGAGCCGATCCCGCTGCTGTCGCTGAACCGGGTGCTGGGGCTGCCGCTTGGTCGCTTTCCGGACGGCATCCTCCCCCTTTTCGTCACACAGGCCAAGGGGCGCCGGGTCGGCATCGTTGTGGACCGCCTTTTGGGGCAGCACGAGCTGTTCGTAAAGCAACTGGGGAGGCCGCTCTCCAAGATGGCCGGGGTAGCCGGGGGCGCGACCCTCGGCGACGGCGAGATCGTCGCCATCCTCGACCTGGCCGGGCTCCTGTGAACCGTTTCCCTACCCTCAGCCGCCGTCCCCCCCGCGGGGAACGGCTCATCTCCGGAGGCTAGCATGGCGCACCAAGACCTGCACGATGGCGAACTCAAGGCGCTCACCCAGGTGTGCAACACCGGCATGCAGCACGCCGCCGTCGCCCTGTCCCAGCTGATGGGGAAGGGGGTGAGCATCCAGGTGCCCCGACTCCAGGTGCTGGATGGCTCCGCCCTGCCCCACCTGCTCGAATCGCAGGAGGCGACAGCCCTGCAGTTGCAGATCCTCGGCAACGTGCGCGGCAGCATCATCATCCTCCTGCTCCAGGAAAACGCGCACCGCATCCTGGAACTGTTGCTCGGCAAACTCCCCAAGGAGGGGGAGCCGCTCTCAGAGATGGAGCGCGCCACCCTGATGGAGGTGGGCAACATCCTCGCCTCGGCCTGCCTCAACGCCCTGGGGAATTCGCTCAAGATGACCCTGCTCCCCTCGGTCCCCGCCCTGAGCACCGGACAGGGGAGCGACATCCTCGCCCGCGCCCTGGACCGGGGAGACGGCGATGAGGTGGTGGTGATGATGGACGCCATGTTCTCGGTCTCCGATTCGCTCTGCGGCGGGAGCATCTTCCTCATCCCCGCGCCCGCGTCGCTGGGGGTTCTCCTGGGCGCCCTGGAGCAATGAAAAGGTTGCACCTTACCCGGTTGTATGTCAGAATGCCCGGTCAAACTGCTGCTACTGCGGCACATTGAGGGTCCCGAGCACCAGCCCGAGACCTTCACTACTTTCAGAGGTCGAAGCCATGAAAATCGCCAGAACCGCCGTCTTGTGTCTCGCCCTGATCGCCCTCAACGCCGGCATGGCCCTCAGCGCCGAGCTCTCCCAGGTGGTGCGCACCATCGAGCAGGGGTACGGGTCGCTGAACGACCTGCAGGCCGACTTCAGCCAGAGAAGCAGCATCAAGGCGCTCAAGCGCGAGGAAAAGGGGGCGGGTGAGCTCCTCCTGAAGAAGGGAGGGGGCAAGGAGTCGATGTTCCGCTTCAACTACACCAAGCCCAAGCAGCAGATCGTCTCCAACGGCAAGAGCGTCTGGTACTACCTCCCGGACCAGAAGCAGGTCATGGTGATGGACCTGGCGCAGCTCCTCGAGGCGAGCAACGGCATCGCCATGAACTACCTCTCCGGGCTCGGGCAGGTCTCCAAGGACTTCAGCATCGCCTTCGCCGCGGAGCAGAAGGACAAAAACGGCAACTACCAACTGGAGCTCACCCCGCACAAGAAGAGCCCGGCCATGGCCAAGCTCCTTCTGACCATCTCCGGGGACGCCGTGGAGAGTTTCATCGCCAAGGGACATCCCGGCACCCCCTTCCCGGTGCTCTCCTCCACGGTGGTCGATCAGACCGGCAACGCCACCAGGATGGATTTCAGCAACGTGAAGACCAACCGCGGCATCTCCGGCGGCAAGTTCAATTTCAAGATCCCTTCGGGGGTGCAGGTCATCAAGAGATAGATAAAGCAGATAAAGACAAAGATTAAGAAGCAGACAAAGATAAAGATTTAGATTAAAAAAATACAAAGACTTTTCTTTAGTTTTACTCTGTCTTAATCTCAATCTTAATCTTAATCTGCCTTTAGGGGGTTTTACTCTGTCTTAATCTCAATCTTAATCTTAATCTGCCTTTAGGGGGTTTTATGCCGTCATTCGACATCGTTTCCAAAGTCGACCTGCAGGAGGTCGACAACGCCATCAACCAGACCGTGAAGGAGATCGGGCAGCGCTACGATTTCAAGGGGTCCAAGAGCGAGGTGACCCTGGAGAAGGAGAGCATCAAGGTCCTCTCCGAGGACGACTTCAAGCTGAAGGCGGTCATCGACGTACTGCAGTCCAAGTTCGTCAAGCGCGGCATCTCGCCCAAGGCGCTGCAGTACGGCAAGGTGGAGCAGGCCTCCGGCGGCATGGTGCGCCAGATCATCACCCTGCAGGTGGGGATCTCCAAGGAGAAGGCCAAGGACATCGGCGCCGTGATCAAGGAAACCAAACTCAAGGTACAGAGCCAGATCCAGGACGACCAGGTCCGGGTCACCGGCAAGAACATCGACGACCTCCAGGAGGTGATCCGGATCCTCAAAGGGAAGGATCTCGACATCGACCTGCAGTTCGTCAACTTCAGAAGCTGATCAAGAGGGGAATTTTTTGAACCAGAAGATTAAGGAAAAAGTGAGCCTGGTGAGCCTGGGCTGCCCGAAGAACCTGGTGGATGCCGAGGTGATGCTGGGCTACCTCTCAAAGGACGAGTACGAGGTCACCACCGACGAGATGCAGGCCGATATCATCGTGGTGAACACCTGCTCCTTCATCAAGGAGGCCAAGCAGGAGAGCATCGACACCATCCTCGACCTGGCGGACCGAAAGCACGACGCGCGCTGCAAGCTCCTCATCGTGACCGGCTGCCTGCCGCAGCGCTACCAGGAGGAGCTCGCCAAGGAGCTCCCCGAGGTGGACATCTTCATCGGCACCGGCGACTACCCCCGCATCGCGGAGATCGTCGCGGAGAAGAAGGGGACCGACGCCCAGCTCTGCTACACCGGCGACCCCAACTTCGTCTACAACGACGAGTTGCCGCGCCTGCAGTCCTCGCCGCACTACACGGCCTACCTGAAGATCGCGGAAGGTTGCTCCAACAACTGCTCATACTGCGTGATCCCGTCCCTGCGCGGCGCGCACCGCTCCCGCCCCTTCGCGACCCTCATGGCGGAGGCCAAGTCCCTGGTGGCGGCCGGGGTGAAGGAGCTCAACCTGATCGCCCAGGACATCACCGCCTACGGCAGGGATCTCCCGGAGCAGCCGAGCCTGGAGCTCCTGGTCCAGGAACTGGCCAAGCTCGAGGGGCTCAAGTGGATCAGGCTCCTCTACGCCTATCCGGACGGGGTCAGGGACTCGCTCATCGAGCTGATCAAGAACGAGCCCAAGGTGTGCAAGTACCTCGACCTCCCGATCCAGCACATCTCCGACCCGGTCCTGAAGAACATGAAGCGCAGAAGCGGCGAGGCCGATATCCGCGCCCTGATCGCCAAGCTGCGCAAGGAGATCCCGGACATCGCCATCCGAACCTCCCTCATCGTCGGCTTCCCCGGCGAGACCAACGAAGACTTCAAGACGCTCCTGCAGTTCGTCGAGGAGACCCGCTTCGACCGTCTCGGCGTCTTCTGCTACTCCCGCGAGGAGGGGACCCCGGCGGCGGAGATGCCGGACCAGGTCTCCGAGCGGGTCAAGCGCGAGCGCCACAAGAAGTTGATGCGGACCCAGGCCCGCGTCTCCTTCAAGCACAACCGTACCCTGGTGGACAGCGAGGAAGACGTGCTGGTCGAGGGGTACAGCGAGGAAACCGAGCTCCTCCTGAAGGGGCGTTCCTCCCGTCAGGCCCCCGATGTGGACGGCCAGGTGTACATAACCGCAGGCAACGCCAACGTCGGTGACATAGTCAGATTGAAGATCACTGACTCGTCTGATTACGACCTGATTGGGGAGATCATCGGCTAGGCTTTTAGTCTTGACATGGACCTCTATTGCTGTATTATTGCGTCGCTTTGCGGGACAATGAAAGATATGGAGACAGTTTATACATGACCGAAAAACCCGAAGAAATGAAAGCGATGCTCCTCAAAATGAAAGAGGAGACGCTTAAAGAGATTAACAAGACTGTCAAGTCCGGTTCCGATGCACCGATCAACGAGCCGAGCGGCGACATCTACGACCAGGCCTCCAGCGAGCGCGACCGTGAACTCGGTCTTTTGCTGGGCGACCGGGAGCGCGAGAAATTGCGCAATATAGACGAGGCTTTACTGCGTCTGGAAGAAGGCGAGTACGGCATCTGCGAGGAGTGCGAGGAAGAAATCCCCATCGGGAGGCTGAAGATCGTCCCCTTCGCCCGCCACTGCGTCAAATGCAAGGCGGACCTGGAGAAGCAGCAGGCACAGACCAAGCGCTTCGAAGAGGACAGGGCCTACCGCGAGATCTCCCTGGGCGAGGAAGAGGAAGGGTAACAGTTCACAACAAGGAACGGCGGCGGTGAGACGGGCATTATCCTTTTTCACCCGGCCGGTGCCAGAAATACCAAGAGGGGACGGTAGCGATACCGTCCCCTCTTTTTTTGTGGGAAACATGGGAGTTATGGGAATGATGGGAACTATGGGGACCCACCTGTAGGGGCGAATAACCATTCGCCCCCTCCCAGGTCGGCATCACCCTCGCTAGGGATGGTCCACCGGCGGTGCGGCGATCAGGCGCTGATAATCGCTCTTGCTGATGGAGCTGTGCCAGTGCCCGGTCGCCCTGCCGATCAGGGTCCCGCCGATGAAGAGCGCCACCACCAGGGCAGCGTACACCATCCCCGGCACCACCTTGCCGTTCTTCGCCTTCATTTGCAACGCCTCGGGCTTCGGGCAGGCGCTCACGCAACGCAGGCAGCCGACGCATTCCTCGGAGCAGACCCTTTCCTGGTGCATCACGTCGATGTAGGAGGGGCAGGCCTTGGTGCAGCCGCCGCAGGAGATGCAGGCGCTTTCGTTGCGCTGCACCTTGACCGGCGACAGGCGCGACACCAGGCCGAGCAGCGCGCCGTACGGGCAGAGGAAACGGCAGAACGGGTTCTTGAACAGAAACGAAAGGGCCAGCAGCACGCCGATCACCACGAGCGGCGTCCCGGAGAGGTTCACGAAGAAGTCGAGCATCTTCACGTCGGCCATCTTGTTGTAATCGCCGGTGATGAAGGAGGCGACGCTGTCCGGCGCCATGATCACCAGGATGGAGAACAGGAAGAAGGCGAGCAGCAGGTACTTGATCGGGCGCAGGAGCCAGTCCATCCAGAGCCAAACCTTGAAGTTCTTCCCGAACAGCTTCGTCCCCACCTTCCAGCAGACCTCGGTGATGGTGGATACCGGGCAGACCCAGGAGCAGAAGGAGCGCTTCAACAGAAGCGATACCGCGATGACGGTCAAAAGGACCACCAGCGCCGCCGGGTGCACGTCGTTGATGGTGCCCAGGGTCATCCACCCCTTGAGGCTCACCAAACCGGAGATGGGGAGGAAGGCCTCGACGCCGTCGGGACGCTCAACGAACGGGGTGGCGCCGCCGCTGCGGAAATGGAGCACGAAACGGTAGAAGGTTACCCCCAGGTAGAGGGAAAAGAGGAGAAAGCCCCACTGGACTGCGACCCTGACCTGCTGCACTTTTTTTTCTGCCATGAACCTCACCTTCTTTGCCTTGCGTTTGTGTTGCGACTTATTTTGTCACTACCACATGCTACCGTCGTATCATCAAGGAAAGCGGAGGTAGCATATGGAACCGATGGTCATAGGAGCTGTGGGAATCGTCGTCTACTGCGGGCACCTGACGGTGAAGGACATCATCGCCGATCTGCGTCAGGAAGGGATCCTGGTCAACCCCTTGTCCAGCAAGTGGCGCGGGTGCACGTTGGACAAGGCCTTCAAAAGGCTCTTCTTCACCAGGGGGTTGTCCCGCTCCAAGGTCTCCAATAACTCCTTCATCTTCTTGCGCTGCAAATCGGCGGTGCCGCAGACCGGGCAGCAGCAGCAGACCACCGGGAAACGGTTGTTGCGGGAGAACGGGATAATCTCCTTCTCGGGGACGTAGACCAGAGGCCTGATCACCGTGGTGACGCCGTTGTCGGCCAGCATGCTGGGCGCCATCGCCTTCAAGGAACCCACGAAGAACTGGTTCAAAAGGAGCGTCTCGATGAAATCGTCCATGTGGTGCCCAAGCGCCAGCTTGTTGCAGCCCATCTGCTGGGCGAGCGTGTAAAGCGTGCCGCGCTTCAACCTGGCGCAGATGGAGCAGTATGAGGAGTTGGGACGACGCTTCTCTGAGATGATGTCGTAGTGCTCGGTCTTCTCCATGTGGTAGGTGAAGCCGTGCTCCTTTAGATGCTCCTCGATGATGTCGGCGCGGTAGCCGCGATAGCCGGAGTCGATATTGATGGCGACCAGCTCGTAGCGCACCGGGGCGCGCCGGCGCAGCGTGTCCAGCATGTGCAGCATCGCGTAGGAATCCTTGCCCCCCGAGACGGCGACGGCGATGCGATCCCCTTCGGAGATCAGGCCGAAGTCGTGGATCGCCCTCCCTACCCTGTTCTTGATGCGCGTGAAGAGCGCGTCCTCAATGAGCGCCACGGCAACCTCCCGCGCGCAGTTCTCTGCCAGTCATGATTGCAGCTCTCATATCACTTCCCGACCGCGGCGTCCTGGCTGCCGAATACGGCCGCCCTGAATGCCTCGATCCCCTTCTCTTCGATCAGCCTACCCAGGCGCCCCTGCTGCGGGTCGTTCTTGTAGACTTCCACCACCCTGGCCACGATCTCCAGCACCTCTTCCTCAGTCTGGATGTTGTCCACCAGCAGCTCGGCCAGGCGCGGCCGGGGACCGGAGTTCCCCCCCACCAGGATGCGCCACCCCTTGTTATGGCCGACGATGCCGATGTCTTTCACGCCGGACTCGGAGCAGGCGAGGAGGCAGCCGGAAACGCCCATCTTCATCTTGTTGGGGAGCTCCATGGCATGGTAGATCTTGTCCAGCTTGAGCCCCAGCGAGGCCGAATCGAGGACCGCCCTCTTGCACCACTGGGTGCCCGGGCAGATCTTGATGCTCCTGACGCACAGGCCGATGGCCGCGCCGGGCGTCTGGGCGAGGTCGGCCCAGACCGCGTCGACATCCTCTTCCTTTACGCCGAACATGGCGATGCGCTGGGCCGAGGTGAGCTTCAGTTCCAGCTTGTACTTGTCGGCCACGTCGCAGATCTTTCGCAGGGTGGCGGTATCGGTGAAGCCCCCCGGGATGTGCGGGGCGATGGCGTAGGTCTCGCGGTCACGCTGCAGGATGGCGCCTTTTTCAAGCAGGTCCTTGGTGTTCATCATCTGCTCCTTTGTCTCGATTGAAATTGATGCAGGTCAAAAACCTTGAATATGGGAATGATGGGAGTCATGGGACCTGTGGACGCGGCGTGCGCAGGTCCTTGATGTAACGGACCAGTTCGACCGCGATCTCGTACTTGCCGAAGGGGGGGATCAGGTAGAAGCCACCGGCCTTGGCGCTGGCGGCTTCGATGAACTCCCTGGCGATGGCGAGCCCTTCGGCTACCCCCTCCTCACCGCTCTTGCCGGCCATACGCCTGCGGATCTCCTCGGGGATCACGATGCCCGGCACCTCGTTGTGCAGGAACTCCGCGTTCCTCCCGGAGACCAAGGGGAGCACGCCGGGGAGGATCGGGATGCCCAGGTGCGCGGTCTGCTCCATCATGTCTTCGAAGCGCACGATGTCGTAGATCGGCTGGGTCTGGGCGAAACGGGCGCCGTTGGCCACCTTCTTCGCCAGCCGCCTTACCTGCACCTCCATGCTCTGGGTGTTGGGGTTGAAGGCGGCGCCGACGGTGAAACCGGTGCCGGCGCCGATGGGGTTGCCCAGGGCGTTCACCCCGCTGTTCAGGTCGCTCAGGAGCTTGATGAGCGTAAAGGAGTTCAGGTCGAAAACGGAGGAGGCCCCCGCCTCGTCCCCAAGGCTCGCCGGATCGCCGGTGACCGCCAGGATGGAGCTGACGCCCAGGAGGCTCGCCCCCATAAGCTCGGACTGCATCCCGATCAGGTTGCGGTCGCGGCAGGTGACGTGCGCGATCACCTCGATCCCCACCTCGCGGCGGATCAGCGAGGCGAGCGCCAGGTTCCCCATGCGCACGCGGGCCAGCGGGTTCTCGGCCAGGTTGATGGCGTGGGCACCCGCCTCCTTCAGGGCGCGGCTCCCGGCCAGCACCCTGGCGCAGTCGAGCCCCTTGGGGGGATCTAGTTCGACGGTGATCACCGGCCCGGCGCCCCAGCCGTCGAGGAAGCTGACGGAAGGCTCCCCTCGCCCTCCGGGAGAGGGGGTGGGGGTGAGGGCTTCGCCCCCGGCAACCTCTTCGCTTCGTGGCACCACCCTCACCCGCCCTTCGGGCACCCTCTCCCGGGGGGCGAGGGGAAGATTCAGGCTCCCCTGCAGCCTCCCGGCCATCACCCGGATATGCTCCGGCGTGGTGCCGCAGCAGCCGCCGACAAGCGACGCGCCGGCGGCGACCAGCTCTTCGGCGCGGTCGGCGAAGTACTCGGGGGTGGTGCGGTAGATGTAGCGGCCGTCGAGGTATTCGGGGAAGCCGCTGTTGGGGTAGGCTGCCAGCGGGAGCGGGCAGACGGCAGCGATGCGCTTGACCGTGGCCAGCAGCTCCAACGGTCCGGCGCCGCAGTTGGCGCCCACGACATCGGCCCCGGCCGCGGCCAGGCGAAGCGCGGCGCTCTCGGCAGAGGTCCCCCCGGGGAGCCGCCCCCCTTCACCGAAAGCGAGGTTGGCGACGACGGGAAGCCCGGTCTCCTTGGCGGCCGCCAGGGCGGCCAACAGTTCGTCCAGCTCGGAGAAGGTTTCCAGGATCAGGAGGTCCACTCCCCCCTCGGCGAGTGCCGCCGATTGCACCCGGAAACAGTCGGCGACCTGCTCAGGCGACAGCTCGCTCTTGCCGCGCCCCAGCGGGCCGATGGAGCCGGCCACGAGCAGGTCCCGCCCGTCGACGGCGCTTCTGGCGATTTGTGCACCCTTGCGGTTGATCTCGGCAACCCTCCCCCCCAGGCCGATGGCGGAGAGCCTGGCGCAGTTGGCACCGAAGGTGTTGGTCTCGATGACCTGAGCTCCGGCGGCCAGGTACTCGCGGTGCAGCTCCAGCACCAGCTCCGGGCGCACCAGGTTCAGGTGCTCGAAGTTCGCCTCCGGCGCCACCCCCTTGGCGTAGAGCATGGTGCCGATGGCGCCGTCGCCGATCAGCACCCCTTGCGCGATCCGCTCCAGGAACTTCTTCATCTAGCGACCTCCCAGCACCTTGATCAGGTGCGGCACCAGCTGCTTCTTGCGCGACATGACGCCCTTCATCTCGAAAACGTGCGGCTCGGGCTGCGGGTACCCCATGAACCGGGTGAAGGCCTGCCCACCCTCCATGAGGAACATGGTGCTCTCGGTGGAGATGTCGGTGACCATGAGCCCGGCGAGCTCCAGCCCGTCCTTTTCGCGCCGCGCCGCGAGGGCCTTGCGCAGTTCGGCCTTCATCTCGTTGAACTCGGCGAAGCCGAAGACCTCGACCTGCCCGACGCCGAAGGTAAGCTCACCCTGGCTGAAGAGCTTGAAGTCGGAACCTATTACCCGCTCGGGGCTCCCGTAGCCGGAGAGCGCCCCCGACGCGGCGAAGATCTCGGCGCCGAAGGATTCCCAGTCGAGCCCCGCGACGGCGGCGAGGCGCGCCACGGTGGCGCGGTCCCTGGGCGTCGTGGTCGGGGACTTCAGGATCACGGTGTCGGAGAGGATGCCGGCCAGAAGGAGCGCCGCGATCTGGGCGGGGGGCTCCACCTCGTGCTCCTCGTAGAGCGAGGCGACGATGGTGCAGGTGCTCCCCACCGGGGCGGTGATGAAGGGGATCGGGTTGCTGGTGGGCGGGTTCCCCAGCTTGTGGTGGTCGATCACCTCGAGGATCTCCAGATCCTCGGCGCCGGGCACCGACTGGGAGAGCTCGTTGTGATCCACCAGGATCAGGGCGTAGGGGAGCGGCGCGAACAGTGAGGACTTGGTGGCGACACCGGCCAGGGTGCCGTCCTCCTCGAGCGCCAGCACCGCGCTCTCGCCCGAGTGCAGCAGCTTGTCCCGCAGTCGTCCCAGCGGCTCCCCCACCGAAACGCTCTCGAAGTTCAAAACGGCCAGCTCCAGCACCGGGGTGGCCAGCCGGGCCCGGGCAACGGTGGCCGCGGTGTCAAGCGGCGTGGAGAGAAGCGCGACCCCGCGGGCCTGCGCCAAACGCACCACGTCCTCGGCCACGGGGAGACCGCCGGTCACCACTAACAGGCGCACGCCGCGCTCGATGGAGGCCTTCTGGATCGAGGTACGGTCGCCGGTCACGACCACCAAGGTGGCGGGATCGAAGCCGGAGATCCGGTCCACGAAGGATTCCTCGGCCATGGCTCCCACGAAGAGGTGCAGGCTTTCCACGGCGGCGTCGGCGCTGCCGGCGAGGAAGCTCCCGGAGAGGCAGGCGGCCAGCGAGGCGAGCGAGGCGGAGACCAGCCGCAGCGAGTCGGCGCCGGTCACCAGCGAGCGCTCGGCGATCTTTCTCAGCGGGATGACGCCCTTGGGGACGCTGGCGGCGTCGAGCACCGGCAGCACCCTGATGGCGTTGTGGTGGAACTGTTCCAGCGCGGTCAAAAGCGGCGCGTCCGCGGCAACCGTGATAGGGGTGCGCTGGATCACGTCGCGCACCTTGGGGTGCACGTCGGCCAAGTACAAGGGCGCGTCGATGCCAAGCCGCCCCAAGAGCCAGGTGGTCTGGGGGTTCAGGTTGCCGGCCATGGCGGCGGTGACCCGCTCGTTCCCAAGCGCCCGCTTCAGGTGGGCGTAGGCGAGGGCCGAGGCGATCGAGTCGGTGTCCGGGTTTCTGTGGCCGATAACGAAAATCTGCTTGTCCATGTTTCCTTTCGTGTGCGTCCTGCGCGCGCCGGCGGGAAGGTCTTCCCCGGCCGCCTTCACGCGCGACGAAAAAAATTAAATTTGTCGTTTTTTTGCCGCGTGCCGTATAGAATGGCGCCGGCAAAGAACACGACAAAGGAGAGCAAGGCATGCATGCAGCGGTACAATGGCTGGTTGAAACCATAGGGGCGATGGGCTATCCCGGGATCTTTCTCCTGATGGCCCTGGAGAGCTCCGTCATCCCCATCCCCAGCGAGCTGGTGATGCCGCCGGCCGGGTACCTGGCCCAGCAGGGACAGATGAGCATGATCGTGGCCATCGCCTGCGGCACCGCGGGAAGCCTGGTGGGCGCCTACGCCAACTACTTCGCGGCGCATTACCTCGGGCGTCCGCTGGTTCTGAAGTACGGCAAGTACGTCTTCATAACCGAGGAGAAATTCGCCAAGGTGGAGCGCTTCTTCAAGGACCACGGCGAGATCTCGACCTTCATCGGGAGGCTGTTGCCGGTGGTGCGCCACCTGATCTCGCTCCCGGCTGGCCTGGCCGGGATGAACCACGTCAAGTTTTCCCTCTACACCCTGCTCGGCGCCGGGATCTGGGTCACCGTGCTCACCTTCATCGGCTACGTCATCGGGAGCAACCAGGAACTGATCATGCGCTACTCGCATCAGGCGCTCATCGGCGTCGTCATCGTAAGCGCCGTGATCGTCGCCGTGTACGTTCGCCTGCAGCGCAGAAACGGCGCCCAATCCCCGGAATAACCCCCACCATAAAGCAAGGGCGGGTCCAGGACCCGCCCTCAGTAACGCCTTTGTTACCCGAACCGCGGAAGGGAAAGCCTTCCGCTTAGCCTTCTACTTGGGAACCTTCTCCCAGTCTTCCAGGAACTTCTTGATGCCGGCGTCGGTGAGCGGATGCTTGGCAAGCTGCAGCATGACCGAGTAGGGGATGGTGCAGACGTCGGCGCCGATGAGAGCCGAGTTCAGCACGTGCACCGGGTTCCTGATGCTGGCCACGATGATCTGGGCATCCATGCCGTAGTTGTCGAAGATGGTCCTGATCTCTTCGATGATCCCCATGCCGTCCTGGGAGATGTCGTCCAGGCGGCCTACGAACGGGGAGACGTAGGTGGCGCCGGCCTTGGCGGCGAGCAGGGCCTGCATCGGGGTGAAGATCAGCGTGACGTTGGTCTTGATTCCCTGCTTGTGCAGGGTCTTGGTCGCCTTGAGCCCCTCCGGGGTCATGGGGAGCTTGATAACGATGTTCGGGTGGATCTTGGCCAGCTCGGTCGCCTCGGCGATCATGCCGTCATGCTCCAGGGAGATGACTTCCGCGGAAATCGGGCCGTCCACGCTCTCGGTGATCTCCTTGATCACTTCCTCAAAACGCCGGCCGCTCTTGGCGATCAGGGAGGGGTTGGTGGTAACGCCGTCCACCAGTCCCAGTTCGTTGGCCTCCCGAATCTCTTTAACGTCCGCTGTGTCGATAAAAAACTTCATCTTTCCTCCGGTTGAGTTGTTAGTGCCGCTGTTGCATCTCTTCGAATTTTTTCAAACAGTCCATGGAGCAGAAGTGATAACGCTTCCCCTCCAACCTGCCGACCACCGCGTCGGCCTCCGCTATGTACACGCCGCAGACCGGATCCTGAAAGGTCTCGGCGGCGGCAGGCTCCTTTTTCGCTATCTTTTCGGCCGATTTGCCGACGAACATGCGGTACACGAGGTACGCCAGCAGCGCCCAGATCAGAAACTTCACTCGTCCCCCCTCAAATCCTGACCACCTTCTCGGGGGAGGTCAGCTCCGTCAACAGTTCTATGATGCGCTTGCCCAGGATCGGGTGCACCAGGTCCGGTGCGATGTCGGACAGCGGCTGGAGGACGAAACGGCGCTCCGCCAGGCGCGGATGCGGGATGGCGAGTTCCGCGCCGTCGAAGACCAGCTCGCCGTAGAGGAGGATGTCGAGGTCCATGCTGCGGGCGCCCCAGCGCTCCGACGGCACCCGGTGGAACACTTCGGTCTCCAGCTTCTTAAGCCGCTCCAGAAGCTCCAGCGGCGCCAGTTCCGTGTTGAGGCGCACCGCGGCGTTGTAGAAGTTGTCCTGGGGCACCCCTCCGACCGGCTCGGTCTCGTAGAAGGGGGAAACGGCGGTGACCCTTGTTTGCGGCAGCTTGCCCAACTCCGCTACCGCCATCAGGAGCTTCAGCTCCCGGTCGCCGATGTTGCTCCCCAGCCCTATGTACGCGCACTGTTCCACAGCCGCAGATTAGAACACAAATCCCTTTTTTTTTCAACCCTGCCCGCCCGCGCCGCTAAAGCCGCCCCCGGTGCGGCACGGCCCGATTCGGGAGGTGTGTTTCTGAAGATTAGATGTTATAGTATACGATCTTAATAAGATTGCGCCCCACCGACGACCGCGGGCTGCGGCGACGACTCTAAGCGAGCGTGAGTATGAACGATGCCAAGATGAGCAAGTCTGATTTGTACGAAGCCCCGAAAGACAGCGGTCTGGACGAACTGGAGACCGAGGAACTGGTGCGACTGGGTGGCGAGGCCCTGGAGGCGCGCAACTTCGCCGCCGCCCACCGCTACCTCCATGCCGCCCTGCAAAGGCGGCGGTCCGCCGAGCACCTCTCCCTGTACGCCCTGGCCCTGGCCCAACACACCGGCAACACCAGGACCGCCCTCGCCCTGTGCCAGGAGGCGGTCAAGCAGGAGCCCAAGAACCCCAACCATTTTCTGCGCCTTGGGACCATCCACCTCGCCGCCGGGAAGAAGAAGGAGGCGATCAGGGCGCTGCAGTTGGGGCTCAGGGTGGGGAAAAGCCCCGCCATCAGCAGGCTCCTGCAGACGCTCGGACACCGGGAGAAACCGGTGCTCCCCTTCCTCGCCAGGGGGAACCCCCTCAACAAGTACCTGGGCAAGATACGGAACAGCCTTTTCAAGAAGTAGCCGTGTATCCCCCACGGAAGGGGAGGAGCGTCGGCAGCAGTTGGTCTCTAATTTTGCGATAGCTGCGAGCGCTAACGGAGGGACGGATGATTCAGTACCTGACGCTGAAAAGCAGGGAGAGAACGGAGCTGATCGACATCACCGCCAGGGTCGAGGAGCTGATCGCGGCCTCCATGGTGGGGAGCGGCTGCTGCGACGTCTTCGTGCTGCACACGACGGCGGCGGTCACGGTAAACGAGGGGGCGGACCCGGCGGTGAAACGGGACATCGCCAACTGCCTGGACCGGCTGGTGCCGGACGCGCACTACTTCACCCACGCAGAGGGGAACTCGGCGGCGCACGTCAAGTCGAGCCTGGTGGGAAGCTGCCAGCGGCTCCTGATCGACCGGGGCAAGCTCCTTTTGGGCACCTGGCAGGCGCTCTACTTCTGCGAGTTCGACGGTCCGAGGGAGCGGAAGGTGGCGGTGAGGATCAGCGCGGACTAGTCGGCGCCGAAGTGGTCGAAGCCGCGCCGCGGCGGCGTGTAGGATGAGCCGTCGGGGGCGACAAGCTCGATCCCGGTTCCGGCCTTGATCTCACCGATGACGGAGACGGGGAGGCCGACGGAGGCGCAGAGAGCCGCGACATCGGGCTCCCTCCCGGCCGGTATGCAGAAGAGGAGTTCGTAGTCCTCCCCCCCCGAGAGCGCCAGCGGGTAAGGATCGGCGCCGCACTCGGCGCGGTAGGCGTCCGACAGGGGGAGCCGCGCAAGCTCCAGGCGCGCCCCCACCCCCGACATCTCGCAGATGTGCCCCAGGTCCTGCAGCACCCCGTCGCTCACGTCGATCATGGCGGTGACGAGCCCCGCCTCGGCCAGCGCCACCCCAGCCTCGACCCTCGGGGTCGGGTCGAGCTGCCGCCGCACCAGGAAACCTTCCCGTACCCCGCCGAAAAGCTGCTTAAGCCCCGCCGCCGCGTCACCGACCGTTCCGGTCACGCAGACAACGTCGCCAGGCCGCGCGCCGCTTCTCTTCAGCACCAGCTCCGGGCGCTGCTCCCCGAGCGCGGTGACCGAGATGGCCACCCCCCCCTTGGAGGCGCAGGTGTCTCCCCCCACGAGCGTCGCACCGTAGCGGCCGGCCTGCTCCAGCATGCCGGCCATGAAGCCGTCCATGAATTCCAGCGGAACATCCTTGGGGAGCGCCACGCCGAGCAGGAAGTGGCGCGGACGCGCGCCCATGGCGGCGACGTCGGAGAGGTTGACCGAAAGGGATTTTCTGCCAAGGGTGAACGGGTCGCAGAAGGAGAGGTCGAAGTGGACCCCTTCCAGCAGCATGTCGGAGGTGATCAGGGTGACCTGCCCGGGGGTGGGAGACAGCGCCGCCGCGTCGTCCCCGATGCCCAGAAGCACCGAGGGTGACGCGGCGACGTTTGCTTTGATCCTGTCTATCAGGCCGAATTCGCCCAGCTCGGCCAGTTTCAAGCCTTGCCCCTCACCGGGGCCGCGACCGGGACGCGGGTCCTCACCTTGGGTTTGGGCGGCTCAGGCTTGGGCGCCTTGGGCGCCGGGGGCGGGAACTTCTCCAGGGCGACCGCCAGCACGTCATCGATGTTGGAGGCGGCGACGATCTTGAGCTTCTTGAGGATGGTCTTCGGGACGTCCTCGAGGTCCTTCTTGTTCTGCACCGGGATGATCACCGTGGTGACCCCCAGGCGCGCCGCGGCGAGGATCTTCTCCTTGAGGCCGCCGATGGGGAGCACCTTGCCGCGCAGGGTAATCTCGCCGGTCATGGCGACCTCCTTGCGCACCGGGATCCTGGTGAGCGCCGAGACCAGCGCGGTCGCCATGGTGACCCCCGCGGAGGGGCCGTCCTTGGGTATGGCGCCGGCGGGGACGTGCACGTGGATGTCGATGGTCGAGCTGAAATCCTCGGGGATGTTCAGTTCCGCGGTCTTGGAGCGGATGTAGGAAAGGGCCGCCTGGACCGACTCCTTCATCACGTCGCCCAGCTGGCCGGTGAGGGTGAGCACCCCCTTCCCTTTCATGACCGTCGCCTCGACAAAGAGCACCTCGCCTCCAACCGGGGTCCAGGCGAGACCGGTGACCACGCCGACCTCGTTCTTCTCCATCTCCTCCTCGCGCAGGAACTTCGGCGGTCCCAGGTACTTCGCAACGGTTCCGGCGGTGATGACGAACTTCTCCCCCTTCCCCTCGGCGAACTTCCTCGCCACCTTGCGGCAGACGCTGCCGATCTCGCGCTCCAGGTTCCTAAGCCCCGCCTCGCGGGTGTACTTGGCGATGATGGTGCGCAGGGCCTCCTCGGAGAAGACCACGATCTCCTCGGTGATGCCGTTTTCCTTCACCTGGCGCGGCACCAGGTAGCGCTTGGCGATGCCGAGCTTCTCCTCCTCGGTGTAGCCCGACAGGTTGATGACCTCCATCCTGTCGCGCAGCGGCCCCGGGATGGTGTCCATCTGGTTCGCCGTGGCGATGAACATCACGTTGGAGAGGTTGAAGGGGAGGTTTATGTAGTGGTCCGAGAAGCTGTTGTTCTGCTCCGGATCGAGCACCTCCAATAGCGCCGAAGAGGGGTCGCCCCTGAAGTCGGAGCCGAGCTTGTCCAGCTCGTCCAGCATGAAGACCGGGTTGTTGGAGCCGGCCTGCTTGAGCCCCTGGATGATCCTGCCCGGCAGCGCCCCCACGTAGGTGCGACGGTGGCCGCGGATCTCGGCCTCGTCGCGCACCCCCCCAAGGGAGATGCGCACGAACTTCCTCCCCATGGCGCGGGCGATCGACTTGCCCAGGCTGGTCTTGCCGACGCCGGGAGGCCCCACGAAGCAGAGGATCGGCCCCTTCATCTTCTTCTTGAGCTTTCTGACCGCCAGGAACTCGAGGATCCGCTCCTTCACCTTCTCCAGGAAGAAGTGGTCCTCGTTGAGGATCTCGGAGGCGCGCTTGATCTCCAGGGCGTCCTTGGTCGATTTCCCCCAGGGGATGTCCACCATCCAGTCCAGAAACGTCCTGAGCATCCCGGCCTCGGCGGCGTCCGGGTGCATCTGCTCCAGGCGCCCGAGCTGCTTCAAGGCCTCCTTCTCGACGTTCTGGGGCATCTTGGCGTTTTCGATGGCCTTTCTCAGCTCGGCCATCTCCTCGCTTCTGGCGTCGGTCTCTCCCAGCTCCTGCTGGATGGCGCGCAACTGCTCGCGCAGGTAGTATTCGCGCTGACTCTTACCCATCTCCTCCTTGGCGGCGGACTGGATGCGGGCCTGCATGTTGAGAAGCTCGCTCTCCTTGTTCAGGAGGTCGTTCACTTTCTTCAGGCGCTCCAACGGATCGATCACCTCGAGAAGCCCCTGCGCCTCCTCCACCTTGAGGCCGATGTTGCTGGCCACGAGGTCGGCCAGCGCCCCCGGCTCCTGCATGTTCTCGACGATGACCATCACCTCGGGGGAGACGGCCTTGCCGAGAGCCACGATCTTCGCCAGCTCTTCCTTCACGGTGCGGATCAGGGCCTCGGACTCCAGCGTGTTCTCCGGGGCCGCCGGCTCGATGATGCGGTCGATGTGCACCGAGTAGAAGGGCTTCTCGGCCAGGTACTCGGTGATGCGCCCCTTGGTGAGCCCCTGCACCAGGATCTTCACCCTGCCGTCGGGAAGCTTCAGCATGCGCATGATCATGGCGACGGTGCCGACCTCGTAGATCGCCTCCGGGGCCGGGTCCTCGTCCCCCACGTCCCTTTGCGTGGCGAGGAAGATCATGCGGTCTTTGGAAAGGGCGTGATCGACCGCCGCGATGGATATCTCGCGCCCCACGAAGAGCGGCAGAATCATGTAGGGATAGACGACCACGTCCCGTACCGGGAGCAGCGGCAGAACATCCGGTATATTAAGTTCTTCGGTCTCCTGCCTGTTTTCCATTTACCTCTCCTTACTGAATCGGGATCTCGCGGATGTGCGGCGTCTCCCCCTTGCGCCAAGGGAACTCGACCGTGAGCAGACCGCGCCGGTAACGCGCCTTTACCCCCTCCAGGTCGACGCCGGGAGGGACCTCGATGGCCCTGCAGAAGCGGCCGGTGCCGCGCTCAAGGCAGGTGTAGGTCGCCCCCGGATCCGCTTCGTCCCGTGCCGTCCCCTCCACCACCAGGGTGGAGCAGCACATGCTCAGGGTGATGTCGCTGCGGTCGCAGCCGGGGAGTTCCACTTCGACCACGAAGGAGCGGTCGGTTTCGTAGATGTCGACCAACGGGGACTGTTCCTTGTCGGTGAAGCCTTCCCGCCCCTCCAGCGTGGAGAGAAAACGGAAGATCTCGTCCATCTGCTGGCGGAACAGGTTCAGCCATTCCAAAGGTTCCTTGGGAATTACCGCCATCGCGCCCCTCTGTTGCCATGCTCTTAATGAAAAACCGGCCCCGTGGCCGGTGCAGATGATTTAACCATCTTTATCATGAAAGTCAAGGTAATCCGGCTTAACCTGGGAGCTCCCCTCGCCCCGCGCGGGTTTCCGGGTTCAAGCGCCCGGGATCCTTAATGATTACCGTTTTGGAATTGAATTTATTAGCGCCGATGTGTATAATCCGCCAACCTCACCGGGCCGCATGGCCCGGCAGTGCCCGGACTGCCCCGGGCCGAGCCCCCGGCGCGCCGCGACTGCGCCCCCACCACACGTTCTCTCGAATAAAAGGGCCCTACATGAAAAGATACGCAGCACTGTCATCGCTTCTGGCGATGACCCTGTTCAGCACCGGCTTCAGCTGGCCGTTCCCGGCGACCAACAGCTGCCTGGAGGCGAAGAAGACCATCCTGGAGCTGTCACCGCAGGCAAGCGAACAGAAGAGAAAGGATGCCGAAAAGCGCGTGGCGGAGCTTTGCCCCACCGGCGCTCCCGGCAAGTACTTGAAGGCGCTCGCCTTCGAGCGCAGCGGCAACGTCGACGCCGCCATCCAGGAGTACCGCGAGACCCTGGCGCTGGACCCCGACTTCTACCCGGCCAGCGGCAACCTGGGGCTCTTGCACCTGCAGAAAGGGGCCAGCGAGGAGGCGGCGGTCGAGCTCTCCCAGGGGCTCAAGACCGGCGACCCGCGCTACCACGGGGGGCTCGCCCGCATCCTGGCCCAGAAGGAGCTGCACCAGCTCGCCATCTTCCACTACACCGAGGCGCTGACGGCCCTCCCCGAGGACGCCTCCCTGCACACGGACCTGGCCGTTTCCTATGACGCGGTCGGGCAGAAGCAGAAGGCCGAGGACGAGTACAAAAAGGCGCTCGCTATCCAGCCGGGGAACGCCCGGGCGCGCCTGGGGCTCGGAGCCCTGCTACTGGCCCGCGGCGAGATCGACAAGGCGGTGACCGAGCTGAAACAGGCCGCCATCGCTGAGCCGGGGAACAAGGAGGTTCACCGCCTGCTCGCCGAGGGGTACGTCCGCAAGGGGGACCAGAAGAGCGCCGAGTACGAGCGGGTGCTGGCCGGCATCGCCCCCAAGGTGAAGGAGACGCCCAAGGTAGACCACATGGCCCTCGCCGATCAGTACCGCAACGCCAAGGACTTCGAGATGGCGATCAGCGAATATCGCCTGCGGATCGCGGAGGAGCCCGCCGACGCCGTGGCGCAGCAGCGCCTGGGCGACTGTCTGCTGGCGGTGGGGCGCGAGGACGAGGCGATGTCCTACTACCGCGACGCGATCAGGAGCAAGGGTGAGAACCCGCAGCTGCATCTGAACCTGGCCGGCATCTACGAGCGCAAGGCGCTCTTGGACGAAGCGGTGGTGGAATACCGCCAGGTGCTCGCCAGCACCCCGGACAACCAGCAGGCGCGCCAGCGCCTGGCCGAGATCTACACGCTGAGGGGAAGCTTCCCTCAGGCCCTGGAGCAGTACCAGGCGCTGATCAAGGCGAACCCCGGGGACGCCCCGACCCAGTTGAAGCTGGCCCGCGCCTTCGTCAACACCAAGGACCTCGACTCGGCCATCAGCGCCTACCAGGCGGCCATCAAGCTGGACCCGGAGTCGCTGGAAACCCACCGCGAACTCGCCAACCTTTTGCGCAAGCGCAACGAGATGGACCAGGCCGCCAACGAGTACCAGGAAGTGCTGCGCCTGAAAAAGGACGATCAGGAGGCCCGCACCGCCCTAACCGCCATCTACGTGAAGAACAAGAACTACGACTCCCTGGCCAAGCTGCTCAAGGAAGGGGTCGAGCTCTCCCCCAGCGACGCCAACGCGCATTACAAGCTGGGCCTGGTCTACGAGTTCCAGAAGAACTACACCGCCGCCACCGACGAGTACAAGGAAGCGGTGAAACTCAAGCCCGACCATGCCAAGGCGCTCAACGCCATGGGGCGCGTGCAGATGAAGGACGGCCACATCGCCGAGGCCAAGGAGTCGCTCGAGGCGGCGCGCAAGGCCGACCCGGACCTGGAGGAGGCCCAGGTCCTCTTGAGCAACATCAAGGACGAATTCAACCCCGAACCGAGAAGCTACCGCAAACACAAGGGGTCGAGCGGGAGCAAGGCGAAGAAGGGGAAGAAAGGGAAGAAGTCGAAGGATAAGGAGGAGAAATCCTCGAAGAAGTCCTCCTCCAAAAAGAAGAAGTCCTCGAAGAAGAAGCACAAGGAAGAGTAGCCGCCCGCGCGGGCAGCAGGATCCATAAAAAGGCAGCTCCCTGGAGGGGGCTGCCTTTTTCGCTGCCGGCATTCTTTCCCATAGTTCCCATAGTTCCCATAGTTCCCATAGTTCCCATAGTTCCCATAGTTCCCATAGTTCCCGCAGTCCCCGCAGTCGACCAAGAAAAAAGGCCGGGGGTAAGCCCCCCGGCCTTTTTCTCTGTTCGCCCAGATTGTATTTTGTTTCTAGGATTCGTCCTCGGTCAGCGGGATGATGGCCACCTTGGCCTTGCCTTCCCCGAGGAAACCCAGTTTCCTTGCCGCGGCCCGTGACAGATCGATGAAGGGGAACCCCTTCTTGCGGCAACGGTCGTTGATGACAACCGTGACTTCCTTGTCGTTGGCGAGATTCCTGACCAGAACCTTGGTCCCCAGCGGAAGACTCTGGTGGGCAGCGGTCATCTTTTCCGGATGATACCGCTCTCCCGAGGTGGTCGCTCTTCCGTGGAACTTCTTGGCATAGTAGGATGCTATGCCGACCAGTTTTTTCACCACCGACTTTTCTTGCGGTTCTGCCTTTTCTACTACCGGTTTTGCTACTTGTTCTGCAGCCAGCAGGGGAAGCGTGTGGATCGGGAGGAGCATCAGGGCCAGCACGACTATGCGCACCAACCTGCCGCTCCGCTCGGATGATGCCATGCGCACCTCCTTTGTTGGGCGAGGCATTCGTATAACATGCTCTAACCCCGAAGTCAAGTTCCAACGAACCCGCCCCCGGGTAACCACCTAATCTGCCGCCGTTTTCTTAGCCCGCGTTCGGCGCCTGGGCCGAGGCGTCGTCGTGGGGCTGCGCCCCCCGCTGCCGACGGCCGATGTTGGTCGTGTCGTTAATGATCACCACCTCGCGCGCGGAGCCGTCGACCTCGGGGGGGAAGGCGTGCCGCTTGACCACGAACCACTTGCCGCTGGGTTTGTGCAGCAGTTCGATCCCCGGGGACTCCAGGTGCTCCTTGAGACCTTGCTCCTCGAGGAAGGCAAGGCAGTCCCTGCCGACGATATCCCGGTGCGCCATGCCGGTGAAGGTTTCCACGGCGCGGTTGAAACGCCGGATTTTGCCGAACTGGTCAGCCAGGATGAACAGGTCGGAGATGCAGTCCATGATCTCTTCCCATTCGCGCCGGATACCTTCCATCTGGTGGAAGACGTTCTTCAACTCCTCGTGCTTCATGTAGAGGCGTGCGTCGCTCTCCAGCAGTTCGCGCTCCATCTGGCGCTGATCGGTGACGTCGCGGGAGATGGCGATCAGGCAGGCCTCCCCCTGGTACTCGATCACGTCCGCGGACCACAGGAGCTCGCGGATCTCGCCCGACTTCACCCGGAAACGCACATCCAGGTTGCGCACGTGTCCGTGCTCGTTCAACAGTTTGAGCATCACCATGCGGGCATCCTGGTCCGCCCAGAGCAGGAGCTCGGTGGAAGTCCTGCCGATGACCTCCTCCCTGCTGTACCCGGTGATCTCCTGGAACGCCTCGTTAACGTCGATGTAGGTGCCGTCCTCGGCGCGGGTGATGACGATGGAGTCCGGTGAGGCGTGGAAGGCCTTGGAGAATTTCTCCTCGGAATTGCGCAGTGCCTGCTCGGCCTCGATGCGCCAGGTGATGTCCTGGGCGGTCCCCAGCATGTGCAGCGGCCTCCCCTGGGCGTCGTAGGTCACCTCCGCCCGAGCGGAGAGGGTGCGCAGCGAGCCGTTGGGGAGCACGATTCGGTAGTCCAGATGGTAGGCCCTGCGGTTGTAAATGGCGTCGTTCACCGAGCGGATCACCTGCTCCCGGTCCTCGGGATGCACCGCCTGCAGCACCAGCTCGTGGGTCGGCACGAAGGAGGCGGGGTCGAGGTCGTAGATGCGGTACATCTCGTCGGACCACTCGAGCGTGTCGCTGCCGAGATCCCAGTCCCAGTTGCCAAGGCGCGCGATACGCTGCGCCAAGGCGAGGGTGGCCCGGCTTTCCCTGAGCGCCTCCTCGACCTCCTTGTGGGCACTGATGTCGACCAGGGAAAGCACCGACTGGTCCGTCCCCTCGATGGCGGCCCAGTTGCCGGCCATGGTCCTGGTTCCCTCCTTGCCCACGAGCTGCACCTCGAAGCTGCGACGCGGGGTCCCGGGGAGGGCGCTCTCGTCCGGGGCGGAAACCCCGTCGCTGTCGCAGCGGCCGATGAACTCGGTCCAAAGCCTCCTCCCCTCGAGTTCCTCGCGCGAAAGACCGGTCACCGCCTCGAAACCGCGGTTCACCATCTGCAGGGTGCCGTCGGGGAGGATGATGGCCATGGCGGTCCCGGTGTCCTCGAAGATGGCACGGTACCTCGCCTCGGACTCCTCCAGCCGCTCCTGCGAGATACGGCGAACCGTGATGTCGCGCGCGACGAAGAGCACCGAGCGGACCCCCTGTTCCAGCCCCCCGATGGGGTGCACCGAGATGTCCTCGTAGCGGTTCCTGCCGTCTTCGGCGCGGTAGCAGATCTCGCTGTTCATCGGGGATCCGCTGCAGGAGCAGTCTGAGATGAGGCTCATGATCTGGTCGGCAAGCCCATGCCGGGCCACCAGTTCGGCGAAGGAGTACCCTTGCGCCGCCTCTTCGGTCAGGGCGTAATTGGCGAGAAAGACGCCGTTGCAGTTGACGATGGTGTAGTCGGCCGTCTTGACGACGCAGATGGCGTCGCGGGAGGACTCCAGGAAGATATGGGAAAGGTCGTCGGAATGGCGCAGCGCCGTCTCCACCCTGCGGCCACGCTCGCACACCACGGAAAGGGAGGCGAAGAAGGCGCCGAGCAGGCAGGCGTAGAAGGTGCGCATCCAGATCTCGTAGGCTTTGGGCGAGTGGAGCTGGTGCAGAAAGGGGTCGCGCCCCATGATGGTAGCGTCAAGCAGCGCATCCCCCAGCCAGAATATGGCGATGAAGACTCCCCCCACCGCTATGTGCCGCTTCCAGTTGAACGGCTTGGTCATCCAAGATCCTCCACGATGCTAAGACAGCTCCTGCACCTTTCGGCGGGAAACGGCATAACTTTAGTTTTCCTGTTCAGGAAATGAGCAGCGGCTCCTGCCAGGGGGGGATGATCCCCGCCTCCGCCGCGCGCCCCAGCAGCAGGCGCACCGCCGCCTCCCCCTCGCTCCCCAGCCCGCGGGAGAAATCGTTCACGTAGAGCCCGATGTGGGCGTCGCATACCTCGTCGCTCATCTCCTGCGAGTGCGCGCGGATGTAGGGGCGGGCCTCGCCGGGGTGCCGGAAGGCGTAATCGACGCTCCGGGCTATCCCCTGTTCGAGCCTGAGCAGCGCCTCCCGCCCCAGGGAGCGCTTGGCCGCGATCCCCCCCAGCGGGATCGGGTGCCCTGTCTCCTGTTCCCACCATTCCCCGAGGTCGACCACCTTCTTGAGGCCGTACCCCTGGTAGGTGAAACGGGATTCGTGGATGATCACGCCGGCCGCCACCGAGCCGTCCGCCACCGCAGCCATGATCTCGTGAAAGGGAAGGTAGACGAAGTCGGTCAGGGAGG
This sequence comes from Geomonas diazotrophica, assembly GCF_018919385.1. GTDB lineage: Bacteria > Desulfobacterota > Desulfuromonadia > Geobacterales > Geobacteraceae > Geomonas > Geomonas diazotrophica. The sequence continues at coordinate 190,267 of NZ_JAHLMF010000002.1, forward strand.
GATTGAAAAGCCGCAGCAGCAGCGCCGCGGTCGTGTAGCGTCCGGGAAGGGCGACCCGCTTGCCGGTGAGGGTGCCGGGGTCGAGGTCGTCGCGTGCCACGACCAGCGGCCCGCAGCCGCGCCCGAGGGCGCCGCCGCTTCTCAGGAGGAGGTAATCCTTCAGGATGTGCCCCAGGAGGTGGTAGGAGACCTTGGACACGTCCAGCACCGAAGCCAGCGCCATCCGGTTCAGGGTCTCCACGTCCTCCAGCTGCTCCCGGAACCGGAAGCCGCAGTCGACGCGCCCGTGGATCAGGGCGTCAAAGATAAAGGTATCGTTGGGACAAGGTGAAAAGCCCAGGGAAAGTACCGGAGCTGACTCCTGATCCTGATTATGTGACACTGCTGCATCCATGTGTTGCTCTAGCTCCCGATTTACAGTTACTGCAAGCGACTGCCGGCAATATGCGACACGCTCCGCAAGTTTTAAGACTCACCAATATACTATCAGGCTGGCTTCCGCGCAAGAAAAGCTTAACGAAATGGTCATAGTACAATTAGAAGTTCTGAAGGGAAGATCCCTTAGACTCGATCAGGCGGGGGAGAGCCGAAGCCCCGTTCAGTGGATGCCGGGCAGGACGGCCGCCTGCTCGAGGTAAACGGCGAGAAACCGCTGGACCTCTCCCACCGCACGCTTCAGATCCCAGCGCGAGAGGTCCCGGTCCTCCACCATGTTGCTGATGCCGCGGACCTCGAGACAGGGAACGCCGTACATGAAAGCCACCTGGGCCACGGCGGCACCCTCCATGTTCTCGCAGACTCCCGGGAAGCGCCTCAGCAGCTCCTCCCCCCGCCGGGCGGTGCCGGAGCAGGTGGAAACGGTGAGGAAAGGGCCCATGACGGCCTTGAAGCCGCCGGCTGCGGCGCGATCCAGGGCGCGACGCGCCACCTCCTGGTCCAGCGGGATCCGGTTGAAAAGCCGCTCGCCCCTCCCCTCGTACACGGGTAGGCCGATCAGGTCGAGCCCGCGCCATCCGGAGGGGGTCTGCACCCCTTCATCGGCGAGGCACTCGCTGTCGGCGACGGCCAGATCGCCCACAGCCAGGCCTGATCCGGCGAAAGCGCCGCCGCAGCCGGTATTAATGATGAGATCCGGGGCGTAACGCTCGCACAGGAGGGTGGCGGCCGCCGCCGCGTTGACCTTCCCTATCCCGGTCTGGGCGAAGAGGAGCTCCGCCCCCCCCTTCTCGGCGCGGTGAACGGGGAGGTGCCCCCCCCCTGGCAGCGCGGCTGCCGAGGTGGCGATCAGCAGCTCTGAGAGTTCCATCCGGGTCGATGCGGTGACGATGATGCGGCTCATGCGCTCTCCTGCAAAGTTTTTGGTGCGCGAGTGTAGCACAGCAGGGAAGCCGACTTCAACGCCTAGCGGCGCCGGGGAGTCAAATAACCGTCACACGTCAATAAAACGCTGCTTCCGCCCCCCCTCTCTCCGACGCGGCAACCGCCACCCGCGTCCCTCGCCCGGCGTCTTCATTGGAAAAAGTGCGGCAAATCATGCTCCATCTGTTACAATTGTTCCCGCATCCTCGCGCCAGATGCGGCGGCACAGCTTTTGCTGATACAGTGGCGCTTGATTAAGGTACGGGTACCGCCGGCTCTCATTTATCCGCTCTCCCCTCTCGTGAGCCGTTGACAACGGTGGTCCCGGCCTCGGGTAATGCCAAGGCATGGTGAGGGGGAAAAGGGAGCCGCCGGGATGCCGAGACCGGGGTCCCCGCACCCCCTTTTTTGTTGCATAAGTCAAGGGCATCTAATATATTCGCTCAGTTCCAACTACTCGCAAAGAAGGGTCTTTCATGCCGCGCTGGATTCTCCCCCTGAACATAACCCTCGGCCTGGCGATCACCGCAGTCGCGGCGCTCATCGCAGCGGATTTATTGAGCGTCAAGATCGCCGCCCTGTATCCCAGGAACGCCCAGAAGCAGGTCGCGGCGCAGGCTGCCGCAGGACCGGCCGCAAGCCAGGACCTGCTCAGCTTCGCGCCGATCCTGGAGCGGGGGCTGTTCGGCAAGGCGACCCAGGGAAAACTCACCCCGCTGCAGCAGCAGGCGGCCGCAGGCCCGGCTGCGGCGGCGCGTCCCGCCGCATCCGTCGGCGACCTGATCCTTCTGGGGACGGCGGTCGGCTCCTTCCGCGAGACCTTCGCGCTGGTGCAGAAGACCTCGAGCCACGAGGAACGGGTCTTCCGGCTGGGGGACACGGTATTCTCCTCGGGGCCGCTGGTCTCGGTGAAGAAGGACGTGGCCGAGATCCTGATCGGCGGCAAAAGGGTGAAGATACTCACCCCGATGGCCGCCGCGGCAGAGGCTGCGGCCGCCCCCGCGGCAGCACCGGCCGGCGTCGCCGGAGGTTCCGGCCTGGCCGCCCCCTCCGGCGGAGGGAACTACGTCATCGACCAGCGCGCGCTCAACGCCGCCCTGGACAACATCGGGCAGGCCATGACCGACGCGCGCCTGCTCCCCAGCATGAAGGACGGCAAGGTCGAGGGGTTCCGCGCCTCGGAGGTGAAGCCGCAGGGGATCTTCGGCACCGTCGGCATCAGAAACGGTGACGTCCTCCTGAGGATGAACGACTTCCCGATCGACTCGCCGGAGAAGGCGATCCAGTCCTTCGCCTCGCTCAAGGGGCAGAGCAGGATCAAGCTCGACCTGATCCGCGACGGCAAGCCCACTACGTTTACTTACGACATCCAATAAAGCAGGAGCAGATTAAGACAGAGATTAAGACTAAGCAGAGGCAATAGTCCAACGCATGAGGGCTCCATGTACCATAGTTTCAAAGACATGCCGGTTTGGCAGGACGCTATGGACGTGGCTGAGCGGGTGCACAAGGCAACGGAACATCTCCCCCGCAAGGAGGATTACGGCCTGACTTCACAGATTCGCAGATCCGCCCTCAGCATATCAGCAAACATTGCTGAGGCTTTTGGAAGAAAGCACCTGCTCGACAAGATCAACTTCTACTATCACGCCCGGGGTTCGCTTACGGAGACGCAAAACCACATCGAGTACTCGAGGAGGGTGGGGTACCTCACCCCGGAGGACGCCGATTCTCTCGACGGAGCTCTGAATAAGCTGTACCTGGAGATCAACAAGATAGTGGTAACTCTGAAAGAACTGCAGTCGGGTTTAACTAAATCTTAATCTTTATCTTAGTCTGCCTCTAGGGGGTTTCCTTGAAAAGAAGAGTTGCGCGCATCACTGCCATGCTCATGTTCCTGCTGGCTGCCCCGAATCTCGTCCTCGCCAAAGGGGTGGTGCTGAACTTCACCGACGTGGACATCGCCACCATGGTGAAATTCGTCAGCGACCTCACCGGCAAGAACTTCATCATGGACGACCGGGTCAAGGGGAAGATCTCCGTGTTCTCCCCGGCCAAGCTCTCCAACGAGGAGGCCTACAACGTCTTCACCTCGGTGCTGGAGCTCAAAGGGTTCACCGTGGTGCCGGCGGGCAAGGTGATGAAGATCGTACCGACCGCGGCCGCGAAGCAGGCCGGGATGAGGGTCCTTAGCGAAGGGGACAAGGGTGTGGTGAACGACAGCTACCAGGCCCGGGTGATCCAGCTCGAGCACGTCCCCCCCCAGGACGCGGTCACCTTCCTGCAGCCGCTGGTCTCCAAGGACGGGCAGATCTCGGCCTTCGGCGCCGCCAACCTGATCCTCGTGGTGGACTCCGCCTACAACATCCAGAAGATCCTCGGGATCCTCAAGCATATCGATACCGACCAGGTCCGCGAAGGTGCCGAGCTTGTCTTTTTGAAGAACGCGGCGGCCGACAGCGTGGCCACCATGGTCAAGGACTGGCTCTCCGGCAAGCAAAGCGGCAAGGCGGGCACCGCGCCGGGGGCCTCGACCGGCTCCGTACCCGTGGTCGCCGACGCAAGGCTGAACGCCCTGATCATCTTCGGCTCCGACAAGGACAAGGCCGACATCAAGAAGCTGATCGCGCTGGTCGACGTGGTCCCCCCCACCACCAGCAGCAAGGTGAACGTCTACTACCTGGAAAACGCAGAGGCGACCGAGGTCGCCAAGGTGCTGGAAGGGCTTGTGAAGGGAACATCCAGCGCGGCTCCCGCTGCCGCCGGCACCGCTGCGGCACCGCAGCAGGCGGTATTCGAAGGGGGCAAGATCACCATCACCCCGGACAAGGCCACCAACTCCCTGGTGGTCATGGCCTCCCCGACCGACTACCAGAACCTCCTGCAGGTGATCCAGAAGCTCGACAGAAGGAGCCGCCAGGTCTTCGTGCAGGCGATGATCGCCGAGGTATCGGTGAACCGGGCCAAGGACCTCGGGGTGCAGATCGGCGTCATCGGCGCCGCCTCCAACGGCACCGTGGCCACCATCGGCACCTTCGACCCGTTCGGCACCGTGGCCGGCCTCTCCACCACGGCCGCGGCGGCGAAAACACTTGGCATGGACGTGACCCTGGGCAAGATCAACGTCCCGGTGGTGCTGCAGGCGCTGCAGACCAACGGCGCCCTGAACGTCCTCTCCACCCCCAACATCATGACCAGCGACAACAAGGAAGCCGAGATCTTCGTGGGCGAGAACGTCCCCTTCGTCTCGGGGACCAACCTCACCTCGACCGGGCTCTCCCAGCAGTCCATCGAGCGGAAGGACACCGGTATCATCCTGAAGATCAAGCCCCAGATCAGCGAGGGGGAGTACATCAAGCTCGACATCTACCAGGAGATCTCGGCGGTGAAGGACTTCGGCACCGCGACCAGCCCGAGCCTCGGGAGCACCAAGCGCTCCGCCAAGACCTCGGTGGTGGTGAAGAACACCGACACCGTGCTGATCGGCGGCCTGATCCAGGACACCGACCAGGTGACCGAGAGCAAGATCCCGCTCCTGGGCGACATCCCGGGCCTTGGGTGGCTCTTCAAGACCAAAACAACAAAGCGTGACAAGACCAACCTCCTGATCATGCTCACCCCGCGCATCATCAAGGACGCGCGCGACCTGGCCGAGGTCTCGGTGACCCAGAGGAACAACTTCTCCGACGCCGTGAAGAACGACGCCCCCTTCAACCTGGAGCGCGCTCTCGAGGAAAAACCGAAGTCCGTGACCGCGGACAAGCCCGAAATTCGCAACCAGTAACGGCGGACAGACTCCCATGGCAGAAACGCTTGATCTAGAAAGCATAGCGGAACGTCTCGGCCTCCCCTTCCAGGCCGAGATCGACGACTCCAAGGTGGACGGCGCGCTGGTGACCCGGGTGCCGCTCAACTTCGCCCGCAACAACCTCCTGCTCCCGCTGCGCGAGGAACAGGGGACCGTGATCGCGGCGAGCGCAGACCCCGCCAACCTCCTCGCCATCGACGAGATGGCGGGGCTGTTCCAGCTCCCGGTCTCCACCGTGGTGGTGCCCCAGCCGGTCCTGCTCGACGCGGTGAACCGCCTCTACTCCCGGCTCTCCGGCTCGGCGCAGGAGGTGGTCGAGGAGCTCGAGGGGGAGGAACTCTCCACCCTGGCCACCTCGTTCAACGAGCCGCGCGACCTGATGGAGCTGACCGACGAGGCGCCGGTGATCCGGCTTTTGAACTCCATCCTGTTCCAGGCGGTGAAGGAGCGCGCGAGCGACATCCACATCGAGCCCTTCGAGCGCGAGCTCGAGGTCCGCTTCAGGATCGACGGCCTGCTCTACAAGATGCTCTCCCCCCCGAAGGTGATCCAGGAGGCGCTCACCTCCCGCGTGAAGATCATGTCGGGCCTGAACATCGCCGAGAAGAGGCTGCCGCAGGACGGCCGCATCCGCGTGAAGGTCGCCGGCCGCGACGTGGACATCCGCGTCTCGCTGATCCCGACCTTCTTCGGCGAGCGCGTGGTCCTGAGGCTTCTGGACAAACAGCGCGGCGTGCTCTCGCTCAAGGAGATCGGGCTCTCCGACAAGAACGACCTCCTCATGGAGCGGCTTTTGTCCCGCACCAGCGGCATCATCCTGGTCACCGGCCCCACCGGCAGCGGCAAGACCACCACGCTCTACGCGGCGCTCTCCCAGATCAACTCGCCGGAGAAGAACATCATCACCGTCGAGGACCCGATCGAGTACCAGTTGAAGGGGGTGGGCCAGATCCAGGTCAACCCGAAGATCGACCTGACCTTCGCCAACGGGCTGCGCTCCATCCTGAGGCAGGACCCGGACATCGTCATGATCGGCGAGATCCGCGACGCCGAGACCGCCGAGATCGCCATGCAGGCCTCGCTCACCGGCCACCTCGTGCTCTCCACCCTGCACACCAACGACGCCGCCACCGCGGTCACCCGTCTCATCGACATGGGGATCGAGCCGTTCATGGTGGCCTCCTCGCTCTCGGCGGTGCTGGCGCAGCGGCTGGTGCGCGTCATCTGCCCGCACTGCAAGGAATCCTACACGCCGGACCGAAGCTACCCGGGGGTCGAGCTCCCGCCGGTTCTCTACCGCGGCCGCGGCTGCGACAAATGCTTCAACCTCGGGACCATCGGCCGGGTCGGCATCTACGAACTCCTTCCCATCGACGCGGAGCTCTGCTCCATGATCATCCGCCAGTCATCCTCCGGCGCCATCAAGGAGTACGCCGTCTCCAAGGGGATGCGCACCCTGCGCGAGGACGGCCTCATGAAGGCGGCCCAGGGGATCACCACCATCGAGGAGGTCCTGCGGGTGACCCAGGACGACTATGCCGACCTTTCGCTATAGCGCATTCAACCAGAAGGGGGCCGAGGTCGCCGGGACGGTGGACGCCGCCAGCGAGAGCGAGGCGCGGCTCCAGTTGAAGCAGAAGGGGCTCTTCGCCAAGGAGATCGCCCCCGCCGCCGAGGCCGGCTCCCGCTGGTCGTTCAACTCCGGCGTCAGCGTCCCCGACCTCTCCCTCGCCACGAGAAGGCTCGCCACCCTCCTCGGGAGCGCCGTACCGGTCTACGAGGCCGTCGCGACCCTGTGGGAGCAGGAGGCGCCGGGCGAGCTGAAACGGGTGCTCGGGCGGGTGCGGGACCGGCTCGCCGAGGGGCAGGGGCTCGCACAGTCGCTCGCCGCCGAGCCGCAGGTCTTCTCCGAGAGCTACATCGGCATGGTCGCCGCAGGCGAGGCAAGCGGCGCGCTCGAGGTGGTGCTGGAGCGCCTGGCCGAGTTCCAGGAGGACCAGGCCGAGGTGAGAAGCCGGGTCATCACCGCCCTCATCTACCCCGCCATCATGGTGGTGGTCGGTATCGGCGTCATGATGGTGCTCCTTGGCTTCGTGGTCCCCAAGATCTCCGCCGTCTTCGAGAGCAACAAGGCGACCCTCCCCCTGGTCACCGTCCTTCTGATCAAGGCCAGCACCCTGGTCAGAAAGGGATGGTGGATCATGGGCGCGCTCGCCTTGGGCGCCGTCGCGGCCTGGAAGCGGGCGAAGGCGAACGAGGAATTCCTGCAAAGGCGCGACCGGTTCCTCCTCAAGCTCCCCATGGCCGGCCAGCTCTGGCGGCGCCTGGTGCTGTCCCGTTTTGCCAAGGTGCTCGGCCTATTGCTGCAGAGCGGGGTCCCCATCATCAAGGCGATGGAGATCACCGGCGAGGCCGTGGTGAACCGGGAGTACAAGTCCTTCCTCGCCCAGGCGCGCGAGACGCTGATCCAGGGGGGAAGCCTCTCCGCGACGCTGAAGGCGAGCCCCCTCTTCCCGCCGCTTCTGACCCACATGACCGCCGTGGGGGAGAAGAGCGGCGAGCTGGACGCCATGCTGATCAAGGCGGGCGACGCCTTCCAGAAGGAGTTCAACGCGCAGGTGACCCGCTCCATGGCGCTGCTCGAGCCGATGCTGATCCTGGGCATGGGGCTCACCATCGGCTTCATGGTCATCGCCGTGCTGCTCCCCATCATGCAACTGAACCAGTTGGTCAAATAACTGAAATGACACCATTCCATACTTTGCGAGGTCTATCCATGCTGAAGACAATGAAAGACAGCCGCGGTTTCACCCTGATCGAACTTATGGTGGTCATCGTCATCCTGAGCCTTCTGGCCGTCCTGGTCGGGCCGAAGATCATCGGCCGCAGCGACGACGCCAAGGTAGCCGACGCCAAGGTGCAGATCAGGAACATCGAGACCGCGCTGAAGCTCTACAAGCTGGACAACGGCAACTTCCCGACCACCGAGCAGGGGCTGCAGGCGCTGGTCACAAAGCCGACCACCGGCAAGATCCCGAACAACTACAAGGCGGAGGGGTACCTGGAGAACAAGAACGTCCCCAAGGATCCCTGGGGCAACGACTACCTCTACCTCTCCCCGGGCGAGCACGGCGATTACGACCTCTCCTCCTACGGCGCGGACGGCGCCCGCGGCGGCGAAGGGAAGAACGCCGACATCGAAAGCTGGAGCATGAAGTAGCGTGCAGGGGAGTGGACACACCGCCCGGACTGTAGGGGCGAATAATCATTCGCCCCGCCTCATGGTGCACAAGAGGAAAGACCCGTTTGGGACCTGTGAGTAAAGGCAAAAACCAAGAGCGCGACCACGCCGGCTTCACCCTGCTTGAGCTGATGGTGGTGATCTTCATCATCGCGCTGGCGGCGGGGATCGTGCTGCCGCGGCTCCCCGAGCCCGAAGCGACCCGCCTGAAGAGCTCGGCGCGCAACCTGGCCAGCGGCCTCAGGTTCCTCAACGACCAGGCCATCGTCACCAAGAAGGTCTACCGCCTGCACCTGCAACTGGGGGAGAACACCACCCGCATCACCGAGCTATCCCCCTCCGGCGAAGAGCTGCAGCCGGGGGACCAGTTCATGGGGAGGCGGCTCATCGAGGAAGGGATCGACATCGAGGATGTGAACCTGCCCACCCAGGGGGTCGTGACGGAGGGTGAGGTGATCATCCCCTTCGGCCCCGGCGGGGTGGCGGACGGGGTGACCATCCACCTGAAGGCGGGGGAGAAGCATTACACGGTCACCGCGAACCCTTCCGGCGGCAAGGTGACCGTGCAGGACGGCTACCAGGAGGTGAGCTCGTGAGAGGTTTCACGCTGCTCGAGGTGATGATAGCGCTCGCCATCACGGCCGGTGTGCTCCTCACCGTGATCTCCTCGGTGAACCACCACCTGGCCACGATCTCGGCCGATACCGAGGAGACCACGGCCGTGCTGCTGGGGCGCGCCAAGCTGGAAGATCCCGAGTTCGCCAAGAAGAGCGACACCAAGGGGACCTTCGCCCCCGATCATCCCGACCACAAGTGGGAGCGCGAAATAACCAAGACAGAGATCCCGGGCCTGAACATGATCCGATTGACCGTCATCTGGGCCAACGACACAAAAAGGCTGTCGCTTGTGCAATACGCACCGCAAAATGCGCAATAACAAGGGCTTCACCCTCATCGAGCTCCTGATCGCCCTGGCGCTTCTGGTGATCCTCGCCGGCGCCCTGTACGGCACCTACTTCTCGGTAGTGGCGGCGCGCGAAAAGGGGGGGACCCGGATGGAGGAGCGCCGGGAGCTCTCCGCGACGCTCGGCAAGCTGCACGATGAGCTGACCTCGGCCTTTTTCAGGATGGCCTCATCAACCACCGGTACGACGACACCCGCGGCAACGACGCAGCGGTTCCATTTCGTGGTCGAGGACCGGGACAGCTTCGGCAAGCCAGCCTCGCTGCTCCAGTTCACCGCGCTCACCCCGCCCCGCATCGACCCGTCGCCGGCGTCCGACCTCATGGTGGTGCGTTACTCGGTGCGGGAAAAGGAGGAGGACCAGATCCTCACCCTGGTGCGCGAGGCCCGCGACCTTTATCTCGATGCCAGCGTGGCGTCGGTCCCCTACCCCGTCATGGACCGGATGGAGGGGTTCCTGGTCGAGTGCTGGGATGGCGGCAAGTGGGTCAAAACCTGGGACACGGCGCTCAACAACAAGCTGCCCAACAAGGTAAGAGTCACGATAACGGCCAAGGGAGGCGAGGTCTTCAGCACCATCGCCACCCTGAGGAAGACGCCATGAGGGGGGAAAGGGGATTCGCCCTCGTCATAGCGCTCATCGTGACCACGCTCCTCGTGGCGCTTCTGGCCGAGTTCGTCAACGAGGTCTACGTCGACACCTCGCACAGCCACAACTTCGTCGCGTCCCAGCAGGCAGGCATCCTGGCCGAGTCGGGCGTCGCCGGAGGGATGAAGCTGCTGCAGGTCTGCAGCACGCTGCGGCTTGGGGAGCAGTACAGCTCTCTGCTGGAGCCGTGGGCGAAGCCGCAGTCCCTGGACGCGGGCAACGGCACGGTTACCGTCACCATCGAGGAGGAGAGCGGCAAGTTGGACCTTAACGCCGCGACCTCGCAGACCGGGACGCCGGACCCGTTCCAAAAGGATGCGCTGCTGAGGCTTTTCGACAACCTGAAGCTGTCGCGCGATCTTTACGACCCGCTGGCCGACTGGGTCGACACCGATGACACGCCTCGCCCAAACGGCGCGGAAAAGAACTATTACGGCACCCTCAAGCCCCCGCACCTGGTGCACAGCGACAAGCTGGACACCCTCGAAGAGCTCGCTCTGGTCAAGGGGTACACCCCGGAGGTGCTGGCGAAGCTGCGCGGCCTGGTGACGGTGTACGGGGTCGCCAACGGCACCGCCGCACAGATCAACATCAACACGGCCCCCAAAGAGGTCCTCATGTCGCTTGACGACCGCCTCATGACCGGGGACCAGGTGGCCCAGATCCTGGAGTACCGTAAGACCAAGGTGATAAAGACGCTGGCCGATGTCTTCGGAAGCTCCACGCTCACCCAGGCTCTATCCTTAAAAGTAGGATTCAAGGGATCCATCTACCGGATCCGTTCCGAGGGGAGGGTGGGAGAGAGTGTACGTATTGTCGAGGCCGTGGTGACCGACGTGGAAGGCACCTCGCCCAGGATCCTTTATTGGAGAGAATATTGATGGACATGCTGATCGTACAGCTGAAAAGGACCGAGCTGGTCCTGGCCAGTTTCAGGGCCAAGAAGGGTGGAGCCTCCTTCCTCTCCGCCGAGCGGCACCCGCTTCTGGGTGAGGAGGGGGAACTCTCCCGCATCCTTTGCGGAAGCTCGCTGGCGACGGGAGAACACCGGGTGGTACTCGCCCTCCCCCCCTCCACGCTGTTCATGAGGGAGCTGGAGCTCCCCATCAGCGACCGCGCCAAGGTGCGGGAACTCCTCCCGCTGGAATTGAAAGGGGAAACGGCGCTCGATACCGACCAGCTCGCCTTCGACGCCCTCCCCCTGTCCGGCGGCAAGGTGCTGGCGGTCTGGGGCAGGATCCAGGAGCTCTCCGAGAAGATCGAGATCCTGAAAGAAGTCGGGCTCGAGCCGGAAGTGGTCACCGCGTCCCTGTTCCACTGGGACAAGCTGGCGCCCGCCGCCGGGACCGTGGCGGTGAGCGACGGCGAGGCCGTCGCCGCCTACAGCGACGGAGCCCCCATCTACTTCCGGGCCCTCCCCCCCGGCGCAAGCGAAGCGGATCTGCAGCGCACCGTCGCCGCCCTGGAACTCTCACGCGACCTGCGGGTTGAACGCGTGATCTCGCACACCCCCGGGAAGCAGGAGGAAGCCACCGTCTCCCCCTCCACCAAGGGGCTGTTCGAGGCCTTCGGCGACGACCCGCGCGCCGCGCACGATCTGGCCGGCGCCTACGCGCTGGCGGCAGCCGTGGCCGACAATTCCGCCGTCAACCTGCGCCGCGGCCCGCTCGCCTACACCGCCGCGACCGAGAAGCTGTACCAGCGCCTCAAGGTGAGCATGATGCTGGCCGCGGCCCTCGTGCTCCTCATCTTCGCCGAAAGCGGCGTGCGCTACTACCTCGTCAAACGCGACCTCGCCTCGCTGGACCGCACCATCACCGGCATCTACAAAGAGGTGTTCCCGACCCGGAAGAAGGCGGTCGACGAGGTCGCCGAACTCCGCTCCGAGATCAAGCGCCTGGAAGGTGCCAAGACCTCGAGCAACGTGCTGAAGCTTTTGAGCGACGTGGCCCAGGTCAAGGGGGAGGACGTCTTCGGCATCTACGAAACTGAGATTGCCGGTTCCGACGTCCGCCTGAAGGGGGACGCCAAGAGCATCCAGGCCGCCGGCGAGCTGAAGAGCCGCGCCGCCGCCATCCTCGAGGGGGCAGAGGTGGGCGAGACCAAGTCCCGCCCCGACGGCAGCGTCACCTTCACCCTGAGCGGGAAGATGAAGGGGGTGACCCGATGAACCGCGAAGAGATGATCAACCTCCTGCAGGGACTGGACAACCGCACCAGGCAGCGCATCGGCGTCGCCATCGCCGTGGTGCTCGCCATCGTGGTGCTCCTCTCGGCCGTGAACAGCAGGATCTCCGCGCTGGAACACAAGCGGACCGCCCGCGAGGCCGACATTGCCGAGCTGATGCGCCTGAAGCTCCGCTACCAGGAGGCGAACCAGGGCGCCCAGCGCCTGGCCAACCGGCTCATGGCCACCAAGCCGGACGACTCCCCGGCCAAGATCGTGGAGGAGATCGGCATCAAGGGGCGCGCAAGCCAGATCAAGTCGGTCAAGGGGGATGACATCCCCGGCTACGTCGAGGATGCCGCCGAACTCCGCATGGAGGGGCTTTCCGCCAATGAGGCGGTCAACCTGATCTACCGTTTGGAAAAGGGGGCGCGACCGGTCACGGTCAAGAAGGCCCTGATCAAGCAGAGGTTCGATGACCCCTCCAGGCTCGACCTCACTCTCACCATCGCCCTGATCAAGCCGGCACCGGTGGGGAAATAGATGAAGAAACGCACCCTTTACCTCGCCTGCGGCGTTCCCGCCACGCTTTTTTTGTTCCTGCTCCTGACGCTGCTTTTCACCCCCAACCACGCCATCAAGGGGGTGCTGGTCCGGGCAGCAGAAAACGCCGGGTACACCCTGGAGTGCACCGGCTTCGGCAAGAGCTTCCCGCTGGGGCTAAAGGCCGACAAGGTCGAGCTCGGCTCCGAGAAGGGGGCCATCCTCAAGCTGGGGCAGGTGAAGGTGCGGCTGGAGCTGCTGCCGCTTCTTACCGGCAAGGCGCGCCTTGCCTACCGCTGCAGCATCGGCGCGGGGGAGGCCGCGGGGGAACTCGACCTCGGCAGGAGTAAGGGGTGGAGCATCCAGTGCCGCGGAGTCCGGCTCGAGGACATCCCCTTCTTCAGCACCGTGGCCGAAGCCAAGGTGAGGGGGGAGCTGAAGCTCAACGGCAAAATGGAGGCGAACAAGGGGGGAGGCAGCGGCGACCTGCAGCTGGAGGTCCGCGCCGCCGAGGTTGCCGGCGTGAAGATCGGGTCCATGCCGCTTCCCGATGCCTCCTACCGCGAGGTGCGCGGCGCCCTTAAGATCGACAAGGGGCGCGCCGTTTTAAAAAGCTTTACCTTAAACGGCGACGGCATCTACGTCCGCCTCTCCGGCGACACCGTTTTGGGAAACCCGGTCGGCGCGTCGCCGCTCAACCTGACCATGGAGATGATGCCCAAGCCCTCCTTCCTGGAGCGCCAGAAGTTCGTGTTTTTACTGCTCACCAAGTACCAGAGTTCTCCGGGGGCCTTCAAGGTTCCCATAGGCGGGACCCTGGCCCACCCATCGCTGTAACTTTTTCAGAACGAAGTTTGACAACATCGAAAATTGGGTTGCATTTGCCGCGCCTGTTACTTAAGATGAGAGTAATGAGAACAGGGTGGTGCAGGTCTTAACCGTGCAGGAGCAACCCATGATCGAATTCAGAGGCGTCCACAAGTGGTTCAAGAAGCTGCACGTGCTGAACGACATCAACCTCCACGTGAAACCGGGGGAGGTGCTCGTGGTGTGCGGCCCCTCGGGCAGCGGCAAGTCGACCCTGATCCGGACCGTGAACCAGCTTGAGCCGATCGACCGGGGCACCCTGATCGTCGACGGCAAGGACCTGAGCGACAAGAAGCTCGACATCAACAAGCTGCGCGCCGAAGTCGGTTTCGTGTTCCAGCAGTTCAACCTCTACCCTCACCTCTCCGTACTCGCCAATATCACCCTGGCCCCCATCAAGATACGCAAGACTCCCAAGGCGCAGGCGCAGGAGCAGGCCATGGCGCTTCTGGACCGGGTAGGGCTTTCCGAGAAACGGGACGCCTATCCCGCGCAGCTCTCCGGAGGCCAGCAGCAGCGCGTCGCCATCGCCCGGGCACTGGCCATGAAGCCGCGCATCATGCTCTTCGACGAGCCGACCTCCGCGCTCGACCCAGAGATGATCGGCGAGGTGCTCGACGTCATGCAGAAGCTCGCCCTGAGCGGCATGACCATGGTCGTGGTCACCCACGAGATGGGCTTCGCCCGCGAGGTTTCCCACCGGGTGGTGTTCATGGACCAGGGGACCATACTGGAGCAGGCCGCTCCCGAGCAGTTCTTCAAGAACCCGCAACACGAGCGGGCACAGCAGTTCCTGAAACAACTGCTCTCGCCCATGCACTGACCTAACTGCCGTTCTACGTGCTACGTTCCACGTTTACTGCTTTCCTCCGCTCATCCGGCGACAGTTTTTCGTTCGACAAGCTGCAAAGCCTGAACACTCTGATATAATCGCGTACGTTTTAACGTAGAACATAGAACTTAGAATGTAGAACGATTTTCATTCCCAAGGAGGAAAACTGATGAAAAGACTGTTGACGCTGTTCGCTGCTGTTGCCCTGGTCGGCATCATGGCCCACGCCGCGCTGGCCGCCGGGGACACCCTGGCCGAGGTGAAGAAGAAAGGGGTCCTCGTGGCCGGTGTGAAGGATTCGCTCCCCCCCTTCGGCTACGTGGACGAGAAGACCCGCGAGATCGTGGGCTACGACATCGACTTCTGCAGGTACATCGCCAAGAAGCTCGGCGTGAAGCTTGAAGTGAAACCGGTCACCTCGGCGTCGCGCATGCCGCAGCTCATGGAAGGAAACATCGACATCATCGCCGCCACCATGACCAAGAACCCGGAACGCGCCAAGCAGATCGACTTCAGCCACACCTACTTCCTCACCGGCCAGAAGTTCATCACCAAGAAGGGCGCGGTGAAGAGCCTCAAGGACCTGGAAGGGAAGAAGATCGGCACCGCCAAAGGGTCGACCTCGGAACAAAACGTGGCCAAGGCGATCCCCACCGCCACCATCCTCTCCTTCGACGACTACCCGCAGGCGTTTCTGGCGCTGCAGCAGGGTAAGGTGGCGGCAGTCACCACGGACGAGTCGATCCTCGCCGGCATCCTCGGCAAGGCGCCCAACAAGAACAGGTTCGAGATCCCCAACCTGCAGATCTCCGAGGAGCCCTACGGCCTCGGCATGCGCAAGGACGACAAGAACTTCGTCGCATTCGTGAACAAGACCCTGCTCGAGATGGAGAAAAACGGCGAAGCCAAGAAGATCTTCGAGAAGTGGTTCGGCCCGAAGACCGCCACCCCGCTCAAGCGCACCTTCAAGATCACCGCTGACAAGTAGCCTCCCCGCTTTCGGCCTCCCCCCCGCCGGGGAGGCCGAAACTTCGTTCACCCCGCCGCAAACATCGGTATCAGATCAACAAACAGTGTAAAAAGTGCGCCAGGCTGGTTCTTTATCGACACATCTCTCTTTGTCGGCGCTCGCCCGGATCTCACCCTTACCGTTATCGGTAAGGATGGACTGTAGTTAGCGCGGTGACGATGCTGGATCAAGGGGTCCGTTTCAGTGCCTAAACCCTTGACAATTCACCTCAAGACGTTATATAAATCCATGCTTAAAATTAACTCTGTTTTAATACCAAGGAGGGGGCAATGAGAGTAGCAAAACTTTTCAACCTTGTATCGGCCCTGGCGCTGTTCGCATTCGTGGGAACTGCAGCCGCAGCCGATCCTGCACAACCTACGGCGGTGCTGAGCAACACGGACTGCGTGAAGTGCCATGAGCAGCCGCCCAAGGATATCGCAGCTGCCGGCGGCAAGCACAAAACCGAGGTGACCTGCCAGGACTGTCACGTCGGCCACCCGCCCAAGGTTAAGAAGCCGATCCCGCAGTGCAGCCAGTGCCATGAAGGCAAGCCGCACTACAAGCTCCAGGGCTGCCTCGGCTGCCACTCCAACCCCCATACTCCGAAGAACATAAAGTTCGGCAACAACGTCACCGATCCGTGCCTGACCTGCCACACCGGCCAGATCGAGCAGCTGCGTTCCTTCAAGAGCAAGCACTCCGCCCTCAACTGCTCCTTCTGCCACAACGTACACGGCCGGATTCCGGACTGCACCCAGTGCCACAAGTCCCACTCCAGCGAAATCGTGCAGAAGGACTGCAAGGTCTGCCACCAGGCCCACAAGCCGGCTGACGTGACCTACAAGTCCGACACCCCGTCCAAGTTCTGCGCCGCCTGCCACAGCAAGGCGTTCAAGCTGCTGACCTCCAGCACCGCCAAGCACAGCAAGCTCGCCTGCGTCTACTGCCACCAGGCCAAGCACAAGATGGTGCCGCAGTGCACCCAGTGCCACGTCAAGCCGCACCCGGCCGCCATCATGGCGAAGTTCCCGAAATGCGGCGAGTGCCACAGCATCGCGCACGACCTGAACCGTTGGGGCGACGCGGCTCCGGCAGCCCCGGCAGCGGCTCCGGCCAAACCGGCTGCTCCGGCCAAGCCGGCCAAACCGGTCAAGAAGTAATACTCCTGCAGCAAATCGGGGAGGCCCTGTGCGGCCTCCCCGACCTTTTTACCCCTCCCCAGTTTCCAAGCCTTTGAAGAAAACAGTTCGCCCAGTACCAGGAGGATCGCATGCTTTTTCTACAGATAACCTCGGCAGTGACGGCGCTGACCCTCGTCGTGCTGGCGCTGTGCCTGATTCCGGTCCTCACTGAACTAAAAAAGGCGGCAATCGCACTGCAGGGCGCCGCGGACCTGCTGCAAAAGGAAGTGACGCCGCTAGTCAAGGAACTGCGTGACACAGTGGCGGATGTCCAGGTAGTTACCGGTGCCGCGGCTGCCAACGCGGACGGCGTGAACATGCTTTTAAGCGAGCTCGGCCACGCCGGACACAACATACGCATGATCAACAAGGTACTTGGGATCGCGTCTGACATCGTGACCAACTCCTCGGTCTGGATGGCCGGTGCCAAGGTTGCAGGCAGATACATTGCTGATAGAATAATCAAAACCAAAATTAGGGGGTGACCGACATGTCAAAAGATAAAGATATCGGGACCGGTACCATGCTGCTTTCCTTCCTGGCCGGTGCTGCCGTCGGGATCGGGGCAGCCCTGCTCCTCGCGCCGAACACCGGCGAGGAACTGCGCGGCAAGATCAAGGATCTGGCCGACGACGCGGTGGACAAGATCAAGGAATACGCCAGCGAGGCGCAGGACAAGATCAGGTCCAGCTACGAGGACGGCAAGGATCTGGTGCTGGAGAAGAAGAACATCATCTCCTCGGCCATAGAGGCCGGCAAGGAGGCGATGGAGCGGGAAAGGGAGAAGCAGAAGCCCCAGGCCTGATCCCCGCGGACTCCACGTAAAAGCCCACCTCAGGTGGGCTTTTTTTCTTTGCGGCGGATTCATGCGCCCCCCGCACGCCGCAACAGGTGCCACAGCTTATGAACGGTTCATCAAACAGCAAGAAGAAGTTTTCCCCCGGCATGATCTGGCAGTACGACCCTACAACCATCGGGGGGTGGCGGGGCAAGGCACTCGGGATCCTGCAGTTCACCGGCTTCGCCTTCACCAACTTCATGGCCAACAACTCCCTCCTGCGCGCCACGGCCCTCTCCTTCACGACACTTCTGTCCCTGGTGCCGCTGCTCGCCCTCGCCTTCTCGGTGCTGAAGGGGCTCGGCGCCCAGAACCGCCTGGTGCCGCTGATCCTCAAGCAGGTCACCGCCGGCAACGAGGAGGTGGTGAACCGGGTCATCTCCTACATCGGCAACACCAACATGGGATCGGTGGGGGCGATCGGCCTCGCCGCGCTCCTCTTCACCGCGATCAGCATGCTGGGGAGCATCGAGGAGGCCTTCAACGTGATCTGGGGGGTGCCGGAGACCCGCACCTTCTACCGCAAGTTCAGCGACTACCTGAGCGTCCTGGTCAGCGCACCGCTTTTGCTTCTGGCCGCCACCAGCATCACCACCACGCTGTCGAGCAAGTGGCTCACCAGCTGGATCATGGAGTGGACCTACCTGGGGGACCTGTTCCTGTTCACCCTGGGGCTCACCCCGTACCTCGTGGTCTGGGTCGCCATCTTCCTCCTCTACGTCTTCATGCCCAACACGCGGGTCCGCTTCGACTCGGCCCTGATCGGCGCGATCCTCGCCGGCACCCTCTGGCAGTTCGCCCAGTGGGCCTACATCCACTTCCAGGTCGGCGCCGGCAACTACAACGCCATCTACGGCACCCTGGCGGCGCTCCCCATCCTGATGGTCTGGATCTACGTGAGCTGGATCATCGTCCTGTTCGGCATGGAGGTCGTGGCGGCGCACCAAAGCCGCGGCACCTTCCGGCGCGACATACGGGGGCGCGAAATAAGCCACGAGCTGCAGGAACTGGTGGCGCTGGCGGCGTTGCGCCACATCGCGGAGGCCTTCTACCGCGGCGACCCCGCCTGGGGCGAGCAGCACCTGGCAGGAAAGCTCGGCATCCCCCTGCGCATCGTGCGCAGCACGCTCGAGCACCTGCGCGAACAGGGGTTCATCGTGATGGCCGGGGAAGGGCGCGGCGGCTACTACCCCGCCCGCGACCTGAACCAGGTCTCCATCGCCGACGTACTCCTCTCCCTGAGAAAGCGCGGCGCCTCGGCCGCCATCTCCGGGGAGGAGCTGGCCGAGGGGCTCCTGAACGAATCGGAAGAGGCCGTCGCGGCGGCCCTGGGAGGGGTGACCCTCAAGGATCTGGCCTTCCCGGAAATGCACCCGCACGGCGTTGACAAAGGGGACGCAGTTGACATATAGTGGCCCGATTCAACAGACGGTCAGAAGCGGGATATGCAAGATTTAAAAGACATCGACAAAGAAAAACACGGCAGACGACTCGGCAGGAAAAAGGCACAGGACGGGCGCAACGTCTTTCGGCAGATCGAGGAGACCAAGCCTGAGAAGAAGCGGCTCAAGATCATACTGCCGGCCATCGCGCTTTTGCTCGCCTCCTACCCCTTGATCTCCCTCTTCGGAACTCCCCGCGCCAAAAGCGCACCTGCGGCAGAGCCCCCGGCCGCCGTGTCCCTGGGCAAACTGGACCAGGGGGGCGCCTTCAAGCTTGCCGCTGATGCGTACTCGAACGCCCAGGTGCAGGGTGGGAAGTTCACGGCACCCCTGCCGCAGGGGGGGCAGGTGACCTACGGCATCGACGAAGAGGTCCAGAGAAGGATCGAGAAACTCTTCAGCGACTACAAGGTCCCCTACGGCCTCTTCGTCGCCCTGGAACCAAAGACCGGGCGCATCCTCGCCGCCGTGTCGCACTCCGCGTCGCAGCCGGGGTGGGAAAAGGGGGCGAACTACCACCTCTACCCCATGGCGTCGCTCTTCAAGATCGTGACCGCGACGGCGGCCCTGGAAGAGAAGAAGGTGGGGCCGGACACCATGTTCGCCTTCAACGGCAAGCTCACCTCGGAAAGCCCGAAATACTGGCGCGTAAGGCCCGGCCGCGGCAACCAGCAGATGCCGCTTTCCCTCGCCATGGGGAAATCGGTGAACCCGGTGTACGGCAGGCTGGCCGGCGAAGTGGTCGGGCGTGACCCGCTGCTCCTGTACGCGGGGAGGTACGGCTTCAACCACCCCATCGTCCCCGGCTCGCCGATCGCCGCCAGCACCGCACCCGTTCCGGGAACCGTCGACGAGCTGATGCGCATGGGCGCGGGTCTCAACCGGGAGGTCAAGATCTCCCCCTTCCATGCCGCCGCCATCATGGCCACGGTGGCCAACGGCGGCGTCATGATGGCGCCGTCACTCGCCAGCGAGATCCGCGACGCCAAGGGTAACGTGGTGTTCACCCAGAAGCCCCAGGTGCTGCGCACCGTGATGACGCCGCAGACGGCCAGCGCCCTGGCCCACATGCTCGCCACCACCGTGGAGAGCGGCACCTCCCGCCGCGCCTTCCACGACCGCAGGGGGAGAAGGATGCTCGCCTCGGTGCGGATCGCGGCCAAGACCGGCTCCATCGACGGGACCGATCCCGCCGGGCACTACAGCTGGTTCGCCGCCTATGCCCCGATGGAGGACCCGCAGATCGCCCTGGCCGCCCTGGTCATCAACGAGAACAAGTGGCGCATCAAGGCGACCTCGGTGGGCGAACAGGCCCTGGAGGCGTTCTTCAGGTAGGTGGAAATGCAATGCTCGGGATGCGGGACCTGTTGCGTCGCGCCGGACATCAGCTCTTTGGACAAGAAGGTGGGAGAGAGGTGCCGCCACCTCTCCGGTGAGCAGCGCTGCCTGATCTACGACGAGCGCCCGGCCGTGTGCCGGGGTTACCGCCCGGACGAGATGTGCGGGTTGATCGCCGCGCCGACCCTGGAGGAGCGGGTGGCGAATTACCTGGGGCTCTTCGGGTTGCAGCCGGACTAGGCGAAGCGCTCCAGGGTGAGCCCGGCGTCGGTCCACTGGGCGTAGGAATAATGGGTGATCCAGTCCCCCAGGGAGACGAACTCCCTCCCATCCTCCCGCAGTTGCATCGGGATATGGAAGTGGCCGGTGACGACCAGATCGCAGCCGGCTGCGAAGCGCTCGCGGGCGAAGGTTTCCAGGATGGCGGGGTAGTCCCAGCGTTCCTTGCGCGAGACATGCTGCCCGCTCGAGCGCCGGGACATGGTGGCGGCGATCCGGTCGGCCAACCGGCGCGGGAAAACCGGCACCAGCGCCCGCACCAGGGGGGCGTGCAGCACGAAGCGCAGGGCCCGGTAGCGGTAATCGGCACGGTTGATCTGGTCCCCATGGCACAGGCAGACCCTCCTGCCGTCGAGCTGCAGTTCCGCGGCTCCGGCATGAACCTCGGCCTGCAGCTGCTCCCTGAAGAAGTCCCCCAGGTGGAAGTCGTGGTTCCCCTCGAAGTAGACGATGCGCACTCCGCGCCCCCTCACCCGCTTAAGGCACTCCACGATTTCACGATAGTGGGCGTACACCGGCCGAGGGTTCCCGATCCAGAACTCGAAGATGTCACCGAGCAGATAAAGGGTGTCCGTGTCGGTGGGGAGCGTGTCCAGGAAACGGACCAGGGTCCGGTAGTTCCGGTCCTGCGGGCTCCTCAGGTGGGCGTCGGCGATGAAAATCTTGCGCATTCGCGCAATATATACAAAAATACGGGGTTGGTAAAGGGAACAACCTTAACCTCAACCTGTTTTTAAGAGGTACCGATGCACGCACTACGCAACCTGGAGATCGTCTGGGAAGACCTGATGGAGGCCTTCGAGAACGGCGACCCGGACATGATCTACTTCCTGGACCGTGAGACCGGCGAGGTCTTTTCGGTTCCGGCCGAATACGAGGACGAAAGTTTCTGGGAAGAGGTGGCCTCTCAGGAGGAGCGCTTCCTCGAGGTCCCTCCCTTCGACTACGGGCAGGAGCGCCAGCTGGTGCACGCCTTCATCCAGCGGCTGACCAACGAGAGCCTCAAGGGGATGCTGGCGCGGGCCTTCAGCGGCAAGCAGTCCCACGGCAGGCTGCACGAGATCCTCTCCTTCTACCCCGAGGAACAGGAGCGCTTCCAGGCGATCAGGGAGGCCTTCCTCACCGACCGCGCCGCCCAGTGGCTCGAGGAGCACGACATCTACCCCCCCGAACGTTTCTAATATGCACCCAAGGGGCGCCCGGTTGACCTGGACGCCGCTTTTGCGTAACATCTCTCAGGTGGCTACTTCAACCAGGGACTGCCGCCGGCCCACGCCGCCGACCGCCCCCCCATCCGGGTCTGGACATGGCACAGAAAAGCTCGCTCAAAACCGTCCTCGAGATCGCCGTCATCGTGTTCGTCTCGGCGGTCTTCGGCATCTTCTGGAACAGGACGCTCCTGGCCGACGCCTGGCGCGGCGCGCCTGCTGCCCCGCAGGCTGCGCCGGCCGCGCAGCAGGCGGAGGCGCTCCCGATGCCCATCGGTCTTGCGCAGGTGAAGGAGCTGCACGACTCGGGACAGGCGGTGCTGGTTGACGCCAGAAGCGGCGCCAGCTTCGCAAAGGAGCACATCTCCGGCGCACGTTCCCTGCCGCTTGAGGAAGCGACCCGGCAGCGGACGCCGCAGCTCGAGGGGGTCGCCAAAGACGCCGTTGTCATCGCCTACTGCAACGGCTTTTCCTGCCACGACAGCATGGACCTGGGCAAGCTCCTGATCAAGGCGGGTTACGGCTCGGTCTACGTCTTCGAAGGGGGACTCCCGGAGTGGCGGGACTCCGGCTACCCGACCTCGGGAGGAGCGCGATGAAACTCTTCCACGCCCGCATGATCCCCGTGGCGCTCCGCGTCGCCCTGGGCGCCATCTTCATCTATGCCGCTGTCCCTAAGATCGCCGACCCCGTTGCCTTCGCCGGCAGCGTGGCCGCCTACCGCATCCTCCCCTACTTCTGGAGCTACCTCACCGCCGCTGTGCTTCCCTTTCTGGAGCTGCTCTGCGGGGTGCTCCTGGTCTGCGGGGTACGGGTCAGAAGCGGCGCGCTGATCATCGGCGTGCTGAACCTCGTCTTCATGGTAGCCCTCGCCTCCGCCATGATCCGGGGCCTGGATATCGACTGCGGCTGCTTCCGCCCGGAAGGCGCCAAGACCGCCCCTTGGGTCGCGCTGTTGCGCGACACCCTCTTCCTCTTCATGACTGCCATCGTTATCCGGCACGAGCGGCTGCAGGTGCGCTCCCCCCTCCCGGAGCGCACCGCCTTTCGCGACTGAGGGCCAAACGCCCTCCCCACCCTTCGACACCCCACGGCTTGCAGTTTGAGTGGAAATACTGTAGGATGCGCCGTTGTTTCATTAAGTACCGGGAGAACGCTTTGAACGAGATTCTGCTCCTGGTCGGCGCGTACCTGCTCGGCTCGGTACCGACCGGCCTGCTTCTGGCCCGGAGCATGGGCATCAACATCAGGGAATGTGGCAGCGGCAACATCGGCGCCACCAACGTCTACCGCACCGCCGGCAAAAAACTGGGCATCATGACCCTGGTCGGGGACTGCCTCAAGGGGGTGATCCCGGTCCTGGTCGCACAGGCGCTGGGGCTCTCTCCGGTGTGGGTCGCGGCCATCGGCCTGGCCGCCTTCCTCGGCCACGTCTACACCGTGTTCCTTGGCTTCAAGGGAGGGAAAGGGGTCGCCACCGCGCTGGGCGTGCTGCTGGGAACCGCACCGCTGGCTGTGCTGTTCGGAATCGCCGTTTTCGCCGCCGTCCTGTACAAGTGGCGCTACGTCTCCCTGGCCTCCATCAGCGCAGCCGCCTGCATCCCCGTGCTGGCCTGGGCCACCTGCACACCCCGCGAAACCATCGTCATGGCCTTCGTGATCGCCGTGATCGTGATCCTAAAGCACCACGAAAACATCGCCAGGCTGCGGGCCGGCACCGAGAACAAGTTCAAGGCCTGAGCCCGTCTCCTCGGGACCCTCGCTTCTCCCCCCCTCCCTGCGCACCGTTCGCCGGATGGGTCATTTGCACCTGCAAGTGACCCATCTTCACCCACCCTCCCGCGGCAGCCTTCGGCACCTCCACGCTAACACCCCGTAATACCCCGTTTGCTTCACGGCGTGCACGACAGGTATGCCTCTTGCTGTCTGCATGGCGTAGACGAACGTCGGCGCGTGTGTGGAGGAAGTGCATGTCCCATTGGAGAAGAGTGACCGCTGCGGCGGCCGCGATACCGCTCCTGTTTATAAACCTGGCAGCCTGTACCCCATCCGATCAAACGCAGCAATCGAAGGCCTCGCCCCCTCCCCAGCAAGGTTCCCCGAGCGACCCTGTTCACCGGGTAAACGGAAGGGCCATCACACGCGCAGAGCTGGATCGCGCGGTGAGAAGCCTCGTCGAGACAAGGCGCTTGCACCATCCGCCAAGCGCAGAGGAACTCGGCGCGCTGAAAAAGGAGGCGCTGGAGGGGCTTATATCCAAGGAGCTTTTGTACCAGGCCGCGCAGAAGTCGGAAGTCAAGAACCTGGAGCAACAGGTAGCGCAGGCGATCGCCCTCGACCGCGCCAGGTACCGGGGCGGCGAGGCCTATGCCAGCGAGATGAGGAAAGCCGGTCTCACCCTGCCGCAGATGGAGCAGTTGGTGCGCAAGGAGCTGGTGATCGACCGCTTCCTGGAGAGCAAGTTCGGAGCCCGGATCACCATCGGCGCGGACGAGGCGAAAAGCTTCTACGAGACCAACCGGGAACGCTTCAGGACCGGGAGCAGCGTCAGGGCGAGCCATATCCTGGTGACGGTTGCCGAGCGTGCCCAGGAGCAGGAGAAGGAGCGGGCACGCGAACGGGCGGAAATCCTGCTGCACCGGGTACGCGAGGGGGAGAATTTCGGGATACTGGCGGAATCGCACTCGGACTGCCCCAGCAAGGCCCGCGGAGGAGATCTCGGCTTCTGCAAAAAAGGGGAGCTCGATCCGCCGCTGGAGCAGGCGGTGTCCGCGCTGAATCCGGGGGAGATCAGCGACCTGGTGCAGACCAGGTTCGGGTTCCACATCCTGAAGGTGACCGAGCGGCGTGCCCCGCGCCCGGAAAGCTACCAGGAGGCCGAGGCGGAGATCTACGCCTGCTTGAGGAGGGAGAAGATGCGGCGGCTGGTGGCGGAGTATGTGGCCGAACTGCGCGCCAGGGCCAAGGTGGAACCGGTGGGCGCCGGGTCCTGAAAAAAAGAAAGGGCGTCTTCCCGGGAAGACGCCCTTTCTATAATTGCGATGCGGCTCGTGCTCATGCCGCCTGTTCCAGCACCAGCGGGGTCAGGAAGCGCTTCATCTTCTTCAGTGCCCCTTCCTCGATCTGCCGTACCCGCTCCCTCGAGATGGAGAAGTGGTCGGCGATCTCCTGCAGGGTGAGCGGCTGGTCGGCCGAGACCCGGCGCTCGATGACGAAGCGCTCCTTCTCGTTCAGCTGCTCGAGCGCGCTCGCCACGCTCCGCTCCAGCATGGTGGCCTCCTGGCGTTCGGCCAGCATTTCCTCCTGGTTCTGGCGCAGGTCGGGCAGGCTCTCGAGGAAGGTGGCACCCTCCCCTTCGAACATCTCCACGTCCAGCGAGAGTTCGCCCCTCAGGCGCTGTTCCATCTCCTGTGCCTCGGTGTCCTTCACGTCCAGCGAGATCGCCGCCGCGTGGAGGTCTCCCTCCCCGGTCATGTTGATGATCGCCTGCTTGGCCTGGTTCAGTTTGAAAAAGAGCTTTCTCTGCGCCTGGGTAGTGCCGATCTTCAGGAGGCTCCAGGCGGAAATGATGTGGTTTTGGATGTACGCCCTGATCCACCACACGGCGTACGAGATGAGACGGACCCCCTTGGCAGGGTCGAACTTGCGCACGGCCATCATCAGGCCGACGTTACCCTCCTGGATCAGGTCCAGCATCTTCATGCCGTAGGAGCGGTACTCCCCGGCGATCTTCACGACAAACCTGAGGTTCGAGGTGATCAGCTTGTGCGCTGCCTCCAGGTCCCCCTCGTCCCGAAACCTGTAGGCCAGATCCATCTCCTCATCCGCCGACAGAAGCGGAAAACGGTTGATTTCCGTGAGGTACAGGGTAAGGCTGTCTATAGGTACCGGCATTGCGTGTGTCATGTTGGTCTCTCCCTTGTGAGTGCTGGTTTTGCCTTCTGCTTGTTAGCACTCTCAACTCCTGAGCGCCAATAAATATATCAAGCGGCATGTAAAAAATCAAGGGGATGCCCCGTAATATAGGGGGTTAAATTACTTGCGCCTGCCGTCGCGAATGTGGTAAACGAAAAGATCCAAATAAGCGACGCCTGGCGCCGACAAACCGGAGGTTCTGCCACATGGAGATCAGGGTAATACCGATTAGCGAGGGGGAGAAGAAGGCCAAGTATACCGACGAGTCACAGCTGGGCTTCGGCAGGATTTTTACCGATTACATGCTGCTGGTCGAGTGGAAAGAGGGTCAGGGGTGGGTCGATGCGCGGATCAAGAAGTACGAACCGTTCCAGATCGACCCCGCGGCGCTCGTTTTGCACTACGCGCAGGAAATCTTCGAGGGGCTGAAGGCCTACAAGTGGGAGGACGGCACCATCGCGCTGTTCCGCCCGGAGATGAATGCACGCCGCTTCAACCACTCCGCCGAACGGCTCTGCATGCCCGAGGTCCCGGAGGAGCTCTTTGTAAAGGGGATCGAGCAGTTGGTAGCCCAGGAGAGCGCCTGGGTCCCCGGCAGTGAAGGGACCTCGCTCTACATCCGCCCCGCCATGATCGCCGTGGAACCGCACGTCGGCATCAAGCCCTCGGACCATTACTATTTCTACGTGATACTCTCCCCGGTCGGCGCCTACTACGCCAACGGCTTCAACCCGGTCAGGATCATGGTGGAGGACAAGTACGTACGTGCCACCCCCGGCGGCACCGGCGAAGCCAAGACCGGCGGCAACTACGCCAGCTCGTTGAAGGCAGGCCTCGAAGCGAAGAAGAAAGGGTACGACCAGGTGCTCTGGCTGGACGGCGTACACAAGCGTTACATCGAGGAAGTGGGCTCGATGAACATGTTCTTCGCCTACGGCGACACCATCGTGACCGCGCCGCTGGAAGGGAGCATCCTGCACGGCATCACCCGCGACTCGGTGCTGACCCTGGCCAAGTCCATGGGGCTCAAGGTCGAGGAGCGCAAGATCGACGTCAACGACCTGATGCAGGACCTGAAGAGCGGCAAGATCACCGAAGCCTTCGGCAGCGGCACCGCGGCAGTGGTGACCCCGGTGGGCACGCTCTGCTATGCCGGTGAAACCGTCCAGGTCGGCAACGGCGGCGTCGGCAAGCACACCCAGACCCTCTACGACACCCTGACCGGCATCCAGACCGGCAAGATCGAAGACAAGTTCGGCTGGATGAGGAAAGTAAAATAATGAAAAGGGGGCAGGCACCGTAAAGGTCCCTGCCCCCTTTCACTTTTCCCACCAAGTTACTTCTTCCCCGCAGCCTATCACGATCCGCATCACAGGATACCCTCCCCCCGGGAGCAGGCAGGGTGGGGCGCCGGCAACTGCGATCTCTTCACTTCGTTGTAACGCCCTCGCACGCCGAAATCTAAAACAGCTCCATCTGGCCGCTCAGGAGTTCACCGGGAGCCGGCGCCACCTTACCCGGCCCCTCGATCCCCTTCCAGGACTGGCCGCCCCTTATCATTTCCTGGAGCCACTTCTTGGGAACCGACCGGTAACGGCAACGTTTCAATGCACCAACGGTGATGGTGGCGGAGACGACCCCACGGCGGATGCGCGGCACTATCTCCGTTATCTTGCCTATGAACAGGAAGCACCGGGTCGCGTCTTTGTGCTCAAGGAGCACCTCGTCACCGATTACGGCGAGACAGATGGCGTGGTGGCGCTTGTTGTCCACGAAGAAACTGACGGCGCATCCCGGCGTGGCGACAACCGGTTTCGACAGCTCGTCGGCATCCCAGACCAACTCCTCGCCGTCATCCGGATCATCGTCGAGAAGTGCGTCCGGATCCTCGCCGTAGAATAGATGCTCGTCCTCCGCCAGGTCGAGGTCATCATCCAGCTCGTCTTCGGCCGTCGGCTCCTGCTCCAGCTCGGCATCCTGATTGCCTTCGGCGCCTGTTCCGTTATCGTTGCAATGCCACTTTGCCAACTCAGCTCCCCTGCAAGCCTCACACCCTTGTCACCGGCAGCTCGCCATCGTACATCCCGAGACTCCGGTGCCACGGCTCTGCCATATCGCTGCCGGATAATGCCATATCTTTTCGCGCACGACAAGCGTTGCCGCGATGGTGGTTCCTCCGCCGGGCCATCGCACGCCACGCTAAAAACCGCCCCCTACCTTGACACGCCCCCCTCCCCTCCCTATCTTCTTTTAAGACTTAGGAGGCAACCCCATGATTAGACCCGAAAAAATGACGGTGAAGACGCAGGAAGCCATCGCGACGGCGCACGAAAATGCCCTCGCCATGTCGGCCCCCAGCATAGAAGCGGAACACCTGCTGCTGGCCCTGGTCGACCAGGAGGGGGGCTTCGTGCCCGATCTCATCAAGAAGATCGGCGCTCCCCTCCCGCGCCTGCGCGAGAGCGTGGGCGAGGTGCTCAAGCGCCTCCCCAAGGTGACCGGCGGGGCGCAGGTCGGCCTATCGGCCGCTCTCAACCGCATCCTGGACCAGGCCCAGAAGGAAGCGGACGCGATGCACGACTCCTTCGTCTCGACCGAACACCTGCTGCTGGCGCTGGTCGCGTCCAAGGAGACCCCGAGCGGCCGGCTGTTGAGCCAAAACGGCGTGACCCGCGACGGCATCCTCTCCGCGCTCAAGGAACTGCGCGGCGGCGAGGCGGTCAACGAACAGGATCCCGAACAGAAATACCAGGCGCTGGCGAAATACTGCCGCGACCTGACCGACCTGGCCCGCCAGGGGAAACTCGACCCGGTCATCGGGCGCGATGACGAGATCCGTCGCGTGCTCCAGGTGCTCTCCCGCCGCACCAAGAACAACCCGGTCCTGATCGGCGAGCCGGGGGTCGGCAAGACCGCCATCGCCGAGGGGCTCGCCCAGCGCATCGTTTCGGGCGACGTACCCGAGACGCTCAAGGACAAGGTGGTCATGGCGCTCGACATGGGGGCCCTCATCGCCGGCGCCAAGTACCGCGGTGAGTTCGAGGAGCGGCTCAAGGCCGTGATCAAGGAGGTGGCACGCTCCGAGGGGAAGATCATCCTCTTCATCGACGAGATGCACACCCTGGTCGGCGCGGGTGCGGCCGAAGGGGCCATGGACGCCTCCAACATGCTGAAACCCGCGCTCGCCCGCGGCGAGCTGCACTGCATCGGCGCCACCACGCTCAACGAGTACAGAAAGCACATCGAGAAGGACGCCGCGCTCGAGCGGCGCTTCCAGCAGGTCTATGCCGGGGAGCCCAGCGTTGAGGAGACCATCTCCATCCTGCGCGGCCTTAAGGAGAAGTACGAGAACTACCACAAGATCAGGATCAAGGATTCCGCCATCATCGCCGCCGCGACCCTCTCGGACCGCTACATCACGGACCGGTTTCTCCCCGACAAGGCGATCGACCTGATCGACGAGGCGGCCTCCCGGCTCAGGATAGAAATAGATTCCAAGCCTACCGAGATCGACGAGATCGACCGGCGCATCATCCAGCTCGAGATCGAACGCCAGGCCATGCTTCGGGAGAAGGACGCCAAGGCGCTGGACCGCCTGAAAAAGCTGGAAGAGGAACTGGACGGCCTCAAGAAGCAGTCGGCCGAACTGCACGACCACTGGCATAAGGAGACCACCATCCTGAAGGAACTGGGCGAGCTCAAGCAGCGCAAGGAGGACAAGGCTGAGGAAGCCAAACGTGCCGAGCGCGACGGCCTCCTGGCCCGCACCGCCGAGATCCGGTACGGCGAAATCCCCGCCATCGAGAAGGAGATGGAGGACAAGCGCCTCACCCTTGAGCAGATCCAGAAGGAAGGGAAGATGCTTCCGGAGGAGGTCGACGCCGAGATGATCGCCGAGGTGGTCGCCAAGTGGACCGGCATCCCGGTGAACCGGATGCTGGAGACCGAAAGCGAGAAGCTGGTGCGCATGGAAGAGCGGCTTAAGAGCCGGGTGGTGGGCCAGGACGAGGCGCTGACCCTGGTGGCCAACGCGGTGCGCCGCGCCAGAAGCGGCCTCTCCGATCCGAACCGCCCCATCGGCTCCTTCATATTCCTGGGCCCCACCGGCGTGGGCAAGACCGAGACGGCCCGGGCCCTGGCTTCCTTCCTGTTCGACGACGACCAGGCCATCGTGCGCATCGACATGAGCGAGTACCAGGAGAAACACACGGTGGCCCGCCTGATCGGCGCGCCCCCGGGGTATGTCGGCTACGAGGAGGGAGGGCAGCTCACCGAGGCGGTGCGCCGACGCCCCTACTGCATCGTGCTCTTCGACGAGATAGAGAAGGCGCACCCCGAGGTCTTCAACGTCTTCCTGCAGATCCTGGATGACGGCAGGCTGACCGACGGGCAAGGAAGGACGGTCGACTTCAAGAACTCCGTGATCATCATGACCAGCAACCTGGGCTCACAGTGGATCCAGCAGTACGGCGCCACCGACTACGCCAAGATGCAGGGCGAGGTCATGGAGACGCTCAGGGAGGCCTTCAAGCCGGAGTTCCTGAACCGCGTCGACGAGATCGTGATCTACCACGCGCTTCCCCTGGAGCGCATCAAGGAGATCGTCTCCATTCAGCTGCAATCCCTGACCAAAAGGCTGGAGGAAAAGAGCATAGGCCTCGAGGTCACCGATCAGGCACGGGAGTTCCTGGCGCGGGAGGGGTACGACCCCGCGTATGGCGCGCGTCCCTTGAAACGGGCCCTGCAGCGCAAGATCCAGGACCCGCTTGCGCTCATGCTCTTGGAAGGGAAGTTCGGCCCCGGAGACACCGTCCGGGTCGATCTGGCAGGCGACGGAAACTCGCTGAACATCACCGGAAAATAGCGAATACGATAAGCGAAAATTAACAAATTGATATTTCATGCTTAAGCTGCTATCGTACCCGGCGCTAGGCTTCAGTTTTGCGCCGCTCAAGCGGCAATTCGATGCGGGGGAGAGTCTTAGATGATGCGTTATTCCACCATTATGTCCGTCCTCGTCACGCTGGCACTGCCGGTGGCCGGGACCTGTGCTGACGCACCCAAGGCGCCTGAAAAGGCAGATGCCAAAGTCGAAGCGGTCGCCGCGCCGAAGGCGCCTGAGAAGGCGGAATCCAAGGTCGATGCCATCACCAAGTCCATGTCCAAGAGCGACCACTCCATGATGATGGGGGGCTCGGCTCCGGCTGGGGCAGGGGCCGCCGAGATCAACCCCAACCCGACCGGCAAGGTCGTCGAGACCATGGTCGGGGGCGGCTACACCTACGCCAACCTCGAGGTGGCCGGCGGAACCAAGACCTGGGTTGCCTACCCGGTCCTCGAGACCCGCGTCGGCGACACCCTGTCCTTCCAGGGCTGCATGCCGATGACCAACTTCCAGAGCAAGACCCTGAAACGCACCTTCGACACCATCCTGTTCTGCAACGCGCCGAAAATCAAGGGTGGTGCCGCCAAGCCCGCCGCCAAGGAGGCCAAGAAGGCCGCTCCCGGCGAGAAGATCAAGGTGGAGAAGGCAACCGGCGCCAACGCCTACACGGTGGAGGAGATCTTCGCCAAGTGCGGCTCTTTGAACGGCAAGCAGATCGAGGTACGCGGCCAGGTGGTGAAGGTCGCCAGCGGCATCATGAGCAAGAACTGGCTGCACCTGCAGGACGGCACCGGCAACGACAAGAAAAAGACCAACGACCTCGTCGTGACCACCACCGACAACGCGGAAGAGGGGGATGTGATCACCGTTTCCGGCATCCTCGCCAAGGACAAGGACTTCGGCGGCGGCTACAAGTACACCGCCATCATCGAGAAGGGGAGCGTCAAGAAGTAACACGCCCCGCAGTCAAACCAGGGAAAGGCCCTCCGTCCACACGGAGGGCCTTTTTTAATAGCGCCCAAGGCTCTGATGACTACCCCGACACCAGCTCCTCACCCAGAAAGGGGGAGGACGGAAGGGGGGGGCAGAAGGTCAAGGAGCCGCCACGGGGAACGAGACATGTCTACCACAACTCTGCTGATCGCCCTCTACCTCACACGCTTCGCTGCGGCCTGCCTGCTGCGCTACCTGAACCTGCGCCACCTCCGGCGCTGCGGCTGCACCGTCCCGCAAGGGTTTGAAGACGCCGTCGACGCCGAGGCCCTCGCCAAGTCTGCAAGCTACACCCTGGCCCAGAGCCGGCTCGCCCTGGTCGATTCCGTCTACGACAGCGCGCTTTTGATCATCTTCATGTTCACCCCCTTGCTGCCGCTCTACGACCACTGGATCGCCTCGCTGACCGACTCCTTCGTGCTCCGGGGAGTGCTGTTCATGCTGGTCCTCACCCTGGTCCAGGAGGTGCTGGACATCCCCTTCTCGCTCTACAGCACCTTCCGACTGGAGCGGCGCTACGGTTTCAACACCACCACGCCGGGCCTCTGGATTTCCGACTTCCTGAAATCGACCCTGGTCTCGGCAGCCCTCACCGCCATCGTGATAAGCGCGGCGCTGCTGCTGGTCCGGCACTCGCCCGCGCTCTGGTGGCTCTGGGTCTGGGCCTTCTTCGCCATCTTTTCTATCGTCATGATCTACGTGTCCCCCTACCTGATCGAACCGCTTTTCTCCAAGTTTGAACCGCTGGGTGACCCCGATTTGGAAGAGGAAATCCGGGGCATGCTGCAAAAGGCCGACCTCAGGGTGAAGGACGTGCAGCAGATGGATGCCTCCCGCCGCAGCCTCCACTCCAACGCCTACTTTACCGGCATCGGCAGGGTGAAGCGGATCGTCCTCTACGACACGCTCCTGAAACAGATGGAGCGCCCGGAGGTCCTGGCCATCCTGGCGCACGAGGCGGGGCACTGGAAGAAGGGGCACATCTGGAAGCGGCTGGCGCTCATGGAGGCTTCCGCGCTGGCGCTCTTCTACCTGGTGCACCAGGTGATCGCATGGGGGGGGCTGCCGCAACTCTTCGGCCTCCCTGAGGCCTCGTTCCTCGCCCAGATCCTCATGGTGAGCTTCATCTTCTCCATCGTCTCCTTCCCGCTCACCCCCGTCGGCGCCTGGCTGTCGCGCCGCAACGAGTGGGAAGCCGACCGGTTCGCGGCTTCGCTCTCGGGCACCCCGGAAGCCCTCGCCTCGGCCCTTGTGAAGCTCTCAAAAGAGAACCTGGCCAACCTGCACCCGCACCCGTTCTACGCCGCCTTCTACTATAGCCATCCGCCGGTTGTGGACCGGGTGGCGGTGCTGCGCAGCATGAAGGTGGAACAAACGTCGGGATAATTAACACCACTTCATTGCGCCTCACCTCTTGATCTGGTATTTTTGGTAAGGCCTGACGCCACAAGACCCGCCACAGGAGCCGATCGAAATGCGTCTGAACATCCTGATAACCGCCTCCGAAGCGGTCCCGTTCGCTAAAGAAGGCGGCCTGGCCGACGTGGTCGGCGCACTCCCAAAGTACCTCGAGGCGCGCGGCCACGACGTTCGCGTGGTGATGCCCCGCTACTACAAGGTGGACCGTGAACGCTACCAACT
The DNA here is from genome assembly GCF_018919385.1 of Geomonas diazotrophica. Lineage (GTDB taxonomy): Bacteria > Desulfobacterota > Desulfuromonadia > Geobacterales > Geobacteraceae > Geomonas > Geomonas diazotrophica. The sequence continues at coordinate 223,428 of NZ_JAHLMF010000002.1, forward strand.
GCGCCGGCTCCCCGGCGTGCTGGTGGTCCCCATGGGGGTCATCGGCAACATGTACTGCGGCGTGTACCAAGGTACCATGCCGGGTTCCAAGGTCCCCATCTACTTCCTCGAGCACGAGGACTTCTACGGGCGCGATTCCCTCTACGAGAGGGACAACCAGGGGTACCTCGACAACGACAACCGCTTCATCTTCCTCTCCAAGGCGAGCCTCGAGCTCTGCAAGATGCTCCAGTTCACCCCCGACCTGGTGCACGCCCACGACTGGCACACGGCGGCCGTGCCGGTGCTGATGAACACCTGGTACCGCCACGACCACCACCTCTCGCAGGCCGCCTCGCTGCTCACCATCCACAACATGCAACATCAGGGAAGCTTCTACGAGGGTGCCATGGACGTTCTCGGCATCGGATGGCACCACTTCACCTTCCTGGAACTGGAGATGGACAACCAGGTGAACCTCCTCAAAGGAGGGATCTACCACGCCACCGTGCTGAACACGGTCAGCGAAGGTTATGCGCGCGAAATCCAGACCGCCGAGTACGGCTGGGGACTGGAAGCGGTGGTGCGCCAGCGCTCCGACGTGCTCTCCGGCATCCTGAACGGCGTCGACTACCATGAGTGGAACCCGGAGGAGGACCGCCTCCTACCCGCCAACTTCAGCGCCCGGGACATGGGCGGCAAGGCCGTTTGCAAGAGGGAGTTGCAGCGCTCGCTGGGGCTTCCCGAGCGCGAGGACGTACCGCTGATTGGCATGGTGTCGCGCCTGGTCAAGCAAAAGGGGATCGACGTCCTGGCGCAGGCGCTGCCGCGGCTTCTCGAACTCGACATCCAGTTGGTTCTTCTCGGTGCCGGCGAGCCCTGGGCCCACTTCTACTTCGGCGGAATGGCCGCCGACCGCCCAGACCGCTTCGCCTGCCGCATCGGCTACGACAACAGCCTTGCCCACCGTATCGAGGCCGGCTGCGACTTTTTCCTGATGCCGTCCGCGTTCGAGCCCTGCGGTCTGAACCAGATGTACAGCATGCGCTACGGCACCCTCCCCATCGTGCGCGCCACCGGCGGGTTGGACGATTCGGTCGAGAACTTCAACCCGACGACCCGTAGCGGAGACGGGTTCAAGTTCTGGAACCTGGACGCCGGCGCCCTCTTCGACACGGTCGGCTGGGCGGTGCATACCTGGTACCACGACCCCGAGGGTATCGCGGCCTTGCGAAAAAACGCCATGGCCAAGAGGTTCACCTGGGAGGACGCAGCAGAGAAGTACGAACGCCTCTACCTGGAGGGGATGAGAAGGAAACTAGGCGAAGAGAGGTTCAGGCAGGTCGTGGCGGAGAGAACTCCCGCGAAGAAAAAAGCATCCCGCAAGGAAACAGAAGGATACCAGCCCCAGGCGTAGCGATGGGACGAAACGGTTTAGAGGTGACTCCTGCCGGAACGCGCGACGCCCCCCCCTGTCACAAGCGATTCTCGAAACCTTTCGCTGGAGCCTGGCAGGCGGCTACGCAATTTACGACGCCCCCCCGCTCTTTCCGTACACATCACCCTCCCTCCGGATGGTACACCCCAATTCCACTGAGGAATCCACCATTCCCGGCAAAACAGCGTAAGTCCCATCGCCAGTTTGCACTATTCCAAACGGATTAGTGCAAATCCCGTTTGAGATTTCACTATTCCCAACAAAATTGTCCAATTCCGGATCAGGTTTGCACTATTTCCAACAGAATAGTGAGATTCCGGATCAGATTTGCACTATTCCAAAAAAATAGTGCAATTCCGGATCAGGTTTGCACTATTCCAAAAAAAATAGTGCAATTTCGGATCAGGTTTGCACTATTCCAAAAAAAATAGTGCAATTCCGGATCAGGTTTGCACTATTTCCGGCAGAATAGTGAGATTTCCGTCAAGATTGCACTATTTCCGGCAAAATAGTGAGATTTCCGCCAAGATTGCACTATTTCCGCCAAAATAGTGAGATTTCGATCGAGACTTGACGATTGCATTGGACACCGACTATTTTCCGTGTAATTTCAGAATTTTAGCCGGGACCTTGCCAGCACCGGGCTCTCCCCTCGCCCACCGGGAGAGGGGAGGGGGTGAGGGTGCTCCGCCGTGCACCGCTTCTGCTGCTTGCGTCTCCCTCTCCCGGCCTTCGGCCACCCTCTCCCACCGGGAGAGGGGGTGAAGGCGGCCGCATAAAAAAAGGCGCCCCGGAAATCCGGGACGCCTTTTTCGCTTCAGCAAAAGCCGGTGCTACATCTTGTTCAGCAGCGGAACGATGAGCAGCGACACGATGTTGATGATCTTGATCATCGGGTTGACCGCCGGGCCGGCGGTGTCCTTGTACGGGTCGCCAACGGTGTCGCCGGTAACGGCAGCCTTGTGGGCTTCGCTACCCTTGCCGCCGTGGTAGCCGTCCTCGATGTACTTCTTGGCGTTGTCCCAAGCGCCGCCGCCGGTGGTCATGGAGATGGCCACGAAGATACCGGTGACGATGGAACCGACGATGACGCCGCCCAGGGCCTTGGGGCCGAGGGTGAAGCCGACGATGATCGGAGCGAGGATGGGGATGAGGCCCGGAACGACCATCTCTTTCAGAGCGGTCTTGGTCACGATGTCGACGCAGGCAGCGTAGTCCGGCTTGCCGGTACCTTCCATGATCCCCTTGATGGTGCGGAACTGGCGACGAACCTCGTCGACGACCGCGCCGCCCGCCTTGCCGACGGCTTCCATGCACATAGCGGCAAAGTAGTAGGGGAGCATGCCGCCGATGAACAGACCGACGATGATCTTCGGATCGGAGAGGGAGAAGGTCTTGTCGGCGATGGTCAGCTCCTGGACATAGGAGGTGAACAGGATGATGGCGGCCAGACCGGCGGAGCCGATGGCGTAGCCCTTGGTTACGGCCTTGGTGGTGTTGCCGACCGCGTCGAGCGGGTCGGTGACGGCGCGGACGGAGTCGTCCAGTTCAGCCATCTCGGCGATGCCGCCGGCGTTGTCGGTGATCGGACCGTAGGCGTCCATGGCGACGACGATACCGGTAAGGGAGAGCATGGAAACGGCGGCGATGGCGATGCCGTACACGCCTGCACAGTTGGAAGCAACCACGATCCCGGCAGCGATCACGATGACCGGAAGGGCGGTGGACTTCATGGAGACGCCGAGACCGGCGATGATGTTGGTGGCGTGGCCGGTCTTGGAGGCCTCGGCGATGTGCTTCACCGGAGCGTACTCGGTCGAGGTGTAGTACTCGGTGATCCAGAAGATGGCACCGGTGACGACCAGACCGACGATGGCGGAGATGAAGATGTTGGTTGCGGAGATGACCGCACCGTTGGCCTCGGCGAGGCCCTGCGGGAACATCTGCACGGTGACGAAGTAGAAGGCGATGCAAGCGATCACGCCGGAGGCGATGAGACCCTTGTAGAGAGCGCCCATGATCTTGCCGGAGGCGCCCAGCTTGACGAAGTAGGTGCCGATGATGGAGGCGATGATGGAGATGCCGCCCAGGATCAGCGGGTAGCTGACGGCGCCCGGGTTGCCGAAGCTGATGGCGCCAAGCAGCATGGCGGCGATCAGGGTGACGGCGTAGGTCTCGAAGAGGTCGGCGGCCATGCCGGCGCAGTCGCCGACGTTGTCCCCCACGTTGTCCGCGATGACGGCCGGGTTGCGCGGGTCGTCCTCGGGGATGCCTGCTTCGACCTTACCAACGAGGTCGGCGCCGACGTCAGCGCCCTTGGTGAAGATACCGCCGCCCAGACGGGCGAAGATGGAGATCAGCGAGCCGCCGAAGCCGAGGCCGACCAGCTGGCCGACAACTTCCTTGACCGGAGCGCCCGGCATGACCTGCTGTAGGAACATGTAGTAGCCAGCCACGCCCAGAAGGCCCAGACCGACGACCAGCATGCCGGTGATGGCGCCCCCCTTGAAGGCGACGTTGAGAGCCTTGTGGATGCCGGACTTGGCAGCCTCGGTGGTCCTCACGTTGGCGCGCACCGAGACGAACATCCCGATGAAGCCGGTGAGACCGGAGAACACGGCGCCGACCAGGAAGCCGACCGCGGTCTTCCAGCCGAGGGAGGCGAAGAGGGCCACGAACATGGCAACGCCCACCACCGCGATGATGGTGTACTGACGCTTCATGTAGGCGCCGGCGCCTTCCTGGATCGCGGAGGCGATCTGCTTCATCCGCTCGTTACCCTGGGGAAGCCCCAGGATCCACTGGGCCGAGATCAGGCCGTAGGCGACTGCCGCCGCGGCACAGACCAGGGCGAAGACTACTGCATACTGTTCCATTGAAAAAAATCCTCCTATTTAGATATGCCTCAAAAAAAGGCGTGCCTTCCGAACACAGTCATAAAAACGGGTGATTGTTATCGAAAATACCCCATTTTGTCAATCTAATTCATACCCCAAGCAGGCGTTTCTTAAAATATTTTTATCAAACCGCCGTATACTTCGCTGCGGCCACCCATCCGCCTGCTCCAGCAGCACCTCAAATGTGTCACTGCCAGGCATATTCGTCTCCCTCCAGTTGCGGGAGGGGGTTAGGGGGCCGTTGATGTGCCATGTGGCTATCTCATTGCCGTGCCGCCTTTCCTCGCGTCAAGGGAGCGGGGAGATCAGACAGTCCACCGATGGGGGCGAATAAGCATCGGTCAGCTCCTATCCTTTACCTCTCATCCTTCATGTGAGCATCTAATCCAGTCACATCAATTCCTTAACCGCCGGCTCGATCTGGTAAACAGTTGCGTATCGGAGGTCGAATATGTATCATAACCCGATGCTTGATCTTAAATGTGGCGATCACAGCTATAATGTCCAGCTTGCTCCGGAACGTCTCCTCTCCGTGCTGCGCCCCCGCCCTTTGCAGCGGCAGGGAACGCCGTTCGAGTTGGTCGAGCGCGCACTCGACGGCTGCGGCGCATCCCTGGCGAGCTTTGCCCCCGGCGACCGCGTGGTAATCGTCACCTCCGACGTGACCCGCCCCACCGGGAGCGATGTCTACCTCCCCTTGCTGGTCTCACGGCTCAACTCCATCGGCATCAAGGACCGAAACATCGAGATCGTCATCGCGCTGGGGATCCACCGCAAGCAGACCCCGGCCGAGCACAAGAAAATCGTGGGAGAACTGTACGGCAGGATCAAGGTGACCGACCACGACTGCGACGACCCCGGCGAGCTGGTCTACCTCGGCGACACCCTGCGGGGCGTGCCGGTTGAGGTGAACCGCAGGGTGGCCGATGCGGACCGGGTCATCCTGACCGGCGCAGTCACCTTCCATTACTTCGCTGGCTTTGGCGGCGGCCGCAAGAGCATCCTCCCCGGCGTCTCAAGCCGCCAGAGCTGCATGGCGAGCCATTTCTCCCTGTTGAACCCGGAGGAGGGAAGCGGCAGGCACCCGAAGGCGGTGACCGGGAGCCTGGAGGGGAACCCGGTGCACGAGGCGATGCTGGAGGCGTGCGGCATGGTGGGACCCGACTTCATCCTTAATACGGTCCTCGGTCCGGACAAGCAGATCATCGCCGCCTTTGCCGGCGACTGGCAGACCGCGCACCTGGCGGGGTGCCGCTTCTACAACGACACGTTTTCCGCTCCCATCGCCGAGAAGGGAGACCTGGTCGTGGTGTCCTGCGGGGGCTTCCCCAAGGACATCAACCTGATCCAGGCCCACAAGTCGATGGAGTACGCCAGTCGCGCCCTCAAGCCGGGGGGAGTCATGATCCTCCTCGCCGAGTGCCGCGACGGCTACGGCAACGCCACCTTCTTCAACTGGTTCGGCTATGAAAGCTGCGCGGAGCTCGAATCCGCCCTCAGGAAGCACTACGAGATCAACGGCCAGACGGCCTGGTCCGTAAAGGAGAAAGCGGAGCGCTTCAGGATCATCCTGGTGTCGAAGCTCCCTGCCGAAGAGGTGCGCACCATGGGGATGATTCCGGCGGGCGCGCTCGACGAGGCGCTGGAGCTGGCAGCCCCCATGCTTTCGCAACAGTACCGGGCGTACCTGATCCCCGAAGGGGGGACGGTGCTGCCGGTTATGCAGACCTGATCAAGAAAGCCGCGCCCAACGTCCCCGCCCAGCCTGGGGGAAGAGCAATTGACGAAAGGAAATTATTAGATGCTAGACGCACGCACACTTCAGCAACTCACCGACATCGTCGGAGCCGAAAACATCGCCACCGGAGCGCAGGACCTCATCTGCTACGGCTACGATGCCACCCAGATGGAGTTTCTCCCGGACGCCGTGGTGCACCCGGACAGCCCCGAACAGGTGTCGAGGATCCTCAAGCTCGCCAACCAGGAAAACTTCCCGGTGTTCCCAAGAGGCGCCGGCAGCGGCTTCACCGGCGGGGCCCTCCCCAAGGGGGGAGGCGTGGTGCTGGTGACCACCAGGATGAACCGCATCCTCAGGATTGACACCGACAACCTGGTGGCCGAGGTGGAACCGGGAGTGGTGACCGAGGCCTTCCAGATGGCGGTCGAGAAACTTGGGCTCTTCTACCCCCCCGACCCGGCATCGCTCAAGTTCTCCACCCTGGGGGGGAACGTCGCAGAGTGCGCCGGCGGCCCGCGTGCCGTGAAGTACGGAGTAACCAAGGATTTCGTCATGGGGCTCGAGGTGGTGCTGCCGACCGGCGCCGTCATCCGCACCGGCGGCGAGACGGTGAAGGGTGTGGTCGGTTACGACCTCACCAAGCTTCTGTGCGGCTCCGAGGGAACCCTGGGGATCATCACCAAGATCATCTTCAAGCTCCTCCCCTACCCCGACTCGAAGAAGACCATGCTGACCGTGTTCGACTCCATCGACGGGGCGGCGCGCGCGGTCTCCACCATCATCAAGAACAAGATCATCCCGACCACGCTCGAGTTCATGGACCACGCCACGCTCACCTGCGTCGAACGCCGCTTCAACCTGGGCATGCCGGAAAGCGCCCGGGCGGTGCTGCTGATCGAGGTGGACGGCGACCGCGACCTGATCGAGAAGCAGGCCGGACAGATCCACAAGCTGATCGAGCCGCTGGGACTGGTGCAGTTCCGGGTGGCCAAGGACGCCGCCGAGAGCGAGGAGCTCTGGCGGGTGCGCCGGCTGGTGTCCCCGTCGCTGCGCGACGTGAACCCGGACAAGTTCAACGAGGACATCGTGGTGCCAAGAAGCAAGGTGCCCGACGTGATCAGGCGCATCGAGGTGATCCAGAAGCGCTACGACATCCCCATCGTCAACTTCGGGCATGCCGGCGACGGCAACATCCACGTCAACATCATGATCGACAAGTCGGTGCCGGGTCAGCTGGAGAAGGCGCACGAGGCGATCAAGGAAGTGTTCCAGGCGGCTCTTGACCTTGGCGGCACCATGTCGGGCGAACACGGCGTCGGGCTCGCCAAGCAGCCCTATATCCCCCTGGAGCTGAACGCGGACCAGATAACCGCCATGAAGGCGATCAAGGCCGCGCTGGACCCGAACAACATCCTGAACCCGGGCAAGATGCTGCCGTAAAGGCAATCGACAATTTACAATGGACCATTGACCATGGGGGTCCCATTATCCCCGGACCTCCCATGCGTCCCATAGTTCCCATTGTTCCTAGAAGCGAGAACAAAGCATGACCAAGAAGCAAACCGACCCGCTCGAGCGGGTAGCTCAAGAGATGAAGAAATGCGTGAAGTGCGGCGCCTGCCGCGCCAACTGCCCAGCCTTCGGCACCTTCCAGCGCGAGCCGGCAACGGCGCGCGGCAAGGTGGCCCTGGCCCAGCACCTGATGAAGGGGGACATCACCCTCGACGACGGTACCTACTCGGCCATGTCCAAATGCCTTCTGTGCGGCAGCTGCGTCGACAAGTGCCCGAACCAGGTCCCCACCGACGAGATCGTCATCGCCGCCCGCGAGGCGCTGGCGCAGCGCCGCGGCCTTACCACCTTCCACAAGGCGGTGGCGCAGGTGATCAAGAACCGCAAGCTGATGAACTTCGGGGCGCTGGCCGCAGCCGTACTGGGACCGGTCTTCTTCCGCAAGGTCCCCAGCACCTCGGGCCTCAGGCTCCGGTTCCCGATGCCGTTTCTGGGAGGCAGCCGTCACGTGCCCCAGATCGCCAAGAAGCCCTTTATGAAACGCCATCCCGAAATCATCAAGGGCGAGCCGGGCAAGCCGACCATCGTCTTCTTCGTCGGCTGCATGACCAATTTCGTCTACACCGAGATCGGCGAGGCCACCCTGGCGCTGTTCCGTCACCTGGGCTGCACGGTGATCATCCCGCAGGGACAGCAGTGCTGCGGCCTCCCCGGGATGTCCGGCGGCGACCTGGAGACCGTGCGCGAACTGGCCGAACAGAACCTCGCGGCGATCGAGAAGCACCAGGCGGACTACGTGATGACCGCCTGCGCCACCTGCGGCGGCGCGCTGCACAAGCTCTACCCGCTGGTGATCGGCAAGAGAAACCCGGAGCTCAAGGCCCGGCTCCAGGCGGTGGCGGATAAAACGGTGGATGCGGCGGTGCTTTTGCAGAAGCTTGGGCTCCATCCCGAGGATACCGGCACCGGCCAGCGGATGCGCATCACCTACCACGACCCCTGCCACCACCGGACCGCCGGGATCGCGAAACAGCCGCGCACCCTGCTCACGCAGACCCCGGGGTTGGAACTGGTGGAGATGGAGGGGGCCGACCGCTGCTGCGGGCTTGGGGGCACCTTCAACGTCTACCACTACGAGAGTTCCCTCGACATCAACGCCGGCAAGAGCAAGGCGATCATCGAGACCGGTGCCGACGCCGTCGTCACCGGCTGCCCCGGCTGCATCATGCAGCTCTCCGACGGCTTGAAACAGGCGGGGGATAAAACGAGGGTATTGCATACCGTCGAGCTCCTTGCCCGCAAAATAAGGCGCTGACAGCTAACCGCTGTCAGCCGCCTCCCCCCTCTTTTTTAGCCTCGCTATACAACCCTCCGTAGTTTCGACACTTTAGCCGTATACGCTCTTTTTCTTATTGACAAAAGCCAAGCAAAACCTTATGAAGGGTACGCGCTGAAAAAGTAAAACAATAGTTCGTTTTACTATGCCTCATTAGCCGTCGCGGCGCACCCAGGCCAGGTTAAATCAGCCCGAAACGGTATTTAGTCAAAATGAAATTTCGATACTACTCGATAGGCTAAGGACGATCCTCCTGCCCGGCCAAAAAGCACCTTTCTTTGCGCCACAACCCCTTCAGATTCACTAAATACCCGCAATAGAGCAACATCTCTCCTCCGGGCACCTGGGTCCTGCATCCCCACGGCAACCGGCGGCCGACGCCTCCCTGCCCTCCGCCTTCAGGGAGACTAAAAAAATTCTCCGACGGGGACGCCCCCTTTTGCCGTTCGGAGGTTGACGTTTTCGCTAACTGACCAAAGAGTGCAACACTTTTTTAATATCAACGCCAGGAGGAAGTAGATGAGCTTCACAGCCCCCCCTAAACAGATGCAAAATCCCAACGCCCGGAAGGATGCCAACAATGTCGAATAAAATGATCAAGCCCTCATTGAAGAACCCGTTTGACGTAGCGGAGAAGGTCGAGTTCAACATCCCCGGCGAGATTTCCCGCGCGACGGGCGGCTACGAAGAGGCGATGAAGGAAGGCTACGACCTCATCCAGCGCCCCGTCAAGTCGGTGAGCATCGACCAGATCGAGAAACAGCACTTTAAAAAGCGCATGACCGTATGGGAAAGGATCCGCGTCCTGACCGAGGCCGAGCCCAACATCCTGTTCCAGAACTGGGGCAAGAACCTGGACGGCGCCTCGCTGGTCACCGGCATCCTGAACATCCACGGCCGCGACGTCGCGGTCTACGGCCACGACTTCACCGTGCGCGCCGGCTCCATGGACGCCACCAACGGCAACAAGCTGGCCCGCCTCTTCTACATGGCGGGCGAGAAGGGGATCCCGGTCATCGGCATGAACGACTCCGCGGGCGCCTTCGTCCCGGCCGGCGTGGGTGGCCTTGACGGCTACGCCGAGGCCTTCACCGCGCTCAGGAAGATCTCCGGCGTGGTCCCCTCCATCATGTGCATGTTCGGCTTCAACGCCGGCGGCGGCTCCTACCTGCCGCGCCAGGGGAGCTTCGTGATCCAGCCCAAGGACACCTTCTTCGGCCTCACCGGTCCGGGCGTCGTGAAGAGCGTGCTCGGCGAGGACGTGACCCCCGAGGATCTGGGCGGACCGAAGGTGCACGGGCAGTCCGGCGTCGCCGACCTGACCGTCGAGGACGAGGTCGGGGCCCTTAGGACCGCGATCATGCTCCTCAACTACCTCCCCGACAACAACTCGGTGATGGCACCCTACCAGGAGACCAGCGATCCGCTGGACAGGAAGACCTGGGAGATCAACACCCTGCTCAAAAAGGCGTTCAACTCCCCGACCGGCTTCAACACGCCGTTCGACGTCTCCATCATCATCCAGCAGATCTGCGACCACGGCGACTACTTCGAGCTGCAGCGCGACCGCGCCCGCAACGTGGTCACCGCCTTCGGCCGCCTGGGCGGCAACGTGGTCGGCTTCGTCGCCAACAACTCCGCCGTCGATTCCGGCCAGATCGACTGCGACGCGGCCTACAAGATCGCTCGCTTCAACCGCTTCTGCAACATCTACAACATCCCGATGATCTTCATGGAAGACACCACCGGCTTCCTCCCGGGACGCGAGCAGGAGGCCCGCGGCATCGTCCAGGCAGGGCGCGCCATGCTCGACTCGATCGTCGACATCCGCACCCCGCGCATCCTGTTGATCCTGAGGAACGCCTACGGCGGCGCCTACGCCTCCTACAACAACTACCCGACCGGCGCCGACCTGGTGCTCGCCCTCCCCACCACCCGCCTCGCGGTCATGGGGCCGGCAGGCAAGGAGTTCGTGTACAAGGACGAACTGAGAAAGATCAGAAACGCCGTCATCGAGCGGGTCAAGCGCGGCACCCAGGAGAGGGTCGATGCAGGCGTCAAGCCCGAGCTCGCCAAAATCGATGCCGAGAAGGAAGCTGCCGACTGGCTCAAGGCAGAGGAGGCGCTCCTCAACTCCCGCTACGAGAAGGAACTGATGAACCCGAAAGAGGCGCTCTCCCTGGGCTCCATCTCCTCGCTGGTCATGCCGACCGACCTGAGGAAGGTGCTTGGCGAGAACATCAACTTCTTCCTGCGTCACTACAAACCGGGCCCGATGCAGTCCGTACAAAGGGAGTTCCACTAATGGCGACTACTGATATGGGAATTGGAATCGCGCAGGGGGGGAGCCTTGCTCCCGAGTCGGCAGGATTCGGGCAGGGTGCGCTGGCACGCCAGGGCGCCCGCCCCTCGTCCGCGCTTTATAACGTTACGGAGATGAAAACGATGGCACACACGTCCGAAAAATACACCAAGAACCCGCTGATCCACCGGGACCGCAGGCTTTCCGCGTCCCCGTCCGCATGGGTCCGCTCCTTTGCCTGCGAAGACCTGAAGCCGCTCGTCGTCTGCCGCGGCCCGATCCGTAAGGAAGCGATGGACGTCTACCAGGAGATGGGGATCACCCACTACGGCATCCTCCTCTCAGAGAAGGACTCCATCGTCTATCCGAACGCCCTGGCCCCGGAGCTGCGCACCCTGACCGACTCCACCCGCGTACACCGCGTGCCCGACTACACCGGCGCCAGCAAGGAGGAGCGCGTCGAGCGCATCCACCAGATCATCAGCATCGCGCTGGACAACGGCTACAACGCCATCTTCGCAGGCTACGGCTTCATGGCCGAGGACGACGAGTTCGTCGGCGCCATCGAGAAGGCGGGGCTCAACTTCATCGGCCCCTGCGCCGCCACCCAGACCGGCGCCGGGAAGAAGGACGAGGCGAAAAGGACCGCCCTCTCGGTCAACGTCTCGGTCACCCCCGGTATCGACAACGTCACCGCCCGCACCCTGGTGAAGAAGCACGGCAGCCGCGAGAAGCTCCTGGCGCTGGTCGCCTCCGACGGGCTCGAGTGCGACGCCAAGGTGCTCGCCGACGCGAAGCTCTCCCTGGAGGACCTGGCCGACCACATCCTGTACGCCTCCTACAACAAGGGGATCGACCTCTTCTCCATCGAGGAGCTCTGCGCCCAGGTGGAGGCCGAGTGCGCTGCCATGCTTAAGAAGCACCCGCAGTCCCGCGTCCGCCTGAAGGCCATCGGCGGCGGCGGCGGCAAGGGGCAGCGCCTTTTGGGGGCGGACCTTCTGACCAAGAAGAACGCAACCGACGCCGACATCGCCAAGGCGGCTTCCGAAGCCCCGGGCCTCGTGCGCGAGATCTTGAACGAGGTGAAGGCCAACGGCGTGGGCGACAACAAGAACGTCCTCGTCGAACTCAACATCGAGCAGACCAGGCACAACGAGATCCAGCTTCTGGGCAACGGCGACTGGTGCATCGCCCTGGGGGGCCGCGACTGCTCCCTGCAGATGCACGAGCAGAAGCTCCTCGAGGTGTCGGTGACCCAGGAAGGGCTGATGACCGCCATCGAGGAGGCCAAGATCGCCGGCAGGAAGGCCGAGGTGAAGGCGCTCGAGAGCGACCTGAAGGTCCTTAAGAGGATGGAAGAAGAGTCCGAGCGCTTCGGCAAGGCGGTAGGCCTTGACTCCGCCTCGACCTTCGAGTGCATCGTGGACCGCGACCGCCACTACTTCATGGAGGTCAACACCAGGATCCAGGTGGAGCACCGCGTCACCGAGCTTTGCTACGCGCTCAAGTTCGTGAACCCGGAAGATCCGAACGACTTCTTCGTGGTGGAGAGCCTGGTGGAAGCGATGGCGATCCTCGCCCGCCACAAGAAGCGGGTGCCCAAGCCGCAGCGCTTCGTCCGTTTCAACGCCGCCGTCGAGGCCCGCCTGAACGCAACCGACGCCTCTCTCTCCCCGCACGCGGGGGGGATGATCCGCTACTGGTCCAAGCCGATCGAAGGGGAGATCCGCGACGACCAGGGTATCAGCATGGTGAACCCGGACACCGGCATCTTCATGAAGTACAAGGTCGCCGGCGCCTACGACTCCAACATCGCCCTCCTGCTCACCACCGGTGAAGACAGAAAGACCAGCTACGACAAGATGTCCGAAGTGCTGCGCGCAACCACCCTGCGCGGCTCCGACCTCGCCACCAACCTGGAGTTCCACTACGGCCTGGTCAACTGGTTCCTGGGCAGAAACGTGATGGCCAAGCCGACCACCCGCTTCGTGGTCCCTTACCTCACCCTGGTGGGTACACTCAAGGAAGAGTCCAACAAGCTCGACCCGGTCTACGCCTTCCTGCAGATGAAGAAGCAGTACGCCAAGCGGGTCGCCGAGGCCTACGCAGACCAGCCCGAGGTCCAGGCCAAGGAGTCCAAGAACATGTCCTCGCTCTTGGACCGCAAGGGGACCCTCATCATCCGCCCCATCGAGAGGCTCTTGGGCGACCCGCACCTGCTCTCCGGCTGGCTCTCCATCAACACCAAGAACTTCCGGATCGACAACGGCAAGGTGGTCTGGCTGAGAAACCCGGTAGGCGTCCTGAACGAGACCTACGAGTACCTGCACATGAACCACAGGCCGCACAAGCCGGCCGCGGAGATCATCTGGAGCCACGACAACGAGCTCCTGCAGCAGGCGCTCCGTTTCTCGAGGACCCTGCGCGAGCACTTCGGCCTGGCCCGCGACGAGTACTTCACCCTGAACGAGATCGTCAACAAGGAGGAGCCGCAGGGCGGTTTCGACGCCCACACCTGGCAGGAGATCCGCTCCGCCCACTTCGGCTACGAGGCGGGCCTGGAACTGCTGGGCACGCTGTTCCTGGTCGGGCAGAACACCAAGTTCTGGGACCTGCGCGTCGAGGAGGACCTTGAGATCACCATCCCCGACTACCTCAACGATCCCGAGCTCCAGGCCCGCATGAAGAAGGTCCTGGTCCCGCCGCCGGCAACCAAGGCCGACGAGATCGTCGCCGCCTGCGGCGGCATGTACTACGGCCAGGAAGCCCCGGGCATGCCCCCCTTCGTCGCCGAGGGGATGCACTTCGAAAAAGGGCAGCCGCTGTACATCATCGAGGTCATGAAGATGTTCAACAAGGTGTACGCACCTTTCGCCGGAACCATCGACAAGATCCTGGTCACCTCGGGCGACGGCACCATCGTTTCCAAGGGGCAGCCGCTCTTCAAGGTCACCCCTGACGAGAAGTTCGTGGAAGTCGACGTGAACGCGCTGGAGAAGGAAAAGCGCAACGTGACCTCCGAGTACCTGAAGGCGGTACTCTAGACCAAGACGCAGAAAGGGCTCCGGATGGTGACATCCGGAGCCCTCTGATCATTCGCTGACCCCGCCCACGAGGCCGGGTCAGTTATTTTTTTCGAGCGCCTAGGCCGCAGCGAAGCAGATGTTGTCGGAGGAGAGGGCCTCCAGGAAGGAGTCGGCCAGCGGATCCTTCACGATGGCCATCATGCCGTGGTTGACGGACCAGGTGGTGCCGCAGGTGGGGCATTCCTTGAGGTCTTCGTTAAAGGCACCGGAGCGAAGGTCCATCGCGTTTTGTTCGTCGTTCTTACATACCGGGCATTGCATCTGGGTTCTCCTCTTGCCCCCTGCGGGGCGCTCATGTTTTTTTGTCGTCCTGAAATATATGGGCGCGGCAGTTGTTTTACAAGGGAAAAGTTCCAAAAACAGTTGATAAAACATTATGTTATATACGGTTTGCCTGTTTTGCATGACAAATCGTCATTTTACGTTTTTGACGAAAATAAAACACCGCAAAGCGGGCCGCCGCGGCAGCCCCGATGCAACCATTTGAATTTTAACGAGTCTCTGAATTTAGATCGCCATTATAAAAATAAAACACGCCGGGGCGCTGCCGGGCAGCAAAGACGCACTCGGCCGTTAAAAAAAAATAATTCCATTTACCGTAAAGATAGCGTAAACAAAAGACGTCTTTGAAACCCCAGCCGGATCACCATACTTTGTACCGCCAGGAGAGCAACATGAGCATTTCTGAAAAGAAACAGGCATGGCAGGCAACCGTTGAGAAGAGCATGGCCAAGGCCCCCGAGCGCAGGAGTTCGTTCAAAAACAGCTCCGACATGGAACTGGAGCGCTGCTACGCCCCGCAGTTCGACTACCCGGGCTACGAGGAGAACCTCGGCTTCCCCGGTCAGTTCCCCTTCACCCGAGGGGTGCAGCCGACCATGTACCGCGGCAGGTTCTGGACCATGCGCCAGTACGCGGGTTTCGGTAACGCCGCCGAATCCAACGAGCGCTACAAGTACCTGCTTTCCGCCGGGCAGACCGGCCTCTCCATCGCCTTCGACCTCCCCACCCAGATGGGGTACGACTCCGACGCGTCCATGAGCCGCGGCGAGGTGGGCAAGGTAGGGGTCGCCATCGACTCGCTCGCCGACATGGAAGTCCTCTTCGACGGCATCCCGCTGGACAAGGTCTCCACCTCGATGACCATCAACTCCACCGCCTCGATCCTGCTCGCCATGTACATCGCGGTGGCCGAGAAGCAGGGGGTGACCCCGGACAAGATCTCCGGCACCATCCAAAACGACATCCTCAAGGAGTACATGGCCCGCGGCACTTACATCTACCCTCCGAAGGAGTCGATGCGGATCATCACCGACATCTTCGCCTACTGCAAGGACAACGTCCCCAAGTGGAACACGATCTCCATCTCCGGCTACCACATCCGCGAGGCGGGCTCTTCGGCGGTGCAGGAAGTGGCCTTCACCCTGGCCGACGGCATCGCCTACGTCGAGGCGGCGGTGAAGGCGGGTCTTGACGTGGACGAGTTCGCGCCGCGCCTGGCCTTCTTCTTCAACGCCCACAACAACCTCCTGGAGGAG
The DNA here is from genome assembly GCF_018919385.1 of Geomonas diazotrophica. Classification (GTDB taxonomy): domain Bacteria; phylum Desulfobacterota; class Desulfuromonadia; order Geobacterales; family Geobacteraceae; genus Geomonas; species Geomonas diazotrophica. The sequence goes on from NZ_JAHLMF010000002.1 coordinate 239,254, forward strand.
GTGGCGAAGTTCCGCGCCGCCCGCCGCATGTGGGCGCGCATCATGCGCGAGCGCTTCAAGGCGAAGGACCCGCGCTCCCAGATGCTCCGTTTCCACACCCAGACCGCCGGCTGCACCCTCACCGCCCAGCAGCCCGACAACAACATCATGCGCGTCACGCTCCAGGCGCTGGCCGCCGTTCTCGGTGGCACCCAGTCGCTGCACACCAACTCCAGGGACGAAGCGCTGGCGCTCCCCACCGAAGAGTCGGTGCGGATCGCGCTCCGCACCCAGCAGGTCATCGCCTACGAGTCCGGCGTCGCCGACTCCATCGACCCGCTGGCCGGCTCCTTCCTCGTCGAGTCCCTTACCGACCAGATCGAGCAGCAGGCCATGGCCTACATCGAAAAGATCGACTCGCTGGGTGGCGCGGTCGAGGCGATCTCCCGGGGCTTCCAGCAGAAGGAGATCCAGGATTCCGCCTACTCCTACCAGCGCTCCATCGAGAAGGACGAGACCATCATCGTCGGCGTGAACAAGTTCACGGTCGAGGAAGGTGCTCCGCAGGGGCTCCTGAAGGTGACCGACGAGGTCGAGGTGAAGCAGAAGCAAGCCCTCGCCGCGATGAAGGCGAAGCGCGACGGGGCCCAGGTGGAGAAGACCCTCAAGGCGCTGGAAGAGGCCGCCAAGGGGAGCGGCAACCTGATGCCGTACATCCTGGACGCGGTGAAGAGCTACGCGACCCTGGGCGAAATCGCTAACGTGATGCGCGGCGTCTTCGGCGTGCACAGGGAGACCGTGGTTCTTTAACATCGGCGTGGACAAGTTCCTGCCGGGACGGTGCAGATCGTTCCGGCAGGAACAACAACATTCAAAGGTTCTCCCGTTTCACCCGCAGCCTTGTTTCTGTCACAGCTCATCATCTTGCCGCAATACATCCTCTCCATGCAGTCACAAGTCTTTTTTTCGATCTGACACGGGCCTGTAACGAAACTTTTTCGTGCCTGTGACTTGCTTTTCCGAAATTATTCGATATCATCTACCACCGTCAGATACGCTCTGAGGAACATTCAAGGAAACAACACATGCTCACCAAGATAAATCATTTAGGCGTAGCCGTTACCTCAATAGAAGAAGCACTCCCCTTCTATCGCGACACACTCGGGATGAAATTCTCAGGGATCGAAGAGGTCCCCAGCCAGTTAGTCAAAGTGGCATTCTTGTCCATCGGGGAATCGAAAATAGAACTCCTGGAGCCGACCTCAACCGAAAGCCCCGTTGCGAAATTCCTGGAAAAGAACGGCCCGGGCGTGCACCACGTGGCTTACGGGGTGAAGGACATAGACGCCACCATCGCCAGGCTGATCGCCGGCGGCACCCGCATGATCGATACCAGTGCAAGGACCGGGGCGCACGGCGCGCGCATCGCCTTTTTGCACCCCAAGAGCAGCAACGGTGTCCTCACCGAACTGTGTGAAGCGCACGACGGCAGCCACTGAGATATAGAGCTTCTTATATCTAATGAGTGAAGTTTTTTTCTGTTGACATTTGTTTGAAAAATAATATAGTGGCCTCAGTTTTATATAACAGCGGTTTGCTCATTGGGATAGGCTGTACTGGCTGATCTGCGTGACCTTCTACGCAAATGTCGAGGAGATAATCATTGCTGACTCAAAACAGCCCGAGGACCACACACGAGAGCTCTTGACTCCACCCTGCTCATTAACAGCGGTTGACTTAAGAGCTCTTTCTTTATAACCGGACTGCACCTTCGCCGTAGGGCGAATTGACAGTAGAGCAGGAACTTCAATCACGTTGTAAAAACAAACCAGGAGGTAGACGATGAGCTTTCAAAAGAAACTGCTTGCATTTGCAGCCGTCAGCGCTCTGAGCGCAGCAACCGCCGTTCCGGCAATGGCGCTGGAGAACGAGTTCCACGGTATGTTCAAATTCATGGGCTACCAGACCAACGCCCTCGCCGGCGGCGACACCAAGGACATCCTCCGCAAAGACGCGCACTCCGGCTTCTTCGCTGAGCAGCGTGCCCGCATCATGTACATCGCCAAGGCCAACGACAACCTGAAGCTGGTCACCCACTTCGAACTCGACACCCGTTTCGGCGGCATCGCCTCCAACCACAACGGGACCGCAGGCTACAAAGGGACCACCGGCAACGACTCCGGTAACCTCGACGCCGACCAGCTGACCCTCGAGACGAAGAACATCTACCTTGACTTCAACGAGCCGGCCACCGGCGCGAACTTCAAGGTCGGTCTGCAGCCCTGGGCCGATGCCTACGGTAGCCTCTTCCTGCTGGCCGACATGACCGGCGCCATCGGCACCAAGAAGGTTGACGCGTTCACCGGCCAGCTCGGCTGGTTCCGCTTCGACGACAACACCCTGGCCAACGACATCACCGGCCCGGGGCAGTTCACCGCGGACCTGATCGTCGCCGACGGCAAGTTCGCCGTCAGCAAGGACATCACCGTAGGCGCCACCTACTACAACATCCAGAACGACACCGGCCTCGCAGCCACCGCTCCGTACGAGCTGCTGCACATGGTCGGCGTCAACGCCGACGTCAACGTCGGCCCGGCCAACATCAAGCCTTTCGCAGCCTACCAGTGGGGCGAGAAGAACTCGGCCACCGACATCAGCGCCTACCTGCTTGGTGCAGTCGGCAAGGTCAAGGCTGGCCCCGGCGCGGTTAACTTCTCCGGCTTCTACCTCTCCGGCGACAAAGGCGGCACCAACAACAACGCCTTCCAGGCCGTCACCGCGGGTACCACCTACTTCAACCCGGCTAACATGTGGCTGCTGATCCGTCCGAACCAGGCGGTCAACACCTCCACCTCCCTCACCGGCAACGACATCAGCGTCGGCGGCCGCGGCGCCATCGGCGTATTCGCCGGCTACGACGGGGCCATGGGCAAGACCTTCTACAACGCCAACGTTGGCTACATGAGGACTGCAGAAGCCCGCGGCGCCGAGAAGAAGTCCCTCGGTACCGAGGTCAACGCACAGATCGGCTACAAGATCTACGACAACCTGACCGCCAGCGCTGCTGCAGCCTACGTCTTCCTCGGCGACGCCATGAACGGCAAAGGCACCGACAGGATCGCAACCTACGCGCAGACTGCAGACGCAGACAATCCGTACCTGGTCAACCTTCAGCTGAGCTACGCATTCTAAGAAAACCTGTCGTTTGACGGCAGGAGCAGACACAGAAGGACCGGCAAGCCGGAGGGGCGACTCTCCGGCTTGTCTTTTTCTGCGTCATCCATGCCTTTGCCCCGCCTTTTGACCTCTTTGACAGCAATCCAGCCCCTGTTCCGCAACCGGTCTTTAGGCCGCTCAGCCAGTACCACGCCTCTTTGGCAGATATTTTCGGTGTCGTGTTGACAAGCAGACCTTCTATGGTTCAATCATTACGTTTCTCTAATAAATTCCCAAAAGGAGCTAACGTATGAGAAAGATGGCACTGATGCTGGCCGCAGGCCTTTTTATGCTGTCTTCGGTACCGGCGTACGCCCAGATGGCGGCAGACCAGAAGGACGAGTGCCTGCTGGCGTCGAAAAACTGCATGAACCAGGTCGACGACATCCAGCAACGCATCCGCAAGCTGAACAGGGAGATCGAAAAGGGAACCAGGGTCTACACCCCGCAGGAGCTGAAAAAGTTGCAGGACAAGCTGAAGGAAGCCGACGATATCCTGCGCAACCTGGAAAGGCCTGACAGCTAGAGGTCAATGCGTACCGGAGACAAACTCCCGAAAAGAGAGCTTTGCCAGAAAGGAGCACACCATGAAAAGGGCGATCATGTTGGTGACGGCGGCTTTACTGATGACGACGAGCACGGGCGTTTTTGCCGAGCAGACCCAGGCCGACAGGAACGAGTGCCTGCTCTTGTCCCGGAACTGCAAGGACCAGGTCGACGACATTTACACGCGGATGCAGCGTCTGGAAAGGGAGATCCAGAAGGGAACCAGGGTCTATACGCCCAAGGAGCTGCGGCAGCTGCAGGAGAAACTCGCCGAGACGCAGGAAATGCTGAAGGACATGGAAAAACCGGGGCGCTGACGATACATGACACCTCGAAGAGCCGGAGAAAGAGGCGGGCCACAGGCCCGCTTTTTTTATTGCCGCACGACTTGGGAAACTGCACTGAAAGCGCCTCCGCGGGGGCGTGAAACCGTTTGACTAATGAGTACTGCTCTGCGATAATTCGGCGTCTTAAATCCCCTCAAAAGCGGAGCAATCAATGAAAAGATCACTCGTTGCCATCCTGATTATCGTTGGCACGCTGCTGGCAGCCGCTGCAGCCTCAGCCTCCACCATCCGCGCCTATATCGCCGAATTCACCGTCTCCCCCACCGACAACGGCAACCTGAAAAACACGCTGCAGCGCCTTCTGGCGACGCGCCTAGCCGGCGACGGCATCGTGACCGTCGACACCCCCGCCGAGGCGGACGTCATCGTCTCCGGGAGCTATACCACGCTCGGCAAGATGTTCAGCCTGGACGCCATCGCCAAAAGCACCGGCGGCAAACAGCTCTCTACCGCCTTCGAGCAGGGCGAGAGCATGGACGCCCTCATCCCCGCCGTGGGCAAGATCTCCGGAAAACTCAAGGGTGACCTCGCGAAGCAGTTCCAGGCCACCGCACCGGCGCTCCCCGCAGCGCCCGTAGAGGTTCCCTCCAAGGCTCCGCGTGCCGAAATCGAGCGCCCGGCAGCCGCCCAGGAGATGGTCAAGGCCCCCTCTTCCGAGATCGTGCACAATGAGGCTACCCCCGGCTGGATCAGCCAGCGTCTTTCGGGCGTGTACAGCGGTGTCGCCACCTGGGGGACCAAGGAGTTCGTGGCCGCCGATGACAAGGGGATCCACCTGTACCGTCCCGGCGCCAAGCTCGACCTGGTCACCGAGGTCATCCTTCCCGACCGTATGAAGATACTGGCACTCGACGCCATGGGACCGGAAGCAAGCGGGCGGGTACTGGTGTTCGTCACCATCATGGACCGCGAAAACATCTCCTCCCGGATCTACGCCCTGCAAAACGACGTGTTCAAGCTGGTCGCAGAGGACGTCCCCTACATGTTCCGCACCATCGCCCCCTACGGCGGTTCGAAGAAGCTCTACGCCCAGCAGATGGGGCGCACCGACGACTTCTACGGCGACGTGTACGAGGCGAGCATCGTCGACAAGGGGGTGAAACTCAGCAACCCGATCAAAATGCCTCGCTTCGCCAACATCTTCAACTTCAACCAGTTCCGCGACCAGTCCGGCAAGAGCTACCTGACCACCTTCAGCGACAGCGGCTACCTCCTGGTCTACTCCGACACCGGCGAAGAACTCTGGAGAAGCTCCGACAAGTTCGGCGGCTCCGAGACCTACTTCCAGCGCAGGGACTGGGAGAACGAGAGGACCAACATGACCCCGTTCCGCACCCGGTTCCTCGACCAGCGCATCACCGTCACCGAAAAGGGGGAGATCCTGGTGCCGCAGAATTCCGGCTTCTTCGTGCTGGGCAACCTGCGCTCCTACTCCAAGTACTCCGTGGTCAACTTCGTGTGGAACGGCTCCTCTCTCGAGGAGAAGTGGCGCACCAAACAGAGCCAGAACTACCTTGCCGACTACTCCTATAACCCCGCCAGCAAGGAGCTGATCCTCCTCGAAGTAGCCCAGAAGGGAACCTTCGGCGGCAAGGGGGGGAGCGTGGTGCGGCTGCTCGGTATCGAATAGCCAAAAGGCGGGGGGAATGTCTTGACTTCCCCCCGCCATACTGTTACGATTCCTCGTTTTTTGCCACCTTTTGCCGGACTGCCGGTACTCCCGGACGTTAGGACGACCCGTGACCAACCCCGCATGCATTGAAGCGCCCCTCCCCAAAGGGGTAAGCGATTTTCTCCCGGAAACTGCCGATAAGATCACCTTCATCGCCGACAGCATCCACCGAGTCTTCGAGCTCTGGGGCTTCAGGCGCATGATCACCCCGCTGCTCGAGTTCGAGGACGTGCTGGCTCTGGGGATGGGTGACGAGCTGCGCAGCAAGACCTTCCGCTTCGACGACCGCCAGACCGGGAGGCTTTTGGCCATCCCGCCGGACATCACCCCGCAGGTGGCGCGCATCGTCGCCACGAGGATGCACTCGCTCCCCCTGCCCCACCGCATCTATTATTCGGGACGCGTGCTCAGGCAGGCCCAGATGCAATCCGGCAGAAGCCGCGAGATCTTCCAGTCCGGCGTCGAATTGATCGGCCTGAACTCTCCCGAGGCAGATGCCGAGATGGTCGCCATGGCGGTCGAGGTGCTCAAGAACCTCGGCTTCACTGGCTTCAAGATCGACCTCGGCCAGGTGGATTTCTACCGCGGCATCATGGACGCCTCCGGGCTCTCCCCCGCGGTGCAAAGACAGCTGCAGGAGGCGATCAGCAAGAAGGAAGTCACCGCAGTGCGCTCGATCCTGGAGGCTGCCGGCGCTCCCGACAGCGTCAAGGAAGAGATCGCGCTGCTCCCGAGGCTCTACGGCGGCCGCGAGGTGCTCAAGGAAGCGGCCCGCATCGCCGGCAACGAGCGCTCGCGCCGGGCGCTGGAGAACATCACCCAGGTGGTCGAGATCCTCGACATCTACGGCGTCGCCGACCACCTCACCATCGACCTGGGGGAGATCCGCGGGCTCGACTACCACACCGGCATCACCTTCGAGGGATTCGTTCCCGGCATCGGAGAGGCGGTCTGCAGCGGCGGACGCTACGACGACCTGACCGCCAAGTACGGCTACCCGGCGCACGCCACCGGGTTCGCCTTCAACATCCTGGCGCTTTTGGCCAGCATGGCCAAGCGGCCGGAGGTCGAGGCATCCAGCAGCCGCGACTTCCTGGTCTTCAACAGAAAAGACGAACGCCGCGAGGCGCTGGAAGTAGCCCAGAAACTGAGAAGCCTCGGTTTCACCTGCGCCAGGGACATCATCAAGCGCGACTTCGAGAGCTCGCTTGAGTACGCCAAGAAGATGGACATCCGGATGCTCTTGGTGATCGGCGCCGAGGAGTGCGCGGCCGACCAGCTCTACCTGGTCAGGGTCGCCGACCGTCGCGCCATCGCCGTCGGCAAACAGGAGTTGTTCGATAAAGGTCTCGATTTGAAATTCGATCTGCAAGGGGAAAATCATGGCTAACGTCGTTGTAATTGGTGCCCAGTGGGGCGATGAGGGCAAAGGCAAGGTCGTCGACATCTATACGGAATACGCCGACGACGTGGTACGTTACCAGGGGGGGAACAACGCCGGGCACACGCTGGTGGTCGGGGACGAAAAGGTCATCCTGCACCTGATCCCGTCCGGCATCCTGCACGAAGGGAAGCGCTGCGTGATCGGCAACGGCGTCGTGCTCGACCCGGAAGTCTTCATCATGGAGATCACCCGCCTCAAGAGCAACGGGTACTTGAAAGATGACGGCATGCTGCTCCTCTCCGAGGCGCTGCACATCATCATGCCGTACCACAAGCGGATCGACATCGCCCGCGAGAGGAACTCCGGCGCCAAGAAGATCGGCACCACCGGCCGCGGCATCGGACCCGCCTACGAGGACAAGATCGGCCGCCGCGGCATCCGCCTGATGGACCTTTTGGACGAGAAGGCCTTCACCCGCAAGGTGAAGGAGGTGCTCGACGAGAAGAACCTGATCCTCACCCAGCTGTTGGGCGACCAGCCCTTCACCTTCGAGGAGATCTACAACGAGTACATGGGGTACGCCGAAGTGCTGAGGAAGTACGCGGCGGACACCTCGCTCATCCTGCACAAGGACATCAAGGCGGGCAAGAGCCTCCTCTTCGAGGGCGCCCAGGGAACCCTCCTCGACGTCGACCACGGCACCTACCCGTACGTGACCTCCTCCTCCACCTGCTCCGGCGGCGCCTGCACCGGAAGCGGCGTCTCCCCGAGGGAGATCCACGAGGTGATCGGCATCTCCAAGGCCTACGCCACCCGCGTGGGGAGTGGCCCGTTCCCGACCGAGCTTTTGGACGAGACCGGCGAGGCGCTGCGCCAGGCCGGCCGCGAGTTCGGCTCCACCACCGGCCGTCCGCGCCGCTGCGGCTGGTTCGACGCGCTGGTGGCCCGCTACGCCGTGCGCGTGAACGGCCTCTCCGGCATCGCCATCACCAAGCTCGACGTCCTCACCGGCCTGGACACCATCAAGGTCTGCACCGGCTACAAGTACAACGACCAGATCCTGGACGAGATCCCGGCGAGCCTCGAGGTGATGGAGCAGTGCACCCCGGTGTACGAGGAACTCCCCGGCTGGACCGAGGACATCACCGGCGCGAAGAGCATGGCCGAGCTCCCGAAGAACGCCCAGGACTACGTGGCGCGCGTGGAAGCGCTCTCCGGCGCCCCGGTGGTGCTGGTCTCCGTGGGCCCGCGCCGCAGCGAAACCATCGTGCTCAGGAACCCGTTCGAGCGGGCCTGATTTTTTAATAAAAAGTGTTGACTGTCAGAAATCGATTTGCTATAAGGTTGTTCTTGCTTCGCTGCACTGTTTGAGCCGCTAGCTCAGTTGGTAGAGCACCTGACTTTTAATCAGGTGGTCGTTGGTTCGATCCCAACGCGGCTCACCACGTCCCCATCGTCTAGCCCGGCCCAGGACACCGCCCTTTCACGGCGGCGACGCCGGTTCAAATCCGGCTGGGGACGCCACTCAAACAAACAGCGCTTGTGCCTCGGCACAAAGCTTAAGCGAGCCGCTAGCTCAGTTGGTAGAGCACCTGACTTTTAATCAGGTGGTCGTTGGTTCGATCCCAACGCGGCTCACCACCCTATTTTTACTGTCGCATGACTGGGCCTTGCGACAGCCCCCAACCCTGATGGGACGGGATGCAACAATTCGGTCCCATCGTCTAGTGGTTAGGACACCGGCCTTTCACGTCGGTAACAGGGGTTCAAGTCCCCTTGGGATCACCATCACGGAAAAGGCCGCTTCCCCTCGGGGAGGCGGCCTTTTCTCGTTCCTGCCGGCCTTCTTCGCTATTTCGTTCTCGCCCACCTCAGTCGTTCTTTCTTCCCGGCCAGACCTTCATGCAGTAGGGACACTCCTGCACCTGGTACGGCACCGTGTCGCGCAGCTGCTCCTGCTCGTACGCAGCCTGGCACCCCTTGGCTACCGGATAGGTGTGGATGGTATTCTGCTTGATGAAGTAAAGCATGACCTTCCTCCTTTGTCTGCAACAGGATTTCCGGTGAATCCGCGCCACCACTTGAAGATTAGGGTAAAGAACCCTGTTGTCAACAGTGGCAAAGTCATTTACAAGAGTTGTGCTAACGAGATATTGTCACGCGCCCGGCGCATTGCCAGTAACAAACCGGATTCCTTCTATGACATCCACCGTTGAGACGGCAGACTTCCGGCAATCAGTGTTGAGGCACCAGCCGTTCCGGCTGTTCTGGCTGGCGCGGGTCTGCTCTTCGGTCGCGCTGCAGATGCAGGCGGTCGCCGTGGGATGGCAGATCTACGCGCTGACCGGCTCCGTCTTCTACCTGGGGCTGGTCGGTCTTGCCCAGTTCTTCCCCATGTTCCTGCTGACGCTGGCGGTCGGTCACGTCGCCGACCGCTACGACAGAAGGCGCATCGCCGGCACCTGCCAGGTCCTGGAAGGGATGGCGCTCGTACTGCTCGCCCTCGGCTCCTACGGCGGCTGGCTCGACAAGAACGGGATCCTGGCCGTCGTCTTCGCGGCCGGAGCCCTGCGCGCCTTCGAAGGCCCGACCATGCTGGCGCTGGTACCGTGGCTGGTGCCGCAGGAGCTGATACCGCGCGCCTCGGCCTGGTCCGCCTCGGCCAACCAGACCGCCAGCATCGCCGGCCCCGCCCTGGGAGGGCTTCTCTACGCCCTCGGCCCCACCACGGTCTACACCAGCGCCGCCGTCCTCTTTTTCGCGGCGAGCCTGCTCCTCTCCCGCATCCGCCTCGACCGCGCGCCCGCCAAGCGCGAGCCCGCCACGGTCCGCTCCCTCTTCGCCGGGATCGCCTTCATCAGGAGCCGCCAGGAGATCCTGGGCGCCATCTCGCTCGACCTCTTCGCCGTGCTCCTTGGCGGCGCCACAGCACTCCTGCCGGTCTTCGCGCGGGACATCCTGCACACCGGCCCCCTGGGCCTGGGGATGTTGCGGGCGGCTCCCGCCATGGGGGCGCTGGGGGTGTCGCTCTTGCTGGCCCGCCGACCGCTGCGGCAGCGGGTCGGGCGCACCATGTTCCTGAGCGTCTTCCTGTTCGGGGTCGCCACTGTTGTCTTCGGCATCTCCACTTCGTTCCCGATCTCGATGGCCGCCCTCATGGTCCTTGGCGCGGCCGACATCGTGAGCGTGGTGATTCGCGCCTCGCTGGTGCAGATCGAAACGCCCGACGAGATGCGTGGCAGGGTGAGCGCGGTGAACTCCATGTTCATCGGCACCTCCAACCAGCTGGGGGAATTCGAATCCGGGGTCACCGCGGCCCTCTTCGGCACCGTTCCGGCGGTCTTGATCGGCGGCGTCGGCACCATGGTCGTGGTGCTCTTGTGGATGCGGCTCTTCCCGAGGCTGCTGCAGGTGGACAAGCTGGGGGAATGAGGCGGGTTCAGGAAATGGCCCGTACCGGGCAGGCGGTGAGGCAGGCAAGGCAGCCGTCGCATTCCCGCGGCTTCACCAGGACGGCGTGCTTTCGATAAGCGACGACCTCGAGGGTAAGCAGGCGGCCCGGGCAGGCGGCAACACAGCGACCGCAGCCGGTGCATCGGGCGACTTCTATTTCCGGTTTTCTATTCTCTGTCATAGCATTGGGCGCTGCTGTCACTGCAGCGGGGTGAGTGGCAGTTGCTGGGGTCACGACTGGCCTGCTCATGGTGACGTTCTGACGCAGACGTTCTATTAACCTCCGCTAAAACCGCTTGCAGAGAGCGGACATCCCGCTTAGAATATCGCAATTGATCGGCAAACTACAAGACAGGAGGCATCTGCATGAAAAAGATAGGCGTTATACTTTCTGGCTGCGGCGTCCGTGACGGAAGCGAGATACACGAGGCGGTGCTGACCCTGCTTGCCATCGACAACAACGGCGCCAAGGCCGTCTGCCTTGCCCCCGACATCGAACTTGACGAGGTGAACCACCTGACCATGCAGGACACCGGGGCCAAGAGGAAGGTGCTGGTGGAGGCGGCCCGCATCGCGCGCGGCGAGATCGCCGACGTGAAGAGCGCAAGGGCGGAAGAGCTGGACGCCATCGTCCTCCCCGGCGGGTTCGGAGCGGCCAAGAACCTTTGCAGCTTCGCGTTCGAGGGGGCCAAGGGGAGCGTGCAGCCGGACGTGCTCAAGCTGATCCGCGACATGGCCGCTGCCAAGAAGCCGATCTGCGCGATCTGCATCGCACCGGCCGTGATCGCCCTCGCCCTGGGCAAGGACCTGGCCCCCAAGCTGACCATCGGCAACGACACGGGCACCGCCCAGGCCATCAACGCCACCGGCAGCAGCCACGTGGAGTGCCCGGCCACCGAATGCGTCGTGGACCGCGACAACCTGATCGTCTCGACCCCCGCCTACATGCTGGCAGGAGGCATCGCCGAGGCGGCCAAGGGGATCGAGAAGGCGATCAAGGCCACCCTGGAGCTGATCAGGTAGCGCGCCCCCTCCCACCCAAGCTTCATTAGGGCTTGAACAGCGGGACGTTTTAACTTAATATGCCGCTGTTTCATGAACGCTTTTTGGGAGGGAAATAAATGCGTAAAACCTTACTGCTCTGCGCGGCGGCGCTGCTCCTGGCAGCCCCCCTGGCAGGGAACGCCTCTGCGGAGGATCTCAGGGGCAGGATAGCACTCAGCGGCAAGATCGGGGTGAGCAACCCGGCGGAATCCGAGGTCGACACCGTTAACGGCAGGATGGTCGTTTCCACCGACGCCGGGCTTACCGGCAGCCTCGGCTTCCTGTTCGGCATCGACGACAACGTCGCCATGGAGATGGAGGTGAGCCGCACCACCTTCGACGCTTCCAGCTTCGGTGACGCCGTCGTGACCGACGTCTCCATCGGCGCCCAGTACCGCTTCCCGGGGAGGCAGCACGTGGTCCCCTACGTCGGGGCGGGCATCGACGTGCTGATCAACGACCTGGACAAGAAGTACACCAACACCACCGTCGGCGCCCACGTCAGCGGCGGTCTCGACTGTTTCATGAACCGCCAGGTGGCCCTGAACCTCGAGGTAAAAGGGGTAGAGGCCTTCAAGGCCGATGTCGACGGCCCCAACGGGACCGGCAAGTTCGATCCCTCCGCCCTCTCCTTCACGGTCGGCGCGAGGTTCTTCTTCAACTAACCCCATGCGAAAGCAGGATCGATTTCCCGCCCTTCCCCTCTCCCACAGGGAGAGGGGTCAGGGGTGAGGGCGTAGCCACGAAGTGAGTCCTCGCTCCACGGCCGTCTCCATCTCCCTCACCCCGCCCCTCCCCCAAAGGGAGAGGGAGGTATTACCCGCCAACGTTTTCGCCCAGCGCCTTCCGGTACTCCCGCCGCAACCTTTCGACATCCCCTCCGTCGATGAAGTCCCACGGGAGGAGCTCCTCCGGCGCGATCTCCCGGTTCACCAGCGCCTCGGCATCGAGCTCCCACCCTCGAAGCGCTTCCTTCCAGCTCCCCAGCCGATCCGCCAGCACCATAAGCTCTGCCAGCCTGCGGTCGCCGCGTGACAAGAGCGCCTGCTGGAACGCCTCGCGCGGGCTTTCCATCTGCAGCTTCAGGTTGGAAAGCCGCCCCAGCTCCTTCTGCAGGAACTTCCATTTCTTCTCCAGCGACTTGACCGGTTCCATGGCGCACCACTGGAATGGGGTGAACGGCTTTGGGATGAAAGGGTTCACCGAAAGCTGGATCTCTCCCAGGCGCCGGTTCTCCTTGGCCGCCGCCAGCACCCGCTCCCGGATCTTTTGCACCAGCGCCACCAGCTCCTCCAGGTCCTCCCCGGTCTCGGTCGGCAGGCCGATGATGAAGTACAGCTTCAGGTTCAGGATGTCGTGGCTCACCAGCATGTCGCAGGCGGCCAGTATCTGCTCCTCGTCGATCCCCTTCTTGACCAGGTCCCGCAGCCGCTGCGATCCCCCCTCGGGCGCGAGCGCCACCGATTTCTGGCCGCTCGCCTTCAGCGCCTCGATCATGCGCCCGTCCAGGTGGTCGATGCGGAAGGAGGAGACCGAAAACCTCCCTCCGGCCGCGACGATGTCGCAGCAGAGCTCGCCGATGCCGGCGTAGTCGGAAACAGCCGCCGCCACCAGCCCGACCTTCCTTCCCTGGGCCACCCCCTCGAGCACCTCCTGGCGCACCAGTTCAGGCGACCGGGTCCGGTAGGGAAGGTAGATGAACCCGGCGGCGCAGAAGCGGCAGGCACGGGGGCAGCCGCGGGAGATCTCGACCAGGTGCATCCCCGAGAACTCGGTGGCGTCCGTGTGAATCTCGGTGACGGTCGGGCGGCTGTCGGGATCGGGGTCCCAGACGCGGCGCACCCGGGGAGGAGCGCCGGGGGAGGGTCTGAAGGCGACCTGCCGCACCCCTTCATACTCCGGCTGGTAGAGCGAGGGGACGTAGATCCCGGGAAGCTGTGCCGCCTCGCGGAGCAGCTCCTCCCGCGACGGCGCCCCCCGCTTCAGCAACTCCAGCAAGGGAGGGAGGGTCGGCTCCGCCTCGCCGATGCAGACCAGGTCGAGAAACGGGGCGACCGGCTCGGGGTTCAGAAAGAGCGCGGCTCCGCCGGCCACAACCAGCGGCTGCAGCGGGGAGCGTTGCGCCGCATAGGGTTCGATGCCGGCCAACCGGAAGATGGTGGGAAGGTTAAGGTAATCGCTTTCAAAGGAGATGGAAAAGGCGATCAGGTCGAACGAGGAAAGCGGGCGCTGACTCTCCAGCGACAGGAGCGTCCCCCGTGTCCTCTGCAGTTCCTCGAGCTCGTCACGGTCCGGCAGGTAGGCGCGATCGCAGCTGACCTCCGGCTGCGCGTTCAGCATGCCGTAGACGGCCTGGAAGCCGAGGTTGCTCATGGCGGAGTGATAGCGGTTAGGGTAGACCAGGCAGCAGGAGAGTCTTCCGCCGCTTTTGCCGCGCCCGGGGCCGCTCTCGCCGGCCAGAAGGGTCCGTTTTCTTTCGATGATCTTCCACGACATTGCGCCAAAGTAGCATCTTTGGTCATCCCTTTGGAACAAAAAAGAAGCCGGCGGGAGTGCCCTTGACAGCCAACCGGGCAAATGTACACTAGGGTGCGTGCCAAAGATTACAATTTTGTCATTATACCCAACCAACCATTCATCGCCGCGGCGGAGCCAGCCTTGGACAAGGCTCAAGCAGTCCGCTCCTGCGCCGATAGTGCCGGCGTTCCGCCACCCTTGATTCAGGAGGATGAGATGACCGATTACACCGATACCATCAGGTCGTTCATAGAAAACGAGATGGCTGCCCCCGGTACCAAAGTCACCCTCTCCCCTTCCGACTCCCTCATAGACAAGGGGATTGTAGATTCCCTCGGGGTGCAAAGACTGATCGCGTACCTGGAAAAGGAATTCGGCGTGCAAATCGCGGACACGGAAATCGTTCCGGAGCATTTCGAGACCATATCGGCGGTGGCGGAGTTCATCAACTTCAAGCTGGGCGCCAAGGGATAGCCGGCCCGGAGGAACCATGCTTCAGTACTGCAAGATGAGGCTGGTGCAGGCCCGTGAGATGTTGCTGGTCGCCGGGTGGCGCACCCTGCTGAGGGACATCGTGTATCTGAACCGGGTAGCGGTGCCGGTGGAAATCCCGCTCGACTCCCTCCGCCCGGTGACGGATTTCACCCGTCCCCCCGACGAAGCCGTCTTGGAACTGAGCGCGGAACTCCTCGGGGAACGGCGCCTGGTGTACCGGTTCCGGAGCAGGTACCTGAAGGCGCTCACCTACCTCGGCAAGGGGTACCGCGGTTTCGCCCTGGTAAAGGGGAACACCGTGGCGGGAGACATCTGGTGCGCCGACCACCGGCAAGGGGGGCGCGGCTGCAACCATCCCGACGAGCGGTGGTTGGGGATCGAGTGCCGCCCCGGGGAGGCCTACACCTTCGACATGTTCGTCGATCCGGCGCACCGCGGGGGGAACCTGGCAGCGGCACTGCAAAACGGCGCGCTGCACCTGCTGAAAAAGCGGGGGATCACCAAGGCCTACGGTTTCTTCTGGGCCGACAACGTCCCGGCGCTCTGGGTGCACCGGACCCTGCGATGGCGTGAACTGCAGCGAGTCAGGGCGACCCGCCTGCTGCTGTCGAGGAAGCTGCACGTAACCTGCCACGGTGCAGCCTAGGGCGCGCCACGCGCAAAGGAGCCACCATGAACAGCAAAGAGATCCCGATGGTGCCCAACAGAAAAGCGTCCCTCCCCAGGGTGTACGGGGATACCCCCTCCTTCCTCGGGGTCCCGGTGATCGATGCCCGCAACCTCCCCGCCGGCTGCGACGTCATCGTGGCGGGTGTCCCCTGGGAGGGGACGGTGACCTGGGGCTCCTTCAGCAGTTGCGAGCTCGCACCGCGCAGCATCAGGCACGCCTCGGCGCGCTACGGGGGCTTCCTCCCCGAGTACGAGATCGACCTGTTCGACCACCTGCAGTTGGGGGACATGGGTGACATCCCGGTCAACCCGAACGACCCCGCCGAGACCATGGCCAACGTGCACAAGGCGATGCTGGAGGTGTACCGCAGCCAAAGCATCCCCTTCGTGCTGGGGGGCGACCATTCCTTCACCCCCGAAATAGTGAGGGCGCTCGGCGAGGCGGGCGAAGGCGAGATCGGCGTGATCCACTTCGACGCCCACCTCGACAACGCCAAGTCCTTCGGTGCCGACATGTTCCCGCGCTGCGGCCCGTTGCATCGCATCGTGCAGCTTCCCCGGGTGCGCAAGGAGAGCATCGTCCACTTGGGGATCAGGGGGCCACGTAACTCTCCGGCACAGTACGAGTATGCCCGCAGCATGGGTGCGCGCATCTTCACCACCAAGGAGATCCGGGAACGGGGGATGGTGGCGGTCACCGAAGAGGCGATAGCGATCGCCCACCAAAAGACAAAGCATGTCTTCGTGACCATCTGCAGCGACTGCATCGACGCCGGGTACAACCCGGGGGGCCCCGCCGACTTCAACGGGCTCCTTCCCACCGAGCTGCTCCCCGCGCTGCAGACCATCGGGTGCTCGGGCATCGACGGGCTCGATTTCGTCGAGGTCTACCCGGGGCAGGACCCTCAGGGGTACTCCTCGCACCTGGCCGCCTGGGCCATGATCTACGCCCTCTCGGGGGTGGCGCAGCGCAAGAGGGACCAGGGGTGACCGTGCGGGAGGAGAACGACATGTTCAGGGACCTCCAGGACTTCTGGCATTTCTCCAGGCCTTACCGCCTGTTCCAGCGCGTGGCCGGCCTGAGCCACGACCTGCTGGACCGGGACCACGACCTGTCGCCGCCGGCCCGCAAAGCCATGGAACAGCTGAACCGGAAACGGGTTGCCTGCCAGCTCAGGATAGCCGCCCTCGATCTTCCCTCCTACGCCCGGTGCGACAGATGTCAGGGTGCCTGCTGCAGGGAGCCGGCCGAACGTTACTTCACCGCCATCGATTACTGGCTGCGGCGCCATACCGGCTCCAGGGTCGCCGCGTACGCCGGACAGGGCGCCCCCCCGTTGGCGGCATACCTGCGGATACGGCTGGGCGCGGCATGGCGGCGGCTCGAACCGGCGCCCCCTGACGAGTCCGCGGCACAAACTCCCGCGGTCCGCTGCGCTCATCTCGGCCCGCGGGGATGCCTCCTTCCCCATGCGGAACGCCCCCTGAGGTGCCTGATCTATGCCTGCGGGGAACTGAAAAGCTCGCTGGACGAGCAGGCGCGGAAGCGCTATATCGCGGCGATTAAGGAACTGCAGCAGATCTCTATCGGCACATTCAACGTGCTGAAGCAGGAGGCGGGTCTCCCTTCCCACTACGGCATCGCCTCCCTCCTTTTCACACTGTGAGGCCGCTGCCGGCCCCGCGAGGCGCACATGGACGCAACCACCTTCACAGCCGAACAGGATAAGTTCAGGGAGATGGCGATGGAATTCGCCCGGCGCGACCTGAACCCGGGGGCCAAGGAGCGGGAAAAGCTGGGGAAATTCTTCGAGGAGGGATGGCGCAAGTGCGCCGAGTTCGGCATCCCCGGCATCACCATGCCCGAGGAGTACGGCGGGCTCGGCCTCGACACCATGACCGCCGTCGCCACCATGGAGGGGCTCGGCTATGCCTGCCGTGACAGCGGCCTCCTCTTCTCCCTCAACTCCCATATCTGGACCTGCGAATCCCCCATCAACCGTTTCGGGACGCCGGGGCAGAGACGGCGGTACCTCCCCGGGCTCATTTCAGGAGAGCTCAAGGGGGGGCACGCCATGACCGAGCCGGAGGCTGGTTCGGACGCCTTCAGCATGCGCTGCCGGGCCGAGAAGCGTGGGGACCGCTACCTGCTCAACGGCTCCAAAACCTTCATCACCAACGCGCCGATCGCCGACCTCCTGCTGGTCTTCGCGGTGACCGACGGCAGCAAGGGGTTCGCCGGGATCTCCGCCTTCATCGTGGAGAAGGGGTTCCCCGGGTTTTCCGCGGGACGCCCCCTCGAGACCATGGGGCTCAGGACCTGCCCCCTGGGGGAGGTCTTCCTGGAGGATTGCGAGGTCCCCGAGGAGAACCGGCTCGGTGCGGAGGGGAGCGGCGCCGCCATCTTCAATTCGGAGATGGAGTGGGAGCGAAGCTGCCTGTTCGCGGCCCACCTGGGGGCCATGGAAAAGATCCTCGAGGAGTGCGTGGAGTACGCCCGGCAACGGCACCAGTTCGGCCGTGCGATCGGGAAATGCCAGTCGGTCTCGCACAAGATAGCCGACATGAAGCTGCGCACCGAGCTTTCCCGCCTCATGCTGCACCGCGTGGCCGGGTTGAAGAGCGCCGGCCGGCGGGCCCCCTTGGAGTCGGCCATGGCCAAGCTCTTCATCAGCGAGAGCTACGTGCAAAACGCCGGCGACGCCCTGCAGATACACGGAGCCTACGGCTACTCGACCGAGTTCGACTTCGAGCGCAACCTGCGCGACGCCATCGCAGGGAAGATCTACTCGGGCACCTCCGAGATCCAGAGGAACATCATCGCCAGCTTCCTGGGGCTCTAGAGCCCGAGAGGAGGGACGCCATGTACCTGCTGCAGCAGCTTTTGACCCAAAGCGCGGCGGCCTTCCCGCAACGGCAGGCGGTGCTCTTCAAGGACCGGGCACTCTCGTATCGGGAGTTGGAGGAGACGAGCAACCGGCTGGCGGCGCTGCTTATGGCCCACGGCGTCAGGCGCGGCGACCGGGTGGGCATCCTCTTGAACAAGTCGATCGAGTGCATCGTGGCCCTGTTCGCCATCCTCAAGGCAGGCGGAATCTACGTGCCGCTCGACCCCGCCTCCCCCGCGCCGCGCCTTTGCTCCATCATCAACCATTGCGGCATCAGGCTCGCCATCGCCTCTGCGCAGCAGCTGGAGCGGCTGCTTTCTGAGACCGATCAAGGGTTGAGGCTGGAAAAGGCGGTAGTGACCGCCCCCACCGGCGGAATCCCAGGGGTGGAGGTGATCGACTGGAAAAACCTGGAGCGGCAGACGGGCACCCCCCTTCGCCCCCAGGTCTGCGGCGCCTCCCCCGCCTACATCCTGCACACCTCCGGCTCCACCGGCTCCCCCAAGGGGGTGGTCATCTCCCACCTGAACGCCCTCACCTTCGTCAACATGGCCACCGAGTTCTTCGCCATAGGGGGCGGGGACCGCATCGCGAACCACGCGCCGCTGCACTTCGACCTCTCCATCTTCGACATCTTCTGCGCCATGAGGGGGGGCGCCACGGTGGTGCTGGTACCGGAGGCGCTCTCCGCGTTCCCGGTGCGCCTCGCCGAGTTCCTGCATCGCGAGGAGATCACGGTATGGAACTCGGTGGCGTCGGTGCTGACCAAGCTCGCCGACCAGGGGGCCCTGGACCGGCTCACCCTCCCGAAACTCCGCCTGGTGCATTTCTCGGGCGATCTCATGCCGGTCAAGTACCTGAAGGTCCTGAAACGCTTCATGCCCGCCGCCTCCTTCTACAACATCTACGGCCAGACCGAGGCCAACTCCTCCCTCTTTTTCCGGGTGCCGGATGAACTCCCCCAGGACGCCTGGAAGATACCGATCGGGACCCCCTTCCCAAACTTCGAGGTGTTCGCCATCGACGAGGCGGGAGAGCTGGTGACCGAGCCGGGGCGCGAGGGGGAGCTGCACATCTTGAGCGCCACGGTGGCGCTTGGATACTGGAACGATCCCGTACGCACCGCCGCCCACTTCACCCCCGACCCCCGCAACCCCTCCAGTCACGCCAGGGTCTACCGGACCGGCGACGTGGTGCGCCTGGACGGCGATGGAAACTTCGTCTTCGCCGGGCGCAAGGACCACATGGTGAAGAGCAAGGGCTTCCGGGTGGAGCTGGACGAGATCGAGGTCGTCCTCAACAGCCACCCCGAAATCAGGCAGGCGGCGGTGATCGCCATTCCGGACGAGCTCACCGGCAGCCGCATCGTAGCCTACGTCTCCCACGTCGAGGGTGCCGTCCCGGAAGCGGCCGAGCTCCTCGGACTGTGCGGTGCCCACCTCCCCAAGTACATGATTCCCGAAAGGATTATCTGCCGCCCGGCTCTCCCGGTCACCTCCAACAGCAAGATCGACCGCAAGGCCCTGGAGCGCGAATTCACCCCCTGACCCCGCCTCAATCCCCCCCGGCACCCGTATACGGGAAACCCCAACTAATGAAAGTTCAATTAGTTGTTTTTACTGCACAAATCTGCTATGGTTCGGCGGCTTTAAACAAATGTTCCGAAGGAGCGGAAATGGTACTCAAGGACATGGAGGACATTCGCCAGAAAGCGGATTGTCTGAGGTCGGAGCAGGAAGTCGAGGAGGCGCTGTCACGCATGGCGCAGGAAATCGCGGAGCGCCTGGCGGGGAGTAACCCGATCGCGTACTGCATCATGAACGGCGGGCTGTTCGTGACCGGCAAACTGGTGGACAAGCTCCCCTTTGCCCTCGAGCTGGATTACCTCCATGCCACCCGTTACGGCGCGGAGATGTTCGGCGGCAACCTGCTCTGGAAGGTGAAACCGGAACGCTCCCTGAAGGGACGCACGGTGCTGCTCATCGACGACATCCTCGACGAGGGGGTGACGCTGGCCGAGATCACCAAGTTCTGCCGGGAGGAAGGTGCGGCCGAGGTGTACACCGCCGTCCTGGTCGACAAGATCCATGACCGAAAGGCCCCCGGCGCCAAGGCCGACTTCGTCGGGCTCGAGGTCGAAGACCGCTTCCTGTTCGGCTGCGGCATGGACATCGCAGGATACTGGCGCAATCTGCCCGCACTCTACGCAATGAAGGAGCAAAACTAGCAATGACCTCCCGTATAGCCACTTACTTCCAGTTCCAACGCTACGGCACCAGCATGAAGCGCGAGATCATCGCCGGTCTCACCACCTTCCTCACCATGGCGTACATCATCATCGTCAATCCGGCCATCCTCGAGAACGCCGGCATCCCGCGCGGCCCCTCCACCACCGCCACCATCATCGCCGCCGTGTTCGGCACCGTGCTCATGGCCTTCTTCGCCAACCGCCCCTTCGCCATCGCCCCCTACATGAGCGAGAACGCTTTCATCGCCTTCGTCGTGGTCAAGGTGATGGGGTACACCTGGCAGACCGCCCTGGCCGCCGTCTTCTTCGCGGGGGTCATCTTCACCCTGCTCACCCTGTTCAAGGTCAGGAGCTGGCTTGCCGAGTCCATCCCGCTGTCGCTCAAGTGCGCCTTCGCCACCGGCATCGGCCTGTTCCTCACCTTCATCGGCCTCAACGAAACCGGCATCGTCGTCCTGGGCGTTCCGGGCGCGCCGGTGAAACTTGGCGACCTGTCCCACCCCTCCGTGCTCCTGGCCGTCTTCGGTCTGCTCTTTACCGTGGTGCTCATCTCCCGCAAGGTGCTCGGCTCCATGATGATCGGCATCGTGGTCACCACCATCGCCTCCATCATCCTGAAGGTGACCCCGCTGCCGCAATCCTTCGTCAGCATGCCGCCGGACATCACCCCGATCCTGTTCAAGCTCGACTTCGCCGGCGCCCTCACCCCCGGCTTCTTCCCGATCATCCTGACCATCTTCATCATGGCCTTCCTCGACACCGTCGGGACGCTCCTCGGCCTCTCCATGCGCGCCGACCTGCTGGATGAGAACGGCAACCTCCCGGAGATCGAGAAGCCAATGCTGGCCGACGCCCTTGCCACCGTCGCCGCGCCGCTGCTCGGCACCACCACCACCGGCGCCTACATCGAGTCCGCCGCCGGCATCGAGGAAGGGGGCCGCACCGGCTTCACCGCCCTCGTAACCGCATTCTTCTTCCTGCTGGCTCTCTTCTTCGCCCCCCTCTTCACCATCGTCCCGGCGCACGCCTACGGCATCGCCCTGATCGTGATCGGGTCGTACATGATCAGCCCGCTCGCGAAGATCGACTTCGACGACTTCACCGAACTGATCCCGGCCTTCCTGACCGTGGTGCTCATGATCTTCACCTACAACATCGGTGTGGGCATGACCGCGGGCTTCATCGCCTACCCGCTGATGAAGGGCGCCACCGGCCGCATCAAGGAGATGAAGGGGGGGATGTGGGTCCTCGCCCTGCTGTCTCTCTCCTACTTCCTGTTCGGCGCGAAGTAAGCGCAGCTCCGGTCGCCCATCTGCAATCAAGCCGCTGCATCGTAAGGTGCAGCGGCTTTTTACGTTTCCCCTCCGGCGCGCCCTGCGCCGGGCCTCCCCCTTTCCGGCACATTTTCCCCTAAAGTTCTCAGCCGGGCGGCCGATAAAATGAAAACGAATGTCAAAGGCAGGCAAAGACACTGTCATAAGGCGCCGCCAGTCGCGCCTCAGACGCGGGGATAGAGGCTGGAAGAGCCCGTGCCAAGAAAGGGAACGATCATGCTGCAGAATCTGAGAATCCGCACCAAGCTGATGCTGATGATGGCCGTCCCGGTGCTCGGGATGGTCGTGTTTTCCATTTACAACGCATCCAAGGACTACGCCGCCCTGCAGGGGCTCGTCCAGACCCAGAAACTGACCACCCTGGCGGTGCAGGTCGGCGAACTCTCGCACCAGATCCAGAAAGAGCGCGGCTACACCTCCGGCTACCTCAACGCCAAGGGGGGCAAATTCAAGGAGGAACTGGCCGGCCAGCGGGCCAAGGTGGACCGGGAGATCCAGTCGGTCGCCTCCTTCCTGGAGAAGAACGGGGCATCCGTCGCGTTGGTGAAGGCAAGCCTCGACGCCGCGGGAAACGCCATCGGGAGGCTCAAGGAAACCCGCTCCGGCATCGACACCCTTCAGGTCACCGGCGGAGAAGCCTACACCTTCTACACCGGGCTGATCAACTCGTACATGGACGTGGTGGCTGCCGTTGCCACCACCAGCGGGAAGCGCGAGGTGATGCGCCAGGCGACCGCCTACTACAGCTTCGTGAAGGCCAAGGAGGAGACCGGTAAGGAGCGGGCGACCTTGAACGCCGTCCTCGCTGCGGACGTCCTTGACCAGGAGAGGCTGCAGCGGACCATGACCATCCTGGCGGCACAGCAGGACTACCTCGACCTGTTCCGCAAGTTCGCCTCGCCGCAGGCGGTCGCCGCCTACGAGGAGAAAGCGAAGGCGCCGGTCTTCGGCAAGGTCGAGGAGATCAGGGGAGCGGTGCTCTCCAAGGGGCTGTCGGGGCACTTCGGCATTCCGGCGGAGAACTGGTTCCCGGTGATCACGGAGAAGATCGACACCATGAAGCAGGTCGAGGACGTGCTCACCAAGGAGATCCTGGCGACCGCCGGGGGCTTGGCCCACGACGCCCGGCTCACCCTGATCCTCAGCCTGGTCCTTGCCGCCGCCGCGAGCCTCGGCACCTGCCTCCTCGGCGTCGTCATCTCTCTCGGCATCACCCGGCCGCTCTCCCGCATGCTCGTCATGCTCAAGGACATCGCCGAGGGGGAAGGGGACCTTACCAAGCGGCTCGAAGTGGGGCGCAAGGACGAGCTGGGCGAGGTAAGCACCTGGTTCAACCGCTTCATAGAAAACGTGCACGGCATCGTCTCGCAGCTGTCCCGGAACACGGGCCAGCTTTCCGTCTCCTGCCAGCAACTGAGCGCGACCGCGGTGCAGATAGCCACCGCCGCCGAGGAGGTGGCCGCGCAGTCGGGGACGGTCGCCACGGCGAGCGAGGAGATGAGCGCCACCTCGAACGACATCTCCAGCAACTGCTCGCAGGCGGCCGAGTCATCCAACCGTGCCAGTGACACCGCCCGCGGCGGGGCCCAGGTGGTGCAGCAGACCCTGGTCGGCATGCAAAAAATCGCCGAGCGGGTGAAGGAGTCTGCCCAGACGGTGCAGAACCTAGGCGCCCGCTCCGACGAGATCGGCGCGATCGTCGGGACCATCGAAGACATCGCCGATCAAACCAACCTCCTCGCCCTGAACGCGGCCATAGAGGCGGCCCGGGCCGGAGAGCAGGGGCGCGGCTTCGCGGTGGTTGCGGACGAGGTCCGCGCGCTGGCGGAACGGACCACGCGGGCGACCAAGGAGATCGGCGCCATGATAAAGGCGATCCAGAAAGACACCAGCGGCGCCGTGGGGAGCATGACCCTCGGGGTGCAGGAGGTCGAAAGCGGCATGGAAAGCTCGCGCCGCTCGGGCGAAGCGCTCGATGACATACTGAACGCCATCAACGAGCTCACCTCCCAGATCCACCAGATCGCCACCGCGGCGGAGCAGCAGACGGCGGTGACCGGCGAGATCACCGCGAACATCGGCACCATTACGGAGGTGGTCTCCGAGACGGCGGGAGGCGCCCACGAGACGGCCGACGCGGCGACCCACATGTCGGCCCTCGCCTCTGAACTGCAACAGATCGTGGGGCGCTTCAAACTGGCATAGCCGGCAGCGCGCAAGGATGGGAAACATCGCGACACGCCCCCTGCTTGAGAAACCGAAACACCCGGCAAGATCTAGCCAAAATACCCGTTTAAAAACCGATCAGAGCGCCTCCCCTTTCAAGGGGAGGCGCTCTTTCTCGAGCGTTGTTCGCCGCGCCCGACCTCAAGGAGGAGGCATCGAGAGTGATGCCGAAATTCCGGGAGCATTCCGACTTCCGGCAGATCTTTTTCCGCGTTGCGGTTGACAGTGACGACGCAGGCCATATACTAGGGTGAAAATTTCCTTAAAAAAGGAGAACAACCATGAAAAAGTTACTGATCGCATTCGCACTCACTCTTTTGACTTCCGCTTCCGCCTTCGCCGCCGGCCAGGCCCACACCAACGTAGGTTGCGGCCTCGGCACCATGCTGTGGGAAAACAAGGCTGACGGCTCAATCCTGTTCCAGGTGCTGCAGTCCACCACCAACGGCACTTCGGGCACCCAGACCTTCGGCATCAGCTCCGGCACCTCCGAGTGCCAGCAGCCCGGCAAGATCGCACAGAACGAGAAACTGAACCAGTTCGTGCGCGCCAACATGGACAACCTGGCCAAGGACATCGCAATGGGCAAAGGCGAGACACTGGACACCTTCGTCGAGATGATGGGCGTCCCCTCCACCCAGAGCGATGCCTACAAAACCAAACTGCAGGCCAACTTCAACAAGATCTTCACCTCCGACAAGATCGTGATGGCTGAAGTGATCGACAACGTCGTGACTGTAACCAACAACTGATTTTTGACGGGAAGTATGCTACAAGGGTGCACAGCGAGAGTTGTGCACCCTTTTTAATGTCCGGAGCATCCCTCCACCAACCTGTGATGAGCACTGGAATGAACATGCCCCTGCTGCGCCGCACCCTCTGTACCCTGATGCTGCTCACCCTCCCCCTCCCCTGCCTGCCGGCGGCTGCCGGGGACCCGGCCTACCGCGACCAACTCGTCAAGGAGGCCCAGGACAGACGCCTGTGGGAGCGGCGCCCCTGGCAGATCCTGCTGCACTACAAGAAGACGCTCACCGGCGGCACGATAAGCCGCATTTCCGACGCCAACTTCTTCCTCTCCCCCACCGGCAGGACCGATCCGGCAGCCGAGCTTTCCGCGACCGTCGCCGCCTTTTTCGGGCCGGAGGCGCCGGACGGGGAACACCCGATCTGCCGCTTCCCGGCGCGCCTGGCCTGGCTCAGCGAGGAGCTCTCCATCGACCCGGCCCGGCTCCCGGCGGCCGTCTGTTCGGAACAGCAGGAGCAGATCAGGACCATCGACGCGCGCTCCGCGGTGCTCGTGTTCCCGGTGGGACACATCAACAGCCCGGCCTCCATGTTCGGGCACACCCTGATCAGGATCGACGGCCCGAGCAAGAGCAACCTGATCTCCTATGCCGTGAATTACGCGGCCGACGCCACCGACGCCAACGGATTTCTCTACGCCTTCAAGGGGCTCAGCGGGCTGTACAAGGGTTACTACTCACTGATGCCCTACTATCAGAAGGTGAAGGAGTACAGCGATCTCGAGCACAGGGACATGTGGGAGTACCGCCTGAAGCTCTCCAAAGAAGAGGTGGACAGGTTGCTGCTGCACGCGCTGGAACTGCAGCGGATCGCCTCGGACTACTATTTCCTGGACGAGAACTGCTCCTACAACCTGCTGTTCCTGATCGAGGCGGCGCGTCCCACGCTGCATCTCTCGGACCGCACCGGCCTGCTGGTCCACCCCACCAACACCATCGAGATCGCCCAGCAAAGCGGCATCCTCGAGGAGGCTGTTTACCGTCCCTCCCAGGGGGCGCGCATCGTCAAGATCGCTTCGCTGCTCGACGAGCAAGGGCAGCAGAGCGCCCTGGAGCTCGCCCAGGGGAAGCGCCCACCGCACAGCATCGAAACGGCGGCCGGGACGGAACAGGAAAAGCGGGAGGTGCTGGACCTCGCCGCGGAGTTGGTGCAGTTGCGTCTCGCCCGCAAGGAGCTGGAGCAGGACGCCTACACCAAGCTTTACCTGAAGATCCTGGCCGAGCGGAGCGCCCTCGGCACGGGGAGCGAGGCGGCCTACGCCGTTTTGCCCCCCGCCCCTCCCGACGCCGGGCATCACACCTCCAAGGTCGGACTGGGAGGGGGGGTGCGCCGCGGAGAGTGGTACGCGGCCGTGCAGCTGCAACCCGAATTCCATGCCCTGCTCGACCCGGACCAGGGCTACCTCAAAGGCGCGCAGATCAAGTTCTTCGACACCCTGCTCGATTACGTGCCGGAGACGGGGCGCCCTGGGCTGCGCGCCCTGCATCTGCTGGACATCCTCTCCACGGCCCCCAGGGATCGCTTCTTCAAGCCCTATTCCTGGAAGGTCGCGGCAGGCTGGGACACCGAGGTGATGAAGGACGGCAGGGATTCCCTGGTCTTCAGGCTGAACAGCGGGG
The DNA here is from genome assembly GCF_018919385.1 of Geomonas diazotrophica. GTDB lineage: Bacteria > Desulfobacterota > Desulfuromonadia > Geobacterales > Geobacteraceae > Geomonas > Geomonas diazotrophica. The sequence continues at coordinate 265,698 of NZ_JAHLMF010000002.1, forward strand.
GGGGCGTCGCCGGCAGGTCCCCCTTCGGGGGCATCCTCTACGGCCTCGCCGAATTGGCCGTCGAAGGCGGCAGGCACCTGCGCGGGACGGCGGCCGCGGCACCCGGGATGAGCTTTGGCACCGTGGAGCAGGTCAGGGATTGGTGGAAGATGCACCTGGAAGGCTCCGCCTTCTTCTACGTCATCGGAGATGACCGGGTCTCTCTCAAGGCGACGCTGGCACAGAACTTCCGGTTGGCACAGCAACAGAGTCTGAGCCTTGGCCTGAGCTTCGCCGATGTCTCAGGGCACGGCGTTTCTGAGCAAAGCCTGTTGTGGAACTTCTATTTCTGACAAATCTTGTCTTTTAGTGATTCAACTCACAAGGTTTACCCAGTCGGCAGGCGCCATTTCGTTGACTTCACCCTTGGCAACGAGCATAATTATCGAAAATCAAATACATCAACAAGATACACGATAATACTCAACCATCCGCGAGGATGGGGCGGAAAGCCTATTGGGTCTCTCGGAGACAGCCGGGTTGCCGAAATATCATTCGATATTCTGCCCCGGCTTTTTTGCGTCCGGTGCGGATGATGGAATGCAAAACGGAGGAGAGATAGGCCATGCATCGCTTGCTCTTCGGTTCCGTAACGGCCTCCCCCCCACTCGCCGGGTGGCGCCACATCACGGGGGCCCCCATGAAACCAGAGCTTGGCTGCGACAGCCTGCGCATCCCGCTGCAACCCGGCATGCACCTGCAACGCAGCGGCCGGAAAGACCGACCGCTCTTTGAAGGTATGGTTCCCGCCCTGGGGGTAACGGCATGTTAGTCGACGGCGATTTAACCACGCAGTTTCTCTACGAGGCTCTCAGCCGCGGCAAACGGGAATGGGAACTCACCTTCGACGCCGTTCCTGACCTCATTTTCATCACCGACACCCAGCACACCATCACCCGCGCCAACCGCGCCATGGCCGACCGCCTCGGCTTGCGCCCGTCCCAGATCCCCGGCCGCAAATGCTACGAGCTCTTCCACGAGATCGGCAACGTTCCCGGCACCTGCCCCTTCTTGAAACTGCTGGAGGAGGGGGAGGCGGCTAACGTGGAGATGGAAGAACAGCACCTGGGGGGCTTCTTCGAGATCTCGGTCTCGCCCCTGTACAACGAGTTCGGCGAGATCACCGCCTGCGTCCACGTGGCCCGCGACGTCACGGAACGGAAGAAGGCGGAGGAGTACCGGCTCGCGCTGGAACAGCAACTGCAACAGACCCAGAGGCTGGAGAGCCTGGGGGTGCTTTCCGGCGGCATCGCCCACGATTTCAACAACATCCTGACCATCATCCTCGGGCACTGCGCCATGGCCCGCACAGCGCAGCCCGAAGAGGTGCAAAAGCACCTGGAGCAGATCGAACAGGCGGGAAACCGCGCCGCCGACCTGTGCCGGCAGATGCTCAACTATGCCGGCAAAAGCCCGCTGCTACAGACGGAGATAGACCTCGACGTCCAGGTACGCGAGGTGGTCAGCATGCTCCAGCCCGGCTTCAAGAAGAAGGTCTCCCTAAGGTACCAGCTTGAGCCGGGAGTCCCGCTTATCAAGGGGGACCAGGGGCAGGTGCAGCAGATCATCATGAATCTCGTCGTCAACGCGGTGGAGGCGATCGGCGACCGGAAAGGGACGGTAGCCATCTCCCTGGCCCGGCACACCGTCCCCCCCGGTCAGGCCGGCCACGACGTCTTCGGCAACGCCATCGCCCCGGGTTCCTACGTCTGCCTGGAGGTCAGCGACGACGGCTGCGGCATGAGCGAGGAAACACGTCAGCGAATCTTCGAGCCCTTCTTCAGCACCAAGTTCACCGGGCGCGGCCTGGGCATGTCCGCCACCATGGGGATCATCAGGAGCCACAACGGTGCGCTGCAGCTTTCCAGCGTGCTCGGGGAAGGATCGAGTTTCAGGATCTTCTTCCCCACCCCACCTGCCGCCTGCCCGCGGGTGGAGGCGGAACTCGCCCCCGAGCCGCCGCGCCAATCCCGTGACTGGCTGGAAGGGACCGTCCTGCTGGTTGACGACGAACCGGAACTGCGCCTGGTCGGCACCGTCTTGTTGAACGGGCTTGGTTTGAGCGTCATCACGGCCTGCAACGGCCGGGAAGCCTTGGAGATCTACGACGAGCGCTCCGGAGAGATCGACCTGGTCCTGATGGACCTGACCATGCCCGAAATGGACGGCGTCGAAGCCTACCAGGAATTGCGCAGGAAGACCGCTTCGCTTCCCATCCTCTTCTGCAGCGGCTACGGCAAGAAGGAGGTCTCTCCCTTCATCGACAGGGATCCGCACGCCGCATTCCTCGCCAAGCCCTACAACAGCGAGCAGATGCGCAACATGCTCCGCAAGCTCAAGGAGGCCGCGGCAGGTTCCGGCACCGACCAGGCCGATTACCCGGTCTAGCTGTGACGCTGATCCAGCTCTTTGAGCGCGCGCCGGTGCAGCCTGCCGGCGCGGCTGAAGCATTCCTCCAGTTCAAGGAACCCCCCTCCGGTCAGTTGCAGCACCGAGTGCAGCCCGAGCTTTCGATAGCTCTCGAACTGGGCCTCGTCGAACCACTGGTCCGCAGTCGGCTCATGCGGGAACTCGGCGTGCACCCTGCCGTAATTGAGCAGGTCCGCCGACTCGTCGCCAGTCAGCACCGGCTTCAGGTACAGCACGCACCCCTCGTCCGCCTCCTCCTCCCCGCAGCAGCCATAACGTACGGTGCCCACCGCGAAATGGAGTTTTTTCGCCCGCACTGCCGCCAGATCGATGTCGATCTCCACGCCGAAATCGGCCCTCACCTTGCGCACCGCGTTCCCCAGGTCCTCGAATCTCCCATCGCAGTCGCAGCCCGCGTCGCAGACCACCATGTAGCGGCACCTCCTGCGCACCATCTCGTAGAGCCCGAGGTTTTCGAAGTGACCACCGTCGGAGAGGTAGATGTCCTTGCCGTCCTCGCGGGTGAACCCGAAGGTCTCCTTCAAGAGCGGGATCAGGGCCAGCCCCGGCGAGGCCTTGCGCCAGGCGCCGTGCATCCCCGTGCCGGGGTTCCCCAGCCACCACCCGAGCCTCACGTTGAAAAACGCCATCACGAAGGTGACCAGCGATGAGGAATGGTACCCCATGTTCGGGCTGGCAGCGGCCCCCGAGATCGCCATGGCGGTCCCCAGGGTGGTCGGGTGGGCGGTACGGGGTACCCATCCGGCTCCGTAGGAAGCCATGTCGCGGTACCCTCCGGGCTTGACCCCCTTGGCGCGGTCGTCGGAACTCAGGTCGCTCCCCGCGAAAAGGGGGGTCATGGTGAAGGAGGCCGCCTTTCGCTGCTGCCAGGCCAACCTCTTCCCCTTGACCAGGTTCCAGGCCATGTTCACGACGTGGAAGGGACGGGTGCCGAGTTCCACCATGGCGCGGTCGTCGTTCCTGTCGAAGCCGGTGAAGGGGTTGGGGCACCTTTCCTCCTTGCGGCGGGAGGCCCCGAGGTAGCACCGGACCAGGCGGTTGCGATACATGGCGTGCATCGAGAAGCTGTTGATGTTCACCATCAAGGCCATAAGCAACCAGATGGATGCGGTCGCGGCAGCAAGCCAAAGCAGGCAGGCCACCTGGGTGTTGGCCAAAAGGTAGAGGTGGGTCAGGAAGCCGACGCCCAGCGGCACATCCGAGGGTATCCCCCCCCGCCCCGGCGACCAGGGGAGCTCTCCCCACCAGAGCAGGCAGGTGGCGGCAAGCGATACGGCCTGCACCAGGAACAGGAGGAACAATACTGCCGCGGCCGCAGGAAGCTGGGTGCGAACCCTGTCCATGGAGATGCCGGGGCGCAGGGCGGGGGTGGCCGCGTTCTTCCCCATCAAGGCAGCCGCGATGCCCGCACCGCCCCCCAGCAGGGCGTAGAGCTTCTTCCAGAGCCCGTGCGATTCGGGGAGGATGAGCCATGGCCCGTAGACAACCAGGGCCAGCAGGGCAGCCCAGGCCAGCCCCGCCATGATGGTCACGCCGCCGGCGCGTCCCCACCATTCCCGGTCCTGGTCCCCCGTGAAACGAGAAAGAAGCGCCACCAGCAGCGTGCCGGTCAACAGGTAGTCCGTCAGCACCAGGGGAACAGAGAGAACGGCGAAGAGCAGTTCGGGATACGCGACCCTGGTCAGGAGGACCGGCAGGAGCCTCGTGGCTGCGACCCAGCCGAGGGCACCGGCGACGGCACCGGTCAGGGCCGCACAGACGAAGAAGACGGCAGCCGGCAGCAGGGGACGGGAGACCTTTTTGGTCCAGAGCCAGAGGTGCCCGGCCACCCACCCACCCAGATGGACCGAGATCGCGAACCCGATAAAAACCGTGACATCCGGATAGGTAGCGTCCGTGGCGAGATAGCTGCAGCCCCAATAGGACGGTAGAGCAACCGCCATGAGCAGCAGGGGAACCAGGAAGAAGGCGATGAAGTATCCCTTATCCAGTTTTCCGTCCCCTATGCTGGGGAGATCTATCACCGTGTAGGCGATGGGCAGGATGCCGACGCACACCCCGCCCCAGAGCAGCCACTCTCCCCCCCCGGTCTCCATCCCTTGGCCGGAAACCAGGAGCACCAGCAACCTCGGCAGCAGCAGGAAGGTGAACAACATCGGTATCAGCACCAGCCAGTTCAAAAGCAGGTTCCTCAGATAGGTCCCGATGATGCTCCAGGTGTCGACGCTGAACATCCCGACGCGGGGGGTGAGGTAGTTGCTGTAATCACGCAGGAAACGGACCTGGTAAGGTTCCCGGCGCCGGGATTCCTCCGTCTGCTGCGCCAGCACCCGGGTCACCTTGTCCAGCCTGTCCTTCGCGGTCCCGGTCTCCCTGGAAATCCAGGAACTGAGCCAACTGCCGATGTACCCGCCTCCCGAGACGGTCGAGAGATAGTCAACCTTGCCCAGGAGCCCGCATCTCGCCAACCCCTGGAGCACGCCCAGGTTGAAGGTGGCGCTCCGGATGCCGCCGCCGGAGAGGCAGAGGGCGGTCAGCCGTGCCGCGTGCAGTTGCGGTATCACCCGGCGCAGCCTGCTTTCCTTGTCTTCCTCAGCGGGAAGTGCACTCTGCCCCGCATCTCCTTCCTCCCCCCTGCTCTCCCGGATGGCTGCCAGTTCGCGCAGCAAAACCTCGGGGAGTTCGTAATACTCCCGGTCGCTGCCCGGCTCCAATTCGACGGAGTCCCTGCGCAGGAACCCCTCCTTCTCTAAATAACCGACCTTGAGCCACTCGCCGGCGAGTTCGAGCACCGCGACCTCGGCGCCTGCGGGTATCACCTTGCGAGGGTAAGCGAGGACGTTGCGCGGACCGCTGCGAAGATAGACTCGACAAAGCGTGGTTGCTTTCATGCAGTTCCCCCCCGGCCAACGCACATTGGAATCAACATTACAACACTCTAATGCATCGAGGTAGGGTACAAGTTCTTTGGCCACTGTCAAGCCGCCCCCCTTCACTCACAGCTCCCACGCCGCGTGTCGCGTCGGCTCCCGCACCGAAACCATATGGTGTCAGTAGAGGCAATCCTCCCTTGCCGCCCCGAGATCTCTCATGGCCAGAACCTGGAGAGGAGCGCCGCTTTTTTGTGCAACGCACCCGGCGGACGCGGGGCATGCCCATTCAAAAAAACAACAATTACGGATCCTTACGCAAAAGCCACGAGAGACGAAAAATTGACTTTTTTTAATCATGTATGTTAAGTTGAAATCAGCAGCACGAATTGTATACAAACCAAATGGGGCACCGCAGGGGCCATGGGGCTCTTCTGCGAACCAAGGCAGGCGGTGCCTCCCGGCAGGTTTTACCGGGAACGGAGGTCCGATTATGAGAACAGTGAGAAGGTTGCTATTCACCGCTATCGCCGCAGTGGGCATGATGGGCATGACCACCGGCATGGGCTATGCTGCCGACACAGGAGTTCAAACGAGCAAGACCCATAAAATGACTCACAAAGCAGGGGCGCACAAAGCCGGCATGGCCCACAAAAAAACCTCCCACAGGAGCGGGACCGTCTCCGGTTCCTCCGGTGGCGGTAGCGTACAGAGCTACAGCGGCACCACGCTCCCGAGCGGAGCGGGGGCAAGGAGCACGGTGCGGCAGGACTTCTCGGTTGAGCGGCTGGGACCTGAAACGGGTGGCAGCATGGGCACCGGCGCGGGCGGAACGGTAGGCGGCGGTACCTACTACAACCAGGGGACCAGGGGGACAGGAGGCACCACGGACCGCGGTGCAGGCGGCACGTTAAATCCGGGGGCCGGCGGCAGCTACTTGGAACAGGGGACGAGGGGAACTGGCAACACCCTTGACCGCGGTCCCAGCGGCATTCTGAACCAGGGGACCGGCGGCACCATGGACCGCGGCACCGGCGGGACGCTCAACCAGGGAACCGGCGGCAGCTACTACGACCAGGGGACCAGGGGGACGACCGGTACAGGTAACATAGGGACCGGTAACATGGGGACCGGTAACATGGGGACCGGAGGTACGGGCACTATGGGCACCGGCACCGGCGGCACCACGGGTACCGGCACCGGTGGCACCGGCGGCTCGACAGGCACCGGAACAGGCACCGGCGGCAGTGGCAGGTAGAACGGAGTAAAAGTGAAGCAAAGCGGCAGGAGAAGGGGTTATGGGCAGGGGCCTGTGGCCCCTTCTTTATTGCGGAGCGGCCGCCAGGACAGCGCCTTGCGTCTCGCCGTGCCTGGTGTCGTGATCGTACTCGATCTGGACCTCTTTCAGCATCCGGAATTTCTCTGCGGTGCGCTTGCCGATCTCCGCGGCCAGTTCCTCTTCACTGGCGAAGCTCGGCAGGGTACCGAACATCTCGTTCACCTCGGAAGCAGCCTTTACCGCCAAGTCCTTGTGACCGAACTCGTGACGCTGCAGATGGACCAGGTAGTTGCTCCAGACGCCGGCCAGTTCGGGGGCGCAGGTCGCCTGGCTCAGACGGGGCATGTTGTAGAGGATGTCGACGCGGGTGGCGGCGGACTTCACCGAGTAGCGCCCGTTTTGACAGGTAACGTCGTACTTGAAGTGGATGTCCCAGTTGGTCATGGCAGAGTAGACTTTGCCGTCGTTCCACCTGGTTCCGTTGACCCTGATCTGCTCTACCAGATCGTCCAGGGTTTTGCCGCTGATGTCATAGAAGCGGTAACCTTCTCGAACCTTCAGTTCGCAGGAAGCCGTATCGGAAGCAAACAGGGGGGAAGAACTGGCCAGAAAGAGCAGGGCGATCCCTGCGCCGGCAATTAGGCGGTGCATCATGCAGATACGGACTCCTGAAGTCGGGATGGCAAACGTAAAGCAACCATACCTCATCGGGCATCGGCGAGGAGTGACCCATGTCACAAACTGCGCGGAATCGGGCCTTTATCAGTCCCGCCTCCTACGCTACCGGACAACGTCCCGCTCCAAAGAGAGTCGCGCTCGGCAGGGACCGGCGACGGACCGTTCGGGCGAGCCCCGACCTGCAGCAGTGAGAGACCGGCGACGCAGAGCGCGGAGGTGAGCGTGAGTGCAGAGGCGACGCCGAGCTTGGCGGCGCCCCCCCCCACGAGGGCGCTCCCAACGGGCGCCATCCCCAGAAGGGTCAACGTGTACACGCCCATCACCCTGCCCCGCAAACGGTCCGGGCAGGCCTGCTGCAACGCCCTGTTCACCCGGGCCAGGAACACCACCACAGCCCCCCCTGCGACGGCCAGGGCCGCCAGGGAAAGGAGGAAATCCGCCGAACGCGAGAAGAGCAGCAAGGCCAAGGCGAAGAGGACCCCGGCCCCGGCGGAGTCGGGCCGGGGGGGTCCGTCCCAACAGGCAAGGCCAAGGGCGGCGAGGAGCGAACCGCAGCCAAGAGACGCGGACATAAGGCCCAGCCCCTGCGGCCCGGAGCGGAACGTCTCCGCGAAGACCGGCAGCAGCGGCACGAAGGGGATGGCGAAGAGGCTTACCAGGAGCACGGACAGGAGGAGTTGGCGGACTTCCCGTTGGGTGACCACGAAGCGGAGCCCTTCGCGCAACTCGGTTACCGCGAGGGCCTGGGAGCGGAGCGGATGCGCCGGCTCCCGGCACGGGAGGCGCATCAGGAGCAGGGTGATGATGCCGACCAGGTAGCTTAGGGCGTTGAGGAAAAAGCAGGGGGCGGCGCCGAAGGCGGCGATGATGCAACCGGCGGCCGCCGGCCCGAAGAGGCGGGTGGCGTTGAAGAAAACGGCGTTGACGGCTACTGCCTGCCCAAGGCGCGCGCGGGGTACCAACTCAGAAAGGAGCGCCTGGCGGGCCGGGACCTCGAAGGCGTTCAGCCCCCCCTGGCAAAAGGCGAGGAACATGATCGCCGCTGTGCTCGCCTCGCCGCGCACGGCCAAGACACCGAGGAAGAGGGGCGGGATCAGGGAGCCCCCCTGGGTGATCACAAGGAGGGCCCGCTTGTCGAAGCGGTCGGCAGCCACGCCCCCCGGCACACTGAACAGCAGCACCGGAAGGGAGAGCATGATGGCGGCAAGGGCCAGTTGAGCCGGTGATTTGGTGAGCGACCAGACCAGCCATCCCTGGGCCACGGACTGCATCACGCTCCCCAGCCAGGAAATGCCCTGTCCGATCAAGAAGATACGGTAATTGTCGTCGCGCATCAATGTGAAGCTAGAGTTGAACATGCCCGCCTCGTGCCTGGCTTGCCCCCCCACCCCTGGAGCGGAGCAGGCAAGGGCAAACGGTGAGGAGACGCCGCGGGGCGTCTCCTCGGTGGATCCGGTTAAGATGCGGTGCTACGGACCGGTGGTCTTGGCCAGCTTGGCCGCGTTCTCGCCGGCTATGCGGCCGAAGGTAATGGTCTGCGAGATGGAGTTCCCCCCCAGGCGGTTCTTGCCGTGGACGCCGCCGGTTCCCTCGCCGGCTGCAAACAGGCCGGAGATGGCCTTGCCGTCCTTGGCCAGCACCTCGCTGGCGGTGGTGATCTTCAGGCCGCCCATGGTGTAATGTACGCCCGGTTTCACCTCGATGGCGTAGTACTTGGCGGTGCGCAGGGCGCGCGGCAGGTCGGGGCGCTTGAACTCCGCGTCGTTCTTCTCGTCGACCCCCTTGTTGTAGGAGGCGACGGTCGCTTCCAGGGCATCGGCCGGGACCTTGATCGCCGCGGCGAGCTCCTTCAGCGTGCCCCCCTGCTGCACCAGGTTCAGATGGAAGTAGCCGTCGATCTGCTTCAGGCTCTTGCGGATGCCGTCGTCGAAGACGAGGTACGCCGACTGCCCCTTCTGCGCCAGGATGGCGGCGGAGGCCTTGTCGCGGGTGGTTAGTTCGTTCACGAAACGCTTTCCTTCGTGGTTCACCAGGATGGCGCCGTTGCCACGCACCGCCTCCGTGATCAGGGTACGGCTGCCCGCGGCCACGGTCGGGTGGATCTGGATCTCCTTCATGTCCTTCAGGTCAGCGCCCACGGCGGTGCCGAGATCGATGCCGTCCCCGGTAGCGCCCGGCTGGTTCGAAGTGGTCATCCCCTTGTACTCGGGACGGTAGTAGGCGACGCGCTCGGGGTTGGCCGAGAAGCCGCCGGCCGCGATGATCACCGCCTTGGCGTTGATGGTGTACTCGCCGCTGTGCTTGCCCGCGACGCGAACGCCGGTCACGCGTCCCTTCTTGTCCTCCAGGATCTTCACGACCTTGCTGTTGACGCGTATGTCGATGTTGCGCTGGGCCGCGTTCCTGCGCAGCACCTCGGTGATGTGAGCCCCTACGGCGGCGCCCCCCTTGGGACGGTGGGTCCTGTTGACGCTGGCGCCCCCCATGCGGCCCACGTCGCTCAAGTCGGCGCCGAGACCGGTGAGCCAGGCGACCGAAGAGGCGGAATTCCTGGCCAGCACCATGGCGAGAGCCGGATCGTTCAGGTCGCCGCCGCCGGTCATGGTGTCCTTGTACATCAGGTCGACCGAATCGGCGATCCCCTTCTCCTTCTGAAAGGTGGTCCCGGCCGCGTTCATCCCGCCGGCGGCGAGCATGCTGTTGCCGCCGGTAATCGGCTGTTTCTCGATGATGACCACCTTGGCGCCGGCATCATGGGCGGTGATGGCCGCGGTGAAGCCGGCAGCGCCGGCCCCGATGACGACAACGTCGACCTTTTCGGCGCGTTTCCTGGATTTGGCGGCCGGAGCGGCCTTGGACGGCGTCGCGCCCCCTCCCGCGATTTTCATGTCGAAAGGATGGCAGCTCAGGCAGTAGGCCCAGGATGCGGTGTGGCCGTGGTGGCAGGCGGTACAGTTGATGTCACCCAGGTGCGACTTGTGGGGATTCACCTCCTCCTGGGACTTCTTCCCCATCTCTGCCAGCGTTCCGTGGCAACCCACGCAGTTTTTGTTGACCCCCTTCTCGCTGTCGTCGACGCGGATCTTCTTGCCGCTGCCGTGGCAGTCGGCGCAGGTCGCCTTCCCTTCGTGCAGCTTCGCCAGCGGTTCCGAACCACCCGCCCACAGGACGGTGGCGGACACCAGCACCAGCAATGCCGCCATCACAATGCCTATCCTCGAACTCATCATCTTTCTCCTTTCTTGTTGTCTCGGGTGGTGACCCGTGGTCTGCTCCACGGATATCCGTCACAGGAGCGGCCGATGATGCCCCCCTCTGCGACCTACTCCCGGGAGCACGAGTGATGCCAATACCGGTGCAACAGGCCAAGGTATCGAATTAATGATAACTTTAGCCCGGGGGGCGTGAAAAACAACGAAAGCGCGCGATAACCGCAGGTTATGGCAGGCAGAGTCCTCATCAAGAAAGTGGCCGTGGTTTCAACGGGTTAGCTGTAAAGATAACTCCAGGTTATGGTTATAACCTGCGGCTATACCCCTTGTTCTGACACGGGTTTGGCAGAATGCGGAGCTGTTTTGGAAGGAAGGGCTTCGAAAAGCATGACAGGAGAAGACCGACAGCACGAACAGAGGGGTGACAGTCGGAAGAGGCATCGGCACAAGAGACACCGGCGGAATTGACCCCGGGACAGTGCCAGTACTACAATCATTTAGTAGCATAAGCGTCTCGAAAGGAGTCAGCTATGAGAGTCATATCGGGCGACAAAGCAGAGGTGAAAAACTTCGCGGCTCCATACGAAGTGAGGGAGTTTCCCAACGGGAAGGTGGAACTTATCATGATAGGCGGGGCGCTGGTGGGCAAAGCGACCTTCCTCCCCGGCTGGCGCTGGTCGACATCGGTGCAGCCCCTGGTGCACACCAAAAGCTGCGAAGCCCCGCATTTCCAGTACCACGTTTCCGGGTGGCTCCACGTGGTGATGGATGACGGTAGCCAGTTCGATTGCGGACCGGGCGACGTGTCGCTTTTGCCGATGGGGCACGATGCCTGGGTCGTCGGTGACGAACCGGCCGTGGTGGTCGACTTCCAGGGCATGATAGATTACGCCAAGGCGGGCTAAGCGGCAGAGCAGCGTATAGATGGGGCGCCACGGAAGAGGCGCCCCGTTTTCGTGGAGGCGGTTGCGTCCCGGCGCCGGCACTGGTACAACTGTTTGATATCTTTCAAGCAAGGAGCCTGACATGCCCTCAAGAATGCCTGCCCTCTTTCTCGGACATGGAAACCCGATGAACGCGCTGGCCAGCAACGACTACACCGAAGGGTGGCGCAGCCTCGGGCGCAGCATCCCCCGCCCCAAGGCGGTCCTCTGCGTCTCCGCCCACTGGTACCTCCCCGGCACCGCAGTCACCGTCAACGAAAGGCCCCGCACCATCCACGACTTCGGAGGCTTCCCCCCGGAACTCTACCGCGTGCACTACCCGGCACCGGGCGCCCCGGAGCTGGCCCGGCGCCTGCAGCGGCTGCTCTCCCCCCTGGACGTGCAAGGGGACGACACCTGGGGGCTCGACCACGGCACCTGGGCCGTGCTGTGCCACCTCTATCCGGACGCCGACATACCGGTGCTGCAACTGCGCATCGACGAGACGCAGCCGGCACAGTTCCACTACGACCTGGGCAGGAAGCTCGCCCCGCTGCGCGAGGAGGGGATCCTCATCGTGGGGAGCGGCAACCTGGTGCACAACCTGCACACCTATGCCTGGGGGAGGCACCTCCCCGACCCCTACGACTGGGCGGTCCGCTTCGAAACAAAGGCGAGGGAGTTGATGCTGGCCGGGGACCACGCGCCCCTGGTGGCCTACGAAACGCTCGGCGAAGATGCCCGGCTCTCGATACCAACCCCGGACCACTACCTGCCGCTGCTCTACGTACTGGCGACCGGTCAGGAGGGAGAGAGCATCGCCTTCCCCGTCGAGGGGGTCGACGGCGGCTCCATCTCGATGCTGGCGGTCCGGGTGGGGTAGCCCCCCATCACAGCCCGAGCGCCAGCTTGAGCCCCAGGATCCCTCCGAGCAGCACGAACAGCCCGCGCACCCAGTCGTGCCCCTTGTGCCGCCCGATTCTCGAACCGAGGTAGGCGCCGGCGACCGACCCGAGGGTGGAAGGGAGCATCAACCGGGCTTCGGCAAGCCCGGCCGAGCTGTAGATCGCGACGGCAAAACAGTTCCAGAAAAAGGCCAGCAGGTAATAGCACCCCAGCGAGGCGACCAGGGTCTGGCCGCGCCCCTTGGCGAGGAGCAGCGAAGTGAAGAGCCCGTTGCCGGACCCGAAGAAGGATTCATAGACGCCAAGGGGGAAGGCGAGCAGGGAAGTCACGCGGCGCGACAGCGCAGGTTCGGTCTCGCTGCGCCCCAGCGCGGGGTTCAGCGCCACCATGACCACCAGGGAGAGTATGATGCCGCCGATGACGCGTTGCAGCAGGCGGGGATCGACGCCGCGCACGATCACGGTCCCGGCATAGGCGCCGGCCAGACCGCAGAAGATCATGCCCCGGATGAGGGGCCAGTCGACCCGGCGCCCCTTGAGGTAGTTGCGGGCGGCGAGTAGGGTCCAGGCCGCTCCGTTCAACTGGTTCGACGCGATGGCCACCGGCAGCGGGAACCCGAGCGCCAGCCATACCGGGGTGGTGAGCATGGCGGAACCCGCGCCGCTCATGGAGCTTAGCAGCGAAGCGAGAAAAGCCACCGGCAGTACGATCAAGAAGTCCATCGCCCCCCCAAAAACGCCGCTTCCTTGTACCCCAATTCCTCCCCTGGCAGGAACTGGAGCGCGAGGGCGCCGACGTTCCCGCCTTCATCCTGGTTGACGACAAGGGAAACGATCTCTACAAGAAGATCACGGCGAAGGGGAAGACGGCATGCCCCGTCAAACCTGTTCCAGCACCTCGCGCAGCTTGGCCGCCAGCACGGGGAGCGAAAAGGGCTTCTGGATGAAGAAGAGCCCGTCATCGATGACGCCGTGGTGGGCGATGATGTCGGCGGTATAGCCGGACATGAACAGGCACTTAAGGCGTGGATGCCCCTTGGTCACCGCGCCCGCCAGGTCCCGGCCGTTCATCTCGGGCATCACCACGTCCGTCATCAAGAGGTCGATGGAGCCCGGCCCCCTCTGCGCCAGGCGGATCGCCTCGCTGGGCGACCCCGCCGTCAGGACCACGTAACCAAGGCTCTCCAACAGCATGGTGGTCATCTGCAAAATGGCCGGTTCGTCCTCCACCAGCAGGATCGTCTCCCGACCGCGCGGCAGTTCCTGCACCTCCTCCTGCGTTGTCCCGGCTTCATCAGCACCGGAATGCCTCGGTATGTGGATGGTGAAGGTCGCCCCCTGCCCCGGCTCGCTGACGACGTTGACGAAACCCTTGTTCTGGGTGACGATGCCGTAGATGGTGGCGAGGCCGAGCCCGGTCCCGGCGCCCACCCCCTTGGTGGTGAAGAACGGTTCGAAGATATGGCTCAACGTTTCCCTGTCCATCCCCTCCCCGTCATCGCTTACCGAGATCCAGACGTACTCTCCGTGAGCTGCTTCGGGGCGGTGCAGCCGGTAGCTGTCATCGACGCTGACGATGCCGGTCCTGATGGTGATGTTGCCGACGCTGGCGATGGCGTCACGGGCGTTGACGCAGAGGTTGGCCATGATCTGGTCGATCTGGGACCGGTCCATCTTTACCGGCCAGATCTTGCTTCCCGGTTGCCAGCAGAGATGGATCTCCTCGCCGATCAGCCGCTGCAGCATCTTCAACATCCCCGCGATGGTCTCGTTCAGGTCCAGCACCTGGGGCTTGATGGCCTGCTTGCGGGCAAAGGCCAGCAACTGTCGGGTGAGATCGGCTGACCGTTCCGCCGCCTTGTAGATCTCCTGCAGGTGAAGGTGGATCGGCTCCCCCTGCGCGGTATCCATGAGCCCCAGGCCGGCATGCCCGATGATCACCCCCAGCATGTTGTTGAAATCATGGGCCACGCCCCCCGCCAGCCGCCCGATCGACTCCATCCTCTGGGCCTGTTGCAGCTGGTTCTCGAGGGTCACCCGTTCCTCCTCGGACCACTTGCGCATCAGCGCCGCACCCACGTACGCCGCGATCCCCTCCAGGTGCTGCAACGACTCAGGCGTGAAGCGGTCCTTTTGATGATCGTTGCACTGGATCAGGCCGACGATCTTGTCCTTGTAGCGGATGGGGACCAGTGCCATGGAGGCGTACTTGCGGTGCATGCAGACGTTGCGCGGATTGTGGCGCGGATCCTGGGCGGGGGGGACCCCCAGGAGCAGAGACGAGTCGTTGGTCCAGAAGCTCCCCCCCGGGGTGACGTTGGGATGCCCCTGCGGTACCTGCCCCGAGATCACCAAGCCGCAGGTGCATTCCAGGCGCACCTTGCCGTCCTGGTCCCTGCAGAGCCCGCCATCCGCCGAACGCTCCACCAGCGTATTTTCCAGTTCGAGCATCGCCTGCGGAAATCCCGACTGGGACCAATAGGGGTAGTCCTCCCCCTCCTGCAGGCGAATCCCCACCGCGGCAAGATCGAGCTTCACCTTGAGCAGGTCGATGACGCGCTGCACCGCCCCCTTCAGGTCTCCCGGCTCGTTCAGGACCTGCAGCACCTCCCTGCTCACCTCTCTACGCGTCTCCGACAGCTTGCGTTCGGTAATGTCCTGGTCCATCCCCCGGTACCCCAGGAAGTTGCCGTGCCCGTCGAAGTACGGTACGCCGCTGGTCTCCAGCACCACCAGCCGACCGTCCTTGTGCCGGTTGCTGTTTTCCAGCCTGTGAAACGACTCCCGCCTGGAGCTGATCCCGGCGAAGATGGCCCCGATGCGGGACGCTTCCTCCTCGGGCATGAGGTCGAAAGGTGTTTTGCCGATCACCTCCTCCGGTGCGTAGCCGAGCAGTTCCTTTACCTGCGGGCTGGCAAAGGTGTAACAGGCGTTGGTGTCGACCTCCCAGATCCAGTTATGCGACGACTCGATCAGGTTTAGGTGACGCGTTTCCTTTTCCTGCAGCCCCCGGTGCATCCTCTCGAAGTAGATGAGGATCATGCCGATGGCGATGCCGGTGGCAAGGACGCTGCCGATGAGAAACCCCCAGGGGGCGAACCATTCTATGGGGCGCAGCAGCGGGTAGTCTGCCTGGTGGATCCCCCAGGCGATAAAGAGCCAGCCGACCACTCGGCTGGCGGTCTCGCCCTGCTCGGCATGCTTCAACACCTGGATGCCGATGTGGATGTAGGTGAAGGCCAGGAAGGCGAAGATGGGGATGATGGTGTACAGGGTCGACATTCCCGCCGACACCGTGCCGACGGCCCACAGGGCCAGCAGAGTGCCGGTGCTGGCGAACCCACGCCGGGGGGGGCTGCCGATGAAATTCCTGGTGCCCGCCAGCAGGATGACCGCGCTGGCGATGATGCAGAGGTAGTTGATTTCCTTGAAAACCAGGTTGGCAGGCCAGAGGACCGTGAGGATGAGAAACAGGTACCTGCAGACGTGTACTCCCCACGCGAATGCCCACAGTTTCAGGAAGCGCTCTTTGTAGCGGGAGTAGAGGTAGACATTAACCAGCGCCAGTACCGTCACCGAACTGGCAGTCGCTATCGCTGCAATGATTATCCAAGGCATCCACTACCTCTAACAAGCACTTCGAATCGGTCAGATCTACACGCTCTTGCAGCCTTCAAACAGTCGAATTAAGATACTAGCCAAATAAATGTGAATTACCACCCTTTTGTTTCAGCCCGCAAGAGTTTTTAAAGATAGTTTATGGTATTAGACTAAACTTGGCTTCGCATGGCTGTATCGGCGACCTCACCATACAGAGCGACAATGCGCAAATGTAGGATGCACTTTATCACAAAAGTGCTAAGTTATAGTAAGCGGAACGACAACCAGACCATCGAGGTTTCCCTTGCCAAAGATCAGAAGATACGCCGTCATTTCAATAGCAGTAATTGCCGTCCTGGCTCTTTTCATTGCAACGATACTGCCCATCATCGTAAAAAATAAGGCGGTAGCGGCGATCGAGGATGCTACTGGGCGCGCGGCACGGATCGGCTCGGTCAGCATCAACCCGCTCACCCTGCACGTTGCGGTCAGGGACTTCGCCGTTGCCGAAAAGACGGGCCCGCCCCTGATCGCCTTCCGCGCGCTGGAGGCAACGGTCGCGCCGGCATCGATCTTCAAAAGGACGCTGATCCTCTCGGAACTCACCCTCGACACCCCGACCATCAACCTGGTGCGCACGGCCCCGAACCGCTTCAACTTCAGCGACATAATCGAGCGGCAACCCAAGGAAAAGCAGACCGAAAAAAAAGAACCGACGCGCTTTTCCCTCAACAACATCACCATCAAGAACGGGTCCATGGACTTTGACGACCGCATCGTCGACGGCGGCAGGAAACACAGCGTCCGCAGCCTCAACGTCGCGATACCGTTCATAAGCAACAGCCCGTATCTCGCCGAGAAGTACGTCGATCCGCGCGTTTCCGCGGTTATCAACGGCGCGCCCTTCAATTTCGCGGGAAAGCTGAAACCGCTCAGCAAGTCCTTGGAAACCTCTGTCCACATCGGACTAAAAGAGCTGAGCCTGCCCCAATACGTAGCCTACTCCCCCGTCAAGCCCCCCGTCGACCTCACCTCTGGGAAACTGACCGTCGATCTTGACCTCGCCTATCGCATCTCAGCCGACAAAAAACCGGAGCTGACCCTGAAGGGGGTGACCAGGGTCGATGGCGTCGCCGTCGATCTTCCGGGGGGGAAACCGTTGTTGCGCCTCCCCTTGCTGGAAGTAAAGGCGGCCAAACTGGAGGCGCTGGCCAGAAACTTCCAGTTCGAGTCCATCAGTGCCAGCGGCCTTGAGCTCTTCGTCGAGCGCAACCAGCGCGGGGAGTGGATGTACTCGCGGCTCATCCCCCCGGCCAAGAAACAGGAGGAACCGAAGAAGGCGACCGAGGCCGAGCAGAAGACGGTGCTCCTCGTCCCCTCTTTCTCCTTAAGCAAGGCGACCGTCCACTTCCGTGATGATCTGCCGAAGGGGGGCTTCAAGACCACGGTCTCGGACATCGAGCTCTCGGCGAGAAACGTCAGCACCGTGCCGGGAACGGCGGCTAGCTACCAGCTCTCGCTGAAACCCGACGACGGGGCAACGCTGAAAACGGAAGGGAAGTTTTCCGCCGCGCCGCTCAGCGTCACCTCGTCGCTCCAGCTTGCCGGGCTCAGACTCCAGCGCGCCTGGCCTTACCTGAGCCAGTACCTGACCGCGCCGGTGCAAGGCACCGTCGGATTGGCCGCGGAGGTCGGCTACAGCGAGTCCTCCGGCGTGACCCTTCAGAAAGGGAACCTCACGGTTGCCGGTCTTGCCGCCCGCTACGGCAGCAAGGAAGGCTTCGACCTCGCCGTTCTGCAGGTGAAGGACGCCTCCTTCGGACAGAGCGACAACCGCCTGGAGATCGGCGAGATCCGCCTGTCCCAGGGGAGCATGTCCCTGTCGAAAGAGGCCGACGGCAAGTTGTCACTCCTCTCATTGTTTGCCGACCAACCGGCTGCAAAGGCGCCCGCGCAAGCCTCGTCCCCCGTAGCAGCCTCACCGCGAAAAGGGACCTCGTCCCCCGTAGCTGGTTCACCGCGAAGGGGGACCTACGTCTTAAAGCAGCTCCAGCTGGAGAAGCTCAACTTCGCCTTCACCGACAAGACCTTCGAGGAGCCGCCGCGCTTCACCCTGCGCAACACGAACCTGACCCTCTCGAACCTGCAGGGGCCGAAGTTCGCGCCGGCGCCCCTGCGCTTCTCCGCGACCTACGGCAAGGGGGCCGCCCTCAAGTTGAACGGCACGGTTACCCCCGCTCCATTCCGCTACCGGGGGAACGTCGGCATCGCCCGGCTCCCCATCGCCGATTTCGAGCCGTATTTCCCCGACAGCTTCAATTTTTCCGTGATCGGAGGCTCACTCGACACCACGCTGAACCTTGACCTCGCGTTGAAGGACGGCAAGGCCAAGGGGAGCTTCCGGGGGAACGCGGGTGTGCGCGACTTCCACAGCATCGACGCCGTCGGCGATCAGGACCTCCTGAAATGGGAGAGCCTGCAGTTCGACGAGTTCCAGGGCAACTTCGATCCCTTCGTGCTGAACATCCGCGAGGTCGCGCTCAACGACGTCTACTCCCGCATCATCATCAGGAGGGACGGGACGCTGAACCTTCAAGACATGGTGAAGAAGGAGCCGGCCGCGCCTCCTGCCCCCCTCCCGGCAACGGTCCAGGCTCCCGCGCCAGCCGGTGTGAAACCGGCACCGGCAGCCGCCACTGTTGCCGCAGCGCAGGCGCCCGCAGCACAGGCGCCCGCAGCACAGCGGCAGGTCTCCGTCGGCAGCGTCACCATCCAGAACGGAACCCTGGCCTTCACGGACAACCACCTGCCCCAGACCTTCAACAGCACCTTCTACAACCTGGGCGGGCGGGTCAGCGGGCTTAGCTCCGAGGAATCGAAGTTCGCGGACGTCGACCTGCGCGGCAACCTGGAAAACCACTCGCCGATGCAGATCACGGGGAGGCTCAACCCGCTGCGGGACGACCTCTTCGTCGACCTCAAGGTCTCCTTCCGCGACATCGAGCTCTCCCCGGTGACACCGTACTCCGGCACCTATCTCGGGTACGCCATCGACAAGGGAAAGCTGTTCCTCGATCTCAAGTACCTCATCGAGAGAAAGCAGCTCACCTCGGAAAACAAGGTGTTCATCGATCAGTTCACCTTCGGCAAGAAAGTGGACAGCAGCCAGGCCACCAGCCTCCCGGTGAGGCTCGCCGTCGCCCTTTTGAAGGACCGCAACGGGGAGATCCATCTCGACCTGCCGGTCACTGGGCGCACCGACGATCCGCAGTTCAGCATCTGGGGCCTGATCGGTCAGGTGCTGAAGAACCTGCTGGTGAAGGCGGCCACGTCCCCCTTTGCCCTGCTCTCGTCGCTTGGCGGCAGCGGCCAGGATTTCAGCGTCATCAACTTCCAGCCCGGCTCCAGCGAACTGCCGGCGGACGAAGAAAAGAAGCTGACCCAGTTGGCCAAGGTCGTCGCCGACCGCCCGGGGCTCAAGCTCGAGATCAAGGGATTCGTGGATAAGGGGAAAGATCCGGAGGGGTATCGCCAGGAGCTCTTGACCCGCAAGGTGAAGAACGAGAAGTTCCTGCACCTGGTCAAGGAGCAGCAGACCAAGGAAGGGGAGAGCAGCGAGAACGTGCAGCTCTCCGCGGAAGAATATTCGAAATACCTGAAGGCGGTCTACAAGAAGGAGAAGTTTCCCAAGCCGCGCAACGCCCTGGGCATGGTGAAGGACCTCCCCGACAACGAGATGAAGAAGCTGATCGTCGCCAACACGGTGGTCGGGGAGAACGAATTGCAGTCGCTGGCGCGCGAGCGTAGCGCCAACGTGATCAAGTACCTGGTTGCCAAGGGGGGGCTGCCGCCGGAAAAACTGTTCCAGGCAAGCGACAACATCTACAAGGCACCCGAAAAAGAAACCGCCAACCGCAGCCGCGTCGAATTCAACGCCATAGCGAGATAGAGGAAGCCCCCCAGGCGACAAACGAAAACTCGCGGCAGCTTGCCAAAGATTGGCGGTTTTAGTAATCTGTCTTCGTCCTGCCGGAGGAACCCGTGAGTCCTACCGTTTTCAGGGAAGGCGGCTTTCGCTTCTTTTTCTTTTCACGCGAGGAATTGCGCATGCACATTCACGTGCACGGGCATTCGGGGGAAGCCAAGTTTTGGATGGAACCTCAAGTCGAGCTGGCAGAAAATTATGGCCTTTCCAAGAAGGAACTTGGCCTCGTCAAGAGGCTGATTCGGGAACACGAAAATGACATACGGCAGGCATGGCAAAGACATTTCCGACGTTGGAGTCACCAACGTTTCCACACATGGCTTTTGGCTTCTCGTCCACGAAAGGGAACTCTTTCTTCCCTTCGAAAAATTTCCCTGGTTCAAAGACGCCTCGATAGGAAGACTGGTGAACGTCAAACTCCTCTCTTCGGAGCACCTGTACTGGCCAGATCTGGACGTGGACCTGGAGTTACAAAGCATTCTGCACCCCGACAGGTTTCCTCTCGTCAGTACGACCATTGACGATCAAGCTTCCACCGCGAAGCCTTAGACCGCTACCATCTGCGTCCTTTCCAGCCGAGATCGTCCGCCCCAGCTAGTCCATTTGAAAGCAGCTACCGCTTCCTTTTCTTCTTCCGGCCCCTCTTCGCCTGGCCGCCGTGATCATGCTGCGGCTCGACGGTCTGCTGCTGATCGCTCTTCATGAACATGAACGGTATGATGACGATGGCGAAAAACGCCAGGATCGCCGCCAGTGCGATTAACGGTGTCGACATAATTCCCTCCCCAATACTTGTCATTGTCCACGGGCAGCCGGTCCGCTGCCACCAGCCACTGTCCCTTATACGGAAGGCGGAGCTGCCGCCTCCTGTTTTCTCCCCTCGCGCAAGGCGTTGCGCGCATCTTGCGCCAGCTTCAAATAGCTCTGCCGGATCGCCTCGAGATCCTTCTCGTCCAGTTCCTCCATGTTGAGGAGTGCGTTGTTCGCCCCGTCCAGCGACCGGATGATCTCGTCCAGCTTGAGCTGAATGGCCGCGGAATCGCGGTTCTGGGTGTTCTGGATCACGAAGACCATCAAAAAGGTGATGATCGTGGTGCCGGTATTGATGACCAGTTGCCAGGTGTCGCTGAACTTGAATATAGGCCCCGTTGCCGCCCAGACCACGATGATCGCCAGGGCGAATATGAAGGAGGACGGGTGCCCCGAGGTGTGTGAGGCCCAGGTGGCGAAGCGGCTGAAACGGGACATGGTTTCGCGGTGTTTCACGTCTCCTCCTGCTCATTCATGTGCCGAGGCCTGCGGCGGCAGCCTTTCGCGCGCCTCGCGGTCACTTGCCCCTCGGCTTCGCCGGCGTTTTCGAGGCCGGGTGCTGATTCTGCTGGCTGGCCCCCTCCCCCGTCCTGAAATTGCCGCCCGCCTCCCGGTCGCGGCGGACGATTGCCGCCACCTCCGCATCGCTCAGATCCGGGTCCCTGCCGGCGTCGGCGACCACCCAAAGGCCGTCGCGCTGCTCGCACCTGATCACGAAGGCCCAGTGCCGGGACTGATCATCGGAAAGGATGATGTGCTGGACGGGCATCGACTCGGTGAGATTCGGGTCGACGGAAGGATCCTTGTCGTGTACCCGGAAGAACTGGGAAGCCGTGGCCGATTTGCCGAACAGCCGTTCCCGAAGCGCCATTGCCTGGTCCTTCGTGTAACGGACCCGGGTGGTTCGGTACAGGTCGTTCAGGGGGCCGCCGTTGGCCAGAGCCAGGATGTACTGGCTGGCGGCGCTCCCCGGTCCGTAGGCGGATCCTACCCGGCTTTCCGGCAATTCGGAAACAAAGGAGATCCGGTACGCAACAGGCGTGGTGCTCTCGGTACTGAGCCTGACAAAGCCCCGCGGAACCTTCCGAATGCGGGCCAGGTCGGTGATGGAAATCATGGACGTCTCGATCAACTTGGCCCCGTTTTGCGGCGCGACGCTTTTGCGGGACCAGGGGCCGGGAGCCGAATCGTTGCCCGCTGCCCCGATGGCGTCCTCGATCAACAGCGGACCGGTCGATCCGATGCGGATGTAGCCGGGACCGTCTTCGGCAGCCAAGAGGTACCAGCTTTTCATGCCGGCCACGATCACGCCGTCCACGGGAGCGCCCCCGACACTTAAAGCCTTGGCGGTGGCAAGCGAGTTGTTGGCGGTGGTAACTGCGAGCGTTTGGCCGGTCGCCCCCGCAGGAGTGACCGCTTCGTCCGCCTCGACCAGTATCCCCGGCTCCAGCCACCATGCCGTCACCGCACGTGCGGGTGGAGACAAGAAGAACGTGAGCGTAACCGCCATGACAACGTTGAGCATCCACTTATTCATAATCCCCCCTTGGCATCACGCGCCGGCACGGAACGAGTTCTCCCCCCCTTCGGCAGGCGCAGCATACCACGCTTCGTTAATCACTATCAATGTAAATATGTGAACTCGCCCCCCGTTCATCGTCTCTGCGAGGGAGCCGAGGCGTGGCCGACCGCTCGGCACAATGCGGGAAATCGTCTGCGTGGACATGGTCTCCATGCCGGATATACTTGCCGCGTTCTCTGCCGCGCACTCAAACCAGCCCGGGAGGTGTCTATGAACTGCAAGAGAGCTTCACGGCGAACGGCTGCCGTGCTCTGTACCATCGCCGTTTCGCTCTGCTTTGCCGTCTGCGCCGTTAGCTGTCATGCCGCGTCATCCGCCAGCGCCATTTTCCCCGCCAAACTCGTCCTGACGCCGGTGGTCGAGGGGCTCAAACAGCCCACCGCCATCGTCAGCGCCAGAGACGGCAGCAAGCGGCTCTTCGTCCTCGAGCAACAGGGCAGGATCAGGATCATCCGCAACGGGACCCTCGACCCCGTCCCGTTTCTGGACATCACCTCCCTGGTGAAGTCCGGGGGCGAGCGGGGGCTGCTCGGCCTCGCCTTCCCCCCCGACTTCGCCACCAGGAAAACCTTCTACGTCGACTACACCAACAGGACCGGCATCGGCAACACGGTGATCGCCAGCTTCAAGGCGGGCGAAAAGCCCGACGTCGCCGATCCCGCCAGTCGGAAACAACTCCTCACCATCGTCCAGCCCTACGCCAACCACAACGGAGGCCAGCTCGCCTTCGGGCCCGACGGCATGCTCTACATCGGCATGGGGGACGGCGGCAGCGGCGGCGACCCCCACGGCAACGGGCAGCGGCTCGACACCCTGCTCGGCAAGATACTGCGCATCGACGTGAGCTCGGACACGGCTCCCTACCGGCTGCCGAAAAATC
Source organism: Geomonas diazotrophica (assembly GCF_018919385.1). Taxonomy (GTDB): domain Bacteria; phylum Desulfobacterota; class Desulfuromonadia; order Geobacterales; family Geobacteraceae; genus Geomonas; species Geomonas diazotrophica. The sequence goes on from NZ_JAHLMF010000002.1 coordinate 288,891, forward strand.
CCTTCGGCAACGAGATCTGGGCCTACGGCCTGCGCAACCCCTGGCGCTTCTCCTTCGACCGCGGCACCGGCGACCTCTACATCGCCGACGTCGGGCAGGACGAGGTGGAGGAGATCGACTTCCAGCCCGCCGGCTCCGGGGCCGGCGCCAACTACGGCTGGAACGTCATGGAGGGGGATCGCTGCTTCAAGAGTCCCAACTGCAAGAAGACAGCCCTCACCCTCCCCGTCGCCGTCTACCGGCATGGCCATGGGGACTGCTCGGTTACCGGCGGTTACGTCTATCGCGGCAAGATCGAGGCCCTGCGCGGCATCTACCTGTACGGGGATTTCTGCAGCGGCCGCATCTGGGGGCTGCGCAGGGTCGGCGGGAAGTGGCAGACCAGGCTCTTGATCGACACCCCATACGCCATCTCCACCTTCGGTGAGGATGATGACGGCGAAGTCTACCTCGCCGACTACGGCAGCGGCACCATCTTCCGCATCGGAGAAAGATGACCGCCGTCACGGAACAGCGGACAACCGACCTTGCATGAAAGTTATAATAGGTTATAATATTTGGAAGTGGTTTGCCGGCCCAAGCCGGTCAGGCAGGGCATCGAAGAGATAAGGAAACGAGATGAGCGAACACACTGAGTACCAGATCATAGAACACGCTGGACAGCCGGCGTTCGTTCTGGTTCCCTGGGAAGAATTCCAACGCATTCGCCCCATTTTAGAGGCGGGGAAAGCACAGAGCGCCGGAATCCCTCAGGCCGTGGTCGAAGCCCATGTCCTGCACGACATGTCCCTCATCAAGGCTTGGCGGGAAGAACTTGGCCTGACCCAGGACGAGCTCGCCAGACGGCTCAACGTGTCGCAAGCCGCCGTCGCCAAGTTCGAACAACCGAACGCACGTCCACGTATGGCAACGCTGAGAAAGATTGCCGTCGCACTGGGAATCACCATAGAACAGCTGCACATCTGACCGCACCCCATCCACAAATGCTTCGGAGCCCCTGATGTCCCTGCGCAGCCTTCGCATCCTCACCGCCATCGCCAGCAAAGGAAGTTTCGCCGCGGCGGCGGAACAACTCTGCCTGACCCAATCGGCCATCAGCCTGCAGATGAAAAACCTGGAAGAAGAACTGGGCGTGCCGCTCTTCGAGCGAACCGGCAGGGGCACCAGGCTGAACCTGAACGGGAAGCTGGTCGTGCAACGGGCCCGGGAGATCCTCGACCTCTACGACGGCATCAAGAGCGAGCTCTCCCCGTCGGGCGCCATCAAGGGGGTGCTGACCCTGGGTGCTGTCCCCACGGTAATCACCGGGCCGCTCCCCCCCGTGCTGGGACGCCTGCGCCAGGATCACCAGGAGATGCAGGTGCGGCTCGTCTCCGGCCTGTCGGCGGAACTGGTGCGGCAGGTCGAGGAGGGGGACCTCGACGCGGCCCTGACCACCGAGCCGCCGTTTTCCGTCCCTGAGCAGTTCCAGTGGCGGGTGTACGACGAGGAGCCGTTCTTCGTGGTCGCCCCCAAGGGGGGCGAAGTCGCCACGGTCGCCGAGCTCTTCGCGGCGTATCCCTTCGTCCGCTTCGACAAGACGGCCTGGGCGGGCGCCCTCGTCGACGGACAGCTGCTGGCGCAGGGGATCCGCCCGCGCGAGGTGATGGAGTTCGATTCGCTGGAAGCGGCGATGAGCCTGGTGGAAGAGGGGCTGGGGATCGCCGTGATGCCGCTGAACCGGCTACGGCTCAGGGAGGCGAAAAGGCATTTCACGCTGACCCCGTTCGGCACTCCCCAGTTGGCCAGGAGGGTCGGCATGTACCAGAAACGCCACCATCCGCGCCTTGCGCTCACCCAACTGGTGCTGGACGAGCTCCGCCGCGCGTGCGGTTACTTTAAAAAAACTTGAGCGTCGCGCAAGTATTATGAACTTTTTCGCCATGTGACACCCGTGCTACTCTCTATCCACTGCGATGCAGAAGGAGAGTAGCTTGATCACCATAGCAAACGCCCTCACCCCCGTGCTCTCCCTGATACTGGTCGGCTTCCTGATCAGGCGCAGCGAGTTCCTTTCCCCTTCCTTCTGGCCCTCGGCAGAGCGGCTCACCTACTTCCTGCTGATGCCCGCCGCCCTCATCCACAGCCTCGCCGGCAAGAAAATCGGTTCACTCCCCTGGTTCGGCATCCTCCTTACCGTCGAGGGGGTCGTTGCCGCCAGTGCGCTCCTGGTCATCCTGTGGGGCGCCGCCAACCGGCGCATGGGAGGGGGCGTGTTCACCTCGCTGTTCCAGGGGGGCGTCCGTTTCAACACCTTCGTGGCCCTGGCCCTGGCCGAAAGCCTGTTCGGCAAGGACGGCCTCTTCCTCGCGGCCCTGGGCGCGGGGTTCATGATCGTGCTCATCAACGTGCTCTGCGTCTCCGCCTTCTCGTTGACCGTCGGCAGCGGCGGAGGGCTCGACCTGCGACGCCTGGCGGCCGACCTCGTGCGCAACCCGCTCATCATCGGCTGCCTGGTGGGGATAGGCGTCAACGCCTCGGGGTGGCAGCTCCCGGCCGCGGTGGACGGAACAGTGGCGTTGGCTGGGAAAGCGGCCTTCCCGGTGGGACTCATGGCCGTGGGGGCGGCTTACCGGGCAGGGAACCTGGCCCGGCACTGGCAACCGCTGTTGGTGAGCTGCGGCATCCAGTTTCTCTGCAAGCCGGTGCTCGCCTGGTCGCTCGCCACGGCAACCGGCCTGACCGGCGCGGCGGCCGGGGCTGTGCTGCTGCTTTTCAGCGTCCCCACGTCGCCCGCCTCCTACATCCTCTCCCGCCAGATGGGTGGCGACCACGACAGCATGGCCTCCATCATCACCGCGCAGACCTGCCTCTCCTTCTTCACGCTCCCTGTCACGGTGTGGGTGCTGCTCTGAGCCATCCGCACCGGCTCTGCCTCTGTTTCCCCCCTCCTCATCGCTAATCCGCAAAGCATTGATTCCCACCTATTGATTCAAGATAGACAAAAATGATCCGATACGCTCTGAAAGAGTAAAACTTTTACTTTCATATCCGGCGCAGCTGTCGCTCTCTTTGTCCAGGATGGGACCTGCCGGTGCCAATAAAAGCAGTTTCGGCGGTTACTATGACAGAATCACGGGTGTTACTAGTCGACGATGATCCCATTTCCCTCGCGATCATCGAAAAGCAGCTGGCAAGCCAGGGAATGAGCGCCCTCACCGCGGCAAGCGGGCAGGAGGGACTGGCCTTGCTGGCAAAGGAAAAGGTGGCCCTGGTAATCTCCGACCTGGTCATGCCGGAGATGGACGGCATCGCCTTCATGCACGCGGCCAGGGAGCGGTTTCCTTCCCTCACCTTCATCATGCTCACCGCAGCCGGCAGTATCGAGTCCGCGGTGGCGGCGATGAAGGAAGGGGCCTTCGACTACCTGGAGAAACCGTGCAAGGGGGACGCCTTTCAACTCGCGATACGACGGGCGCTGGAATTCGGCCGCCTCTCGGGGCAAAACGCCCAGCTTCTGGAACATTTTCAGGAGAAGTTCAGCTTCCAGAACATCGTGACCCAATCGCCGGTCTTTCGGCGCGTGCTGGAAGTGGCGGGGAAGGCCGCCGCCTCCCCGCGCACCACCATCTGCCTGACCGGCGAGAGCGGCACCGGAAAGGAGGTGCTCGCCAAGGCGATACACTGCACCTCCGGCGCCCTGCCGGGGACCTTCGTGGCGGTGAACTGCGCCGCCATACCCGAGGCTTTGCTGGAGAGCGAGCTGTTCGGCCATGTCAGGGGCGCCTTCACCGGCGCGGACCGGGACCGGGAGGGAAAGTTCTCCCTGGCGCAGGGGGGAACGGTGCTGCTCGACGAGATCGGCGACATGCCGCCCAGCCTGCAGGCCAAGCTGCTACGCGTCCTCGAGGAGCGCAGCTTCGAAAAGATAGGCTCCAACAAGGCAATTCCTGCCGACTTCCGGATCATCGCCGCCACCCACCGGGACTTGGCCGAGATGGTGCGCAAGGGGGAGTTCCGCGAGGACCTGTACCACAGGATCAACGTGGTCCCGCTCATAATCCCCCCCTTGCGCGAGCGCAGGGAAGACATCCCGCTGCTGGTCGACTTTTTCATCAACCTCTTCAGGCAGCACCAGGGCAAGGCCCTGCCGGGCGTCTCCAGGAAGGCCCTGGGGGTGATGATGGAGTACTCGTGGCCGGGCAACATCCGCGAGCTGAGAAACGTTCTGGAGTACGCGACCATCCTGGTCTCCAACGAACTGATCCGGCCGGAACACCTGAGGCTCGCCGGCAGCGATGCCCAAAGCCGCCCGGACCCGGGTGTGATGGTGGAATACCACCTGCAGCTCCCCCCCGACGAGCTGTCCCTGCGTGCCATCACGGACCGGGTGCTGACACTGACGCTGGAGCGCTGCGGCGGCAACAAGTCGCGGGCGGCGGAGCTGCTCAAGGTGAACCGCAAGATGTTCTACAGCTAAAGCCGGTGCACGCTTCGCCCGGAAAGCCCGGTCTGTCCCGATTGCGCCCACCTTGTCCGCAAAAAGGCCACTGCGCGCGGGCCAATTCCCGTCAACCTGCCGGAAAATGCCGTCCCGATTCTTTGGCACTCTATGTGTAAATGCCTTTTCCGGCGATCGGGCAATCGCCGCGAGAATCGCAGCACAGGGTTAAGGGAGGAAGGATGTCGCAAGAATCAGTGGAAAAGTTTCTGGGGCGTCTCATCACGGACGACAACTTTCGGCGGCAGGCAACGGCCTCGTTGGAACGCGCCGCCCTGCAGGCGGGGCTGATCATGTCCGCCGCGGAAATCACAGCGTTGCAGCGCCTGGATCTCGACCTGCTGGCCGCCCTGGCCGACTCTGTCGACGACAGCGTGCTGAGAAGTTAGGGAGACGAAGATGTTCGAAAACGTACGGGTGATCCTGGCGGAAAATGATCCCCTCAACCTCGGCATGCTCGAGCAGATGCTGCAGCAGTTCGAATGCACGCTGATCAAGGCCGGCAACGGTCAGGAGGTCATCGATGCCATCTCGGCCCACCCCCAGGTGGACCTGGTCGTCATGGACCTGAACATGCCGGTATTGGACGGTTACGAGGTGCTGCGCCGGATCAAGCAGGACGTGCACTGGCACGACATTCCGGTGGTCATGGCGACCGCGGACGGCGAGGAGGTGGCAGCCGTGCTGGAACTGGGCGCCAACGACTTCCTCGCCAAGCCGTTCAACCTCTGCGAACTGCGCCACCGGGTCATGAACCAGATCCGGAACAAGAGGCTCGCGGACTTTGCCAGCAACACCAACGCCGTCCTTGAGATGGAAGTGGCCAAAAGAACCGCGGCCCTGCAGCAGGCGCTGGCCAGGGCCCTGCAGAGCGAGTACGAGATCTCGCTGCGCCTGGGCCGGGCGGCCGAGTTCAGGGACCAGGAGACCGGATCACACCTCAAGTGCATCAGCCAGCTTTCCAAGCGCCTGGCCCAGCTGGCCCGCATCCCCGGCGAGGAGTGCGATCTTCTCTACTTCGCCTCGCTGCTGCACGACGTGGGAAAGATCGGCATCCCCGACGCCATACTGCTCAAGCCGGGCAAGCTCTTGCCGGACGAGTTCGAAACCATGAAGGAGCACACGGTGATCGGCGGGAAGATCATGTCCGGGGCGAGGGACTACCCGGTCATCGAGGCAGGCAGGATCATCGCGCTGCAGCACCACGAGAAATGGGACGGCACCGGCTACCCCTACGGCCTGAAGGGGGAGGAAATCCACATCTTCGCCCGGGTGGTTTCCATCGTGGACGTGTTCGATGCCCTCTTGACCGAGAGGGTCTACAAGAGGGCCTTCACCGTGGAAGAGACCACCGCGATCATGATGGACGAAAGCGGCAAGGCCTTCGACCCGCAACTGCTCGAGCTATTCTTCGAGCATGTCGACGAATTCCTGGCCCTCCAGGGAAGGATCCACGCCGACGCGGTTTCGGTCACGAGCATCACCGACATCATCCGCTAGCCCCTCCTCGCCCCACCGGTGCAGAGTAGCCCCGAAGGCGCAGGCTTCGCCCCCCCCCTTTCATTGCTCCCCCCGAAACATCACCGAGAGCCGGTCACTGCCGCTGCTCCCTTTTGCGGATGCGCTGCAGCTTGAGGCTCAGATCCGCGAGACGGTACGGCTTCTGGATGAACCCCGCCAACCCCCTGCCGATGAACCTCTGGGTGATCTCCTGTTCGCTGAAGCCGCTGGAGAGGATCACCTGCACCTGCGGGTCCAGCGCCCGCAAGAGCTGCAGGGCCTGTTCCCCGTCCAGGTGCGGCATGGTGAGGTCGAGGATGACGCAGTCGACGTCGTCCTGTCGCCGCTTGAAGGTCTCCACGGCGGCGGCACCATCCTCGGCGGTTAGCACGCTGTAGCCAAGGCTCTCCAGCATCTCCCGCCCCAGGCTGCGTATCGCCTCCTCGTCATCGACCAGGAGCACGGTGCCGGAGCCGTGAGCCGTCGTGGCGCCCTGCGCCTGCTGCGCAGGCAGACGGGCCTCCACCGAGGGCCCGGGCAGGTACACGGTGAAGACGGACCCCTTGCCCGGTTCGCTGCGCACCTCGATGGTCCCCTTGTGGCCGCGGACGATGCCCAAAACGGCAGCCATGCCGAGCCCGCGCCCGGTGAACTTCGTGGTGAAGAAGGGATCAAAGATCTTGCTCAAGGTCTCCTGGTCCATGCCGCAGCCGTCGTCGCAGACCTCCAAGTAGACGTAAGGCCCCTCCTGGAGACTGTCGTTCAGCCAGAGCCGGGACACGGCGTCGGCATCCAGTTCCCTGGTGCCGGTCCTGACCGAGATCACCCCGTCCCGGTCGCCGATGGCCTCCGAGGCGTTGATCACCAGGTTCATGATGACTTGGCGGATCTGCGTCGCGTCCACCTCCAGCAGGGGTAGACGTGGGGCCAGCTCCAAACGCATATCGACTTTTTTGGAGATCGAAACCTCCAACATGTGGCTCATCTCCCTGATGACCGCGTTCATATCGACTACCTCGATCACGAACCTCCCCTTCCCGGAGTAGGCGAGCATCTGCTGGGCCAGATCCGCCGCGCGCTGCGACGACTTCTCTATGTTGCGCAGGTTGGTCCGCACCGGGGATTCCTGCGGCAGCCGCAATAGCGCCAGCTCGGCGTTGCCCATGATGGCCATGAGGATGTTGTTGAAGTCGTGGGCGATGCCTCCCGCCAGCACTCCCAGGCTCTCCAGCTTCTGGACGTGCAGGATCTGGGCTTCCATCTGTTTCTTCTCCTGGGCAAGGCGCCTTTCGTCGGTGACATCCCGCCCCACCACCAGCAGGTGCTTCTTGTCCTTCATCAGCAGCCGGGACAGGATGTAGGACATGGCCACCTCTTTGCCGAAGCTGGTATGCAGGCCCACGTCACGCACCCGGGCCACGCCGTCCTCCAGCACCTGTTCCGCAACCTCCAGCAAGCCGCTTTCCCGCCAGGACCGCAGTTCCCGGAAGTTCTGCTCCTGCATCGCCTCCACCGCCCCTCCCGCTATATCCGCCGTAGCCTGGTTCAACAGGATGCACTGGCCCGATTCACCGTCGAAGATGCGGATCCCCATGGGGGAATAGCGCATCAGCGACTCGAACAGCAGCAGGTTTTCGCGGCGCTCCTCCTCACTCTTTCTGTGCTCGGTGATGTCCCTGGTGATCCCCAGCAGCGACACGATCTCTCCTTGATCGTTGCGGAAGGGGACGGCATGGGTGTCCAGCCAGACCCGCCTCCCCTTCAGGCCGATCGCCTCGAAGACGAGGTTGCCGGGAATGCCGCAAAAGACCTTCCTGTTCAACTCGATGAAGGCGGAGCGGTACTCCGGGGTAACCAGGGGGTAGACGCTCTCACCCTGCACCTGCTCCAGTGAGTCGGCCTCGATCATGTTGAGCCCGGCTCTGTTCATCATCTGCAGCCGCCCCTCGCGGTCGAGCAGCTTCACGCATTCGGGTTCCGTCTGTATGATGGTGTTCAGGAACGCCTCGCTGCGGGCGAGGGCGTCCCCCCTGGCCCGCAGTTGCTCCGCCATCGCGTCGAAGGTCTGCGCCAGGCTGCCCAGCTCCCCCCCAACCACGAGGGTCGAGATCTTCACCTGTGAATCGCCGCCGGCCAGCCTTTCCGAGGCGTCCTCCAGCACTCTGATGCGGTCACCGATGCAGCGTTTCCCGATCAGGATCGCGCAGCCGCAGGCCAGGAGCAGGACCGACGACAGCAGCACGATGCCGTGGGTAAGCGCGCGGCGGGCATCGCGGGTGGCGACATCCACGGGGATGCCGGCGGTGATGTACAGGTAGGGGGCCGCTTCCCCGGAAAGCCGCAGCTTCCGGTAGGAGATGATCCTCTTGTCCCCTTGGAGCCCCTCCCGAACCTCGGTGCCTATCTCGGCTCCTTGCCGCATCTTGCGGAAGGCCTGCGCCGGGTAAGGTTTCCCCACGTAGCGTTCCTGCTCGATCCCCCGGGCGAGGATGATCCCCTGGTGGTCCAGGATCACGAAGCTGACCCCCGCGGGGAGGTTCATCTGCTGCAGCAGTTGCCGGTAGTTGCCGATGTTGATGCTGACCCCGATCACCCCCGCGATCCCACCCCGCTCGTCTTTAAATGGATAGCCCAGGTTGAAGACGGGTTTGGTGATGATCCGGCTCACGATGTACTCACCCGAGGAAAGCCTGCCGCTGCGTACGGCGTTTTCAAAGAAGCGCCGCTTGCTGACATCCACAGCCTGGCTCAGGGGCATCGCCGAGGCCCACATCATCCCCGTCCGGTCCGCAATGGTGATGTTGGCGTACATTGGGTTCAGCTTGAGCAGTTCCCTCAGGATAGGCTCGACCCTCGATTTGTCCCGCTCCCTCACCTCGGGAAGCTGTGCCAGCGAGGTCATCAGCTGTTCGGCCGCCACCACCAGGTTGCGCTGCTCGGTTCCGATCCTCTCGGTCAGTCGCAGGGTCTCGTGCCGGGCCTCCTCCAACATGGCGTTGCGGAACTCGATGCCGGAATACAGGATGACGCCGGCCGCCGGAAGGGCGACGACGAAGACGATGAGCAGCAGCAAAAAGCGGATGGACAGCGAGGAAGGCCGGAACATCATACCTCTCTTGACAGACAGCAACTGGACGTTGACAAAATGCTCGCGAAGGTTTTATGTATCTTAGCAGAAATTAAAGCTGCCAAGAATGTGACATTCCGAAGGAGAGGCTGCCATATGTCATGCCTGCACAAGCCTAACCCAATTCAACGCTGTCGCAAGTTCTTAAAGGCCACGCACCGCTGCCATGCTTCAAGGCGCGAGGTAGTATCGTGAACCTCTACCATGAGCTGTGTCTCCCCCATCTCACCAACTGCGTCTGCGGGATGAAGGCACTGTCCCAGCAACGGGAGATGATCGTCCCGCTGGCACAAGGGCGCGTGCTGGAGGTGGGGATGGGGACGGCCTTGAACCTCCCCTTTTACGACCGGGACAAGGTGAGCTGCATCTGGGGGCTGGAGCCGTCGCCGGGGATGCGCAAGGCGGCGGAGGGAAATGTGCGGCGCAGCGGGATGCCGGTGCGTTGGCTCGATCTGCCGGCCGCCACCATCCCCCTGGAGGACGGGAGCGTCGACACGGTGCTGTTGACCTTCACGCTGTGCAGCATAACCGACTGGCGGGAGGCCTTGGCGGAAATGCGGCGCGTACTTGCACCGCAGGGAAGGTTGTTGTTTTGCGAGCACGGGGCGGCACCCGACCGCGGGGTGTTGCGATGGCAAAAGCGGATCACGCCGTGGTGGAAACACGTGGCCGGCGGGTGTCACCTGGACCGCCCCATCCCGCGGCTGATCGAGGCGTCAGGGTTCAGGATCGCGGCGCTCGATGCCGGGTACGCAGAGGGGGTCCCCAGGTTGGCGGGGTATACCTATCGTGGCAGCGCGGAAAAGGGGTGACATCACGAGTACCACCTACTCAGACGGCCGCAGCCTCAGGTACTCCTTCCGGGCAGCTTTCACCTGCCTCATCACCCCCGCAGAACGCAGGGTGAACGCGGTATCCATGGGTACTCCGCCGCTTGCCAGCACCTTGGCCGTCCAGGTGTTGCAGGTATGGGTGATGAGGTACTCCCCCTGCGCCCTGAAGAACCGGTATTCACCCAGGGTCCCCCCCTTCAAGGGGTAGGGACGATGCGCCGGGTCGAACCTGAAACTGGCGCGCAAGCTATCCTTTAGATGCTTCAACCCGGCTTCCGACAACTTGAGCTCGACCATGTCGGCGCCGCCGAACTGCCCTGCCGGGGTGGCGGGCATGGAGAACACGTGCATGACGCTCGGATTTCTCCAGAAGACGGCCCTCAGGAAGATGGACGGCGTGACCTTGTCGGCCTGGTAGAACTCGGCCTCCCCCCAGCCGAACTCGTAGTAGCGCCCCGGACGCAGGTATTGCTTGACGAACCCCAGTTCCTCCCCCAGCTCTTCGGCCGGCAACGCGACCCCCGCGTGCCAGCCGTGGGCTATCACGTAGATGGACCGCTCCTCCCCCCTCGTCGCGGGCAGGTATTTCCACGTCTTCCCGGCGGCGCATCCGGTCAGGAGCAACACCAGGGGGACAAAGAGCAGAACCAACCATTTTTTCGGCACCCATCGATACCCCGGCTTTACCATGCGAACCTCACCGGTGACAAGAAGTCCATCTCACCTACGCCGTATCGAGCATACCAAACGTTTTGGACACCTTCAGTGGACGAGGCTTCAGCACGCACCCGGGATTCAATCAACGTCGGCGCAAAGTTCTTCCCGCCCTCCCCAGATCAAGTAAACAGCGCTGCCGCGCCGGAACCTGAATTCATCGGGGGGGTAGGCGCGGGAGCCGACCTTGATGCCGTCGACCTGCATGGAAATATTCCAGTCCGGTGACGATGCCATGTCGTACTGGAGCAGAAAGCAGGAGGCCTTCCCTTTGTTGATCTGTATGTCACCACCGGGTCGAAGAGCTTCTTCCTTGTCATAGGTTACGTCTACTACGTTGAGGGGGATCGAGTGGGGTTTGAGAGGTCCCAGCACCCGCACCGGGCTGAAGGTGACTCCCTTGCTGTTCTTCACGGTTATGGCTTTTGGGTTTAGCACCAGGTCGTCGACGTGGGGGCGGATGTACAGCTGCAGCAGGATCATCGGATCAGGTTGATCAGGGGGAGTGAGAAAAAGAGGGAATACGGGGAGGATGGGTCCCATTGCCATCGGCACGTACCCGCCGATGTACCCTCCGGACTTGACCCCGACATCGACCGGCTTGCCGGTGGTCATTATCATGTTTTGCCCACCGAAACGGAGGTAGACGGGGCCGCCGCGGCCGGTACTGCCGACAACGGGAACCGAAGCGGAGGGCTCGTAGTACGGATTGCTCGCGAGTACGGCACACCCTGCGACAAAAAAGGCGAAGATAACGATTCCCGTCCGTACCAGTTTCATCGACGCCCCGAGCTCACTACTGTCTCACTATATCGACCGAGATCTCCACGGCCGGAATGGTTCCTCTGTTCTCGAGCCAGTGCGTGGTGTTGCGGTCCTCGGGCCAGCCCACGCCCGGTCCGTACTCCGTAGCGACTCCATCTCGATGGTCGGTGATCGTTCCTTGCAGTATGTAGACGGTGCCCGGCCTGTCTTTGTGGTCGTGAATCGGGCCGAAAACGCCTCCAGGCTCGATGGTCACCATACGCATGCGCAGTTGGCGCCCCGCCATCCCCTCGATCTCAGGACCAAGGTCAACCGTCGCAAGTAACTTCACCGTAACCCCTTTTGTCTCAGGCGCCACCTGTTCGTTGCTCATCGCGCTCTCCTCTCGGTACTTTCAGGACCTGGCCGCAATGTAGAATCTTGCCGTTTTCTGTCGGTGCTTCCACCTTTTTGAATTGTAGCTCTTTACCGTTGCCTCGTGTCAAGGGTTGCCCCGTCCGATACCCTTCACGCGCATTGAGATCACAGGATGTTAACAGCTCGTGCCGCAAGTAGAGCAATGACCAGCAAGGAAATGATCGATTGCAGCATCATCAGGACTTTCGCCCAACGCGACAGGACGGGTACATCCGTCGGGGAAAAGGCTGTGGACGTATTAAAGGCGAGGAAGAGGTAGTCTATGAAGTTCGGAGACCACTCCTGTAATCCCGCTGCATGCCTTCTTTCCGGGGGCATCGTCATCTGAGGGAAGAGGAAAGCGCCTCTTGAGTGATCTGCTCGTTGCGCTCGTTTATGCGGCCCACCGGCATCTAGCCGCCAGTACCATGACGCGAAAACCAGGATATTGGACAGCCAAAGAGCTGCCGCAGACTTCAAAAGCTCTTGCGGCATTTCCTTGTGTGAAGGCAAAGCCTTGATCAGCAATACCAGAGAAATGATCATGAAAGCTGTCACCACGCCATTCAAGACATAACCCAGCACCTGATTCGCAGTGTGAGCGCCTTTGTAATACGTGATGAGAACAGGCACGATAAGTACGGAAATAACGACCAAAGGCAACCAACGCGTCCCGCCAATCAGCAAGGAGGAGGGGAGTGCAGCGTACAGCCCGCCAAGTGCCAGTAACGCACTCAATGCCGGCCAGCGAGACTGCCACGTGGCCTTCTTGGGTGTTCCCGAATTCTCGTTCATCTGGGTCATGGTTATCTCGCCTCCTCCCGCCCTTCCAGGAAAGTCGTCACCCATGTACGTCTCAGCGTTCTGCGTTTATTGACCGTCCGCACCACGTGGTTGACGGCTTCGTTGCCTGGTCCGTTCATCTCCCTGCATTTCCTTGCCATTTATGCCATGAGGCTTGCAAGGCAGAAAGCGCCTTTTCCCTCGAGAGGTCCAGCACGAAGGTGTCAAGGTAGAATGCGTTAGGATCAGACGGGCCGGTTATGGTCCATTGCAAGGCATTCCTTTTGGTAGTGTCAAAGCATGGAGGAGCAGACAAGAGAATCTCTATAGCCCAATTAAAGCTGTTATCCTTGCCGTGAACTCTGATGATTTGCATCTTCTCAATCAACTTCCATGGCAACAAGTCAGCGTCCTTTGTGAAGGATCTTCCGAACTTGTAATAAACATGTATTCCTTCGCAATCCAATACCAGCACCGTAGGCGGGGCAATCAGAAGCTGAATCCCTCGCAGCAGAGCAAGGATTGAGGCAAACACAATCGACAATGCGATCCAGGCGAAGTTGGTCTCGATGGCGTTTTTGGCAAGTGCTGACATCAGAGGCAATCCGATAGCGAGGCTCACCGCGATGAACATGAATGAAGGTATTCGACTGTACTTTATGATCATGGTTCATCTTCTCATAAGAAATGCCAATCCGGAGGTTTTCCCCACACCACCTCGCCTGTGGTTTTATCGTGAAGCCACGCGGCGAATTTTCTTGGCCTACACCAATAGCAAAGCTTTATTTCGAACTGGTACCAATGTCCCGATTTGAAGTCTAATTCGACACTTCCCTTCGGGTGCACGCCGAACTCCGCAGGATAATAAGCGTATTCAATCAAATGCTTGCCTGGGTGGAGTTTCGCCTTTTTGTATCCGGAGCCTACCTTGTTCCCATCAATTGACGTGACCACGCCCGGAAGCGTTGACCAGTCAATCCTTACCAATGAGTTGTTCTCTACCCCCGCGACATCAGCCTCGCCCCACTCTCCCCACCCCCAATAGATTGGTGAAAGGTGTGAACACGAGATAAGGAGCGATGACAGTATCACGACAATTATAATTTTCATGGGAGTTGTGTTCCAACTGCTCGGAAGTTGACCGGATGGTTTGGCCGGTCCAACTTTCTTGTTGGGCTCTCCCTTCGGGCATTAATCGGTTGAGCCACTTGTCTTTTTGTAATCGTTCGACTACAATACCTGCCTGTACATCGTCAAGACCCTTCCCGAATTTGACGCTTGGCTAAATGGCATCAAAGACCGCACTACTCGGTTACGGCTGGCTCGACGCCTTGACAAGGCCCAGCGAGGCAACCTGGGTGATGTGAAACCGGTTGGCCACGGCGTTTTCGAGATGCGTGAGTTCTTTGGCTCCGGCTGGCGAATGTACTACATAGAACGTGGCAACATCCTTATAGTTATGCTCGGCGGTGGAGACAAGTCCACACAAGCAGCCGACATCGCCATTGCCTTCGAGCGGGCAGCCAGATTGGAGGATTGACCCATGCCCAAAAAAGTCGTTGTATCCGACCTGCCAGAATTTGATCTTGCTATGCAGTTAAAAAGCGAAGCCGATATTGCGGCGTATATCACCATGGTGATTGAAGAAGGTGACGCAGCAGAGTTGGCCCATGCCCTGGGAGTGGCTGCCCGAGCGCGCGGCATGGCCGAAATTGCGCATGCTGCCGGTTTGACTCGGGAAGCGCTATATAAAGCCTTACGTCCCGGAGCTCATCCGCGTTTCGACACGATCAGCAGAGTTTGTTCCGCGCTCGGAGTCCGCTTGGTAGCACAGCCTCGCCATTAGACCTCGCGCTTTTACTTGGTTTTCTCCTTGCGTTTGCCCAACTGGGTGAGGTGACCGGCGGAGTGCCCGGCTCTCACCGACTCGTTCCCGCTCTCTACTCCCGCATAGACCATTCCACCCACTTTGTTGGGATCACATGGTGACCTGGGGGACCTGGGGACGCCCATGATTTCATGCGCGTTCCCCCTGCCCTCTAATTGTTATCACTGCTTTCTTTTGATCCGGTCTCGATGAGCCTCTTAGTAAGCAGCACCAACCCTATCTGCTGCGTCCACTCTGAAACCAGATTGCTGACTACCGTTCCCCATTTGCTATCCGGATCAACCTCGAAGAAAAGAGCAGCCCACCCTATCCCGGTTATCAAGAGAAATATCGTCAGCGAGTGTTCATGCAACATCTCCAGAAAACGATTCCTATGTGTTTTTTTAGGTTGACGGCTCTCCCTGGAGCCCTTTTCGAAAAACCATTTTGTAGCCAAAACTGTTATGACAACACCAGTCCAGTCGGCGATAGCGTTACCGAAGAAAGATCCGGCGTGCGTTTTGGGATTGGATTTTACATAGAGGACAAACCAGAGCGCCAGGATGCCTATCGCGGTAAGGCTGAGAGAATGGCGTCTCAAGAAAGGCTTGTTAGGCTCTGTTGCTTTATCTTTTCGACTAGCCATATTCCTCCAGGGCCCAGGGGGCAGAATTGAATAATCACATAATTCCCATCAGGAATTGCCCCGGCTGATCTCGATCTAATGCCCCCGTTCCGCCCGGCCTTCCTAAGCCTGGCCGTACGCAGTAACATTATTCATTTGCCCAACGCCTGGGCGGTGACCGGCGCGGGGGCATAGCGACCGGTCCACTGGCCTTGTTGGGGCTCGTCCTCAGTCAGTTATTCATTTATCAATACCCGGTCTCACTGCCGCCTGGTACCGTGCCAGCAGATCCGGGTCATCAATCGATCCGTGGTGGTGAACCTGCTGCCATCGGCCATCGCGATGAGTGAAGATCCTGGTGGTCCGGATCGCCATGGAGAGGACGGTGCCGGCGGTCTTGAACTCTCCCCGCTCCCGCCCCACCACATAGAAAACATTACCGTCCAGGTGCAGGGTGAAATCATAGAATTCGAACCAGTACTCTGACGGGCTAGCGAAAAGCCGTTGGTAGACGGACTTGATTTCCTCCCATCCCCGCTTTATACCCCCGAGTGGGTTATCCATCGCCGCCTCATCGCTCTGCAGCCAATTGGAGGCCATCAACTCAAGGTTGCGCCCGTTGAGTGCCGCGTAAAACGTTGATAAGGCCGCTAAATGGGGAGGCAACCCCTGTCTATCCTCCCGCCCCGTCACCGCTGTCTGCTCCAGCCTCTGCATATGTCCTCCAGATCCCCTCAGACCTATTCCCCCAACGCCATAAGCCCGACCGGCGGGTTTTCAGGCCGGTCTTGGCGCTAGTTGAACCTCATTTTTGACCATTGTTCACAACTTTACCATTTTGTCGCCATCAAGTTTGTATCCTAAAGTCCTCATGTATTTGTTGAGATCATTTTGGGCATTGCCTAAAGATGACTCCACAAATTGATCCGTTTTAGCCTTCATATCTTGTTTAATAGCATCTTGTTTCGATTGTCCTCCTGTTGCATCAACAACTTTTTGAAATTCCGTCTTGACTTGATCAGCTTCAATTTTGCTTAATTTGCCCTTATTCTTTGATGCATTTTGCCACAACTTACTTTGATAAAATTGAAGATACCTATCTATATCTTTTTCTGAATAATATTTTTTATATACCATAACCAGTTGCTTGTGTAATCCGTCTTCACCTAGAAATAGCTTACTCAATATCTGTGAATATCTTTCTCCGCACTTGTTGATTATGTCATCAGGAATATTAGGATTTATCTTTTTAAGTGACGAGCTAAACGTGGAGCCAATTTTATTTATATTTGCCGCCATGCTGCTTTTTGTTGATCCTGTCACTTCGAGCAGTTGGTAAATTTTGGGTTCAATCTTCTCTACAGAATATGCAATCGTTGGTTTGATGCTAACTGAAATGGCCAACATAATTAATACAAACCCAAACATTTTTACTACCAGCTTCATACCCCCCCCTTTTTCTTTTTTTCTATGATTAGTGAAAATATGGCGTATGGAACCCCGAAGGCTACCATGGCAAAAGGCAATGCTATAACTGATGAAATGAAAAATGAAAGAAGGCTAGACGACTTGAAGTAACATAATGTGATCAGGAAAAATGTAGCCACAAATGTGAACGAGCTAAGCAACGAGCGACACAACTTCATGTTCATTAGCACTCCCTTTCAGGCATAGCAGTCATCCATTTAATGCCGTTCAACTAGTTATTAGTGGGAAATTGTCACCAACCCTCCCACTCCGCCGTGCAATATTGGCGCAGACACCTAAATGCATTGACGCAAACTATTGATATGACACACTGCTACGGTCGGAATTCGTGCCAACTGGGGGGATGGCCAGTTTTCTGGCCATCCCCCCTTCCCCTCCCTACAGGGAGACGTCGGACTACCTATAACAACTTTCATTTGCCAGCACAAATCAATCGCAATATATAGAGATCCTGCATACATGTCAAAGGCGAAGTGGTGAATGGTACCCCTGAACCTGTCGGTCGGCATTCTTGAATCTTCTGACGTAGCCGCGTTTCCCGCCCTCCCGTACGCGGAGTGCCCCTGTACTTCACCCTGGTAAAAAAAACGCGTGCGGGATCCGACGGAACGGCTCGCCGCCGGCACGTTTAATGAAGTCAAACCCACCGACCACGGCCGTACTTTGCGAATGGGGGGTGTAAAAAGGTTTGTGTAAATGGTCATTTCGGGGTAAATCCACTTACCCCAAGGAGTTGCCATGACCATTGACCTTGCTGTAATCGATGACCTACTGAAACAGTATAAGAGCCCGGAG
>NZ_JAHLMF010000020.1 GCF_018919385.1 Geomonas diazotrophica
CATCAATGACTAACTTGATCGCTTCTTGCTTGAACTCTGAATCGTACTTGCGATTCGATCTCATGACACACCCTCCTGGCTCGTTAGGATATATGGTGTGTCCTCAAAAGTGAAGATAGCTCAAGCTTAGGGTTTTAAACCAAAGCCGTGTGGTTTTCGCTGTTCATCCCTTCTATCCTTTTTATCCCTGTTAATTTGTTTTGCCGTTCCCCCTTCCCAATGAATTAAACCGGTTCTACTTCCCCTCGTTTTCTGCTACATTTCTTGGGCCACTATTCTCGCCCAAGAGGTTGCCATGTCAGACAAAACCGCACTCCTGCTGCTCCAGATGGGAGGCCCCGATTCACTGGACGCCGTGCACCCTTTCCTCATGAACCTCTTCACGGACCGCGACATCATCAAGATCGGGCCGGCCTTTTTGCAGCCTTTCATCGCCCGGCGCATCGTCAACAAGCGGGCCCCCAAGGTGGAGGAGTACTACCGCCAGATCGGCGGCAAGTCCCCGATCCGTGAGCTGACCGAGGCCCAGGGAGCGGGACTGCAGGCGCTTCTGGGCGAGCGCTTCCGCTCCTTCGTCGCCATGCGCTACTCCCGCCCCTCTACCATCGATGCCTTGGCGGCGATCAAGCGTGAGGGGATCAAGCGCGTCGTGGCTCTCTCGCTGTACCCGCACTACTCCAAGGCAACCACCGGTTCCAGCGTCAACGAGCTGCAGCGCGTGCTGAAGGAATCGAAGGCCGACTTCGAGATCACCTACATCGACCGTTTCTACAACCATCCGCTCTACATCAAGGCGCTGGCCGGGAAGGTGATCCGGGGGCTGCAGGCGTTCCCGGACCGCAAGGACGTGGAGATCGTCTTCTCGGCCCACTCGCTTCCCCAGTCCTTCATCGACGAAGGCGACCCGTACCTGGCGCACATCCAGGAGACCGTGCGGCTGGTGATGGAACAGGTAGGCGAGGCGAGCCACTTGCTCTGCTTCCAGTCCAAGGCGAGCAAGGTGAAGTGGCTGGAGCCCTCCACCGAGGCGACCCTCGAGCGGTTGGCCAAGGAGGGGAAGGAGAACCTGTTGATGGTGCCGCTTTCCTTCGTCTCCGACCATATCGAGACCCTCTACGAGATCGACATCCAGTACGCCGAAGAGGCGAAGGCGCACGGCATCAAGCGCTTCGTCAGGACCGAGTCGCTCAACTCCGACCCGATGTTCCTGGATTGCCTGGCGGACCTGGTACGGACGACGGTAAAAGCATGAAAACCTGCAGCATCTGCAAGACCGAGTACGACGAGAACGAGCCGGATTCGCTGTACGGCGAGGCGGGGGAGTGGCTGGCGGAGGAATTTTTCAAGGACGCGGGCGAGCTCTGCAAAAGCTGCCGCGAGAACCGCGCCCGGCTGGTCATGATGTACGGGCACGAGATGAATACCTAAAACCTGAAACCGTCAGCCACGGATAAAATCTGAGGACATCTGAGAAAACCTGAACCCCTAAAGTCTTTGTTTTGGTTCTCTCTGATTTACTCCGAACTTCTCCATGGCTAATGGTTTGGTTTTTTTTGGAGCTTTTATGGATCGGATAACCCTGGACGGCATCAACCTGACCCTCGCCAACCCCATCGAGCTCCCCCTGCGCTGGGTGGGGGACGAGGAACTGCTCCGACAGCTTCTGGCTGCCTGGATGGTGATCGACGAGCGCGACATCCCCTTCAACCCGCGCCTGATCGGCAAGCCGGGGGTGGGCAAGACCACCCTCGCCTACGCCGCCGCGAAGAAGCTGGGACGCAAGGTCTACCTGTTCCAGGCCACCATGGACACCCGCCCCGAGGACCTGATCGTGACGCCGGTGATCGGCCCCGAGGGGACCATCCAGTACGCCGCCTCCTCGCTGGTCTCGGCCATGATTTCGGGGGGCGTGCTGATCCTGGACGAGGGGAACCGGATGAGCGAGAAGGCATGGGCGTCCCTCGCGCCGCTCCTTGATGACCGCCGCTACGTCGAATCGATCATCACCGGTCTCAGGATCCAGGCACACCCGGACTTCCGGATCGTGGTGACCATGAACGAGGACTCCTCCACCTTCGAGGTGCCGGAGTACATCCATTCCCGGCTGCAGCCGCAGCTCTTCATCGACTTCCCCGAGGCGGACGAGGAACTGGCCATCCTGAAGGAGAATCTTCCCTTCGCCGGCAGTTCAATCCTCAACTACGTCGTGCAGTTCCTGCAGCGCGGCCACGCGGCGGACGAGCCCTACTCGGTGCGAGACGGCATCAACATCGCCCGCTACGCCTTAAAGATGATGGCGGCGACCGAGAAGGACCCGCGCGAACTCCTGCCGCTTGCCGTGGAGCGGATACTCGGGGAAGAGGCGCTCCGTTACCTGAAGTAAGACTTCGTCCATTCCATTACCCTCTCCCCCCGGCAGAGGGTGGCCGCAGGTCGGGTGAGTGCGACGCCACAAAGGACCAAGCTGCCGCATGCCCTCACCCCTGCCCCTCTCCCGAAGGGCGAGGGGGATGAACTGCGGCATCTAAAATCAGCTCCACACCTTTTACTTATGTCCGAGCGACTCTACCTGGAACAATTTGGCAACGTCCACGCCCTCCCCATCCTGCACTACCGGATGGAGTTCGCCCACCTGGTGCGGGAGGCGTTCGAGACGGTGAAGCCGGACTGCATCGCGCTGGAGCTCCCGCAAACGCTGGAGCAGCAGTTCCTGCGCGGCGTGCGGCGCCTGCCTGAGATCTCGGTGCTCGCCTACCACGTCGGCGGCCAGTCCGTGTTCCTCATCATCGAACCGGCCGACCCCCTTATCGAGGGGGCGCGGCTCGCCCTTGAAAACGAGGTCCCGCTGCACCTGGTCGACATCGACCTCGACTCCTACCCTTCACACCCCGAGCAGCTCCCCGATTCCTACTCGGTGCAGCGCATCGGCCTGGAACCGTTCTACCGCGAGGTGGCCAAGCTCTACCGCGAGATCCCGTCCGGCGAGGAGGATCTGCGCCGCGAGCGAGGCATGGCCTACCGCCTGAGGCAGCTCTCGGCACAGCACGAACGCGTCCTCTTCATCTGCGGGATGTCACACCTTGAGCGGATCCGCCGGGATTTCGACGCGCCGCAGGCCCAGCCCCTGACCCGCACCCGCCGCGAGGGGATCACCATCTTCAACCTGCACCCGGAATGCTGCCACGAGGTCCTGGCCGAGTATCCCTTCCTCTCCGCCCTCTACGAGACCAGGCGATCGCCCCTTCCCCCCGAACCCGCTTCCGGCGGTCCTTCGCTGCGAAAGAGCTTCAACGCGTTTGAGCTGATCCTTGGGGGGAAGCAGACTATCCCCGAGGAGGAGGCGCTGGCCGAATCGGTGCAGAGAAGCGCGCACCGGATCGGTCCGGAGGGGGAACTCCCCGACCGGCAGAAGATCATGCTGCGGCTCTTTCTCGAGGCGGCCCGGCACTACCGGCAGGAGACCGGGGACAAGGTGCACTTCTGGCAGAAGCGCGCCTTCTTCCGCTTCGCCAGAAATTACGCCCTGTTGTCGCGCATGCTGCTCCCCGACCTGTTCCAGATGCTGGCCGCAGCGCGCGGCTGCCTGGACGACAACTTCGCCTACGCCTTCTTCCGGCTCGCCGCCCACTACCCCTGGCAGCGCGAGGCGAGCGACATCCCCACCCTGCGGCTGTCGGCCGCCGAGCTCTGGTCCGCCACCAAGAGGATCCGGTTTCGCCCGCGCGAGCAGGTGCGCGCCAAGGGGCTCTCGCGGCTCAAGATGATGAACCGGAAGAAGGAAAAGCGCCCCGGCGACTGGCTGGAGGGGTTCGACGATCCGTACATCTGCTCCTATCCGCCCGAGGACATCAACATCGAGGAGTACGGCCGCAACCTGAAGCGGATCGGGGCCCGGCAGTTGAGCGAGGAGGCGAGCAAGTCAGAGCCGTTCACCTCGTCTCTTCTGGACGGGATCGACATGCGTGAGACCCTGCGCAACGTGCACGAGGGGAAGATCTACGTCAAAGAGAACAAGCGGTTGAAGAGCGGCGTGGGGTGCGTGGTGGTGATCCTCGACGAGGACAAGGAGGGGACGAAGTACCCGTACTGCATGACCTGGTTGGGCGAACATGCGCAGGAATCGGACATGGCCTTCTACGCCACGCCGCCTACCGACAACGTCGTGGGTCCCGGAATATCGCGCTGCGAGTACGGGGGATTCCTGTTGAGCTATCCGCCGCGGCGCATGGTCGACGTCTGGCACGACCCTGACTACCGGCTCGCGCTCGGGAAGGGGGAGCATCTCCTGATGGCGGCGCTCGACTACTCGCTGGAGAAGGACGTGGTGTACGCCGCCGCCAAGCCGCCGCGCAGTTTTATGAAGCAGCACGCGGCGCGGCTGGGGAAAAGGATCATCTACCTGCCGCTCGGGAGTCTTTCCCCCGTAGCCCTCAAGAAGCTCCGGGCCTTCCACATCCTCTACGGTCGCGACAAGCGTGACATCGCCAAGGATTACGTTTGGTGAGAAGGTCGGGGCGGTGACGGGCGAATGATTATTCGCCCCTACAGGTGGACGAGGTTTTGTAGGGGCGAATAATCATTCGCCCCGCGTGCGACCGGGGGAGACGTCCCCAGAAATTAAAAAGGCCCTCGAAGCGGAGGGCCTTAGTCTTAGTCTTAATCTTAGTCTTAATCTTAGTCTTAATCTTAGTCTTAGTCTTAATCTCAGTCTTAATCTCAGTCTTAATCTCAGTCTTAATCCCAGTCTTTACGCTTACCCCTTCCTCAACACCCTCTTGTCCCCCATCCGGATGGTGAGCTTCTCCTGGTCGAAGTACTCCAGGAGCGGGATCATGAACTTCCTGGACAGGCCGGTCAGGTCCCTGAACTCGGGCGGGGTGATCTCCCCCTTCTCCTTCAGGTGGGCCACCAGCTTGTCGCGCAGCTCGTTGACGGCGCCGGGGGCGTAGAAGATGTCCCCCTTGATCTTGGCCACCCTCCCCTCGCGGAACATCATGTTGGCGTGATCGAGCACCTGCTTCTCGGTGGCGCCGACCAGGTCGCAAAGCTCCTTCAGGGTGGGAGGCTCGAACCACGCCTTGGTGAGCGCCTCCTCGAGGGCACGCTGCACGCTCGCCTGGTCCTGGGTCACGCCGACCTTGCGCCCGGGGAGCTTCACCAGCTCGCGGTCGGAAAGCGCCAGCCCGTCCTTCTCCAGACTCGACAGCACCGGGCCGAAGAAGCGGGCGTCGCTGCGCCTTGGGATCCTCGACTTCAGTTCTTCCTTGCCGATACCTTCCTGCATCGGGTTTTCCTGGAGATACTCCTGCAACTCCTCGGAAAGCCTTTGCTTCAACTGCGCGAAGGCGTCCTTGCTGAGGAAGATGCGCGGCTCCTTCACCACCTGGAGCACGGCGCCGCTGGAAAGGAGCGGGGCCAGGGCCGCTTCGATCCTCTTGCCCGACATCCCGGAACGGTTCACCATCTCCTGGATGGAAATGCCGGAGAGAAGCGACGACTCGACCAGCAGCCGGATGCGCTCCTGGTCCACGCCGGATTCGACGGCCTCGAGCAGCGCGAGCGCCTCTGCGGAACGGCGGCGGCGGCGCGGCGGCGCGGGGTCCAGCACGGTCCCGCCGCCCAGGGTCGCCTGCGGCGAATAGGTGCGCAGCACGAACGGGTCGCCCGGCAAGAGCAGCACCGGGTGGTCGAGCCGGAGTTGCACGTAGGCACTTTCCCCGGGCTGAAGCGCGTCGCGGTCGAAAAGGATGATCTTGGCGGGGACCTCGTAGGTGGCCGAATGGAGGCGGACGCCGGCGCGGTGCTTCAGCTCCTTCCCCATTGAGGCGAGGTAGTTGAGCCGCACGTCGACGGCGCTGGTCGACTTGTAGAGCCCCTTGGGAACGACCACGTCGCCGCGCTGCACGTCGGTGTGGTCCACCCCCTGGAGGTTGACCGCGAGCCTTTCGCCCGCCCCACCCTTCTCTACCTTGGAGCCGAAGGACTGCACGCCGCGCACGCGGCAGGCGATGCCGGAGGGAAGGATCTCGACCTCGTCGCCCACGGCGATGCTGCCGGAGAGGAGCGTGCCGGTGACCACGGTGCCGAAACCGGTCACGGTGAAGACGCGGTCCACCGGAAGCCGGAAGGGGGAGTCGACCCGCTTCTGCTCGATCTCCTTGGCCATCTTGGTCAGTTCCGCTTTCAGATTGTCGATGCCGTCGCCGCTGCGGGAGGAAACCGAAACGATGGGGGCGCCGGCGAGGAAGCTTTCCGCAAGGTAATCGCGCACCTCTTCGGTGACCAGGTCGAGCCAGTCCGGCTCCACCATGTCCTTCTTGGTGAGCACCACGATGCCGCGCTTGACTCCCAGCAACTGGCAGATCTCCAGGTGCTCACGGGTCTGGGGCATGATCCCTTCGTCCGCCGCGATCACCAGGAGCACCAGGTCCATCCCGCCGACGCCCGCCACCATCGTGCGCACGAAGCGCTCGTGACCGGGAACGTCGACGATGCCGAAGCGCAGGTCCCCTGGAAGTTCCAGGTGCGCGAAGCCGAGCTCGATGGTGATGCCGCGGGCCTTTTCCTCCTTGAGGCGATCGGTATCGACCCCGGTCAGCGCCTTGACCAGCGAGGTCTTGCCATGATCTATGTGTCCGGCAGTGCCGAGAATGAGATGCTTCATGGTGTTGCTCCGTGAAAAAATTCTTTCTTATATCTCAATTTTTGAATCAAAGGTCAACCGGTCTTTCAATCAGGTCGCCGTCGATGCCGTTTTCACGAGATGCCCAATGTAGGGGCGAATAACCATTCGCCCCCCTTGATCTCGCCTTAACCTCTCTCGCCATCGACTGCGGTGGGGGCATCGGCGGCTGGGCAAATGGTTATTTGCCCCTACGGATCACTTACGGCGAAGAAAAAAACGGGTACGCGGGGATGGGCTAATCCTTGAACTGCAGCTGGTAGAGCCGGTAATAGAGTCCCTGGGCGGCCATCAATTCCGCGTGCGTCCCTTCTTCCGCCTTCTCGCCGTGGTGGATCACGACGATGCGGTCCGCGTCGCGGATGGTGGAGAGACGGTGGGCGACCACGAGCGTGGTCCGCCCCTGCATCAACCCTTCGAGCCCCTGCTGGATCAGCCGTTCGCTGGCCGTGTCCACGCTGGCCGTCGCCTCGTCCAGCACCAGGATCTCGGGGTTGAAGGCCACGGCGCGTGCGAAGGAGATCAACTGCCGCTCTCCGGCGGAGAAGTTCACCCCGCGCTCGCGCACCTCTTCGTCGTAACCGTTTTTGAGTTCCCGGATGAAGCGATCGGCTCCGACCACGGCCGCCGCCTGTTCCACCCTCTTGAGCGCCTCGGGGTCTCCCAGCGAGATGTTGTAGGCGATGGTGCCGGAAAAAAGGTAGGGGTCCTGCAGCACCACGCCGATCCGCCTGCGCAGCACCGGTAGCGGCAGCTCGCGGATGTCGGTGCCGTCGATGGTTATGGAGCCGCGCTCCACGTCGTAGAGCCGGGACAGGAGCCTGGTCACCGTGGTCTTGCCGCCGCCGGTCTCCCCGACCAGCGCCACCTTCTCGCCGCGCTTCATCTGCAGGGAGAAACCCTTCAGCACGTAATCCCTATCCTTGTAGGCGAACCAGATATCGTTGAAGCAGATGCTCTGCAGCGCCTGCGCCGGGGAGGCCTGGCATGCCTGCGGCGTCCCCTTGGCCGCTTCCGAGGCCGGCAGCACCGCGGGCTCGCGGTCGTCGTTGTCGAGCAGGGCGAAGATCCGCTCCAGGGAAGCCATCGCCCCCTGCATGATGGAGTATTTGGCCGAAAGGTCCCGGATCGGGGAGAAGAACTTCTCGATGTACTGGATGAAGGCGACCAGCGAGCCGAAGGAGAGCGTCCCCTTCACGATCTCGCCCCCCCCGTACCAGATGATCAGCGCCACGGCCACGGAGGAGAGCGATTCCACCACCGCGTAGAGGGCCGCGTCCCAGGTGATCACCGGGAGGTTCGCCTCCACGTAGGA
Source organism: Geomonas diazotrophica (assembly GCF_018919385.1). Taxonomy (GTDB): domain Bacteria; phylum Desulfobacterota; class Desulfuromonadia; order Geobacterales; family Geobacteraceae; genus Geomonas; species Geomonas diazotrophica. Next base: position 7,998 of record NZ_JAHLMF010000020.1, read on the forward strand.
GGCGTTCAGCCTGCGGAATTCCTTTGCCTCGTCCCGCTCCCGATTGAAGAGCTGCACCACCGCCATGCCGCCGATGCTCTCCGCGAGGAAGGCGGAGAGGTTCGCCTGGCGCGCGCGCACCTGGCGGAAGGCGAGCCGCATCCATTTGCGGAAGGCGAAGGCGACCCAGATCAGCACCGGGAGCACCGAGAAGGTGACCAGCGAGAGCCGCACGTTCATCCAGAGCATGATGCCGACGATCCCCGCCAGCACCAGGATGTCCCCGACCACCGTCACGATGCCCGCAGCGAACATCTCGCCCAGGACCTCGATATCGCTGGTCAACCGGGAGACCAGGCTTCCCACCGGGGTCTGATCGAAGAAGCGGGTGGAGAGGCGCTGGATGTGGCTGAAAAGCTGCACCCTTATGTCGTACATCACCCGCTGTCCCACCCACTGCAGCAGGTAGACCTGGGCGAACATGAGGATCGATTCCGCGAAGATGATGGCGAGAAACGCCGCGGCCAGGGCGGGGAGCCCCTCCATGCGTCCCTTCACGATGTGTTCGTCGATGGCGACCTTGATGATCCAGGGCTGGGCGAGCTTCGAGGCGGCGATCAGCGGGAGCAGCAGGAGCGCCGTCGTCAGCATGCGGCGGTACGGCAGGACGTAGGCGATGAAGCGCCCCATCAGGCGCCGATCGTACACCTTACCTACCGTTTCATCCTCGTATATCCCGCCGAAGTGCATGCCGCTCCCTCTAAACCTGAAAACCAAAAGCCCTAACGCGAAGACGCAAAGGCGCAGAGACGCAGGGAAATTCTATGAAGGTTTGACCCCTCGCTTGTTTTTTGCTTTTTCTTGGCGTCTTAGCGCCTTTGCGACTTTGCGTTAAAGCTTTTGCCTTTAAAGCCTCTCTATCTCCGCCTTAAGCTGCTCTTCCCTGTGGATGGCGGCGTAGCGGCCGCCGAGCTCCAACAGCTCCGCATGGCTCCCCTCTTCTACGATGCTCCCCTGTTCCAGCACGATGATCCGGTCGCAGTTGCGCAGCGGCGAAAGCCGATGCGACACGATCAGCACGGTCCTTTTCCCGTAGTAGCCGGAAAGGGCGGAAAGGATCTCTTCCTCGGTATCGGCATCGACCGCGGAAAGGGGATCGTCCAGGATCAGTATGCTCGGCTCCTTGATGAGGGCCCGGGCGATCGAGACGCGCTGCTTCTGCCCACCGGACAGGGTCACCCCACGCTCACCGACCAGCGTGTCCAGCCCCTGCGGAAACCGGGTGAGGTCGCCGGAAAGCCCTGCGATCTTGGCCGCGCGCTCGATCTCTTCTCGGGTCGCGCCGGGCTTGCCGTAGGCGATGTTCTCGGCGATGGTGCGGGAAAAAAGAAACGTCTCCTGGGGCACGAACCCGACCGCGGCACGGATGCGCTGCAGGGGGAGCCGGTTGAGATCGATGCCGTCGATCAAGAGGGTGCCGTCGGCCACCGGGAAGAGCCGCGGAATCATGCGCACCAGGGTCGACTTGCCGCTCCCAACCACCCCGACGATGCCGATGCGGGAACCCCTTGCGATCTTAAGGTCGATGCCGCGCAGCATCTCGGCGCTGCCGTAGCTGAAGCTGAGGCTGCGGTACTCGATCTCCCCCTCGATCTCGCCGGGATCGACCGGCTGCTCCGGCTCCACCACCTCGGGGTACGCGTTCAGTATCTCGCCCAGGCGGGTCATCGACGCGGCTCCCCTCTGCACGAGGTTGAGGATCCAGCCGAACATGATGGTCGGCCAGACCAGCATGGCAAGGTAGCCGTTGAAGGCGACGAAACCGCCCAGGGTGAGCTCGCCGCGGATCACCTGGTTGCCGCCGACAAAGAGGATGACGAGGGTGCCGATGGCTCCGGTCGCCGCCATCACCGGCAGCATCATCCCTCGGATCTTTGCCATCGCCATGCTGGCGTCGCTGTAGCTGTCGCATACGGCGCCGAAGCTTTCGATCTCCCCTTCCTCGCGGCAGTAGGCCCGCACCACCGCTGCTGCGGAGACGTTCTCCTCGACCCGGGTGGTGAGCCGGGCCAGCGCCTCCTGTGTCCGCTTCGAGACGCGGAACATGCTGGCGCTCATCTGCTTCACGATCAGGATCATGACCGGGAAGGGGAGCACGGCGCATATGGTGAGAAACGGGGAAATGCGGGTGAGGAGGATCAGGGAGGCAGTGTAGATCACCACCGTGTTCAAAAGACTCAGGACGCCGAAGCCGAGCAGCATCCTGACGTTGGTGAGATCGTTGGCAAGCCTGGACAGGATGTCGCCGGTGCGCCAGTTGGAGAAGTAGGTACGATCCAGGGTGAGCAGCTTTGCGTAGAGGTCCTCGCGCAGCTCGTACTCGATGCGGCGCCCGGCGTTTAGGAGCGTTGTGCGGGAAAAGACGCGGATGATTCCCTGCGCCACGGCGGCGGCTGCGATCAGCCCGCCGTACTGCGCCGGGGTGTACCCGGCCTTCGCCGGTGACTGCAGGGACTCGATGGCCAGCTTCAAGAGCCACGGAATGGCGAGCCCGCACAGGTTGGTCCCCACCAGCAGCAGGGCCCCCAACAGGTAGGCACCCCAGCGGTTGCGCATGTAGCGGTATAGTCTTCTCAATTCGCCGATGGCTCACCTCGCGAGATAACGCGCCGGTAGTATTATTACATTTCCCTTTTCCTGTCAAAGTATTTGCCGGTTCCAATAATAAGCCGGTGATGTTTTAAAAAAACGTAAACGCGCCGTTTTGACCCCACCAAACCCCTGTGCAGCCACAATTTCCCCGAATCGGAAAATTCTAACCAATTCCTGCGCTACTTCAGATACTTTGGCCCGAGACAATAACAATCGATCGCTTGTTCTAAAATTTCACTTTTTTTCGATTTTTTTTCTGTCAAAGCACCGCCTGAAGCGCTCATCCTCAAAGATGTTTTGACAAAAGTCCTTCTTTTTCAGCCAGTTTTGTCAAAAACAAATGCTTGCTTTTTTGTTTTAAAATGGCGTATAGTCCATTCGAAATTTTCGTATGACAGCAAAAAGCGATATTTTAAAACAACGTTCTTCAAAATCCATAAAGTTGCTTTTTGACTTTCATTGGGCGTATCATCTTTAGCCGTTTATCAACCAAGTGGTCGGACGACCATGAACCAGTCACGAGGTCAGCAGTGAAAAACAAGTTGATGCACCTCTCCAACGAGACCATGAACGTCGGTTTCGTGAAAAAGGTGGAGGCACTCTCCGGCAGTTCGGTGCGGCGCTGCTTCCAGTGCGGCAAATGCTCTGCCGGCTGCCCAATGTCCGCGTTCATGGAGCATCCCCCCAACAGGGTGGTGCGCCTGCTGCAGTTGGGGCAGGGGCAGCGCATCCTGGCCGGGCGCTCCATCTGGTACTGCGCTTCCTGCGAGACCTGCACCACCCGCTGCCCCAACAAGGTGGATCTCGCCGCGATCATGGACGCGCTCAGAAAGCTCTCCTGGGACGCGGACGGCCCCTCCAAGGAAAGTTACGTGCAGCTCGCCAACCGCCTCTTCATCGAGAACATCCGCACCTACGGCAGGCAGTACGAGCTGCGCCTGGGCGCCGCCTTCAACATGAAGAGCGGGCAGTTCCTGAAGGACCTGATGCTCGGCCCCAAGCTGATCTCCAAAGGGAAGCTGAAGATGTTCCACTCAAAGAACAAGAACATCGCCGACATCGAGGGGATCTTCAAGAGGATCGAAGAGATGCGCAAGAAAGGGGAGGCGCTGTGACACCTGGCAAGAAACGTCTTAGTTATTCCTATTACCCGGGCTGCTCGCTGCACGCCTCCGGGCGCGAATACGACATCTCCACCCGCGCGCTGTTCAAGGCGCTCAACGTGGGTCTCAAGGAAGTGCCGGACTGGTTCTGCTGCGGGGCCACCCCCGCCCATAACGTGGACGAGCTTTTGTCGCTCTCGCTCTGCGCCAAGAACCTCTCCCTGGCCGAAGAGGTCGAGGGGGACCTGGCCGTCGCCTGTGCCGCCTGCTTCTCACGCCTTAAGACCACCCAGCACCACCTGAAAGAAGACGACACCAAGAGAAAGCAGGTCGAAGTGGCGATCGACGGGCCGGCGGCCATTAACAAGCCGGTCAAGCACATCCTGGAGATCCTGGCCCGCGAGTTCGGTCTGGCCAGGCTCGAGGAGAGCGTGAAGAAGCCGCTCTTGGGGCTCAAGGTCGCCTCTTATTACGGCTGCCTGCTGACCCGGCCGCCCGAGGTACCTGAGCTGGACGACTGCGAGGACCCGAGCATCATGGAGGACCTTCTGCGCGCGCTGGGGGCGGAGCCGGTCAAGTGGAGCCACCGCATGGAGTGCTGCGGCGCAAACTTCACCCTGTCCCGCCCGGGCGTGGTGCTCAAACTCTCCAACGCCATCCTGGAGAGCGCGCGCATCGCCGGCGCGGACTGCATCATGGTCGCCTGCCCCTTGTGCCACGGCAACCTGGACATCCGCCAAAAGGAGATCAAGGAAGCCTACGGCGCTCCCGACTCCACCCTGTTCGGCAACATCTTCGGCTCCGAGCTGCGCGGCGGGAGCGCCCCCGACCAGCGCGACGTCCCCATTTTCTACGTCACCCAGCTGGCGGCGCTGGCCATGGGGGTAGCCTCGGAGAGCCTCGGTTTCGAGAGCGTCATCACCGACCCGAAACCGCTGTTGAGAGATAAACAGCTGCTCTAGCCTCATGGCGGCAGCAACGGATTGAGGAGCTTATGTCCAGAATCGGCGTTTTTGTGTGCCACTGCGGTGAGAACATCTCCCGCACCGTGGATGTGGAGCAGGTGGCGAAGGCCGCGGGGGAGATCCCCGGGGTAGCCTATTCCTGCGATTACAAGTACATGTGTTCGGACCCCGGACAGACCCTGTTGAAGAAGGCGGTCGCCGAGCACAAGCTGGACGGCGTGCTGGTGGCGGCCTGCAGCCCGCGCATGCACGAAAAGACCTTCCGCAAGGCGGCCGAGGCGGCGGGGCTGAACCCGTACCTGTGCGAGATGGCCAACATCCGCGAGCACTGTTCCTGGGTGCACGAGGACCGGGGCATGGCGACCGCGAAGGCGAAGGACATCGTGAAGCTCATGGTGGAGCGGGTGAGGAAAGGGAAGTCGCTCGCCCCGATCACCGTACCGGTCACCAAGCGCGCGCTGGTCATCGGCGGCGGCATCGCCGGCATCCAGGCGGCGCTCGACATCGCCGACGCCGGGCACAAGGTGGTGCTGGTGGAGCGCGATCCTTCCATCGGCGGCCACATGGCGCAACTCTCCGAGACCTTCCCGACGCTGGACTGCTCCCAGTGCATCATGACACCGAAGATGGTCGACGTGGCCAACCACCCTAACATCACCCTGTTCACCTATTCCGAGATCGAGAAGGTTGAAGGGTACATCGGCAACTTCCAGGTGACCGTGAAGCACAAGGCGCGCTCGGTGGACGAGAAGAAGTGCACCGGCTGCGGCGTCTGCATGACCAAGTGCCCGAAGAAGAAGATCCCCAACGAGTTCGACCAGGGACACGGCATGCGCCCCGCCATCTACGTCCCATTCCCGCAGGCGGTCCCCAACACCCCGGTGATCGACCGCGAGAACTGCACCATGTTCCAAAGCGGCAAGTGCGGCGTCTGCGCCAAGGTCTGCGGACCGGGCGCGGTGGATTACGAACAGAAAGATACTTTTACCGTCGAGGACGTGGGCGCCATCGTGGTCGCCACCGGCTTCAAGCTCTACACCATCGACAGGAAACCGGAAGGTAGCCCGATCCAGGGGTACGGCGAATTCGGCTACGGCACCATCCCCGACATCATCGACGGCATGACCTTCGAGCGCCTCGCCTCCGCCTCCGGCCCGACCGGCGGCAAGATCCTGCGCCCCTCGGACGGCAAGGAGCCCAAGCAGGTGGTCTTCATCCAGTGCGTCGGTTCGCGCGCCAGGGAGAAGGGGATCTCCTACTGCTCCAAGGTCTGCTGCATGTACACGGCCAAGCACACCATGCTCTACCACCACAAGGTGCACGACGGCCAGGCCTACGTCTTCTTCATGGACGCGAGGACCCCGGGCAAGGGATACGACGAGTTCTGGCGCCGCGCGGTCGAGGAAGAGGAAGCGGTCTACATCAGGGGGATGGTGTCGCGCATGTACCAGCGCGGCGACAAGATCGTGGTAATGGGAAGCGACATCCAGGTCGGTACCCAGGTCGAGATCGAGGCCGACCTCGTGGTGCTGGCCACCGCGGTGCAGCCCCAGGACGGCGCGGACCTCTTGGCGCAGAAGCTCGGCATCTCCTACGACAAGTACAACTTCTACTCCGAGGCCCACGCGAAGCTCAAGCCGGTCGAGTGCGCCACCGCCGGGATCTATCTCGCCGGCGCCTGCCAGGGGCCCAAGGACATCCCCGACACGGTGAGCCAGGCCTCCGCAGCGGCGGCCAAGGTGATGACGCTCTTCGCCAAGGACCAGTTGGAGCGCGACCCGGTGGTCGCCAAGGTGAACGAGAAGTACTGCGTCGGCTGTTTCGCCTGCAAGAAGGTCTGCGCCTACGGCGCCATCGAGGAGAAGGAGATTCGGGACCGCCAGGGGAACCTGGTGAAGAAGGTCGCCTACGTGAACCCCGGTGTCTGCGGCGGCTGCGGCACCTGCCAGGCCACCTGCCCGTCCAAGTCCATCGAGCTCGACGGCTACACCGACGAGCAGATCATGGCGATGATAGAGGCGCTCTAAACGGCTAAAACCTGTTCTAAGTTCTAGGTTCTACGTTTAAACCTTAAACAACTTCGATTCTCGCTCTTGGTTCTGCCTTCAACATAGAACGCAGAACATAGAACGTAGAACGGCTTCTGAGGTTTTCATGCACGCTGAAACAAAACAACACGACTTCGAACCGAAGATAGTCGCCTTCGTCTGCACCTGGTGCACCTACGCGGGGGCGGACCTCGCCGGCACCAGCCGGATGCAGTACCCCTCCAACGTCCGGGTGCTCAAGTTCCCCTGCACCGGGAGGATCGACCCGGTCTTCATCCTGCGCGCCTTCCAGAAGGGGGCGGACGGGGTGCTGGTGTCCGGGTGCCACCCCGGGGACTGCCACTACATGGCGGGCAACTTCCACGCACGGCGCCGCTTCGCCGCTTTCCGGGCTCTCCTGAGCTTCGTCGGGGTGGACCTGAACCGGCTCCAGTTCTCCTGGGTGTCGGCTGCCGAGGGGGGGAAGTGGGTCGACGTGGTGACCGAGCTGACCGAACGGGTGCGGACCATGGGACCGATGCCCGAATTCAAGGAGCTCGAACACGAGGAGCAGTGGTCGACCTTCGCCGGGGCTTCGGCGGACAAGGTGCTCAATTCGCCGGAGTTGAAAGAGGCGTACGACAGCATCGGCTAGTTTTTACGCAAACCTTCGCCTGACGCTGTAGGGGCAAATAATTATTTGCCCGGCCGCCGGCGCCCGACCGGTGCAATTGCAGGACGAGGCCAAGACGCGACAACGGCAGGCGAATGGTTATTCGCCCCTACAATAGTCCTCTCCCCTGGAGGGGAGGGTCAAGGAGGGGGACGGTTCTCGCTCCCGACCGCTAACATCCGCGCCGGCACCCACCGCGCGTCCACGGACAACGACATGAACGCTAAAGCAAGCAAGACCCACGTCACCTGCATCGAACCGGCCTACTACGAGGCGATCACCGAGGCGATCCGCAAGGAAGCTGTGCAGATCCTGAAGGATGAGACGGTCGTCGGTGTGGTCGGCTACCTCCCCGGCCGCCGCAAAGGGACCGCCAGCCCCGCGCTGGTCACCACGGCGGAGGAAGCCGGGAAGCTCATCTTCTCGCCCGCCTGCGTCAACAACCTCTCGGTCTACCTCACCAAGGCCAAGAAGGGGGTGCTGAAAAAGGGCAAAGTCGGCATCGTCGCCAAGGGTTGCGACATGCGCGCCCTGGCCGGCCTGATCACCGAGTCGCAGCTCCAGCGGGAGGAACTCTTCATCATCGGCGTGGTCTGCCCCGGGGTGTACGGCTTCGGCGCGGAGCGCACCGGCACCCTCACCGAGGCCAACATAGCCCGGAAGTGCCGCGAGTGCTCGGTGCACCTGCCGGACGGGGCCGACGTCGCCGCCGGAACCCACACCGAGCTCGCCGACCTGACGCCGGAGGAGGCTGAGGAGATGGCCCGCATCGAGGCGATGCCGCAGGCTGAGCGTTGGGCCTTCTGGAAGGAGCATTTCTCGCGCTGTATCCGCTGCATGGCCTGTCGCCAGGTCTGCCCCTTCTGCTACTGCGAGCAGTGCCTGTGCGACAAGAACCGCCCGCAGGCTGTGGAAAGCTCGCCCCGCCCCGCCGGCAACATGGCCTGGCATCTCGTGCGTGCCATGCACCTCGCCGGGCGTTGCGGCGGCTGTGCAGAGTGCGAGCGGGTCTGCCCCATGGATATCCCTCTGAACCTGTTGAACCGCCGCATGGCGAAGGAACTGAAGGAACTCTACGACTTCGAGGCCGGACTGAACCCGGTGGAGAAGGGACCGCTCAACCAGTACAAGGAAGACGACGACCAGTCGTTCATCAAGTAGAATAAGGTCCCCTCCCTCCTCCGGGGGGAGGAGCAACGTCGGAGCACCATCACACAAGCCAGCAGCGCCCTCACCCCTGTCCCCCTCCCGGAGGGAGAGTGGAGAAGGCCAATACAAAGAGACTCTTATGCCGCAGATCATTACGGAACAGAACCTTCGCAATCTGATCGACCTCCTGGTCAAGGAAGCCAAACTCGTGGTGGGCCCGAAGTTGTCGGGATCGGTGGTCCTCTACGAACCGCTCGCAGCAGGCTCGGACCTCACCCTCGACGCGCTGCCGCGCCGCTCCTCCAAGGAGCTGTTCTTCCCGATCTGCGAGGACATCCTCTCCTACAAGCGGGAAAACGGCGCCATGAAGGTGACCGACGTGGACCGCTCGAAATTCCCGGAAACGGTGCTGATCGGCGCGCCTCCCTGCGACGCCGGCTCCCCCGCCATCCTGGACGCCGTCATGTCCTGGGACTACAACGACGAGTTCTACCTTGAGCGCCGCCGCAAGAGCACCATCGTGGGGATCGCCTGCACCAAGGGGGACGACGCCTGCTTCTGCCGCGCCGTAGGCCTCGCGCCGGACGCCGAGGGGGGGAGCGACCTGTTCCTTACCCCGCTGAAAGACGGCTCCTACGCCTGCAAAGCGGTGACGGATAAGGGGCAGGCCCTGGTGGCGGCGCACCAAAACCTCTTCGCGGATGGGGCGGGCACCGAGCCGGTACCGTTCGTGGACCAGGCAGTCGAGAAGCTCGACCTGGTCAAGATCAAGAAGTGGCTGGAAGAGCACTTCGAGGATCCGCTCTGGGAGAAGATCGCCGACATCTGCGTCGGCTGCGGCGCCTGCGCCTTCATCTGTCCGGCCTGCCACTGCTTCGACATCAACGACGAAGGGAGCACGGATGACGGCGTCAGGCGCAAGCACTGGGACGCCTGCGGTTTCGCCAAGTTCACCAACCACGCCTCGGGCCACAACCCGCGTGACGTTCAGAACAAGCGCTACCGAAACCGCATCATGCACAAGTTCAAGTACTACGATGACAAGTTCGGCAAGACCCTTTGCACCGGCTGCGGCCGCTGCATCCGCGCCTGCCCGGTCGGCATCGACATCGCCGAGATCCTCGAAACCATCAACGGGAAAGAGGACTAAAACCTCAACAAACAGGGATGAAGGGGATGAAAGGGATAGAAACAGAAGTTTTAGGTTTTATCCTCTATATCCCCTGCATCCCCTTCATCCCTGTTAAACGCCTTATCGAGAGAAAAGATCTATGTGCAAATCAGACAACATCTACCTCCCCAACCTTGCCACCATCGAGGCCATCGTCGACGAGACCCCGGACGTCAGGACCCTGCGCCTGGTCTTCCAGGACGAGCAGGTCCGAGAGAACTTCAGCTTCCGCGCCGGCCAGTTCGCCGAATACTCCTCCTTCGGCTTCGGCGAATCGACCTTCTGCATCGCCTCGGCACCGACCCGCAAGGGGTACATCGAGTGCTGCTTCAGGAGCGTGGGGCGGGTCACCGAATCTCTGAGAAGGCTCGAGGTCGGCGACACCGTCGGCGTACGCGGCCCCTACGGCAACTCCTTCCCCATCGAGGAGTTCTACGGCAAAAGCCTGGTCTTCATCGCCGGGGGCATCGCCCTGCCGCCGCTTAGGACCGTGATCTGGAACTGCCTGGACCTGCGCGACAAGTTCAAGGACATCACCATCGTCTACGGCGCCCGTTCCGAGGCGGACCTGGTCTACAAGCACGAACTGAAGGAGTGGCAGGAGCGCGGCGACGTGCGCCTGGTGAAGTGCGTGGATCCAGGCGGCGCCGGTCCCGATTTCGACGGCAAGGTAGGTTTCGTTCCCACCGTGCTGGAGGAAGCGGCTCCCAGCTCCGAGAACACCATCGCGCTGGTCTGCGGGCCGCCGATCATGATCAAGTTCACCCTCCCGGTGCTCGAGCGTCTCGGCTTCTCGGACGACAACATCTACACGACCTTGGAGAACCGGATGAAGTGCGGCGTCGGCAAGTGCGGCCGCTGCAACGTCGGCAACGTCTACGTCTGCAAGGACGGCCCGGTCTTCACCGCCCGCCAGGTGAAGGCGATGTCGCAGGAGTTCTAGACCGACCGAGCGAAGGCCCAACGATTTGAACCGACTCCCCCTCCCCTGCCCTCCCCCTTCGGGGGAGGGTTTTGTTTAGATAAGTCTTCATAGCTCTTTATCCGCCTTTATCCCTTTTATCCCTGTTCAATTCGCTTGACCAAGTGCTTAAAATGAGCGAGTCTTTCCGCCTTGGCGCCGCCCTCACCCCGGCCCTCTCCCGTTGGGCGAGGGCCGGGGTGGACGAAATCTTCGCCGCAACAGGTTCCGCCTATGCCGTACCTCCTTCTTACCTTGAGCGCCCTGATCTGGTCCGGCAACTTCGTGATCAGCCGGGCGATGAACAACGTCATTCCCCCTGCCGGGTTCGTGTTCTGGCGCTGGGTGGTGGCTCTTATAGTGCTTCTCCCGGTGGTGCTGCCGCGACTGCGCGAACAGGGGCCCATCGTCCGGGCCAACCTCCCGCTCATCGGGATTTCCGGCCTCTTCGGCGTCACCCTCTTCAACTTCCTGATCTACACGGCGATGCACTGGACCACGGCAATCAACGCGGCACTGGTCAACTCCGCCATCCCGATCTTCATCATCATGTTTGCCCGCCTCTTCTACGGGCAGCGGGTCATGCTGCGCCAGCACGCCGGCATCGCCCTTTCCCTGGTCGGCGTCGCCGCCATCATCCTGCGGGGCGACCCGACCCGCATCCTCACCTTGAGTTTCAACCGCGGCGACCTCCTGGTGCTCCTCGCCGCCATCGCCTGGGGACTCTATTCCGTTGCGATCAAGCGCTACCCGCAGGGGCTGAACCCGTTCGTGTTCCTGTCCTCCATGACCGTGTGCGGCCTGGTGCTGCTGATCCCCTTCTACGGCTACGAGATCTCCCAAGGTCACTTGATGACCTTCAACCTCCCCACCGTTCTCAGCGTCCTGTACGTGGGCGTCCTCGCCTCGGTCGTCGCCTTCACCGCATGGAACCACGGGCTGCGGCTTGTGGGACCGCACGTGGGTGGGCAGTTCGTGCACCTGATGCCCGCCTTCAGCACCGTCATGGCCGTGATTTTCCTGGGCGAGCGGCTGCAGCCCTTCCACGTCGCCGGCATCGTCCTGATCTTCGCCGGGATCATCTGCGCGACCTATAAGGTCAAAGCGTAGCCCCCTCCCCTACCGGGGCCGGGAGCCGCACCCGGGTCAGGGCCAACTCCCTTATAAAGCGAGTTCCCCCTCCGGCGAACTCCCCCTCTCCTTCTGGGAGAGGGTATGCACAAGGCGGACGTCTCCCATTGTCGATTCTCCATTGTCACACGTTCATTACCCCTGCCTTTACGTATACTTCCTTGCCCTCCCCCCCTTGCTGCTGATATCGTATTCACTACGCTAAAACAGCTGCAACACACTCCCCTCTAAAAAAGGTGACCCCAATGTTCCAAGTTGTAAGCAACGAGATTCTCGCGGAAAATCTCCACAAGATGGTGTTGGTCGCTCCCCGGATCGCACGGGCCAGGAAGGCGGGACAGTTCGTCATGGTCAGGCTGGCTCAAGGCGAAGAGCGGATCCCGCTGACCATCGGCGACGCGGACCCGGCCGCCGGGACCATCACCCTGTTCATACAGGCCATCGGCGCCTCGACACGAAAGATCGTCTCGACCCCGGTCGGCGGCTTCATTCGCGACGTGGCGGGCCCTCTGGGCAAAGAGACCCATATCACCAACTGGGGCCGGGTCGTCTGTGTGGGTGGCGGCGTAGGCACCGCCGTCCTTTTCCCGCTGGTGAAGGCGCTTGCCGAGGCCGGCAACGAGATCACTACCATCATCGGCGGACGCTCGGAACGCTACGTCATCCTGGCGGATGAACTGGGAGCGCTGTCCAAGAACCTGCTGATCACCACCGAGGACGGCAGCCTGGGCTACAAGGGGTTCGTCACCGGTCCGCTTTCCGAGATGATCGCCGACCCCGCCCGCGCGCCGCAGGCGGTCTTCGCCGTGGGGCCGGTCCCGATGATGAAGGCGGTTGCCAACCTGACCCGTGAGCCGGGGATCGAGACCATCGTGAGCCTCAACCCGATCATGATCGACGGCACCGGGATGTGCGGCGGCTGCCGCGTTCAGGTGGGCACCGAAACCAAGTTCGCCTGTGTGGACGGACCGGAGTTCGACGCGCACCTGGTGGACTTCGACGGTCTCTCCGACCGCCTGACCAGCTATCGCAAGGAAGAGGCGACAAGGCACGCAGCCGAGGGCTGCAAACTGGCTAAGGAGGTGGCAAAGTGAGCAACGACCTGTCCCCCAAAGAGAGGATGGCTATAGATAGGGTCCACATGCCGGAACTGCCGGCGGACGAACGGAGCACCAACTTCGAGGAGGTCAACCTGGGTCTCTCGGCAGACCAGGCGCTTTCCGAGGCGCAGCGCTGCCTGCAGTGCAAGACCAGGAACTGCGTGGCCGGCTGCCCCGTCGGGGTCTCCATCCCTGAGTTTATCGACGCCCTGGCCTGCGACGACCTGCCCAAGGCCACCCAGATACTGCGCGGCGACAACGCCCTCCCCGCGGTCTGCGGCAGGGTCTGTCCGCAGGAGACCCAGTGTGAGGCCCTTTGCGTGCGCGGCAAGAAAGGCGACGCCGTGGCCATCGGCTACCTGGAGCGCTACGTGGCGGACTGGGCCATGCTGCACCCGGATCGCCTGCTCAAAGCGGCGAAGCCCGAGCCGACCGGCAAAACGGTCGCCGTTGTCGGCTGCGGCCCCGCCGGGCTCACCGCGGCCGGTGAACTGGCCCGGATGGGACACCAGGTCACCATCTTCGAGGCGCTGCACGACACCGGCGGGGTGCTCCGCTACGGCATCCCCGAGTTCCGTCTCCCCAAGGAGATCATCGACCGCGAGGTGGCGGTTCTCCTCGAGCTGGGCGTCGGCATCGAGTGCAACGTGATCATCGGCAAGACCCTGACCGTCGCCGAGCTGCGCGACGATTTCGATGCCGTCTTCATCGCCAACGGAGCCGGTCTTCCCACCATGCTCAACATCCCCGGGGAGAACCTGAAAGGGGTCTACGCCGCCAACGAGTTTCTCACCCGCGTCAACCTCATGGAGGCCGGGCGCAAGGAGGACAGCGCGACGCCGATCCTGCAACGCGACGAGGTCGCCGTCATCGGCGGCGGCAACACCGCCATGGACTGCGTCAGGACCGCCCGCAGGCTGGGCGCCAAGCGCGCCATGATCATCTACCGTCGCGGCGAGGCCGAGATGCCGGCCAGGATCGAGGAGATCAAGCACGCCAAGGAGGAAGGGGTGGAATTCGTCATGCTGACAGCCCCCGTCGCCATAATCGGCACCGAAGACGGCTGGGTATCCGCGCTGCGCTGCCAGAAGATGGAGCTGGGCCCGGCCGACGATTCCGGGCGGCGCCGCCCGCAGCCGGTTGACGGCTCGGAGTTCGACATTCCCGCCGGCATCGTGATCAACGCGGTCGGGACCAACGCCAACCCGCTCCTCACCGCTACCGCGCCTGATCTCAACCTGAACAAGTGGGGCAACGTCGTGGCCGACGAAGAGGGGCAGACCAGCATCCCCGGCGTCTTCGCCGGAGGCGACATCGTCAGGGGCGGCGCGACCGTCATCCTGGCCATGGGTGACGGCAAGCGCGCCGCAGCAGCCATCGACCAGTACCTGAAGCGCTGAGGACCGCGCAACAAGATTTGAAGTAACGAGGGGGCCGCAAGGCCCCCTTTCTTTTTGCGCCACGAGCCAGGTTTCGCAACGCATCCACACCTCTCCTGCCTTTAACTGTGCCCAAGGCACCTGCGGCTGGGCAAATGGTTATTTGCCCCTACAAACCCTTACCTGCCGGCCTCCCCACATCCACTGTAGGGGCGAATAATCATTCGCCCGCCTTTACCGCATCCACACCTCTCCTGCCGTTAACCATGCCCAAGGCACCTGCGGCTGGGCAAATGGTTATTTGCCCCTACAAACCCTTACCTGCAAGCCTCTCCACATCCACCGTAGGGGCGAATAATCATTCGCCCGCCTTTATCGCATCCACACCTCGCCCGCCTGCAACCATCCCCGGTCACCTGCGGCTGGGCAAATGGTTATTTGCCCCTACAGCCTTAAGGACCTTCCTCTCGCCCACTGACGGGTTGACAGCGCCCAATACGCAAGTAACGTTTAATGGTTTGCCACTCCACCATGAAGGGAGGCCACATGAAAAGGATGCATTTGTTTCTACTCGTGCCGCTTTGCCTCTGCAACTCCGCATTTGCCGCGGACGACCTGATGTCGCGCGCCAACAAGCTGTTCAACCCGATCCCGACCAAGGCCCCTCCCCTCAAGGGGAATCCGGCCACGGCGGCGAAGCTCGATCTGGGCGCAAAGCTGTTTTTCGATCCACGGCTTTCCTCCTCGCAGCTCATCAGCTGCAACACCTGCCACAACGTGGGACTGGCAGGAGCCGACCTCCAGGAGACTTCGACGGGACATGGCTGGCAGAAAGGGCCTCGCAACTCCCCCACCGTGTTCAACGCGGTGTTCGACGTGGCGCAGTTCTGGGACGGGAGGGCCAAGGACTTGCAGACCCAGGCCAAGGGCCCGGTGCAGGCGGCGGTCGAGATGAACAGCAACCCGGAACTTGTGGTGAAGACGCTGAAAAGCATCCCCGGCTATGCGCCGCTGTTCAAAGCCGCCTTCCCCCGTGCCGCCGACCCTGTTAGTTTCGACAACATGGCCAGGGCGATCGAGGTGTTCGAGGCAACTCTGCTCACCCCGAACTCCCCGTTCGACCGCTTCCTGAAAGGTGATGCCGCGGCCTTGAACGCCAGGGAAAAACGGGGCTTGCGCATCTTCATGGACAAGGGGTGCGCACCGTGCCATGCCGGAACCAACGTGGGGGGCGTCGGCTACTACCCGTTCGGTGTCAGGGAGGCACCCGCTACCGAAATCCGACCGTCGGGGGATACCGGCCGCTTCATGGTCACCAACACGGAAAGCGACCGCTATGTTTTCAAGGCTCCATCGCTGCGCAACGTCGCCGTAACCCAGCCCTATTTCCATTCGGGAAAGGTATGGAAACTCTACGATGCGGTGGTTGTGATGAGTTCGGCTCAACTTGGGGTGAAGCTGAAGGAAGGCGAAGTGGAGGATACGGTCGCTTTTCTGAAGACGTTGACCGGGCGGCAGCCGAGGCTTCACTACCCGCTGCTGCCGCCGAGTTCGGACGATACGCCCCACCCTCAGCTAAAGTGAGGTGCGGGACGCCGGTGACATGCGTTTTATCGTGCTGGGCCAGGGTCCACCTGGCCCAGCACCTTTTTCAGGGACACCAGGTCGTACGGCTTCTGGATGAACTGCGCGCCCTGGTGTCCCGACAGCCGCCTCGCCTCTTCTGCCGCGCTGAAACCGCTGGAAAGGACGATGCGCACGTCGGGTCGGATGCTGCGCAGGTGCTCCGCAGCGGTCATGCCGTCCATCTGGGGCATGGAGAGGTCCATGATCACCACCCCGATCTCCGCCGCGTGCTCCCGGAACAGCGCCACGGCCTCCGGGCCGTCCGAGGCGACCATGGTGCGATATCCCAGTCCGCGGAGCATGGCGCGACATACCATGCGCACCATCTCCTCGTCATCCACGATCAATACCATCTCCGGCACTTCCGCGTCAGGCTCTTCCGCCACCGCAGACGCCGCAACCTCGGTCGAGGGAATTTCCTTGCCCCCTCCCTGCTTTGCCAGTGCCCTTTCCAGCACGGTTTCCCTTGCGACAGGTCTGCCCTGCTCCGCCTGCACCATGTCACCGGTGCTCGCCGCACTGCCTGGCCCAGAGGCTGGGAAGAGGACCTTCACCCTGGTCCCTGCCCCCGGTCCGCTCTCCACGAAAATGGCGCCTCCATGCCCCCTGACGATCCCCTGTACCGCCGAAAGTCCCAGCCCCCTCCCAGTGAACTTCGTGGAGAAGAACGGGTCGAACATACGCTCGCTGGTCGCCCGATCCATTCCACAGCCGTTGTCTGCGACCTCGATGGAAAGGAAGGTTCCCGGCTGAGGCTTTTGCTCCAGTCGGCTTTTTGCCAGTTGCGTCGCGCCTAAACTCGCCACTCCGGTCGTCACGGTTATCGCCCTCCCCTCCCCTGCCGCCTCGATGGCGTTGGTCACCAGGTTGACGATCACCTGCTGCATCTGCCCCGGGTCTGCCTCAAGGAGCGGGAGCCCCTGCTGCAACTGGACCGCGACGGTGGCACCCTTGCGCAGTGAAGCCTTCATGAGGTCGACGTTCTCCCCCACAAGCCGGTTCAGGTCCACCAGCTTGACGCTGTACCCCCCCTTCCCCGAATAAGCCAGCATCTGTCTGGTCAGGTCCCCCGCCCGCTTGGTCGCCTGGTGGGCATTCTCCAGGTACTTGATCGCCGGGCTGTCCTGCTCCAGCACGTGGCGCACCAGTTCGACGTTGCCGCCGATCGCCATGAGCAGGTTGTTGAAATCGTGCGCGATGCCGCCCGCGAGCACCCCGAGGCTCTCCAGCTTCTGGGTGTGGAGCAGCTGCCGCTCGAGTTCGCCGCGTTCAAGCTCGGCCTGCCGTTTCAGGGTGATGTCCTCGCCGGAACTCAGCACCCCCTGGATGTTCCCTTCCTCGTCCCGCAACAGGATGTTGTGCCAGGAGATGAGCCGCTCACCCTTGTCCCGGGTCAGGATGTGGTTTTCATAGAATTCGAGGAGCTGCTGCTCGCCCCGCATGAGGCTGTCGAAGACCTCGCGAACCCCCTGCTGCTGATCTGGAGGGAGGAAGTTGTCGAACCAGTTCACCCCGAGGAGCTCTCCCTCGGAGGCGCCCAGGAGCTGTGCCCCGGCCCTGTTGATCATGCCGATGCAGCCGTCGCTCCCCAGCAGCACCAGCATGGCGCCGGCCAGGTCCAGGTAGCGCCGCGCATTCTCCTTCTCGTGGCGCAGCTCTTTGGTTCTCTCGGCGACCTTCCTCTCCAGTTCCTGGTGCGAGTCCTCGATCCGCCTGGCCATGCTGTTGAAGGTTGCCGCCAGATCGACGATTTCCTGGGGCACACCTCTCTTTGCCACGGACCTCGCCGACAGATCCCCCTGCTCCAGGGCCAGCACGGTGTTTCTCAGCTCCCTGATCGGTCCGGCGACCCTCTCCCCACCCCAGCTCACCAGCAGCAGCGCAATGGCGATCATGCCCAGCCCGAAAAGGGCGGCCCGAGTCTTCGTGGAGACCAGGGGCGCAAAGGCCTTTTCCTGGTCGATTGCCACGGCTATCCCCCATCCCTGCGCCGCCCCCAGTGGCACGAAGCGGTATGCGGCAAGGATCCGGCGCCCATCCTCCAAGGTCTCCAGACGGGAGGATTCGGTCATGGTCATGGCCTGTTGCGACAGTCTCGTCATCAGCGGGTCGTGCGCCGCCTCCCCCGGCCTGCGCTCCGGCACCGACGCCAGGAGCTCCCCCTGCGCCCCGACCAGAATCATCTGGTTCCCAGCGGCATCCGCGATTCCGGGGAGCAGCGCCAACGCCTCCAGGCTCTGCTGGGGCCTGGTTACTCCTACCAGAACCGCCGGCACCTCTCCTGTTTCCCGGCCGGCCCTGTCCCTGGTCACAACCTGCCGCGAGATCAGGATCACCGGGTGCCCCTCGGCCCAGGCCGTGCCGATCTGCTCGGTGGCCCCCACAGTGAAGGCCGTGTCCAGGAAGTCGCCGTAACGATAGCTGCCCCCGACCTGGTCCGGATCACTTGCGGCAATGATCTTCCTGGTCTGGGTCACCAGTGCCAGGCTGTCATAGGTGTCGGGGGAGGTTCGCTTGAGGGTGAGTAAGTGCTGGGAAAGGAACCGGGCCCTCTCTTGGGGGGGGACGGCCCGGGTCGCCTCCTCTTTGAGGAGCGCCGCCGCCTTCTCGACGAAATCGCTGGAGTTGGCCACTACCGCGAGTTCCGAGCGGCGCGACGCGAGCCAGGTGAGGATGGATTGCCTCTTCAGGTCCGCGGCGTTTTCCAGGGTTCGGACAATCTCCGCCTGCTTCAAGCCGTGAATCCCCTCGATCCCCAGCCACGGGGCGCCGTAGACCAGGACCAGGAGCAGGGAGCCACCGCCCAGTAGCGATAACACGCCGAAATAGGCGATGATGCGATCGCGTATACCCTGCAATCTTCGCTTGCCCTTTCTCGGCGCGTTCACGGCCTATACTCGAACTCACCCAGCCGGTAGCGCTGGGGGGACTTCAGTACCTGCTGCAGCCCGTCATAGGCGAAAGCCCGCTCCACCCTTTGATAGTCGGCACCTGCGGGGATCTTTCCCAATTTCTTGAGGAAATAGAATTCCTCCTTCAAGGGGGGGTGCCCCGAGAGCCTCACGATGACCGGCGCCGCCGGAACGTCGAGGATCTCACGGCGGGTTATCTCGATGACGTGGGTTTGCGGCAGTTTCTGCAGGCGCGGGTTCAGCGACTCGGCATCCTTTGCCGCCCAGAGCGCCGCCTGCTGCAGGTTGGCGTTGCTCTGGCGCAACCAGTTCAGGGCCCGCACCAGGGCGGCGGAAAGTGACAGCGCCGCCTGCGGATCGCGGCGCACCAGGCTCCCCGAAACGAGGAAAAAGTCGCTGCTTGCGCCCCGGAACAGCACCCGCGCCTCCGTGTTCTTGACCAACGTCAGGGTCGGAGCGGGCTCCCAGGCGACGAAGGCGTCCACATCTCCCGCTTCAATCGAGGGGGGCATGGCGTCTATGTCCATCGGGACCAGCCTGACATCCTGCTCGGTCAGACCGACGCTTGCCAGGGCCTGCAGCAGCGTGTGATGCGCCGACGACCCCTCCGGGTACCCCACCCGCTTCCTTTTCAGCTGTGCCAGCAGCGATATGTTCCGTGCCACCACGGAGGTGAAGGTCTTCTTGGTCAGCCCCACCATGCAGACGTCGCTACGGATCGCCATCCTGATGGCGGGCATGTCTCCCACGATCGCGGCACTGAGCGAAGTGCCGATCAGGTCGACCATGTCGTTGCCTTTACGGAAGGGGACCAACTTGAGGGAGTAGCCCGACGCAGCCAGTTCCCGTCTCAGGATGGCATCATGCCCCAGCACCGTCCCGATCATGGCCGCCGGATACCCCAGGGGCTGCACACCGACCTCGATGACCGTGGGTCGGCCGGAGGGTAAAGGGGCTGCGTGGGCACGCCCCAAAGGGATGAGGACCAGCAGAAACAGAATCAGGATGTGCCAGCGTAGTATGAACTGCATGACAAGGTTCTCTCAGGACAGGCCATCGGCGCCGCAGCTTCCTTGGCGGCCAGGCGGCGGTGCGGCTGATGTCAGTGGCGGGGCAGCCGAAACAGTGTCGATATCTGGTTGACGTATCGGCAAACAGGAAAGGTACTTGAGGACTTTAGCAAGGGCGACGGCGGAGACGAAGAGGTTACGGCAGGGGAGGGGAGGAAAGAAAAAAGCCCCCCTGGGAAGGGGGGCTGCGGTCGGTATTACATGAAGTGCCAGATAAGGCCCAGGTCGTAGGAGGTTTCCCGCACCTTGGACCCGAAGGAGAAGGTCCCGCTCGAGTCGGTTTCGCTGATGCTGTTGTCGAGGGCGCACATACCGCCGACATGGGCCTCGAAGCGGCTGGAAAACTGGTACCCGACCCCGAAGGTGAAATGGTGTTCGGCGATGGCCGGGAAGCCGATCATGCGCAGGTACTCGTACAACAGCGTCGGCACCGCGTTTCCCTGCACGTTGCTGGTCCCCGAGGCATCGAACCCTTTGTGCAGGCGGACCGGGCTCTTGCCGTAGTTGTAACCAAGGCGCAGGGTGAGCCCGTCGGGGTCCTTGTACTGCGCCCCCAGGGCGTAGACCCACTGGTTCCTCCAGTCGAAATCCTTGTACCCCTCGGCATCCGCCCAGTTCAGCCACTTCACATCGGCTTCCAGGAGCAGCTGGTCGCTGGGGCGCCAGGCGACGCCGGCCGAGGCGTTGCGCGGCGACTCCATGTCCAGCTCACGCTTTTGCGGCCCGATGCCGAAGTCCGTGACGTTCTGGTGCGACATCTTTTCCTGGGTGGTGTAGCTCGCCCCCAGCGACCAGGAGCCGATGCGGTAGAGGGCCCCGAACTGCTCGCCGAATCCGTAGTTGTGGGCGGTCCCCTCGCCGAGGTCCAGTGAACCGTAGAGCAGGTGCATCGAGGTGCCGATGGAGAAGTCCGGGGTTACCAGGAAGGCAACGTTGGGGGCGAACTTGAGGATCTGCAGCTGGGTGTAGATGTCCCCCTCGCCACCGGGGGTTAACGGGTTGAGATCGATCCCCTTGTTGCGGTAATCGACCCCCATCCCGGTGATGCCGAACATGCCGAGCCCGAAGCGCAGGCGGTCGCTGATCGGGGTGATCATGCCGACCGCCGGGATGACGAAGGGCTCCATGCCGCTCTTGGCCGTCGTCGTGTTGGAGCCGACCCTGACGGTGGCCTTGACTGAGGGGTTGTAGACCGTCGAGGCGAAGACGAACTCGCTGCCGGGGCAGTAGGGGCCCATGCAGACCGCGGCGGGGTTGGCGAAGATGGCGCTGATGGCATCCTGAGGCGCCGCGACGCCGGCTCCACCCATGGCACGTGCCGCGGGCGCCACGCCGATCAGGGTGTCACCGTTGGTTGCCCATGCTTCAGGTAAGGAAAAGGAAAGTACCAGTGCTGCCGCCGCTGCCAGAACCGCCTTCTTCGCCATAAGACCGCCTCAATGAGATAAATTCAAGCGCCTTATAGCATTTTTCTCACAAACTGTAAATCATCCATTTATACGTATACAACGACCAAAGATCACATTTTGCGCGTGCTGGGGCGTTACAACCACCCTTTGCGCTTGAAATACCAGTAGGGAGCGAACCCGGACACAATCATCAGGAAAAGGGCCCAGGGATAGCCAAGTCCCATCTTGAGTTCGGGCATGACATCGAAGTTCATGCCGTAGATGCTGGCCACCAGGGTAGGTGGGAGAAAGACCACCGCCGCGATGGAAAAGATCTTGATGATCTGGTTCTGCTCGATGTTGATGAAGCCCTGGGTCGAGTCCATGAGGAAGTTGATCTTGTCGAACAGGAAGGTGGTGTGCGACATGAGCGTCTCGACGTCCCGGGCGATCTCCCTGAGCGTCTCGGTCTGGTCGGTGCGGTCCCGCAGGTGGCGCAGCAGAAACGAGATGTCCCTCTGGGTATCCATGAGGCAGAGGCGGATCTTCCCGTTGCTGTCCTCGAGCCGGGCCAGTTTCCCAATGGCGTCCTCAAGCTCCGACTTGTCGTCTTCGAGCACCAGGTGGCTCACCCCTTCGAGCTGGCGGTGGATGTCCTCGAGGGTGTCCGCGTGGTTCTCCACCTTCTGGTCGAGCAGGGTGACCAGGAGCTCGGCCGGGGAGCGGCACTCGACGTGCCCCCTGCGGGCGCGCATGCGCAGCAGGCGGAAGTCGGCGAGGTCTCCCTCGCGGATGGTGATCAGGTGCTTTTGCTGCAGGATGCAGGCGACGGTGAGCGTCATGTGACGCCCCTCGCTCTGGGAAAGGAACAGCGGGTGTACGTGGATCCCGGCCGCGTCCACGAAGCAGCGGGCGGAGGTCTCGATCTCGTCTACCTCGTCCGACTCCGGGATGTCGGTGTGCAGCAGCAACTCAAGGAGGTCCCTCTCGTCGTCGTCCGGCTCGTGCGCGTCGATCCAGTCGGCCTTGAGGATCTGGTTCGGGAGGTCTTCCCTCTGGGAATCCATCTCCTTGATGAGCCCGTTGTCTATCTTGAAAAGCCTAAGCATGGTGCGCTCCTGGCAGGTCAGGCGCCGGTGCCGGCCGCGGCAAACCGACCGCCGGATCCTTTTTTTACGGGGTCAACAAGAAGGGCGGCCTCATCGGCCGCCCTTGTCTGTGGTCCTATACTATTTCTGCGTCAGTCGGTGCACGCAGTCGACCATGAAGATGGCGTTTTCGGGGGGGACGGTCGGGAGGATGCCGTGCCCCAGGTTGAAGATGAGGCCCGGTCTGCCGGCGTTCTCGTCAAGCACGCGCTTGACCTCGCGCTCGATGATCTCCTTGGGAGCGAAGAGCACGGTCGGGTCGAGGTTCCCCTGCACCGCCATGTCGCCCAGGATGTCGCGGGCCTTGCCCAGGTTGACGTGCCAGTCGAGGCCCATGACGTCGCCGCCGGCCTGCTTGACGATCTCCAGCATGGTGCCGGCGCCCTTCACGAAGTGGATCACCGGGACGTTGGTGCGGTTCAGGCCGTTGATGAGGCGCTGGGTGTAGGGGAGGACGTAGCGCTCGTAGTCGGACGGGGAAAGCATGCCGCCCCAGGTGTCGAAGATCTGGATGGCCTGTGCGCCGGCTGCTATCTGGGCGTTCAGGTACTCCATGTCCATGGTGGTGATCTTGTCCATGAGGGCCGCGTAGATCTCGGGCTCAGCGTACATCATCTTCTTGAGCGCGGCGAAATCCTTGGATCCCTTCCCTTCGACCATGTAGCAGGCGAGGGTGAAGGGGGCGCCGCCGAAGCCGATCAGGGGCACCTTGGCGGCCAGTTCCTTCCGGAGCAGCTTCACGGCGTCCAGCACGTAGGGGACGTCGGTCTCCATCTTCGGGATCTTGAGCGCCTCGACGTCGGCCATGGTGCGGATCGGCTTGGTGAAGACCGGGCCCGGGGTGAAGTCGAGTTCCATCCCCATCGGCTCGATCGGGGTGAGGATGTCGGAGAAGAGGATCGCGGCATCGACGCCCAGGATGTCCACCGGCTGAATGGTCACCTCAGCGGCGAGTTCCGGGGTCTTGCAGAGTTCCAGGAAGGTGCATTTGGAACGGACGCGCATGTAGTCGGGGAGATAACGGCCAGCCTGGCGCATAAGCCATACCGGCACTCGGTCCACCGGCTTACCCCAACAAGCGTCTAAAAATCGAGTATTCATTGTAATCCTCCTGGGTGAAATTTAGGTATCTCTCGATCAATGCAAAATCTAAAAACCCGATCGTCCTGTGACGTTGACCGTCTCTTCTCCCCCTCGGAGAGGGTGGCCGAAGGCCGGGTGAGGGGTTTGCCTACGCTGCGCCGCCTCTGGGTTGCGCCCCCCTCACCCTGTCCCTCTCCCGGAGGGAGAGGGGACGCGGGTAGGGGAGGGTGTTACTGGTTTCAACGTAGAACGTAGAACGTCAGTTAGTCTTTCTGCTTGCGCTGCACCTTGATCGGCACGTAGTTGCAGAACGGTTCCTCTTCCATGTAGTCGCCGTACACCGCATCGGCGCGGGCGCGGCAGCCGCCGCAGACGTTCAGGTACTCGCAGTCGCCGCACTTCCCTTTGTACGCCTTGAAATCACGGAGATCCTTGAAGATCTCGGAGTTCTCCCAGAGCTCCTTGAAGGGGGTTTCCTTCACGTTGCCAGCGGTGCGGTGGAAGTAGGAGCAGGGTTTCAGGTTGCCGAAGCAGTCGATCAGGCAGATGGTCTGCGCGGCGATGCACCCCTTGCCGCCGCCGGTGGAGAAGGTGAGGGAACGGCGCTCGAACTTCTCCCCTTCCGCTTTCGCCTTCTGCGGCACGATGCGGTAGTAGTGCGGAGCGCAGGTGGGACGCATGAGGATGTCGTCCTCGATCTTCTCCTGGTGGTAGTGCCAGTCGAGGATCTCCTCGTAGTCCTCCTTGGAGATCAGTTCGCTCATGATATCCTCGCCGCGGCCGGTCGGGACGATCATGAACATGTACCAAGCGGTGGCACCGATGGACTTGGCCACCTTGAAGGTGTTGGCGATGTCGGTCTGGTTCCTCTTGGTGAAGGAGGAGTTGACAAGGAACTTCTGGCCGTGCTTTCTGAAGAGCTCGGCGGCCTTCATCACGCCGTCGAAGGCGCCCGGGCACTGGCGGAAGTCGTCGTGCACGGCGGCGTTGGAGCCGTCCAGCGACAGCGACACCATCTTGATGTCCGCCTTCTTCATCTTCTCGCAGACCTCGTCGGTGACCAGCGACCCGTTGGTCGCCATGCACATCCTGAGGCCGAGCGAGGTGCCGTACTCGGCCAGTTCGAAGATATCCGGCCTCATCAGCGGCTCGCCGCCGGAGAGAACCACGACCGGCTTGGAGAAGTCGGCGATTTCCTTGAGGAGCTTCTTCCCTTCCTCGGTGGTGAAGTCACCTTCCGACGAAGTCATCTCGGACGAGCAGCGGCAGTGCACGCATTTGAGGTTGCAGCGCTGGGTGGTTTCCCAGGCGATCCATTTGGGTACGAACTCTTCGGCCATGGCATCTCCAATAGTTACCCTGGAAAGCGTTGCTATGCGGCGGGGGGCTAATCGACTCGGGCAGGGAACGAATTCACGCCAAAAACGGTCGGCTCTGCGACAAGGTACGCTCGGTTTGCCGCCTTCGCGACACGGCGCCGGAAGGGGGCATCCAGGAGGTAAAAAGTTTACTGCAAACTTTACTATGAATGACTCGGTAAACTCAAGAAGAATCGCTTATTCCGCCATCTTGCGGTTGAAGGTGTATACGGCGATGGTGAAACAGAGGGCGGCGCTCAGCACCAGGTTCACCAGGTACTGTGACGGGATTGCTCCAGTGAGGAGCGCGTCGCGCGCTCCCTCGAATACAGCGGTGGTGGGAAGAAGCTGTATCAGCGGCAGGATGGATGGTGGGTAGGATGAAAGCGGGAAGAAGATGCCCGCCATGAAGATGAGCGGCACGATTACCACCGATTGCACCCGTCCGATGTTCTCCGGCTTGTCTATGACAGTACCGCAGATGGTGCCGAGACAGGAAAAGGTCATGGATGACAGTGCGATGCACAAAAGGTACATCGGCAGGTGAGCGTACTCGATGCGGAACGGGGTGAGGAGGAGGATGACCAGGAAGACCACGGTCCCCTTGACCGCCCCCTGGGAGAAGCCGGAGAAGATCTTGCCGATGACGATGTCGTACACGGTGACCGGGGTGACCCGGTATTCCTCGATGGTGCGCTGCACCTTGCGGTGGAACCACATGCTCCAGGAGCTCTCGTCGAACGCGGCGTTCACCGCCGTCATCGAGATGAGCCCGGGCGCTATGAAGAGAGGGTAGGGGACGCCGTTCACGTCGGTGATGTACCCCTTGAGCCCGAAGCCGAAGGCGAGGTAGAGGGTGAGCGGGTAGGCGATCACGGAGACGAGCTCCGAGATGATGCTGCGCCGCAAGACCAGCATGTCCCTGCCCCAGATGGAAAAAGCGCCTTTGAACATGAAAGAACCCGCAGAATCCGTTCTAGGTTCTACGTTCTATGTCCTACGTTTGAAGGCCCAGAACCTGGAACGTAGGACATAGAGCGTAGAACGGTTTCATTGCTACTCCCTGACTTTCTCCCCGGTCAGCGAGATGAACACGTCCTCCAGGGTGGGCTCCTTCAGGCAGATGCGGCGGATGTCGGGGCCGGTGAGGTGGTCCATGAGCGGCTTTATCGACTCTTCGTCGGCCAGGGTGATCTGGAACAGGCTCCCGTCGCGCTCGACTCCCTTGACGAACGGAAGCCCGGCCAGCACCCCCTGGTAACGGTCGGCATCGCGCCGGAACTCAACCTGGTAGGTATGCGCCCGGGAGAAGGCGTCCTTCAACTCCCCGGCGGTGCCGTCAGCGAGGGTCTTGCCGTGATCCATGATCATGATCCGGTCGCACAGGGCATCGGCCTCGTCCATGTAGTGGGTGGTCAGAAAGACGGTCATGCTCCGGCGCAGGCCGCGGATGTGATCCCAGAGGGAGCGCCTGGACTGCGGGTCGAGGCCGGTGGTCGGCTCGTCGAGAAAGAGCACCCGGGGTTCGTGCACCAGGGCGCGTGCCACCACCAGACGGCGCTGCATCCCGCCGGAAAAGGTGTCGGGAAAATCGTACTGGCGCGCGGCGAGCCCGGTCATATCCAATAGCTCGTCGATGCGCGGGTTGTAGGCCGCCGGCCGCATGCCGTGCAGCTTCGCGTGCAGGGCCAGGTTCTCGCGCGCGGTCAGGTAGCGGTCCAGGTTGTTCTCCTGGGGGACCACGCCGATCATCCGGCGCACCTCCTTTCCCGCCGTGAGGACGCTGTGCCCCTCGACGAAGGCGTCGCCGAGGGTAGGGCGCATGAGGGTGGTGAGGATCTTTATGAGGGTGGTCTTCCCGGCGCCGTTGGGCCCCAAGAGCCCGAAGACGGTGCCCCGCTGCACCTCCAGGGAGAATTCGTCGACGGCCGTGAACCCGTCGTAGCTCTTGGTGATGTCATGCAGCGTGATGGCGTGGGTCATGACCGCCCCAAACAGGGATAAAAGGGATAAAGGCGATAACACGGACAAACGGGATGAAAGGGATTAAGAGACAAGCGATGAAGCGGAAGCGGAAACGCTCTCATCCCCTGCATCCCTGTTTGTTTTTTTACTGCAGCGGAAAGAGAAGGGAGAAGGTGCTCCCGCTTCCTTCGGCCCCTTCCACCCAGACCACACCCTCGTGGGCCTCCATGATGCCGCGCACGATGGAGAGCCCGAGTCCCGACCCCTTGGACATGAAGGCGGTGTCGCCGGAGGAGTGGTGCGCGATGTCTCCGACCCCGTAGAACTTGTCGAAGATCCTGACCCGCTCGTCGGGGGGGATACCTATCCCGTTGTCGCGCACCTGCAGCAGGTAGTAGCTCTGGGCCGTGGCGAAGTTGTTGGGGAAGGCCGAATAGAACTGACGCAGGGTCGGGGTCAGCTCCTTGAGCTGTGCATGCTTCACCACCCGGCCGGTGAGCCGGACCTCCCCCCCGTCGTGGGTGAACTTGATCGCGTTTTCCAGGAGGTTGCGGATCGCCAGGGTGACGAACCCCTCGTCGACCGGCACGTCGGTCTCGTCGCCGCCGATGATCACGCCGATGTGCCGCTCGGAAAGCGGCAGCGCGAAAAGGCTGTGCACCTCGCGACAGACCTGCATCAGGTTTGCGGGCTTCTTCTGCGCCAGCGGCCCCTGGGTCTCGATCCTGGATATGGAAAGGAGGTCCTCGACCAGCTTTCTGAGCTGCACCGTCCCCTCGTAGACCGAGGAGAGGATGCTGTGCTGCTCCGGCGTCATCGGGATCCCGGAAAACTTCAGCAGGAACTCGGCCCCCCCCATGATGGAGGTGATCGGGGTCTTGAGCTCGTGGGAGGCGATGCCGATGAAGTTGTTCTTGGCGGTGTTGAGCCGCCCCAGCTCGATGTTGGCCCGCTTCACCTTCTGCAGGTTTTCCTTGAGCTCCATCTTGCTCTTGTACAGCTCCTCGGCCTTCTCCTTCATCTTGTCGTAGAGGCTGTAGTTGTCGATGAGTACGGCGAGCTGCCCGGCGATGGAGCAGAGCAGGAAGACGTCGCGGTCGCTGTAGCTGCGCCCCGATTGGGTCCCCACCGTCATCACCCCCATCACTTCCTGCCCGATCTTCAGGGGGACCGTGCACCAGGAGTGCAGCCCCATGGCAGCGGCCGCCTTCTTGGCCTTGTCCGGGAAGCGCGCATCCGGCTCCTCGCCCAGAAACGGCCGACCGCTCTGCGCCAGCCTGTTCCACTCCTCACCCGCGGGGAGCGACTTCATGGCCTTCTCGAATGCGGGGGACAGCCCCAACGAGGCGCGCATCCTGAGCCGTCCTCCCTCGAAGAGGTGGATGCAGGAGAAGTCCATCTGCAGCATGTTGTGCAGCTGGAACAGGAGGTCTCCCATCACCTTTTCCACCCCCTTGGTGTACTGCAGGCGGAAGGCCACCGCGTACAGGGTGAGGAGCTCCCGGTCGCTGGTCCGCTTCTCCTCCTCGACCTCGCGCCGCTTGGTGATGTCCTTGATGATATGGACGAAGCCTCGGTCGTTTCCTTCGATGCGCATGGGGTAACTGGTCACGTTGTACCAGCCGCTCAGGTTGGGGAAACGGATGTCCTCGTCGGTTTCCCCCTGGCTGTGCAGGAAGCGGAACACCTCCCCATCGGGCTGCTCCCCTCCGAAGAAGATCTCGTCGATGCGCTTGCCGAGCACGGCATCGTACCCGCCGGGGAAGTAGGCCTTGACCCGGCCGTTGCAGCGGGAGATGACCCCCTCGGCGTCTGTGATGATGATCAGGTCGGAGACGGCGTCGAAAACCGATTCCCACTCCGCCTTGCCGCGGCGCACCTTGTCCTGGGTCTGCCGGTGGGTCCGGCGTTCCGCGGCCTCGCGCAACTCGCGTTCCACAACCGGCACCAGGCGGGCCAGGTTCCCTTTCATCAGGTAGTCGTTGGCCCCCGACTTCATCGCGGCGACGGCCAGGTCCTCCCCGATCTTCCCGGAAACGATGATGAAGGGTATGTCCTGACCGCTCTCGTGCAGCACCTGGAGCGCACCCGGGGCGTCGAAGGAGGGCATGCGGTAGTCGGAAATGACGACGTCCCACTTGCGCCCCTCCAGGGCGAGCCGCATCCCCTCCGCAGTCTCCACCCTCTGGTGCTCCAGCTTGTAGCCGCCGTGCGTCAGTTCCCGGATCAGCAGCAGGCTGTCTTCCAGCGAATCCTCAACCAGCAGAAGTTTGAGCTCTTTGGATGCCATGTCTAAACCCAATTGACAATTGACACAGGACAATTGACAACGCTTTTTTTAACAAACGGTATATGCACCAAGGACAAAAGCCGCTGTCATGTTTCGGCAGCGGCCCATTGACTACGGACTTTCGTTGTCAATTGTCAATTCTCCATTGACAACCGACGTCGTTCATTGTCGACGGTCAACGGTCCATTGTCAATTGCCCGGGCCGGCTTTTCGTTGTCAATTATCAACTGACTTGCAGCCGAGGGTGAAATATAGGGTCGCGCCTTGCCCGGGTGCGCTTTCGGCCCAGATCCTGCCGCCATGGCGGGTCACGATGCGCTGGGCTATGGCAAGCCCGACGCCGCTCCCCTCGAACTCGTCGGCACGGTGCAGCCTATGGAACACCGTGAAGAGCTTCTCCGCGTAGGCCATGTCGAAACCGGCGCCGTTGTCGCTGACGAAGTAGATGCGCTCCCCGTTCTCTTCCTTTTGCCCGAAACGGATACGGGCCTCAGGGGTCTTTGAGCTGAACTTCCAGGCGTTGCCGATCAGTATCTCGAGGAGCTGCCGGACCAGCTTCGGGTCGGCCTCCGCCCTGACCCCCTCGGCGATCTCGAACTCTACCCGTCGCTCAGGCTCCTTGTGTTTCAGCTCCAGGGAGATCACCTGGGCCTTTACGCTGAGATCGACTTCCCGCGGCTCCAGCTCGGACCGTCCCGCCCGCACCAACTGCAGCACCGCATCGATGAGCTGCGCCATCTTCCCGGTCGCCAGGCAGATCCGGGTCAGGTACTCCTGCCCCTGGTTACCGAGCACTTCGCCGTAATCGTCCAGCAGCGCGCGGCTGAACCCGTCGATGTGTCTCAGGGGGGCCCGCAGGTCGTGGGAGACGGAATAGCTGAAGGCCTCCAGCTCACGGTGCGCCGCCTCCAGCTGTACCAACTGCTCGGCCACCTGGCGCCGCAACACCGCCTGGTCCGGCCCCTCCGGGCCCGGCTCGATCCGCCGCGCCAGTACCAGGTGGGCCGGCTCCCCCTGGAAGGTGACCGGGTGCCAGGTGAGCTGCAGCTGCAGCTCCGCGCCGTCCTGGCTGCGCTGCAGGCAGGAAACTACCTGGTCTTTTCCACCGGTGGGGGGCTCTATCGGACCGAGGCGAGCGAGTTCCAGTTCCAGGAACTGGCTGCGACGGTAGCCGTACAGCCTGAGCGCCGCCTCGTTCACCGCCAGAAATCGTCCGGTGTCGCGGTGACAGACCCACATCGCCTCAGGGTTTTCCTCGAACAACTCGCGGTATCCCGCATCGCTTTCTTGCAGCGCCACGTACCCTCCCATCCCAAGATCATGTCAACGAAACTGCCGGCACTCCCATGAGAGGGTTCCCCTCTCCGACGCTGCTCCACTTTACTACATTTGCCAGGAGAAAAAAGCAGAATAATTAGAGAAAGTTTTAAAAAACCCTCCTCGTTTGCCACCCCGCGTACGACTAATGAAGCGGCAGCCTTTACTCCTCCGGATCCTCCGGCTGGGCGGGAAGCAAAATGGTGAAGACGCTCCCGGCACCCGGCTCGCTTTCGGCCCAGATGTAGCCGCCGTGGGCGTCGACCGCCTTCCTGCAGAAGGCAAGCCCCAGACCGGTGCCGCGGGTTTTTCCCTGGCGGCGGTTTCTGGCCTGGACGAAGCGGTCGAAGATGGATCCCAGCGACTCCTCGGGAATGCCGACCCCGCTGTCGCGCACCCTGATCCGGACGAAGTCTCCTGCCTCGGGAAGCTGCTGCGGCGCGTAGTTTTGCTCCGGGACCTTTCCCGTCACCGTGGCCGGATCATGCACCAGGTCGGCGGAAACCTCGATCTCCCCCCCTTCGGGCGTGAACTTCACCGCGTTGGAGAGGAGATTCCCCATGATGCGGTTGAAGGAGGAACGGTCCACCGAGACGGGAGGCAGGCCGGAGGGTAGGGTGGTGAACAGCCTGATGGCGCCGCGTTGCGCCAGCGTCTGGAACTTGGTGACACTGCGGTTGACCAGGGAGGCCGGATCCTCGTCCCTGAAGGTGAGCTTCATCTTGCCCGCCTCGAACTTGTGGATGCCGAGCAGGGTGTCGATCATCTCCACCATCTCCTCGCAGCTCTCGATGGCGGCGTTCAGGTACTCCCGCTGGTCCTCGGTGATCGGGCCGAGCTTCGCCTCGCGCACCAGGTCGATGGAGCCGACTACCGCGGTGATCGGGGACTTCAGGTCGTGCGACAGCATGCTGACGAAGTCCTCCTTTTCCTGCTCCAGTTCCTTGAGCTTCGAGATGTCGCGGATGATCTCGACGCTTCCGACCAGTGCGCCGGCCGCGTTTTTGAGCGGCGCTGCCGAGGAAAGCACCGGCACCAGCTGCCCCCCGATCTGGAGCTGGTAGGCGACGTCCAGGCACGGCTCCCCGGTGCGCAACGCGGTCCGGGCCGGCAGCTCCCCCCCCGGCACCTCCCCCTTGAGCACCTCTTCCAGGACCTTCCCCTTGATATCCCCCTCGCCGGAGAGGACGCCCTCCGCCTGGCGGCTCGCCATGATGATGGTACCCTGCAGGTCCACCGCCAGCAGGAGGTCCGCCATCCCCTGGAGTACCGTCGCCATCTTGAGGCGCTCCTCGTCCAACTGCCTCTGCAGCCTGGCGTTCTCCTTCCTGGTCCGGTCGATGCCGATGGCGCGCTCCACCTTCTGCAGCATGTCCTCCGCGGCGAAAGGCTTCGAGATGTAGTCGAGCGCACCCTTCTTCATCGCGTCCACCGCGATGTCCTCGCTGCCGTGTGCGGTCATCATCACGACCGGGGTCTGGTCGCTGCGGATGCGGCTCAGCACCTCCAGGCCGTCCATGCGGGGCATCTTGATGTCCAGCATGATCAGGGAGAAATGCTCGCGCTCGACCGCCTCCAGCGCCTCCACCCCGTCGCGGGCCCGCTCCGTCTCGAAGCCGGCGTCTTCCAGCTGCAGCTTGAGGATGAGGGCGATATCCGCCTCGTCATCGACTATGAGAATCTTGTCCTTTTGCATCTGTCTCCCCTATGATTGGCACGGTGAAGCTGAAGGTGTTGCCGCGCTCCTGGGCTGCGGTGTAGAAGATCCGGCCGTGATGGCGCTCGACGATCTCCTTGCAGATGGCGAGCCCCAGGCCGGTACCCCCCACCTTGCCGCGCTCCTGGCACTCTATCTGCTGGAATTTCTTGAAAAGCTTGTCTCGATCCGACCACTGGATCACGCGCCCCTTGTCGGCCACCGATACCACCACGTAGTTCCCTTCCTGCTCCGCGCTGATCATGACCACCTTCCCCTCGGGCGAAAACTTCACCGCGTTGGAAAGGAGGTTGGTGATCACCTGGATCAGGCGATCGCTGTCGCCGTACACCCTTGGGAGGTGCTCGCCGACGGTGTTAACGATGGTGATGTCCCGTCCCATGGCGTAGGACTTGATCTCCTCGACGGCGTACACGGTGAGCTCGCCGATGGAGACCGGCTTGAACTTGAAGACCATCCCCCCCGACTCGATGCCGGAGATATCCAGTATCTCGCTGATCAGCCGAATCAGCCGCTGCGTGTTGCGGAAGCAGACGGTGAGTAGCTGCCGCTCGGTGTCCGTCAGCCACTTGCTCCGGGTCAAGAGGAGCTGCAGCGATCCCTTGATGGAGGTGAGCGGCGTCTTGAGCTCGTGCGAGACGGTCGAGATGAACTCCGTCTTCATGCGGTCCACCTGCTGCTCCACGGTGACGTCGCGGATGGAAAGGACGATGCCGGCGAAGTTGCCGAACTCGTCGGTGAGCGAGGAGAGGTAGACGTAAAGCCTCTTCCCCTTCACCGTCAGTTCCTCCTTGGCCCCCCCCCCGCGCTCCGGCTGCGCCAGCTCCCTTATGCGCTCCAGCAGGGGGGTGAAGCCGACCAGTTCGCAGACCTGCTCTATGGGCTGCCCGACCACGCGATGCGGCACCAACTCGAAGAGCTGCTGTGCGGCCGGGTTGAAGAGCACCACCCGGTTGTTCAGGTCGGTCACCACCACCGCTTCGGCCAGGCTGGTCAGCACCGCTTCCAGCCTCCCCATCTCCATGACCAGGGCCGAGGTCCGATCGTCCACCATCCGTTCCAGCTGCTCGTTCAGCTCCTGCAGATCGCTGGTCTTTTTGTTGATGATGGAATCGCGCTCCTTGAGCGCCTGCACCATCTTGTTGAAGGAGGAGGCCAGCACCCCTACCTCGTCGTCCTGGTGCCCCTCTACCCGCTGGTCCAGGTCGCCCTGTTCGATCTTCCTGGCGCTCGCCGCCAGCTGCCGCAGCGGGCCGGTCAAGTGGCGGGAGGCGAGGAAGGCCAGGCCGAAAGAACAGAGGATGCCGATGAAGGCGGAGGCGAGGATGTTCTCCAGGTTTTCACGTTTCGTTTCGCTGAACCGTTCCGTGGCCACGGCGACCGAAATGGAGCCGACGAATTCGCCGCGGCTGTTCAGGATAGGATCGATCACCGTCTCGTAGTCTCGGGATCCGATGCGGGCCTCCCCCCTGTACACCTCGCCCCGCTCCAGCACGTCGATGACCTTGGGGGACAGGGTGGAGGTGTCCCGCAGGGTTCTAGGAAGGCTGCTGGCGATGCGCAGGTCCCGCTGGGTTATGCTGACCTCGACATCGCTGCCGGACACCTCCTGCAGGTCGCTGGGAAGGGTCGCGTGGCTGTTCAGAATCTCCCCGGCGACGAAGCAGCCGAGGATGCTGCCGTCGCTCCCGAGCACCGGGACCGCCACCGTGTTCACCAGCGCCTCCGCGTTGCTCTCCTGTTCGCAGTAGCGCTTTGCCCCTGCCTGACAGAGGACGGCGGCCGGCAGGATCTCTGTCGAGTTCACCACCCGTTTTCCCGCCAGGGCCTGGTCCAGCACCCCGGCAATGTACAGTTCCTCGCCGCCGGAGCCGTTGTCGGTGCCGGCCACGATCCTTTTTTTGCCGTCCAGCACCAGCAGGAAGTCCAGGTAGGGGAGCACCTGGTGCACCACCTTCAGCCGATCGTCCAGCCAGGCCCGGTCTTTGGCCGTGAGGTGTTCCTGCACCAACCGCGAGGTAGCCGGCTGCAGCAGCGAATACTTGACCACCTTGGCGCGGTCCAGGTATTGGCTGCGGGCGTAGGTGAGGTTGGTATCCAGGTTACGGTCGACCTCTGTGCGCAGGGATGCGCTCATGGTCTTCATGGTCGAGTAGATCAGGGTGGAATAGGAGATGAGGAGAATGGCGAGAATGGACAGGAGCAGTTTGGTTCTTATGCCAAAGCGTGGTTGCATACCCATCCTTGAAAAGCAGATTAAGACTGAGATTAAGAGAAAGAAACCCCGGGGCGGACCACAAACTTAATCTCAATCTTTATCTTAATCTGTATTAAGATAAAGAAACCCCGGGTGGGACCACAAACTTAATCTCAATCTTAATCTTAATCTTAATCTGTTCCTAAGCTCCTTCGGCCTTGAGGTTCCTGGTCATGAGCTCCAGGACCGCTTCGCGCGCCGGCTTGTTCTGGTAGAGCATCTGGTACATCTTTTCGATGATCGGCATCTCGACCCCCAGCTTCTTGGCCAGGTTGTACGCCGATTCCGTGGTCTTGACCCCTTCGGCCACCATGCGCATCTCGCCGAGTATCTCGTCGAGGCGCCGCCCCTGCCCGATCTGGATGCCGACGCTGCGGTTCCTGGACAGGTCGCCGGTGCAGGTGAGCACCAGGTCCCCCATCCCGGCCAGCCCCGCGAAGGTGGCCGGCTGCGCCCCCATGGCAAGCCCCAGGCGGGTCATCTCGGCAAGGCCGCGGGTGATGAGTGCCGCCCGGGTGTTGCTACCGAAGCCGAGGCCGTCCGAGATACCCGCGGCGATGGCGATGACGTTCTTGATGGCGCCTCCGAGCTCGACTCCCACCACGTCCGAGTTCCGGTAGACCCGGAAGAAGCTGGTGGTGAAGGCCTCCTGCACCCGGCGGGCGACCTCATCGGTCGCCGCGGCGGCCGCGACGGCGGTAGGCATCTCCTGCGCCACTTCCCGTGCGAAGCTCGGGCCGGAGAGGGCGGCGAACCTGGCGTACATCTCGGGAGGAAGGATCTCCTGGTAGATCTCGGAAACCGTGGCGAGGGTATCCACCTCGATCCCCTTGGATGCGGAGACTATGACCGCCTCGCTGGGGATGAAGGGGAGGGAGCCGGTTATCACCCGGCGCACCAACTGGGAGGGGACCACGCAGAGCACCATGGTGCAGCCGCGGTACGCTTCCTCCAGATCGTTGGTGAACGCGAGCCTCTCGTGCAGCTTGATCCCGGGGAGGAACAGGTCGTTCTCCCGTGTCTCGCGCATGGTGAGGACCAGTTCGGACTCGTAGGCCCAAAGGGTGACCTCGTGCCCCTTCTTGGCGAGCAGGTCGGCCAGCGTGGTCCCCCAGCTGCCGGCACCTATGACTGCAACTTTCTCTAGCATCTATTCAAGCCCTCTTACCGAATATCTAGCCCTCATGAGGACTTCATTGTAGCACAGATGATTGAAATTCCCCTCCAAAAGGGAAGTGAAAGCGAGGTACTCCCGCCGGTACCGGAACCGCGCTCCGGGTCTGGAGTGGGAGATCTTCTTCCTACAGCTCTTCGACCGCCCTCAGCGTCGGTTCTTCGCCCCGCTCCAGCGATTCGCGGGCGATCTCCATGCTCTCCATGGCGAAGCGGCGCAGGAACGGGTGCAGATGGAGCGGCAGCGGGTTGTCGACCAGGCTGTCGGCAAGTCCCGCGACCCGTGCCACCTCGAAGTTGTCCCTGCCGCAGCGGCGCATGAGGTCCGCGCTCACCAGCAACCGCTCCCTGATCAGCTCCAGCTCCGGTGCCAGGAGCTCGCGGCAGAAGCGCTCCAGCACCTGCTCCCCTTTGCCGCTGCGGTACTCCTCGGCGAAGTCATAGACCCGCTGCTCGGCCATGAACCAGCCGGAGAAGAATGTGTCGGCGAAGAGCCGCTGGGCCAGTTGCTCCCCTTCCTGGAAGCTGAGCCGGCGCGAGCGGGGGAGGTCGGCGAGTTTTTCGGTAAAGCGGGCCGGGGTCATGTCTTCGCCGGCGAAGATGCCGCGCCTCATGTAGAAGTCGGCGGGGAGGTAGCAGAGGTCGCGGCTCCAGTAAAGGGCGTCGCGCACCAGCTCCAAAAGGTACTCCGGAGCCACCTCGATCAGGTCGTCCTGCATGCGGAAGCCTTCGACCTCTGCCTGGAAGTTGTCCAGGGTCAGGTCCCCGGCGCCCCATGCCGCAAGTACCCCGCGCCGCTCGTGCACCTGCATGTACAGCACGCTCACGGTGTCGGGACCGGCCCAGCGGGACAGGAGCAGCGAACGGTAACCGTCCCCATCGGGCGGGGTCGCATAGCCGGAATGGAAGGGGAGCAGCTTGCGCGGCTGCGGCACGGCGACGCCCAGGAAGCGGAGCCTGCGCAGTGCCTTTTCCGCGAAGGGAGCCAGTTCCGCGTCGCAGTCGGCCAGGAAGTCCTGCAGCACGGTGGCCGCCCGGGGGTCCCTGATTTTGCCCAGTGCCGCCAGGGCGGAGCGCACGATGTCGCGGTCCTCGTGCCAGAGCATCGCCTCCAGCAGGCGGGGTGACTGACTGTCGCCCGAGTGGCACAGCTCGCGGATCACGATCTGCTGCACCTCGGCAGGGTAGGAGAGGAAGTCGTCCAGGAAGGTGACCATCCCTTCCTCGCCCAGTTGCATGGCGCCCTGGACCTGCTGTCCCAGAGACGTGCCGCCGGAGCCTGTTTTTTCCTGCCTGAAGGGGGGTGAGTTGACATCGACGCCGTAACCTTCCAGCGCGATCATGAGGGCGGCCTTGCCGTCGGCAGAGAGGTCCTGGCGCTTGAGCGCTATCTGGATCAGCTGGTCGAGCCAGTCGCTGGTGTCGAAGAAGTCCAGGACATAGGCGTACTTGGTGATCAATTCGCCCGAGTTCTCGCGCCAAAGCTCCCGCACCAGCGGTCGCAGCGCCCGTTTGCCGGCCTGCTGGAACTTCTGGCCGATCCGCTCCATCTCGTGGATGGAGATGCCGTCACCTTTGAGCCGCACCAGGAGATCCAGAATGTCGCGACGCTCCTTCAGGGAGTTATCTACCTTCTCGCACTGTTGCATGGGCCTACCCTTTTTCACTGCATGGCACCCCTCCAAAAGGAGGGCAAAGATTGCATGTTCGACGGAAAACGCTGTGCTGCTCTTCGCGGGCGGGGTTCCGCCTCGTGCATCTGGCCTATCTTCGCAATAGAGGACACGTTAGAAACCCTTATGCTGCCATCTTCAACTCCTGCTGCTCGAACTCTTCTGGGGAGCAATAGCCAATGGCAGAGTGTAGCCTCTTGCGATTGTAA